>NZ_JARXYZ010000013.1 GCF_029894125.1 Kitasatospora sp. MAA19
GGTTCTTCTGCAGGTGGCCACGTTCGGCCGCGACCACCCCGTCGTCCGGCATCCGCTCCTGGTCGCCGATCCGGTCCGCCAGGACGATCCGGCGCCCAGGCGGGGCCCCTGCGCCGGTCACGGCAGCCACGGCCAGGGCAGTGAACAAGGCGACGACCACCACACCCGCGACCCAGTCTGTGCGGGGCATCGTGCGGTACCAGGGCAGTGGAGCTGCCGGCTCCAGGGTGTTGGCCCAGATCGCTCGGAGGCCACTGGGCTTCTCGGATGTGACCCGTCGCAGCGAAGTTTCACCAGTCTCAGCGGAGTTTGACTGGTTGCCGGTTGTCTCACCGGAGTTTGACCGCCGGGTTCAGTACCCGACGATGGCTGGGGCCTTGAGGTGGGCGGTTCAGCCGACCCGGAGGAAAAACCGAGGTCGACTGAGCGTTCGCTGCGACACAATCTCAGGATGATCGGCAACCGGATCACCCATCGCACCGCGGACGGCGTCCGCATACCCGGAACCTGGCGGCACGCCTTCATCCGCAACGGCCGCTACTTCCTCACCGACCTCTTCATCTACGCCGACGGGCTCATCGACTGCTGGGGCCTGGTCACCATCGAGGAGTTCGAGGAGAATCTGCGCACCGGCTGGGTGGCCACTAGCCTCCCGGAGGGCGCGGAGGCGTCCGTGCACGGTCTGGCGCACTGGAAGTTCAGCGAGCCGCGGAGCTGGCAGACCCCTGAGCTGCTGCTCGCCGAAGTCCGCGACACCATCGACCAGCTGAACGGGCGGCCCGACTCGACCGGCCGCTGCCTGGCCGCCGTCGACGCCTTCCTCGCTGACCGGACCGAGGAGAACCGGGCCGCTGCCCACGCCGCATTCCTCGCGATCCCGGAATCGCAGCGCCGCTACGCGCTGGGCGACATGGACCGCAAGGACTGGCCACTGCGGGTGTTGGTGGCAGGGCCCGGAGGCCAGACCTACCTGTCGTTCGACGGAACGGTCACGCAGAAGGACTACGACGGTGCCCTCGCATACTTCGAGGAGCGGGCCCGCTGGAGGGCCGAGCGGGCCAAGCGCGTCCCCGCGGACGGACCGGTGGCGTCCCATGCTCCGGCGGTGCACGTCTACCAGACGTTTCCGAAGGAGCCGGTGGACGATCCCGGCACGGTCGGCCTGCGCAACGACTACCCCGCCCCGATCACCATGGGGGAGGCCAGCTACCCCTCCGTTGCCCATGCCTACTGGGCTCTGTCGGTTGCTCAGCCCGAGGTCCGGGGCGCGATCGCGACGGCGGAAACCGCCTCCGCGGCGCGCACCCTCGCGGCCGAGGCGCCTCGCCGCGAGGGCTGGGAGCATGTCCGGACCGCCGTCATGACGCGCCTACTGCGCGCCAAGTACGACCAGCACCCCGAGCTGGCCGAGATCCTGCTGTCGACAGAAGACGCCACCGTGATCTACGACGACATGGAGTCGGCCTTCTGGGGCGACAACGCTGGCCGAGGGCGCAACTGGACAGGGCGTCTGCTCGAACTGGTCCGCTCCGAGCTGCATGCGCGGCGGACGGAGATCCCGGAGCTGTGACCGGACCAGGCGAGTGACTCTCGAGAACCCCAACGGCATCAAGCGCTCAGGGGGCTTCGTCCTCGACGGCGTTGGGGTTCTCGCAGAGGGCGAGCTCGGCTTCCCGTGTGCGGGTGGCTCTCGCATGGCATCGCTTGGAGCAGGCGGTGCGGGCGATGGTGGCGGTCAGGTCGCCCTCGGCGTCGCGGACGGCGTGGTGGAAGGCGAGAGCGGTCTCCAGCAGCGGGATGAGCCAGGGCAGGCCGGCGACGTCGATCTGGGTGCGCAGAACGGTGGCGCGGTCGGTGATCTCGCGGTCATCGGTGCCGGCGTCGCCGACCAGGGCGGCCCCGTGGGCGAGCAGCACGGTCGCGCGCTGGTCGAGCGGCTCCAGGTACTGGCGGGCGAGGGCGATCTCCTCGTCAGCTCGGTCCGGGTCGGCGAACGCGGTGACCAGGGCCAGGCGGGTCTGCGCGATGGCCCGCTCACCGGGCGCGCCGTGCTGCTCGGCCTCGGCCCGCCCATCGCGGAGGGCCTGGGCGGCCGCGGCGAAGTCTCCCCGCGGCCACAGGATGTCGCCCCGGACACGGTGCCGGCGGCTCTTCCACGTCAGCGCGGAGGCTGCGGCCAGCGCGCCGGGGAAGTCGCCGTGGATGCGGGCGAGGTTGGCGATGCCGCGCTGTGCCTGCGGGGCGAGGCGGCCGCCCGCGGCGGCGACGTGGTGCATGCCGCGGAGGGCATCGGCGGTGCGGTCGAGGTCTTTGTCGGCCTTGGCCCGGTAGTACCGGGCGAGCTGGGTCAGTTCGTCGGACAGCAGGCCGCCGTCCAGGACGGCGGTCAGGCGGCGGGCGGTCTGCGCGCGGTGTTCGTGCTGGCGGCGGCTGATGGCGGTCAGCAGCTCGGCCAGAGCGTCGGCGGGCGTGTCCGCGGCCGGCTCGAGGACACCACCGACCTCGACTACGTCCGCCGGTCCCTCGACCGCCTCACCACCCGCCGCAGCCGCCCTGTCTGCCACCGCGACGGCCGCATGGTCGGCTACGCGATCCTCGGCCCCGACGCCAGGTCCTCGCGGGCCTCCGGCACCTTCCGCCGCCGTGTCTTCTGGCTCCTGCCGCACGACCGCGACCAGGACCCCGAGGGCCTCTACTCCACCGGCGTCCCCTCCGAAGCCGTCGACCCGCGCACCGTCGCCCCGGGCGTCAAGGGCTACAAGACCGAGTGCTCCGAAGGCGGCCCAGCCTCACCCGCCATGCTCGAACTCGGAACAACGCTCCCGAAAGCCTGACGCCCCAACACCCGGTTGACGCCGACGCGGCACCGAAGCACACCGCACCGCTACGCTCCCGCTCGTGACCGACGTCTCGCAGTCAAAGTCGGCCCCGCAACAGGATGCCGAGCCGCTCCTGACCGTGATGCACAGGGATGTCTGTCAGCGGTCAACCGACCGTTGATGATCCGAATCGCTCTGGTTCGGCAGTCCGAACATCGACAGGCAGGGCACCAGCCCGCTGACCGAGACGGGCACGCGCGCATGCGTCTCCCAGCGGTCACGCGTCAGTCGCAGCCGCCTGTTCGTCACAGGCCGGCCACGGACCACATGACGGTCGATACCGTCGAACTCATAGCCGCGCTTCTGGGACACGGCGAACGAGGAGGCGTTGTCCTCGAAGGCTCCCGACGTCGCCTCCAGCGCGTCCAGGCCTGCGAAGGCCAGGTGCAGGACGGCGGCGCGCATCTCAGTGCCGATCCCTTGCCGCTGATGCCGTGCACCGAGCCATGAGGCGGTCGTGACCTCCCGCAGTACGGCGAAGTCGCGGGCGGCGATGGTCTGCAGGCCGACGACCCGGCCGTTCTCGAAGACGGCCAGGTTCAGGGCCCAGTTGTCCGGGGCCCAGTTCCCCCGGCGCAACCAGTGGTGCTGCACTACCGAGCGCGCCCGTTCCGCCGGAGGAAGGTCGGTCCACGGCACGAGGAAGGGCATGCGGTCCGGCTCACGGACGCCCTCTGCCGCCAGGCTGGCCAGGTCGGCCAACTCGCTGTCGGTGGGCAGCCGAAGTTCCAGGCGGGGAGTGTTCAGGCTCAGGCCCAGCAACGGCCAGTGATCAATCAACATGCGCCATTGTTGAAGACGACGGCAGCTGCGGTCATCTGATGTCCAGGGCTCGGACAAGCTGAGGGCTCAGGTCGCCCCTCCGCTCCTTGGACAAGAAGCCGGGCCCTCCCGGGCTGGGCCCGTCAGGGACCGCGCCCGGAGGAACCCGGGACAGCCGAAGAGCGCCGAGTTCCAGGCCTGACCGTGCGTTGGTGGCCCGCTTCCCCGTTCCCGGGGCGGCGGGCCTGCTGCTTCCGGCGTCGTGCTTGAGGCTGTCTGCGGGGTTGTGGGCCTGATGCCGAAGCGGGCAGCGGGGCGGTGGCTCGTCAGAGGGGGATGATGCGGGTGAGGCGTACGAGGTGGCTGTGCGCGTCGATGACGTACTCGACCAGACCGCGTCCGTGGGGGATCGGGAGCCGGCGCCAGTCGCCGGCGCTGTCGCGGGCGCTGCTCTCCGTTCGATGCCCTCATGTTCTTCGGCGACAACGGGGGCGGTGACCAGTTCGCCTTCGTGCAGAAGCCGCAGCGCCCGGACGTGTTCGTCTGGGAGCACGAGAGCGACAGCCGCAGGTGGGTGGCCAACAACCTGCGCGACTACCTCGGCCGTTCGCTGCGCGTCGGAGGAGACGACTGGTATCAGCTGTAGCCGAAACGATCCGCCAGGCGCTGTACCCCTCGATCTCCCCGTCCCGGCAGTGACTGTCGAGGTACATGTCCCGTCCCGATACCCAGCCCGGTACACCGGAACGTGCTCAGTGGCGGGGCGGCGGCCTGCCGGGCCCCTCTCGTGGCCCGCGGCCGCAACTGGGATCCTGGTTACGCAGACCCGGCACCTGCAAGTGGCCGGGCATTGCGCTCGGCCGGGTGCCGGTCAGGCCTCTCATCAGCGGTCATACGGTGCTCCGGGCCGCGGTGACACCACCCCCAGGTCATACCTTCGACAGGGGGCAACAGCCAGACCGGGTCCGGAGGCCAGGAGCCCCCGTTTCAGGGCCACCAAGAAGACAAGGGGGCCTTGTCGTACGAACGGCCCACCCGGGTCGCAGACTGCTTCAGCCGGGTACTTACTGAGAGTGAGCTACGCGTGGCGTGGGTGCCCATAGGCGGAGGTGTCATGCGTTCCCGTTACAAGGCTTCCTTCCTTGTCACTGCCCTGGTCGTTGCCCTCGCCACCCTGGTGAGCGGCTGCATCGGTGGCCGAGCGGCTTCACAGTCGCCCTCTTCTTCGCAGTCGCCCTCTTCGTCGCAGTCGCTGTCGTTTGCGGAGGGTTCCCCGTTGCAGGAACCGGCGCAGATGGTGAGCCACGACGGGGTACTGCGGGTGGAACTCGCCGTGGAGAGGCAGCAGGTGGACCTGGGCGGCCACAAGCTGTGGGCTCTCACCTACAACGGCAGCTACATGCCACCGACGCTGCGGATCCATCCGGGGGACAAGCTGGACGTGACCATGCGGAACACGCTGAACCAGGTCACCAACCTGCATGTCCACGGGCTCCATGTGTCGCCGAGCGGAAACGCCGACAACATCTTCATCCAAATCAATCCAGGTCAGACGTTCGACTACTCGTACCAGTTCCCGACCACGCTGCGGGCCGGCACCTACTGGTACCACTCACACGCGGACCCCATCTCCGCGCCGCAGGTCTCCGGGGGCCTGTCAGGCATCCTGATCGTCGAGGGGCTCCAGCAGTACCTTCCGGCGAACCTGCAAAACATCACCGAGCACGTCATCGGTCTCAAGGACTTCCAAGTCGAGGGCGACTCCGTCAAGACCCAGGGCCTGCACATCGGCGGGACCACCAACCGCACCGTCAACGGCCAGCTGAACCCGACCATCTCCATCCGGCCGGGTGAGACCCAGCTCTGGCGGCTGGCCAACATCAGCGCCAACATCTACTACAACGTTCAACTGCAAGGACAGCAGTTCCATGTGATCGCCCACGACGGCACCCCCGTCGACCGGATCTGGACGGCCGACTCGCTCCTCCTCGCAGCCGGCGCCCGATTCGATGTCCTTGTGCAAGGCGGTCCGCCCGGCCGCTCTCAGCTGCAGACGCTCGCGTACAACACCGGACCGGCTGGCAACTCCTTCCCGCAGGCGACCCTGGCCACCCTGGTCTCCGAGAGACCTTCCACGCCGGCGACGGCGCTGCCCACCTCGCCCTTCGCGCCGACAGTGGACTTGAGCCAGGCGCCGGTCGCCGCGCGGCGCACCATCGTGTTCTCCGAGAACAACGACGGCACCAAGTTCTACATCAATGGCAAGCAGTTCGACATGAACCGGGTGGACATCCAGGCCAAGCTGAACACGGTCGAGGAATGGACCATTCGTAACGACAGCAACGAGGAGCACTCCTTCCACGTACACACCAACCACTTCCAGCTGATGAGCATCAACGGCCTTCCGCACGAGGGCCACGGCTTGCAGGACGTTGCGAGCGTCCCCGCCAAGGGCGAGTTCGTCATCCGGATGCACTTCAAGGACTACACCGGCAAGACCGTCCTGCACTGCCACATCCTCAACCACGAGGACGCGGGCATGATGGCCGTACTGGAGATCGTCCAGTGACGCGTTGACTCTTCCGTGGGGCCTGTGCAAAGAACGACTCTGTCCCGTAAACGGCGCTGGCTCACTTCCGGTGGTGACGTGCGGTCATGCTCGCTCCATGCAGTGATTCGCCCAGTTCACACCGGAGGCCAGCGATCTGGCCCCTGAGTGCGCCGCAGGCAGGGGCGGCGCACTGGCCTACCTGGCCGTCGACGAACCGTAGGTCCGGGATCAGCCGGCTGACCCGGTCCTTCCGCGGGTTGGCCTGCCCCCTGGTCAGGCCCCAGACCTCGTATTCCAGGGAGATCAGGTGCTCGGCCAGGTAAGACCCGTCCTGGCCGGTCACCCCGGTGATCAGTGCACGCTTGGACATCCGTTCCCCTTCAGCCACTGCTCGCGGAGCGCTCTCGGCACGGCCAGCGAACCAGAGGAGGGGCTAAGGAATTTGCGAGACTTCCGGCGCACGCCGCCCGGTCCCCCGTCGGATCGGCACAGGGCCGAGGAAGTGTAAGGCCGTCACGCCGAACAGGCAGACAGCTCTCCGAGGTGGAGCCCGAACCTTGCGGGACCGTCCTCGGTTCGGCTGCCGGGGTCGGCCACACGGTGTCGCGGCTGAGCGCGACGTGCTGGGACGGCCCAGGCCGGTGTCAGTCGTCGATCGCCTGGTAGAGCGTGGTCCAGAAATCGTGGATCAACCGCGCCGCGTTCGGGACGGACATCCCGACCTGGGTGAGCAGGATTCCGGTGAGCTGATTGTCCGGGTCGGCGTAGGTCGAGGTGCCGCTCCCGCCGTCCCAGCCGAACTGGCCGACGGGGGCGTAGTCGCCGCGGTAGGTGCGCACCGCCATCCCGAAGCCCCAACCACCGTGCTGCCCTTGGCCGTACGAGAGGTGGACGTTGTCGCGGGCCAGCGCTGTACGGGCGGCGGTCTGCTCGGGCGTGAGGCGGTTGGTGGTCATCAGCTGGACGGCGGACCGGGACAGGATCCGCTCGCTGCCGTGCGTTCCGCGGTTCAGCAGCATGCGGAAGTAGGCGTGGTAGTCGTCGACGGTGGAGGCCAGCCCGCCTCCGCCGCCCTGGAACGCCGGAGGCTTGCTCCAGCGTCCGTCCGCCGGCTCGTCCCAGACGGTGAACTCCCCGGTCTGCGGGTTCGGGGCGTAGAGGGGAGGCAGGCGGTCGATCTTGCCGGCTGGGACGTGGAAGCCGGTGTCCTTCATGCCCAACGGGTCGAAGACGCGCTCGCGCAGGAAGGTCTCGAAGGGCTGGCCGGTGACCCTGGCGACGAGCACGCCGAGGAGGTCACTGGCGAGGTGGTACTGCCAGCTCTCTCCGGGCTGGTGCATCAGCGGAAGCGTGCCGAGGCGGCGCATCCACTCGTCCGGCTCGGGCATCGGCACCGGCAGATCGGGTGTGAGCCCCCGCTCGAAGACCGCGTTCATGATCGGGGTACCCAGCGCCGTCATGTCCATGCCGAGCCCGAAGGTGGAGGTCAGCACGTCCCGCACGGTGATCGGCCGCTTCGCCGGCACCGTGTCGTCCAGCGGGCCGTCGATCCGCTTCAGCACCCGCCGATCGGCGAGTTCCGGTAGCCACTGCTCCACCAGGTCGTCCAGCCGAAGCCTGCACTCGTCCAGCAGGACCATCGCCGCCGCCATCGTGACCGGCTTGGACGTCGAAGCCATCCGGAAGATCGTGTCCCGGCGCATCGTCGCGCCGCCGTCGCGACTCATCGTCCCGATCGCTTCGACGTGCGTCTCGTCGCCTCGGCCGACCAGCGCGACGAGCCCGGGGATCTTCCCGGACTCGACGTGCCGCGCCAGCACGTCGCGCATCCTGCGCAGCCCTGCTTCGGACAAGCCGCCGCCGCTCTTCCCCATCATGAATCTCCCCCTGCATGAGTGTTCGGGAACTACTGAACAACCACGAAGCTACATTGCGTTCACAGATCAGTCAACGAGAACAGATAGCTGCATTGGCCTGCAGGGAAGAGACATTGCCTTGATATTGCAATGAGCTTGGCGCTGAATGCAATGGACGATCAAGGCTTGCATTGCAATGAGTTGCGAGTGAATGCATACTGCGGAGCGGAAGCGTGCGGACATCGGGCCCCGCGCAGGCCGACAGAGGGGCGAGAGCATCGATGCCTGGAGACAGACTCACCGGCGAGGACCGCCGGCTCATTGCCGATGGACTGGCCGAGGGGCTCGGCTACACCGAGATCGGCCGACGCCTGGGGCGGCCCGCCTCAACCGTCATGCGGGAGGTCACCCGCAACGGCGGGCCCGAGGGCTATCGGGCAAACCGAGCACAGGAAGCCACGCAGCAGCGTGCGCGCCGCCGGAAGCCGGACCAGCCCCCGGCGCCGGCAGTTCCCCACAGCGACCACGGGCGCGACCCCCAAGAGGTCCGGGAGTTCACGGAGTTCTTCACAGTCCTCCTCGAACAGCAGGGGCTGCCCAGGATGGCGGCCAGGGCGCTGGTCTGCCTGTACGTCACCGATTGCGGCGCCCTCACCGCCGCGGACCTGGTCCAGAGCCTCCGCGTCAGCCCCGCGTCCGTCTCGCACGCCGTCAACTTCCTCGAACAGCAGGGAATCGTCAGGCGCGAACGGACTCCCGGCGAACGCCGCGAGCGCTACGTCATCGACGATGACATCTGGCTCCGCTCCACCCTGGCCGCGATGCAGATGAACGATGCCCTGATCGCCGCATCGCAGCGCGGGGCGGAGGTCCTCGGCACCACCACCCGGGCCGGCGGCCGCTTCAGCTCCTCCGCGGAGTTCCTCCTGATCATGAGCGAGGCCCTCCAGCAGGCGATGGACCAATGGCGGCAGCGCACGGCCACTCGGAGCCGTGCGGGTGGCAGAGCGAGTACGGGTCAGAGGGATCGATGACGACGAGGGGTGGCGGGATTCGGTCGCTCACTGCGGCCAGGCTCGGATGCCTGACGTGCCCTCAGATGCGGTCAGCAAGAGGTCAGCACAAGTACGAGCAGACTCTGCCTTACGAGCGCAAACGCGAGACTCACGCGTTCTCGGCATCGCCCAGCCGTGAAAGTGCCGGCGGGACCTTCTGCGGTCCCTTTGCGCTGACTGCGGCCGACCGTCCGACGCCCACCGCAGAGCCTCGGCGCGACGCCGCATGAGACATCCCTGCAGGTCAGAGCGCAAACTCGAAGCGTCGCCCAGACCGGTGGTGCTCGCGTGACAGCGCAGCCAGCCGCCCGAACCTTCCCGACTTCTCTCGACTCTCCTTGGCGCGCACTTCCGGGAGATCATGCGGGCCGTCCGGCTCGGCTCGCTGGAATAGGGTCCCCGTCTGCTGCTCCGCGTGGATCTCGGGGCCGGCGCCGGGTCGGCGGCCGTGGTGGGATGCGGGTGTCTTCCCGCGCGGCCCTACGGGTTCCGCGGTCCGGTTGCGGCAGTGGGGAGGGTGGTGTCGCCGGGCGCGAAGCCGGTGACAAGGACGGTGAGCCTGGTGAGCAGGGACTCGGCGAGCGGGTGGCCGCCGTCGGTGCGCAGCCAGCGGCTCAGGGCCGTGACGTAGCCGTCGAAGATCATGTCGGCGACGGTTCCCGGGTCGAGGTCGGGGCGGATCTCGCCGCGCTGCTGGCCGCGGGTGACGGCGGCGAGGAGCGCGCGCGGCGTGGCGGCGCCCAGGGCGAAGGCGGAGTGCAGGACGCCGCTGTCGTGGAGTTCCTTGGCCAGCGCGTAGTCCCGCTCGTTGAGTTCCGCGAGCACGCGTAGCTCGCCGGCCAGGACCTCGACGGCGGAGCGACTGTCGGACGCGTCGGTCTCGTCCTGCCGGTCCACCAGGTCGTGCCGCTGCTGGACCCAGGCGGTCACGAAGTCCTCCTTGCGGCGGAAGTGGTTGAACGCCGTCTGGCGTCCCACGTCGGCGCGCTCGGCGATGTGGTCGTACGTGGTGGTCGCGTACCCCTGGGTGGCGAACAGGTCCAGGGCCGCGGTCAGCAGCCGGTCCCGTGTCGCGTTGCGGCGCTGTCCGCGCCGGTCCTGCCGGTTCTGCCGAGCGGCCGGTTCCTGCGGCGTTGTCGATCTCACCCCGCGAGTGTACTTGAATCCAGATCCGTACTTGAGTACATATTGGCACTCAAGTACATCAAGCGAGGAGGTCCAACGATGGCCGTCCCCTACACGCTCGGTCTGCACGAGATCGCCGCAGACACCTATGCCTATCTGCAGCCCAACGGCTCCTGGGGCTTCAGCAACGCCGGACTGATCGTCTCCGGCGCGGAAGCGCTGCTCGTCGACACCCTGTTCACCGTGCCGCAGACCCGCGCCATGCTGGCCGCGATGACTCGGGCCCTGCCCGGGCTCACGATCGGCACCCTGGTCAACAGCCACGCCGACGGCGACCACTGGTGGGGAAACCAGCTGCTCCCCGATGCCACGATCGTCGCCACCGAGGCCGCCGCGGCCGCCATGCGAGGCGACCACCTCCACGAGTTGTTCGCCGCGCCGGGCGAGGTCCCGCTCCCGCGGGTCGCCGAGGAGATGCTGCGGACCTTCGACTTCGCCGGCATCACCCCGACGCTGCCGACCCGCACCTTCGGCGGCGAACTGGAGGTCGCGGTGGGCGGCCGCACCGTCCGGCTGATCGAGGTCGGTCCGGCGCACACCTCCGGGGACCTGCTCGTCCATGTGCCGGACGCCGCCGTCCTGTTCGCCGGGGACATCCTGTTCGTCGGCGGCCACCCGGTGATCCACAGCGGCCCGGTGGAGAACTGGATCGCCGCCTGCGACCTCATCCTGGGGCTGGACGTCGAGGCGATCGTGCCCGGGCACGGCCCGGTCGTCGGCAAGCCCGAGGTCCGTCTCTTCCGCGACTACCTGGAGCGCGTCCACGACCACGCCGTACGCGCACACCGGGCGGGCACACCCGTGCTGCAGGCCGCCCGGGAGATGGACCTGGACGGCTTCGCCGACTGGGCCGACCCCGAACGCCTGGTGCTCAACATCGGCGCCGTCTACCGCGGGCTCAACGGCGACGGCACCCCTGGGGAGGTGGACTTGATGGGCTGCCTCGACCACTACGCCACGCCGCACCCGGGCGAGGCGGCCCCCCGGGTGACGCCTCGGCCCGCAGCCGAGATCGCCGCCCTGGCCGCGCGGCTGGAGGGCCCCGCCGCGCAGGTACTCGCGGGTGGCGCCGGTCCGCTGGCCGGCCGCCCGGTGCTCAACGTCCTGGCGACCATCGGCAACCATCCCGACCTGCTGGTCGCCCTGGCGCCCCTGCTGACCCAGCTCGCCCAGGGGCTGATCCCGCCCCGCGAACGGGAACTCGTCATCCTTCGGACCGCTCACCGAACCGGCTCGACGTATGAGTGGGAGCACCATGCCCGCCTCGCCGCCGCCGTCGGGGTGACCGGGCCCGAGATCGCCGGCGTCGCGGGCGGACCGGACCACCCCGACTGGGACGAGGCCGACCGGGCGCTGCTGCGGGCCGTCGACGAACTGTGCACGGAGCACACGCTGTCCCCGGCCACCTGGCAGGCGCTGGCCGCGCGCCACTCCACGCCGCAACTGCTGGAACTGCTGGCGCTGGTCGGCACCTACACGCTGGTCGCCGGCATCCTCAACTCCTGCCAGGTCCCCCTCGACGGATGGCTCACCGAGCCGCCGAGCGCGGCGTGACCGAAGGCGGCGCCGGCCGGCCCGCTGCGGCGGGGACCGGGTGTGCCGACGGGGTGCCTTCGTAGGCATCGGCGATCCGGCGGTACCTCCGCGCGGCCCAGCGCCTGCGTGGGGTCCAGCGCCTCCGCGAGGTCCGGCGGGCTCCAGGTGGCGATGCCGGTGATGTCCGGGTCGGCGGGGGACGTCCGAGCGATCAGTCGGATGTGCTCACGCACCCGCTCACTGATCGCCTTCGGGGGTCCTCCGCTCCATTGTGGGTCCAGCGCATCGAATCTCCCCGCTCGTTGAAGACGTGGATCACATCGCGAACGTAGCTCGCCGAGGAGACCGACGAGGAACTGGTCTGCGACTGCGGCGGAACCCGGTTCACCATCGACCGCACCCCCAGCGGCGGACAGGCCGCCCACACCCTCGCCAGCTTCAAGGTCTCGAACCTCGACGGCGAGATGTCCGCCCTGCGCGACTGCGGCATCACGTTCGAGGAGTACGACTTCCCCGGGCTGACGACCGTCAACGGCCTCGTCGAACGCGACGACATGCGGGCCGCCTGGTTCAAGGACAGCGAGGGCAACATCCGCTACCTGGCCCAATCCGTCGGCCGGTAGCGCTGTCCCACGTCCGGCGCCCCCGTCCCACTGACCCCCGTCCCACCGGCTGCTGCCCTGCCCGCCCAGCACGAGCGGACGGGGCAGCAGCCCGGGAGGCACCAGACCAACCGCACCAGGCCCGCCGCCCCCCGGTGGCGAGATGGGCCGGCCTCACCTTGACTGGGTCGGGCCATGGCCCGGCTGCGGGAGGACCGAGGGATGAGGTCGGTGCGGGAGGCCTCCGGCCGCTGGAGGGAGCGGCTGGCCCGGGGGCGCAGGCAGGTGGAGCGGATGCGGGCCGAGGCCGAGCGGCGCTTCCCGGTGATCACCGAGCTGACGGCCCGGCTGCTCTCCCCCGGTCTGCTGGACGCCGCCACCCGGATGGCCGCCCAGGTGTTCCTGACCTCCGTGCCGCTGCTGTTCGCGGTGGGCGCGTTCGCCCCGGTCGGCGTGCGGGACCAACTGGTCGCCTCACTCCGCTCGCTCTTCGGCGTCTCCGGCGCCACGGACCAGCAGTTGCACCAGTCGTTGTACGGCAATGACGACCTGCGACAGACCACCGGGTTCATCGGCGTCCTGATGGCGCTGCTGTCGGCGACCAGTTGCAGCCGCGCGGTGGCCCGGGTCTGCGAGCGGGCGTGGCGGCTGCCGAAGGCCCGCACCCGGGTGGCGGCGTGGCGGTGGCTGCTGTGGGTCGTGGCCTGGCTGGCCGTGCTGCTCTTCCAGGGCCCGCTGCGGGACGGCTTCGGCACCGGCTTCTGGCTCGGCCTGCCACTCACCTTCATCACATCGCTCGTCGTCTGGTGGTGGACCACCCACCTGCTGCTCAGCGCCCGGGTCGGCTGGCTGCCGCTGCTGCCCGGTGCGCTGCTGACCGCCGCCGCGGCCACCGCGATGTCGCTGACCGCCCGTGTCTACATGCCGGACGCGCTGAACCGCGCGCTGGCCCAGTACGGTTCGCTGGGCCCGGTGCTGATGATCCTGTCCTGGCTGATCGCGTTCTGCGCCGCCGTCACCTTCTCCGTCACGGCCGGGGCGGTGCTGGCCCAGGAACCGCCGCTGAACGCCTACCTGGGAGCGCCCGCCAAAGACTCGCCCGCGCCGAGCACGACCAACCCGAGCACGACCACCCCGGGCACGACCACCCCGAGCACGACCACCCCGAGCACGACCACCCCAGGCACAACCACCCCGAGCACGACCACCCCAGGCACAACCACCCCCGACGATCCGAGCACCCGCTGACCCGTCACCCCCGACGCAGCCGCCGCCGGACGCGCCGGCCCGTGGCGACCGGGTCCCAGGAGCCGGGGCGGCTCCGGGTCAGCGGGTAGCAGGCCAGGCCGATCAACACGGCGCTGAAGTGGCCGATGCTGGTGTAGTCCCGGCTCTGCGCGACGCCCAGGCCGTAACAGAGCAGCACACCGGCCACGTACGCGTACCGCCACGGCCGCACGATCAGGTAGGTCAGCACGGCGATCACTCCGGCGAGCGCGTAGCTGACGCCGTAGTCGACGGTGTAGACGGCCTTCGGCGGGGCGATGCCGCGGTGGATCGCCCAGCCGAGGACGCCCTCGCTGAGGTAGGTGGCGCCGACGTGCGCGGCCATCGCGACCGAGATCCAGCGCAGGGTGCCGAGCCAGCGTTCGGCGGGCACGTGGAAGAGGTTGTAGAGCACGAAGTAGCTCAGCCACCCGCCGCCCGCGATCCACAGCGCGCTGGTGACCAGCACGCGCACCGGTGAGACCTGCAGGTGGTGCAGGTTGGTCGAGCGCCGTTCCAGGATCCGGTCGGCGGTCGCGGTGTCGACGTGGTGGATCACCTGCGTGGTGGCGAGCAGGATCGCCAGCCACACGTAGGTGCCCGGCGCGTGGCGGACGTAGGCCCAGACGGCCAGGACGAGGCGTGCCCACCAGGGGCGCCGGTCCGTTCCGGTCGCGCTGGTGATGCCACCGGTCATCGGCGCCTCCTCGTCGTTCCCTTCACCCTCACTCGGGGCGTCCCCCGACGCGTCGACGCGCTGCGCCCTTCGAGTGATCGCGGGCTCACGGGCCGGGCAGCGGCAGCTCGGGCCGGTCGGTGGCAATCGCGTGGGCGACGGCGTCGGCGAGGTCGACGTCGAGGTCATCCTCGGCGAAGGGTGCCACCAACCTGCTGCGGCCCGCCGCGGCCAGGCCCGTTGCTGCAATCGGGCGAACTCGCGGGCCGCCTATACTCCCTCTGCCGACAGCAGGGGGAAGGGCGGAACGCGTGAACACGATCCTCAGCGTGGACATACCGGTCGTGATCGGCGTGGCGCTGGTGGTGCGGCTGGTGAGCCTGCCACTGCTGCGGCGCTATCACCTGGACGTCCGGCAGCGGGCGCTGGCGGCCCGGGAGGGCGGCGGCGGCCCGAAGGGCCTGGCGTCGCTGTTCGGCGAACTCGCGGTGGGGCTCGCCTGCGGCGGCGGGCTGATGGCGCTGCTGACCTTCGTGAACATCGTGGGCGCCCGCGTCCTGCGGTTGCCGATCGACCCGGCCAACTCCCGGTATCTGGCCCTCGACATGCACCTGAGCCGCGGCGTCGCGCAGACCTACTACCTCGTAGCGGTGATCGCGGTCCTGGTGCTCTGGCTCCTGCTCTGGTTCCTGACCCAGCACCGTCTGCTGCGGGCCGGCATGCCGCCCGAGGTGTGGTCGTCCGGCTCGACCCGGCTCCGGCTGGCCGGCGGGTTCGTCCTGCGCGCGGTGCTCGGCGCGCTCGTGCTGCCGGTCGGCCTGATCCTGGCCGCCCTGGTGTTCCAGATCGTCGCGACCGTGGTCAGCGGACGCCACCGCCCCGCCGTCCCGGCCGCACCGCCGGCCCCACCCGCGTTCACACCCGCGTTCACACCCGCGCAACCCACCCCGTACCCGCCGACTGCCGCGTACCAGCAGCAGCCCCCGGCGTACGTCCCGACGCAGGCCGACCCGGCGCCCGCCGCGCCGCTGCGCACCGGGCCGGTCGTGCCGCTCGCCGCCACCGGCGCGATCCCGCACCAGCCGCTGCACCCAGGCGAACCGCGCACCATCGGCGGCTACCAGCTGCTCGGCCGGATCGGCTCCGGCGGGATGGGCACCGTGTACCTGGCCCGGCGCGAGGGTGCGGCGACGCAGGTGGCACTGAAGACCATCAACCTCGAACTCCTGGACAACGCCGAGCTGTTGCGCCGCTTCGAACGCGAGGCGGAGGTGCTGGCCATGGTGCCCGGCGCCTACACCGCCCGGGTGCTCGACGGCGGGGTGGACGGCGGGCGGCCGTACCTGGCGATGGAACTGCTGGACGGCCGTCCGCTGGACGCGTACCTGCGCGAGCAGGGGCCGATCCGCTCCCCCGAGGCGCTGCGAGCCCTCGCGCTGGCACTGACCGTCGCACTGTCGGGGGTGCACCGGCTGGGGCTGATCCACCGGGACCTCAAGCCGGCCAACATCATGCTGACCACCGCGGGCCCGCGGCTGCTCGACTTCGGCATCGCGGCGCTGGTGGACGGCACCCGGCTCACCATGACCGGCGGCGGTCCCGGCACCCTGACCTACATGGCGCCGGAGCAGTTCGGCGAGGACCGGGTCGGGACGGCCGCGGACGTCTGGGCGTGGGCGTGCTGCGTGGTCTGCGCCGCGCACGGCGCCAGCCCCTTCGCGGCGACCAGCACGGGCGCGGTGATCCGGCGGATCGTGGACACCGGCCCCGAGCCCGCCGCGCTGGCGGCGGTGCACGCCCTGGACCCGGCGCTGGCCGCCGTCGTGATCCGCGCGCTGAGCGCCGACCCGGCCGGACGCCCGGCGGACGGTACGGCGCTGCTGGAGCGGCTGACGGCCCGTCCGGCACCGGGCGTCCCGGCGCCGGACCCGGGCGCCGTCCGCGAGGAGATCACCCGCGGCTGGCGTACGCTGGCGATCTGACCGCCCGGGGCGGGCCGCCGGGGCCGACCGGGCGGCACCACCGGGAACCGCACAGCGAGGGCGACAGGCACGATGAGGGAGCACGGCGCACCGACCGCATCCGCGGGCATCGACGTCGGCACCACCGCCCGGCACCCAGCGCTGCGCGCGGCGGCCCGGCTGCGGCTCACCACGGTGTACGTACTGCTGCTGACCGCGACGGCCTGCTGGCTGGCCGGCCAGAGCCACGCCGCGCGGGCCCGTTTCGTCCGGCACAACAGCAGCAACGTCCATCACATGGAGGTCGGCAAGTGGTGGACGATGTTCACCAGCGGGCTGGTGGTCGACGGGGTGCCCGCCTGGGCGGGCATCGCGGCGGTGGCCGTGGCGCTGGGCCTGGCCGAGTGGCGTTGGGGGCCGGCCCGGGCCGGCGCGGTCTTCGTCTTCGGGCACCTGGGAGCCACTCTGCTCACCGAGGGCGCCATGTGGGTGATGCTCACCGTCCGGATCCCGGGGGCGCTGTCCCGGGCGCGTGACGTCGGGATCAGTTACGGGCTGGTCGCCACCGCCGGCTGCCTGCTGGCCCTGGGCCCGGCCCCGCTGCGCCGGTTCGGCCTGCCCGCGCTCGCGGCGGGGCTGGCCCTGGCCTGGGCGCTGGACCAGCAACTGGCCGACGCCGGGCACCTGGTGGCGCTCGGCCTCGGCGTGCTGGCCTCCCGGACGGCCTGGCTGCGCGCCCGTGCCCGCACCCCGGGCCCGCGCTCCGCCGTGCGCTGACGGCCGTGCGCTGACGGCCGCACGCCGGCCATCCTGCGCTGCCGGCCCGGCGCCCCTTATCCTCCGGTCTCCCCGGGGTCTTGCCATCCTTTCCACGCCGAGTAATGCTGATTACATGATTACAACCTCGCCCGAAGAGCTCCGGGGGTGGTTCACCGGCCGCCTCCCCGCCGACCTGTTCACCGAAATCGTCGAGATCACCGCGGACCGCGAGGAGATCACCGTCGTCGGCCGCATTCCCGAACCGGCTCTCGACGGGACGGCCCCGGACGCCGAGCGCGAAGCGGCGTTCGAGGGCCGGATCGCCGAGTTCCGCGACCGGACCAGGGACGCCCGGATCGCCGTCGCCCGCGAGGCCGAGCGCCGATACGGCCGCAAGGTCTCCTGGGGCGCCGAGTGCGGCGACCTGCGGGGCATGTTCACCACGGTCTCCGCCCCCGTCATGACCCGGCTGCGCCAGCCCGAACGGCAGGTGCTCGACACCCTGGTGGAGGCGGGCGTCGCCCGTAGCCGCAGCGAGGCGCTCGCCTGGTGCGTCCGGCTGGTGCAGCGCCACTCCGACTCCTGGCTCACCGAACTGCGCGAGTCGCTGGAGAACGTCCGCCGCCTGCGCGCCCAGGGGCCGGACGCCGACAGCGCCTCCTGACGACCCCACTGCCCGGCCGGGCCCCACCCCAGCACACTCCCGGGGTGGGGCCCGGCCGTCTCATGTTCCCCATACCGGGCCGGCCCCTTCCACGCCGGAGCCCGCGACGGCGTCCAGCTCCTCGACCCGACCGGCCGGGCCGCCCAACACCCTGACCACGCAAGCCACTTGACGGCTCCTACGGCCGATCGACCGCGGCGGGGGGCGGCGACGCCAGCCGCCGCCCCCACCGACACGATCGTATGCTCTTGCGGTACTCTGCAAATCTATGCCAGAGTGCGGGCATCGGATACGCCGAATCCCCTCACACGTCGCTAAGTCAGGAGCCCGCGCCGCCGCGCGGGTCAAGGGTGCATGCATGTCGAAGGTCTTGAGCAAGCTGCCGGTCGGTGAACGGATCGGCATCGCATTCTCCGGTGGACTGGACACCTCCGTCGCCGTCGCGTGGATGCGCGAGCACGGCGCGGTCCCGTACGCCTACACGGCCGACATCGGCCAGTACGACGAGCCGAACCTCGCCGACGTCCCGGCCCGCGGCCGCGCCTACGGTGCCGAGCAGGCCCGCCTGGTCGACTGCCGGGCGGCACTGGTCGAGGAGGGCCTGGCCGCCCTCGCCTGCGGCGCCTTCCACATCCGCTCCGCCGGGCAGACGTACTTCAACACCACCCCGCTCGGCCGCGCCGTGACCGGCACCCTGCTGGTCCGCGCGATGCATGAGGACGAGGTGTCCATCTGGGGCGACGGCTCCACCTACAAGGGCAACGACATCGAGCGGTTCTACCGCTACGGCCTGCTCGCCAACCCCAGCCTGCGGATCTACAAGCCGTGGCTGGACCAGGCGTTCGTCGCCGAGCTCGGCGGCCGCAAGGAGATGTCCGCCTGGCTGTCCGAGCGCGACCTGCCGTACCGCGACTCCGCCGAGAAGGCCTACTCCACCGACGCCAACATCTGGGGCGCCACCCACGAGGCCAAGCGGCTGGAGTACCTGGACACCTCGATGGAGATCGTCAGCCCGATCATGGGCGTGGCCTTCTGGGACCCGGCCGTCGAGATCCGGACCGAGGACGTGACGATCGAGTTCGAGTTCGGTCGTCCGGTCCGCATCAACGGCCGGGAGTTCGCCGACGCGGTCGAGCTGGTGCACGAGGCCAACCGGATCGGCGGGCGCCACGGCCTGGGCATGTCGGACCAGATCGAGAACCGCATCATCGAGGCCAAGAGCCGCGGCATCTACGAGGCGCCCGGCATGGCGCTGCTGCACACCGCCTACGAGCGGCTGATCAACGCGATCCACAACGAGGACACCGTCGCGACCTACCACACCCAGGGCCGCCGGCTCGGCCGGCTGCTCTACGAGGGCCGCTGGTTCGACCCACAGGCGCTGATGCTCCGCGACAGCCTGCAGCGCTGGGTCGGCCAGCCGGTCACTGGCAGCGTCACGCTGCGGCTGCGGCGCGGCCAGGACTACTCGGTGCTGGACACCCAGGGCCCGAACCTCAGCTACCACCCCGAGAAGCTGTCCATGGAGCGCAGCGTCGACGCCGCGTTCGTGCCGAACGACCGCATCGGCCAGCTGACCATGCGCAACCTCGACATCGCCGACTCCCGCAGCAAGCTGGAGCACTACGCGGTGCACGGCCAGCTGGCGCCGTGGAGCGGCCTGATCGGCGAGCTGGCCCCGGGCGGGGCGGCGCCGATCGCGGCTGCCAGCCTCAGCGCCGAGGCGGTCGCGGCGGAGTCCACCGCGCTCGACAACGCGGCGATCGAGTCGGGCAACGACTGATCCGATGCCGTGACCACGTCGGAGGGCCGCCGCACCGGTGTGGTGCGGCGGCCCTCCGGCGTTCCCGGGTTGCAGGAGTCGTTCCCAGGTCGCAGGAGTGCGGCCGCCTCACCCGCATGGCGGCGTCGACCGCGCGGGGCGGGCCCGGCCGTCGCTGAATGGGGAGGGCGTGCGTTCAGCGGAGCGCGCCACGCCGGGCGGCACCTTCTCCGGACACGCGGGGGCCGCCGCGAGGAGGCGGGAGCGGGGATGGGCGAGGCGGTCGGTCCGATGCTGGCGTCGGCGGTGGGTATCGCGATCAGCCCGCTCACGCTGGTCGCCGTGATCCTGATCCTGGCCACACCGCGTGGCCGGGCCAACGGGCTCGCCTTCGCCTGCGGCTGGGTCGTCGGCCTGGCGGCGATGGTGGCGGTCGTGGTGGCGGCGGGCAGCGGGCCGGGTGCGGGCGACGCCACGCCGAGCTGGTCGTCCTGGCTGAAGCTCGCGCTCGGTGTCCTGCTGGTGCTGATGGCCGGGAGGCAGTGGCGCGACCGGCCGCGCGAGGGGCACATCACCGCGCCTCCGCCGTGGATGCGGACGGTGGACCGCCTCACCCCGGGCAGGTCCGCCGCTCTGGCGGTGGTGCTGGCCGTGGCCGACCCGAAGAACCTGGTACTGGCCGTCGGCGGCGCGGCCTCCATCGCCGCCAGTACGGGCGGTGACGGGGGCAAGGCGGTGGCCGCCGCGCTGATGGTGCTGGTCGGCTCGCTGTGCACGCTGGTGCCGCTCGGGGTCCGCCTGCTCGGCGGGGGCCGTTCGGCGCGGGCCCTCGGGGAGTGGAAGGCCTGGATGGCCACGCACAATGCGGCGATCACGACCACGGTGCTGGCCGTACTCGGGGCCGAGTACGTCGGCGACGCCATCACCGGGCTCACCCGAGCCTGAGCCCGACCGTGAGCCCGAACCCGACCCTGAGTCTGGGCCTGAACCTGAGCCCGAGCAGTTCCACCGACGGACGGCCACCGCTCCCGACCGCCCCGCTCACCGGATGCGCACCACCCCTCTCCCCCGCACCGACCGCACGCCCAGCCGCCCGCCGTCCGCCCCCGGCCGGACCGCCAGCACGTCCCTGAGCGTCAGCAGGATCTCGCCGTCGTAGCACTCCAGCTCCCGCGCCAGCTGCGCGGCGCCGCCCGGCCCGGTGTCCGGGGCCAGCGCGGGCAGGTGGCCGGGGGCACTGAGGTCCTGGGCCTGGGCGGCCCAGCGCGCCGCGTCCCGGGCCTCGCCCTCGGAGGCGTAGTGGACGGCCAGGCAGTGCACGGCCAGTTGGTCGCCGTACTGGGCCGCGATCCGCCACCAGAAGACGCCGTCGGCGGTCCGGCCCATGCCGTAGAGCAGGCAGCCGAGGGTCCGGAAGGCCGTCTTCTCGGCGAGTTCGAGGTCCAGGGCCAGTTCGCCTGGTTCCACCGCACCCGCCACGGTGACGCACAAGTGCCGCAGGTCGCGCCGGAGTTCGGCCCGGCCGCCGACCCACGGGGACTCGCCGAAGGCGTGCGGCGGACGGGCGGTGGCAGGCGGGCGGGCCGGCCGTTCGCGGGTGAGCGGAGCCGGCCGACGGGCCGCGGCGAGCCGCTCGGCCAGCCGACGGGTGAAGGCCGCCGGGTCGTGGTCGCGGAACTCGCGCTCCAGCAGGGCGGCGTCCGCCCGCAGCAGTTCGGTGACCTTCACGGCGTCTGCCCGTCATCCGGCTGTTCCAGCAGGTACTCCAGGTGGCGCCGCCCGAGGCTGTAGTAGGTGCGGGCGGTGGTGTGCGCGATGCCGAGGGTGCGGCCGATGTCCGGGTAGGACAGGCCCGCCTGGCGCAGCCGGACGACGTCGGCCTGGACCGGTGCGGCGCGCGCGAGCTCCTCCATGGCCCAGTCCAGGGCGTCGAGTTCGGCGAGCTGGTCCAGTTCGTCCTGGCTGGTGTCAGGGCGGCGCTGCGCGAGGACGCGCTGCCGTTTGCGTTCGGCGCGGCGGCGCTCGCGCAGGAGGTCCACCACCGCGTCCTTGACGATCTTGAACGCGAAGGCCTGCGGGTCGGCGCTGGCCAGGGCGCGGCGCCAGTTCTTGTAGAGCGTGGCACCCGCGTTCTGGACGGCGTCCTGCGCGTCCTCGCGGTGTCGCAGACGCTGCTGGGCGTACCGGAGGTAGCCGGGGTTCTCGCGAGTGAAGAAGGCCTCGAAGTCGGCCGGCAGGTCGCCGAGCGGGTCCGCCCGCAGGCCCCGCTCCTCGCCCGGCCCGGGGGTGTTCAGCACACGCGCCCCCCTTTCGTGGGTCAGCTGGCCGGCCCACCGGGTGGCACGCCGACGGCCCCTGGGGGCTCGTGGTGTAACCGTCCGGGCGGCGCGGGTTGTTGACCGGATCGGGCGGACAATTGGCGACCGCTTCCGTTCAGTTTCGAACAGCGGCGCTGACCTGCCGGTTCGACCACGGCGGGCGTCCGGAATCCAGCCGCACGTGACCCACATCACAGGTCGCGGACCGCCGACTTGACAAGGCCGGCGCCACCACGGGGCCGCCGGAAAGCCGCTACGGCACCGCCGTGGCACCACTACGGCGCCGGTTCCACCACCGCCGAGTCCAGCGCGACGGTCACCCGCTCCAGCAGCGTGCGCAGCGCGGCCAGGTCCTCCACCGGCAGCCCGGTCGCGGTGAGCAGCCGGCGCGGCACCTGCCCTGCCCGCTCGCGCAGCGCCGAGCCTTCGGCGGTGAGGCTGACGGTGACCGACCGCTCGTCCTCCGGGCTGCGCTCCCGTCGCACCAGCCCGGCCGCCTCCAGCCGCTTGAGCAGCGGGGAGAGCGTGCCGGAGTCCAGTCGCAGGCGCTCGCCGATCCGCTTGACGGGCAGGTCGCCGTCCTCCCAGAGCACGAGCAGGACGAGGTACTGGGGATAGGTGAGTCCGAGGTCGCGGAGCAGCACCCGGTAGACGCCACCGAAGGCGCGGGAGGCCGCGTTCAGCGAGAAGCAGATCTGCTGGTCGAGGCGGAGCAGTTCCTCGTCCGCCATGCCGGGAAGCGTGGTCATGGCCCCATGGTACCGATCGCGTTCACGCCACTTAGTTGTGCGCAATTGAATTGCGTGCTCTACTTGTCTCCAGAGGGCGGCCCGGGCGGCCGCCGCAGGACACGAAGGGAACGGATCATGGACGCGCTCTACACCGCAGCCGCCACCGCCAACGGCCGGGAGGGCCGTACCGTCAGCTCCGACGGGCAGCTGGACCTCGCGCTCGCGATGCCGCCCGCGCTCGGCGGCAACGGCCAGGGCACCAACCCCGAGCAGCTGTTCGCGGCCGGCTACGCGGCCTGCTTCGCCAGCGCCCTCGGCCTGGTCGGCCGCCAGGCCCGGGTCGACACCGGCGAGATCTCGGTCACCGCCGAGGTGTCCATCGGCAAGGACGGCGCCGGCTTCGGCCTCGCCGTCGTGCTGCGCGTCGAGCTGCCCGAGGCGCTCGCGGGCGAGACCGGCGAGCAGCTGGTCAAGCAGGCCCACGAGGTCTGCCCGTACTCCCGCGCCACCCGCGGCAACATCCCGGTCGAGCTGGTCGTCGAATAAGCCGGACAAGCCGAACACGTCGAACGGATCGAGCAGCTCGTGGGCCGGACAGGCCCTCGGGGCCCCTTGACCGTGCCGACGCAGCGGCTCGTCGACCGGGGCGCCGGTCGACGAGCCGTCGGCCGACCTGCGCGACCAATGGCGGGGGCGGGGTCAGAAGAACGTGGGCCGGCGCACGACGTAGGGCTCTTCGAGGGAGTCGATCTCCTCAGTGGTGAGCTTGAGGTCGAGCGCGGCGACGGCGTCCGCGAGGTGGTGCGGCTTGGTCGCGCCCACGATCGGGGCGGAGACCACCGGGTTCTTCAACACCCAGGCCATGGCAACCTGCGCCATCGACACGCCGCGGGCCAGGGCGATGCGCTGGACGGCCTCGACGATGGCCCGGTCGCTGTCGAGGAAGATCGGCCGGTCCTGCTGGTCGACTGTCCGGTTGATCTCCGCGCGCCGCGTGGAGCGTTCGCCCCAGGGCCGGGTGACCAGTCCCCCGCCCAGAGGGCTCCACGGGATGCTTCCCACACCCTGGTGGGCGAGCAGGCCGAACATCTCGCGTTCCTCCTCGCGGTGGATCAGGCTGTACTGGTCCTGCATGGAGACGAACCGGGTCCACCCGTGGGCCTGCGCGGCATGCTGCATCGTGGCGAACTGCCAGGCCCACATCGACGAAGCACCGATGTAGCGGGCCTTGCCCGCCTTGACCACATCGTGCAGCGCCTCCATCGTCTCCTCGACCGGCGTCTGCGGGTCGAAGCGGTGGATCTGGTAGAGGTCGACGAAGTCGGTGTCCAGGCGCCGCAGCGAGGCGTCGATCTGCTCCATGACGGCCTTGCGGGACAGACCCGCCCCGCCCGGGCCCTGGTGCATCGGCGCCCACAGCTTGGTGGCCAGCACGATGTCCTCGCGCTGGGTGTACTTGCGCAGCGCCCGCCCGACGACCTCCTCCGAGGTGCCCAGGCCGTAGATGTTCGCGGTGTCCCAGAACGTGATGCCGAGCTCGACGGCCTGCCGGAAGACAGGCTCGGCCGCGTGGTCGTCGAGCGCCCAGGTCGTCCTCTTGGCGGGGTCGCCGAAGCTCATGCAGCCCAAGGCGATCCGGCTGATCGTGAGCCCTGACGTTCCCAACCGCGTGTACTCCATGGCTTGCTCCTCTTCGGTGATGCGGACTCGGGCACGTGCTCCGAAAGGCGGCCGGCTTCCCGCCCCACCGTGGCACGAACTGCCGCTTGTCGCCTCCCACCAGGGGGTTCCTGCTGTTACAGGTACTGCCAGGGCCTCTCACGCACGCAGAACCGGACCTATCGTGGTCGGCATGGACGCCCGCACCGAGTTCCGCGACTTCCTCACCTCCCGCCGCGCCAGAATCACCCCCGAACAAGCCGGTCTGCCTGCCAACGGAAACCGCCGGGTGACCGGTTTGCGCCGCGAGGAGGTCGCGCTACTGGCCGGCGTCAGCGCCGACTACTACATCAAGCTCGAACGCGGCCACGCGCGCGGCGTCTCCGACAGCGTCCTGGAAGCCCTCTCCCGCGCCCTTCACCTCGACGAGGCCGAGCGCGCCCACCTGTTCGACCTGGCCGCCGCCGCCAACACCGGCACCCGGACGCCCCCGCGCACCCCCAAGCCCCACGTGCGCCCCAGCATCCAGCGCATCCTGGACGCCATGTCCACCACCCCGGCCTACGTACGCAACCGCCGTCTGGACATCCTGGCCACCAACCAACTCGGCAGAGCCCTGCTCAACCCGATCCTCGCGGCCCCGCGCCGGCCGCCCAACGTGGCCCGCTTCATGTTCCTGGACCCCGCGGCCACCGACTACTACCTCGACTGGGAACGCATGGCTGCCGGCACCGTCGCGATCCTGCGCGCCGAAGCCGGACGCGACCCCCACGACAAGGCCCTGATCGACCTGGTCGGAGAACTCTCCACCCGAAGCGACCTGTTCCGCACCCGCTGGGCCACCCACAACGTCCTCCGGCACCGCAACGGCGTCAAACGCCTCCACCACCCCGTCGTCGGCGAACTCACCCTCGGCTACGAAGCCCTGGAACTCCCCGCCGACACCGGACTGACCATCATGGCCTACAGCGCCGAACCCGCCACACCCGCACACGACGCCCTGAACCTGCTGGCCAGCTGGGCCGCGACCACGGACCAGAACGACAACTCCGATGCGGGGACCCATCCCACGTCCACTCCGCGGCCCGGCACCTCCGCCTAGGGCCTGTCCTAGCACGCCGGCCGACCCGCGACCGGGGCCCGCCGCACACCACCCGTGCGGCGGGCCCGCCGCCACCCCGAGTCAGCCCTCACCCGGCCCGTTCACCGAGCGGAGCGTGTCGAGCCTGTGCCGGTACTCCTCCGCGTCGATCTCGCCGCGCGCGAACCGCTCCGCGAGCAGCTGCTCGGGCGTCGGCCCGGCCACCGGCCCCTGCGGCCCGCCCGCGCCGGGCCACGCCGCACCCGGAGTCGCCGGACCGTGCGGCACCGCCCGCGGTGAGCGCGACACGTACCGGAACAGGGCGATGACGACGAGCACCAGCAGCGCCAGGAGCAGCAGCGCCCCGATCGCCATCACCCCGATGCCCCAGCCGCTCAGGACGTGGCCGTGTCCGTGCCAGTACCTCATCAGGACCTCCTGCTCCGGCCCCGCAGCCGGGGCCCGCCGAGGTGATCGGCGCTTCACCACCATCGTGCGCCGCCACCGGGCCGAAGCGCTCTGAAGGAAGCCTGAGAAAACGTTCCGGCGCTCCGCGACAGGCCCGCCGGGGTAGCGTTTTCGTCCATGAACCACCACCCGCGGGCCGGCGACCGCTCGCCCGAGCAGCTCGTCGCGGCCGGGGTGCTGCGGCGCCACGAGGACCGCCGCCCCCTCCCGGCGCTCGGCCACTCCCCGATCGGCTACGTCTCCACCGCGCTCTGGGCCGAGCTCACCGCCCTCGCCATCGCGCCGCCCGCGGCCGACGCCACCGCCACCGCCCTGCTGCACGCGATCGCCGACCGCGCCGTGGACGCCGCCCTGGCCCCCGGCAACGAGCGCGCCCCGCGCGACGACCTGTACGTGGCCCACCCCGCGCACATCGGCGCGCGCCGCCGGACCGTCTGGTTCCAGCGCTCGGGCCCGCGCGGCCCGATCACCGCCACCTTCGCCCCGTGAGGCGGGCGCTCAGCGCTCGACCTGAAGGCTGTGGCAGACCCAGCTGAGCCGGTCCGGCCCGCCCAGCGGCGGCCGGTCGTGGTACGTCCCGTCCGAGACCGACAGGTTGACGATCAGGTACGCGTGCCAGCCGGGGCCGACTCCGTGCAGGTCCGCGTAGACCAGCTCGTCCTCGACGTACCAGTCCACCGAGTTGGCGCCGAGCACCACCCGCAGGCCGAAGGTCGCCCCCGGCGCGATCCCCGCGTCGGCGCCGTGCCAGTACCGGAACCCTCCCCGGACGTGATTGGAGATCTCCAGCAGGTCCGGGTGGTCGGGGTGGTACTCGAAGGCGTCGACCTCGTTGCCACCGTCCCGCCAGGTCCAGATCGCCGGCCAGGCGCCCAGCTCGACGGGCAGCGTGACCCGTGCCGACAGCTCGTCCCCGGTGCGGACCTGGAAGCCGTCCGGACTGCCCTCGGTGGTGAGCAGGCTGCAGGTCCAGAGCCCGCCGACGGGTCGGCGGGTGGCGCTGAACACGCCTCCCGGGCAGTAGGCGCGGCCGAGGTAGTCGAGTTTGTGGTCGCTCCGGTTGGTCGGCCCCATCCGGGGATAGGCGCTGGTGCGCCCGGCGACCCACTGCCTGGTCGAAGTGAAGTCCGCGTCGAACACGACTGCCACGGCCGCCTCCCCAATACTCCGGCGCCTCGACAGTCCGACCCGTCGGGCACACAGGGTGATGTACCCGATACGTTCCGCAGTATGCGAAGCGGTCCGTCCGGGTCCGAGCCGGGCGGCGGTCAGCCCGTAGGACCGGCCGATCTACCGATCAACCGACCTGCGCGGCCGCCCCGCCCGCGTCGAGCCGGTCGGTGACCGAGACCACCCCGTCCACCGAACGGCACAGGTTGAGCACGATCGGCACCAGGTGCGCCTCCGGCACCGTGCCGCTGAGCACCACCCGGCCCTGGTCGACCTCGACGCCGATCTCGGCCGGGCTCACGCCGTCGATCCGGCCGAGCACCTCCTCGACGATCTCCCGCCGGATCACCACGTCCTCGCGCAGGAACACCCGCAGCAGGTCCCCCCGGCTCACCATGCCGATCACCCGCCGACCCTCGTCCAGCACCGGCAGCCGCTTCAGCCCGTGCCGACTCATCAGCCGGGCCGCCGCGACGATGCTGGTGCCGGGGGTGGTGCAGACCGGCTGCGTGGTCATCAGGTCGGCCGCGGTGACGGCGCCGCCCGGGCCGGCCGGCGCCGACTCGGGGGCGGGCAGCAGGGTGCCCGGGTCCTCCTGCGCGGCCAGCGTGCGCAGGAGGTCGGCCTCGGAGACGACGCCCAGAGGCCGTCCATCGGCGTCCACCACCGGCACCCCGGTGATGTCGTACTCGGTCAGCAGGGCCACGATCTCCCGGAAGCCGGTCTCGGGCGCGACCCGGACCACGGGGCTGGTCATCACTGATTCGACGGTGGCATGCCGCACGCCGGTTCACCTCGTCCACGACACTGGTCCGGCCGCGCGCGGATCGTCCCGGCCGGTACCGGCAGCATCGCGCCCCGGCGGCGGTGATCGCCAGGGGCCAACGGGCTGAACAGCCGGGACCATGGGCCCTGCCCTCCGAACGCGGACCCGACATCCGTCCCCCGGTCCGGCGCGGACCGGCCCGCCACCGGGCCCGGTCGACCCGCCACCCGCCACCCGCCCGGACGGCGCAACCATCACATGACCAACGCGTTGGGCCAGCCACCACGACAGCACGCACGGTTTCCGGGGAGGGCCCGTTGGCGGGACGGACGGTGGGCGCGGCATCGCCGGCGCAGGGCGCCGGGGCGCGCCCGGTGGCCCGGGCCGAGGCCGCGCGGGCTGTGCCGTCCCGGACGGCACGCCCGGCGTCAAGCAGCTCAACCTGTGGGCCTTCGCCGTCCAGCCGCTACCGCAGAACGCGGGCTCGGCGTCCTGGGTCTGCCTGCGCGCCGACCGCTGGACCGGCGAGGGCAGCGCCGCGACCGCCGTCCTGCTGCCGACCGCCCGTGGCCCGCAGCGCACCGGCGGCGGCCCGGGGCGGGCGTGCAGCCGCTTCGAGCAGGACGTCGTCGGCTCGGTGTGGTGGCGTTCCCCGCAGGGGACGGAGTTCCTGCTCGCGGCGGGCAGTCGGCGGGTCACCCGGCTCACCGTCAAGGGCCCGGACTGGTCCGCCGACCGGCCCGCCCCGGACCACACGCTCGCCGTCGAGCGCCCGGCGCGGGCGGCCGTCCAGGTGGAGGCGGTCCTGGACGGCGGCGCCCGGATCAGCCCGCCGCACTGAACCGGCCGGCCGACTCGCTCGCGTAGTCCGGCAGTTCGACGCTGGAGACCTGCTTGCCCAGCGCCAGCATCCGGTCCAGGACCCAGCGCCGGTTCAACAGTCCGTTGCGCACCCGCAGGCCGGTGGCGGTGCGCGGCGCCAGGAACGGGCCCGTGCGGTCCCCACCCTTCTGGCACCCCTGGGCGTAGCGGCGCAGCAGCCCCTCGTACCGGGCGAAGGCGGTGCGGTGGTCCCTGCGGGCCCGGGCCAGCTCGCCCGCCAGGACGTACGCGGCCACCACGGCGGTACCGGTGCCCATGCCGCCGATGGTGGCGCCGCAGGCCGCGTCGCCGAGCAGGGCGATCCGGCCGCTGGACCAGGTGGGGACGTCGGCGCGGCTGATCGAGTCGAAGTACAGCTCGGGGGCGCCGCGCAGGCTCTCCAGCAGGCGGGGCACCTCCCAGCCGAGGCCCGCGAAGGCGTCCCGCACCAGCGCCTTCTGCTGCTCCACGTCATGGCGGTCGTAGCGCAGTTCGGGTGAGGCGAAGAGGCAGAAGGCGCCCGCCCGGGTCGGGTCGCGGTGGTCGGCGCCGACCGAGACGAGCCGCCCGGGGACGTTGAGGCCGACCGAACCGGGCGGCAGGCCGAGGCCGCCCGGCAGCTGCCAGGTGGCCGCGTAGTAGCCGAGGTGGCGGACGTAGCGCTGCTCGGGGCCGAAGGCGAGCCGGCGGACGTTCGAGTGCAACCCGTCGGCGCCGATCACCAGGTCGAACTCGCGCGGCGCGCCGTGCCGGAAGGCGACCCGCACGCCGCCCGGGGTCTCCTCCAGGGCGGTGATCGAGTCGCCGAAGACGTACTCGGCGCGGGAGAGGCTGTGCCGGTACAGCAGTTGGGCGAGCTCGCCGCGCGGGATCTCCAGTTCGCCGCCCGCGAACTCGGCGGGCAGGTGCAGGAGTCGGCGGCCGTCGGCGCCCAGGAAGGTCATCGGGCTGCCGCCGGTGTCGAGCGTGCGCAGTTCGTCGAGGACGCCCATCCGCTCCAGCACGGAGAGGTGGGTGCGGCCGCGGAAGTCGACGTTCTGGCCGCCGCCGCGCAGCGCGGGGGCGAGTTCGACCACGGTGACCTCGAAGCCGTACCGGCCCAGCCAGTGGGCCAGGGCGGGGCCGGCGATGCTCGCGCCCGAGATCAGGACCTTGGTGCTCATGGAACCACTCCGTCCGAGAGGATCGATAAACTGTGTCCGATGGACACTGTTCGGTGCTGTGTACGGTAGACACAGTTGGGTCGGACAGGCAACCCCAGGACGGGAGCGGAATGTGAGCGAGGCGGCGAACGACACGGTGCGGCTGCTCTGGGGCCCCGCGGCCAAGCCGACCCGGGGGCCGAAGCCGGCCCTCAGCCTGGAGCGGATCGCGGCGGCGGGCGTCGAGATCGCGGACGCCGAGGGCCTGGGCGCGGTCTCGATGCAGAAGGTCGCCGGGCTGCTCGACTTCACCAAGATGTCGCTCTACCGCTACGTGCCCGGCAAGGCCGAGCTGGTCGCGCTGATGGTCGAAGCCTCCGTCGGCGCACCCCCGCAGGACCGGGACGCCCTCGACTGGCGGGGTCAACTCACTGCCTGGGCTCACCAGTTGGCAGAATCATTCGCCCGCCACCCGTGGCTGCTGGACGCCACCGTCGGCCCCCGGGTCCTCGGACCCAAGGAACTCTCCTGGCTGGAGCGGGTGGTGGCCGCCCTCGACGGCCACGGACTGACCGGCCCCGAGCGGATGGACGCCGCCGTCCTGCTCGCCGGGCACGTCCGCGGCATCGCCGAGCACTCCCGCGCCGCCGGGCCGGACGGCTCCCCCGAGGCCGAACTCCTCACCGCCTTCGGCCTGATGGTGCACCGGCACGCCGACCGCTACCCCGCCCTGGCCGCCGCCATGGCCGACGAGGGCGGGCGCGACCAGGCGCTGGACTTCGGCCTGGAGCGGATCCTGGACGGCCTGGCCGCACTGATCGACCGCCGGACGGGCACCGCGTAGCCCGACGGTCGGGCCGCTGAAACTGCTTCTTCACCCGCCGACGTGCCCGTTCGGCCGATCCGGGCGATCATGGGACGAACCGCGTCTTCGGCGATACGGCGCACCGGCGTCTCCGGCCGCGCCCGGAAGGTGGACTGCGATGTTCCAGATCCTGTGGATTCTGCTCATCGGCTTCGTGCTGGGCGTGCTCGCCAAGCTGATCCTGCGCGGACCGCAGTCGATCCCCTGGTGGCTGACCATGCTGCTCGGCGCCGCCGGGGCCTGGCTCGGCAACGCCGTCTCCGGGTGGATCGGCGTCCGCCACACCTCGGGCATCGACTGGATCCGTCACATCCTCCAACTCGGCTTCGCCGTCGCCCTGGTGGCCTTCGTCGCACCGGCCTGGACCAAGTCACGCCAGAACCGCTGACCCGCGCTGTCAGGGCCGGCTGCAACACTTCCGCCAGGCCCCGGCGCACGGACCCTGGCGGGGGCGGCGACCGGCGGACGACCGGCCGGTGGGGCGGGTCCGGTCAACCGACGTGGACGGCCGGACGGCGGCTGCGGTCGGGTTCGGCCTCGCGCAGCACCTCGCGGGTGACGGGGGCGATCTCGCCCTGGCCGAAGAGGAAGAACCTGAGGAACTGGGCGAAGGGGTTGCCCTCGGTCCACTCGAAGTAGATGTGCGGCTGGTGCCCGGTGAGGTCCCGTACCCGCAGCAGCAGAGCGGCGAGCGCGTTGGGCACGCTGGAGCTCTGCAGCGTCAGCACCCGGTAGCGGTCGTGCAGCACCTCGCCGCACACGGTCAGTTCGGCCTCGAAGTCGGACGGGTCGAGCACAGTGACCTCGACGAACACCAGGTCGTCCTCGGCCGGGATGTCGTTGTCGGTCCGGATCTGGCGGATCTTGTCGCGGTACTCCGCGAGGTCCCGGCTGTTCGGCTCGTTGGCGATCAGCCGCAGCGGGCGGTACGTGTAGTCCCGGACGAACCGCTCCGCGACGTCGTCCAGCACCACGTCGGTGACGCGCAGTTCGAAGGCGCGCTTGAGTCGGGAGAGGAACGAGACCAGCATGATCCCGGCGATGAAGCAGGCGCCGATCTTGACGCCGTCCGGCCGCTCGGCGATGTTCACGGCCGTGGTGTAGAGGAAGACGGCGGCGATCACCGCGAAGCCGACCCTCCGCCGGCGCTGCCCCGCCTTGTGGGCGGCGATGGTGACCGCGATGGCGGCCGAGCTGATCAGCACCAGCACACCCGTGGCGTACGCACCGCCCTGGGCGTCCACGCTGGCGTCGAACAGCCAGGTGACCAGGAAGGCGATCAGGGTCAGCACGATCACGGTGGGGCGCACCGCGCGGGCCCAGTGCGGGGCCATGCCGTAGCGGGGCAGGTAGCGCGGCATCAGGTTGAGCAGTCCGGCCATGGCGGAGGCGCCGGCGAACCAGAGGATGGCGATCGTGGACAGGTCGTAGATGCTCCCGAAGGTGTTGCCGAGGTTCTCGTGGGCGAGGTAGGCGAGCGCCCGCCCGTTGGCCTGGCCACCTGCTTTGAAGGCGTCGGCGGGGATCAGCAGGGTGGTGATGAGGCTGGTGGTGATCAGGAAGCAGCTCATGATCGCGGCCGCGGTGGTGAGCAGCTTGCGGGCGCCGCGGATCCGGCCGGTGGGCTTCGCCTCAATGTCCTCCGGGTCGCCCTCGATGTGCGGCATCACGGCGACGCCGGTCTCGAAGCCGGACAGGCCGAGCGCGAGTTTCGGGAAGACGATCAGTGCGACGCCGATCATCGCGATCGCGTTGCCGTGTTCGGCCGTGAGCGCGTCGGTCCAGTCGCCGACGACGTGCGGGGCCTTCGCCACGTGCCAGAGACCGTTGGCCACCACCACGACGTTCAGCGCGAGGTAGACCGCGACCAGGACGACGGCCAGGCCGATCGCCTCGCCGAAGCCCTTGAGGAAGACCCCGCCGAGCAGCGCGATCAGGATCAGCGTGATCAGCACCTGCCTGCCGGTCAGCACGCTGTGCAGATGCGGGTTCTCCACCAGGTGCGCGGTCGCGTCGGCGGCGGACAGCGTGATGGTGATCATGAAGTCGGTGGCCGCGAAGCCGAGCAGGGTCAGCACGAACAGCTTGCCCTGCCAGAACGACAGCAGCCGCTCCAGCATGGCGATCGAGCCCTCGCCGTGCGGGCTCTCCTGGGCGACCCGCCGGTAGACCGGAAGCGCGCCGAACAGGGTGACGAGCACCAGCACGATGGTCGCGATCGGCGACAGCAGGCCCGCGGCCAGCGCCGCGATGCCCGGCTGGTAGCCGAGCGTGGAGAAGTAGTCGAGGCCGGTCAGGCACATCACCCGCCACCAGCGCTGGCCCTTCACGTGCGGTGCCTGCGCGTGCGGGCCGGGGTGCTGCTTGGCCATGTCCGACAGGCCTTCCAGCAGCCAGGCCCGGAACCTCGTGGCGCGGGTCGCGGGTGCCACCCCTGGATCGGCCGAACCCGACAAAGCCACGTGCACCCCTGTCCACGAGTCGGCCGGCCGCGCGCGGCTTCCGGGCCCCCAAGGCCGCCGGACGGCGGGCCTGGTCAGGCTAGGGGACCGGATCCACGCAGCCGGGCAACCGTGCGTCCGGACACGCCAGGGTGCCCCGGACGGCCCTCCGCGGTGGCGGGCGGCGCCCCGCCGTACCAGCGGTCCGGCGCGGCGGGCCCCGCCGGCCCCCGGAATGGGTGAGGATGTCCGCGCGAATTGACGCACGTGCCCATATCCGACAGCGACGGACACCAGGGAGGCCGCGGTGGCGGAACCGAGCCGACGGGGGATCCTGGGCCTGGGCCTGATGGCGGCGGCCGTCACCTCCTGCGGCAACCCCGCCCCGCACCCCTCCCCCGACGCCGGCGGTCCGACCAGCGCCCAGCACGTCGGCCCGGCGGCGGAGCGCGCCCTCCCCGGCGCGCCCGGCTGGGAGATCACCGACCCCGGCCCCTCCGACGCGATCGAGGGCTTCGCCGACCGGGTCAGCGTGCTGCCCGGCGAGCCGTTCGGCCTGCACGTCTCCACCCCGGCCGCCGCCTTCACCGTCTCCGCGTACCGCCTCGGCTGGTACGACGGCGCCCGCGCCCGCCTGGTCTGGCGCCGCGACCACGTCCCGGGCGGCAGGCAGCCCGCACCGCACGTGGACCCCGTGACCCGCACCGTGCTGACCGGCTGGCAGCGCACCCTCGCCGTGGACACCGCCGGCTGGCCCGAGGGCGCCTACCTCCTGCGCCTGGACGCCGAGGACGGCTCCGGCCAGCGCTACGTCCCGCTCACCGTCCGCTCCGCCGCCACGGCGGGCAGGACGGTGGTGATGAGCGCCCCCGCGACCTGGCAGGCGTACAACGAGTGGGGCGGGTACAGCCTGTACAACGGCCCCACCGGCGGGCTGGCCACCCGTTCGCTCCGGGTCGTCTTCGACCGGCCGTACGACTACGACCACGGCGCCGGGCTCTTCCTGGTGTACGAGGCGCCGCTGGTCGCGCTCGCCGAGCGGCTCGGTCTGCCGCTCGCCTACACCACCGGGATCGACGTGGCCCGCGAGCCCGGGTTGCTGCGCGGTGCGAGCGCCGTCCTGTCGCTCGGCCACGACGAGTACTGGTCCCCCGAACAGCGCGCCCGGGTGGTCGCGGCCCGGGACGCCGGTACCAACCTGGCGATCCTGGGCGCCAACTGCTGCTTCCGCCGGGTCCGCTTCGAGCCCTCGGAGCTGGGACCGGACCGGACGGTGGTCTGCTACAAGGACGCCTGGGCGCAGGACCCGGGCCACCAGGCCGGCGCCCCGGCGACCACCGACTTCCGGGCCGGCCCGAACGCGGACCCGGAGAGCGCGATGCTCGGCGTGATCTACGACGGTTACCCGGTGGACGCCCCGTACGTGGTCGGCTCGCCCGAGCACTGGGCGTTCGAGGGCACCGGCGTCACCGTCGGGGCGTCCTTCCCGCACCTGGTCGGCGTCGAGTACGACCGGGTCGACACCGCCTTCCCCACCCCGCGCCCGATCGAGGTGATCGCGCACTCCCCCGTGGTCTGCGAGGGCCGCGCCTCGCACGCCGACACCGCGTACTACACCGTGCCGAGCGGCGCCGGGGTGTTCGCCACCGGGACGATGCGCTGGGTGGAGGCCCTGGACGCGAACGGGCCGGGCGGTGGCAGCGCCGACCACGGGATCGACGCCCGGGCCGGCGACCTGGTCCGCAAGGTCACCGAGAACGTGCTGCGCACCTTCGCCGCCGGCCCGGCCGGCCGCACCCACCCGGCCCGGGACAACCTCGCGGCCGTCTACGGCGGGGCGTAGCGGGCCCGGTCGCTCGGTCAGGGGTCCAGGTGGTCCTGCCTCCCTGGCGGTTGCCCTGGGTCGCAGCCTCCGGGTCGAACGCCCGGGGCGAGGGGCGCTCTGCCGCACCGATACACTCACACGGTCTCACTACACAGCAGGTCGTCTAGGACAACCGTCCGGCGTGGCACGGGTGCCGGCCGGACAGGGCACGAGGGAAACAGAACATGGTCGAGGCCTCCCCGAAGGTCGTTGTCGTCGTCCCCACGTACAACGAGCGGGAGAACCTTCCGGTCCTCGCGGGGCTGCTCGCAGACCTCCCGGTACCGAACCTGCACCTGCTGGTGGTCGACGACAACTCGCCGGACGGCACCGGCGAGATCGCGGACAAGCTCGCCGCGGACTCCGGCGGCACGGTCGGCGTGCTGCACCGCACCGAGAAGAACGGCCTCGGCCGCGCCTACCTGGCCGGCATGGCCCGGGCCCTGGACGAGGACGCCGACATCGTGGTGCAGATGGACGCCGACCTGTCGCACCCGGCCTCGGCGATACCCGCGATGGTGCAGGCCCTGGCCGACGACGCCACCGCCGTCGTGCTCGGCTCCCGCTACGTGCCCGGCGGGTCGACCGCCGCGGAGTGGCCGTGGCACCGCAAGGCCCTCTCCGCCTGGGCCAACCTCTACGTCAACACCATCCTCGGCCTGGGCGTCCGGGACGCCACCGCCGGTTTCAAGGCCTGGCGGGCGAGCACCCTGCGGGCCATCGACCTGCCGACCGTGCAGAGCAGCGGCTACTCGTTCCAGGTCGAGATGAACTACCGGGTCGTCAAGCGCGGCCTGACGATCCGCGAGGTGCCGATCCGCTTCGAGGAGCGGATCGAGGGCGCCTCGAAGATGAGCATCGGGGTGCAGGTCGAGTCCGCGCTGGCGCCCTGGAAGCTGCGGCTGAACCGCCACGACGCGTAACGCACGACGGGTGGCGGTTCCTCCGCCCGGAACCGGCATACGGGTGCCCGTCGGGCCGTCCGGCGGTGTGAACGGCGGCTGCGGGGAAAGAAGGGCGACATGGCCCTTCTCCCGGAGTCACTCACGGCCCTGATCCGCCGTGGCACCCGAGAACCCTTCGTCGTCCAGACCGTGCGGGCCACCGTGGCCGCCACCATCTCGTACGCGGCGGCCACCCGGCTCAGCAATGAGCCGGTCCCGCTGACGGCTCCGCTCACCGCGCTGCTGGTGGTGCAGGTCACCGTCTACTCGACGCTCAAGACCAGCATCCGCCGGGTCAACTCGGTGGTGGTCGGCGTGCTGATCGCGACCGGCTTCAGCGCCGTGGTGGGGCTCTCCTGGTGGAGCCTCGGGCTGATCATCCTGGCCTCGCTGGTCGTCGGCCGGTTCGTCCGGGTCGAGGAGTTCGTCCAGGAGGTCGCGATCAGCGCGATGCTGATCCTGGGCGTCTCCGGGCTCGCCTCGCAGGCCTGGGACCGGGTGCTGGAGACGCTGATCGGCGCCGCCGTCGGCCTGCTGTTCAACCTGGTGTTCGCGCCACCGGTCTGGGTGGACACCGCCGGGGAGTCGATCGAGGACCTCGCCCGGCGGGCCCGCCACCTGCTGCTGGACATCGCCGAGGAGTTGGACGGGCCGACCCCGGTCGCCCGGGCCGCCGAGCGGCTGCACGAGGCCCGCCGGCTCGACCAGGCCATCGTCGACGTGGACGCGGCGCTGCGCCAGGCGGAGGACAGCCTGCGGCTCAATCCGCGGATCAGCGAGGGGCTGCTGTCCCGGCTGGTACTGCGCACCGGGCTGGACACCCTGGAGATCTGCGTGGTGGTGATCCGGGTGCTGGCCCGCTCGCTGACCGACCTCGCCAAGCGGCGCGGGCCCGGCGAGCGGCTGTTCCCGGCGGACGTCGCGGTGGGCCTGGAAGAACTGCTGGCGCACGTCGGCGGGGCCATGGTCAGCTTCGCGGTGCTGGTGACCACCCAGGTGAGCCGCAACGCCGAGGAGGCGGAGCGGCGGCTGACCGCCGAGCTGGCCGCGGCCTGGACCTGCCGGGAGAACGTCGCCCAGGCTCTGCTCCAGCAGGTGCGGGAGCACCCGGAAGCGTGGCAGCTGCACGGTTCGATACTGGCCGAGGTGGACCGGATCCTGGACGAGCTGGACCTGGAGCACCGCAGCCGGCGCCTGATGGAGGAGCTGGACCGGGCCTCGGTGGAGAGCCGGGAGCGGTTCTCGCGGTTCGCCGGAGTGCGCCGGTTCGTCCGTGGCGAGCGGCGGCGCCGGGCCCGGCCGAGGCGGGGGCGCCCGGCGGCGGGGGCCGGGCGCTGACCGCATCGCATGGTCGGATCATCGGACGTCACGGCGCCGGCGTCAGGGCACCGCGGTCGGCTCGACAGCGAGGTCGGAGCCCCGACCTCAGGGTATCGGCGTCAGGGCATCGACCAGGGCTCCTGTGGGAGCGGGTGGCCGGTCTCCAGGTAGGTCTTCAGGTTGGACAGCACCGCCGACCAGCCCCGCTCGGCGTCCGCCCGCTCGGCCTCGTCGGCGAGGTCGTCGTGCGTGACGGTGAGCCGGGTGAGTTCGCGCCAGCCCTGGATCTCGAAGGTGACCCGGGAGGGCCCGCCCGGGCGCCGCTCCTGCGGCCCGGCCCAGGTGGTGACCAGCCGGTGCGGGCGGTCGGCGGCCTCGACGACGCCGATCACGTCGGCGATCCCGGAGCCGTCGGCGCGCTGGTGCTCCCAGGGCGCGCCGGGCAACCAGGTGGAGACGTTGCGGTGCCCCCAGTAGAGGCCGGACTCGTCGGCGTTGGTGAGGGCGTGCCAGACCCGCGCGGGGGTGGCACGGAGGTAGAGCGTGCTGCGGACGGCGGGCGCGGCCATGGCCTCAGCCCCTGGCCGCGTCGAGCAGCTGCCGGACGTCAATCTTCTGCATCCGCAGCATCGCTGCGGTCACCCGGTCGGCCTTGGCCCGGTCCGGGTCGGTGATCAGCTCGTTGAGCACGCGCGGCACGATCTGCCAGGAGAGGCCGTAGCGGTCCTTGAGCCAGCCGCACGGGCCCTCCTGGCCGCCGTCGGCGGTGAGCTTGGCCCAGAGTTCGTCGACCTCCTGCTGGTCGGCGCAGTCCACCTGGAGCGAGATCGCCTCGGAGAAGGTGAACTCGGGGCCGCCGTTGAGCGCCACGTACGGCCGGCCGGCGAGCTCGAAGACCACCGTCATCACCGAGCCGGCGGCGCCGGGACCGGCCTCGCCGTAGCGGTTGACCTGGGTGATGCGGGAGTTGGGGAACAGTGAGGTGTAGAAGGCGGCGGCCTCTTCGGCCTGGTCGTCGAACCAGAGGAAGGTGCTGATTTTCTGCATGCGCCCGACGGTAGCCCCGGGCGCCGCCCGGGCCGCCGAGCCACGGCCGGGGGTCACCGGATCGGCGCCCCCGGGCCGCGGCCCGGGGGCGCTAGTGGACCCAGCCCGCGTAGCGCTGGGTGAAGCGGCGACCGGTGTGGGCGGTGACGACGACGTCGTAGCGGCCCTGCTTGTCCAGCGGCCAGGCCAGGTTGACCTGCTTGCCGGGGCGGACCCAGACGGTCTGCGCGGTGCCCGCGAAGTCGTTGGGGGCGGCCGTGAAGGCGAGGTCGGTCAGGCCGTCGTTGACGAGCTGGAGGGTCAGCCGGCTGCCGCGCAGGTCGGCGGTGACGATCGGTACGGCGACGTCGTTCTGGCCGTCCCGGCCGTCACGCACCACGGTGCCGGCGAAGCGGCGCACGAAGCCGTCCGGGCCGTGGACGGTGAAGTCGTAGCGGCCGTTGGTGGCGGCGGCGTCCCAGACGTACTGGGCGGTGGAGCCGGGGGCGACGGTGTACGGGGTGCCCGCGAACGGGAACGCGATGTTGGGGTAGACGGTGTACGGAAAGGCCACCGAACCGTCGTTGCTCAGGGTGCAGACGACCTTCCCGGTCTTGCGGTCCACGTCCACGTCGGCCCACGGCTGGTAGGGCAGCGGGCGGTGCGGGCGCTCGCCCCGTTCCTGGACGGGCATCGACTGGGCGCCGACGGCCGGGAGGGCGACGCCGGGCAGTTTGGCGCCCGCGTCGGCCTTGGCCATCAGGGCGGTGGTGTCGGGCAGCGACGGGATCGACGTGGTCGGCGCGGCGAAGTCGAAGCAGCTGGTGAGGTCGCCGCAGACGGCCCGGCGCCAGGCCGAGATGTTGGGCTCGGCGACGCCGGTGACCAGCTCCATGAAGCGCAGCACCGAGGTGTGGTCGAAGACCTGGGAGTTGACCCAACCGCCGCGCGACCAGGGCGAGACGACCCAGAGTGGGACGCGGTTGCCGAGGCCGATGGCGCGGCCCTGGGTGAACTCCTCGGGGGTGCCGGGCTCGGGGGTGGGCGGGACCATGTGGTCGAAGTAGCCGTCGTTCTCGTCGTACATGACCAGGAAGACGGTGTGCTGCCACACCTCCGGGTTGGACATCAGCGACTGGAGCACCTGGTTGACCCAGTGCGCCCCGTACGCCGGGCCGGCGTCCGGGTGCTCGGAGAACAGGTACGGGGCGACCAGCCAGGAGATGGTCGGCAGGGTGCCGTCCTTGCAGTGGCGGTCGAAGTCGGTCGGGTCGAACTTCGTCATCGCGTTGATGTAACGCGGGTCGGTGGGCGGGAAGTTGTGGAACTGCTTGAAGTAGGAGAGGGCGTTGTCGTCGTAGTCGCCGGTGCGGTCGTCCTTGCTGGGGTTGTGGTAGACCCGCCAGCTGACGCCGGCCTGCTCCAGGCGCTCGGCGTAGGTGGTCCAGTCCGCGACGGGGTTGTCGGTGACCGGGGTGTTGTCGATCCAGGGCCCGGTGGTGCCGTCGCGGCCGGGGCCGGAGGTGCCGGTCCACAGGTAGAGGCGGTTGGGGTCGGTCGGCCCGGCGAGGGAGGTGAAGTAGGCGTCGCACAGGGTGAACGCGTCGGCCAGGGCGTACTGGTAGGGGATGTCGTCCCGGGTGAAGTAGCCCATGGTGCGCTCGCCCTTGGCGGCGATCCACTTGTTCATCGCACCGTTGTTGATCGCCTGGTGGCCGGTCGCCCAGTCGTGGGCCAGACCCCCGGCGTTCTGCGCGTTGTACTTCGAGGTGTCCATCCGGTACGGCAGCATGGCGCCGCCGTCGCTGCGGCGGCTGTCCGGCTGGCGGAACACGTCGGCGCCGTCCGGGAACTGGAGCGCCTGCTTGTCGCCGAAGCCGCGGACGCCGCTGAGCGTACCGAAGTAGTGGTCGAAACTGCGGTTCTCCTGCATCAGCACGACGACGTGCTTGACGTCCTTGATGGTGCCGGTGAGCCGGCCGGGGGCGGCGTCGGCGGAGGCGGCCTCGGCGGGGCCTGCGGCCAGGCCGGTCAGGGCGGTGGCGCCGACGGCCGCGGTGGCGCCGACGAAGGTGCGGCGGGAGAGCTCGGGCATCGTGAACTGGCCTCTCAGAGCTGGAAGGTGGCGACGGCGGCGGCGGTGTCGGAGGGCCACTCGTTGGCGGCGTCGTTCGGCTCGGGCTGCGGCCAGTCGGCGACCAGGGTGTGCGCCTCGACCAGCTTCAGCGGGCCGGCGTACTGGACGTAGTCGATGCGGTCCTGCGGCTCGGGCTTGGTGCCGCGCTGCCGGCGGGTGGGCGACCAGGTGGCGCCCGGGAACTCGACCGGGTCGCGGTTCTCCTCGCGGAAGCTGTCGGTCAGCCCGGCGCCCTGAAGAGCGAGGCTGACCGGCCAGTTGAGCGCCCCGACACCGCCGTGCGCGGCGGCGGTGGCGGCCGTCCAGTCCAGGTGGGACGGCGAGGAGAGGGCGCCGGCGAGCACCACCGGGGTGTGCCGGGCGATGTCCGCGCGCACCGCGGCGACCAGCGCCTTGGCCTGCTTCAGCCGGAGCGAAGCGGTCTCGGCGGTCTCCGTCTGGGCGGCGGTCCGACCGTCCTGGAGCGCGTACGGGCCGTAGTCCGCCTCGTCGAGGTGCGCGGCCCAGAAGCGGACGGTGCGGCCACCGGGCAGCTGCAGGGTGACCCCGGCGGCGGGCAGGTCGGCGGTCACCGGGGTGACGTCGACGAGCGGGTGGCGGCTCAGGATGCCGACGCTGCCGGGGCTCTGGTAGGCGTACCAGCCCAGGGCGTCGGCGAGGGTCTTCGCCCGCTCGCCGGCGGTCTCCTGCAGGGCGAGCACGTCCAGGCCCTGGGTGAGGACGACGCGCAGCTGCTTCTCCAGCGCGTCGGTGTAGCCGGCGCCCGCGTTGTGCAGGTTCCAGCTGGCGGCCTTGAGGCGCGGCGGCGCGGCCGGATCGACGACGGGGACGAGGACGGTGACGGTGTCGGTGGCGCCCGCACTGTCCTTGACGCCGACGACGGCCACCTCGGGGCTCTTGCCCGCCGCGGGTGCGGTGCCGGTGAGCGTCCCGTCGGCGGCGACGGTCAGCCAGGACGGCCCGCTGACCTTGCGGAAGGCAGCCGTCCCGGCCGGGTTGCCCGCCGGGCGGGACCAGAGCCCGCCGAGCTTGACGGACACCGCCGTGCCGGGGGCGACGGGGGTGGTGGTGACGGCGTCCACGGCGCTGTGCGGACGGACGACGGCGGGCTTGGCGCGGAAGCTGAACGGGGCGCTCTGGGCGAGGATGCCGTAGCCGTCCTTGGCGAGCAGGTAAGCGGTGTACGGGCCGCCGGTCAGCGCCGAGGTGTCGAGCTGGAGATCGCCGGAGGCGGCGGGGGTGTACTTCCAGAGGAGAGAGGAGCCGGTGCCGGGACGGCGGTCGCCGTCGTAGATGCCGACCCAGTTCTTGTCGTCGGGGGCTTCGGTGCTCCAGTGGAAGGTGAGCCGGTCGCCTTCGGTGGGGTTGGCGGAGGAGGTGAGGGTCAGGGCGCTGCCTGCGGCCACGGTTTTCCTGTCCGCCGCCCGGGGCCCGGTCCGCCGGGGGTCGGCGCCGGGTCCGCGCGCGGCTGGTCACGGAGGCTGGGGAGGGTTGGCCCCGCAGTTGGCTGTACAACTTCGGGCGGCCCTCATTCATCCGAAGGTCAGCGACCGGAACATGAACGACGCGTGACGGAACATCGGGCGGTTCGGGAACTCCGTGACCGGCGGCGGGGAATCCCCCTCCCGGAACGCCGGAAAGGGCCGCGGCGGAGATCCGCCGCGGCCCTGGTGCTGCCCTGCTGCTGCCCTACCGTCGTGCTTCCGCACTGCCTTGCTGCGCTACTGCCCTGCCGCCTTGCGGCCCTGCTGCCCTGCTGCCCTGCTGCCCGACGGTCAGGCCAGAGCGAGGAACAGCTTCTCCAGCTCGGCCTCGCTCATCGGCGCGGCGTCCTCGTCGGCGGCGGCCATGCACTGGCGCATGCCACTGGCCACGATCTTGAACCCGGCCCGGTCGAGGGCGCGCGACACGGCGGCGAGCTGGGTGACCACGTCCTTGCAGTCACGCCCCGCCTCGATCATCGCGATCACCCCGGCCAACTGACCCTGGGCGCGGCGCAGCCGGTTCAGGACCGCGCCGACCGACTCCTCGTCCACCTGCATGTCCGGGCCGCCTTTCGCATCGACTGTCGAGTGACAACTGTACCCGGTGGGGTATCCATTCCAGGGCGGGGCGATGCTCGCCCTGGGGCAGTCGCACAGGCAGGCGGGCAGGCGCGCAGGCGGGCAGGCCTGTGGGCAGTCGGGCAGTCGCACAGGCAGGCAGGCGGGGCTCAACGGCGGGCGAGGCGGCGCTCACCGCCGGCGCCGGTCTCGTACGGCAGCCCGTAGTGTGCGAACACGGCGGGTTCGTCCTCGACGGGCAGGACATCGTCGGTGCCGATCGCGGGGGCCTGCTTGACCTGGCTCTTCGGGAAGGCCACCCGGACGTAGCCCGGTCCGACCACCGCCCCGTCGAGCGGGACGAACACCAGGCGTCGCCTGCCCGCCAGGCCGACCGTGACGGTGGCGAAGAACGGCTGGTCGGTGGCCGTCTCCACGTAGACGGACTCCAGCGAGCCGATGCGGTGGCTCTTCTCGTCGACCACCGGATGGCCGCGCCACTCGCGGATGTCTGCCATAGCGATCACCACGGCATCGACCTCCCGTCTCCCGTCCGGCATCTGCATTCGCCGTCAACGTCCTCCGGCACCGGTTCACCGCCGGGACCTCCCATCCTCCGCCGGGACGCGCGGGGGCGCGCGACGAACGGCGGGACGGACGGCCAGAGGTTGACCGGGCGGCGGTCGACCGGCCGAAAAGGGACATACAGGGGTGACCCGACCAACCGGCACGCGGGCCGTGACCTGCGCTTTACGCTGTCGCCCGAGGGCGTCACAAGCAGATCATCCGATCGTCAGCAGATGGGGGCGGCAACCGTGGGACACAAGAGCATGTGGGAGCCCGGCGAACCAGGGATCCCCGCCGACCTGCGACCCGACATCCCGCACCCGGCCCGGATGTACGACTACTACCTCGGCGGGAAGGACAACTTCCCCGCCGACCGTGCCGCAGCCGAGAAGGCACTCGCCGCCAACCCCGAGTTTCGCTCCACCGCGCGGGCCAATCGAGGCTTCCTCACCCGCGCGGTACGCTGCGTCGCCGATCTCGGCATCGACCAGTTCCTCGACATCGGCACCGGCATCCCCACCGCCGGCAACACCCACGAGATCGCCCGGGCCGCCAGCCCGGGCACCCGGGTCGTCTACGTCGACAACGACCCGATCGTGCTCAGCCACGCGCGTGCCCTGATGTCCGGCGCGGGACCGGGGCGGACCGCCGTCCTCCGGGCCGACCTCCGCGAACCGTCCGCCGTGCTCGCCGTCGTCGAGGCCGAAGGGCTGCTCGACTTCTCCCGACCGATCGGCCTCGTCCTCGCCGCCGTCCTGCACTTCCTGCGCGACGAGGACAAGCCGCACCAGGCGGTCGGCACCCTGCTGGACGCGCTCCCCTCCGGCAGCCATCTGGTCCTCTCACACGGCACCGCCGACTTCATCTCCGCCGAGATCCGCGACCGCGTCACCGGCATCTACGACAAGGCCGCCGCACCCCTCGTCGGCCGCACCCGCGACGAGGTCCGCACCTTCTTCGACGGCCTCGACATCCTCGACCCCGGCGTCACCACCGTCCCTCTCTGGCGCCCCGACACCACCCCCGCCCCCGGCGCCGACCGCGTCAGCATGTACGGCGCGGTCGGCCGCAAGCCCTGACGCCTCCGACGGGTGGAATATACCGACCGGTCTACTGATTTCCTGGTCGACCAGGCAATGGCCCATAGGCGCCGATCGGCGATTCCTCCGGCGCGGACGGTGTCGCCGGTGCGATGGCGGCCGGGGCTGCGCCCGGCAGGGTCCGCGCCGGTGAAAGTGGCTTGCCGGGCGTGACGCCGGATGGGTAGCGTCGCCGTCCATGCCCCCGACTCTGCACACCCGGCGCCTGCTCCTCGCCCCCTACGTACCCGAGGACGAAGAGGACTTCGTGGCCCTGTTCCAGGATGTGAGGGTGTCGCGGTGGATGGGTGACGGCCCTGCTTCCGAGGAGGCGGACCGGGCCCTGTTCGGGCGGATCTTCACAAAGGTCTACGCCCAGGACCTGTTCGATGTCTGGGCTGTTCGCAGGGACGGTGCGTTGATCGGGCATGCCGAGATCAAGCCCACCGATGCGGTCGTGGGCCACGAGCTCGTCTACGCGCTCACCCCGGCGGCGTGGGGATCGGGCCTGGGTACGGAGTTGGCCCAGGCCCTCGTGGCCTACGGCTTCGGCACTCTCGGGTTGACCGAGGTGCACGCCACCGTAGCGGCATCGAACAACGCCTCGCTGACCTTGCTGGACAGGATCGGCTTCGAGCACGTCCGGGACATCAGCGAGGACGACGGCAGCACCACGCGCGTACTGACCCGCCGTCTGGCCGCCACGGCCGGGTCTCCGCACGCCCGGCAGGGGTGAGCGGATCCCGGCCCGGCGGGAGGCCGTTCAAGCAACCCGGGCCGGACCGCGGCCACATCGCGCCGGACCCGCAGGTTCACCACCACACCCTGGCGGGTCGGCGAAACGGATGTCGTGATCCCGGGCGGTGGCGAGACCGTCATGGTCGCGCTGTCCGCGGCCGACCGCGACCCCACCCCGTTCCCCCGCCCCGACACCTTCGACATCCGCCGCCCTTCGCCGCCCCATCTGGCCTTCGGCCACGGTATCCACTACTGCCTGGGTGCGCCGCTCGCCCGGCTGCAGGCCGCGACCGCTCTGAGCTCCCTCTTCACCCGTTTCCCAGCTCTCGCTCTCGCCCCCGGTGCGGACCGGACGTGGCGCCGCAGTCTCATCACCCGCGGCCTCACACGGCTTCCGGTCCGCGTAGGGGGGTAGCACGACGCTCGCCGCCGGTGCCGGGTCGCGGCGGCCGGCACCACGGCGCGGCGCCCGATGCGTCGGCACCGCGTCATGCGCGGTGAGATCCCGCCCGGCGGACAGCGCAACGTCAAGACCCTCGGGCGCGGGGCAGGAAGGCCTGGCCGTCGATGGTGAGTTCGGCGCCGCGCGGGGTGCGGGTGAACCGTTCTTTGGGGGGTTAATACCACCGACCAGGGCCACCACGCGCGGTTACTGTCGTCGGGACGGCCCCGGACAGGGGCGGTCAGCACGGGCCATCGCGCGGCAGACGCGCAGGACATGGGGGACGAACATGGGCAGGTACCGCCGCTACGCAGGGGCACTCGTGGTCGCCGGGCTCGCCGCCGGGGCGCTCAGCGCCTGCAACCCGGTCGGGACCAGGTTCAGCGACGACGCGACCGTCTCGGACAAGATCACCGCCATCAAGCTGGACACCTCCGCCGGGGACATCACCGTCCACGGGAAGGCCGGCGCCACCCAGGCCGCCGTCCACCGCGACATCGAGTACCGCAGCGGCAAGCCCGGCGCGACCACTCGGGTGGACGGCGGCGTGCTGGTGCTGAGCGGCTGCGGGCGCAACTGCTCGGTGGACTACACCGTCGAGCTGCCGCCGGGGCTGCCGATCAGCGGCGGGACGTCCTCGGGCGGGGTCAAGCTCTCGCAGGTCGGCGAGGTCTCGGTGCACACCAGTTCCGGCGACATCACGCTCGACGACGTGGCCGGGCCGGTCGACGTGCGCACCGACAACGGCGAGATCAAGGGCACCTCGCTCAAGGGCGACCGGGTCAGCGCCAAGACCGACAACGGCGGGATCAAGCTCACCCCCGGCAAGGCCCAGAACATCACGGCGAAGACCTCGAACGGCGAGATCAACGTGACCGTGCCGACCTCCTCCTACCACGTCACCGCCTCGACCGACCTGGGCGAGAAGCACATCGGCGTCCAGAGCGACCCGAACGGGAAGTACCGGCTGGACCTCGGGACGAACATCGGCGAGATCACCGTCAAGACGGGCTGACCTGATCCGCCGCCAGGAGGCCCCGACGCGTTCGTCCCACGGCCCGCCGACCGGGGTCCGCGCTTTCCCGGCCCCGCCGGGGTGTGGCGGGGCCGGGGGCGGTCAGAGGCCGACCTGGATCTCGGCGCGGTGACGGATGTACTCGTCGGGGTGCGAGCGCGCGATGGCCACCGCGGCCTCCACCAGGTCGTGCAGTTGCGGCGGGTAGGCGCGCGGCACGAGGGGCAGCCCGGGGAGGATGCAGCGCCGGACGTCCAGGTCCTCGTTGGCGACGAACTCGCGCAGCGCGGCCTCGTACCAGGCGTCCCGGACGATCGACCCCTCGTCGGCGGCGGCCGTGTTGCGGCCGTCCCCGACCGACAGGGACGTCCAGTACCAGGCCCGGGCGGCGCCGGCCCGTTCCGCGTCGGTGCCGGTGTGCAGGTAGCCGAGCAGGGTCAGCCGCACCCGGCGCTGGCCGAAGGCGAGCAGGGCGGGCTCGACGAAGCGCCGGTTGAAGCTCGGGTTGGGGTCGTAGACCGCCGCCTCCAGCAGTGCCTCGAAGTACTCCTCGGGCAGTTCGGTGCGCCCGGAGAGCGCCTTGTGGACCTCCCACCGGGCCGCACTCGGAAAGTCCGGCCCGTGCGCGGCGTCGACCCCGAGCAGGCGGAGCAAACGTGTCAACCGCAGGTCGAACGCCTGCGATCCGTCGGCCGTGCGCCCGGGCAACGGCTGGAGAATCCGCACCTCGCCTGCCGTGTCCTTCGTTTCCACGAACACCCCTCCTCATTCTGAGTCATCGGCAGACTACTCGCTGATACACCAGTTCGGAGGTCGTTTTCGGGCAGGCTGGAATTCAGATCCTCGATATATGGCCGGAGTTTGACGGTTGCCCAGGGCTGCTACCGCCTCGGACGGCGCGAGGCGGGCACGCGGGCACGACCCGGGCCGACCGCACGGCCGGGCCGGGTCAGCCAGGCCGGGCCGGTTCGGTCAAGCCGGTCCCGTTCGGTCAAACCGGTCCCGTTCGGTCAGGCCGGACGGCCGGGCGGGACCAGGCCGGACTGGTAGGCGATGGCGACGAGTTGGGCCCGGTCGCGGGCATCCAGCTTGGCCATCGCGCGGTGGACGTGGGTCCGGACGGTGAAGGGGCTGACGAACATCCGCTCGGCGATCTCCTCGTTGGTGAGCCCGGTGGCGGCCATGGACATCACCTCGCGCTCGCGGGCGGTGAGCACGGACAGGCGCTCCGCCGAGGCGTTCGCGCCGGCCGCCGGATCGGGCTGGGCGAGGAACTGGTCGATGACGGCCCGGGTGGCGGCGGGCGAGAGCAGGGCGTCCCCGGCGGCGACGGTGCGGACGGCGGCGAGCAGTTCCGCCGGATCCGCCCCCTTGCCGAGGAAGCCGCCCGCGCCCGCGCGCAGCGCCTGGGCCACGTACTCGTCGATCTCGAAGGTGGTGAGGATCAGCACCCGGGTGCCGGCCAGTTCCTCGTCCCCGCAGATGGCGGCCGTCGCGCCGAGGCCGTCGGCGCCGGGCATCCGGATGTCCATCAGGACGATGTCGGGACGGGTGGCGCGGGCGAGTTCGACGGCCTGGCGGCCGTCGGAGGCCTCGCCGACCACCTCCATGTCGTCCTCGGCGTCGATCAGGACCCGGAAGGCGCCGCGCAGCAGCGCCTGGTCGTCGGCGAGCAGTACTCGGATGGTCAAGCGTGGTCCTTGTCGTCTCGGGCGCCGGTGCGCAGCGGAAGTTCGGCCGTGACCAGGAATCCCCCGTCGGGGCGGCGGTCGGCGGTGAACCGGCCGCCGACCGCGCCGGCCCGTTCGCGCATGCCGATCAGCCCGAAGCCGCCCTCGCCGGGGGCGGGGTGGGGCAGCAGGGCCTGTCGGGGGCGGGCGCCGGCCGGGGGGCGGCCGTTGGCGACGCTGACGGCGACCCGGCTGCCACTGTAGGCGAGGGTGATCTCGGCGTCGGCGCCGCGGGCGTGCTTGGCCACGTTGGTGAGCGACTCCTGGACGATCCGGTAGGCGGTGAGGTCGACGCCGGGCGACAGCGCGCGGGCCTCGCCCTCGACGGTGAGCCGGACCGGCAGGCCGGTGCGTTCGAAGGAGTTGATCAGATCGGGGAGCCGGTCGAGGCCGGGGGCCGGTTCGAGCGGGGCGGGCTCCTCGGCGCGGCGCAGCAGACCGACGGTGGCGCGCAGTTCCTGGAGCGCGGAGCCGGTGGCGTCGGTGATGTGGCTGAGCACCTCGCGGGCCTGGGTGGGGTGGCGGTCCATGAGGTAGACGGCAATGCCGGCCTGGGCGTTGGCGAGGGCGATGTGGTGGGCGACGACGTCGTGCAGGTCGCGGGCGATCCGGATCCGCTCGTCGGCGACCCGGCGGCGGGCCTCCTCCTCGCGGGTGCGTTCGGCGCGTTCCGCGCGTTCCTCGATGGCCGCGAGGTGGGCTCGGCGGTTGCGGATGGAGTCGCCGAGGGCGCCGGGCAGCAGGGCCCAGGCGAGGACGCCGATCCGTTCGCCGATCGGGCCGCCGCCGTCGCCGATCAGCGACGTGCCGGTGAGCAGGACGGCGGAGGCGATCGAGGCGCGCAGGGCGGTGGAGCGGTCGGTGCGGACGGCGAGGAAGTAGAGGGCGAGCAGCAGCGGGGTGGCCAGCCCGGGGGTGAGCCGGGGGGTGAGGGCGACGAGTGCCATCGTGCAGATCAGCGTGATGACGACCACCAGGCGCGGGTAGCGGCGGTGGGCGAACACGGCGACGGCGGAGACCAGCGCGATGGCGCCGCTGAGCGGCCGGAAGGGGATGACGTGGCCGGCCTGGTCGACGTTGGCACCGGCGAAGGTCATCGCGATCAGCACGACGCCACCGACGGCGTCGAGCAGCCGGGGGTGGTCGCAGCGCAGCCGCTGCCAGGTGTCGCTCATGGTGGTGCTCTCCGGGTCGGGGGTGCCCTGGCGGCACCCTCGCCGGGTTCTGCCAGTTCGTGCCGAACCGCGCCCTGCCGGGCGGGGTGGGCCGGGTCGGGGCCGCCGTGCGCGTGGCAGGCCCCGACAGCAACGGTAACGGTAGGGGCTCGAACCTGTGTCCGGGCCGGGGCCCGCCCCGTGGATCGGGACGGGCCCGGGCTGGTCCGCGGGACCGGCCTTACACGCCGACGGACTCCCGGACCGGGGCCGGTTCGGGGGCGGCGGTCTGCAGCTTGCTGCCCTCGACGTCGATGTCCGGTATCAGCCGGTCCAGCCAGCGCGGCAGCCACCAGGCGTGGCGGCCGAGCAGCGCGAGGACGGCCGGCACGATGGTCATCCGGACCACGAAGGCGTCGAAGGCGACGGCCGCGGCGAGGCCCAGGCCCATCATCTTGATCATCGGTTCGCCCATGCCGATGAAGCCCGCGAAGACCGCGATCATGATGAAGGCGGCGGCCGTGACCACCCGGGCGTTGTGCCGGAAGCCGGTGACGATGGCCTCGCGGGGCCGCTCGCCGTGGACGAAGCCCTCGCGGATCCGGGTGACCAGGAACACCTCGTAGTCCATGGCGAGGCCGAAGACCACGCCGACCATGAAGATCGGCATCATGCTCATCACCGGACCGGTCTGTTCGACGCCGATCAGGTTGGCGAGCCAGCCCCACTGGAAGACCGCGACCACGGCGCCGAGCGCGGCGGCCACCGAGAGCAGGAAGCCGAGCGCCGCCTTCAGCGGGACGAGCACGGAGCGGAACACCACCAGCAGCAGGACGACGGCGAGGCCGACGACCACGGCGAGGTAGGGCACCAGCGCGTCGGTGAGCTTCTGCGAGACGTCGATGTTCATCGCCGTCGTGCCGCTGACCAGGATCGTCGCCCCGGTGGCCGTCTTGAGGCCGGCGGCGTGGCCGCGGATCGTCTGGACCAGGTCCTTGGTCTCGGCGGCGCTCGGGCCGGTGGCCGGGACGGCGTTCAGCAGGGCGGTGTCCCCCGCCTTGTTGAACATCGGCGGGGTGACGGAGACCACGCCGGGCAGCCCGGAGACGGTCTTGGCGACCTCGCCCGCGGCGGCCTTCGGATCGGGCGTGCCCTTGGCGTCCACCATGACGGTCAGCGGCCCGTTGAAGCCGGGGCCGAAGCCCTCGGACAGCAGGTCGTAGGCCCGGCGCTGGGTGGTGGAGGTGGGCTTGGACTCGTCACCGGGCAGGCCGAGCCGCAGGTCGAGCGCGGGGGCCGCGAGCACGCCGAGGCCGATCACGGCGCCGAGCAGCACGGCGAGCGGGCGGCGCAGCACGAACCGGGCCCAGCGGGAGCCGCCGTTCTCCTTCTTCGGCTGGACGGCGCCGTTGCGGGCCTTGCGGGGCAGCACCCGACGACCGATGAAGCCGAGCAGCGCGGGCACCAGGGTGAGCGCGACCAGGACGGCGATGACCACGGTGCCGGCCGCCGCCATGCCCATCTTGGCGAGGATCGGGATGCCGACCACGGAGAGCCCGGCCAGGGCGATCACCACGGTGAGCCCGGCGAACACCACGGCGGACCCGGCGGTGCCGACGGCCCGGCCGGCCGCCTCCTGCGGGGTGCGGCCCTCGGCGAGCTCGGCCCGGTAGCGGGAGACGATGAACACGGCGTAGTCGATGCCGACCGCGAGGCCGAGCATCATCGCGAGGGTGCCGGTGGTGGAGGACAGGCCGAGCGTACTGCCGAGCGCGGTGATCAGGGCCATGCCGAGGCCGACCCCGATCACGGCGGTGAGCAGCGGCAGCCCGGCGGCGACGAGCGAGCCGAAGGTGATCACCAGGACGACCGCGGACAGCGCCATGCCGACCATCTCGCTGCTGCCGCCGGCCTCGGGCTTGGCCATCAGCGCGTTGCCACCGACCTCGACCTTCAGACCGGCGTCCCGCCCGTGCTGGGCGGCCTGCTCCAGGGCGTCGGTGGCGCCCTTGGACAGCTCGCCCGCCTTGACGGAGTAGCTGACGGTCGCGTACGCGGTGGTGCCGTCCTTGGAGACGGCGCCGGCCTTGAACGGGCTGACCGCGCCGGTGACCTCCTCGCCGTGGGCGAGTTCGGCGACCGTCCGCTCCACCGCCTGCTCGTTGGGCGCGGCGGTGATCTTCTGCCCGGACGGGGCGACGAACACCAGGCGGGCCGAGGCGCCGTCGGCGTGGCCGCCGGGGAAGCGCTCGTTCATCAGGTCGAAGGCCTTCTGCGCCTCCGTGCCGGGCATCGCGAAGCCGTCGTCGGGTGCGGCGGGCGCCTTGGCCGCGAGGACTCCGCAGACGGCCAGCACGGCGACCCAGAGCAAGGTCACCAGCCGGCGTCGTGCGAAGGCCAAGCGGCCCAGGCGGTACAGGAACGTGGCCACGGGAGAGTGGACTCCTTCGGATCTCGGTCAGAGTGCGCGCCGCGGCCGGGCCGGCGCCTTTCGACGCGGACCGCCCGCAGCATGACCCATCCTTGATCGCCGGACCCTGCTCCGTCGTCGTCCCTGCGCAGGCCGTTTGCGTACTGCGGACGCAGTACGGCCCCCCGAACGGCGGAGCGCATGGCCTGCGGCGGGAGCAGCCCGGTGTACTTCCGCGGGCGGCCCCGGCAGGCTCGACGCGGCCCGGCGCCGTCACCCGGGCGGGCGGCGACGACGGGCCGCGGGCTGCCGGGCGACGTAGCGTGGGCCCGACCCTTTTCGCATGGTTCGGGCCGGTCCGACCCGATCGCCGCCGACCCAGCCCCGCCGCCGGAGGTGCCCATGGGCGTTCCCGCCGCCCGCATCGTGTTCGACGAATCCGACCGCGCGGCCGTCGCCGACGCGGTGACGGAGATGCTCGCCACCGGCGCGCTCACCCTGGGCCCGTGGACCGAGCGCTTCGAGCAGGCCTTCGCCGCCGAGCACGGCGCCTCGCACGCCGTCGCGGTGAGCAGCGGCACCGCGGCGCTGGAGGTGATCCTGCGCACCGTCGACGTCCGGGGCCGCGACGTCGTCGTCCCGGCCGTCACCTTCTACGCGACCGCCGGCGCCGTGCTGCACGCCGGCGGGCGTCCGGTGATCGCCGACGTCGACCCGGACACCCTGGCGCTCTCCCCCGAGACGATGGAGGCGGCCCTCACCCCGGATACCGCAGCCGTCGTACTCGTCCACATCGGCGGCCTGGTCACCCCGCAGGTCGGCGCGCTGCGCGCGATCTGCGACGACCGCGGCATCCCGCTGGTCGAGGACGCCGCGCACGCCCACGGCAGCAGCCTCGGCGGGCGCTCGGCCGGGACGTTCGGCCTGGCCGGGGCCTTCTCGTTCTACCCGACCAAGGTCATCACCAGCGGCGAGGGCGGCCTGATCGTCACCGAGTCGCCCGAGCTGCGCGACGAGGCCCGCACCTACCGCGACCAGGGCAAGGGCTCCTTCACCACCAACCACCACGTCCGGCTCGGCTACGCCTGGCGGATGAGCGAGCTCAGCGCCGCCGTCGGCGCCGTGCACCTGCGCCGGCTCAAGGAGTTCATCGAGACCCGCCGGGCCGTCGCCCGCCGCTACGACGCGGCGCTGGCCGGGCTGGACGGCCTGGAGCCGGTGCTCGAACCGCCCGGCTGCCGGAGCAACTACTACAAGTACCTGGCGCTGCTGCCACCCGGGGTGGAGCGCGCCGCGTTCAAGCGGGCGGTCGCCGAGGAGTACGGCGTGCGGCTGTCCGGCGAGGTGTACGACCTGCCGCTGCACCTGCAGCCCGTCCTCGCCCCCTACCGGCGCGAGGCACTGCCGGTCGCCGAGGACGTCTGCGCGCGGCAGGTCTGCCTGCCGGTGCACTCCGACATGACCGAGGACGAGACGGAGCAGGTCATCGAGGCCGTCTCGGCGGTGCACCGGCGACTCGTCGGATAGCCGGGTCCGCCCGGCCGAAGGCCCGACCGGAAGCGCGACCGGAAGCGCGACCACCGGAAGCTCGACCAGAAGCACGAGCAGGAGCTCGGCAAGGAGAGAGAACGTGCGGATAGCCGTCACCGGGGGATGCGGATTCATCGGCTCACACGTCGTGGACCACCTGCTCGCGGCCGGCCACGACGTCCTCGCGGTGGACACCACCGACAAGTACCTCAACCCCGACGCCGAGCACGCCCGGCTCGACGTCCTCGACCTGGCGGCGCTCACCTCCGCGCTGGCCGGCAGCGAAGTGGTGTACCACCTCGCCGCGATGGCCGACGTCGAACAGGTCTCCGCCGACCCGGTGCGGGCCGTGCGGACCAACATCGACGGCACCGAGGCCGTCCTGGAGGCCGCCCGGCGCAGCGGGCTGAGTCGCACCGTGCTGGCGAGCACCGTCTGGGTCTACGGCGCCGCCCTCACCGACGATCAACTCGGCGGCGGGGAACAGGAGTTGGACGAGCACGTGCCGATCGAGCTGGAACACAGCGGCCACCTCTACGTCGCCACCAAGCTCGCCGCCGAGCTGCTGGTGCACAGCTACCGCGAGCTGTACGGGCAGCACTTCACCATCCTGCGCTACGGCATCCCGTACGGGCCCCGGATGCGCGACGAACTGGTCGTCGCGCGGTTCGTCCAGGCGGCGCTCGCCGGACGGCCGATCACCATCGCCGGCGACGGCCGGCAGAGCCGCAACTTCGTCTACGTCGAGGACCTCGCCGACGCCCACGTCCGGGCCCTCTCCCCCGCCGCCGAGGACCGGACCTTCGCCCTGGAGGGCTCGACCGCCGTCTCGGTGCGCGACATCGCGGACACCGTCGACACGCTGCTGGGGCCCGTCAGCATCGAGCACATCGACGGCCGCAAGGCCGACTACGCCGGGCGGCGGATCTCCTGCGCCCAGGCCAAACGGCTGCTCGGCTGGTCTCCGCACACCAACTTCACGGACGGCGTGCGGCGGTACGCGGACTGGTACCGGGCCGACACCGCCGCCCCCGCCGCCTCCTGACCGGGCCGCCCGATGCCGCACGCGCTGCTCGTCTCCGGCTCCCTCGGCCAGGGCCACGACGTGATGGCCCAGGCCTGCGCGGACACCCTGCGGGCCCGCGGCTGGACCACCGGCACCGTGGACGCGATGGCGCTGCTCGGGCAGCGCTCGGGCGCCGCCGGGGAAGCCGTCTTCCGGCGGCTGCTCGACCTGCCCGGCGTGTACGACGCCTTCCACTTCTCGGCGTTGCGGCCGGGCGCCCGGCTCGCGCTGCTCGCCGACGCGGCGGCCCGTACCCGGCTCGTCCCGGCCCTGCGGGAGCTGGTCGCGGCGCAGCGGCCGCAGCTGGTGGTCTCGGTGTTCGCCACCGCCACCTCGGCCGTCAACCGGCTGCCGAACAGAGACTTCCGGCACTTCGTGTTCTGCACCGACGTGACGCCGCACCGGCTCTGGGTGCAGGAGGGCACCGACCTCTTCCTGGTCACCTCCGAGGTCGCCGCCTGCGGCGTCCGCCGCTATCGGCCGGACGCCGCCGTCACCGTCCTGCCCGCGCCGCTGCGGGAGCCGTTCTACCGGCCGCCCGGCCGGGCCGAGGCTCGCGCCGACCTGGGCGTCCCGGCGGGTGCCGCGTGCGTGCTGCTGATGTCCGGCGCCTGGGGGCTCGGGCCGCTCGCCCGCACCGCCGCCGCGCTCGCCGCCGCCGGGCCGCACGTGCTCGCCGTCGCCGGGCGCAACCGGGAACTGGAACGCAGGCTGCGGGCCGCCGCCCGCCGGGAGCCTCGACTGCACCCCTTCGGCCACACCGACCGGATCCCCGCCCTGATGGCCGCCGCCGACCTCGTCGTCACCAGCTCCGGCGACACCTGCAGCGAGGCCCGCGCCCTCGGGCGGCGGCTGCTGCTGCTCGACGTCGTCCAGGGCCACGGCCGCGACAACCTCCAGCACGAGTTGGAACTCGGCCACGCCGACGTCGCCTCCGCCCACCCCGCCGAGGTGGTCCGCAACGCCCTCGCCGCCCTCGCCCGCCCCGAGCCCGCGCCCTCCCCCGGCGCCACCCCGGAGCGCTGGCGCACCGGGTTCACCGGCGCCCTGGAGCAGGCGGGGTTGGCGTAGTCGGCGGGCATCGGGCGGGGGCTACGGCGGTGCGCGGCGCGGCGCGGCAACGGACGGACCGGGGGTTCAGGACGGCCAGGGGACGGCGTGGTCGCGGAGCGGGCCGAGGGTGAGGGCCCGGGTGCGGCAGTGGGCGGCGATCAGGGGAAGCGCGGCGAGGGTGGCGCGCCACGAGTCGGGGGCCGACGTGCGGTCGGAGTCGTGCAGGAGCAGGGTCGCACCGCCGGTGAGGCCGGGGCGGGCGGTCGCGTAGACGGACGCACCGGTCGCCTCCGCCGTCCAGTCCCGGCCCCAGGCCGTCCACAGGACGCTGCGCAGGCCCAGGCTGCGGGCGGCCAGGGCCGGGCCGGCGGTCAGCACGCCGTACGGCGGGCGGTACCAGTGCGGGCGGGCCCCGCACAGCTCGGTCACCGCCTCGGTGGTGCGGCGCACCTCGCGCAGGTCGCGGACCGGGGCCGGGTACCACTGCTGCCGGTGGTACCAGCCGTGGACGGCCACCTCGTGCCCGCGCAGCACCAGCTCCCGGCCGAGGGCGGGAGCGCGCTCCAGCATCGAGCCCAGCAGGAAGAACGTGGCGCGCACACCGCCGAGCCCGTCCAGCGCGTCCAGGACGTACGGGGTGCTGCGCGGATCGGGGCCGTCGTCGAAGGTCAGCGCGACGTGGTGCGGGTCGGCGCCGAGGCCGGCCGTCCGACGGGCCAGCGTGCGGCGCAGCACCGGAAGGCGCACCGCCGCGGGGGCCAGGTGCGCGAACTCGGCCGCGGCCGCCACCGTGAGCGCCCGGGTGGCCGTGTTCACCCGAAGCGGGCGGCCATCCGCCGGAACACGCCCGGCGCCACGCCGTGGATCCGGGCCGGGAGGCCGAGCCAGTGCGGCACGTACAGCCGGTCGCGCTCGGTGGTGATGGTCGCGACCACGGTGTCGGCGACCCGCTCCGCCGGGACGGGGCGCGGCCGCTCGCGCTGGTAGGGCGTCCCGCGCCGTTCGAAGAACGGGGTGTCCACCGGGCCCGGCAGCACCAGGCGCACCCCGACCCCGGTGCCGCGCAGCTCGTACCAGAGGCTCTCCGCGAACATCGCCAGCCCGCCCTTGGTCGCCGCGTAGCCCGACTCGTCGCGCACGCCCACCTGGCCGGCCATCGAGCCGAGCAGCACGATCCGGCCGCGGCGGCGCTCCAGCATGCCCGGCAGGAGGAGGCGGACCAGCCGCAGCGGGGCCGCGAAGTTGACCTCGACCATCCGGTCCAGGACGTCCGCGGGGGTGTCGACGAACGGTCCGCGCCAGCCCAGGCCCGCGCTCGCGACCAGTGCGTCCACCCGGCCGGCCGCCGCGAGGGCCGCCTCGGCGAGGCGGCGCGGGCCGTCCGGCTTGCTCAGGTCCTCGGGCAGGGCGCGGCCGCCGGTGCGGGCGGCGACCTCGTCGAGGCGGGCCTGGTCGGTGCCGGAGAGCAGGGTCCGCCAGCCGGCGTCGGCCAGGCGGGTGGCCGTGGCCAGGCCGATGCCGGAGGAGGCGCCGGTGACGAGCACGACCGGGCGGTCGGCGGGCCCCGAGTGTCGAGGGCCCGGCTGGGCTTCGTCCGCCATCGCGCACCTGCCGCTCCGTGGGCGTGTCGCCGTCCGTTTTGTCCGGCAAGTCACCTTCGCACGGCGGCATCGTCCGGGCTACCTGGGCGGGGCGGCCGACTCCGCCTCGGTGTCCGGGCCCGAGGCACCCGGGTTCGAGGCGTCCGCGTTCGAGGCGCCCGGGGTCGAGGTGGCCAGGTTCGAGGCGCCCGGGCCCGCGCCGGACGCATCCGCGCCGGACGGGTTCGCGACGCACAGGGCCGCGGCGGCCTCCGCGGACTCCCCCTCCAGCTCGCCGAACCGGGACAGCAGGAAGGTGCCGCCCACCGCCACCGCGAACCCCGCCAGCGCGCACCACTCGAAGCCCGGCCGGGCCGCGTCACCGAGCGCCGCCACCCCGACCAGGGCCGGGCCGAAGGTCTCGGCGACCGTCCCGGCGGCGGTCGCGGCCGTCACCGTGCCGCGCTGCAGGGCCAGCGCGTACGCGAGGTAGCCGCCCAGGCCGCCGGCCGCGAGCGCGTAGGCCGCCGGGTCGGTGAGCACGGCCGCCGGGCTCGACGCGTCCAGCACCCGCACCGCCAGGCTCGTCACCCCGAACCCCACCCCCGCCAGCAGCCCCAGCCCGGCCGCCGCGACAGTGCCGGCACGGCGCACCAGGATGAGGGTGAGCAGCAGCATCAGGGCGGTGGTCGCGAGCAGCGCCCAGTGGAACACGGCCGGGGCGTACTCGCGGCCCTCCCGGCCCGAACCCAACGCCAGCAGCGTCAGACCGACCACCACGGCGAGGATCCCCGCCACGTCCCCCCGGCGCAGCCGCGCCCCGAGCAGCCAGACGGCAGCCAGCGCCGTCACGGCCAGGCTCGCGTTGGTGACGGCCTGCACGAGGAACAGGGGCAGACTGCGCAGCGCCACGATGCTCAAGCCGAAGCCGACGATGTCCAGCGCCGTGCCGAGCAGGAACTCCCACGACCGCACCAGCGCCGCCAGCAGCCCCGCCCGCACCCGGTCCGCCCGCGGCGCCGACCGCGCGCCACGCGCCTGGAACACCGCCCCGAATCCGAAGCAGACGGTGGCGACCAACGCGGTGGTGAGTCCCAGCAGCATGCCTCTCCCAGCCTCGCGGGCAGCATCGATCTCCCACCAGTCTGTGCCCGGGACGATGCCGCCGCACGGGTGGGACGGCACGCCCGCTTCGCCGACGGCGGAGCGTACGGGCCGGCTTCCCTGGCCTGCCGAAGGGCGGTGACGAGGGGGCGCTCGGCGCCGGCCAGGGCCCGCCGACAGGGAGCGGCGGCCGGCGACCCGGCCGCGCGGCAGGCGGTCAGGCGCGTCAGGGCTTGAGGGCCACGGCGGCGTACGCGGAGGCGTCGGAGGCGGTGGTGGGCGGGTCGGCGGGAGTGGGACGCCAGTGGGGGGTCGGGACGATGCCGGGGGCGATGAGGGTCCAGCCGTCGAAGAAGCGGGTGAACTCGGGGAGGGTGCGGGCCTGGGCGGCGGTGCCGGCGGATTCGTAGATGCGGACCAGACGGGCGATCTCCGCCGGAGCGAATTCGGGGGTGACGTGGGTCATCACCAGGGCGCTGCCGGGGGCGAGGGCGGATTTGAGGTGCTCGACGATCTCGTGGGCGCCGTGGCCGTCGGGGACGAAGTGGAGCAGGGCGTTGAGGGAGAGCCCGACGGGGCGGGTGAGGTCGATGGTGTCGCGCACGCCGGACGAGGCGAGCAGGCGGGCGGGGTCGGTGACGTCGGCCTCGACGTAGGCGGTGCGGCCCTCGGGGGTGCCGGTGAGCAGGGCCTGGGCGTGCGAGAGCACGATCGGGTCGTTGTCGGCGTAGACGACGCGGGCACGCGGCTCGACGCCCTGGGCGACCTCGTGGAGGTTGGGCGAGGTGGGGATTCCGGTGCCGATGTCGAGGAACTGGTCGATGCCGGCCTGGGCGAGGGTGCGGGTGGAGCGATGGATGAAGGAGCGGTTCGCGCGGGCCGCGGCGCGCAGCCAGGGTGCGACGGCGAGGGCGTGTCCGGCGGCCTCGCGGTCGGCGGCGAAGTTGGTGAAGCCGCCGAGGTAGTAGTCGTACATCCGGGCCGAGTGCGGCATGTTCAGCCGCAGGTCGACCCCGTCGTAGAGGCTCATCGCATTCCCCCTCGCCGTCGCGGGCACCTGCCGATCGGTGCCCAGCGTATCCGTGCGCCCATCGCCGTCACCGCGCCACAACAAGTCGGCAGATCCCACGAGATGACAATCCGTATTCGTCTTGCAGCCTGGAGTGACAGGCCTGAGGGAATGAGGATGGGCGCAGACAACCCGACCCTCGGGTGGCCCGGCGAGCAGTCGGCGGCCACGGAAAGCAGGCTCGATGACGATCGACAGGGGCGCCCCCGTGCACGGGTACCTGGAAGGGCCGGCGGTGGAACGCACCGGAACGGCGGGGGCGGACCGGGGGTTCGGCGGCGACCTCGGCCTCCGGCGGGACCTCGCCTACGCGGCGTTCTGCGAGACGCATGAACCCGCCTGGTACGCGCTCGCGTTGACCAGGATAGGCGGCCAGGCGGACGCCGCGCTGGTGGTCGAGGCCGTGAAGGCGGACCTGGCCCGCTGCTGGCCGCAGGTCCTGCGGTTCGAGGAACCGGCCGCGTACGCCTGGCGGTTGGCGAGCAGGCACGTCTCCGACTGGGTGGCCGCCGAGGAGCCGGTCGCCGTGGAGGCCGTCACCTTCGCGGCCGTGATCGGCGCGTTCAAGCAGGTGGCGAACGGGCTGCTGCACAGCGAGGCCGACGAGGTGCGGCTGTACGCGGCGATCCTCGAACTGCCGGACCGGCAGCGGGACGTGGTCATCCTGCGCTACCTGCTCGGCCTGCACGTCAAGGTGATCGCGGCGTACCTGGGGCGGCCGGTGGCGACGGTGCACTCCAACCTGCGGCACGCGCGGGATCGGTTGGCGCGCCGGCTCGGGGTGGGCGAACTGCCGGACCACACGGGTGAGCTGTGACGGCCCACCCCGAGACCGACCCGCTCGACGAGACCGACTCGCTCAACGGGGCGCACGCGAGCGACGGGGCGCACGGGAACGATGGGGCGCACGGGAGCGACCGGGGGCGCGCGGCGTTCCACGTGCCCCGACCGGAGCGCGCGCACGCCGAACGCATCGCCGCACTGCGCCAGGCCCGGCTGACGGCGGCGCCGACGCACCTGTCGTCGGACCACGAGCAGGCCGCCTTCGAACTCGGCCTGGTGGTGGCCCTGGTGCTGGGCGCGCCGGACGCCTCCCGGGGGCTCGACCTGCTGGTGAACGCCCGCCGGATCCAGCCCGAGGGGGCGGAGGTGTTCGCCGCGCTGCTGTACGCCACCGGGCGGGAGGAGGGCGCGGAGTTCTGGTGGCGCTTCGCCGCGGGGTCGGGGTGCGGGACGGCCGCGTACTGCCTGCACCTGCACCATCTGAAGCTCGGCGAGAACGACGACGCGGACTACTGGCGGGCCTGGTCCGACCAACTGGCGTCGGCCGAACGCCCTCCGGGGACACGGCCGTTGCGGATGAGCAGGCCGCTGCTGCCGGACGACGTGCGGCGCGACATCCTGTCCCGGGTCCACCACGGGCTGGCGCCGCAACTTCCGCCGCGGCTGGTGGCGGTGATCGACCGGCTGCCGTTGCAGGGGGACGAGGACGAGGAGGAGGTGCCGAGCCCGTGGGGGCTCACCTCGGGCGCGACGTCCGCGTGTTCGTGGGACGTTCGAGGGGAGGGCGAGGACCCGTTGGAGTGATGCCACCCGCGCCTGCCCACGCTCCTCCCTTCAGGTGAGCACGGTCCTTCAGGTGAACACAGTCCTTCAGGTGAGCACGGCCCTTCAGGTGAGCACGGCCTGCCGGGCGGCGATCTCCGGGTCGCGGCCGCTGCCGAAGGTGACGCTCTCCGCCCCGGGGCCGGCGCGCCGGACGATGTAGTGGTGCGGGGCCATCGCCGTGTCGCGGCCGGAGAGTTCGGCGACCACCGCGCGGTGCGCGACCGCCGGGGTGAGTCCGTCCGCCCCGACCATCGGCCGGGCGGCCAGCCGGCCGGTCAACACTCCGTCGTCCAGGGACAGTTCGATGTCCGCCCGGGCACCGAGGGCGGTCTCCAGCAGGGTGCGGACGGCCGCCAGATCGGTCCAGGAGCCGTCGATCAGCCGCCACTCGCCGCTTCGTTCGGGGGGCGGCACCTCCGCGAGTCCGGGCAGTTCGCAAAGCGGAACCGGCCTGCGGGCCGCGGCGGCGAGCACGGCGAGCAGCGCCCGCGCGAACCGGTCGGTCTCGTCCGGGTCGAGCACCTGCGGGCAGGCGATGAGGGCGAAGTCGAGGCTGCCGCTGATCCGTAGGATGGTGAACATCAGCCGGACCGCCAGCGGCGGGGCGGGCACTCGGGTCAGCTCCGGGTCGGCGGCCGGGGCGGGTTGGGCGTCGGCGATGGCGGCGGGGATGGTCAGGCTCAGGTCGTTGACCACGACCTGGCGGGGGAAGCGGCTGCCGCGCAGGTGGGCACAGTCCTCGATGATCCGCCAGACCCGCTCGGCGTCCAGGGTGCTGTGCCAGTAGGCGCTCAGCGAGGCGGACTTGGCTCGGCCGATCAGCTGGTCGAGGTCGGCCGCCCCGGTGTCGAGCAGGATCAGGGCGTCCTGCGCGAGGGTGCCGACGTGGTCGACCAGGGCGGCACGCTGGCGGTTCGCGGAGAGCGCGGAGATCACCAGGTCGGTGCGGCCGGCCCGGTGGGCGACCAGGGCGGCGAAGGCGGCGAGCAGGACGACGGACGGGCTCGCGCCGGTGCGGCGGCAGACGGTGGCGAGATCCTCGGCGGCGGCCGGGGAGCGGACGAGGACGGCGGAGAGGTCGCGCGGCGGGCCGGTGATCCGCGAGTCGGCGAAGACCACCTGCGGGCCGGTGGCGAGGATGCGCCCCCAATGCCGCAGCGCGGTGGCCGATTTGCGGCGACCCTGCGCGCCCTGTTCCGCGCCCGCGATCTGCAGCGGGGTCGGGGCGGTGACCGGCGGGAGGTCCTGTCCGGCGGCGAGGGCCAACCAGTCCTGGATCAGCACCGCGGTGGCGGCGCCGTCGGCTCCCGCGTGGCAGACCACCACGACCAGCCGGAGCAGCCGCTCCCCGTCAACGACCAGGGTGAGGCGAAGCCGCGGGGCGGCGTCCAGGTCGAACGCCACGGCGACGTCGGCCTGGCCCACCTCCGCCGCCAACCGGTCGAGTTCGACCTCGCTACGGCCGCCGGCCTCGACCACGGTGACGGTGAACCGGCCCTCCGAGTGCACCACTTGGCGCTCCGGGAAGCCATCCGCGCCAGGGCCCGCGGGGAAGGAGGTGCGCAGCGACTCGTGCCGTTCGACGAGGAGGCGCAGAGCGGCCAGCCCGGCCGACACCGAGGTGCCGTCCGGGACGGGCCAGACGGACTCCTTGTTGATCTGCTCGGGGGCGTCACGCCGGATGCACCGGATCATGTTGTCCTGGCCGAGTGTGAGCGGCCCGGAGTCGCCGCCCGGGGCCGCGTACCGGACCTCGATCCGCCGGCTGGTCTGTGTCGCGTGGTACGGGATCACGTCGTACGCGCCTTTCGGCTCGCCGGGAAGGACTCAGCGGGGTGTGATCAGGACGCTATCAGCGGCCTCGCACATTGGTCCAGACCAAAAGAAGGCTGATAGATCGTCACTATCCTTGCAATCAAGGAGTGTTGACATGCACTGGCCCCTCGTCGACTGCCATTACGCGAGGGTCAGCATGCTCAGCACGCCGAGCCGGCGGTCCAGCCCGGCGACCAGCACGGGGCGCCCCTGCGCCTGCCATGCGGGCAGCCGCTCGGCGAGTTCCGCCCAGACCCCGGTGAACGGCTGGGCCGCCGGGCCCTCGGCGCCGCCCAGCCCGGGGCCGAGCACCAGCGCCGCGTCGGGCCCGAGCTGCTCGGCCTGCATCCGCAGCACCACGTCCGGCGGCTCGGAACCCGGGATCTGATGGACCGCCATGGTGGGCCCGGGGGCTTCCTCGCAGACCAGCACCACCACGCCGTGCCGCTCCGGGAGCGCCACCTGGCCGGCCGGTTCGTAGTGCAGCGCGGTCTGCTCGGCGAGCACCACGACCGCCCGACGGCAGGCCCCGGTGCGGTGGTAGTCCGCCGCGAGGCGCAGCGCGGTGAACGCCGCCGCGGAGCCCTGGTCGCAGACCGCGAAGGCGAGCGGTGTGCCCGGACAGGACCGGCTGAGCGCCAGCGAGGAGGGCGCTCCGGGCCGGACGTCCGGGGTGTCGAAGGCCAGGATCAGCAGATCGACGGACTCACCGTCGACGAGCGCCTCGCGTACCAGGCCCTCGGCCAGCTCCTCGTAGGAGTGGCCGACACCCTCGCGCAGCAGGTCCTCGCGCAGCGGCAGGCCGTAGGGACGGACCAGGTCGGAGACGAACACCCGCAGGTCCGGGTCGAGCGAGGCCTCCGAGCGGCCGTCGAAGCACCTCGCGATCGCCCGGGTGATCCGCAGGCCGTGGTCGGCCACCCGGTCAGTCCTCGGGGATGACGTGCCCGGCGACGTAGTCGGCCAGGTTGGCGACCGAGCGCAGGTCGTCCTCGGTGATCTGCTCGACGTCCACCTGGAGGTCGAGCGACTCCTCCAGCTCCAGGATGAGTTCGATGGTGCCGGCGGAGGTGAGGCCGAGGTCGTCGAAGAGGCAGGCGTTCTCCGGGATCTCGGGCAGTTCGCGCTTGAGGACGCGGGGCAGCAGCTCGCCGATGCCGTGGCGGATCCGCTCGCGCAGCTCGGGGTCAGTGGTCTGGACCACAGGTTCTGACATGGGTGTCCCGTCCCGTCGTACGTGGGAGAGTGTTCTGGCGTGAAGGTGGTCTGGCGTGAAAGTGGTCCGGCCTGGGAGTGGCCGACGAGGCTACCGGCGGGCCGTCAGCACCGGACCGACATCGCGGAGAAGGTGGCTCCGACACCGGCGGCGGCGATCAGGTAGTGGTCGCCGCGGCGGAGCAGCCCCCGCGTGGTGGCGGTGTGAAGATTGATGAGGCTGTCTGCAGCGAAACTGTGCCCGACCGACAGCACGTTGTCCAGCACCACCTTGTCGAGCGGATAGCCGATCCGGCGCGCTATCATCCGCCACGACGCCTGGTTGACGTTGTGCGGAAGCACCGCGGCCAGGTCGGAGAGGTCCAGACCGGCCTCCGCCAGGGCGGCCTCGATCGCCTCCACCATCACGTTCGGGTACTCGCGCTGGTAGCGGGCCAGCAGGTCCGCGTCCTCGGCCAGCCGGCCGTCGAACTCCGGGCGCTGACGCACCGCGAAGGAGAGCACCCGGTGGCGCTCGCCGTCGGCGCGCACCAGGCAGGCGGCCGCGCCCTCGGCGAAGATCCCGGTCTCGGGCACCACCTGGGCGTCCTTGGTGAAGGTCTTCTCGCCCGCCAGGACGAGCGCCAGCGCCTCCGGGTCGGGGTCGGCGGCGAGCAGCCGGCCGGCCAGGTCGATGGCCAGCAGGCCCACCGCGCACGCGTGGTGGGTCACCGTGAAGGCGTTGGCGTGCGCGAGTCCGCGCCCGGCCAGCAGGTCGTGCAGCGGGTTGAGCGGGTAGGGCACCGCCACCGGCATGCTGCGCGCGTGGATCACGTAACGGACGTGCCGCTCGCGTCCGCGCAGCTCGGGCAGGTTGTCGAGGGCGGCTTCCAGCAGGTCGGGCAGCGTCCCGGTCGGATCCAGACGCAGCTGGTCCAGGCCGTGGAAGCGGCGGAAGAGACGAAGTTGACGTGGGGTCAGGCCGATCCGCTCACCAACCGCCTCGATGGGCACGGCGTGCGGGGGGAGGTGAACGGCCACTGCCTCCAGTGCTGTCACGCGGGCTAGTATTCCGACGCCCGCCTGGTCGCACAAGTGATCTCGGGCCCCTCTCCGTCGCGATCGCCTCCGAGGCCGACGAATCCGCCTCCGGGGCCGACGCGTTCACCCCCGTGCCGTCGAGCAGGTGGGAGACCTTCTGATGTCCGACCGTGAACCGCCCCACCCCGTCGCGCCGTTGCACCCCGAGCTGGTCGCGCTGATCGCCGAGGCCGCCGGGGCGCCGCCCGGCTGGGCCGAACTGCTGACCCCGGACGCCCGGCTGGACGGCGACCTGCTGCTCGACGAGTGCGAACTGGCCGCGCTCGCCGAGCACCTGCGCGTCCGCTTCGGCCCGACGGCCGACCTGGCCGGGCTGCGCACCGGGCTGGACCTGGCCGCGCTGGAGTCGCTGACCGTCGCCGACCTGCAGGAACTGCTCCCCGAGGAGGATGCGCGATGACCCGTTTCCTGTTGGTGATGCCGCCGTTGACCGGCCACGTCAACCCCGCGGCGGGCATCGCCGCCGAGCTGACCGCGCGCGGACACGAGGTCGCCTGGACCGGAACCGAGTCGGTGCTGCGCCCGCTGCTCGGCCCCGAGGCCCGCGTCCTCGGCACCGGCACCCGGGCGTTCCGGGCGCAGGGCGGGCACGGGCTCGCCGCGCTGCGCTCGCTCTGGGAGGGCTTCATCGTCCCGTACGCGCGGTTCACCGCGAAGCCGCTGGACGCGGTCGTGCGGGAGTTCCGGCCGGACGTCCTGCTGGTCGACCAGCACACCCCGGCGGGCGCGCTGGTCGCCCACCGGCACGGCCTGCCGTGGGCGAGCTTCGCCCCCGGGGCGATGGAACTGGGCCGCCCGTACCGGGCGTTGCCGCAGGTGGAGGCCTGGATGACGGGGCTGCTGCGCGGGCTGTGGGAGCGCGCCAAGCTGCCCGGGCAGGAGTACCTGGACCCGCGCTTCTCCCCCGCCCTGGTGCTGGCGACCACCGGGCCCGCGCTGACCGGCGACGCCTCGCCGCCCCCGCAGTACGCGCTGGTCGGCCCGGTGCTGCCGGCCACCCGACCGGCCGATCCGCACTTCCCGTGGGACCGGCTGCTGCCGGGGCGCCGGCGGGTCCTGGTCACCATGGGCACGCTCGCCGGCGAGCTGGGCGCGGACTTCCACGCCCGGGCCGCCCGGGCGCTGGAGCTGTGCGGGGACGACGTCCAGCCGGTGTTCGCCGCCCCGCGCGAGCTGCTGCCCGAACTGCCGCCGCAGGCCGTCGCGGTGGACCGGGCGCCGGTGCTGGAGCTGATGGCGCGCGGCGCGCTGGACGCGGTGCTGTGCCACGGCGGGATGAACACCGTGGGCGAGGCGCTGACGCACGGCCTGCCGCTGGTGACCGCGCCGATCCGGCACGATCAGCCGTTCGTCGCGGCGCAGGTGGCGACGGCCGGGGCGGGGCTGCGGGTGCCGTTCGCCCGGGTCACGCCGGAGCGGCTGGCCCAGGCCCTGCGGACCGTCCTGGACACAACCGGGTACCGGCGCACCGCGGTCCGGGTCGGCGAGGCACTGCGCGCGGGCGGCGGGGCGGCGACCGCGGCGGACCGGCTGGAGGAGCTGGCCGCGGGCCGCCCGGACGCCCTGACGGCGGGCCGTCGAGCAGCCCCCCCCCTTTAGCAGACCGGAAGATCACACGTCCATTGGTCTAGGCCATTGTTTCCGGGCCGGGGTTCACCCTAGGGTGGCGCGCAGCACCGCCTTCGCAGGTGCCGAGCACCGCCTTCCCCGGGTGCCGTGGCAGCCCATCCCCGCACGGGAGTTTCGGTTGATCGAGACCACGGGACTGCGCAAGTCCTATCGCAAGAAGACCTCCCGCAAGAGCGGCGAGAGCCCCACCGTCGACGCCGTCCGCGGCATCGACCTGTCCGTCTCCGCAGGAGAGATCTACGGCTTCCTCGGGCCCAACGGCGCCGGGAAGACCACCACCCTGCGCATGCTGGCCACCCTGATCCGCCCGGACGGCGGGCGGGCCGGCATCGCCGGGGCCGACCTCTTCACCGACCCGGCCGGCGTGCGCCGCCGGATCGGCTACGTCGCCCAGGGCGGCGGCACCACCGACACCGTCAGCGCACGCGAGGAGCTGGTCCTCCAGGCCCGGATGTACGGCGCCGCCAAGGCGCGGGCCGTCCAGGCCGCCGAGGGCGCGCTCAAGGCCTTCGACCTGGCCGACTTCGGCGACCGTCCGTGCGCCACGTACTCCGGCGGCCAGCGCCGCCGGGTGGACATCGCGCTCGGCGTCATCCACGAGCCACGGGTGCTGTTCCTGGACGAGCCCACGGTCGGGCTGGACCCGGCCAGCCGGGCGTACGTGTGGGAGGAGATCCGCCGGCTGCGCACCGAGGGCATGACCGTCGTCGTCACCACGCACTACCTCGACGAGGCCGACGCCCTCTGCGACCGGGTGGCGATCGTCGACCACGGCCAGGTGGTGGCCGAGGGCACGCCCGAGGCGCTCAAACGCGAGATCTCCGGCGACGTCGTGCTGGTCGGACTGGAGCCCGGCGAGGGCGTCGCGAAGCGGGCGGCCGAGGTACTGCGCCCGCAGCCGTACCTGCACCGGCTGGAGGTGCAGGGCGAGGACGGACTGCGGCTCTACCTGGAGGACGGTGCGGCGGCCATCCCGCAGCTGCTGCGCGCCCTGGACGGGGCCGGCGTGACACCCGGCACCGTCCGGCTCCAACGGCCCAGCCTGGACGACGTGTTCCTGGCCCGCACCGGCCGCTCGCTCCAGCAGTCCTGACCCGCCCACTCCTGGGGAGACCATGAAGCTCGCCCGCGACACCTGGCTGGTCTTCCAGCGCCAGGTGCTGCTGATGATCCGCACCCCGATCTGGATCGCCGTCGGGATCATCCAGCCCGTGTTCTACCTGCTGCTGTTCGCCCCGCTGTTGAAGAAGGTGCTCGCACCCGACGGCGCCGGCAGCTACGCCGACGCCTACCAGGTGTACGTGCCGGGCCTGTTGGCGGTGCTGTGCATCTTCGGCGGGCTGTTCACCGGTTTCAGCCTGCTCGGCGAACTGAAGGCCGGCATCATCGAGCGCTCCCGGGTGACCCCGGTGAGCCGGCTGGCGCTGCTGCTCGGGCGCGCGCTGCGGGAGATGGTGGCGCTGCTGGTGCAGGCCGTCCTGATCACCCTGATCGCGCTGCCGTTCGGTCTGCGGGTGAGCCCGCTGAACCTGCTGCTCGCCTACCTGCTGCTCGGGCTGCTGGCGCTGATGACCTCGGCGATCTCCTTCGGCATCGCGCTGATGGTGCCGACCGACGCGGCGATGGCCCCGGTGGTGAACACCATCGCGCAGCCGATCGCGCTGCTGTCGGGGGTGCTGCTGCCGCTCACCCTGGCGCCGCACTGGCTGCAGCAGACCGCCAGGTGGAACCCCTTCTACTGGGCGGTGGAGGGCATGCGCGCGCTGTTCTCCGGCCATGTCGGGGACAGCTCGGTCTGGCAGGGCCTGCTGGTCGTCGTGGTGATGACGGTCCTGTCGGTGTACTGGTCCGCCCGGCTGTTCTCCACCCGGGTGCGCTGAGGCACCACGGGCGCGGAGCGGAGGGGCCCGGCTCGTGAGCCGGGCCCCTCCGCTCCGCGCCGTGCGCCGCTCAGGCGGTGATGAAGGCCGCCAACTTGGCCACCCCGTCGACGATCTGAGCCTGGGTCAGAGAGCTGATCGAGAGCCGGAGCCGGTGCTCGCCGCCGCCCGCCGGGTAGAACGGCGCCATCGGCGTCCACAGCACCCCGTACCCGCGGGCGCAGCGCTCCATCGCCGCGTCGTCGGCGGCGAACGGGACGGTCAGCACCGCGAAGAAGCCGCCCTCGGGCCGGTTCCAGGACACCCCCAGACGGCGCCGCTCGGAGGCCGGGAAGTGCCGGTCCAACTCGCGCAGCAGGGTGTCCAGGCCGGCCGCGTAGTGGGTCGTAGCAGGCGCGTTGGCCTCCCGCAGCCGGCAGTCGTGGCGCAGCAGCATGCCGCCGATGACGGCCTGGCTGAGCGCGGGCGTGTTGACCGTCGTCATGCTCTTCAGCTTGGCCAGTTCGTCCGCCAGCAGGGTGCGCCGCCCGCCGGGGGCGGCCACCTCCTGGTCGGCCACGACGTAGCCGAGGCGGGCGCCGGGGAGGCAGGTCTTGGCGAAGGAGCCCAGGTAGACCACCTGGCGGCGGCGGTCCAGCGCCTTGAGCGTCGGCCGCTCCCCCGGGTCGCGGGCGAAGAAGCCGTACGGGTTGTCCTCGATGACGAGCAGGCCCTCCGCGGCGGCCGCGTCCAGCAGCCGGCTGCGGGCGGCGACGGGCATGCTGGTGCCCGAGGGGTTGGCGAAGTCCGGGACGGCGTAGAGGGCGCGCGGGCGGCGGCCCTCGGCCCGGACGGCCCGGGCGGCGGCGCGGACGGCCTCCGGGTCGGGGCCGCCTCCCGGGCCCTCGGGGACCGGGAGGGTGGTCAGGTCGAGCAGCCGGGCGGCGCCGGTGACGCCGACGTAGCAGGGCGAGCTGACCAGCAGGACGTCGTCCGGGCCGGCGCACAGCGCGCGCAGGGTGAGCAGCATGCCCTCCTGGGCACCGACGGTGAGCACCAGGGCCTCGGGGGCCACGGCCAGGCCCTCGTCGTTGGCGAGGGTGCGGGCGACCAGGTCGGCGATGATCCCCTTGGTGGGGCCGTACTGGAACAGCGCGGTGCGTACGGCGTCCCGGTCGTGGCCGCGCGCCGCCAGGTGGGCGAGGTAGGTGTCCAGGTAGCCGGGGACGTCCTCGGGGTCGAAGAAGCCCTCGTAGGGGCGGCCGGGGGCGAAGGAGACCGCGTCGGGGTAGCGGGTGGTGACCTCGTTGAGGAAGGTCATCGCGTCCAGCAGCGGGTCGGCCAGGCTCGCGTGCAGATCGGCCAGGGGCAGGGGTTCGGGCGCGCTCACCGCAGGGCCTCGCGCAGCCGCTCGGCGGCGTGGCGCTGGGCGTCGGCGGCCGCGTCCAGGGTGCCGGTCATGGCGAAGAAGCCGTGCGGCATCCCGGCGTAGCGGCGGGTCTCCACCGGGACGCCGGCCGCGCGCAGCGCCTCCGCGTACTGCTCGCCCTCGTCGCGCAGCGGGTCGTACTCGGCGGTGATGACGGTCGCGGGCGGCAGGCCGGCCAGGTCGGGGGCGCGCAGCGGGGAGGCGTGCGGGTGGGCGCCGTCGGCGGGGTCGGCCAGGTAGTGGCCCCAGTACCAGGCCACCGAACGACGGTTGAAGAGCAGCGGGTCGTCGTGCTCGCGCAGCGAGGGGGTGTCGGCGCCGTGGTCGGTGTTGGGGTAGACGAGCAGCTGGTGGCGCAGGGCCGGGCCGTCCTCGTCGCGGGCGATCAGGGTGAGGGCGGCGGCGAGGTTGCCGCCGGCACTGTCGCCGCCGACGGCGAGCCGGTCGGGGTCGACGCCGAGCTCGCCCGCGTGTGCGGCGAGCCAGGAGAGCGCGGCGCGGCAGTCGTGGACGGCGGCGGGGAAGGGGTGTTCGGGGGCGAGCCGGTAGCCGACGGAGGCGGTGACGCAGCCGACCGCGTTGGTCAGCCGGCGGCAGATCGCGTCGCTGGTGTCGGGCGAGCCGAGGGCCCAGCCGCCGCCGAAGAGGTAGAGCAGGGCGGGCAGTGGGCGGCCGGGCGGTTCGGGCCGGTAGAGCCGCAGGGCGAGTTCGCCGCCGGGGCCGGGGATGCGGTGTTCCTCGACGGCGGCGACCGGCTCGGGGCGGCCGGCCGCGGCGCGGATGTCGGCGAGGTCGGCGGCCCGGGCCTCGGCCAGGGTGAGGGAGTAGAGCGGCGGTGCGCCGCTGCTCGCGCGCCGGGCGCGCAGGGCCTCGGCCTGGGGGTGCAGGGGCATGGGTGGTCCCGTTCGGTACGGAGGTGGCGGCGGCCGGTGGCCCGTCCGGCCGATCGTGCCGGACGGGCCCCGGCTCAGCGGTCGGCTTCGACGTAGACGGTCTCGTCGGTGCGGAACGCGGTGTCGAGGTCGGCGACGTCGGGGCGGGCGCCCTGGCGGTAGGCGCAGTGGCGGATCTGCCCGGGTTCGAAGCCGGCGAGGGTGAGGACGTGCCGCAGCTCGTCCAGGTCGTAGATCCACTGGTGCCCGTAGTGGCGGAAGATCTGGTTGACCAGGAAGGCCGGGCGGGCGGGCATCGGCGGGCCGAAGCCGAGCGTGGAGAGGCGGCGGCGGTGCTTGGCGAGGAAGTTGTCGCCGGTGGCGTAGCCGACCAGGTAGCGGGCCAGGTCCGGGGTGGTCAGGCGCAGCACGCCGCCGGGGCGCAGGACGCGGCGGGCCTCGCGCAGCCAGCCGACCGCGACGGGCATGGTGACGTGCTCGATCAGGTGCTCGGCGTAGACCCAGTCGACGCTGGCGTCGGCGAAGGGCAGCGGCCGGCCGATGTCGAGCTGGGTGAACCAGCGGACGCCGTCGACCCGGTAGAGGGTGCCGGGTTCGGTGGCGGCCCCGGGGCCCTGCAGGGTGGCGACGTCGGTGCCGAGGCCTTCCGGGTGCGCGGTCCGGAAGGCGGCGAACTCGATGCCGGTGAGGCCGAGTTCGCGAAATCCGGCGTGGTCGCGCGGCAGCCCGCCGGGGTGCGCTTCGAGCGTGTCGCAGGTGGCGACCTGCGCGCTGAAGGCGTCCAGGCGGGTGGCGAGGCCGTCGGGGTCGTCCCAGTCCCAGCCGGGGAAGGGGTCGTTCTGTTCGGTCATCCGGTGTTCTCCATCTAGAACGTGGAACGTGCTGCGGGCGGTGCGCGGTTCAGCCGACCGGACCGGGCCAGGGGGCGAGGACGGTGCGGTCCAGGTCCGCGAGCCGGGGACGGCCCAACAGGGCCATGGTGTGTTCCAGTTCCTCGCGCAGCAGGTCGAGGACGCGGTGCACGCCGGCCTCCCCCTCGGTGGCCAGGCCCCAGAACACCGGGCGGCCGACCAGGATGGCGCGGGCGCCGAGGGCGAGGGCGACGGCGATGTCGGCGCCGGTGCGCACCCCGCCGTCGAGCAGGACCGGCAGGTCGGCGGGTACGGCGTCGACCACCTCGGGCAGGGCGGCCAGGGAGGGCAGGGCGCCGTCGAGTTGCCGCCCGCCGTGGTTGGAGACCACCACGGCGTCGACGCCGTGCTCGGCGGCGAGGCGGGCGTCCTCGGCGGTCAGCACGCCCTTGAGGACCAGCGGCAGCCGGGTGCGGGCGCGCAGCCAGTCCAGGTCGGACCAGGTCAGGGTGGGGTCGAACTGTTCGCGGGCGTGCTCGGCGATGCCCGAACCCCCGCTGGTCACACGGTGGCTGGCGGACATCAGGGCCGGGTCCAGGTTGACCGCCCGGACGGCGGGCGGGATCGCGAAGCCGTTGCGCAGGTCGCGCAGGCGGCGGCCGATCCGGGGGGCGTCCACGGTCAGGACGAGCGCGGAGTAGCCGGCCGCCTCGGCGCGTTCGACCAGGGCGGCGAGCGCGGCACGCTCGCGCAGCCAGTACAGCTGGAGCCAGAGCGGGCCGGTGGCGGCGGCCGCGATCTCCTCCAGGGTGCGGCTGGCGAACATCCCGGCGACCAGCAGGGCCCCGGCCCGGCCGGCGGCGCGCGCGGCGGCGGTCTCGCCCTCCGGGTCGACCAGTCGGTGGTAGGCCATCGGGGCGATCCCGACCGGCAGGCCGAGCGGCGCGCCGAGCAGGGTGCGCGCGGGCGAGCAGGCCGAGACGTCGACCATCGTGCGCGGGCGCAGTGCATAGCGTGCGAACATCTGACGGTTCGCCGCCATGGTGCGTTCCGCGCCGCTGCCGCCTTCGATGAAGTCCCAGATTTCCGGGGGAAGTTGCGCGCGTGCGGCGCGCTCGATCCCGGCCAGCGTGAGTTCTCCCACGGGCATCCTCGATTCCTGGGCGGCCACGCGTGGGCCTGCCCCGGTTCGGCAGCGTAGGAGCAACAGCCACATTGGTATAGACCTTGATTTGACCAAACGTCTGTGCAAGGGTCTGGCAACGGAATTGACCGTTTTGGTTGTGAACGGCGTTCATGTCAAATCCCCTCACTTCTGTGGAGCGGTGTTGACCGGCTTTTCCCCCTCTTCACTTCCGCCTTCCTCACCGCCGCACGCCGACGCCCCGGATGCCTGGGTCGACCGGTCGCTGCTGGCCGGCCCCGGAGGCGAGGAGTGCCTGCATCTCGGCGCACCGATCGATCGGGACGCCCTGCGCGCCCTGGTCGACGAGCAGGCCGCGCACCTCGCCGCGGCCGGACTCGGCCCCGGCGGCACCGCGGCGCTGCGGCTGCCACCCTCGGTGGCGTTCGTCGCGGTGCTGCTGGCGTGCTGGCGGCTCGGCGCCCAAGTGGCCCTGCTCGACCACCGGTTGACCGACCACGAGGTCGACTCGGCGGTGGCGCGGCTGGCCCCGCAGGTGCTGGTAGGCTCCGCTCACCGGACCGCGGCGGCTCTGCGCGGCTTCTCCGAGGTGGAGCCGGTGGCCGTCCGACTGCCGGACGGGCTCCCGGCCCGCACCGGGCACGCGCTGATCCAGCTCAGTTCCGGATCCACCGGACCGGCCAAGGTCATCGCCCGTACGGCCGCCGACCTGCTGCGCGAACTCGACTGCTACCGCAGGCTGGTGGAGTTCCCCGGCGAGGGCGAGCGGGTCGTCCTGCTGTCCTCGGTCGTGCACGTGCTCGGCCTGGTCGGCGGACTGCTCAACAGTCTGCACGCTCGCGTCGCGCTCACCGTGCCCGAGCGGATGACGGCGGCGGGCATCCTCGCCGCGGTCGCCGCCGGCGACCGGCCGACCACCGTCATCGGGGTGCCCTTCCACGCCGAGCTGCTGGCCGGCGCCGTCGCTCCCCCGGCGCTGCCGCAGCTGCGGCGGATGATCGTGGCGGGCGAGCTGGTCCGCCCGGGCCTGCCCGCGCTGTTCACCGACCGCTACGGCGTCCCGCTCGGCACCATGTACGGGATGACCGAGACCGGGGTCATCGCCACCGATCTGTCCGGCGCGCTCCACCCGGCCAAGCGACCCGTCCACGGGATGCGGCTGCGGCTGGTCGCGGGCGAGCTGCAGATCGGCGCGGCGGCCTCGCCGTACCCCGGGCTGGACGACCCGACCCGCTGGTCGGACGGCTGGCTGCACACCCGCGACGCGGCCGAACTCGACCAGGCCACCGGCCGGGTCAGCGTCCTCGGCCGGCTGGACTCCCAGGTCTCGATCGGCGGCCTCAAGGTCGACCTCACCGAGGTCGAGCAGGCGCTCACCGCGCTGCCCGAGGTCCGCGAGGCCGTGGTGGTCTTCGAGGACGGCGCGATCGAGGCCTACCTGGCCACCGAACCCGACGCCGACCTGGCACGCGTCCAGGACGGGCTGGCCCGCCGGCTCGCCGCCTACAAGCGGCCGCGACGACTCGCCCTGCTGCCCCGCCTGCCCCGTACCGCCACCGGAAAACTCCTGCGCGACCCGGCCGCCCTGCGCACCACCACCACGGCCGCCGCGCTCTGATCCACCGCGCGCACCCCGACGTTCGCGCCCCGACGTTCACGCCCGACAAGGAGCCACCACCATGCAGGACCGCATCCGCGAGTTCGTCCTCGCCTCGCTGACCGAGATGCAGTACGACGTCTCCGAGGTCACCGGGGACACCGACCTCGGCCCGGCCGGACTGGACCTCGAATCGCTCGCGCTGGCCGAGCTGTCGGTGCAGGTCGAGGACGAGTTCGGGATCAAGTTCGACCTGGACGAGATGGAGACCACCGCGCTGATGACGCTCGACGAGTTCACCGCCGACGTCGTCAAGCGGATCGCCGCCGTCACCCCCGCCGGCAGCGCGGCGTGACCGGCGCCGACCTCCCCGACCGGGCCGAGGTCCGCGCGATGCTGGCGGCGTTCGGGCAGCGCGCCGCCGACACCCTGCCCGAGGATCTCGGCTCGCTCGAACTCACCTGGCTCATCGCCGAGTTCGAGCAGCGTTACGACATCCAGGTGGACCTCGACGACGACCGCTTCGGCGCCGTCCGGACGGTCGACGACGCGACCGAGCTGCTGCGCGCGGCCGTCCTGGCCGAACGAGCGGGCGCACGGCCATGACCGGCAGCACGTCATCCGCGCACCGGCCGCGCGGCCGGCCGGTGGTCACCGGGCTCGGTGTGCTCAGCTCCGCCGGGCGCGGGCTCGGCCCGTTGACCGAGGCCACCGCCCACGGCAGGACCGCGTTCGGCCCGGTCACCCGCTTCGACGTGGGCGCCCGCCGCACCACCCGGGCCGCCCTGCTCCCCGACGACGTGCCGCTCGCCCCCACCTTCCCGCTGGCCCGCGCGGTGCTCGACGCCGTCGGCCAGGCCTGCCGCCAGGCCGGGCTGACCGCCGCCGACGGCGCGCGCACACCTGTCCTGCTCGCCCTGCACAGCGACGAGCGGACCCGGAGCACCACCGACGCGGTGGCCGCCGGCGTCCGCGCCACCTGGGGCACCGCCGGGGTCACCCGGGTGTACACCGGCGCCTGCGTGGCGGCCGCGACCGCCGTCGCGGACGCCGCGGCGCTGGTCGCCGCCGGGCGGCACGAACGGGTCCTGGTCGCGGCCGGGCACCTGGTCGAGCCGGGCGTGTTCGCCGTCTTCGACGCCGGGCGCGCGCTGGCCCGGGACGGCGAGCTGCGCCCGTTCAGCGCCGGTCGGACCGGCACCCTGCTCGGCGACGCGGCCGCCGCCGTGCTGGTCGAGGCCGCCCCGGCCGCCGAACGGCGCGGCGCCGCCGTGCTCGCCCGGCTGGCCGGCTGGGGCCGGGCCGGGGACGCCCACCACGTCTGCCGCCCCGAACCGGGCGGCGCCGGGGCCACCCGGGCCGTCGAGGCGGCGCTCGCCCGCGCGGACGTCGCCCCGGCCGAGATCGGCTACGTCAACGCCAACGGCACCGGTTCCACCCTCGCCGACCAGGCCGAGGCGAGCGCGCTGCGCCGGGTGTTCGGCCGGCACCTCGCCGAACTCCCGGTCAGTTCCAGCAAGTCCGTGCACGGACACGCCCTGGAGGCTTCCGCCCTGCTCGAACTCGCCGTCACCATCGGCGCGTTGGGCACCGGACTGCTCCCCGTCAACGCCAGCTGGCTCGGCCCGGACCCGGACGTCGGCCTGGACCTCGTCCTGGACGGCCCCCGCGCCGCCCGCCCCCGCTACGCACTCAGCCTCAACTCCGCCTTCGGCGGCGCCAACACCGCCCTGCTGGTGGCCCCCGCATGACCGGCCACCGGACCCCGCCCGCCGTCCGACGGCACCGACCCCGTACCCCGGCACCCACACGATGACCACCGACACCGCACGCACCGACGACACACCCACCGACGCCGCACGCACCGGCGCCACACCCACCGACGTCACACCCACCGACGCCGTCGCCGCCGCCGGCCTGCGGGTCCTCGCCGAGGCCCGCCGACCCGACCCCGGCCTGGCGGGCCCACCGCCACCGCTGCCCGGCTTCGCCGCCTCCGGCTTCAACCCGCTGGTCGCCGACACCGCCGACCGCTGCCTGCGCGCCCACCACGGCGCCCCGCCCGCCCCCGGACGGACCGCACTGCTGCTCGCCAGCTCCGACGGCGACCGCGCCACCGCACGGGCCATCGACCAGAGCGCCGAACCCGGACGGCGGCCGGCACCGCTGCTGTTCTTCCGGTCCAACCCCAACGCCGTCCTCGGGCACATCGCCGCCCGCTGGGGCCTGACCGGCCCCGTCGTGGCGATCAGCCCCGCGCGGACCGTCCCTGGACGGGTACCGCAGGACGCACTCGACCTCGCGGCGCTGCTCCTCGCGGACGGCGACGCCGACCGGGTGCTGGTCATCGCCGCCGAACAGGGAGAGGACGGCGGCCACGCGGTGGCCGTCCTGGTCACCGGCTGAACCGGCCGACCGCCACCGGCCGTCCCCACTGGTGAGGCCCGACGCCTGAAGCAGCCGCACCCGGCAGACCAGCACCGGCCCCCGTCGCACCTGACGACCCCGTCGACGGCTCCCATCGCCACCTGCGTCGCACCCGTCGACGCCCTTCGCCGCCCGCGCGGCCGCCCGACCCACGCCACCCGATCAGCCGCCCGGGCCGCCCCCGGCCCCGATGGAGGGATCCACCCCCGTGACCATCCGCAGTGTCCGCTCCCTGCTCGCGGACGACCCCGACGTGGGCGCCGGCAACGTCCTGACCGCCCGGCTCGCGCTCGGCCTCGGCCTGGACGAGCCGCTGCTGACCTTCGACACCCCGGTGGACGGCCACCCCGCCTGGCAGCCCCTCACCCTGCGCGAGCTCGACCGCGCCGTCCGGGCCCGCGCCGCCGCCCTGCACGCCCTCGGCATCACCCGGCGCGACCCGGTGGTGGTCTACGCGGGCGACGCCGCCGACCACGTGCTCTCCTTCCTCGCCCTGACCCGGCTCGGCGCCATCCCCGCGCTGCTCAACCCCAACGTGGACGGCGAGCGCGCCGCCCGCTACATCGCCCGCCTCGGCGCCGTCGGCGTCCTCGCCGACCCGGCCCGCCTGGCCGCACTGGCCGGGCACGAGGTCGGCGCGCCACTGCTGCCCGAGATCGGCACGCTCGGTTCCGGCGACCCGCAGGCCGCCCCGGAGCCGTACCGGCACTGGTCCGGCGACCCGGTGGCGATCACCCACTCCTCCGGCACCACCGGGATGCCGAAGGCCGTCGTCCACTCGCACGCCAGCCTGTACGCGGCTATCCGCCACCGGCTGCGGCTGCCCCGCCCGCAGGGCCAGGACCGGATGCTCAGCGCCCTGCCCGCGCCACACGCCGCCACCCTGATCGCGCTCAACCTCGCGCTCAGCTCGCACACCGAACTCGCCGTGCTGTCACGGCAGTCCGGCGCCGGAGTACTGGACGCGATCGAGCAGTGGCGGCCCACCGGCGTGATCGGCTTCGCCGCCACCTGGGCCGAACTCGCCCACCACGACCTCGCCGCCCGGGAGCTGGACACCGTCGCACTGTGGTGGAACACCGGCGACTGCGCGCACGAGGTGCACATCCGCCGCCTGATCGCCACCGGCAGCCGGGAGTCCGTCACCCGCGAGGGCCGGGTCCGCACGCCGGGTTCGCTGTTCGTGGACGGCCTGGGCTCCACCGAGATGGGCCACTCGCACTTCTTCATCACCCACGGCCCCGGCACCGAGCGCTACGGGCGCTGCGTCGGCCGCCCGCACGCCTTCGTCGACTGCGAGGTGGTCGGCCCCGACGGCGAGCCGCTCGGGCCCGGCGAGGTCGGCGAACTCGCCACCTCCTCACCGACCCTGGCACTCGGCTACTGGAACGACTCGGCGACCACCTTCCGCACCAGGATCCGCGGCCGCTTCCTCACCGGCGACCTGATGTACCGGGACGAGGAGGGCTACTACTACCACGTCGACCGGGCCATGGACTCGGTCGAACTCGGCGACGGCAAGCGGCTGTTCACCGCCATGTCGGAGGAGCGGGTACTGGCCGCCCGCCCGGACGTGGCGGACTGCACCGTGGTCGCCGTCCGGGACGGCGAGCGCGTGGTCACCGACGTGCTGCTGATCCTCGCCGCCGACGCCGACCCGGCCGCCGACCGGACCAAGGACGTCATCGCCGCCCTGGAGGAGGCCGCCGCCGCGACCGTGCGCCAGGTGCTGGTCGTCTCCGGGGACGACATCCCGCTCGGCCCCACCGGCAAGGTCCGCAAGGTGCTGCTGCGCCAGCGCTACCTCGACGCCGCGGCCGGTGCCCGATGACGGGGCACGACGAGGTCGCCCCCGGCAGCCGCGCGGTGCGCCGACCGACCGCCGGGCGCAGCGGGGTGGGCGCATGAGCCGCCGCGAGGGGGCCGTCGTCACCGGCCTCGGCCTGGTCTCACCGCTCGGCCGCGAGCCCGCCGAGGTGTTCGACGCGCTGACCGCCGGGCGCTCCGGGCTGTCCGCCGTCCCCGAGGGCCACGCCGCGCACGGCTGGCTGCCCGCCGCCGGGATCGCCCCCGCCGTGGACGGCCGGGAGGTGCTGCCGCCCACCGAGACCCGCTGCGTGGACCGCTTCGTCCTGCTCGCCCTCGCCGCGGCCGACGACGCACTCGCCGACGCCGGCCTGGTCGTCGGCCAGGACGTCGACCCGCACCGCACCGCCGTGGTGCTGGCCACCGGCGGCGGCGGGCTGGAGACCTTCGAGCAGCAGTCCCACCGCCGGCTGGAGCGCGGCCGCCCCGGCGTCAGCCCGTACCTGCTGCCGGGGATGCTCTCCAACATGGCCACCGCCCGGATCGCCATCAAGCACGGGATCCGCGGCTACAGCTCGGCCGTGGTGACGGCCTGCGCGGCCGGCGCCCAGGCGGTCGCCGAGGGGCTGCGGCTGATCCGGGCCGGCGACGCGGACGTGGTGGTGTGCGGCGGCACCGAGTCCTCGCTGCACCCCACCATCGCCGCCGCCTTCACCAACGCCCGGGCGCTCGCCCAGGGTTGGGAGGACCCGGCACAGGCCAGCCGGCCCTTCGACGCCCGCCGCAACGGCTTCGTGCTCGGCGAGGGCAGCGCCGTCCTCGTCCTGGAGCGCGCCGAACACGCCGACGCCCGCGGCGCCGCCGGATACGCGGACGTCATCGGCTGGGGCGCCTCCACCGACGCCCACCACCCGACCATGCCCCGCCCGGACGGCGCGGGCGCCGCCGACGCGATGCGCGCCGCACTCGACAACGCGGGCCTGGCGCCGGGAGACATCGACTACGTGAACGCCCACGGCACCGGCACCAAGCTCGGCGACGTGGCCGAGACCGCCGCCCTGCACGCCGTCTTCGGCGCGCACCCGCCCGCGGTCAGCTCCACCAAGGGCGCCACCGGCCATCTCCTGGGCGCCGCAGGCGCGTTGGAGGCGGTGGTGACCGCCCTGGCGGTGGCGAGGGGGACGCTGCCGCCGACACTCAACCTGACCGCCCCCGACCCGGCCTGCGACCTGGACCACATCCGGGGCGGGGCCCGGTCCGCACCGGTGCGCGCCGCGCTGAGCAACGCCTTCGCCTTCGGCGGCCACAACCTCAGCCTGATCCTCGGTCCGGCCTCCACCCGGGCCGCCAAGTAGCGCGCCGATCCTCGTCCTTCCATCCCTCCGGGGGAGATCCCGTTGTCCATCCAGTTCATCACCCACGTCGAATTCCACTGCGCGGACGCCGACAAGACGGCGACCGGGCTCTGCGCCGACTTCGGCTTCACCGCCGACCTCCCGGCGACCGAGCCGGACGGCGCCCGCACCATCCGACTGCGCCAGGGCACGATCCGGATGCACCTGGCCTCCGCCGCCGACCTCGACCACCCGGTGGCCGGCTACGTCGCCCGGCACGGGGACGGCGTCGCCGTGCTCGCCCTGGCCTGCACCGACCCGCAGGCCGCGCTGGAGCGCGCCGAGCGGCACGGCGCCCGCGTGCTGGACCGGGCCGGCGGGCTGATCGCCGGCTTCGGCGACACCGCCCTGCGGTTCGTCCCGCTGCGCACGGCCGAGCCCACCGACGAGCCGGGCCTGCTGGACGCCCTGGACCACGTCGCGATCTGCGTCCCGGCGGGCCAACTCGACGACGCCGTACGGTTCTGCGAGGCCGCACTCGGCTTCCACCGGATCTTCGGCGAGTACATCGAGGTCGGCCGGCAGGCCATGGACTCCAGCGTGGTGCAGAGCGCCTCCGGCGAGGTCACCTTCACCCTGATCGAGCCGGACACCACCCGGCTCCCCGGCCAGATCGACGAGTTCCTGGCCGCCCACGACGGCGCCGGGGTGCAGCACCTCGCCTTCCGCACCCGCGACATCGCCACCGCCGTCCGGATCGCCCGCGACCGCGGCGTGGAGTTCCTGAGCACCCCGGGCGCCTACTTCGACGCCCTGGCCGAGCGGTTCGGCGAGACCGCCATCCCGGTGGAGACCCTGCGCGACCTGCACGTGCTGGTCGACCAGGACCACGGCGGCCAGCTGTTCCAGATCTTCGTCCGCTCCACCCACCCCCGGCGGACCTACTTCCTGGAGCTGATCGAGCGCCAGGGCGCGGGCACCTTCGGCACCGCGAACATCAAGGCCCTGTACGAGGCCGTCGAGCGGCAGAGCTCCGCCGCCACCGTCTGACCGCCCGCACCCGAAGAAGGGGCACCGCCCATGACCACCGTCGCCGCGTTCCGCCTCAGCGAGGCCGAACGCGCCCTGCTGCCCACGCCCGAGGAGGTGGCCCACTACCGCGAGCACGGCTGGTACCTGTCCCGGAAGCTGTTCAGCGACGAGGAGCTGGACACCCTCCAGGCCGCCACCGAGCGCTACTACTCCGGCCACCGCGACCGCGAACTACCCGTCCGGCCACCGCGGCTGGCCGCCTGGGAGCCCTCGCACGGCCCGATCCAGCGGCACAACGACTACGTGCACTACGAGAGTGACGCCATCGGCGCGATCCTGCGCAAGCCGCTGGTCGGCGCGGTGGCCGCCCTGCTCGCCGGCGCCGAGGAGATCCGGATCTTCCAGGCCACCCTGATCCACAAGCCGCCGGTGCCCGGGGAGCCGAGCAACCAGGTGCCCTGGCACTTCGACAAGCACTACTGGCAGACCTCCACCTCGGAGGAGATGCTCACCGCGTTCATCCCGTTCCACGACTGCCGCGAGGAGAACGGCACCATCACCATGGTCGACGGCAGCCACCGCTGGCGGGAGCTGGACTCCGGCGAGGACTCCACCCGGCACTTCGCCGAGCGCGACCGCAGCGAGCTGGACGACATCCTGGCCGCCAACGCCGCCCACAACGGGCAGCGGGTGCACACCGTCCCGATGCTCATCCCGCGCGGCCACATGTCCTTCCACCACTGCCGCACCTACCACGGCAGCGGCCCCAACCTGGCCTCCTTCCCGCGCCGGGCCGTCTCGCTGCACCTGCAGGACGGCGCCAACGAGTACCGCCACCACACCAGGACGGACGGCGGCCCGGTGGTCTACAACCACGACGTGCTGGTGCGCCGCACCGCCGACGGCCGGCCCGACTACGCCGACCCGCAGTTCTGCCCGACGGTCTGGCAAGGCGCGCTGTGACGGCTCCACTGGAGACCCCGGCCGAGCGCTACCGGATGCTGCGGCTGATCCGCGGCTTCGAGGAGCTGGCGCTCGGCCTGGTCAAGGCCGGCGCGATCCCCGGCGGCATCCACCCGTACATCGGGCAGGAGGCCGTCGCGGTCGGCGTCTGCTCGGCACTCGGCCCCGCCGACCGGCTCACCAGCACCCACCGCGGCCACGGCCACGTACTCGCCCGCGGCGCCGCACCGCACCGGCTGCTCGCCGAACTGGCGGGCCGCGTCGACGGGTTGAACGGCGGCCGGGGCGGCTCGATGCACGCCGCCGACCTCTCGCTGGGCATCCTCGGCGCCAACGGCATCGTCGGCGCCGGCGCCCCGATCGCGGTCGGCGCCGCCTGGGCGGCCCGGCAGGCCGGGGACGGACGGGTCGCGGTGGCCTTCTTCGGCGACGGCGCGCTCAACCAGGGCGTCCTGCTGGAGTCGTTCAACCTCGCCGCGATGTGGCGGCTCCCGGTGGTGTTCGTCTGCGAGAACAACGGCTACGCCACCACCCTGCCCGCCGCCACCGCGGTCGCGGGCAGCGCGACCGGGCGGGCGGCCGCCTTCGGCATCCCCTCCGAGGAGGTGGACGGCATGGACACCGAGGCCGTCCGCGCCGCCGCACGGCGCGCGGTCGACCGGGCCCGCTCCGGCGACGGCCCCGGCTTCCTGGAGTGCCGCACCTACCGCTACGAGGGCCACCACACCATGGAACGCCGGATGAGACTGCGCTACCGCACCCCCGAGGAGGTCGACGCCTGGCGCGCCCGCGACCCGCTCCCCCGGGCCGCCGCCCTGCTGGACCCACCGACCGTCGCCGGGCTCGACGCCGCGGTGGCCCGGCAGCTCGGCGCCGCCGAGGAGTTCGCCCTCGCCTCCGAACACCCGGACCCGGCAGGCGCGTTGGACCACCTGTACGCCGACGGGTTGCGGCCCCGGGCGGGGGCGGTGGCATGACCAGGCTCTCGTACACCAAGGCCCTCAACCGGGCGATCGCCGACGAACTCGCCGACGACCCGGCGGTCTGCGTCTTCGGCGAGGACATCGGCGCCGGGATGGCCGGCCCGACGCTCGGCCTGCTGGACCGCTTCGGTCCCGAGCGGATCGTCGACACCCCGCTGTCCGAGCAGGCCTTCACCGCGATGGCGATCGGCGCCGCGCTCGCCGGCCGGCGGCCGGTGCTGGAATTCCAGATCCCCTCGCTGCTGTTCCTGGTCTTCGAGCAACTCGTCAACCAGGCCCACAAGTTCTCCCTGATGACCGGCGGGCAGGCGAGCGTCCCGCTGACCTGTCTGGTGCCCGGCTCGGGCTCCCGGGACGGCTGGGCCGGGCAGCACTCCGACCACCCGTACAGCCTGTTCGCCCACGCCGGGGTGAAGACCGTGGTGCCCGCCACCCCGACCGACGCCTACGGGCTGCTGCGCTCGGCGATCCGCGACCCGGACCCGGTCGTGGTGTTCGCGCCCGCCGCCGCCCTCCCGGTGCGCGAGACCGTCACCTGGGACCTCGCCCCGATCCCGCTCGGCCGGGCCCGGATCCACCGCCCCGGCAGCGACGTCACCGTGGTCGCCGTCGGACACCTGGTGCACGACGCGCTCGCCGTGGCCGAGGAGGTCGCCGAGGACGTCTCGGTCGAGGTCCTCGACCCGCGCACGCTGTACCCGCTGGACTGGGCCGCGCTCGCCGCCTCACTGGAACGCACCGGCCGGCTGGTCGTGTTCGACGACTCCAACCGCAGCTGCGGCTTCGCCTCCGAGGTGCTGGCCACCGCCGCCGAGGAGCTGCGCCTGATCGCCCCGCCCCGCCGGGTCACCCGCCCCGACGGCGCCGTCCTGCCCTTCGCCCCCGCCCTCGACCGGGCCCTGCAGCCCGGCCGCGAGCAGCTGCGCCACGCCCTGCACGCCGTCCTGAAGCACCCCTGAAGCACGCCCGAAGCACGCCCGAAGCCCCTGACCCGAAGGAGCCGTCTTGTCCACCAACCGCTACCACTGGGACCGTTCGCACCCCGGCCTGACCAGCCTCCAGCAGGCCATCGACCCGCTGCGCCGCGAGGTGGTCGGCCACGCCGTGTACGGCGGGCTGACCAGCATCGAGCGCGTCCGCACCTTCCTGGACAGCCACGTCTTCGCGGTCTGGGACTTCATGTCACTGCTGAAGAGCCTGCAGCGCGACCTCACCGGCGTCGAGGTCCCGTGGGTCCCGAGCGGGCCGACCGCCAGCCGCCGGCTGATCAACGAGATCGTGCTGGTCGAGGAGAGCGACGAGCTCGGCGAGGGCTACACCAGCCACTTCGAGCTGTACGTCGAGGGCATGCGGCAGGCCGGCGCCGACCCGCGCCCGGTCGAGGAGTTCCTGGAGCTGCTGGGCACCGGCACCGCCGTGCCGGAGGCGCTGAAGGCCGCCCCGGTGCCGCAGGCCGCCGTCGACTTCACCGGCACCACCTGGTCGATCATCGAGACCGCGCCGGTGCACTGCCGGGCCGCCGCCTTCGCCTTCGGCCGCGAGGACCTGATCCCGGACATGTTCGCCCAGGTGGTCGGCATCGACGACCCGGACGGCGTGCTCACCGTGTTCAAGGACTACCTGGCCCGGCACATCGAGGTGGACGGCGAGCAGCACACCCCGATGGCGATGCAGATGCTGATCGACCTGTGCGGCGACGACCAGGCCAAGTGGGACGAGTGCGCCGAGACCGTCCGCACCGCGCTGCGCGCCCGGGTGCAGCTGTGGACCGCGATCGAGGCGGACTTCGCCTAGTTTCCAGGTGCTCCTCAGATCACCTTGGGAACGGCCGAGGCCGACGCGGGCAGCGCGTCGGTCTCGTGCCGGAAGCGGTGCAGCGCGGCCCGGCCCTCCGTACCCCGCACCCGGGCGGCGAGCCGGGCCGGCAGCACCACGGTGCTCAGGTAGCCCTCGCCGCCGAACCCCTCGACCGTCCAACTCACCCACGGCAGTGGGTAGTTGGCGGCCGGGCTGAAGAACACCGGGTGGTGCCCCTGGAAGCTCACCCGATAGGCCCCGAACCGGCTCCAGTTGGAGAAGCTGAACCGGCGCGCCTGCGGGTCGAAGCCCAGCGGCACGCAGTCGCGCAGCCGGGCACGGCCGAGCGAGGCCAGGAAGCCCAGGTTGGAACGCAGGTTGAGGTGGGCGGTCGGGAACTCCTCGACCGCCGCCCGCAGCGCGCCCGCGAGCGCCGCCGGGCCGTCCTTGGGCCGGTACGGCAGGTGGACGTCACCCAGCAGGTTGCCCACCAGCGCGGGCGAGAGCCGCAGCCAGCGCCGGGCGTTGACCGGGACGGTCAGCCAGCGCTCGGCCTCGTCGCCGTCCAACTCCCTGATCGTGCCGATGACATGGGCGCAGAGCACGTCCCCGGACGAGAGTCTTCGGCCGGCCGCCGCACCGAACTCCGCGCGCATCCGGTCGACTTCGGCGCCCCCGAAGTAGATCTGGACGGTCCGGTTGGCGCGCGGCCCGGCCGCCACCTCGCGGGCCAGCAGCTGCGCCTCCGCCGCCGAGGGCACCCGGAAGCCGGGCCGCCCGCAGTCCTCGGCCGGGAGCACCCGGTCCAGCAACGCGTCCTGGTCCTCGACCAGTTCGGCCTCGGGAAGCTCCTCGCCCTCGACCGCCGCCGACCAGATCCGCAGCAGCAGCATGAAGCTGTGCAGGTCACCGATCGCGTGGTGCCAGGAGCAGCCCAGCACCGTCCCACCGTCGGCGGTGCGGGTCACCCGGACGGTGAGCAGCGGGGCGCCGCCGACGCGCGCGGCCAGGGCGTCCACCGGGTCGGCCAGCTCGGAGCCGGCGGCCGTCACCCGGCCCATCGCCTCGGCGAGCGTGCCGTCCACGGTGTAGAGGTCCAGCGGGACGCCGGAGTCGTCGCAGACCGCTTCGAGGGCGTCCCCGTCGGTGCGCAGCCGCCCGGCGAACACCGGCACCCGGTCCAGGGCGCGGGCCAGGCCGGCGGCGAGCCGGTCGTCGTCCAGCGGCCGGTCGAAGTAGAGCACGACCGAGACGGCGAGGTCGGCCAGCATGGTGTCCATCAGGCCGCAGTGCAGCACCGTGCCGGGGGCGCGGCCGGCTCTGACGGTCCGGGAACGGCGCAACTGCGGCCAGATACTCATGCGTTCCGTCCCCGGGTGGTCGTCGGGTGGCGTGCGGGCACGCCGAACGATAGTGCCGCGCCGGGACAGTGGTCCAGTCCAATCCCAGGGTCCGGACAGGCCGTCCGGACCGGCTGTCCGGACAGGCCCCCGACCCGCCGCGGCGATAGAATTCGCATCATGGGACAGCGCCCGGGCGCACCCACCGCGCCACCCCTCGTCCTGGTCACCGGCACCGAGTCGCAGCTGATCGACCCGGCCCTGGCGTACCACCTCGGCCGCGACCCGACCAGCGAGATCGTGCTGGACGATCCCCGGGTCTCCTGGCACCACGCCGTGCTGCGGGCCACCGACGGCCACTGGCTGCTGGAGGACGTCGGCAGCACCAACGGCACCTACGACCAGGGCCGCCGGATCGACCGCCAGGACGTCGGCCCCGGCACCCGGCTGCGCTTCGGCGACCCGGCGGACGGCCCGTCCGCGACCTTCGCCGGCCTGCCCCGCCCCGACCCCGGCGAACGGCCCTCGCTGCTCGCCCCCGAGCTCTCCGGGACGTTCCGCAGCCCCAGCTCGGTGCTCCAGCTGCCCGGCGGCACGGTGCGGATCGGCCGCTCGCACGACAACGACCTGATCCTGGACAACCTGGTGGTCTCCCGCCACCACGCCGAACTGCGGAACCTGCCCGACGGCGGCCACGAGATCGTCGACCTGGACAGCCACAACGGCACCTACCTGAACGGCCGCCCGGTCCAGCAGGCGCCGATCGGCCCGGCCGACATCGTCGGCATCGGCCACTCCGCGCTCTGCCTCTCCGACGGCCACCTCGTCGAGTACACCGACACCGGCGAGATCTCCCTGGACGTGCAGCACCTGGTGGTCCGGGTCGGCTCCGAGCACCGGGTACTGCTGGACGACGTGAGCTTCCCGCTCGCCGAGAAGGCGCTGCTCGCGGTGGCCGGCCCGAGCGGCGCCGGCAAGTCCACCCTGCTCAACGCCCTCACCGGGCTGCGCCCCGCCGACGAGGGCACGGTGCTGTACGACGGACGGGACCTCTACCGCGACTACGCCGAACTGCGGCGCCGGATCGGCCTGGTGCCGCAGGACGACATCCTGCACACCCAGCTCACCGTCCGCCGCGCCCTCGCCTACGCCGCCGAACTGCGCTTCCCCGGCGACACCGCGAAGCACGAGCGGGAGGCCAGGGTCACCGAGGTGATCCACGAGTTGGGCCTGGCGAGCCGGGCCGACCAGGTGATCGGCAGCCTCTCCGGCGGCCAGCGCAAGCGGGTCAGCGTCGCGTTGGAGCTGCTCACCAAGCCCTCGCTGCTGTTCCTCGACGAGCCGACCTCCGGCCTGGACCCGGGCATGGAGCGCTCGGTGATGCACATGCTGCGCGGGCTCGCCGACGACGGCCGGACGGTGGTCGTGGTGACGCACAGCGTGCTGAGCCTCAACGTGTGCGACCGCCTGCTGGTACTCGCCCCCGGCGGCCGGACGGCCTACTACGGCCCGCCGGGCGAGGCACTGGAGTTCTTCGGCTTCGAGGAGTGGCCGGAGGCCTTCGAGGCCTTCGAGAACGAGGACCACGAGGCCTGGCAGCGCCGCTTCCGCGCCTCCCCGCAGTACGGGCGGTACGTCGCCGCCGAAGCCGTCGCCGCGGCGCCGGCCGACGGACACCCGTCGCCGCCGATCGGCTGGGAGAAGCCGCAGGGCTGGTTCTCCCAGCTGGGCACCCTGGTGCGGCGGTACACCGCGGTGCTCGCCGCCGACCGGCTGTTCCTCACCATCATGGTGGTGCTGCCCTTCGTGATCGGCCTGATGTGCCGGGTGATGGCCGGCTCCCGGCTCACCCCGGACAACGCCGTCAACTGCCTGCTCACGCTCTGCATCGGCGGCCTGCTGACCGGCGCCGCCAACTCGGTCCGCGAGGTGGTCAAGGAACGGGCGATCTACCGGCGCGAACGCGTGGTCGGGCTGTCCAGATCGGCGTACCTGGTCTCCAAGGTGGTGGTGCTCGGCACGGTCACGGTCGGTCAGGCCGCGGTGCTGACCGTGGTCGGCCTGGCCGGGGTGAACCTCTCCTGGGCGGTGCCGACCGGCGTGGTGATGCCGCAGCTGCCCGAGCTGATCATCGCGGTCGCGCTGCTGGCGTTCTCGGCGATGATGCTCGGCCTGGTGGTCTCGGCGCTGGTGGACAAGGAGGAGGCCACCATGCCGCTGCTGGTGCTCCTCTCGGTGGTGCAGATCGTCTTCAGCGGCCTGATGCTCAAGCTGCACGGCGTGCCCGGGCTGGAGCAGTTCGCCTGGCTGATCCCGTCCCGCTGGGGCATGTCGGCGATGGCCCGCACGGTCGAGCTGCACCGCATCTTCCCGACCGCGATCACCGCCGACCCGATGTTCCGCCACGAGCGCGCCGGCTGGCTGCGGGCCATCGCGGTGCTGCCCGCGCTCGCGGTGGCGTACGGGCTGCTGGTGCTGGCCCTGCTGCGGCGGCACGAGCCCGCGATCATGCGGCGGTAGGGCGCCGCCGTGCGGCGCGGGGGCTCGGTCGGGCGGCGCCGGACTCGGTCGGGCGGCGCCGGACTCGGTTGCGCGGCCCCGGGCCGGGCCCGGCCGCCGCCGGTAGAGTGGAAAACGACCTGTGGTGCGAGTGCCGCGCGCAGCCGCGGCTCGCGCGGCGGAGGAAATGTAGCCGCCCATGGACGAGTTCGTGTTCCGCCCCACCCACGTCGCCCCGCCGGCCGGGCTGGCCACCTGGGCGGCCCCCGACCCGGCCCGGCCCGCCGCCCGGCTGGACGCTCTGCTCCCGGTGCGGCTGGTCACCCGGCAGGGCGACTGGGCCCAGGTCCTCTGCTCCAACGGCTGGACCGCCTGGGTGGACGGCCGCCTGCTGATCACGCTCCCGGGCACCCCGCCCACCGCCGACGGCCCACCGGCCCGGACCGCCGACCCGCGCCCTGCGCTCGCCGAGGCCGAGGCCGGGCTGGCCCGCTACCGCGCCCTGCTGGAGGACCTGGCGACGGGCGGCCTCGACTTGGAGGGCTTCCAGGAGTGGACCCGCGGCCTGCGGCTCGGCCTGGTCGTCGACGGCGAGGCGCTCTGGGTGTTCGACCCGGCGCACGACCGCTGGTGCTACTGCGACGGGCTGCAGCTCCAGACGTACGCGGCCGCCCAGCGGCCGACGCCCGCCCCGACGTCCGCGCCGAAGCCCGCCCCGTCGCCGGCCCCGACGTCCGCCCCGTCGCCCGCGCGCGGCCCGTACGCCCCCACCCGGACGAGCGAGCCGTGATCCCCTCCGCGCAACCCCCCGACCGGCCGACCGCCCGGCCCTCCGACCACCCGACCGTCCGGCCGGTCGAGCAGGCGCCCGGGCCGCCGTCCGGCCCCTCGCCGCCGTCCGGACCCTCGCCGCTGTCCGCGCCCGAGCACCCGTCCGCACCCGAGCCGGCGTCCGCGCCCGGTCTGCCCGCCGGCATGGTCGGGAGCCGGATCGCGGGCTACCGGCTGGAGCGCGAGATCGGGCGCGGCGGCATGGCCGTGGTGTACCGGGCCAAGGACCTGCGACTCGGCCGGACCGTCGCGGTCAAGCTGCTCGCCCCCGAACTGGCCCGCAACGAGGTGTTCCGGCAGCGCTTCATGCACGAGTCCGAGGCCGCCGCCGCGATCGACCACCCGCACATCATCCCGGTGTTCGAGGCCGGCGAGCACGACGGCATCCTGTTCATCGCGATGCGCTACGTCGAGGGCGGCGACCTGCGCGCGCTGCTCACCCAGGACGGACCGTTCCCGATCGAGCGGGCCGTCCGGCTGGCCCTGCAGATCGCCTCCGCGCTCGACGCCGCACACGACCACGACCTGGTCCACCGGGACGTCAAGCCCGGCAACGTGCTGGTCGCCGCCGGGACGGACAGCGAGCACCCCGAGCACCTGTACCTGGCGGACTTCGGGCTCACCAAGAAGTCCCTGTCGCTCAGCGGGCTCACCGGTGTCGGCCAGATCGTCGGCACCCTCGACTACGCCGCGCCCGAGCAGATCTCCGGCCGCCCGCTGGACGGGCGCTGCGACCAGTACGGCCTCGGCTGCGTGGTCTTCGAGATGCTCGCGGGCGCCCCGCCGTTCCGCCGGGAGAGCGACCTCGCCCTGCTCTGGGCCCACCTCAACGACCCGCCGCCCGCGCTGCGCGACCACCGCCCCGACCTGCCCGCCGCCGTCGAGGCCGTGGTCGCCCGGGCGCTCGCCAAGGCGCCGCAGGACCGGTTCGCCAGCTGCCTGCAGTTCATCGCCGAGCTGCGCGCGGCCACCGTCCTCGCACCCGGGCGGAGCGCCGCGCCCGGGCCGTGGAGCGGGGCCGGGCCGCCCACCCAGGTCGTCCGGGCGGTCGTCCCCGGGCTCGCCCCGCCGGCCGCCGTGCCCGAGCCGCCCGCCTGGGCCGCCCCGGTCGTCCGCCCGCCGCCGCGGTGAGCGCCGGCCGCCGTCAGCCGTCCTCCGCCGACCCCGAGGGAGCCACCCGCCATGAACGCCGTGAGCCAGGTCTTCGCGATGCTCGCCGCCGCGATCCACCTCGTCGTCTGGCCGCTGGAGAGCTTCCTGTACGGGCACCCGCGGGTGCGCTTCCTGCTCACCGGCAGCACGGCGGACGCCCCGGAGGTCCGGCTGTGGCGCTTCAACGTCGGCTTCTACAACCTGTTCCTGGCCCTCGGCCTGGTCGCCGGCCTGGTCCTGCTGCACACCGGGCACGCCGGCTCCGGCCGCGCCGTGATCACGTACATCGCCGCGTTCATGGTCGCCGGCGGTATCACCCTCTTCGTCTCGGAGCCGAAGCTCTGGCGCGGCGCCCTCGGCCAGGCGGTGCCGGCGGCGGCGATCCTGCTCGCCGAGGCGCTCTGAGCGCGCGGCGCAGCCAGGGCGCTCAGGCGGGGACCGCGGTCAGCCCGACGGCCGGGCGGGGGGCCGTACGCAGCCGTCCGATCACCCGGCGACGGTGTCAGCCCCGCTCTGCGGCCGTCACGTCGCCGCGGCGGCCGGTGCGGGCGGCGAGCAGGGCGCCGAGCCCGCCGGCCAGCAGACCCCAGCCCGCCGCCAGCGGCACGGCCGTCCACAGCACCGGGCGCAGGGTGAGGCTGCCGCTGCCGAGGCCGGCCAGCGGGTTGGAGCCGCCGAGGATGGAGCCGAGGAGGTCGCCGAGGCCGCCCTGGCCGATGCCGACGCCGAGCACGGACAGCCCGTAGTCGGCGTCCGCCCGGGTCCAGAGCCCGACCAGCAGTACCGTCGCCGCGGTGGCCAGGGCGAACCGGACAGCGTGCTGCCAGAGCCGGACGGTGCGCGGCGAGCGGTACGCGGCGAGGAAGCCGGCCGCGAGCAGCAGCACCGCGGCCAGCGGCAGCAGCCACCAGCTGCGCGCGTCCTGGTCGGCGAGGGTGCCCAGGCTGATGGTGGCCTGCTGCCCCTCCGGGGCGCGCAGCACCTCGGCGAGCGGCTTGGGCACCGGAAGGCCCAGCGCGCCGGCGAGCCGTCCGTGCCACTGCGCGCCGAGGCCGACGCCGAAGGCCAGCCAGACCAGGTCGGGCAGGGCGAGCAGCACCACGGCCATGGTCTGCCGGGCGTTGCCGTGCACGATCGCGGTCAGCACCCCGGCCGCCACCCCGATCACCAGGTACGCGAGCAGGACCAGCCAGAGCGCGAACGCGGCCGGGCGAACGGCCAGTTGGTAGGGCACCAGGGCGCGCGGCAACGGCGCCCGCCGAGACACCGCGAAGGTGCCCGCGAGGACGACGAGCAGCCAGGCCAGGCCGATGCCCACCGTGCTCGCGCCGTCCGCGTGGAAGCCGACCTCCGGGGTCAGCCCGAGCACGCCGCCGATGGACTGGGCGAGGTCGCCGCCGAGCGGGACGACGAAGGTGTGCCGGGCGCCGAGGGTGAGCAGCGCGAGGGCGACCAGCCAGAGCACCACCGTCCGGGCGATCCGGCCGAGCAGTTCGCCGCCGCCGGCCACCGCGCGAAAGCGCAGCTGACGCAGGAACACCTCGGCCATCACCACCGCGCCGACCAGTGAGACGGAGAGCGGCATGACGCCGATCCCGGCATCCACGGCGGCGAACTGCCCGGCCCCTCCGTCGAGTTGGACGGATCCGCCGACGGCCAGCGCCAGCGTCCCGGCCAGCACGGAGGCGAAGCCGCCGTCCGGGAGGCGGTTGGCGCCGGCCAGCCAGAGGCCCAGCGCGGCCACCGCCGCCATCGCGGCGAACCCGGCCAGCACCACGGCGAGCGCGTCCAGCCAGCCGCGCAGGGCGCCGGGCGGGCCGGCGGCCCGGGTCGTGGGCTGCTGCATACCGTCTCCTCGGTGCTGTCGGGCGCCCCAGCGCGTCGGGCTCCTCGGCTCGACCCGCTGGAGCGGCGTCGGCGCGTCAGGCTCCCCGGTGCTGTCGGGCTACGCGTTCCAGGGTGACCGACACCCGGCGGGCACGCCCGGCGACGATGCGCACACCTGCTGTTGCGGCAGGTGAGGTGCCGGGCGGAAATGGAAGCCAGTGGCAGGAGCTTCCCGGGCCGGCGCGTCCGCCGGCCGCCTGCGAAACGGAGCCTCGATGAGTTCCCAACCGCCCCCGTCCGGCCCGCCCAGCGAGCCCCCCTACGGCCCCCCGTCGGGCCCCCCGTCCGGCCCGCTGGCCGGCCCCCCGTCGGGTGGAGGCCCGGCCGGCCCCCCACCCGGGTCTTCCGGGCCCCCCGGATCCTCCGGACCGCCGTCAGGCGGTGGCGGCGGGTCGCACACGCCGTGGTGGCGCTCCGGGCGGGGACTCGCACTGGCCGCGGGCACGGTGGCGGTGGCCGTGGTGGCCACCGTGCTGATCGTGAACAACCAGGGCGGCCACAACGAGGCCATACCGGCCGCCAACGAGGTCGCGCTGCAGACCCCGGCCGATCCGGGGCCCGCCCCGTTCACTCCATCGGTGGAAACCCAGGGTGTGAGCGCCCCCGCCCCGTCGCAGGCGCCGCAGCCCGGGCAGGGCGGCGGATCCACGGCGACCTCCCCGCGGGTGATCCACAGCGTGCAGGGCAGCTCCACCGGGCTGTACGGCGGCACGATGTCCAAGCCCAGCTGCGACACCGAGCGCCTGATCACGATGGTCTCCACCGGGGACTCCGGCCGCGCCTGGGCCTCCGCCGCGGGCATCGAGCAGTCCGCGATCCCGTCCTACCTGCGCTCGCTGACCTCGGCGTACCTGCGGGTGGACACCCGGGTCACCAACCACACCTACAAGAGCGGCGCCAGCACCGAGTACCAGTCCGTGCTGCAGGCCGGCACCGCCGTGCTGGTGGACTCCCAGGGCGTGCCCCGGGTGCGCTGCGCCTGCGGCAACCCGCTGAAGGCGCCGGTGCTGGTGAGCGACGCCAAGTACACCGGGAAAGCGTGGTCCGGTTTCCAGCCGACGACGCTGGTCGTCGTGGTGCCGGCGCCGCAGCCGGTGACCGAGATCATCCTGGTGAACATCGAGACGGGCGGCTGGTTCTCCCGGCTGACCGGGCGGATCGAGGTGGTCGACCGGCACGTCGATCCGCCCAAGGGCCCGCTGGCGCCCGGTGTCCCGCCGCCGGGGAAGATGACGCCGACCACGCCGGGGGCCACGGCCTCGATGCCGACCTCGTCCTCCGGGGCGACCTCCGGCTCCGGCCCGGCGACGACCTCGGGAGCCACGTCCTCGGGGGCCACCTCGTCCGGCGCGACCTCGTCCGGGGCCACGTCCTCCGGGGCGAAGTCCTCCGGGGCCACATCGTCGGGGGCCACCTCCTCCGGAGCCACGTCGTCGGGGGCCACCTCCTCCGGAGCGAAGTCCTCCGGCGCCACGTCGTCGGGGGCCACCTCCTCCGGAGCGAAGTCCTCCGGCGCCTCGACGGGGACGGGCTCCGCCGCCGCGACGTCGTCCGCCTCCTCGGGCACCCCCAGCGGGACGACCAAGACGGCCGGCCCCTCGTCCGCGTCCACCGGCTCGCCCGCGGGGCCGTCCACCTACACAGTGCCCACTCCGACGCCGACCACCAAACCTCCGGCGGTCAACGGGACGCCGACGACCGGGGCCCCCGCGGGGACCACCGGCACCACGACGACGACCACCGCACCCAAGATCACCCCGTCGACGGAGAACGCCACTCCCAGCTGATCCGCCCGGCTCCCCCCGCCGCCACCGGCCGCCACCCGGCCGGTGGCGGCGGCACGACCAGGACCCTAGGGCAGCAGCACCTCGGAGTCCTCGGGCCGGAGCACCCGGCCGTCGGTCGAGCGGACCGTCATCGGCGCGATCGGCGCGCCCGTCCCTCGTTCCACCAGCCGGGCACGCGGCTCGTCCGCGGTGAAGAACCACTGGTCGCCCCACTGCCGCAGCGCGGTGATCACCGGGAACAGCGCGCGCCCCTTCTCGGTCAGCACGTACTCCCGGTACGGGCTGCCGTCGGCGGCCGGAGCGAGCTCGAACACGCCGTTCGCGACCAGGTTGGCGAGGCGGGCCGAGAGGATGTTCTTGGCGAGGCCCAGGTTCTTCTGGAACTGCCCGAAGCGGCGCAGCCCGTCGAAGGCGTCGCGGACGATCAGCAGCGTCCAGCCGTCGCCGACGACGTCGAGCGGCCGGGCGACCGGACAGGTCGACTCCTCGTGCGTGGTGCGCTTCGGCACTTCTCCCACCTTCCACCGGTCGGCGGCCAGCCTACCGGCGAGCTCGCGGTTGCTTATTGAAACCAGGATATGCCAGGGTTGCGCGGTAGCACTTTGAAACCAGCCTGTGCATGCCGCCGCCCGAGGGAGACCTGCCCATGACCTGCACCACCCGTGCGACCTCCCCCGCCGCCGACGCGCCCCCACGCGGCCTGCCACCCGCCGTCGCCTGGCTGCTCTCCGTCGCCTGCGGCCTCGCCGTCGCCAACGTCTACTACTCGCAGCCCCTGCTGGACCTCATCGCCGAGGACTACGGCATCGACCCGGCCACCATCGGCCTCGTCGGCACCCTCACCCAGATCGGCTACGCGCTCGGCCTGCTGCTGCTCGTCCCGCTCGGCGACCACGTCAACCGCCGCACCCTGATCACCGCCCAGCTCGGGCTCTCCGTCCTCGCCCTCGGCGCCGTCGCCGTGGCGCCCTCCGCACCGCTGATGTTCGCCGCGATGGCCGGCGTCGGCGTCCTCGCGGTGGTCGCCCAGGTCGTCGTCGCGTACTCGGCCTCGCTCGCCGCCCCCGCCGACCAGGGCCGGGTCGTCGGCACCGTGACCAGCGGCATCGTGGTCGGCATCCTGCTCGCCCGTACCGTCGCCGGCACCCTCGGGGACCTGACCGGCTGGCGCGCCGTCTACGTCGTGTCCGCCGTCGCCACCGGCGCGATGGCCCTCGCCGTCGCCGCCGCCCTCCCGGCCGAACGGCGGCGCCGGACCCGGCGGATCGGCTACCTGCGGCTGATCGGCTCGGTGTTCACGCTCTTCGCCGCGGAGCCCGTGCTCCGGGTCCGGGCCGTCCTCGCGCTGCTCACCTTCACCTCGATCACCGTCCTGCTCACCCCGATGGTGCTCCCGCTCGCCGCCCCGCCGTTCAACCTCAGCCACACCGAGATCGGCCTCTTCGGCCTCGCCGGCGCCGCCGGAGCCCTGGGCGCCGGCCACGCGGGCCGCCGGGCCGACCGCGGACACGCCGAACGCACCGCCGGCATCGGCCTGTTGGCGATGCTCGCCGCCTGGCTCCCGGCGGCCCTGCTGCCGCACTCGGTGTGGTGGCTGGTGCTCGCCATGGTGGTGATCGACTACGGCCTGCAGTCCGTGCACGTGGTCAACCAGCACCTGCTCTACCAGGTCCGCCCCGAGGCGCAGAGCCGGCTGACCGCCGGTTACATGCTCCTCTACTCCGCCGGCTGCGCGGTGGGCGCGATCGGCTCCACCGTCGTCTACGACCACTGGGGCTGGCCGGCCGTCTGCCTCCTCGGCGCGGCCACCAGCCTGGCCGCCCTGGCCTACTGGTGGGCGATGAAGCAGAGTTGACGATCCCTCACAGCAGCACGTCCGCCCCGGGCCGGCGGCCACCGCTTCGGCCGCACCGGAGGCCGGGGATCCTCGCACCGGCCGCCGACACGGCGTCGCGGGCCGGGTATCGTCCGGGCCATGAAGGCAGTCTTACGCCGGGCGTGGTCCCTGCCGTTGGCGGGCGCGGCGGTCTCGCTGCTGGTGATCTGCTGGAGCCTGAGCGCCGCGTCCGCGCAGTGGCGGGCCGCCAGCCGGATCGACGCCGCGCCGCTGCGGGTGGACGGGACGGTGAGCGCCGCGGCCCTGCGCAAGGGCGGGTGGCTCTACACCGTCACGTACCGGGTCGGGGACCGCGCCTACAGCACGACGGCGCTCGGCCTGAAGCGGCTCGGGAAGCCGCGCGTCGGGGTGACCGTCACCCTGGAGGCGGCGGCGGACGACCCCGCCACGGTCCGGGTCGTCGGTGACCGGTATCCCAACGACGACATGCCCGCGACCTACGTACTCGCCGCGGTGGGTGCCACGGCCGTCCTGCTGTGGGTCGTCGGCCTCCTCGCCCGGCGCGTCCGGGAGGGAACTCCCCACCCGTGACGGCCGGTTCGGCCGCCGCACGCCGAACCGGCCCGCCCCGCGCCGTCAGTCCACGCAGGGGATGCCGCCGGCCTTGACCGCGGGCCCCTGCATGGGCAGGCCTGCGACGGGGTCGGTGGCCGCGGCGGCGGGCGGCGAGGGGGTGGCGGTCGGGCTGGGGGTGCGGGTGGCCGCGAGGGTGACGAGGATGTGGCCGGGGGCGACCCCGGCGGTGGCCGTGGGGGTGACCCCGTAGCGGGTGGCGAGCTGCTGCGCGTCGGCCCTGGCACCGCTGCCGTAGGTGACGGTGGTGGCCCTGGTCCTGGCGGTGGCGTCGCCGATCCTGCCGGGCTGGTAGCCGAGTTCGGTGAGGGCCTTGGACTCGGTGGCGGCCGCGCCGGCGCCCGCGACGGCGTTGACGTCCACGACGGACCTGGCCGCGGTCGGGGAGGCGGCGGGTGGAGAGGGGGTGGCGGTCTCGGTGGCGGCCTCGGTGGGTGCGGGGGCGGCCTGGACGGGGGCCGGTTCGCGGTTGAACAGCTGCCGGACGATCTTCTTGATCAGCTCCGCGTTGACGGTGTTGACCTCCTGACCGCCGACGGTCTTGAACCCGGCGATCGGCAGGGTGTTGAACTCGACGTTCCCACCGGTGAGGTTGGGCGCCTGCCGGGCGAAGTCGAGGATGTTCCACTCGTTGTCGATGACGACGTCCTTCTTCACCACCCCGAACAGCTTCTGCATCTGCCCGAAGTCGTTGAGGACGCCCTGCTGCTTGAGCCGGTACTCGACGGAGGAGATGAACGCCTGCTGCCGGTGGGTGCGGTCGAGGTCGCCGTTGGTGAGGTGGTGGCGCTGGCGGACGAAGGACAGAGCCTGGGCGGCGTTCAGGGAGCTGATCCCGGCCGGGAGCTTGAGCCCGGTGCCGCCGCCCTCGTGGGTGGCGGTGCGGGCGATGATCGGGTCGTCGACCGGGTGGTTGAGACAGACCTGGATCGGCTCGACGGCCCTGGCGATGTCGTAGAAGCCGATCAGGTTGACCTCGGCGAAGTGGTCGATCGGGACGTCGAGGAAGCTCTGCACGGTCTGGATGGTGGCGGAGCGTCCGGCTTCGCGGCTCTGCCGCTCCAGGTCGGCCTTGGAGAGCCCCTTGCCGGCGAGTTTCCGCTCGGCGGCCCCCTTGGCGATGCCGTAGGCCTCCTTGATCTTGTGCATCTTGCCGTCGGCGCCGACGGTCTGCACGTAGTTGTCGCGCGGGACGGACAGCGCGGTGACCTTGCCGCCGTTGGCCGGGATGTGCAGGACGATCAGGGCGTTGGTGTTGTACCCGCCGATCTCGCTGGACCCGGCGTGCAGTTCGTCCTCGACGAACTGCTTGGGCAGGTCGTTGCCGTCCATGTCCTTCCGGCTGTCGAGGCCGATCAGCAGCAGGTTGACCGACTTGTCGAGGTGCGGCGGGGCGTTCTTCTTCGCCTCGCTCAGCGCGGTGGACTTGGTCATGCCGTCGTCGAGGCTGCGGTACTCGTACCAGGTGAAGCCGCTGGCCCCGAGGACGGCGACGGAGACGGTGCACGCGAGGGTCCGTCCGGCGACGACGAGCGGGGCGGCGCCGCGGCGCGGAACGTGGCCACGCGGGCGGGGGCCGGGACGGTTGGGGCGTTCAGCCACGACGGCTCCTTCCGGTCGCCGTGCCCGCGCTGCGGGGCCGCCGGCGGTCGAGTGCGGTCCGGACCGCGACGACCAGCAGCGCCACCCCCACCGCCGCCGCCATCACCGGGAACGCCTCCACCACCCACCGCAGCGCGCCGGTGCCGAGTTGCCTGCCCTGGTACGCGTCCCGGTTCCACAGGTACTCGATGCCGGCGGCGCCGAACAGCACCACGAGCGGGGCGGCGGTGACGACCCACCAACGGCCGGCCCTGCTGCACAGCGCCGCCGCGGCCCCCGTCCCGCTGACCGCGCCGACCGCGAACAGGACGCCGATGCCGGGGCCGCCGAGCTCGTCCGCGACCCCGCCGAGGACGGGCAGGCCGACGGCGGTGAGCACCACCGGCAGGCCGCCGCCCCGACGGGCCTGCGGCCGGCGGCGGGAGGCCCCGGCCCGCTGGGCGCGGGCGGCGGGTGGTGCGGCGGGTTCCGCCGCGTCGGCCGCGCGCGAGCGCTGCGCGGGGAGGGCGGGGTCGTCGGTGCGCGGTCCCGCGTCCTGGTACGGCGTTCTTGCCCGCTGCCCGGCCATGCGCACTTCCCTCGGTCGTTTCGGCTGCCGCGGCGCGTGCGCGCCGCGTGCGTGCCGGGACGCGTTCCGTCCTGTGGCGGTTCCCAGCTTCTACACGGCTGTAGAGGTTGGGCTGGAGCATACAAACCCATTTCAGCAAAGTCACCCGCCGTCATCCGGCAGCGGCGAAGCGCCTGGCGGGCCGTCGTTACGATGGTCATGATCCCCGCCACGTCGGCACACCATCAGGAACGCGCCAGAGGAGCAGAGCGTCACCATGTTTGAGAGTCTGAAGAACCTCGCGGACAAGGCCACCGACCTCGCCCGCGAGCACAGCGACGTGCTCGGGCAGGGTCTGGACAAGGTCGGCGACGTGATCGACGACCGGACGGACGGCAAGTACAGCGGCCAGATCGACACCGGTGTCGAGAAGGCCAAGGGCTTCCTGCGCAACCTCGACGGCGAGCAGAAGCCGGCCGAGTAGCCTGCCACCGGGCACGATCGCCGGTACGACGGTCGAACGAAGGCACGGGCGGACGGGAGGGGTCGGCAGCGGTGAGCGAGGAGCAGAAGGGGTCGCGCTGGGGGCGCTGGCTGGTCGTCGGCGTGCTGGTCGCGGCCGGGTGGGGCATCGTCCGGGGCGGCGGCCACCTTGACCCGGCATCCTCCGGCGCCTCCCCGGCCGCGACGACCACCACCGGCTCCTCGCCGGACGGTTCCGCGCCCTCCACCGCGCCGTCGAAACCCTCCACGCCCGCCTCCACCGCGCCGTCGAAACCCTCCGGACGCTACGACCCCGCCGACTACGCGGCCCCGGTGCGCCGGTACGCCGCCGAGGCCGGGGTCGACCCGCAGCTGCTGATGGCGATCCTCTACAACGAGTCGTACAAGCCGCACGACCCGGAGCTCGAACGGACCTGGCAGCGCAGCAAGCCCGACGCCTCCTTCGGCATCGCCAACATGCACCGCGCCGCCTTCGACGACACCAAGCCCGGCCGCCCCTTCGCCTCCCGCCGGTGGGAGGAACTGCCGGACGACCGCGACCTGGCCATCCAGGCGGCCGCCTGGCACCTGCACGACCTGGCCGGACAGCTCCCGGCGCGCCCGGCCGCGCCGCTGAACCACGACGAACTCCTCGCCCTCGGCTACAACGCCGGCGCGGGCAACATGCTGGCCTTCGCCCGCGGGGTCAAGGTGGGCTCCCAGGCGCAGTCCTACCTCGACCGGTTGCACGACAACTGGGCGAAGTCCGGCACGGCCGTGCAGTAGCCCCGGGTCTTCAGACCCAGGGCCACTGCGCCCAGGGTCGGGCGAGGGTCAGTGGGCGCCGAGACGGGCGGCCCACTTCGCGCGCCAGGCGAGCGCGTCGGCGACGCCCTCGGCGATGCCCCGCCGCGGCTTCCACCCGAGCAGCTCGCGGGCGGTGTCGACGACGGCGTAGCAGCCGATCACGTCGCCGGGGCGGGGGCCGGTCTCGCGGACGTCGAGGGTGCCGCCGACGGCCTGCTCGAAGGCGGCGACCAGTTCACGCACGGTGGTGCCGTCGCCCGTCCCCACGTTGATGACCCGGTAGCGGTCCCCGGCGCCGGAGGCGATCACCTCGTCGAAGCGGACCAGCGCCGCGACGTGCGCCTCCGCCAGGTCCTGGACGTGGACGTAGTCGCGGATGCCGGAGCCGTCCCTGGTCGCCCAGTCGACGCCGGTGATGGTGAACGGCGTGCCGTTGGTGTGCGCCTCGATCAGCTTGCCCAGGGCGTGGGTGGGGTTGAGGTCCTGCAGGCCGGTGCGCAGCCTCGGGTCGGCGCCGATCGGGTTGAAGTACCGCAGGGCGATGACCCGCTGCCGCTCGGCGCCCTCCCCACGGGTCCAGTCCTGCAGGACCTGCTCCATCATCTGCTTGGTGCGCGCGTAGGGGCTGTTGGCGTCGACCGGGCAGCTCTCGTCGACCCGGGCGTCCGGGGTGGGCGCGTAGATGGAGGCGGAGCTGCTGAACACGACGCGGGTGCAGCCGTTGCGCTGGAGGGCGTCGAGCAGCTCGACGGTCTTGGCGACGTTCTCCCGGTAGTAGTACAGCGGTTTGGCCACCGACTCGGGCACGACGATCCTGGCGGCGCAGTGCAGGGTGGCGTCGATGTCCGGGTGCTCGGCGAAGATCCGGTCGAGCAGGGCGGCGTCGGCGATGTCGCCCTGGTAGAACACCCGGCCCTCGACGAACTCGGCCCGGCCCTTGGACAGGTCGTCCAGGATGACCGGGGTGATGCCCTGGTCGAGGAGGGCGGACGCCACGGTGCTACCGATGAATCCCGCGCCGCCGGTGATCAGGACCTTCTTCATGCGCGGACGCTCCCTTGCGGTCGGCCGGACACCCGGTGGCGCCCGGTGACCACTGGGACGACGGTTCGGGCCCGACGGTTCCCCCGACCGGGTCCCCGGCCGGGTCCCGGCGGTCCCCCGACGGGCCGAGGCGGCTCAGCCGTGCGGACGGCGGCGGAGCCAGAAGCCGGTGGCGACCAGCACGACGGCCGCGGCGGCGGTCCCGATCGCGGCCCAGGTGGCGGCGTCGGGCGTGGTATCGGAGGGGGTGCCCCGGGCGACGGGACGGGCCGGGGCGGCGCCGTCGAGGGCCGGCGGGACGGTCGAGGTCTGGGTCGGGGGCGCGGGCGCTGGTATGGCGGTCGAGGCGGGGCCCGTCGTCGCCGCGGCCCCCGACAGCGGCGGGTCGCCGATCACCGGGGCCTCGACGTCGAGTTCGCGCTCGCCGTGGCCCGGCGAGGGGAACGCGCAGTCGACGGTCACCCGCCAGTGCCCGGCTGGGAGCATCTCCCGGGTGGTGTACGTCCCCGCCTCGCCCGGGACGGCGACCAGGCGCCAGGGGCCGACCGTGCGCCCGTCCGAGGACGCCGCGGCGAGCGTGCCGACGAACTCCCCGGTGACCGGGTCGTGGTCGTTCTCCCAGGTGGCGACGGTGCTGACGTGGCCGTTCCGCTGTCCGGAGACGTCCAGGTGGACGGTGTCGCCCTGGACGGCGGCCGGTGCGGCGGCCGGCAGCACGGTCGCACCGGCGAGGGCGAGGGCGGCGACGAGGGGGCGGGTTCGCATGGCGGGCAATCCTCGTGAGGGCTGAGGGGCGGGCAGCGGTGGCGCCGGGTGCGGACGCCACCGGGTGGTGGCGGCGCCCGCACCCGGCGCCCCGGGCGGTCTCAGGAGGTCTTCAGCAGCGACCGGTTCAGGTCCGTCCGACCGTTCGACTGCTGCAGCTCCAACAGCCAACCACCGTAGTGCCAGCGGCCGCCGAGCCCGCGAACCAGCGCGCCGTCGTTCGCCGCGAAAGTGAACCCGTCGGTGCAGGAGGCGAGTTGCCGCTGCTGCGCGACACGCCGTCCGGAGCGCGGACCTGACGCGCCGACGATCCGGACCTCGCAGCCGACCGTGACCGGAGCGGTCGACTCCGGTCAACCACACGACATCTCAATCGAGATGACTGTCCGTCACCCAAGGAGGGAGGTCGTCCCCGAGGCCGGGAGCGGGGTCGGCGGCGCGGAGCGGGTCGACGGCGCGACGGGGCCACCGGCGGGCGTCGGGGTCGACGCCGGCGAAGCTCCGTGCTCCGGGATCCCATCGCGTTCCTCTCCTCGCGCGAGGGCCCGGGCGCCCCGGGGTGAGGGGGCTCGGGCCGTCCGACACTCCGGAGAGCGAGGAGGGTGGGCGGGGATAACAGAAACCTCTTGCGGAATCGCGTTTCCCGCACCTGCGGACGACCCCGGACACGACAGTGCCGGGGAGCGCGATCGGGGGGTGTGCGCTCCCCGGCACGGGGGTGGTGGCGGCCACCCGGCCGGAGTCCCGGGGCCTGGGCTCCGACAGCCGGACACGCCCTGGCCGTCCGGTCGTGACCAGATCCTTGAGCTGGCCGATTCCCGCCCAGGACACGCCGGCTGGGGCCATGCGCCGACGGATCGTCAGGCAGCGGCCCAGACCGTCCCCGGCCCCGGCCGCACCGCCGCCCGCCCGCCGGCGCAGCCGCCGTGCAGCCGGGCCAGCCCGGCGGCCAGCCCGTCCCGGTCCCCGGCGAGCCACAGCCGCAGCGCGGCGGACAGCGCGGCGCTGGCCGGCCCGGTCGACGGGCCGCCGGTCCGCGCGATCCGCTCGCCCAGCAGCGGCAACAGGTCCGCGACCGGGGCGGGCAGCCAGAGGGTCAGCGCGCACGGGCCGGGTCTGGCCAGGACGCGCCGCAGCGGCAGCGCGGAGGCGTCGTCGTGCAGTGCGGGGATGACCTCCAGCAGGCCGTCCACCACGACCTCGGAGACGTCCCCGCCGTGGCCGCGCGCGAGGTCCCGCAGCAGCGCGCGCTCGACGGCGGTGATCCGGACGGTCAGCATGACGTCGTCGCAGTCCATGGTCCCGGTTCCCCTGTCGTGGAAATCGTGGAAGTCGTGGCGGTCGGGGCGCTCGCGGCCGTCAGGGGCGGTGCGGTCCCGCCCCGGTGGGTGTCCTGCCCGTCAACGGCGGTCCGCTACCGGCGTTATCAGGCCGTAGTGGCCGTCGTAGCGGCGGTAGAGCACCCGGGCGCGGCCGTCGCCGGGGTCGGCGTGGCAGACGAACGGGGCGCCGGTCAGCCAGAGCCGGCGGGCCGCCTCGGGGAGGTCGAGCGGGCCCGCGGGGTCGGCCCCGGCGGCGGCGCACTCCAGGGCGCCGCTGAGCGGGCAGCGGTGGACCAGGCTGTCCCGGCCGGTCGTGGCGTCCACGAAGAGGTGGAACCGCCGGTCCAGCGCGAGCAGTTCGCGGGCGGCCTGCTCGGGGGTGCGGTGGGCGAGGACCACCTCCTTGCGCCGGGCGATCCGCCGTTCGGCGAGCGGGCGGGCGGCGTACTGCGGGCGGTAGGCGCTCTCGTGGACGGCGGCGAGTCCGATGTCGCCCTGTTCGCGCAGCCGGACGGCCCGGCCGGCGAGGGTCCCGAGGGTGAGGTCGACGGCCTCCCGGGCGGTGGCGGCGGCGAGTTGCACCCGGACCGGACCGGCGCCGGCCAGGTCGACGTCGGCCTGCGCGAGGGCGGGCCGGGTCACCGTCCGGGCGCGCGTACGGGTGAGCCGGATGCGCAGCGCGCGGGCGCCGGGGCCGAGTCCGGCCGCCGTGTCCAGCGCCTGCGCCCGGGCGTACTCGGCGTCCTCGCGCGGCAGCTCGCCGCGGATCTCCACCCGGACGTCTAGGGTGGGCCGGTGGCGCAGACGGGTCATCAGGGTCCTCCTTCTCCCGGACCATGCTGGACCTCGCGCGGCCGGGCGGCGAGGGTCCAAAGACCCTGCCCGCAGGGCCCGGCGCGGATCTTTTCGGCGGGGCCGTCGCCGCAGGTCAGAGCCCTCCCCGCGGGTAGTCCGAGCGGGCCCGGCTGATCGACCGTTGGAGTGATCCGCCCGCGTTCGGCGCAACGCCCGCCCAACCGGCGCGTTTGCCATGACGTGCGCCCTCCAGTCGAGGTGCACGCGGGGCCCGCGCTGGCCGCCCCCGACCTCCCGGCCGGCCCGTCGGCGCCTCCCCCGGTACCGTCCGCACCAGCTCCTGCGATGAGAGGAACTGTCATGACCCTGATGACCGAGATGCGGAAACGGGACGTCCCCCCGAGAACCGCGCCGCCCGCGCCCCGCACCACCCGCGCGGCCGTCCCCCCGCTCGCCCCCGGCGCGCTCCCCGGCCTCGGCCACGCGGCCGCCCTGCTGCGCGACCCGCTCGGATTCCTGGGCTCGCTCTCCCGGCACGGCGGCGTCGTCCGGATCCGGCTCGGGCCGCGCACCGTCTGCGTGGTCACCGACGCCTCGCTGGTCCACACCCTGCTCGTCGCCCTCGCCTACGACTGCCCGCGCGGCGCCGTCCAGGACACCCTCAAGACGGCCTTCGGCGACGGCCTGCTGATGTCCGAGGGCCAGGCCCACCGGGACCGCCGCCGGGTCGTCCAACCCGCCTTCGGCCCGGACCGGATGGCCGAGTACGTCGCCGTGATGCACCAGGTCACCGAGGAGCGGGCCGGGCGCTGGCGCCCGGGACAGGTCCTCGACGTGGCCAAGGAGATGAACCACCTCGCGCTGGAGATCGTCACCCGCTCGCTGTTCGACGCCCGGCTCAGCGAGGACGCCACGCTGGCCTTCCACCGGGCGCTGCCGGACATGGTGAAGGGCCAGATCGTCCAGTCCCTCTACCCGCACCCGGCGCTCGCCCGGCTGCCACTGCCGGTCAACCGGCGCTTCGACGCCGCCGTCCGGGTGCTCAACCGGGTCGTCGACCAGGCCGTCAGCGGACGGCCGACGGACGCCCGGAGCGCCGATGCACCGGCCGCCGGCGGCACCGGTTCCACCGGGCGGGGCGGCACCCTGCCCGCACTGCTGCGCGCCGCCACCGACCCGGCCACCGGCCGCCCGCTCACCGAGGCCGACGTCCGGTCCGAGGCGATCACCATGTTCGGCGCCGGCACCGAGACCGTCTCCACCACGCTGACCTGGCTCCTCGACGAACTCCTGCGCCACCCCGAGGTGGAGGCCAGGGTGCTCGCCGAACTCGACGAGCACCTGCCGGCCGGCGCCGTCCCCACCCCCGAGGCGCTGGCCAGGCTCACCTACACCCGCAGCGTCACCCAGGAGGTGGTGCGGCTGCACGCGCCCAACGCCTTCCTGATGCGCACCGCCCAGGTGCCGGTGGAGCTCGGCCCGTACCGGATCCCGGCCGGCACCGAGCTGCTCTACAGCCTCACCGCGCTGCACCGCGACCCGCACCGCTACCCGGAGCCGCTGCGCTTCCGTCCGGAGCGCTGGCAGGGCGGCGGCGGGGCCGGGCGGCAGTCCTTCCTTCCGTTCGGCGCGGGCAAGCACAAGTGCATCGGGGAGGCCTTCGCCTGGGCCGAGCTGACGGTCGCGGCGGCCGCGATCCTGCGCCGCTGGCGGCCGGTGGCCGTCCCCGGCGCGCGGGCCCGGGAGGTGGTGTGGACGACGGTCCAGGCGCACGGGCTGCGGGTCCGGCTGGACCCGCGCGACGCCCGGCCGCCGCGCCCCGACAGCCCCCCGGCCGACCGCGCGGCCGTCGAAGCCCCCCCGGCGGGCCGCTGTCCGGTGCGCGTCCCCGGCCTCACCCCGGCACCCGACCCGGCACCCGACCCGGCACCCGACCCGCCCCGGACTCCGCGCCGACCCGGCGAACTGCACACCGCCGCGCTGCGGCACGCCGACTGGGCGGTCGGCCGCGGCCTGCTCGCCCCGGCCGAGCTGCCCGGCTACCGGGCCTACGCCCTCCACGAGTTGATCGGCCACGCCTTCCCGCGGACCCGCGGCGCCGACCTCGACCTGCTGGTCGACATGCTGGGCTGGTTCACCATCCTCGACGACCGCTTCGACGGCCCGCCCGGGCGCCGCCCCGCCGAGGCCCGCGCCGTCGTCGACCCGCTGATCGCCGTCCTGCACGGCGCCGCCGGCGGCCGACCGGACGCCTCCGGACCGACGGGCGTCCCGACCGGCGACCCGCACGCCATCCCGACGCCCGGCCCGACGCCCGGCCCGGACGGCCTGCTGCTCGCCGCCTGGCAGGACCTGTGGGAGCGCCAGACCCAGGGCATGTCGCCGCAGTGGCGCGCCCGGGCCGCCCGGGAGTGGCAGGCCTGCCTGGAGACCTTCCCCACCGAGGCCGGGCACCGCGCCCGCGGCACCGTCCCCGCCCTCGGCCTGCCCGAGACCATGCGGCTGCGCCGCCACAGCAGCTGCCTCTACCCGTTCACGAACATACTGGAACGGGTCCACGGCGCCGACGCCCCCGCCGCACTCCACGCGGAGCCCGCACTGCACCGGCTGCGCGCCAACACCGCCGACGCCGCCACGCTGATCAACGACCTGTACTCGCTGGAGCGGGAGGAACGCCAGAGCGCGGCCGCCTTCAACACCGTCCTCGCCCTGCAGCGGATCCGAGGCTGCACCCGCAGCCGGGCCGTCGCCGCCGTCCGCGCCCGGGTCGCCCGGCTGCGACGGGAGAACGACGCCCTGCGCAGCGACCTGCGTCGCCGCCACCCGGCCGGGCGCTGGTACCTGGACGGCACCCGGGAGCTCGTCGAGGGCGTCCAGGCCTGGACCAGCACCAGCGACCGCTACCTCGTGACGGACCGCCCGCGCCGCTGAGCGGACGGGCCGCTCAGTGGCGGCCCCCGAGCGCGAACAGCAGCAGTACGAAGCCGGCGAACAGGTGCGTGGCGAAGATGTAGATCCCGGCCCGGATGAGCATGGCCTTGCGCCTGCGCTTCTCGTCGCTCGTACCGTCGCTCGTGCTCCGGCGCGTGCTCTCGCTCATGGCGGGGGTTCTCCTCGGGTCGGTCGGCCGGGTCGGGCGCGGGCTCAGCGGGCCGGCCGGCCGCCGGGGGCGCGCAGCTCGGTGAGCAGCGCGCCCTGGTCGGTGATCAGCTCGGTCAGGATCCGGCGCGCGGCGCGCAGCAGTTCCGCCACGTCCGGGGTGCTGAGCGCGTAGACCACGGTGTTGCCCTCACGGGTGGCCGCGACCAGCTGGGTGCGGCGCAGCACCGCGAGCTGCTGGGAGAGGTTGGACGGCTCGACCTCGATCTCGGCCAGCAGCTCGCGCACCGGCCGGGGCCCGTCCTGGAGCAGTTCCAGCACCCGGATCCGGACCGGGTGGCCGAGGGTGCGGAAGAACTCCGCCTTGGCCTGGTACAGCGGGACCGGCATCGTCCGCGTCTCTCCCTCGGGTACGGCTCGGTGGGCGTCCGGCCGCGCGTCCACACCGGCGGCCGGCAAGCATCATCGCGACAGATGAAGATTTCTTCAAGTCGTCACAGCGGGCACCCCGCCGGGCCGTCCCGGCGGGGCCCCGGGCGCGCCGCACCGGCCGAGCCCGGCCCGGGCGCGTCGCCTCACCTCCAGGGCGGCCCGGGGAACGCCGGAAGCCGAGCCCGGGATGCTGCCAACTCCCGGACTCGGCCGTTATGGTGACGTGACGTCAGCAGACTACAGGCACATCCACCACGACCGGGGCCGGACCCCGCCAGATCGACTCGACACTGAAGGAGGCGTGGACGGTCGAACCGCACGGCGCGGTGGCACTGATGCCGTCGACCCGCACGGTGCTGACCGTGAACACGGTGCGCCCGCTCACCGCACCGAGCGACGCGCCACCGGTCACGTCGGCCGACAGGTGGGTCAGTAGCTCCTGCGGCGCCGGCGGCCACGGGGTGCCCGGGGAGGGCGGCCCGGCCAGGCCGATCTGCCCGTACAGCACGACGCTGCTGCCGGTGACCTCGGCGCAGACCTTGGTCGACAGCCCGGCCTGCAGGCCGTTGTAGCCGCAGGTCGTGACCGTGGCGGCGACATCGGCGGCGCCACTCGACGGTACGGCGAACGCCGGCACCGGCGCCGAGAGCAGGGCGACGGCACCGGCCGCGCCCGCCGCGATCCGCGTGATGCGGTTCATGGACTCCTCCTTCGGAGGGTGTGAGGAACGATCTGGACAGGTGAGGTAGCACATGTGACATTTCATAGGTGCCACGACGAGAACTTTGCCATGCGATTCCTATGCCATGACCCGGTTCCGCCTTGGAACTACCAAGGAGACTGAAATCTGTACCTTCGATGGCGCAATCACGCCCCGAGAAGTCAGCGCCCGCACACCCTTCGTGGCCGGCTGCGCCCGCTGCCGGCCGGGGCCGACCGGGCGCCTCCGGTTCAGTGCAGTGCGGCGCGCAGGGCGTCGACGCGGGCGGCGGCGGCCGTGAAGGCGTCGCGGTCGAGCCGGCCGGAGTCCAGGGCGTCGACGAGGGCCGCGGTGGCGTCCTCGGCCTGCTGCGGGTCGCGGGCGGAGCAGAGGATGAGGTCCATCCCGGCCTCGGCAGCGGCCACCGCACGGGCGCCGGTGCCGCCGTACGGGGCGAGGGCCTCGGCCTCCAGGGCGTCGGTGACGGTGACGCCCCGGAAGCCCAGGCGGCCGCGCAGCTCCCCCTGGACCACGGTGGGCGACAGCCCCGCCGGACGGACCGGGTCGAGCGCCGGGTAGATCGCCCAGGAAGCCATCACCAGCCGGACGCCCGCCGCGATGGCCGCCCGGTAGGGCGCCTCCCCACGGGCGCGCAGCTCGTCCAAGGGCACGGGCAGGGTGACCGGGCGGGTGTCGGTGTTCTGGTCGCGAGCGGCGGAGCCGAGCCCGGGGAAGTGCTTGGCCGTGGCGGCGACACCCAGGCCCTGCTGGGCGGCGAGGTAGGCGCTGCCCAACTCACCGACCCGGGCCGGGTCCTGGCCGAAGGAACGCTCGGCGCGGTCGATGAAGTTGCCCGGGGCGTCGTACACGTCGAGCACCGGCGCGAGGTTCACGTTGAGCCCGGCGTCCGCAAGCGCGCCGGCCGCGCCGACGCCGGAACGGGCCGCCGCACCGACCGGGTCGGGATCCAACCCTGCCCGGCGGGCGGAGAGTTCGGGCTCGCCGGGCAGGCGGCGCACCTTGCCGCCCTCCTGGTCGGTCATCAGCAGCAGCTCGCCGGGCGCCGGCGAGTCCGCCGCCGCCTGCCGCAACTGTGCGACGGCCTCGGCGAGTTGCGCCGGGCTCGTGACGTTCTCCGCGAACAGGATGACGCCGGCCGCCCGCCCCTCCCGGATCGTCTGCAGCACGCCCGGAGGCGGCGTCGGACCGGCGTAGGACAGCACGATCCGGCGCCCGGCGAGCTGCCGTGAATCCTGATCGGCCATCGCCGTCGTCCCCTCCGCCGTCCCGCCCGTCGTCCCGTTCACGGGCGTACCCCGCCGCAGCAGGTCGGCATCACGGCGCACCGGCGCCGCCTCGCCCGGAACCGGCCCGAGCATGGCCGCCAGCACCACCAGCACCGCTCCGAGCTGAACGGTGCGCCCGAGCCTGGCCATCACGTCTCCCTGCGGTCGGCAGTGGGATACGGTCCGTCAGCGTACCCAGCCCGGGCGCAGCCGGCGACCGGGCGAAGCCACCCGGGCTGCCTTCGACCAGGGCGTCGCCGACCTGCGGCGCGCAGCCGAGCCGGGCGGCATGTTCCACTACACCCTCTTCAAGGCCGTGGCGGTCAGCCCGTAGCGCCGGCGGGAGGGCCGCCCGGCTACCGCTCCTCCGGGCTGTCGCCGAGGGCGACCAGCAGGGTGCGCATGGCGTCGACGAGGGCGGCGGCCTGGGCCTCGTCGAGGCCGGCCAGGATGCGGCGCTCGGTGGCGAGGTGGTCGGGCAGGGCGCGGTCGATCAGGTCGTGGCCCTCGGGGGTGAGGGCGACCTCGCGGCTGCGGCCGTCCACGTCGCTGGCGGTGCGGGTGACCAGGCCGCGGGCCTCCAGCCGGTCGAGGCGCTGGGTGATGGCGCCGGAGGTGACCATCGCGGACTGCATCAGCCCGGTGGGGGTGAGGCGGTACGGCGGGCCGCTGCGTTTCAGCGTGGCGAGGACGTCGAAGGAGGCGGCGTCCAGGCCGTGGTCGCCGAAGGTGCGCTTGAGCTCCACATCCACCAGGCGGTAGAGGCGCTTGAGCCGGCCGAGCACCTCCATCGGGGAGACGTCCAGGTCGGGGCGCTCGACCGCCCATTGCGCGACTACTCGGTCCACATGATCTGCCACGGGTTCAGGGTAGGGGATTCCGCCGATATTCCTTAGCGATGAGGTAACTGTGAGCCACGTCACCCCCGCAGAGAGATGAAAGATGCCTTAGCGCTGAGATACATTGGCTTAGTGCTAAGAAATCGCCTCGGAATCGTGCTGGTGACCGCCATAGCCCCCGCCGTCTGGGGGTCGACCTACATCGTCACCACCGAACTGCTCCCGCCCCATCGCCCGCTCCTCGCGGCCGTCCTCCGGGCCCTGCCCGCCGGGCTGCTGCTGATCGCGCTGACCCGCCGCCTGCCGCAGGGCAGCTGGTGGTGGCGCTCGCTGGTCCTCGGCGCGCTCAACATCGGCGCCTTCCTCGCCCTCCTGTTCATCGCCGCCTACCGCCTCCCCGGCGGGGTCGCCGCCACCGTCGGCGCCGTCCAGCCGCTGATCACCGCCGGGCTCTCGGCCGCGCTGCTCGGCGACCGGCTCACCCTGCGGACCGTCCTGTCCGGCATCGCGGGCGTCGCCGGCGTCAGCCTGCTGGTCCTGCGGGCCAACGCACAGCTGGACGTCGTCGGCGTGGTCGCGGCGCTCGCCGGCGCGGTGGTCATGGCCACCGGCGTCGTCCTCTCCAAGCGCTGGACATCCCCCGCCCCGCTGCTCGCCACCACCGGCTGGCAGCTCACCGCCGGCGGACTGCTGCTGGTGCCGGTCGCGCTGCTCGTCGAGGGCGGCCCGCCCTCCCATCTCACCGCCGCCAACCTGCTCGGCTACGGCTACCTCAGCCTGATCGGTGCGGCGCTCACGTACGCGCTCTGGTTCCGCGGGATCCGGGCGCTGCCGCCGACCTCGGTCTCCTTCCTCTCCCTGCTCAGCCCGGTGGTCGCCACCGCGATCGGCTGGCTGGCCCTCGGGCAGGACCTCAGCCCGCTCCAGGCGCTCGGGGCGCTGATCGTCCTCGGCTCGCTGGTCGCGGCCCAGACCCAGCGGCGCCGCGCCACCCCCGCGCCCGCCGCGCAGGCCGCCGCCCAGCCCACCCCCACGCAGGCCGCCGACCCGCAGGCCGCACCCCCGACCGTCCGCGAGAACGCCTGATCCCGCCCCCGGGACGCCCCCTGACGTTCCACGAAGTCCCGCGAAGTCCCACGAAGCCCCGCCCGAGGAGAACCTTCATGCGCATCACCGTGTTCGGCGCCACCGGCAACGTCGGCGGCCGGGTGGTGGCCGAGGCGCTCGCCCGCGGCCACCAGGTGACCGCCGTCGTCCGCGACCCCGCCAAGCCGCACGGTCTGCCGTCCGCCGCCGCCCTCACCGTCGGCGACGCCCGCAACGCCGAGGACGTCGCACGCATAGCCGCCGGACAGGACCTGGTGATCACCGCCACCCGCCCGGCACCCGGCAGCGAGCACGAGTTGCCCGCCGCCACCCGGGGCCTGCTGGCCGGCCTCGCCGGGACGGGCGTGCGCCTGCTCGCCGTCGGCGGCGCGGGCAGCCTCACCATCCCCGGCCGCGGCGGCCTGACCGTCGTCGAGGACCCCGGCCTGCCCGCCGAGATCCTGCCGATCGCCCGGGCCTGCGGCGAGCAGTTCGACCTCTACCGCGCCGACGCCCACGTCGACTGGACCTACCTCAGCCCCGCCGCCGTGCTCGAACCCGGCGAGCGCACCGGCCGCTTCCGACTCGGACGGGACGAACTGCTGGTCGACGCCGACGGCCTCTCGGCGATCTCCATGGAGGACCTCGCCGTCGCCCTGCTCGACGAGGCCGAGCAGCCCGTCCACCGCCGCACCCGCTTCACCGCCGCGTACTGACCGGGGGCGGGCCGCAGGTCCGGGGTGTACCCAGCACCACCCCGGACACGGAACCTCGCATGATCGACCGTCAGAGCGCACTCGGACAGGATCGTTCCCGTGAACACCACCGCATCCGACATCACCGCCTCGACGGCCACCGCGTCCCACACCACCGCGTCCCACACCACCGCGTCCCGCACCGCCGCCTCGAACGCGGGCGCCTCGAAGGCCGGCGCACCGAGCGCCACCGCCTCCCGCACCCGGCGCGCCGCCGTGGCCGTCGCCGCCGCCGTCCTGGCCGGCCTCGCCCTGCCGGCCCCCGCGAGCGCCGCCCCGGACACCGCCCGCAACCCGGGTGACGCCGAGGCCGCGCCCGCCCGCTACACCCACCAGACCCTCGACTGGCAGCCCTGCGCCCAGCAGCCCACGCTGGACTGCGCCACCATGACCGTCCCGCGCGACTGGCACCACCCCGACACCGGGGCCGACCTGAAGATCGCCGTCTCCCGGCACCGCGCCGGCGACCCGGCCAAGCGCAAGGGCACGCTGCTGATGGCCGCCGGCGGCCCCGGCGCGTCGGGCCTGCTGCGCCCGGCGGGCCTGGCCACGGCGGCCCCCGCCGTCGGCGCCGCGTACGACATCGTGGGCTTCGACCAGCGCGGCGTCGGCCAGAGCACCCGGGCCGTGTGCCAGACGCCGGAGGAGTTCACGGAGTTCCTGGCCGGCGACTACCGCGATCAGTCCCCGGCGGCGATCGACAAGGTGATAGCCAACTCCAAGAAGCTGGCCGCGAGTTGCCAGGAGCACAGCGGCGACCTGCTGCCCTACCTGAACACCGAGCAGACCGCCCACGACATCGACCTGTTCCGCGGCCTGCTCGGCGAGCAGAAGATCAGCTACTTCGGCCCGTCCTACGCCTCGATGATCGGCGCCTACTACGGGACGCTCTTCCCGCACCGGGTCGAGCGGATGATCCTGGACAGCAACATCGGCTTCGACGGCACCTGGGAGAAGTTCGAGCTGGGCCAGCCGATGAGCTTCCAGCGCCGCTTCGACGAGGACTTCGTCCCGTGGCTGGCCGCCCGGGACGCCACCTACCACTGGGGCTCGACGCCCGAGCAGGTGCAGGCGCACTGGGAGCAGCGCCGCGCCGCGCTGCACGACCAGCCCATCACCGAGGGGTCGTTGACGATCGGTCCGAACCAGCTCGACAACGGCGCGATCAGCGCGATCTACGAGGAGGCCACCTTCCCCCTCCTCGCCCAGTCCCTGACCGCCGTCGACGACTGGCAGGCGGCCGATCCGGCGGCCAAGACGATGGCCGGGCGGGTGTTCGGCCAGTACCTCAGCCCGGAGTTCCTCGCCGAGTACTTCTCGGTGACCTGCGGCGACACCCCGTGGACCAAGGACATGGACACCTGGGTCGAGCGCGGCGCGGAGAACACCGCGCGCTGGCCGCTGGCGGGCGCGCGCACGCTGGCCTTCAGCGCGGTCTGCGCAGCCTGGCCGACCGCGCCCGCCCCGAAGGTCAAGGTCACCGGCGCCCACCTGCCGACGGTGCTGATGCTCAACTCGGTGCACGACCCGGCCACTTACTACGAGGCCGCACTCGGCGCGCACCGCGCGCTGCGCGGCTCCAAGCTGGTGACCGTCACCGGGAGCGGCGACCACGGCCAGTACCCGACCGCCAACACCTGTGTCACCGGCGTGGTCGAGGGCTACCTGCTGGACGACCGCGCCCCCGAGCACGACCTCACCTGCCCCTCCCCGCAGGCGGGCTGACCCCAGCGGGCTCCGGCCAGGCCCCCGACCGGCTCCAGTCAGGTTCGCAGCCGCGACTCAGGTCCCCAGCCCGCCTCGGCCGGACAGGCCCTCAGGTCCGCAGCCGCGACCGCAGCCAGGCGAAGGCGGCGGCCAGCCCGGCGAAGCCCCCGACGGCGAGTTTGATACCGCCCTTGGCGACCAGCCAGCCGATCCAGGGGACACCCCAGCCCAGCCAGTGGAACACGGCCAGCAGCACGACGGCGCCGCAGACGGCGGCGAGCACCGTCACGGCCACGGCGGCGGCCCGCGAGAGCTCGCGCGGGCCGCCGCCGTCCGCGTCCTGCGTCTGCTCCGCCAGGTCACCCGTCATCTCGTTCGCGCCCCCGTCACCCACGGTTCGTACCTCCATGATCCACGGGATGATCATACGGGGGGTCAGCGGCGGGCGCGGTGGGTGTCGCCGAGGTGCTCGCCGGTCTCGTCGTCGGGGAAGCTGACGGCCAGGGTGACGCGGTACTCGTCCACGTCGTGGCGGTGCCCGGGCACCCGGGCCCAGGCGAGCGAGTGCACCTCGGCCTCGGGGGCCTGCCGGCACCACGCGGCGGCCTCCTCCAGCGCGCGGGCGGCCGAACGCCCGGTGCACACCACGGCGGTGTAGGCGGCGACGGCGACGTCCCCACCGCTGCGGCCGGCCCTCGACACCGACCGGACCGCCGCCGCGGCGCGGGTCAGGTCGCGGGCCAGGTCGTCGACCACCCGAGGGGGCGCCGGGAGAACGGCAGCTCCCTCGGCGACGGTATCCGGCAGGTTCGCACTCACGGTCTGGGCCTCCATCCGCATCGTCACGGGGCACAGCATGCCGGGCGGAGATTCCTGGCATGCCCACTTTCATCAGAACGTCACCCGTCCAGGGGCGAGTTGGGGCCGCCCCCTGGCGTCCGGGTGCTCGCCCTGGTAGGGAGCGGCCCCACCGGTGCCGGGCATCCGCGCAGGTCAGGACGGTCGACGACGGGCGCCGCCGGGGAGCCCGGAACGACGCGCACGTACCACCCCCGCGCCCCGAACCGCCCGTCCGGCCGCCGGCACGCTCCGCCCACCGCCGTTACGTCCTCGGTCAACTCCCGTTACCGAACCGGGAGATACCGCCAGAGCGCAGCCCGTAGCATCCCTCCCGTACCGCATCCGCCACCGGCGCCGGGCCGATGGACAGGACCTCTGGGGGACTCGCATGCACACCAACCCGCTTCTCCGGTACGGCCGTCGGCTCGCCTGGCTGCCGGCCGCCGCACTCGCCGCCGCCGCACTCACCGGCTGCTCGTCCTCCGCCCCGAAGCGCGACACCGCCGCAGCGCCCGCCCCGACCACCACCGCCGCCACCACGACGACCGCGACCACCGGCACCCCGACGGCCTCGACGAGCGCCCCGACGGCCGCGTCGACGAGCGCCGCCGGCTCCGCCGGGAAGCGCCCCGACGACGCCTGCACCCTGCTGACCTCCCCGCAGGTCGTCCAGACCGTCGGCACCTCCGGCCCGTTCACCGGCACCCACCCCGACCCGGGCTCCGACGGCACCCGGCCGTGGGGCTGCACCTGGGGCTCCCGCGAGTCCTACGCCTCCATCCAGGAGATGCCGATGGCCAACCTCGCCAGGGTCACGGCGGACCCGGAGCTGTCCGTCACCCCGCTCCCGGTGGTCGGCCAGGAGGCCGTGCTGACGACCCGCAAGGGCACCGGCGCCCGGCCGTTCGTCTACTTCGTGGCGGACGGGCGCCTCTACCTGGTCGAGGTGACCAAGAGCCGCGCCCCGGGCGATGAGGTGAACGCCCCGCTGGAAGGCGTCGCGGAGACCGCCCTGGCCGGGATTTTCGCGAAGCGGCTGGGGGCCTGACGTCCAACGATCTGAGGCGGCCTCACCCCCGCTGAACTGCGGGTGTCAACCGACCGGCGGGGCCCGGGGCCCCTGCCGGACACCCCGGCCCGGTCAGACGGTCGTGATACTAATCGTCCCGGCGGTGGGAGCCGTCAAGCAACGGCAGGCACGATGACGAGGGCTCATCCGTTCCGGGAAGGTCCGGACGGCGACGGGGAGGGGCACGGCATGACGGAGCGGTTCGGCAAGGCCCGGGGCGGGCGCGGGCTACGGCTCGGCAAGCGGGTCACGGGGACGGCGGCGGCCTTCACGGCGCTCGCCGCGCTGACCGGCTCTCAGATGACGGGCTTCGGGCTCGCACCGGTCGCGGCCGCCGACGTCGTGACGGCGCCGGACGCCACCTCCTCCCAGGCCGGCTCACCCGTCGGCGACGGCCCGACCGCCGGTGTCGGCAGCACCTTCGGCACCGGCATCCCGGCCGACGGCGGCGGCACCGTCCAACTGCCGCAGCCCCCGGGCACCGTACCCGGCCTGCCCGGCGTGCCCGGCGTGCCCAACGCCGGCCCGTTCGCCGCCACCGGGGCGGCCCTGCCCGCGACCGTGTTCGCCGCCTACCGCCAGGCCGAGGCCTCGACCGCGCAGCGCTCGCCCGGCTGCCACCTGCCGTGGCAGCTGCTGGCCGCGATCGGCCAGGTCGAGTCCGGCCAGGCCAACGGCGGCCAGGTGGACGCGGCGGGCACGACCTTCACCCCGATCCTCGGCCCGGCGCTGGACGGCAACGGCTTCGCCGCGATACCCGACACCGACGGCGGGCGCTACGACGGCGACGCGCGCTGGGACCGCGCCGTCGGGCCGATGCAGTTCATCCCCTCCACCTGGGCGGTCTGGGGCGCGGACGCCAACGGCGACGGCAAGGCCGACCCGAACAACGTCTTCGACGCCGCCGAGAGCGCCGCCCGCTACCTGTGCGCGGGCGGGCGCGACCTCACCGACCCGGCGCAGCTCGACCGGGCGGTCCTCAGCTACAACAACTCGGGCGAGTACCTGCGGACGGTCCGCAACTGGATGGCCCACTACGGCAGCGGCGCCGTCACCACCGTGCCGAACCGGCCGGCGTCCTTGATCCCGCCGGGCTCCTCGCCCTCCCCGCTCCTCCCGCCGACCGGGACGACGCCGGGCGCCACGGCCGGTACGCCGAGCACGCCCGCGACCACCCCGACGCCGTCCTCGCCGAGCACGCAGCCGAGCACCCAGCCGACGGCGCCGACCCCGAGCCAGTCCCCGTCCGCATCCGCGCAGCCGACGCCCGGTCCGAGCACCACGCCCACGGGCACGCCGAGCACCGCGCCGCCCGCGACCCCGACGACCACGCCGTCGGGCACCCCCTCCGGCAACCCGTCCCCGCCGGCCACCCCGACCGGAACTCCGACGGCCACCCCGACCGGGACGCCCACCGGGACCCCGACCGGGACGCCCACCACCTGCCCGAGCCCGACGGCCACCGCGACCGCCACTCCGACGGGCACCCCGTCGCCGACGGCCACGGCGACCGCCACCCCGACCGGCACTCCCACCGCTCCCGAGTGTGCCACGGCGACGCCCACCGCCACGCCCACCCCGGGCGGCACCCCCTCCGGCGCCGCGAGCCCGACCCCCAGCGCGTCGCTCTCCCCCTCCGCCGCGCCGCCGGCCCGCTGAGACTCCTTCACCGCTGACGGCCCGCACCCCCTGGTGCGGGCCGTCGGCGTTCCCCGTCCCGTCCGCTACTGGCCCGAGCCCGATACCGGCCCTGACCTTGACCCAGGCTCCGGCTCCGCCCCCGCCGCCAGCGTCGCGCGGTGAACGCGCCACCGCGCGAGCATGCCGTGCACCTCATCGACCATGAACGTGAAGAAGGCCGCGCTCTCCCCCAGCCGGTCCCCCGCGACGGTGCCCGCGCCGACGGTGGCCTCGCCGTCCTTGAGCACCCGGATCCAGCGCATCAGGATCTCGTCGCGCCGGGTCATCGACTCGAACCAGACGTCGTTCAGCACCCGGTAGCGGTCCCGCCGCGAGCCCGGCTCGCGCTCCTTGGAGACCAGGCCGACCTGGGTGAGGTAGCCCATCGCGCCGGACACCGCGGCCGGGCTGATCCGCAGCCGTTCGGAGAGCTCGGCGGAGGTCAGCACGCCGCTCTCCTCGGCCATCAGGCAGGAGAAGACCCGGGCCGGCATCCGGCTCATGCCCGCGACCACCAGCTCGGCCGCGAACCGCTCGACGAAGTCCGACACCGCCTGCTCGTCGCGGCCCTTCTCCGGCTCCCGCTCCACCACGTGCGCCGTCCCCTTCCCGGTGATCATCACGTTCTCGACCGAACTTTAACGCCTTCCCAATATTCACGTTTTTCTGAAACTACGGTAGCTTCAGCAGCATGACGAAGGCAATCACCCTGTCCGGCCTCCGCAAGACCTTCGGCCGGACCGCCGCGCTGGACGGCCTCGACCTCACCGTCGAGACCGGCGAGGTGCACGGATTCCTGGGGCCCAACGGCGCCGGGAAGTCCACCGCCATCCGGGTGCTCCTCGGCCTGCTGCGCGCCGACGGCGGCAGCGCCCGGCTGCTCGGCAAGGACCCGTGGCACGACGCCGTCGAGCTGCACCGCCGCCTCGCCTACGTCCCGGGCGACGTCGAACTGTGGCCCAATCTCACCGGCGGCGAGGCCATCGACCTGCTCTCCCGGCTGCGCGGCCGGCTCGACCGCCGCCGCCGGGACGAGCTGATCGAGCGCTTCGACCTCGACCCCACCAAGAAGGGCCGCAGCTACTCCAAGGGCAACCGGCAGAAGGTCGCCATCGTCGCCGCACTCGCCTCCGACGCCGAACTGCTGCTGCTCGACGAACCGACCTCCGGCCTCGACCCGCTGATGGAGGTGGTCTTCCAGGACGTCGTCCGGCAGGCCCGGGGGCAGGGGCGCACCGTCCTGCTGTCCAGCCACCTCCTGGACGAGGTGGAGAAGCTGGGCGACCGGGTCAGCATCATCCGCCACGGCCGGGTGGTGCAGACCGGCAGCCTCGGCGAGCTGCGCCACCTCACCCGCACCACGGTCGAGGCCGAGACCCACCGCCCGGTCACCGGGCTGGAGACGCTGGAGGGCGTGCACGGCGTCCGCACCGAGGGCGCCCGGGTGCGCTTCGCCGTGGACGGCGCCCACCTGGACGCCGCCGTCCGCCGCCTCGGCGAGGCCGGGCTGCGCAGCCTGGTCAGCCACCCGCCCACGCTGGAGGAGCTGATGCTGCGCCACTACGGCGACGAGCTGGCCGCCAACGGGCACCCGGTCGACGGCGAGGCCGCCCGATGACCGCCACCACGACCGCGACCGGCACGCCCACCGCGGCCCCGGGCCGACCGCGGCGCTCGTCCGCCACGCTGGCCGGCACCGCCGCCCTGCTCCGCTTCGACCTGCGCCGCGACCGCGTCCGCATCCCCGCCTGGGTGCTCGGCCTCGGCCTGCTCACCCTCGCCAGCGCCAACAGCGTGCACGCCGTCTACCCGACCGCCGCCGACCGGGCCTCGATCGCCCACGCCTCCGCCGGCCCGGCCGTGCTCGCCATGACCGGCCCGGGGCACTACCTGGCGGACTACACCTGGGGCGCCATGCTCGGCCACCGGCTGCTCGGCCTGCTGGCGGTGCTGGCCGGGCTGATGAGCGTCCTGATCGTCAGCCGGCACACCCGGGCCGAGGAGGAGAGCGGGCGGGCCGAACTGGTCCGCTCCGCCGCCGTCGGCCGGCACGCCCAGCTCGCGGCCGCCCTGGCCACCGCCGCCGTCGCCGACCTCGCGCTCGGCCTGCTGCTCGCCGCCGGGCTGCCCGGCCTCGGCGTCCCCGGGCTCGACACCGGCGGCGCGCTGCTGTTCGGGGCCGCGACCGCCGCCGCCGGGCTGCTGTTCGCGGCGGTGGCCGCCGTCGCCGTCCAGGTCACCGAGCACGCCCGGACGGCCTCCGGGCTGGCCCTCGCCGTGCTCGGCGCCGCCTACGCGCTGCGCGCGGCCGGGGACGCCGGCGCGAACGGGCTCGCCTGGGCCTCCCCGATCGGCTGGCTGCAGCGCACCTACCCCTTCCTCGACGACCGCTGGTGGCCGCTGCTGCCCGCGCTCGCCCTGGCCGCCGCCACCGGCGCGGCCGGCTTCGCGCTGAGCACCCGCCGGGACGTGGGCGCCGGTCTGCGCGCCACCCGCCCGGGACCGCCCACCGCCCGCCCCTTCCTCGGCACCCCGCTCGGCCTCGCCCTGCGCCTGCACCGCGGCCTGCTGGGCGGCTTCGCGGTCGCGCTGCTGCTGCTCGGCGCGATGTACGGGTCGCTGCTGGGCAACGCCGACTCGATGCTCAAGGACGTCGACCAGCTGAAGGAGGCGCTCGCCCGGCTCGGCGGCCGCACCCTCGCCGACTCCTTCGCCGCGATGACCCTGCTGGTGGTGGCCGTGGTCGGCGCGGTCTACGCGGTCCTGGCGATGCTGCGCCCGCGCGCCGAGGAGACCGCCGGGCGGGCCGAACCGGTGCTGGCCACCGGGGTGTCCCGGTCCGGCTGGCTGGGCGGGCACCTCGTGGCAGCACTGCTGGGCTCGACCGCGGTGCTGCTCGCGGCGGGGGTGGGATTCGGCCTGGCGGGGGCGCTGTCCACCGGTGACGGCGGCGCGTTCCCGCGACTGGTCGGCGCGGCCCTGGCGTTCGCGCCCGCCCAGTGGGTGACGGTGGGCTTCGCCGCCGCCGTGTACGGCTGGCTGCCCCGGGCGACGCCGCTGGCCTGGCTCGTCCCGGCGTACGCGTTCGTGATCGGGTACCTGGGCCCGCTGTTGAAGCTGCCGTCGGGCCTGGAACGGCTCTCGCCGTTCGGGCAGGTGCCCCGGCTCCCAGCGGCCGCCATGGACTGGACGCCGCTCGCGGCGCTCACCCTGGTCGCGGCCGCGCTGATCGCCCTGGCGCTGGCCGGGTTCCGGCGCCGCGACCTGGACCTGCGCTGACGCCCGAGCGCCGTTCCGAGCCGCGTCGGGGCCCGGGACGGCGCGCAGACCGGACGGGGCCGGCCGCGATCGGCCGGCCCCGGGCCGGGTCACAAGTGCTTGACCAGCTCCGGCATCAGGTCCTGGAAGGTCCGCCCGCTGGCCGGCTGCCCGATCGCGGTCATCTGCCAACCGCCGGGCGTGCGCTGCACCTTGGCCATGATCTGCGCGGTGTACGGGCCGCCGCCGGTCAGCGTGTACCGGGCCAGCTCGGCGCCGGTCTGCTCGTCGACCAGTCGGCAGAAGGCCGCCTCGACCTCCTGGAAGGTCTGGCCGGTGAAGGAGTTGACGGTGAAGACGATCTGGTCGACCTCGGCGGCCATCCGGGTCAGGTCGACGGTGATCGACTCGTCGTCGGTCGCGTCGCCCGCGCCGCCCACCAGGTTGTCGCCGCTGTGCCGGACCGAGCCGTCGTTGCTGTTGAGGTGCTGGAAGAAGACCACGTCCACCGGCCGCCCCTGGGAGAACAGCACCGCCGAGGCGTCCAGGTCGATCTCCCGGCCGGCGGCCAGCAGCTTGGCGAAGAAGCCCTTGGGCTGTGCGGCCTTCCAGCCCAGGCCCATCCGGACCACACTCAGCTGTCCGCCGCCCGGCTTCTCCAGGCTGATCTTCTGCCCCTTGGCCAGCGAAACGCTCATCGTGCCCTCCTCGTCCCTGCCGCCGTTCCGTGCCGTGAATCTACAGCACTGTCGAATATCCATGATCATCCGACCAGCAGGCTCCGAAGACCCCTACCCCGCACTCCCCCCGCCGTCACCACCGGCGCCGGTCTGCACACTGTCAAGCGCCCCGGGGAGGAGCTCGCCCGACCCGGACGCGCGATCCGGCTCGGTCATCCGGGGAGGCCGCGATCCGACGTCTGACGTAGCCGCGGGCAGGGGCCGAACAGGCGGGCGACCCGCGGTCTACGGTCGGCTCGAAGGCGCCGCCGACCGGGAGAACGGCCGTCTCCGCACCGAGCGTTGCGCGCACGTTCCCGGGATCCGCCAACCCACCCTGGGGGGACCACCATGCCCGAGACCGAAGGAACACCGCCCGCACCCGCCACCGCCGCCACCACCTCGCGCCTCGGCCGCCGCCGCCTGCTGCGGGCCGGCCTGGGCACCGGCGGCGCGCTGGCCGCCGTCCGCCTGCTGCCCGGCGGCCAGGCCTGGGCCGCCGCACCGGCGCCCGCGCCGGAGCCCCTGCCCGCACCCGGCCCCGCCTCCGTCTCCGCGGGCACCGGCACCGCGCAGCCCTGGCCGGACTGGGCCCGCTTCGCGCGCATCGCCGACGGCACCTTCAACGAGCCCGCCGACATGCGGAGCGCCGTCGACGCCCTCAAGGCACAGAACGTCAGCGTCATCGAGCTCGACACCCTGCTCTCCAACTGGCTCACCGACGCCGAGTTCGCCGCCCACATGGCCGAGGTGAAGACCTTCACCGGCCTGGCGCACGCCGCCGGCCTGAAGGTCGTCATGTACTACCCCTCCCTGGAGCTGATCTCCCCCGGCGGCGAGAAGGGCCGCTCGTTCTACAAGAACGACCAGGGCGGCGCCTGGGTGCAGCGCGACCTCGGCGGCAAGCCCAACGTGTTCTACGGCAGCGTGGTGGTGTGGGTCGACCCGGGCGACGAGAGCGTCTGGCTCAGCCCCAACTCGCCCTGGCGGGACTACTACCTCAAGCGGATCAAGGGAGTGGCCGCGACCGGCGTGGACGGCATCTGGCCGGACGTCCCGATCTACTTCGACGGCGTGCTCTCCTGGTGCGACGCCTCCACCTGGGGCGCGGCCGCCTTCAAGGCCGACACCGGCCTGGCCCTGCCCAAGGTCGCCGACTTCGCCGACCCGGTGTTCCGCCGCTACGTCGAGTGGCGCCACCGCAACCTGCTCCGGTTCCAGCTCGACATCGCCGCCGCCGGCCGCTCGGTCAACCCCGATCTGGTCACCTTCGTCGAGACCGTCTCGATGGACTACCGCTACGCCACCTCCATCGGCCTGGACGGCGGCTACCTGCGCCAGGCCGAGGGCGCCGTCAGCCAGGTCTGGGAGGTGGACATCCTCGGCAACTACGACGGCATGCGGCACGCCACCGCCGACGACTGGGTCTGCCTGATCTCGATGTACAAGTACGCGCGCGGCGCCAGCGGTGCCAAGCCCGCCTGGGCGTTCTCCTACGGCTGGCAGCCGGACGACGCCTCGCTGGTGATGTCCCAGCTGATCGCCGCCGGCTGCAACCCGTACGAGGTGAAGACGCCGTACAAGAACGACACCGTGGACGCGGCGATGCGCGCCCGGATGTACCGCTTCGTCCAGGCCAACCAGGAGCGGCTCTACAACGCCGCCCCGGCCGCCCAGGTCGGCGTCTACCACTCCAGCCCGTCCCGGGACTACGTCGCCCCGGGCGCGGGCATCGGGATGTACGTCAACACCACCACCCCGGCCGGAATCACCGACTGGTGGGGCGGCGACGATCCGGAGCAGAGCTGCGCCGCCGTCCCCTGGCTGGGCGAGTTCCGGGGCGCGGTGAAGGCCCTGGTGTACGCGCACATCCCGTTCGACACGGTGCCCAGCCCCGGCCTGGCCGCCGCCGACCTGGCCCGCTTCAAGGTGCTGCTGCTGCCCGACCTCCAGGCGGTCTCGGACGCCGAGGCGGCCGTGCTGCGGGGCTTCGTCGCGGCCGGCGGGACGATCGTGATCACCGGCCCCGCGCCCACCGCGCTCGACGAACTGGGCGGCCAGCGCGCCGAGTTCGCCCTCTCCGACGTGCTCGGCCTGCGCCGGGCCGATCCCCTGCCCGCCGCCAAGCAGAACGCCTTCGGTAGCGGCACCTGCTGGTACGTCCGCAACCGGGCCGGACTCAGCTACCTCAACAAGACCGACCAGGCCTCCGCCGACCAACTGCTCGCCCCGGTCCGCCGGTCCGCACCGCCCGCCGTCACCCTGGCCGGGGACCGGCGGATCTTCCTGGACGCGCGGCGGCTCGGCAACGACACCGTCGTCCACCTGGTGAACTTCACCACCTTCGGCGACACCCCGGCGGCCTTCCTCACCACACCCGCCAACTGCACGCTCTCCTATGCCCTTCCGGCCGGCGCCACCGTCGCCGCCGTCACCGTCGCCACACCGGACGGCACCGACCCGGCGCCCAAGCCCGTCCCGTACACCGTCACCGGGACGACGGTCAGCGTGCCGCTGACCGTCGTGCAGTACTCGGTGGTCACCGTGACCGCGGGTCAGGGCTTGAGGGCGGGCGCGGGGATCCGCCAGAGGGCGGCGGGATCGGCCTCGCCGCCCGGGGAGGACTCGAAGGCGATCCACTTCCCGTCCGGGGACCAGCTCGGCGCGCCGTCGTAGGCCGCGGCCTCGCCGGTCACCCGGACGGGGCGGCCGCCGTCGGCCGCGACCACGAAGACCTGGGCGTTCGGCAGGTCGCCGAGGTTGGAGGAGAACACCAGGTACGTCCCGTCCGGCGACCAGGCCGGGTCGGTGTGCTCGCCGGGCGCGTCGGTGACCTGACGCAGGCCGGTGCCGTCCGGGTGCACCGTCCACAGCGCCCAGCCCTCGCCCCCGGCGGTGCGCCGCTGGAAGACGATCCGGTCGCCCCTCGGGGACCAGTTCGGCTGGCGGTTGTCGGTGCCGGTGCCCCGGCCATCGACCAGCCGGACCGGGTCGCCGCCGTCGCGGCGGACCTTCCACAGCGAGTCCTGCTCGGCGGAGTCCCCTTTCCCGGCGGTGTGCTCCGGTTCCCAGCTCTGCTGGAAGACGATCCACGCGCCGTCCGGGGAGAAGCTCGGCTCGCTGTACCCGCTGCCGTCCTCGTGCCTGGTCACCCGCTCGGGGGTGCCGCCGGGGGTCATCAGCCAGAGCTCGTCGTGCCCGGACTCCCGGTCGGAGGCGAAGGTGAAGGCCCCTGCGGCGGCGTTCCAGCTGGTGCCGGGGAGGTTGACGGCGGCCTTGTCGGGATCCTCCAGGACCTTCTGCGGCGTACGGCTGCCGTCCAGCGGCAGCACGCCGAGGGCGGCGGCACCCTTGTTGTAGCCCTCGCTGAACTCGGTCAGCAGCATCGAGCGGCCGTCCGGGGCGAAGGCCGGGTTCTGCGCGCTGTGCCCGCCCCCGGCCCGGTAGAGCAGTTCGGCACCGTCGGCGCGGCGCTCGCCGCCGGTCGGCACCGTGCCGGTGGCCCTGGTCGGCCGGGGCTGCGGCCCGCCCTCGGAGCCGGAGCCGCCACAGCCGGAGAGCAGCAGCACCGCGACGGCCGCGGCGCCGAAGAACGCGCGAATCCTCATGTCTGTCACGCTAATTGACGGAATATCAGTGCGCGTACACCCACGGGTGGATCAGGCGTCGCCGTCCAGCAGGTGCTGACGGACCTCACGGAAGGTCCAGGCGCCGCCGGCCGCGCGGGCGAACACCCAGACCAGGTCGAAGCGGTCCGGCCAGGTGGCGGGGGCGCCGCTGCCGGCGGCGCCGAGCGCCTCGACGATCCGCGGGATCCGCGAGTGCTCCCAGCAGATCAGGACCGGCTGGGAGCCGGCCAGTGCGGCGCCGGCCAGCGCGGTCTCCTGGGACTCGGCGTAGGCGGTGTCGACGGTCAGCCCGAGCTTGGCGGCGAGCGGGGTGACGGTCTGCCGCATCCGGTGCGCTCCGGCCAGCGGGCCCTGGTCGGCGGCGGCGAGGATCCGGGCGGGCGTGCGCAGGCCGGGGGCGGGCGGGGCGAACAGGCTGGGCAGCGCCCGGGCGCGGGACCAACCGCGCTCGGTCAGGGACTTGCCGTCGTGGCTGCCGTTCTCGTCCAGTCCCGGGTGGGCGCCGTCCGGCTTCTCGCCGTGCCGGATGATCATCACGAAGGCCTCGCCACCGGCGTCGCTCGCCCGCGCCGCCGAGGCGTTCCCACCGGGTTTGCCCGACCTGCCGGAGGAACCCGAGCAGCCCGCCAACAGCGCCGGGACGGCGGCCGCCAGGCCGGTGAGCAGCGTCCGCCGGGCCGGTCGCGCCGTCACTCGGCACCCCGCTCCAGCCGCACCAGCGCGTCCACCGCGACGCCGCCGCCCTCGCCCTTGTGCCCGGGCTCCGCGCCGACCGTCCGGTGCACCCGCTCGGCCCGGACGGTGCGCAGGCCCTGGTCGGCGAGGTCGGCGAGGACGTCCTGCGGGGTGAACAGCACGGCCGGGTCCTGCGGGCCGCCCACGCCCTCGGTGAGGTTGCCGAGATCGTGTCCGACCACCAGCAGGGTGCCGCCGGGAGCGAGTGCGGCGGCCGCGCGGCGCAGCGCGGCCCGGCGGTCCTCCGCAGGGACCTGGAGGTAGGCGACCAGGACCAGGTCGTAGCCGGCGGCCGGGGCCTCATAGCTGCGGGCGTCGCCGTGCCGCCAGGTGAGCCGGTCGGCGACCTCGTCGGGCAGGTCGGCGGTGAGCCGCTCGGCCCGTTCGAGGGCGACGGCGGAGTAGTCCAGCCCGGTGACCTCCCAGCCCTGGGTGGCCAGCCAGATGGCGTTGCGGCCTTCCCCGGTGGCCAGGTCGAGGGCGTGACCGGGGGTACGGCCGGTCAGTTCGCGGACCACCCAGCGGTTGGGTTCGACGCCCCACACCAGCTCGCTCGCGGCGTAGCGGTCGTCCCAGTCCTGGCTGTCCATGGCGAGTCCTCCGTTCGGCGGGCCTGCTCCGTAGCGGTCAACCTACCGGGCCCGGGCGGGGGCGGCCGGGAGCGGTCCAGCGGGCGGACACCCTTGACGGCGAATATTGGTCCAGTCCAATCTGTGATGTCGTGACGCGAGCGGGCCGGTCGGCCCGCCGCGCCCGCGTACCGTCCGTCAGCGCTCCACCCTGCCCGCGCGCCCCCACCGCGTCCGGGCGGCTCCCCCGGCCCACCCGGGCCACGCACCGCCGGAACCCCCACGCATCCGGAGGACACCGCATGCACGACCGCGTCATGCCCGCACGGCCCACCCAGGAGTCCGTCGGGCGCCGGACCGCACCGCGCAGACGGGCCACCGCCCTGGCCCTCGCCGCCACCCTCAGCACCAGCGGCGTCGCGCTCGCCCTGACCCTCGCCCCCGCCTCCGCCGCCCCGGTGAACCTGCTGGCCAACGGCGACTTCGAGGCCGGCACCCTGGCCGGCTGGACCTGCGCCAACGGGTCCGTCGTCACCACCCCGGTGCACGGCGGGAGTTACGCGCTCAGCGGCGCCGCGTCCACCTCCGACACCGCGCAGTGCCAGCAGACCGTCACCGTCCAGCCGAACACCACGTACACCCTGTCCGGCTTCGTCCAGGGCAGCTACGTCTACCTCGGCGCCACCGGGACGGGCGTCAACTCCTCGGTCTGGACGCCCGGCGGCACCGGCTGGAACCAGCTGAGCACCACCTTCACCACCGGCGCCACCGCCACCTCGGTCACCGTCTTCACCCACGGCTGGTACGGCACCGGCACCTACTACGCCGACGACCTCAGCCTGACCGGCCCGGCCGGTCCCACCTCTTCGGGCAGCCCGACCGCGTCCGGCAGCCCCACCGCGTCCGGCAGCCCGACCGCATCGACCAGCCCGACCGCCACCGCCAGCGGCCCGGCCGGGGACGGCAAGGTCACCACGCCGACCGGTGTCACCGTCAGCAAGGTCACCGCGGGCGCCGTGGTGCTCAACTGGCAGCCCTCCACGCTGACCAGCGGTGACGGCCCGGTCGCCTACAAGGTGTGGTCCAACGGCCAGTTGGTCGCCACCTCGATGGGCACCTCGGTCGCCGTCAGCTCGCTGCTGCCCGGCAAGGCCTACACCTTCAGCATCCAGGGCTACTCCGGCGGCCACGCCTCCGCCCAGTCCGCGCCGGTGAGCACCACGACCGCCGCCGCCCCCGCCCAACAGCCGGTCCGCTCCGCCTACTTCGACCAGTGGGGCATCTACGAGAACGCGTACTACCCGAAGAACGTCGACACCAGCGGCGCCGCGGGCAAGCTGGACGTCATCCACTACGCGTTCGCCAACATCGACCCCACCAGGTTCACCTGCTTCCAGACCGTGAAGACCTCCGACTCGGCCAACGAGAACAACCCCAACGCCGGTGACGGTGCGGGCGACGCCTACGCGGACTACCAGGACGGCTACACCTCCGGCACCAGCGTGGACGGCAGCACCGACGACTGGGACCAGCCGCTCAAGGGCAACTTCAACCAGCTGCGCCAGCTCAAGGCCAAGTACCCGAACCTGCGGTTCACCCTCTCGATCGGCGGCTGGACGTACTCCAAGTACTTCTCCGACGCGGCCGCCACCGACGCCTCCCGGAAGACCTTCGTCTCCTCCTGCCTCGACATGTTCCTCAAGGGGAACCTGCCGACCGGCGTCGCCGGGGACGCCTCCGGCGGCACGGCCTCGGCGGCCGGCATCTTCGACGGGATCGACCTCGACTGGGAGTACCCGGCCTCGGCCGGCGGCCACACCGGCAACCACTACTCCCCCGCCGACAAGCAGAACTTCACCCTGCTGCTCAAGGAGTTCCGCACCCAGCTGGACGCGCTCGGCTCCGCCCAGGGCAAGCGCTACCTGCTGACCGTCGCGCTGCCCAGCGGCCAGGACAAGATCGCCCAGCTGGAGACCGACAAGATCGGCAGCTACCTCGACTACGCCGACGTCATGTCCTACGACATGCACGGCGCCTGGGACGCCAAGGGCCCGACCAACCACCAGGACCCCCTGCACGACAGTCCGGCCGACCCGACCACGCCGATCACCCCCGGCACCCGCAAGTACAACGTGGACACCATGCTCGCCGCGTACACCACCGGCCTGCCCGAGTACGGCATCCCCGGCGGCTTCCCCGCCAACAAGATCGTGCTCGGCATCCCGTTCTACTGGCGCGGCTGGACCGGCGTCCCGGCCGGCTCCGACTACGGCCTGTACCAGAGCGCGACCGGGCCGACGGCCGCCAAGCCGCTGAGCCAGGAGGCCGGACTGGCCGCCTGGAAGGAGCTCAACCCGACCGCCGCCACCACCCACTGGGACCCGGTCACCGAGAGCAGCTGGGTCTACGACGGCACCGACTTCTGGACCGGTGACACCCCGCAGGCCATCCAGGCGCGCGGGGCCTACGCCAAGAGCAAGGGCCTCGGCGGCATGTTCGCCTTCTCCCTGGAGAACGACGACGCCTCCGGCACGCTGCTCAACTCCGTGGACGCCAGCCTGCGCTGACGTCCGGCACGGTGCAGGGCCCGCGCGGGATTCCGCGCGGGCCCGGTGCCGCTCGGCGGGGCGGAACCGGGCCCACCCGCGCGGCCCGCACCGCGCGCCCGGGGCGGCTCAGCCCTTGAGCCCGAGGGAGGGGAAGAGGTCGACGAACGGCTGGGTGGTCACCGAGACGCTCCGGCCGAACGGATCGTCGAAGTCCCAGATCATGAAGAGCAGGAACGCGATCAACGCGCTGAAACAGCCTGCCAGGATCAACTCCCGTGGCGTGCGCCGGATCTGCAGGGCGAACAGCATGCCGACGGTCACCACGGCGCCGGTGATCAGGCCGAACCAGACCACCCCGGGCATGGTCGGGCCGGCGTTCTGCCCGCGCGAGTTGCGGGCGTCGTCGACCTGGCCGATCCGGTCCATGATCGGCTGGTAGGACTGCGACTCCAGCTCGGAGGCCGGCGGCCGGGTGGCGACGTCCGCCCGCAGCTTGTCCAGCAGTTCGGTCCCCTTCTCGGAGATCTCGCCGTGCTCGCGCATGTAGTCCCACTCGACGTTCACCACGTACGAGACGTAGGCGTCCACGTCGGCCCGGACCTTGTCGCGGAAGTCGGCCGGGTAGACCACCGCCCGGTCGCTCACCTCCTGGATCGACTGCGCCTCGCGGAACACGTCGTCCTGGGCGGCGCCGCGCGCCTCCCAGACTCCCGCGATGGCGAGACCGAGGACGATCGCGTAGACCACGCCGATCATCATCGTGATGTACTCGATGACGTCCGGGGTCTCCCCCACGTTCTTCTCGGCGCCCACCCTGCGGTGCCGCAGCAGCACCACCGCCACCACGACGGCACAGGCCGCCGCCATGGCGATGGTCAATGCCAGCCACTCGGACATGGGAACTCCCTTCTCTGGCTTGGCTTGTGACGGAACAGGAATGTCGGGTTCGGCCCCGGGCCCCGGCCCGGCCCGACCGGCCTGGCTCAGCCCCGGGGCCGGGCCGCTGGCGGCCGGGTGCTCAGGACCGCCCGGAGCGGCCGCGTCCACGGCCCGGGCGCAGGGCCGCCGCCGCCAGGACGGCGGGCACGGTGACCAGCAGCATGGTGGTGGTCACCGGGGTGTTGTGGTGGTGCTGCGGCAGGGCCAGCGGCTTCGCCACCCGCACGGGGTAGACCGGCGGCACCGCCGGGCTCGGGCGCGCCGGTTCGGACACCACCGGGGCCGGCACGGGTGCGGGCGGTGGTGGTTGGGGCGCGGGCGCCGCCGGGGCCGGGGGTAGGGGCGCGGGCGGCTTCGGCGCGGGGTGCGCGGGGGGTGGCGCGGCCGGCGCCGGTGCGGGCGGCGGCGGAGGTGCGGCCGGCGCCGGTGCGGGCGGCGGCGGAGGTGCGGGCGACGCCGGCGGCGGGGGTACGGGCGCGGGCGTCGGACGAGCCGGCGGCGAGCTCGGTGTCGGAGTCGGCGTGGGGGTCCGCGACGGGGTGGGTGTCGGGGTCGGCGTGGGTGTCGGCATGGGTGTCGGGGTGGTCGGGCAGGGGTGCGGGTGGTGATGGTGGTGAGGCCACCAGTCCCCGTCGTCGTCCCCGTGTCCGTCGTGGCCCTCATGCCCGCCGTGCTCGTCGTCCGGGCGGCCGGGCTGGTGGCGGAGCCCCGCGGCGGCCGACGGCGACGGCGACGCCGGACCGGGCGCGGCACTCGGTGTGTGGCACGGGTGGTGCCAGTGCGGGGGCCTCGGCCCCTGGTGCCGACCGCCGCCCGTCGGGGCGACGGTGACGCCGACCTGGACCTCCACGTCGACGCCCACGTTCACGTCCCCGCCCGGGCCGACCTGCACCGACACGTCCGTCCCGGTGCAGACGCAGGAGTCGACGGCAGGAATGGACGGGCGCTCCCCGCCGTGGTGTCCGGCACCGGCCGCCGCGGCACCGCTGACCAGGGCACAGATCGCGACCACGCCGACCGCGGCGCCGATCACCCGGGTCCGCCGCCCGGAGGCCGCGCCCCCACCGCCGTCCTGCGATATCCGTCGGGACTGCCGGCGCTGCGGCATGGGCTCCACTCACCTCTCGGGTCGCCAGGGGACGGAACACGGTCGGAACGGGGTCGGACGGAATCGGAGCAGGGTCTGACCAGGGCCGGACACGGCACAGTCGACCGTCCCGCAGTCGGATTCGGTCAGGCACGATCAGCCGGACGGCCCGCCTTCGAGGGGCGGGCCGTCCGTCATCAGGTCAAACGATCTTCGGGCCGACCGGTTACGGCCCGGGCCCGGCGGAGGCCGTCGTCAGTGGCGGCGGTGCGCGATCTCGACGTTCTCCAGGACGCCGACCGCGTCCGGCACCAGGATCGCGGCCGAGTAGTAGGCGCTGACCAGGTAGGAGATGATCGCCTTCTCGTCGATCCCCATGAAGCGGACCGACAGCGACGGCTGGTACTCGTCCGGGATGCCGGTGTGGTGCAGGCCGATGACGCCCTGGTTGTCCTCACCGGTACGGATCACCAGGATCGAGCTGGTGTTCTCCTTGGTGATCGGGATCTTGCTGCAGGGCAGGATCGGCACCCCGCGCCAGGCCGGCACCTGCTGCCCGCCGAGGTCGACATGGTGGGGGTACAGGCCACGGGCGTTGAACTCGCGGCCGATCGCCGCGATGGTCCGCGGGTGGGCGAGCAGGTAGTCGGGGTCACGGCGGCGGTTGAGCAGCTCGTCCAGGTCGTCCGGGGTGGGCGGGCCGGAGTGGGTCTGGATCCGCTGGTCGAAGTCGGCGTTGTTGAGCAGGCCGAACTCCGGGTTGTTGACCAGCTCGTGCTCCTGGCGCTCGCGCAGCGCCTCGATGGTCAGCCGGAGCTGGTGCTCGGTCTGGTTCATCGGCTCGTTGTAGAGGTCGGCGACGCGGGTGTGGACCTTGAGGATGGTCTGCGCGACGCTCAGCTCGTACTCGCGGGGCTTGAGCTCGTAGTCCACGAAGGCGCCGGGGAGCTCGTACTCGCCGTGGTGGCCGGCCGACATGGCGATCTCGGCCTCGCCGCGCTCGTTCTGGGCCTGCTGCGGCAGGGCCAGGAACGACAGCAGGTGCGCCTGGAGGCTCGGCGAGTTGTCCCGGATGGCGGCGAAGGCGCTGCGGGTCAGGGTGAGGGCGACACCGGCGGTGGCGGTCGTCGCGGTGTACTCCCAGACGGCGTCCGGGTTCAGCAGGGCGTCGTCGCCGAAACGGTCGCCGTCGCCGGCCACGCCGACCACGGTGTCGTCACCGTACTTGCCGGTGCCGATCTTGTTGATCTTGCCGTGCGCGATCAGGAAGATCCGGTCGGCCGCCTCGCCCTGGGTGGTGAGCACCTCGCCGGGGCCGAAGTCGCGCTGCTCGCAGCGGTCGGCGAGGGCGGTGAGCACCTCCTCGTCCTCGAAGCCCCGCAGCAGGGCGAGTTCGCCCAGCTCGGCGGGGATCACGCGGACCTGGGAACCGGTCTTGATGAACTCGACCACACCGTTGCCGACGGTGTAGGTGAGCCGTCGGTTGACGCGGTAGGCGCCACCTGCGGCCTGCACCCAGGGCAGCACCTTGAGCAGCCAGCGGGAGGTGATCTCCTGCATCTGCGGCGCGGACTTGGTCGTGGTGGCAAGGTTGCGGGCAGCGGCCGTCGTGAGGCTGGACTGCTGCGTGACCTGCTGTGTCTCCGGGCTCGCGTCCACGGGCATCGGCAGGATCTCCATTCGTCTGGTCGGATCACGCGGTCAGGGCCGTACGGCGTCGGAGTCGTACCGGTCCACCCTGGCTGATGTCATGACGGATCATCAGATGCGCGTATTGGTGGGGGTGTTGGCGATCTCATCGCGATCACGGGCCCCGTCTCCCGGCGGCCCATGCGGAACCCTAGATCACCAGGACCCGGCCAGGCCCACGCGGAGGCCGACTACCCCCCGATAGGGTGAATCTGGAGCAGTCCGACCCCGGTCGGCCCCAGAGCGCGAGAACATCCGTTCGCCCTTGCACCTGCGCCTCCGGCACCCGCCGTCCGCGCCCGCACACGCAAATGGCCCGTCAGGTGCCGGTACGGGGGCGGCCGGCACCTGACGGGGGAACGGGGAGATGCGCAGTGGGGGGTGCGACGGGGATGCGACGGGGAGGGAGGGCCGGGCCGGGCGGTGCGTCAGGCGCAGGCGATCTGGCTGCCGGGGATGCCGACGATGCCCGAGTTCTTGGCCTCGCCTCCCTGGTACTCGTAGTACAGGTACGAATAGAAGTCGATCCGGGTCTGAGCACCGCAGGCCGAGTCCGGCGCGACGGTGTAGGTGACCGTGAAGCTGCTCGTGGCGCCCGGGGCCAGCGGCACGTTGTACCGGGCGATGCCGCCGTGGACGTTGTCGCTGCACCCGTTGGTCTGGGTGCCGCAAGCCGTGGCGGTGAACTTGAGACCGTTCTCCAGACTGGTCTGGTAGGTCGGCTGGACGCTCTGGTACACGAACTGGATCGGCGTGTCGTACGGGTTGCTGAGCGTCAGGGTGAGGGTGAACTCGCCGCCCCGGACGGTTGTTTGCCGGTCGGAGACGGCCGTGAACGGCAGCGGGGTGTCGGCCTGGGCGGGCGTGGCGGAGAGGAGCAGACCGACGGCGAGGGCCGGACACGCGGCGAGGGCGGCACGGCTCAAATGTGTTCTGCGCATGACCAAGGAGCGTAGGGGGCGGTACCGCTTCCGTTGCCCCGCTCCGCCCGGATCCGTACCGACGCACGAGCCGGGGGCGGACACCGTGGACCGTCCCGGACGCGTTCCGCCCCCGCCGTCCCGCCCGGGGCCCTATCCTTCGCCGGCCACCTGAGCCCGGCTGCCCGAATGCGGCTGCCCGAACCCGGCCACCCCGAGCCCCTACCTGAAGCCGGCCGCCCGACCCGACCGGTTCAGGCGAGCGGCGGCAGGATGTCGCAGAGCGCGGCGAGCGCCGCCGGGTAGGCGTGGTCGGGCGGCGCGGCGTAGCCCACGACCAGGCCGTCCGCGGCCGGCATGGCCTCCGGCCCGATCCCCGGGTGCCGGTAGTCGGCGAGCCCGTCGAGGGCCAGGCCCCGGTAGGCGGCGGCCTGGAGCACCGAACGCTCGGTGCCGGGCTCCAGCCGCAGGACGGCGTGCAGCCCGGCCGCGATGCCGGAGACCCCGATGTGCGGGGCACTCGCCGCCAGGGCGGCCACCAGGTGGTCGCGGCGCTCCCGGTAGCGGCGGCGCATCCGCCGCACGTGCCGGTCGTAGCCGCCGGAGTCGATCAGCTCGGCCAGGGTCAGCTGGTCCAACGCGCTGGCCCAGCCCTCGCGTTCACCCTTGGCGGCGAGCACCCGGTCGACCAGGTGGTCCGGCAGCACCATCCAGCCGAGCCGGATCGCGGGCGACAGGCTCTTGCTGACGGAGCCGAGGTAGACCACCCGCTCGGGGTCGAGCCCCTGGACGGCGCCGACCGGCTGGCGGTCGTAGCGGAACTCGCCGTCGTAGTCGTCCTCCAGGATCAGTCCGCCGCGCCCGCGCGCCCAGTCGACCACGGCCGCGCGCCGGCCCGCGTGCAGCGGCCCGCCGGTCGGGAACTGGTGGGCGGGGGTGAGCAGGACCGTCCGGACGTCCTGGTGGTGCGCCAGCTCGTCGACGTGGGCGCCGTGATCGTCGATCGGCAGCGGCGTGGTGGCGACCCCGGCGGTGGCCAGCAGCCCTCGGTGGAACCCCAGCCCGTACGCCTCGACGGCCAGCCGCCCGTTCGCCTCGGGCGGCAGGACGGGCGCCCCGCCGTCGAACAGCAGCCGCAGTGCGTGGGCGAAGCCGGAGCAGACCACGATCCGGTCCGGGTCGGCGCGCACCCCGCGGGCGCGGGCCAGGTAGTCGGCGAGGACGGTGCGCAGCTCGCGCCGCCCCTGCGGATCACCGGGCCCGAAGGCCTCGTGGGGCGCCATGGTGAGGGCCCGGCGGGCGGCGGCCAGCCAGGCGGTACGCGGGAAGGACGCGGCGTCCGGCTGGCCCTGGCGCAGATCGTGCACGGGCCCGGGCCGTACCGAGGGCCGGCGGGCCCGGGTCGGCGGGACGGGCTCGGCGCGCTCGGCCACGGCGGTGCCGGAGCCCTGACGAGCGGTCAGCCAGCCCTCCGCGACGAGTTCGGCGTACGCCTCGGCGGCGGTGTTGCGGGCCAGGCCGAGGTCGGCGGCGAGCACGCGGTACGGCGGCAGCCGGGTTCCGGGGGCGAGCCGGCCGCTGCGGATCGCCTCGCGCAGGGCCGCCATCAGCGCGGCGCGGCGGCCGCCGCCGGCGGGGAGGTCGAGGTGCAGGTCGCTGCCGGTCGGGTGGGCGGACCCGGTGGGGTGCGCGCCCGGCGTTTCCGTCATGGTCACGCACCCTACCCGCCGCCACCCGGCCGCCCGCCGGGCGGCCCGGACCGGCCCACGACCCACCCCTCCGATCGCGCCGGACGCGCCGGACGGGCGCTACGGGACGACGGTGACCGGCCAGCGGCCCGACTTCACCAGCCGCACGGCCACCGAGCCGATCACCCGGTGTCCGGCCTGCTCGGAGGCGCCGACCACGACGGCGTCGGCCCGCAGCTCGTCCGCGAGCTTGGCCAGCCCCGTATAGGGGTCGCCACGCATGGTGAGGAAGCGCCATTCCACCCGCCACACCTCCCGCACCCGGTGCTCGGCCTCGCGCAGCGCGGCCAGCAGTTCGTCGGCGATCTCCTGGGTGGTCTCCTCCACGGCGACCCCGGCCAGGGCGGTGGCGGCGGCGAGGACGGGCTGGACGTACGCGACCGCGAGGGCGGCGCCCTGCCTGCGGGCCAGTCCGGCGGCGTACGCGATGGCGCGCCAGGAGGAGTCGGAGCCGTCCAGCCCCGCCAGGATCACCTTGGGCCCGTCGGTCCCCAGCTCGAAGCCCGCGGGGGCGACCGCCACCCCGGGTTCGTCGGCGCCGCCGACGGCCGCCACATCCTCTGCATCGCTCTCGTTGCTCATGGCCCTGAGGCTATGCCCGCCACTGCGCGTGGGTGGAGGGGGCACTCCCGGTGAGGGCTGTGGCGCGCGCCACCCGGAGCGCCGACCGGCGCGGCGATTTCCGCACCGAAGGCGGGCGGTTCGTCACGCGCCGTCGACCATGTGGGCGGCCGCCGCGCCGGCCGGGGTCTGGGACAAGGTCGCCGCGTGCGAGGCGACCGGTAACTGGGCCGTGAACTCCGGCAACGGCTTCTACGGCGGCCTGCAGTTCACCTCCAGCACCTGGGCCGCCTTCGGCGGCACCGCGTACGCTCCGCAGGCCCACCAGGCCACCAAGGACCAGCAGATCGCCGTCGGCGAGAAGGTCCTCGCCGCCCAGGGCCCCGGCGCCTGGCCGATCTGCTCCGTCAAGGCCGGCCTGGGCAAGTAAGCCCGTCCGTCCCGGGCACCCCGACGCCGCCGCACCCCTCTTCCGGGGTGCGGCGGCGTCGTCGTGTCCGCGGACCGTCCGTGCCGGTGGCGTTCCGGCGACCGTCTGCGGCCGCTCGTCGGACGGCTGGTCACCCGCACCGCGCCGCGCGTCGGCGAGGCCTGCCCGTGGCGCGCCGCAACTCCCCGCCCTCGGGCCGGAAAACCGGTCGCGGCCGCGCGGTCGGGTGTGGCAGCGTGCGCCGGGTCCTGCCCACCGTCCGTACGTCCGTACCCGCGCCCAGGAGCCGCCCGATGACGCTGCCACCCCGACTCGTCCCCCTGCTGTCGGAGTTCGACTTCGCCCGCACCCGCCTCACCGAACGGCTGGCCGGTCCGACCCTGGACAGCGGCAACGGCACCCGGGTGGCCGTCACGCCGCTCACGGACGAGGAGTACCGGTGGGAACCGGTGCCCGGCTGCTGGTCGGTGCGGCGACACGCGGACGGGCCCGGCGAGGGCGCGACGCAGCTGGTCGGCGGCGGCGAGTGGGGACGGGACGGCGCGGGCTACCCGCCCCCGGAGCCCGCCCGGTTCACCACCCTGGCGTGGCGGCTGAGCCACCTCACCGAGATGTTGCTGCTGCGCGCCGACCACGCAGGCGGCAGTCGCTCGCTCACCAGGGACGACTACCGGGCGAGCGGCGACGCGCAGTCCGCGATCGCCGCCTTCGACGCTGCGGCCACCGCATGGCGGGCGGCCGTGCTGGCCGCGGACGACGCCACGCTGGACACCGTCGGGTACTGCGGCTACCCGTACGGCGGCGACGCGGAGGAGCCGTTCTGGGAGATCGTCTGGTGGGTCAACCAGGAACTGCTGCACCACGGCGCCGAGATCGCCCTGCTGCGCGACCTCTACCGCTGGTCGCCGGAGCTCTGACCGTCGGTCAGCTCTCGAAGGGGCGGGGTGGCAGTGGCAGCGGGAGCGCGGGCAGGCCGTCGATGCTGGTGCCGACGTACTGCTTGCCCTCGCAGTAGGCGCTGAACTCCTCCTCGCCCTTGCGGTCGAAGTACTGCGCGTGCAGGTCGCGGTCGGCCCGGTAGTCCATCAGCGGGACGGCGAACCCGCAGGAGTCGCTGACCCGTTCGGCCTTCACCAGCACGATCGCGCGCAGCCCCGACCCGTCGGTGTCCGGCGCGAAGCGGCCCAGCAGTGCGGCGAAGCGCGGGTCGTCGCGGAACACCGGCTCGCCCCGGCCGTGCACCCGCACCACGGTCGGCGGGCCGTCGAAGGCGCACCACATCAGCGTGATCCGGCCGTTCTCCCGGAGGTGGGCGATGGTCTCGGCGGTGGATCCGCCGAAGTCGAGGTAGGCGAGGGTGAGTTCGTCGATCACCACGAGCGTGCCGGAGCGGCCCTTGGGCGAGACGTTGACGTGCCCGTCGGCGGAGAGGGGCGCGGTCGCGACGAAGTAGACGGGCTGCCGTTCGATGAATGCGCGCAGCCGGCCGTCGATGCTCTCGTACTGCTTTCCCATGTCCGCCAGTGTGCCCCCATCTCGCCTGGCAAGAAAGGATGATCCACCTGCCGAGACGAAGATCGCCCCATCCGGGCACCCGCAGGATGGCTCGTGCACCTGCCACCGGCCCGTCCTGCCACGGGAGTCGAGACGGCCCGGGACGTCCTCGCCGCGACGGCGCTGCGCCCGTACGCGGCCTGGTGCTCCGGGTACCGCCGGCTCGGCATCCCGCCCGCCGTGCACCCCGGCCCGCCGCCCCCGCACAGGGGTGAGCGGGCGCCCCCGCCGCCGCCCGGGCAGACTGGCAGCGGGGGCCGCAGGCTTCGGAGAGGGCTCATGCCGCAGCTCACGGTGGACGGGCGCACCCTCGCGCTCTCCCACCTCGACAAGGTGTACTACCCGCGCACCGGCACCCGCAAGGGCGAGGTGCTGCGCTACTACGCCGCCGTGCACGACGCCCTCCTCCCCCACCTGCGCGACCGCCCGGTGTCCTTCCTGCGCTGCCCCGACGGCGTCGAGGCCGAGGTGTTCATCGCCAAGAACCCGCCCGCCGGTACCCCCAGCTGGGTACGCACCGTCGAGGTGCCGAGCAGCGGCGGCGACCTGCGCCAGGTGGTCCTCGACGACGGCGCCGCCCTGCTCTGGGCCGCCAACCTGGGCTGTCTGGAGCTGCACGTCCCGCAGTGGCACGCGGCCGCGCCCGGGCTCGCCGACCGCCTCGTCCTGGACCTCGACCCCGGCGAGGGCGCGTCCGTCCTCACCTGCCGCACCGTCGCCCTACTGCTGCGCGAGCGGCTCGCGGCGGACGGCCTGACGGCCTGGGTGAAGACCTCCGGCGCCAAGGGCCTGCACCTGCTGGCCCCGATCGAACCCACGCCCAGCGCCCGGGTCAGCGCCTACGCGAAGGCGCTCGCCGCCGCGCTGGAGGCCGACCACCCGGACCTGGTCGTGCACACCATGGCGAAGGCCCGGCGGGCCGGCCGGGTGCTGGTCGACTGGTCGCAGAACCACGCCAGGAAGACCACCGCCGCGCCGTACACCCTCCGGGCCCGGCCGTTGCCGACGGTCTCCACCCCGCTCTCCTGGGCCGAGCTGGAGCGCGCCCACGCCGTGGACGACCTGGTCCTCACCCTCTCCGAGGTACCGGACCGGCTGGCCGCCCACGGTGACCTGTTCGCCCCGCTGCTGGACCCGGAGCAGGCCCGGCCGCTCCCGGCCGGGCCTGCCGCCTCGGCGAAACCACCGGAGCGGCCCCGCCAGGTGCTCCGCCCGCCGGTCGAGGTGATGCGCCCGGCCGCCGTCACCGCCGTCCCGCCGTCCGACGGCCTGGGCGGCGCAGGCGTGCAGTACGAGCTGAAGCTGGACGGCTTCCGCTGCGTGGCCTTCGCCCGCGGCGACCGCCCGCCCTTCCTCCAGTCCCGCACCGGCCGCGACCTCGCCCCCGCGTTCCCGCCGATCGCCGCCGCCGTCGCCCGGCTGCCCGAGGGGCTGGTGCTGGACGCCGAACTCGTCGCCTGGCGGGCCGGCCGGTTCGCCTTCGGGGAGCTCCTGCGCACCCGCCGGGCCCGGGGCGCCGCCCCGGACGTCGCCCTCGGCCTGATCGCCTTCGACCTGCTCGCCCTGCCCGGCCGCGACCTGCGCGGGCTGCCGCTCGCCGACCGCCGCCGCCTGCTGCTCGCCGCCCTCGCCGACGTCCCGCCGCCGATCCAGCCGGTGCTGGCCACCACCGACCGGGCGGAGGCGCTGGAGTGGATGGCGGGCCTCGCCGACACCGGCGTCGAGGGCCTGGTCTGCAAGGCCGTCGGCTCCCCCTACCGCCCGCGCGGCACCGGGCACGCCTGGGTCAAGTACCGGCGCGGCGACACCCTCGACGCCGCCGTCCGCGCCCTCACCGGCCCGGCCGCCCACCCGCACGCCCTCGTCCTCGAACTCGACGACGGCCGGGTGTTCCTGACCACCCCCCGGCTCACCCCGGTCCAGGCCCGCGAGGTCGCCGAGGCCGCCGGCGCCCTCCTCGGCCCGCCCGTCACCGACCCCGACCACGGCCCGGTCCATCCCCTCACCACCCCCCTGCGTGCCGAACTCACCCTCACCGGCCGCCCGCCCACCGCCACCTTCGTCCGCCTCCGCGGCGACTGAGCGCCCCCGGCTCACCGCCCTTGGCGGGCCGGAGCGACCGGGGTCCGCGCGGCGCCGGAGCCCCCGGGGGTCGGCCCGCTGCCGCCACCCGCCTCAACTCCGCGACGGGGTAACGGGGTAGCCGGGTTACCGCTTCCGCTTGGCAGCGTGGGCGAACACGGTGACCAGGGTGTCGTTGAAGACCGGGAGGTCGGCGGGTCTGCGGCTGGAGACGAGGGGGCCCGGGCCGTCACGGCAGGTGTGGACCTCCTCGTCGACCCAGTTCGCTCCCGCGTTGCGCAGGTCGGTGCGCAGGCTGGGCCAGGAGGTGAGGGTGCGGCCGCGGACGGCGTCGGCCTCGATCAGGGTCCAGGCGGCGTGGCAGATCGCGGCGACCGGGCGGCCGGAGGCGCACCAGGCCCGGACGAACGCGACCGCGGCCTCGTCCAGCCGGAGGCGGTCGGGGCTCGCAACGCCGCCGGGCAGGACCAGGCCGTCGAAGGAGGCGGCGTCCGCCTCGGCCACGACGGCGTCGACGGCGAAGGTGTCGCCCGGGGTGTGTCCCCGGACGGCCTGGACGCGCCCGGGCGCGGTGGACAGCAGCCGCGGGGTGCCACCGGACTCCTGCACCGCCTGCCACGGCGAGGTCAGCTCGACCTGCTCGGCCCCGTACGGCGCGACCAGGAAGGCGATCGTGCGGCCGGTGAGCGTGGTGGACGGCCAGCCCATGGCTCAGCGCGGGCGCGGGTGGCGGCCGGCCAGGTCGACGGCGACGGACGGGGCGGCGCTGAGCCGGGCGCGCGGACAGTCCAGGTGGACGATCAGTTCCAGGTGGTCGATCCGCGACACCAGGCCGACCGGGACGGACACCCGGGCGCCCGGCACCCAGGGCCCGGCGTCGACCAGCAGGTGGTCCCCGGTGTCCTGTTCGACCCGCCCGAGCGGGCCGTCGGTCGCCTGCACCTCGTACCCGGTCAGGCTCAGTTCGGCGGCGTGGTGGGGGCCCGGGCGGTACTCCCACAGGTCAGTGCTCATCATGCCTCCGGCCGATCCCAGGGGCGGCGTTCGCGGCGCTCGTCCCGATCGGAGGGCCCGGAACCGCGTTCGCCTCCGTCCCGCCCTGCGGCTCCCTCGTCTCCCCAGCCCTCGCCCCGCCCCGCGCCCCGGCGGCGCAGCAAGGCCGCGGTGGCGACCGCGACCGCCACCGAGGCCGCCCAGACCACCCCGAGGCCGGTCAGCACCCCGGTGGTCGGGGTCCGCACGCCGATACTGAGGCAGATCGCCGCCATCACCAGCGCGGTCAGCACCACCCCGGCGGACACCCGGCGCCCCACGCCCCGCAGCACGCCCCGGACCCGGCCCGGCCGCTTGGCACCCATCGTGCTCAACTTCCGGTCGAGGCGCGTGTCCTGGCGCAGATCGGACTCGATCTCCGCAAGGAGCCGCCGCTCCCATCCGCTCAACGCGGGTCCGTCCATCTCGGTCACCTCCGACACTTCCGGTGACGTGCTCGCACCCGGCGGTTGCCCGGTACGGGCCGGCGCTAACCGCTCGGGGGGCCGCCGGTTCCGGCGCCCACGGGGCCGAAGGCCCGGGGCCGGGCCAGCAGGCTGTCGTCCAGGACCCGCATCAGGGCGTCGAGGTCGCGGTGGACCTCGACCGCGCCCGCCGCCCACAGCTCCGGACCGGCCTCCGCACCGGCCGCCACGGCGACGCACGGCACCCCGACCCGCCGCGCCGCCAACACCTCACGCACACTCCCGGCCACCGCCACGGCGTGCGACGGCGTGCCGCCGACCAGCTCCAGCGCGGCCCGCAGCGGGTCGCTCCCGGGGGCGGCCACGGTCAGGGCGGGCGCCCCGCCCGGCCCCGGGCCGGTCAGGACGACCGTCCAGCCCCGGGCGGCGCACTCGCGCAGCAACTCGGCGGAACCGGTCGACGCAGACCGCCAATCGGTACCGAAGAGAGCCGCCGAGATCACCGTCATGGCCCACCGCTTTCGTTCCCAGGCCACGCGCCGTACGCGCCCTTCCAGGTTAGGCCGCTCCCCCGCCCCGCGCGCAGCCTGCCGCCCAGGAACCTCCCGGGGCTCGGAAAACCCGCTTGGCCCCCGACCTGGCCCGGGCACGGTGCGGGCAGCCGGCCTGCGCCGGCTCGGGGAAGGCTGGGTGAGCCCGGCGTCGCGGACCCGGCAGGATCCGCCGGACCGGCCCGAGCGAGGGCCTGTCCGGCCCTACCCCTCGTCCGGGTCGGTGGCGAGGCGGGCGTGGAGGTGTTCGTCGACGTAGTCGCCGTCGACGTGGCGGTAGGAGGCCCGCAGGGTGCCCTCGTACGGGAAGCCGCTGCGGACGGCGACCCGGCAGGAGGCGTCGTTGTCGACGTCGTGGCAGAGCTCGATGCGGCGGGCGTCGGCGGTGGTGACGCCCCAGCGGGTGACGGCGACGGTGGCGCGGGTGGCGATGCCCCGGCCCCGGGCGGTGCGGAGCAGCCAGTAGCCGACCGTGGCGAGGCCGTCCGCCTGGTTGGTCCAGAGCAGGGCGACGTTGCCGAGGAGGGTTCCGTCGGCGGCGTCGGTGATCGCGAAGGCCGCCGTGGTCCCGTCGGCCCAGCCGGTGTCGCAGCGGTCGAGGTAGGCCTCGGCGGCGGCGGGGTCGGCGGCGCGCAAGGGGTTCCAGCGGGCGATCTCCCGGTCCGCCGAGGCCGCCGTCAGGGCGGGGACGGTGCCGCCGGGCAGGTCGAGGGCCCTCCCCCAGGGGCGCAGCAGGACGTCGCCCAGGTCGAGGGTGGCGGGGTGGAAGACGCGCCGGTCGGTGGAGGTCTCGGTGGCACTCATCCGGCCTTCGTACCCCGCCTGCTCCGGCGCCCGCCAGCGAATTTTCCCCGCGCGGGAGGACCCCGACCCGAGCGGACCGGCCCCGACGCCGTCACCGCCCCGGCGCGACCCGCCCGACCAGGTGGAGCAGCCGGTCCAGGGCGTCCTTGGAGTTGGGTTCGGTGAGGTTGACCATCAGCCGGAACGCCACCTTCAGCAGCGCCGGGTGCCCGAGCCCCACGGCGCCGGCGGCGCCGAGCAGCCGGGGCCGGCCGAGCAGGTCGGCGGCGAGGCGGCCGAGCGCGAAGTAGCCGGCGTAGGCGGAGCGCAGGGCCTGCGGGTAGGCGGCCAGGGCGAGTTCGCGACCCCGGTCGGTCCGGCGGGCGAGGGCTTGGACGATGGTCTCGGCGGCGTAGCGGCCGGACTCCATGGCGTAGGCGATGCCCTCGCCGGTGCCCGGGCTGACCGTGCCGCCGGCGTCGCCGATGAGCAACAGGCCGTCGGCGTAGTGGGGTCGGCGGTTGAGGCCCATGGGCAGGGCGGAGCCGCGGACGGGTTCGGTGACGGCGTCGGGGCTGTAGCCGTACCCCGGCGGCAGGCCCTCGCACCAGCGGCGGAGCAGGTCCCGCCAGTCGAGGTCGATGTCGGCGGTGTCGAGGACGCCGAGGCCGACGTTGGCGGTGCCGTCGCCCATGCCGAACACCCAGGCGTAGCCGGGCAGTAGACGCCGGGCGGGGTCGGTCGGGTCGCGCAGGTCGAGCCAGGCCTCCAGGTAGCGGTCCTCGTGCCGGGGGGTGGTGAAGTAGGTGCGGTAGGCGACGCCCATGGCGCGGTCGGTGCGGCGGTAGCGCTTCATCGCGACGGAGAGGCGGGTGGAGTTGCCGTCGGCGGCGACGACGACCGGTGCCCGGTAGCTGACGGGTCGGCGCTCGTCGCCGAGTTTCGCGGTGACGCCGGTGATCCGGCCGGTCCGCTCGTCCACCAACGGGCCTGCCACGTTGGCCCGTTCGACCAGTCGGGCGCCGGCCGAGGCGGCCCGGCGGGCGAGCAGTTCGTCGAAGTCGGCGCGCCGCCGGACGAGTCCGTAGCCGGGGAAGGCCGACAGCTCGGGCCAGTCGAACTCCAGCACGCGCCGGCCGGAGATCAGCCGCAGCCCCTGGTTGTGCAGCCAGCCGGCCTGTTCGGAGACGTCGATGCCGAGGTCGGTCAACTGCTTGACGGCGCGCGGGGTGAGGCCGTCCCCGCAGACCTTCTCGCGCGGGAACGCGGACTTCTCCAGCAGCAGGACGTCCAGGCCGGTGCGGGCGAGGTGGTAGGCGGCGGTGGAGCCGGCCGGGCCGGCGCCGACCACGATGACGTCGGCGCTCTCCTCGGGCCGGGCGGGCCGGGGGGCCCGGTCGCCGTCTGCGGGCACCTGCTGCTCTGGGCCGGGCATCACGCACTCCCACGGGTCGGATCGGCTGCGAGCCCGCCGGAGCCGGGAGGGCCCGGACGGACTCGAACTGACACGGACTGACACGGACGGGTTCCTGCGGACCCGCCGAACTGGGCCGTCCGAGACGGACGATAGAGAACCACGGTGCCCGCCCGCCGCCCCGACACGCGGGCCCGTCCCGATGACCGGTCAATACCGGCCACCGGGGCGGGCGCCGGGCGCCGCCGGGTCAGAGCCCGCCGTTGACCACCGCGCTGGAGACGGCGCCCGGGCCGACGTTCCACTTGGCGAGGATCGTGTCGTACGTACCGCCGCGGATCACCTGGTCGAGGGCCTTGGAGATCACGTCCCGCAGGTCTGGTACGTCCTTGGCGACGGTGATGCCGTACGGCCCGGACTGCAGGAAGTGGGTGTTGGCGAGCTGGAACCGGCCGGCCCGCTCCGGGGTCATGGCTGCCGGGGTACGCAGCGCGGACCTCGTCGCCGTGTGCCCGGATCGGGCCGCCCAGGGGTACGGGGGCGGCCGGTCGGCGGAGGTCCGCCGTCGGGGGCGGTCGGGGGACATCCTCGCACCCCGCGCCGCGGGGCCGGTCGGCGGGCCGTGCGTCGACGCGTGGCGACCGGGAACCGCTTCGGGAACCAGAGAGCCCCTGTCCTCGACGGCACCGTCGAGGACAGGGGCTCCCGCAGCCTGCTACGGCCGGAACGCCGTCACGGGTTCACCGTCAGGGGTTCACCGCCAGCACCACGTATGCGGCCAGGACCGCGAGGTGCACCGCGCCCTGCAGCGGGGTGGCCCGGCGCGGGATGACCGTCAGGGTGCCGAGCACGATGGTCAGGGTCAGCAGCACCATGTGCGCCGGGTCGAGGCCGAGGACGAGCGGGCCGGAGAGCCAGGTGGAGGCGATGGCGACGGCCGGAATGGTCAGGCCGATGCTGGCGAGCGCCGAGCCGAGGGCCAGGTTGAGGCTGGTCTGCACCCGGTTGCGCAGGGCCGCGCGCAGCGCCGCGATGGTCTCCGGCAGCAGGACGAGCATGGCGATCACCACGCCGACGACGGAGGCCGGCAGTCCGGCCTCGTCCACCGCGGACTCGATGGTCGGCGAGACGCCCTTGGCGAGGCCGACCACCGAGACCAGGGCCACGCCGAGCAGCAGCAGGCTGAGCCAGGCGGCCTTGGCGGTCGGCGGCTCGGCGTGCTCCTCCTCGATGAACCCTCGGCCCTCGACGGTGACCGACAGGAAGTAGTCCCGGTGCCGGAAGGTCAGGGTGGCCACGAACAGCCCGTACAGCACGAGCGAGGCGGTGGCCGCGAAGACGAGCTGGGTGGTGGAGAACTGCGGGCCCGGGGAGCTGGTGGTGAAGGTCGGCAGCACCAGGCTGAGGGTGGCGAGGGTGCCGATGCAGGCGAGCGCGGCGCCGGTGCCCTCGGCGTTGAAGTCGGCCGTCCGGTACTTGATCGCGGTGACGAGGATGGACAGGCCGAGGATGCCGTTGCAGGTGATCATCACGGCGGCGAACACCGTGTCCCGGGCCAGGGTCGCGGACTTGCTGCCGCCGTCGATCATCAGCGTCACGATCAGGGCGACCTCGATCACGGTGACCGCCACCGCGAGCACGAGCGATCCGAAGGGCTCTCCGACGCGGTGCGCGATCACCTCGGCGTGGTGCACGGCGGCGAGCACGGCGCCGGCCAGGAAGCAGGCGACGATGCCCACCACCCACCCCGGCAGGTCCCGGTGCCAGGTCAGGGCGAGGACGACGAACGACACCACCGGAACGACGACGGTCCATTGCGCGGTGGCCGCGCGGAGCTTCGTGATCATGCGGCCGAGCATCCCAGACCGGGACCCGTCCACCCGGCTGCCCGCGCCGGGGTATGGACGGATCTGGCATAACTCATCCCGATATGGGCGTTCACCCACCGTAGTCGGCCAGATACCGAAGCACCTTGTCGACATGCGGGCGGATCCGCTCCGGGACGCCGCCGGCGTCCGCCACCGTCTTGTCACTGGTCCGGTAGGCGGCGGTGACCAGGGCCGGCAGGTCGTGGGTGAAACCGCGGTGCTTGAGCTGCTGGTCAAGCCAGCAGACGTAGTTGCCCATCGCGGCGATCGCGTCGCCCGGGTCCAGGTAGGACGTGGGACCGTCGTGGGCGGCGGCCTTCGCCCAGGCCGCGAAGACGGCGGGCGTCCACATGGCGATGCCGTACTCGCCGGTGTCGGGATTGGCCGCGTTCGGGTCGAAGCCGCTCTCGGCCTTCAGCATGGCGGCCAGCAGCACCGGGGCGATCTCCGGCTCGGGGCAGCGCCGGGCGGCGTTCTCGATCACGCCCCGGTAGGCCACCGGGACGTCCGAGCCGGCCGGGATCGCACCGGGCAGCGGGGGCGCGGCCGGGCGGGCGGCCGACCCGACCGCACCCAGTCCCGCGCCGTCCGGCTCGGGAGTACCGGTCAGGGCGAGGACGGTGGCGGTGCAGGCCAGCAGACAGGCGCCGGCCCGCAGCGCCGCGCGCCGACGGCCGGGCGGACCGTCGGCGGCCCGGGCGACCAGCGCGGCGAGGTCGGTGCGGGTCCGCTCCTCCCGGCCGGGGGTCAGGCAGGCGGCGACCACGACCCGCCAGGGCCCGGGCAGCGTCTCGTCCAGCCGCAGCGGCGCCGCGCCGCGCGCGTAGGCCTGGGCGGCCAGCGAGCGGGCCCGGGCGGTGGCGCCGAGGAACGGGTGCAGACCGCCGGTGAGCAGTTGGTGGGCGATCACCCCGAAGGCCCAGATGTCGGCGCTGGGCCGCAGGACGACGCCGCGCGCCCCGGTGCGCTGGGACCACCACTCGGGCGGGACGTGGTCGGGCGAGCCGAGCGGCGGCGCGTAGGCGTGGGTGCCCTCCAGCTCGGCGGTGAGGCCGAAGTCCGCGATCTTGGCGGTGCCGTCGGGCATCAGCAGGATGTTGGCCGGTTTGAGATCCCCGTGCACCCAGCCGACCCGGTGCATGTGGGTGAGCCCGGCGCAGACCTCGGTGAGCACGCGTTCGGCGCCGGGCACCGGGGCGCCGGGGCGGGCGGCGGCGAGCACGTCCTGGAGGCTGCGGGCGGCGCGTTCCATCACCAGGGCGACGGCGCCGTCCAGGCCGGGGGCGGCCGGATCGTCGACGACTGTCACCGCGAGGGTGCGGATCAGGTGGGGGTGGTCGGCGCGGCGGCTGAAGCGCATCTCGCTGCGGGCGATCTGGGCCATGGTCCGGCGCTGGCCCGGGCTGAGCCGGGCGGGGCTGAGCAGCTTGACGGCGGCCGGGGTGCCGTCGGGGCCTTCGGCCGCGTACACGCTGCCCCAGGCGCCCTCGCCGAGGAAGGCGCCGGTGCGGTAGCCCGCGAGCGAGTAGCCGGGCGGGACCTCGAACGGCCGCTCCGGCGGCTGGTCGGAGGGCTGATCGGGCTCCGGTGAGGTCCGGCCTGCCGCCGGCGGGGGCCGGTCCGGATCCGGCGGCCGGTCGTGCTCCGGGTCGGCGGGCCTCACGTTCGGGCGACCGGGCGCCGGGGCGGGAGCAGGGCCAGGTGCTCCTCCCGGACCAGGTCGAACTTCAGTGCCAGGGCGACGAGTTCCTCGCGCTTGCCCCCGCCCGGGCCGTCCTCGTACGGCTCGCGCAGCCGCAGTTTCGTCCACACCAGGTAGTCGATGTGGTAGTTGACCGCCGAGCGGGTCAGGCCGCGACAGGAGGGCAGGGCGCGCAGCCGGGCCAGCACGTCGGTGACGCCGGGGACGGCGGCGGCGGAGGGCGAGCGCAGCCGGGGCTCGCAGAGCGCGAGCAGCACCAGGAAGTACTTGGCGGTCGGGTCGAGGGCGAACGGGCTGACGGTGCGTTCGCCCTCGGCGCCGCCGGACCGGCCCTCCAGGTAGGCGTGTTGCGGGGCGAAGACCTTGAACGAGGCGGGTTCGCCGAGGGCCGGCAGCAGCACCCGGGAGAACTCGAACGGGACGGGCGCGCCGAGCCGCCCGGGCGCCACCTTGACGTACTCGCCCGCGCCCTCCAGGTTCTCCACCACATAGGTGGCGGAGGTGCTGAAGTTGGAGAGCCGCCAGTAGTCCTCGGCGGCGGTGACCTCCCCCGCACGGCGGGACACGCCCTGGTCGGGCAGCGGGATGGGGACCGGCCGGCCCGGCTCGCCGCGTCCGAACACCGCAGCCTCACCGGGGCCCATCCGCAGCAGGCCGGGCGGTGCGCCGGACGCCACCACAGGCCCCCGGTCGGGCAGTTGCACGATGACCGTGTCCACGCAGACACCTCCGCGGTTCGGGGTCGATGCTATCCGCCCGATTCGCCCCGACGGCAGTTCGCCACCCGGACGAGTGAAGGAACGCGGCCAATCCGGACCGGGCCTCGCGGAGTTGCCGACCGCCGGACTGATCATCCGTCAGGCGCCCGCCTGACGCCCGCCGGACGGGCCGCCGAACAACCGGAGCGGATGGTTGCACTACGTAATTGAACGATCACCATGAGTGTGACGCAACACACACTCGACATGTCCACGTTCTATGCAAGACTCATCTCAAGGAGTGAGATCCCCTTAATTTCCAAGGAGGTTCATATCATGCGCGCTCGGATCGCAGCTGTGATGATGGCAGTGGCAGGGATCGCAGGCCTGACGGCCGGACCGGCCACGGCGGCCGCGGCGACGACCGAGAACGACACGGCGACCTGCACCGCAGTGGTCAACACGCCGTGCATCTCCCACCAGCACGACGGCGAGGGCGTCTTCGGCGTCGCCCAGGTCTCGGCCGACCCGGGCCAGTTGACGGTGGTCCGGGTCGAGGTCCGGACGCAGAAGGCCTGGGGCAGCCCGTGGGAGACGGTCGCCTCCGCCACCACCGTGCGACTCGGCTCCGCGAAGGCGGTCACCCCGCGCGTCATCACCACCGACCTGCGGATGATCTGCGCCACCGCCGGCCCGGCGCTGGAGGCGACCCAGCGGGTCACCACCTGTACCAACCCGTTCTGACCGACCGGGTTCCTCGACGAGCGTCGGGTCGTCAACGGCCACCCGGTCGTCAACGGCCACCGGCTCGACAACGGCCACCGGGCCGTCGCGGAACCTCACGGACCGGGTGAACCGGGGCGCCCGCGCCCCGGCTCCAGGGCCGGCCGCCACCGCACGTGGCGGCCGGCCCGTCGGCGTCCGTGCCCCCGCCGATCGGTGCCGGATCGGTGCCGGGCAGGCCGCCCGCAAGCCGGACGGACGGCGTTGACCAGGCCCGGGTGGACCTGGGGCACCCGTTCACGGCAAACTGGTCTAGACCTCAAAGGAGGTCTAGACCAGAAATCCGGCTAGAACGGTGGACCAGTATGGAAATCGTGATCGTCCCTGACGCCTCAGCGGCCGGCGAACTCATCGCCGCGGCGATCACCGATCTGCTGTCCGGCAAGCCCGAGGCCCTGCTCGGCGTGGCGACCGGCTCGACCCCGCTGCCGATCTACCAGGCCCTCGCCGAGCGGGTCCGCGACGGCCGGCTCGACGCCCCCCGGGCGCGCATCTGCCAGCTCGACGAGTACGTCGGCCTGCCCGCCGGCCACCCCGAGTCCTACCGTTCGGTGGTGCTGCGCGAGGTCGTCGAACCGCTCGGCCTGACCGAGGACTCCTTCCTGGGCCCCGACGGCAACGCGACGGACATCGCCGCGGCGGCCGCCGCCTACGACCGCGCACTGGCCGCGGCCGGCGGCGTCGACCTCCAGCTGCTCGGCATCGGCACCGACGGCCACATCGGCTTCAACGAGCCCTGCTCCTCGCTGGCCTCCCGCACCCGGATCAAGACGCTCACCCGGCAGACCCGCGAGGACAACGCCCGGTTCTTCGACAGCCTCGACGAGGTCCCGCACCACGTCATCACCCAGGGCATCGGGACCATCCTGGAGGCGCGGCACCTGGTCCTGCTCGCCACCGGCGAGGCCAAGGCCGAGGCCGTCGCCCTCGCCGTCGAGGGTCCGCTGTCCGCCGCCGTCCCCGCCTCGGCGCTGCAGCTCCACCCGCACGCCACCGTGGTGGTCGACGAGGCCGCCGCCTCCGGCCTCAGGCTCGCCGACTACTTCCGCGACACCTACGCCGCCAAGCCGGCCTGGCAGGGTCTCTGAGGTCCCCCGGGCCGGTACCGGAAGCGGTCGCTTCCGGTACCGGCCCGGATGACGTCCCGGCCCCACCCCGACGGTCAGCGCCTGCGGAGCCAGTCGGCGAAGTCCGCCAGGGCGGGGCCGGGGTCGCGACGGCCGAGGCCGATCCGGAAGCGGTCGGCGGGGGTGGGCGTCAGCTCGGAGCGGTACATGCTCGCGGGCAGCAGCAGGACGCCCGCCTGCTCGACCAGCGCGGTGCAGAAGTCCTCCACCCCGTCCGCCCCGAGGTAGCGCGGGTAGGCGACGCAGCCGCCGTCCGGGGCGCGCCACTCGAAGAGGTCGGCGAACTCGGCGAAGAACGCGTCGAACTGCGGCAGGTTCTCCGCGATGATCGCGCGGTTGCGCGCCAGGATCCGCTCGCGGGCGTTGATCGCGATCCGGGCCAGCACCTCGCTCGGCGCCGAGTTGCAGATCGTGGTGTAGTGCTTGGCCCGCTCCAGCCGGGAGCGCAACTCCCGGTCGCGGCAGGCGATCCAGCCGATCCGCAGGCCGGGCAGGCCGAGCGACTTCGAGGTGACGTTGAGCGAGAGGGCGCGCTCGGAGAGGTCGGCGGCCTGCGGCAGGGCGCGGGCCGGATCGCGCTCCAGGCCGCGGTAGACCTCGTCCGAGAAGAGCCGGATGCCGCGTTCCTCGCACAGCTCCACCAGGCGCCCGAAGTCGGCGGCGTCGATCACCTTGCCGGTCGGGTTGTTGGGGAAGTTCACCGACAGCACCCGGGTGTTCGGGCGCAGCGCGGCCGTGACCGCGTCGAGGTCGAGCGCCCAGTCGTCCCGCTCGTCCAGGGCGACGCCGGTGACCTCGCAGAGGGAGAGCGGGATGGTCTCGGCGGACTGGTAGTTGGGGGTCACCACCACGGCGTGGTCACCCCGGTCGAGGAGCACCTGCATGGCGAGGTTGAGCCCCTCCTGGGCACCGCCGAAGCAGATCACGTCGTCGGCGTCGACCTCCTGGTACATCCCCGCGATGGCGCGGCGCAGCGCCGGGTCCCCGTAGCTCTCGGTATAGCCGAGCGCGAGCCCGTCCCAGGCCTGCCGGTCCTCGGGGCCGGCCAGGGCGAGGAGTTCGGCCATCGTCATGGTCTGGGCGTCGGAGGCGGTGAGGTGGTGTCGGGCGGTGAACTCCCAGCGCGAGAAGTAGGTTTCGAGCCGGAAGTCGGGGAGCATGGTCATTTCTCGTCCTGGTTCTGGTGCGCGTTCCGGCGGGCGGGGGCCTGCTTGAGCTCGGCGAGCAGGGTGTAGACGGTCGAGCGGGAGATCCGCAGCGCGGTGGCGACGGCGGGAGCGGCGCGGCGGACGGCGAACACCCCGGCCTGGTCGAGTTCGCGCAGCACGGCGAGCCGGTCCTCGCGACCGAAGCGTTCGAGCGGGCGGCCCTGCGCGCGGACGTAGCCGCCGATCACGTCGTTCATCCGCTCGGTCCAGTCGCGCTCGAAGAGCGGTTCGGGGCGGGGCGCGGTGGGCGCGGCGAAGCCCGCCAGCAGGGCGGCGGCCTGCTCCAGCGGGCCCCGGTCGAGGTTGACGCACAGCATCGCCGAGGGCCGTCCGGCGTCGTCGCGCAGCACGGCGCTGACGGAGGAGAGCCGGCGCCCGTCGGGCAGCAGCTTCTCGTAGGGGCCGTAGACGTCGGGGGCGGAGGGGTCGAGGGCGTCGAGTTCGCCGAGCATCGACGGGTCGCCGGGGGCCCGGGGGGTCATCGGGTTCCAGACGGCCAGCACCCGGTCGGTGGCGGCGTCGTGCAGCACCACCTCGGCGTACGGCCCGAGCAGCAGGGCCACGGCGCGGCAGGCCGGTCCCCAGGTCCGGACCCGCGGGTCGGGGGTTTCGGTGGTCATGCCTGGACTGTACGTCCAGTCCGGACGATTCGTCCAGAGCTGGACCGGCGAAGGCCCCGCCGACTCCTGGAGTGCCATGGGCCGGGCGGGGCCGTCGGTGCGCGGGGGCGATCAGTGGCAGGTGATCAGCATGCCGAGGACGGCGGTGCAGCTGCGGGTGTCCCGGCTGGTGGCCGGGGACGGGTCGGCGGGCGCACCGGCGGTGCGGGCCACGGTGACGTCGAAGCTGCGGATCAGGCTGAGCAGGCCGACCGAGATCGAGAAGTGCCGGGTGGTGCTCGCGCCCTTGGCCAGCGGCGCGGCGAGCGTGCAGGTGAGCTTGCCGCCCGCGATCGCGCAGTCACCGGAGGTCGCCGCCAGCCCGGCCGGGAGGTCGGCGGAGACGGTGGCCGCGGTGACCGGGTCGGGACCCTGGCCGGTCAGGGTGACGGTGTAGTCGACCCGGCCGCTCAGCAGGTTGCCCACCGGCGTGGCGGTGAGGGCGACGCCGAGGTGGGCACTGGGGGCCGTGTAGGTGAAGCGGTCGGCGGCGACGGCGGCACTGGTGCCGCCGGGCGTGGTGACCTGGACGTCCACCGGCCCGGTCACCGTGGTGGCGGGGGCCGTGGCGGTGCAGCTGGTCTTCGTGCAGCTGAACGCGGTGGCGGCCCCGGCCGCGCCGAAGGTCACGGCGGTGGCGCCGTTCAGGTCGGTGCCGGTGACGGTCACCGTGGTGCCGCCGGTCCCCGAGCCGCCGGACGGGCTGATCGCGGCGACGGCCGGGACGGGCAGCGGGAACTTCAACACGTCGACGGCGTTGCCGGTGAAGTCGGCGAGGTAGCCGCGCCGGCCGTCGCCGGTGACCGCCAGGGTGTACGGGCTGGCGCCGACCGGGACGGTCGCGGTGACCGTCCGACTGGCGGTGTCCACCACGCTGACGGTGTTGTCGGCGTAGTTGGAGACGTACGCGGCGCTGCCGTCCGGGGCCAGCGCGACGGCGTACGGACCGGAGCCGACGGCGACGGTGCCGACCAGCGTGTTGCCGGTGGTGTCGACGACGCTGGCGGTGCCGTCGTCGGCGTCGGCCGCCCAGAGCCGGGTGCCGTCCGGGCTGAGCGCGAGGCCGAAGACGCTGTGGCCGACGGGAACGGTGGCGCTCACCGTGCTGCTCACGGTGTCGACGACGCTCACCGCCTTGGCACCGGTGGCCGCGACGTAGAGCCGCTTGCCGTCCGCCGAGAGGGCCAGCCCGTGCGGCTCGGCACCGACCGGGACGGTGGCGGTCACGGTGTTGGTGGCGGTGTCCAGCACGCTCACGGTGTCGGCCCCGGCGTTGCCGACGTAGGCGCGCGAGCCGTCCGCGGAGAGCGCGAGGCCCCACGGCTGGGCGCCGACCGGAACGGTGGCGGTCACGGTGTTGCTCGCGGTGTCGACGACGCTGACGGCGCCGTCGAGGTGGTGGGTCAGGTAGGCGCGGTGCCCGTCGGGCGAGAGGGCGACCGCGTAGGAGCCGGTGCCGGCGGTGAAGGTGGCGGCCACCGTGTTGCTCGTGGTGTCCAGCACGCTCACCGCGCCGCTGCTCTGGCTGGCCACGTAGGCCCGGGTGCCGTCCGGCGTGAGCGCCAGGCCCGCCGGGTAGGGCGCCACCGGCACGTGGGCCGTGACGGTCGGCGGCGGGGTGACGGCCTCGGCGGCGGCGGGCTGGGACAGCAGTGCGGCCGTGGCCGCAGCTATCGCGGTCACGGCCGTCCAGGCGCGCCCAGGTGCACGACGTGTTCTCACGGGTCTCTCCAGGATGGTCGGTCAAGGGATGCAACGCCGGTCGCTCCGACCCCCTGCGGATCCGGAGCCGCACGAAGCGTAGAAGCCGGTATGACCATCCGTCAGGAGCTGATCGGTAATGTCGTCAACTGTTCAGATTCGACCGGGATTCGGCCGTGGCGGCCCCCGGTCGCCCCTTCCGTCCCGGCGCCCGCCGCCGGCCGCGAACGCCCGGGAGCCTGCCGAGGGGGGCTCCCGGGGGCCTCCGGGGGGCGTGCAGAAAATTGGAGTTCCGGAGTCGTATTCGATAGCGTTTCGAACGTGAGGCTGACCAAGAGCACCGACATCGCCCTGCGGATCGCCATGCGGCTGGCCGTGCTGGGCGAGGACGCCAACCCGACCACCCGCGAGGTGGCCGAGGCGGTCGGCGTGCCGTACACCCACGCGGCGAAGGTGGTCAGCCGGCTTCAGCACCTCGGGGTGGTGGAGGCCCGGCGCGGGCGCGGCGGCGGGCTGCTGCTCACCTTCGCCGGGCGCACCGGCTCGCTCGGACTGCTCCTGCGCGAGCTGGAGGGGGTCGGCGACGTGGTCGGCTGCGAGGACGACCCGCCGTGCCCGCTGCGGGCCGCGTGCCGCCTGCGCGGTGCGCTGCGGACCGCCCAGGAGGCCTTCTTCGCCGCGCTCGACCCGCTCAGCATCGACGACCTGGTGGCCTCCCCCACCGGACCGGTGCTGCTCGGCCTCACCACCCGCCCCGCGAACCGCTCCACCGACTGAACCCCGCCCACCCCATCGGCCGACCCCGGCCGGGCCGCGCCTCCGCACGGCCTTTAATACGAATCTTACATACCAGTTAGGAGCCCGACTGATGCTGTCCACCAAGTCCGCCGAGGTCGTCGAGGCCACCCTGCCCATCGTGGGCGCCGCCATCGGGGACATCACGCCGCGCTTCTACGACCGCCTGTTCGCCGCGCACCCGGAGCTGCTGCGCGACCTGTTCAACCGGGGCAACCAGGCCAACGGCGCCCAGCGGCAGGCGCTCGCCGGGTCGATAGCCGCCTTCGCGAGTGCGCTGATCGCCCACCCCGACCAGCGGCCCGACGCGATGCTCGCCCGGATCGCGCACAAGCACGTCTCCGTCGGCATCACCGACGACCAGTACCGGATCGTCCACGAGCACCTCTTCGCCGCCATCGTCGAGGTGCTCGGCGAAGCCGTCACCCCCGAGGTCGCGGCCGCCTGGGACGAGGTGTACTGGCTGATGGCCAACGCGCTCGTCGCCATCGAGGACCGGCTGCGCGCCGAGACCGCCGCCGGCGGCGACCCGGCCGACCTCTGGCGCCCCTACACCGTCGTCGCCCGCTACCAGGAGACGGGCGACGTCACCACCTTCCTGGTCCGCCCGGCCGACGGCGGTCCCACCCCGGCCTCCCGCCCCGGCCAGTACGTCTCGGTGCGCACCCGCCTGGCCGACGGCGCCCGGCAGATCCGCCAGTACAGCCTCTCCGGCAGCGCCGACGGCGCGCTGCGCTTCACCGTCAAGCGCGAGCCCGGCGGCGAGGTCTCCGCCCACCTGCACGACCACCTGCACACCGGCGACACCGTCGAACTCGCGCCCCCGCTCGGCGACATCGCCCTCGCCGACGGCGACGGGCCGGTGCTGCTCGCCTCGGCCGGCATCGGCAACACCCCGATGACCGCGATGCTCGACCACCTCGCCGCCGCCGGCTCCCCCCGGACCGTCGTCTCGGTGCACGGCGACCGCGACCAGCTCACCCACGCCTTCCGCGCCGACCTCGCCCAGCTCACCGCCAAGCTGCCGAACGCCACCGCCCACGTCTTCTACGAGCGGCCGCTCGGCGACTGGCCCGCCGAGCGCACCGGGCTGGTGGACCTGTCCACCGTCGACGTCCCGGCCGGCACCACCGCCTACCTGTGCGGGCCGCTGCCCTTCCTGCGCGCCGTCCGCGAGCAGCTCCTCACGGCGGGCGTCCCGGCGGCGGACATCCACTACGAGGTGTTCGGCCCGGACCTCTGGCTCGCCTGAGGTCCCACGCGGGCTCACCCGAGATCCCGCGCCCGCCGCGGCCCGCTCGGTACGATCACGAGCGGGCCGACGACGGCGTCGGACGAAGGGAGGGCCGATGCGGGTCGCGCTGTTCGCCACCTGCGTCAACGACGCGCTGTTCCCCGCCACGGCGGTCGCGACCGTCCGGCTGCTGGAACGCCTCGGCGTGGACGTGGACTTCCCCGCCGGGCAGACCTGCTGCGGGCAGCCGCAGTACAACACCGGCTACCGGCAGGCCTGCGAACCGCTGGTCCGGCGCACCGCGCGGGCCTTCGCCGGGTACGAGCACGTGGTGACGCCCTCCGGCTCCTGCGTCGCGATGGTCCGGGACAACTACCCCCGGATCGGCGCCCGGGCTGCCGCCGACGGCCGGGGCACCGAACTCGCCGAGGCCGCCGACGCCTTGGCGCCCCGGGTCCACGAACTGACCGAGTTCCTCACCGACGTGCTCGGCGTCGAGGACGTCGGCGCGTACTTCCCGCACACCGTCACCTACCACCCGTCCTGCCACGGCCTGCGCGTGCTCGGCCTCGGCGAGCGGCCGCTGCGGCTGCTGCGCGCCGTCCGGGGGCTGGAGCTGGTCGAGCTGCCCGGCGCCGAGGAGTGCTGCGGCTTCGGCGGCACCTTCGCGGTCAAGAACGCGGCGGTCTCGGCGGCCATGGCCGAGGACAAGCTCGCCCACGCGCTCGGCACCGGCGCCGACGTCCTGTGCGGCGCCGACAACTCCTGCCTGCTGCACCTCGGCGCCACCCTGCACCGCCGGGGCGAGGCGCTGCGCCCGCTGCACCTCGCGGAGATCCTCGCCAGCACCGAGCAGCACCCGTGGAGGCCCTCGTGACCGGCACCTTCCTCGGCATGCCCGCCTTCCCGCAGGCCGCCGCGGCCGCCCTCCGGGACGGGCGGCTGCGCGCCAACCTGCGGCACGCCACCCACACCATCCGGGACAAACGCGCCCGCGCCGTCGCCGAACTCGACGACTGGGCCGAGCTGCGCGCCGCCGGCAAGGCGATCAAGGACCACACACTGCGCCATCTCGACCGCTACCTCGTCCAGTTGGAGGAGGCGGTCGCCGCCGCCGGCGGCGCCGTGCACTGGGCGGCCGACGCCGAGGAGGCCAACCGGATCGTCGCCGACCTGGTCCACGCCACCGGCGAGACGGAGGTCGTCAAGGTCAAGTCGATGGCCACCCAGGAGATCGGGCTCAACGAGGCACTCGCCGCCGAGGGGATCACCGCCTACGAGACCGATCTCGCCGAGCTGATCGTCCAGTTGGGCGACGACCGGCCCTCGCACATCCTGGTGCCCGCGATCCACCGCAACCGCGCCGAGATCCGGGAGATCTTCGCCGAGCGGATGGCCGCCTGGGGCCGCCCCGCGCCCGCGGACCTCACCGACTCCCCCGCCGAACTCGCCGAGGCCGCCCGGCTGCACCTGCGGGAGAAGTTCCTGCGCGCCCGGGTCGCCGTCTCCGGCGCCAACTTCATGGTCGCCGAGACCGGCACCCTGGTGGTCGTCGAGTCCGAGGGCAACGGCCGGATGTGCCTCACCCTGCCGCGCACCCTGATCTCCGTGGTCGGGATCGAGAAGGTCGTGCCCACCTGGCGGGACCTGGAGGTCTTCCTGCAACTGCTCCCCCGCTCCTCCACCGCCGAGCGGATGAACCCGTACACCTCGCTGTGGACGGGGCTGGGGCCGTCGAAGGGGGCCGACGGCGACGGCCCGTCCGCGTTCCACCTCGTGCTGCTCGACAACGGGCGCACCGCCGCGCTCGCCGACCAGGTCGGCCGCCAGGCGCTGCGCTGCATCCGCTGCTCGGCCTGCCTCAACGTGTGCCCGGTGTACGAGCGGGCCGGCGGCCACGCGTACGGCTCGGTCTACCCGGGCCCGATCGGCGCCATTCTGACGCCCCAACTACGCGGCATCACAAGCCCGGTGGACGCCTCGCTGCCGTACGCCTCCTCGCTCTGCGGGGCCTGCTACGAGGTGTGCCCGGTGGCGATCGACATCCCCGAGGTGCTGGTGCACCTGCGCGAGCGGGTCGCCGAGCAGGGCGGGCACCCGCTGGAGCGGGCCGCGATCGCCGCCGCCGGGTACCTGTTCGACCACCCGGCGGCGCTCGCGGCCGCCGAACGGCTGGCCGGGCGCACCCGGGCCCTGCACCCGCGCCGGCTGCCCGGCCCCGGCCGGGCCTGGACCGACACCCGGGACCTCCCGCAGGTGCCCGCCGAACCGTTCCGCGACTGGTGGCGGAGGAACCGCTCATGACCTCACGGGAGTCGATCCTCGCCCGGATCCGCGCCGCCCTCGCCGACCCCGCCCCGGCACCGGAACAGCCGATTCCCCGGGACTACCTGCGCACCCACAGCCCCGACGATCCGGCGGCGCTGCTCGATCTGCTGCACCACAACCTGGCCGACTACCGGGCCCGCGTCCACCGCTGCACCGAGGCCGAACTCCCCGGCGCCCTGGCCGGGTTGCTGGCCGAGCGCGGCAGCCGTACGGTCGCCGTGCCGCCCGGTCTGCCGCCCGCCTGGCTCGGCGCCGCCGCCGTCACGGCCGTCCCGGACGACGGCACGCTCACCGCCGCCCGGCTCGACACCGTGGACAGCGTCGTCACCGGCTGCGCGCTCGCGATCGCCGAGACCGGGACGATCATGCTGGACGGCGGACCGGGCCAGGGGCGGCGGCTGCTCAGCCTCGTCCCGGACCACCACCTGTGCGTCGTCCGGGCCCCCGGGCAGGTCGTCGCCTCCGTGCCGCTCGCCCTGCCCCGGCTCGACCCGGCCCGCCCGCAGACCTGGATCTCCGGGCCCTCCGCGACCAGCGACATCGAACTCGACCGGGTCGAGGGCGTGCACGGCCCGCGCACCCTGGAGGTCCTGCTGGTCGAGGGCTGACCGGCGGCCGCCGCAGCGTCACCGGACCGGACTCGTGCGAACGGCTCACCGCGGGCGGAGCTCCAGCGTGCAGCACTTGGCCCCGCCGCCGCCCTTCAGCAGTTCCGAGACGTCCACCGGGACGGGCTCGTAGCCGTGCTCGGCGAGCCGCCCGGTCAGGTTCTTCGCCGCCTCGGGCAGCAGCACCCGGCGGCCGTCCGAGACCGCGTTGAGGCCGAAGACCTCGGCGTCGGCCCGGTCGGCGAGGATCGCGTCCGGGTACAGGGTGCGCAGCACGGCCCGGCTGTCGGCGTCGAAGGCCTCCGGGTAGTACATGACGTGGTCGTCGGCGAGCACCGCCAGCGCCGTGTCCAGGTGGTAGAAGCGCGGGTCGACCAGGGTCAGGGTCACCACCGGGACGCCGAACACCTCGCCCGCCTCGGCGTGCGCGGCCCGGGAGGTGCGGAAGCCCGTCCCGGCGAGCAGCCGGCGGCCGGCCACCAGGTGGTCGCCCTCGCCCTCGTTGACGTGCCCGGCGCGGCGCACCTCCCGGTAGCCGTGCGCCCGGAACCAGGCCTGGTAGGCCTCGGATTCGGCGGCCCGCTCCGGGTAGCGGAAGGTGGCGACCAGCGCCCGGCCGTCCAGCACGGTCGCGCCGTTGGCGGCGTACACCATGTCGGGCAGGCCGGGCACCGGGTCGATCAGCTCGACGGTGTGGCCGAGGCGGCGGTAGAGCCAGTACAGCCGCTCCCACTGGCAGACGGCGAGCGCGGTGTCGGTGGGCTGTGCCGGGTCCATCCACGGGTTGATCGCGTAGTCCACGGTGAAGTGGGTCGGTCGGCACATCAGGTAGCGCCGCGGCCGGGCGGTGCGCTCCGGGGTCTGCGTGGGCATTGCTCAACCGTCCTCGGTTGCGGGGGAGTTCGGGGATTCCGTTCCACATCGGCTGCCCCGTCGATGCCGTTCGCACACCCGCGCGGGCGCCCCCGGCGGGCGCAGGCCCCCGCGCACCCGGCGCGGGCACCGGCGCACGCGTGCCCGGGTGTCACCAGCGGACCGCGCCGAAGTCCACCGGCGCGGTCCGCCGACCCCGGCAGCGGTCGGCGAGCGCCCGCAGCCGCACCGCCGCTTCCTCGGCGGGCATCCGGCGCCGCTCGCCGTGGCCGGGGAGCAGCCACTCGAAGCGCAGCGCGCCCAGGCTGCGGTCCAGCGAGGCGGAGAGCTCCTCGATCGAGTACCAGGTGACGGTGTCGTACACCTCCAGGTCCCCGGTGGTGCGGGACCAGTACAGGGTGTCGCCGGTGAAGCAGTAGCGCTCGTCGGCCAGGTACAGCACGCTGCCGCGGGTGTGGCCGGGGAAGGGGTGGGCGGTGACGCCCGGGGCGATCTCCACCGGGTCGACGCCGCGCAGCACCCGGTCGGCGTCGGGCGCGGCCTCCAGGTCGCCCTCGTGGATCCAGAGCCGGGCGCCGAACCGCTCGGCGTACGCCCGGCCGTGCGCGGCGTGGTCACGGTGCGTCAGCAGGACGTCGGTGACCGGGCCGAGCGCCTCGTAGCGGGCGGCCAGCGGCTCGGCGTAGCGGGGCGTGTCGACCATCAACCAGCCCGTGGCGCGGCGCAGCAGGTAGGAGTTGGCCCCCGCGGTGTGGCGGGAGTTGTGGCCGAGCAGCAGCAGGCTGTCGTCGAGGGCGAGCGGGAAGGGGTCGGTGGCCGGGTCGAGCGGGCCGGTACCCGGGCGGATGGAGCGGGTGGGGCAGGCGTGGGCGGCGGCGAGCAGGCTGCGGTGCTCGGCCTCGTCACGCGGCTGGCGGACCAGCTCGGAGCGGCCGGCGTGCTCGCGGATCAGTCCGGGCGCGAGCTGGCGGGCCACGTCGCAGTTGGTGCAGCGGTCGTCGACGGACCACTGTCCGGGCATGCCGGAGGTCGGGTTCATAGCCATGGATGTGTTCCCCCTGGAAGGACGGCGGCCGCGTCGGCCGCACCCTTCGAGGATCGTCCGGGCGGGCCCAAAAGCGGAAGGGGGCGGGGATCTTGTGGTTTCCGGGGCCCGGCGCTCTACGAGTCGGGTGGGGCACGTGGCCCATCTCACGTGCCGCCGGGGGCACCTACGGTGGCGTAGGTCACTTGAATAGGTGAACTATCTCCTTCATGCCGAACCTCCAGGAGACCCTTGACCTCAGTTCGTATGCCGCCCTCGGCGACAGCTTCACCGAGGGTCTGAACGACCCCGGCGCCGACGGCGCCTTCGCCGGCTGGGCCGACCGCCTGGCCGGACTGCTCGCCGACGGACGGCCGCCGGGCGGGTTCCGCTACGCCAACCTCGCGGTGCGCGGCCGGCTGCTGGACCAGATCTCGGCCGAGCAGGTGCCGCAGGTCCGCCGGCTCCAGCCCGACCTGGTCACCTTCTGTGCCGGCGGGAACGACATCCTGCGGCCCGGCAGCGACCCGGACGAGGTCGCCGAGCGCTTCGAGGCCGCGATCGTCCAACTCACCGAGTCCAGCGGGACGGTGCTGATCTGCACCGGCTTCGACACCCGCGACGTGCCGCTGTTCAAGCACCTGCGCGGCAAGATCGCCACCTACAACGGGCACATGCGGGCGGTCGCCGACCGCAACGGCTGCAAGGTCGCCGACCTCTGGTCGCTGCGCGCCGTCCAGGACCGCCGGGCCTGGAGCGAGGACCGGCTGCACCTGTCCCCCGAAGGCCACCAGCGGGTCGCCCTGCTGGCCGCCCGCTCGCTGGGGCTGCGCACCGAACAGGACCCGGAGGCGCCCTGGCCGGCCACTCCGGAGCTGTCCGCCGCCGACCAGCGGCGCGAGAACCTCCAGTGGGCCCGCGAGTACCTGCTGCCCTGGGTCGGCCGACGGCTGCGCGGGGAATCCTCGGGCGACCACGTCGAGGCCAAGCGCCCCGATCTGATGCCGCTCTGACGATCCGTCAAGCATCCTCAGGTGCTGCGGCCCGGGTGATCCGCGTGGTCCACACGGCCCACGCCGCCCACGCGGTCCGCAGCACCCGGCGCCCCGGCGGCGACGGGGCCCTGACCGAACTGCCCTCCGCTGCGGGCTCTGCCAGGATGGGCGTCCGCCACCTCGGGCGGCGCGAAAGGACGGCGGTGCGGTGGAGCTCGACCCGAAGAGACTGCTGATCCTGCGCCGGATCGCCGACGCCGGCAGCGTGGCGGGCGCCTCGCGCGCGCTGGGCCACACCCCGTCCGCGGTCTCCCAGCAGCTGGGCCGCCTGGAACGCGAGGTCGGCGTCCCGCTGGTGGACCGCACCGGCGGGCGGGCCGAACTCACCGCCGCCGGGCGCCTGCTGGCCGGCCACGGCGACCGGATCGGCCAGGCGCTCCAGGACGCCGCCCGCGACCTGCGCGCGCTCGGCGGCGCCGCCGCCGGCCCGGTCGCCATCGGCGTGCCGCCGCCCGCCATCACCTTCTTCGCCACGACCGCCGTCCACGTCCTCGCCCGCACCCACCCCGACCTCGCCCCCCGCCTGGTGGAGAGCGACCGGCAGGACGGACTGCGCGCGCTGCGGCTGGGCGAACTGGACCTGCTGGTCATCGAGGACGACCAGCAGGAACCGACCCCGCTGCCGAACGGCGTGGAGGCGAGCGTCATGGTCGAGGATGCCTACCGCCTGGTCGTCCCGCACGACTGGCCCGCGCCCACCGACGCCGCCCACCTGTCCGCCCGCCCCTGGATCGGCGCCCCGGCCGGCTCGCCCCGGCAGCTGGCCTTCCAGCGCCTGGCCGCCCAGCACGGCATCGCGCCCTCGGTCGAGCACACCGCCCGCTACCGCTTCGCCGTCTACAGCATGCTCGCCGCCCGCCTGGGCGCCGCGATCCTGCCCGCCCACGCGGCCGCCCTGATCGGCCCGGGCGCCGGCACCGTCACCACCCTGCCGGTGCCCGGCACCTACCTGGTGCGCCTGCTGCGCCGCACCGGTCCGTGGGGGGCGCCCCCGGCGGTGCTGGCGGCGGCCGAGGCGCTGCAGAGCGCGCTGCTGATGGCGAGCGAGCGGCTGGCGGCCCAGGGGCTGACCGAGGGCGAGCCCCGCGTGAACGGGCACCTGGTCGACCCCAGCGAGCAGGCCGCACCCGACGGGCAGGGCCCGCCCACCGTGACGCCGTAAGCGTTGCTGAACGCCGGGAGTGAGCTGTGCTTTCTGGTGCCCGGCGCGGCCCTCTGCCAGCGTGGCCGGGTGACCACGATCGCGGACGCGCCGCCTCCTGTCCCCGAGGACCGCAGGCCCTCCACCGTTCCGGAGGACCACCGGCCCTCCAGTGCCCCCGTCGGGCCCCCCGCCGTGGCCCCGGCCGCTGGAGCGGGCCGGGCCGGGCGGCTGCGCGAGCGGGCGCGCCGCGCCACGCGCCCGCTCCAACGCGTGGCCTGGGCCGCCGTCCTGGTCGGCGCGGCGGCGACGGCCTTCGCGCCATGGGGATCGACCACCTGGTACGACGGCTGGATCGGCGCGGCCGCCGCGGCCGCATTCGCGGCACTGGCCGCACCGGCGCGCCTGCTGCTGCGCCGGGGCCCGCGCCCCGGCGCCGCACTCCTCGCCCTGTTCAACGGCACCCTGCTCGCCCTGATGCTCTGCGTCTTCGCCGGCTGCTTCGCCTTCGCCCTCAGCGACTGGTCCCACGAGCGCGACCGCGACCACGCCGCCACGCTGCGGGTGACGGCCACCGTCACCGGCTGTCGGTCCACCGGCGACTCCAGCACCGAGTGCACCTACCACTGGTCGGTGGGCGAGCACGAGTACAGCACCAGCGAGGGCGCGGACCACCGGTGGCCCGACGGGCACCGGGTGAGCGTACGGATCGATCCCGCGCACCCGCAGCGGGCGGCCGTGGTCAGCGGCGTCTACTGGGCGCTGTGGATCGCGATTGCCGTGGGCGGGCTCGGCACCCCGTGCGTGCTGTGCGTCTGGTGGCTCCTGGAAGCCCCCACGGACGACTGACGCCGGACGCCGCCCTGGGCGCCCCCGGATACCCGGTCAGGTACCGGACGCCCGGTCAGCTCCCGGTCGACGTGGAGGCCCGGGACTTCCCGTTGTGGAAGCAGCCCGGTGCGCCGGACAGGCCCATAGTGAGGAAGGGCTGATCGTGGCCCTGCACCAGCGTCCTTCCCCGCCGGTTCCCGCTGGTCCACACCGGTTCGAGGTTCCAGCTGACGTCCTGGGAGCGGGTGACGGCGTGCCCGATACCGGGGCACACGTGGAGGACCGGCTGCCGCACGCGGACCGGGACGAGCAGGAGATGACGGCGGTCAGCCTTTGGCCGATCTGGCCGAGCCCCAGAGCGCGCCCCGGTTGACCCGGGTCGGGTGCAGGTCCAGCATGCCCTGGTAGAGCTCCAGGGTGGTTGTGGTGCGCTCGGCGACCGTCTCGAAGTCGTGGATGTACTTCGCGGTCTCGGCGATGTTCGCCGGGTCGTCGGGGCTGCCCGGGCGCTTGTGCCCTGCGATGACCGCCTGTGGGTCCAGGGCGGCGATGGTGTCGAGTGCGTGGAGCCAGGCCTGGCGGCCCTCGGCGGACGATTCGGCGAGGTAGAGGTGGACGTCGTTGTAGACGGCGTCGCCGGCCACGACCAGGCCGATGGAGGGCACGTGCAGACACGTGGTGTCGTCGGTGTCGGTGTGCCCGAGCCCCACGACGACGAGGTCGTGGCCTTCCAACTCCAGCCGGTCGCCGACCAACGGCTCGGCCACGACGAGCCTGTCAGGGATCTGGCCGGGGAAACGCGTGTTCCAGAGCGACGCGACGGACTCCGGCGCCATCTGCTTCCCCATCTGCGCCACCACGGCCGGCGTGGCGACGGCGCGGGCCTGCGGGAAGCGCTCCAGCAGGATGCCCAGCCCGAACCAGTGGTCACCGTGCCCGTGGGTCACGAAGACCGTGGTGAGGTTCTCGCCGCTGGCGGCGACCCGGTCCGCCAGGTGGCCGGCCTGCTCGGTGGTCATCAGCGCGTCGACCAGCACCGCGTCGCGCTCGCCGGTGATGAGCGTCGCCGTGATCGGTGACCACATGCGTCGGGGCAGGCCGGGCGGCAGGTCCGAGGTCTCCGTGGGGATCGACGGCGCGGTGTGGACACTCCAACTCAGCGGTGTTCCGAGCATGATCAGTTCCTTTGCGGGCTTCCGGTTGGTGCGGTCAGATCGCGTGCACCGGAGGGTAGTTCGGCTGCCACATGGCCGCGCGGACCCGGGCACCGATGTCGTCGCCGACGGTTGCGCGCGCCACCCCGTCGTGGGCGGCGCTCCGGGCGACTGCCGCGGCCACGGCGGCGGAGGTCTCCCGCAGCTGCAGGGTGGGTGGGAGGAGCGGCGCTCCGGGGGTGGTCGAGTCGACCTGTGCGGCGACCGCGTGGGCCGCGGCGGTGAGCATGCCGTCGGTGATGCGGGTGGCTCGGGCCACAATGGCTCCCAGGCCGAGACCGGGGAAGATCAGCGCGTTGTTGGCCTGTCCGATCCGGTGGGTGATGCCGTCGTGGGTCACTGGTGCGAAGGGGCTGCCGGTGGCTACCAGGGCCTGGCCGTCGGTCCAGGCGATCAGGTCGGCGGGCGTTGCCTCGGCGAGCGGTGTGGGGTTGGACATGGGCAGGATGATCGGGCGTCGTACGGCTGCGGCCATCTCGCGGACGACGGGTTCGGTGAAGGCGCCGGCCTGGCCGGAGGTGCCGATGAGCACGGTCGGTTCGACCCGGTGCACGACCTCCGCCAGCGCGATGCCGCCGACGTTCGGGTCGCGTGCCCAGCCGACCACCTCGTCCGCGGGGCGTGCATAGGGGGCCTGGAAGTCCCGCATGCCGGTCGTGCCGTCCGTGAGCAGGCCGTGCCGGGCGATGCACCAGATGCGGCGGGTGGCCTCGCCCGGCGTCAGACCGTCAGCGATGAGCGCGTCACGCAGTTGGTCGGCGATGCCGACACCCGCCGTGCCCGCACCGAAGATCACCACCCGGTGCTCCCGCAGTGGTGTGCCGCTCGCCCGCACGCCGGACAGCACCGCCGCCAGGTTCACCGCACCCGTGCCCTGGACGTCGTCGTTGAAGGTGAGCACCTGGTCGCGGTAGCGCGCCAGGATGCGCCGCGCGTTGTCCGGCCCGAAGTCCTCCCAGTGCAGCAGGGCGCCGGGGAAGAGCCGGGTCGCGGTGTCCGTGTAGGTCTGGACGAAGGCGTCGTAGGTCTCCCGGTCGACCCGGGGGTGGCGGTTGCCGAGGTAGAGCGGGTCGTCCAGCAGTTCCTCGCGGTTGGTGCCCACGTCGAGCATGACGGGCAGGGTGCGAGCCGGATCGATGCCGCCCGCGGCGGTGTACACGGCGAGCTTGCCCACCGAGATGTTGATGCCGCCCACCCCCCAGTCGCCGATGCCCAGGATCGCTTCGCCGTCGGTGGCGACGATCAGGTCGACCTCGTCCGGTCCCAGTCCGGTGGCCCGCAGCGAGCGTTCGACGTCCTCGGGCGCGTCGACCGACAGGTAGACCCCGCGGGGTCGCCGGTACTGGGAGCTGTAGCGCTCGATCGCGGTGCCGACGGTCGGGGTGTACACGATCGGCAGCATCTCGTCCAGGTGCTCGCCGACCAGCCGGTAGAACAGCACCTCATTGCGGTCCTGTAGAGCGGTCAGGTTGACGTGTTTGGCCAAGTCGTCGGGCTGTGCCCGGAATTGCGCGTGGGCGCGGGAGGACTGTTGCTCGATCGTGAGCACGTGCGGCGGAAGCAGGCCGACGAGGTCGAGCGCCTGCCGTTCGTCCTCGGTGAAGGCGGTGCCCCTGTTCAGCCGGGGATCGGCCAGCACGGCGCGGCCCCTGGCCGCCGTGTCCCATCGCCGGTAACGGGCGTTCCAGCGGGTCGGCATCGGATTCATGGCTTCCTCCTCGGGGGTGCTCCGATGCCGTGCGGCACCGGGATGCGTGATTCAGAGGTCCGAGCCGGCGCGACGACGTCGGGCGGGTCAGCGGCCTGACCGGCCGCGTTGTCGACCCGGGCAACGCGCTGTCGTCGACTCCGGCGGCAAACGGCGAGCTCGCGCCAACCGAAAGGGATCGCGTCGACCGGCGACTCCTCCGCCCTCGTGGTGCGCCGGCGGGTTGTGCTCATCCCGGTCCGGTGAGTTGCTCACGGAACCAGTCGGTGGAGGACGACGAACCCGGCCCGGCTGAAGCGTTCCGCATAGCCCTGCAGGCTCTGGTACTTCACACCGGCGAAGCCGTGCGCCATGGTGATCGCCGGAAAGGGACCGTTGCCCGTGGGCGGGCGGAAGACCCAGGCGTGCAGCTGTACGTTGTCAGCGGCGGGCACGAATACCTCCTCGAAGCCCATGAACCTTCACCTCTCTGTGCGGTTGCGATCCTGTCCACGAAGTCTGTGAGGATGCGCGCCACGGCTGCGGGTTGCTCGACGTGGGACCGGTGTCCGGCGCCGGGGACGCAAGCGCTCTCGCAGTGCCGCATCCTGCTCAGCCAGCTGCCCGCCGCGTCCAAGGAATCCGCCGTCGTCGGCGCGTACTGAATGCCGACGATCCGCCAGCCGGCGGATTCCCGGGCGATCTCGAAGTGAACGGCGAGACGCTCGATCTCGCTGCCGTCCGAGCGACGCCGTGACCAGATCGCCTCGATCGCCGCTCCGGCATCGTGGTAGACCGTCACCCTCCGGTCCGGCACGGCCGTGTAGGAATAGCCCTGCGCCTTCAGTGGGGCCTGGTTGCTCTCGAGCAGCCCGATAACGGCCTCGCTGTCGAGGAGCCACTCCCGTGACGCCGGCGAGCTGTGGTGCAGCGGCACGGCCCAGTAGTCGAGGATGAACTCCGGCCCGCGGGGGATCGCGCCGCTTCCCACTCCTACCCAGGTCGGCAGGTAGTCGTCGAAGAACCACTGCGTGACCTCGGTGCGGACCGCATCGTCACGCGCGCCCGCCACGTCAGTGCCGCCGTTCATCGTGGCAACCTGCCCGTTCGGGCACGAGCCTGACCGAGACGGGATCGCCGTGGGCGAGGCCGGTCATGACAGGAGTGCCAGCGCGCTGTACCAGACCGGGCTCACGTTGAGTCGGTCCGGATGGAGCCGCAGCATCTGGTCGAAGAACTCGCGTGGGCTCGGCTTCGCCGCCAGCAGACGCTGCGCGTCGAGCAGGTAGTCGCGGGTCTGTTCCAGGATCGACGGGTCGTCGGGGAGTTCTCTGTTCTTGTGGCCGGCGACGACCGCGCGCGGGCGCAGTGCGGTGACGGTGTCGAGCGCGGTGAGCCACTTGTCGATTCCGCCGCCGGGGCTTTCCAGCAGGTACTGGTGGACTCCGTTGTACGCGACGTCACCTGCCACGACGAGGCCGATCGACGGCACGTGCAGGACGGTGGTGTCGTCGGTGTCGGTGTGGCCCGTCTCCACCGCCAGGAGGCGGTGGCCCTCCAGTTCGAACCCGTCCGCGGGAATCACCTGGTAGGCCACGGGACTGTCGGGAATGAGTCCGGGAAAATCCACGTCCCACATCTGTTCGCGCCCCTCGGTCGCCTGCTTGTGCATCAGCCGGATCGTGCCCTCGGTCGCGTACGGCACGGCGTCGGGGAATCGCTGCATCAGCAGATCGGTGCCGAACCAGTGGTCGCCGTGCCCGTGGGTGGCGTAGACGTGAGCCAGTCGCCTGCCCCAGCGCTCGATCCAGTCGCCGACGCCCTGCACCTGCTCGCGGGTGAACGGCACGTCGACCAGGACCGCGTCCGTCTCACCCAGGATCAAGGTGCACGCCAGCGGCGAGGACACGATCGGTCCCCCGTCGGGCAGGCGCATGGGCCGCTCGCGACGCACCCCGTCGAAAACCAGCACCTCGTAGCGCAACTCCGTCACATCGACCTCCTGGCTCTGCGACCGGTCGCCGAGCGCAGACGTCGGGCGGGGATCCGACCAGGATGACGTCTGGATCAGCGGTGCGGGATTCCCGCAGGAGGCGGCCGGAAGCACCGGCGAGGACATCGCGTTCAGCCGTGCTTCCGGCGCCCCGCTGCGGGCGGCAAGACCGGCCCCCGCTACTTCCCGGGTACGAGGAACACCTTTCCCCGCCGGCCCTTCTGCTCCGCTTGGGCGACGGCGTCACCGATCTCGTCGAGAGAATATTGACGCCCGGGAGAGGTTTCAATGATTCCCTCTCGCATCAGCGCCACGATGTCTTCCCCCAACTGCCGTCGTTCTGCTTCGGTGAGCCGCGGAAGCCAGTAGCCGAGCCAGTAGACCTCCACGATACGGCGGCCCGCCAGGATGTACCGCGGGTCCTCGCCGACACGGATCGGCTCGCCCGTCAGGGAGCCGTACACCAGCATCCGCCCGTCCTCGTGGAGCGCCTTGAACATCTGTGTTCCGGTCTCTCCGACCACCGGATCGATGGCGTACTTCACACCCTCGGGCCCGACGATCTTGCGGACCTGTTCGTCGATCGGCCCCTCGGTGGACACGATGACGGCGTCAGCGCCGAGAGCTTCCAGCTCGGCCACCGATTCGCGTCTGCGGACGACGTTCAGGGTGCGGATACCGTCGCGTTTGGCCAGCCTGATGACCATGCGTCCCAGCTCGGAACCGGCCGCGGACTGCAGCAGCCACTCCCCCTTGGGGACCGCCAGCACACGACGGACCATGAGGACCACGGAGGCGGGATTGATGACGAAGGAGGCCACCTGTTCATCGGGGATCTCATCGGGCACCTGGAACAGATCACCCGCAGGAACGACAGCGTATTCCGCCCAGTTTCCGCCCTGCCCGTTGACGACCGACACCCGCTGCCCACTGGTCAGGCCTTTCACCCCGGGCCCGAGGGCATCCACGATTCCGACGCCCTCGAATCCGACCGGCGCCGGGAACCTGGCCTGAACGCCGGCGTAGAACCCCCGCACGTACAGCAGGTCCGACGGGTTCACGGGGGCCGCCAGAATGCGAATCCTCACCTGCCCGTCCCCGGGCTCCGGGACAGGCACGTCCTCGACTTCCAGGACCTCGGATGGCTCACCGTGTCGAGCTAACCGAATAGCCTTCATCACCTCGACCTTTCTGCGTGCGACATCACCCAAAAGCGTGACTGGATTGCCGGAAAGTCCGTTGACTGTTGAGGCTCGGAGATGTTGCGGCGATCAATGCTTGAAATCTGCTGGAGCCCGCCGGCCACGCTATGGCGAATGGGCATTGTCAGACCCGCCCTCTGCAGGGATCGTAACCCGCACGCCTCGGCAGCGCTCACCGCAGGCGCCGACACCTCGGTCGGCGCAGCGACGGCACCCTTGCGCCACGCATCCGGCCGCCGGACAGGCCCTAGGTGAGGGTGCGTATCGGTCGTCCCGCCTGGAAGGCGGCGATGTCCTCGACCGCGTCGCGGTAGAAGACCTCGTAGAGCTCGCGGGTCACGTAGCCGATGTGCGGGGTGAGGACGGTGTTCGGCAGCGTACGGAAGGGATGGTCGGCGGGCAGCGGCTCGACGTCGTAGACATCGAGCGCCGCGCACCGGATCGCCTTGCGCCGCAGGGTGTCCAGCAGGGCGTCCTGATCGACGATCGGCCCCCGCGAGGTGTTCACCAGGATCGCGGACGGTTTCATCGCGGCGAGTTCCGCACTGCCGACCAGTCCTCTGGTGCGGTCGCTGAGCACCAGGTGCACCGACAGCACGTCCGCGGCGGCGAACAGCTCCTGTTTGGTCACAGCCGTCACCCCGTGCTCGGCCGCGCGTTCGGGTGTGAGGTGCTGGCTCCAGGCGATGGTGCCCATACCGAACGCCTGGCCGATCCTGGCCACGCTGCTGCCCAGGTTTCCCAGTCCGAGAAGGCCGAGGGTTTTCCCGTCCAGCCCGGTGCCGACCGTGCGTTGCCAGCCGCCGTCCCGCATCGCACGCTCCTCGACCGGGAGGTTGCGTGCGGCGGCGAGGATCAACGCCCAGGTGAGTTCGGCGGTGGGCGACCCGAAGTATCCGGTCGCGGAGACCACGATGCCCTGCCGTGCGGCGGCCGCCACGTCGATCGCCGCGTTCCCTGGGCCGGTGGTGACCAGCAGCTTGAGATCGGGCAGCCGACGCAGAACCTCGGCGGTGAACCACGTGCGCTCGCGCATCGCGACGACGACCTCGAAGCCGGCGAGCCTGCGAACCAGTTCGTCCGCATCGGGGATGTGGTCGGTGAACACCTCGATCTCGGCGTCCAGCCGGCCCCAGTCGGCGCAGTCGAGGGCGACGCCCTGGTAGTCGTCCAGAATCGCGACCTTCACAGCGGTGATGCTACGGCGCTCCTCGTGGTGGGGCGAGCGGAGGCGAGCCCGTCACGTCGCCGGGCTGGCAGGCGGTCAGGGCGAGGGCACCACCGTCCGCGCCGACGGCCGCAGGAAGCACCCCGCGCCGCAGGAACCGACGTCAGGCGCCGGACGTCACTCCCCCTGCAGGCCGTTCGCGCAGGTCGTGGGCGGGTGGGAGCCGGAAGGGACGGGCGGGGAGCGGTGACACAGGTGACCGGTGCGGTGGACGGGGCCGTGGTGGACAGGGCCGTGACGGACGCGGGCAGGGCGGACTCGAACGGAGTGGGGCCGCAGGGCCACCGGGCCTTCGCGGTGGCCGGGTTCGCCTCGGGGCAGGACGGGCGCGCGCGGGAGCGCGGGAAGGCCTTGCGCCGGCGGGTGCCACGGGAGCGGCATGCCGAGTTCGCACCCGCGGCGGAGCGGCCGACGGCCGTGGAGGCGATCGAGGCCTCCAACGCGGGCCGGATCGCCGAACTGGTGCCGATCCGGGTGGGGCGGATGGCCGCCACGCCGTTCGCGTTCCTGCGCGGTTCGGCCGGGCTGATGGCCGCCGATCTGATGGGCACACCGGACACCGGGGTGGGCGCCCAGTTGTGCGGGGACGCGCACGCCGCCAACTTCGGCCTGTACGGGGACGCCCGCGGCCGGCTGGTGATGGACATCAACGACTTCGACGAGACCGTGCCCGGCCCCTGGGAGTGGGACCTCAAGCGGCTGGCCGCGAGCCTGGTGCTGGCCGGCCGGGAGACCGGGGCCGACGAGGCCACCGCCCGGGAGGCCGCCGAGCACGCGGCCGGCTCCTACCGCCGGACCATGCGCACGCTCGCCAAACTGCCCGCGCTGGACGCCTGGAACGCCGTCGCGGACGAGCAGTTGGTCTCCTTCACCGAGGCGCACGACCTGGCCGAGGTGCTGCAGAAGGTCGGCGCGAAGGCGCTGGGCAACACGAGCGCCAGATTCGCCGCCCGCAGCACCGCCCGCACGGCGGACGGCGGCCTGCGGTTCACGGCCGCTCCCCCGGTGCTCACCGAGGTGACCGACGCGACCGCGCGGGCCGTCGCGGAGTCGCTCGGCCCGTACGTGGCGACGGTGCCCGCCGAGGTGCGCACCCTGCTGTCCCGCTACCGGGTGCAGGACGTGGCGTTCCGGGTGGTGGGCACGGGCAGCGTCGGCACCCGCTCGTACGTGGTGCTGCTCACCGACCACCGGGACCAGCCGCTGGTGCTCCAGGTGAAGGAGGCCCGTCCGTCGGCGCTGCTGCCCTACCTGGAGCGCGCCGGCCACCCGGTGGCCGGGCAGGACGGCCACGAGGGCCGCCGGGTGGTGCTCGGGCAGAAGCACATGCAGGTGGTCAGCGACACCCTGCTGGGTTGGACGACGGTGGACGGACTGCCCTACCAGGTACGGCAGTTCCGCAACCGCAAGGGCAGCGTCGACCCGGCCGCGCTGCTGCCGGGCCAACTGGACGACTACGCCCGGATCACCGGCGCCCTGCTGGCCCGGGCGCACGCGCACACCGCCGACCCCGGCCTGCTGGCCGGCTACTGCGGCAAGAGCGAGGAACTGGACGAGGCGGTCGCCGCCTTCGCGGTCGCGTACGCGGACCGGACCGAGGCCGACCACGCCGACCTGGTCGCGGCGGTGCGCAGCGGCCGCCTGCCGGCCGAGCACGGGGTCTGAGTCACAGGGCCTGAGTCACAGGGTCTGGACCAACAGGGTCCGGACCAACGGGGTCCGCGCCGGCGAGGTCCGCGCCGGCGAGGTCCGCGCCGGCGAGGTCCGCGCCGGCGAGGTCCGCGTCAGCGAGGTCCGCGCCGGTGAGGTCCGCGTCAGCGCGCCAGGAACGGCGCCACCGCGGCGACGTACTCGGCGGGCCGGGCACTGTGCACCAGGTGCCCGGCCTCGATGGTGACCAGCCGGCAGTCCGGGATCAGCCGGGCGAGTTCGGCCAGCCGCTCCTGCGGGATGTGGCTGGCCGAACCGCCCGCGACCAGCAGGGTGCGGGCGGTGATCCTCTTCATCCCCTCCCGCCAGGCCGGGTCGGGGGTGTCGATCTGCGCCTTGACCGCCTTCACCACGGCCCAGTCGAAGTGCACCGGTTCGTCCGGCGCGTCCGGCACCGCACTGGCCGGGCGCGAGTACGGCGCCGGGATGTCCTCCAGGACCAGGCGGTCGATCCGTTCCGGCCGGGCCTGGGCGACCAGGTAGCCGACCGCGCCGCCCATCGAGTGGCCGACCAGGTCGACCCGGGCCAGGCCGAGCGCGTCGAGGAAGGCGAGCACGTCGTCGCGCATCTCCTCCAGGCCGTAGGGGGTGGTGCGGCCGCTGTCGCCGTGGCCGCGCAGGTCGAGCGCGTACACGTGGTGCCCGGGCGCGAGGGCGGGCAGGACGACGTCCCAGTCAGTGGCGCGCTCGCCGAGGGCGTGCAGCAGCACCAGCGGCGGGCCGTCCGCCGGGCCGCTCGCGCGGTAGGCGATCGTCAGCTCGGGCAGTTCCACGGTCCGGATCTCGGTCATGCTCGTCACCGTACGCGCCGACCGGCCGTCACCGGACGGGTGTTCGCCCACGGCTCACCGCGACGGGCTCGCCCGTCGCGCCGCGGGCCGCCGCCCGGCCGGCGAACACCGAGGCCAGGACGGCGAGGGCGGCGACCGCCGCGCACACCGCGCTGGTGGCCAGGTAGGCGGAGCGGTGGCCGCCGCCCCCGGCCGTCTGCCGCAGGTACACCCCGGACAGCGCCGAGACCGAGACCGCCGCCGCGATCCGCTGCGCCATCTGCAGGATCGCCCCGCTCACCCCGGCCGCCTCGGCGGGCGCGTGGCGCAGCACTTACGCCTGGTTCGTGGCGCTCATCAGGCCGATCGAGGCGCCGCCGCACAGTTGCAGCAGCGCCAGCAGCCAGGGCAGGACGGCGGCGGGCGCCCAGTGCGCGACCAGTCCGCTCGCCAGCATGACCAGGGCGGAGCCGGTCATGCCCGCGGTGACGGTGCGTCGGCCGAAGCGCTGCACCACCCGCCAGGCCAGCGCCGAGGCGACGCCCATGGCCAGCGCCGAGGGCAGCGCGACCAGCGCCGCGCCCATCGGGGAGAGCCCGAGGCCGTCCTGGAGGAACATGGTGAGCACCAGTCCGGCGGCGAGCGAGGAACCGAACTGCGCCATCGCGGTCGCGGTGCCGAGCGCGTACGGCGCGGAGCGGGTGAGCGCCGGGTGGATCAGTGGGTGGCCGCCGGCGCGGGCGTAGCGGCGCTGCCACCAGGCGAGCGCACCGAGCAGCAGGACGGCGGCGGCCGCGAAGGCCAGCCAGCCGGTCCAGCCGGGAGGTTGGACGAACGGCAGCATCAGGACGAGGGTGAGCGCGGCGACCAGCAGCAGGCCGACCAGGTCGAGGTCGGCGTGCCGGGCGCTCGGGCGGGGCCTGGGCAGGTGACGCACCGCCAGCGCGACGGTGGCCAGGCCGAACGGCACGTTGAGCAGGAAGGTCAGCCGCCAGCCGTGCTCCGGGCCGACGGCCGCCAGGACCGCGCCGCCGATCGGCGGGCCGAGCGCGAAGGCCAGCCCGCCGGTGACGGCGTACATGCCGAGGGCGCGGGCCCGCAGCTGGCCGTCGAAGACGTCCTGGAGGGTGCCGATCATCTGTGAGTTGACCAGTCCGGCGCCGACGCCCTGGAGCAGCCGGGCGGCGATCAGCACCCCGGGTGTGGTGGCGGTCGCGGAGACCAGGCTGACCAGGGTGAACAGGGCGAGGCCGGTGACGAAGAACCACTTGCGGCCCCGGACGTCGCCGAGCCGGCCGCCGGGGATCAGCGCGAGGCCGAAGGCGAGCGAGTAGCCGGCGACGATCCACTGCAGGTGGGCGGGCTGGGCGTGCAGGCTCTCGCGCAGCGCCGGGATGGAGGTGTTGAGGACGGACTGGTCGAGCAGCGTGGTGAAGCCGCCGGCGACGCAGACCAGCAGGACGCGGCGCCCGGCGGCGTCGAAGCGCTCGCGGGGCGCGGTGGCTATCCGGGCCTTCGGAGACCTCACGGTTCGACCACCACCAGCGCGTAGCGGGCCTCGTCCGGGCCGGGGGCGCGGAAGCGGCTGGTCCCGGAGACGTAGCGCAGGCAGTCGCCGGGGCCGAGCAGGTGCATCTCACCGTCGACGGTCAGCTCCAACGTCCCCTGGAACACCCAGAGGTGGTGTTCCAGGTCCGCCACGCAGGGGCGGTCGTAGGCGATGTCGGCGCCGGCGGGCAGGCGGCCCTCGACGATCTCGGCGCGCAGCGAGCCGTGCGGCGGGGAGACCGACCGGCGGACGAAGCCGGTGGCCTCGTCGCGCCAGACCCGCTGGTCCTCGGCCCGCACCAGCCGGGCCGGCGCCGACTCGACCTCGGCGAGCAGCCGGGACATGGTCCGTCCGTACACGGCGCAGAGCCGTCCGAGCAGCGCGGCGGTCGGGCTGACCTCGGCGCGTTCGACCCGCGACAGCGTGGACCGGCTGATGTCCGCCAGCCGGGCCAACTCCTCCAGCGTCCAGCCCCGTTCCACCCTCAACTCGGCGAGCCGGTTGGCGAGCCGCTCGTCGGCGGCCGTCTCGATTCCCATATTCGCGATGCTATCCCGGATATGAGATCACGTCCGGGGCCCGGAGCGCGTATCGGTGGAATGACCGATGTGCGGCGGGCGGGGGCGCGGCCATAGTCCTCGGGAGATCGCTCGCGGGCGGCCGTGCGGTGCGCCCGGTTTTCGAAAGGACCTTCTGTGGACGCGTATGCGGATCTGGTGTTCGTCGGTGGGAAGGTGGTCACGGTCGATGCGGAGTTCACCGTCGCCTCGGCCCTGGCGGTGACCGGCGGGGTCATCAGCGCCGTCGGCGGGCGCGACGACGTCGCGCCGCTCGTCGGGCCCGCCACCCGCGTCGTCGACCTGCGCGGGGCGACGCTGCTTCCCGGCATCAACGACTCGCATCTGCACGGATGCGCCTTCGGCATGGCGACGCCGCCGCTCTCCCTCGACCTCGGCCACCCGGCCGTGTCCTCGCTGGCGGACGTGGTCGCGGCGGTGGCGGAGGCCGTCGGACGGCTTCCGGCCGGACAGTGGATCACGGGGCACGGCTGGGACACCGGTTACCTCGACGAGTGCCTCGCCGATCCGTCGCGGTCGCCCTCGCGGCGCGACCTCGACGCCGTGAGCCCGGACCACCCCGTCGTCCTGTACTCCTTCTCCGGGCACGCCACCTGGGTCAACTCCAAGGCCCTGGAGCTCATCGGGATCGACCGGCTGACCGTCGCGCCGCCCGGCGGGGCGATCGTCGTGGACGAGGCCGGGGAGCCGACCGGGCTGCTCCACGAGGGGGCGCAGGCCCTCGTCCAGAACGCGCTGCCGCCGCTCGGCCGGCAGGAGCGGACCGACGCCATCCGGTCGACCCTCGCCACGCTCGCCCGGCTCGGCGTGACCAGCTACACCGAGCCCGGGCTCGGCCCCGGCGGCGACGGCATCATGCGGGGCGCGCTCGGCGCGGAGACCCTCGACGTCTACCGCCGGCTGCTGGCCGACGGCGAACTGACCGCCCGCGTCGGCGTCCTGCTCCTGCCCACCGGAATGGCGAGCAGCGCCGACGAGTTCGCCCACACCCTCGCCCTCCTCGACGAGTCCGGCGACACCGACCCGCGCCGCCTCGCGGTCCACGGGGTCAAGATCTTCGCCGACGGCATCGTCCCCAACAGGACGTCCTGGATGCACGAGCCGTACGTCGGCGGCGGCTGCGGCTCGCTGTGCGTCGGCGGCGAGACCGACGCCGAGCGGATCGCCGAGATCGGGGCCATCATCCGGCACGCCCACGCCGCCGGGCACCAGTTGGGCGTCCACGTCACCGGCGACCGGGCCATCGACACCGTCGCGGACGCCTTCGCCGCGGCCATGGCCGAGCACCCGCGGCCGGACGCCCGCCACTACGTCATCCACGGCGACTTCCTCACCGCGCACAGCATGAAGGTGCTGGCCGCGCACGGCTTCGGCGTCAACATGAACCCCACCATCAAGTGGACCGTCGCCGACCTGGAGGAGGAGTTCGTCGGCGCCGGACGGGCCGCGTACGCATGGCCCTACCGCGATGCCCTCGACGCCGGCGTGCGGGTCGCGAGCGGGTCCGACGCCCCCGTCACGTACCCGGACTGGCGCCAGGGCGTCGCCACCATGATGCTGCGCGAGTCGAAGGCCGCCGGCCGGGTCAGCGGTCCCGAGCAGCGCATCGGCCTGGCCGAGGCGATCCGCACGTACACCGTCGACGCGGCCTGGCAGGACTTCGCCGACGACTGGAAGGGCTCCCTGGAGCCGGGCAAGGTCGCCGACCTCTGCGTGCTCGACGGGGACCTGCTCACCGCCGACCCCCACGACATCCCGCAGCTGCCCGTCGTCCTCACCGTCGTGGACGGGCGGGTCGTGCACGACACCCTGCGCGATTGACGTCTTCCGGGCACATGATCATCCTTGGATGATGGCAGCGGAGCGGAGCACGGCGGACATCCTGGACGCGGCCCTCCACGTCCGTGCGGCCGCCAGGAGCGCCACGAGCGGCGCGACCGGCGTCGACGCGGTCCTGGCGGCGCTGTCGGAGGTGGTGGACTACGACCACGCCTCCCTGGCCCGCTGGGATCCGCTGCGTCGGCGCCACACCACGCTGGCCGGCAGCTACCCGGACGACGCCACGGCCTACATCGAGACCCGCCTCCACCACGATCCGGTGTTCCCCGTGCTCCGCAGCCCGGCCCGGGGCGGCCTCTGGCTCAGGGACGTCCCCGGGCAGCTCCTGGCGGCGTCCCCGGGGTTCCAGCAGGTGCTGTCCCCCCTCGGCATCGAGGACGGCGTGGCCCAGTGCCTGTTCGCCGCCGACGGCCGGTACGTCGGCATGCTGAACGTCAGCACCCGTCGACCGCGGCGCTCGTCCGATCCGGCGCGCGCCGTGGTCACCCTGCTCACCGAGTCCCTCGCGGCGGCCGTCGCCCCGCACCCGGGCCCGCCGCCCGAGGAGGTCGCCGCCGCCGGCCCCGCCAAGCCCGCCGGCCCCGCCGCGGCCGCCCGGCGGCCTGGCGGGCTCTCCCCACGGGAGCTCCAGGTGCTGGCCGAACTGACCGCCGGCCGCACCAACCGGGAGATCGCCGAGCGGCTGTACATCACGCCGCGCACGGTCGGGACCCACATCGAGCACATCCTCGCCAAGCTCGACCTCCCCAACCGCGCGGCCGCCGCCGCCCGAGCGGCCGCCTGGGGCATCGAACCCGCCCACTGACGCGCGCCCGGCAGCGCACGACGCTCGGACCACAGGCGCACCGAACCCGCCCCACCGGATCCCGCCCCACTCCAGAGGGCCTTCGGCAACCGTCTGACGGACCGCATTCGGGCAGGTCACAGGCCCGGTCGGCGCAGCCGGACCGGAGTTGACGGCGATCTCTCCTTCCATCACCCTTCCACTAATCGAATAGTGAAAGGGTACTTTGCCCATGCGCCTGTTCCCCCCGTCACGCCGACCCGCCGCCCTGGCCTGGGGCCTGGCCGCGGGATTCGCCGCGCTCTACACCTGCGTCGCCGTCAACCGGCACCGGCGCGGCCTGACCAAGGCCTACGACCTGGGCATCTTCGAGCAGGCCATCCGCGCCTACGCGCACGGCCAGGCGCCGATCGTGCCGCTCAAGGGGCCCGGGTACCACCTGCTCGGGGACCACTTCCACCCGCTGATCGCCGTGCTCGCCCCGGCCTACCGGGTGTTTCCGAGTCCGGTCACCCTGCTGGTCGCGCAGGCGCTGCTGATGGCGCTGGCGGTCGTGCCGCTCACCCGGTGGGCGCACGAGGTGGGCGGGCCGCGGGTCGCGCTGGTCATCGGGTGCGTCACCGGGGTGTCCTGGGGCATCGTCCGGGCCGCCAGTGACGACTTCCACGAGATCGCCTTCGCCGTCCCGCTGTTGGCCTTCGCGGCCACCGCGCTCGGCCGGCGCCGGCACCTGACCGCTGCGCTGTGGTCGCTGCCGCTGCTCCTGGTGAAGGAGGACCTCGGCCTGACCGTGGCCGCCGTCGGCCTGCTGATCGCCTGGCAGTCGCGGCAGGACCGGCGCAGCCCGCTGCCGGGACTCGCGCTCGCGGGCGTCGGGGTCGCGGCCACCCTGCTCACCATGCTCGTGGTGCTGCCCTCGTTCAACCCGCACGGCGGCTTCGACTACTGGCAGCAGCTCGACGGCGGCGGGCAGTCCTCCGGTTGGTCGCTGGCGGCCCGGATCGGCTGGCCCCCGGTCAAGTGGCTGCTGCTGTTCCTGCTCGCCGCGACCGCCGGCTTCCTCGGGCTGCGCTCGCCGCTGATCCTGCTCTGCGCACCCACCCTGGCCTGGCGACTGTTCTCGGCCAACCCGCACTACTGGGGCGTCAGTTACCACTACAGCGCGGTGCTGATGCCGCTCGTGATCGCGGCCCTGGTGGACGCCCTCACCCGCGCCGACCCGCGCCGGGCGCGGCGCGCGCTCACCGCCGCCGCCCTGGTGGCGGCCGTGACCGTGCCGGTCTATCCGCTGCACGAGGTGGTGATGCCCGAGGCGTGGCGCACCTCCGCCCGGCTCACCCACGTCCGGGCGGTGCTCGACTCGATACCCGACGGCGCGACCGTCGCCGCCTCCAACCGGCTCGCCGCACAGCTGACCAGCCGGGACACCGTCACCCTGGTCTGCCAGGAGCCGACCGGGCCCGGGCCCGAGTGGGTGGTCGCCGACCGGACGGACCCGAGCGTGCAGGCCCCGTGCGCGACGGCCGCCACCGACCGGATGCTGACGGAGTACGAGCGACGCGGCTACCGGCGGGTCATCGACGCGGACGACCTCCTGCTGCTGCGCCGGCCCTGATCGTCCGCACCGCCCGGCACCCCCCGGTCCGGCTTGACCCGCGCACCGCCTTGCGCCACCATTCCACTATTGGACTAGTGAAAGGTCGAATCGCGTGTGATCGAGTACCGCATCGAGCGGCGCAGCGGGGTCTCCACGTACCAGCAGATCGTTCAGCAGACGAAGCAGGCCCTGCGGCTCGGGCTGCTCCAGCCCGGAGACAAACTGCCGACCGCACGGGAGGTGGTCGAGCTGACCGCGATCAACCCCAACACCGTGCTGAAGGCCTACCGCGAACTGGAACGCGAGGGCCTGGTCGAGCCCCGGCCGGGGCTCGGCACCTTCGTCCGGCGCTCGCTCGCCCGGCCGGAGGCGGCCGCCGACGGGCCGCTGCGCGCGGACCTGGTCGGCTGGGTGGACCGGGCCCGGGAGGCCGGGCTGGAGCGTGAGGACATCTCCGCGCTGATGGCCTCCGTCCTGGAACAGCGATTCGACACCGGGGTCTCCCCGGCAACACCGAGTTAAGGACACTGGGGGGACCGGGTGAACAACCCGACGAACACGCCGCCGGCATCGGCGGCGCCTTCGATACCGGCAGCACCGCAGGCACCGGCGGCGCTGGCGGCCGACGGCCTGGGCAAGCGGTACCGCCGCGACTGGGCGCTGCGCGACTGCACCTTCGCCGTCCCGGCCGGGCGGATCTGCGGGGTGGTCGGCGCCAACGGCGCGGGCAAGAGCACCCTGCTCGGCATCGCCGCCCGCCTGCTCACCCCCACCGAGGGTGAGCTGCGGGTGTTCGGCGAGCCGTCCACCACCGACGACCTGCGCGGCCGGATCGCGTACGTGGCCCAGGACAAGCCGCTCTACCCCGGCTTCACGGTGGCCGAGACGCTGCGGCTCGGCCAGGAGCTGAACCCGGCCTGGGACCAGGACTTCGCCCAGCAGATCATCGACCAGGGCGAGTTGAGGCCCAAGGCGAAGATCGGCTCGCTCTCCGGCGGCCAGCGCACCCGGGTCACCCTCGCGCTCGCCCTCGGCAAGCGACCCGACCTGCTGCTGCTCGACGAGCCGATGGCCGACCTCGACCCGCTCGCCCGGCACCAGCTGATGGGCACCCTGATGGCCGAGGCCGCCGAGCGCGGCACCACCATCGTGCTCTCCTCGCACCTCCTCCCCGAGCTGGACGGCGTCATCGACCACCTGCTGCTGGTGCAGTCCGGGCGGGTCCGCCTCTGCGGCGACCTGGAGGACCTGCTGGACGGGCACCAGCTGCTCACCGGCCCGGCAGGCACCGCGCTCCCCACGGGCGTCCTGGTCGAGCAGCGCTCCACCGGCCGTCGGGTCGACGTGCTGGTCCGCACCGGGGAACCGCTGGACGGCCCGTGGGAGGGCGGCCGGCCGAGCCTGGAGGAGCTGCTGCTCGGCTACCTCCGGGCCCCGCTCACCGCCCCGGTCACCGCTGGGGCCACCGCCGGGCCGGCCGCCCAGGCGCAGACGACCGAGAACGGGATCGCCGCATGACCACCGACGTCCTGACCGAGCGCGCCGCCGCCGCGCCCGCCGCGCCCGCCGCGCCAGAGCCGCCGACCCGGCGCCGCCGGGGCAGGCTGCTCTGGCTGACCTGGCGCCAGAGCCGCATCACGCTGTGGGCGATCGCCGGCCTGCTGGTCCTCGCCTCGGCCACCCTGCTCTGGCTCCACTTCTCCCTCCAGCAGATGGTCGACGATCTGGACCGGGCCGGCTGCCACGACTCCGACAGCTGGAGCACGATCAACTGCTGGTCCCTGATCGACCCCATCGACAGGCGCTCCGTGGTGTACACCCAGTGGCTCCAACCGGCCGCCGCCGCCGTCCCGCTGCTGCTCGGCATGTTCGTCGGCGCCCCGCTGCTGGCCCAGGAGTACGAGCGCGGAACCGTCCGCCTGGCCTGGACCCAGTCCGTCAGTCCGCTGCGCTGGCTCGGCGCGCGGATCGCCCTGCCCGGACTGGTGGCGCTGGCCGCCGCCGGGGTGCTCGCCGTGTTGATGACCTGGGTGTGGTGGGTGGACATCGCGCACGGCCCGGTCGCCTTCGATCCGCCGTTCCAGAGTTTCACCTACCCCGTCCTCGGGGTGGTGCCGGTCGCCTGGTCGCTGTTCGCGCTGGCGCTGGGCCTGCTGGTCGGGCAGTTGCTGCGCCGCACGGTGGCCGCGATCCTGGTCACCGGCGTCCTGGTGGCCGCCGCCCACGGCCTGGTCCGGTGGACCCGCCCCTTCTTCTACCCGACGGTGAAGGAGGTGGTCCCGCTCAACGGCTGGCAGCCCCACAACGCGTGGCTGGTCGACCGCGGGCCGGTGCTCGCGGACGGCCGGTGGGTCTCGACGGACTCCTGCCGGGGCCACTGGGAGCGCTGCGCGAGCACCACCCACAGCTGGATCGAGTACCACCCTGCCGACCACTTCGTACCGATCCAACTCGTCGAGACCGGGCTCCTGGTGGCGCTCACCGCCGCGGCGCTGGCGCTGGTCTTCCACCGGGCACGGCGGGACGGCCACGCGCTGCGGGCGACCCGGCGGGCCTGAGCTCCCAGGGTCCGCCCCCTCCCGACGGCCTCCGCCCCTCCCGCCCCCTCGGCCCGGGAGGGGCGGTGATCATATGATGTGCGGCGGATCTGGGCCGGTCAGCGGCCGCAGGCCAGGGCTTGGGGGAATCATGTTCGGCATCATCAGACCGTGCAGGCACCGGCTGTCCGAGCGGCTCCAGAGCTCGTGGATGGCGCACCTGTGCGGGCTCTGCCTCGCCCTGCGCGACGACCACGGCCAACTCGCCCGCACCGCCACCAACTACGACGGTCTGATCATCTCGGTCCTGGTCGAGGCCCAGGCCGCCCGGGAGGACGCCTCCTGGCGGCGCACCGCCGGGCCGTGCCCGCTGCGCGGCATGCGCACCGCCTCCGTCGCCAGGGGCGAGGGCGCCCGGCTCGCCGCCGCCGTCTCGCTCGCCCTCGCCTCGGTCAAGATCCGCGACCACGTCGAGGACCGCGACGGCGTCTTCGCCCGCCGCCCGGTCGCCGCCGGGGCCCGGGCGGTCACCCGGCGATGGGACCGGCAGAGCGCCGGCAGCGCCTCGACGATCGGCTTCGACACCGGCGTCCTGCTCGAAGCCGCCGCCCGGCAGGGCGCGTTGGAGCGGTCACTGGCGCCGGGCGGTTCCGTCCTGCTGGTCACCGAGCCCACCGAGACCGCCACCTCGGCCGCGTTCGCGCACACCGCCGTCCTCGCCGGGCGCCCCGGCAACGCCGCCCCGCTCGCCGAGGCCGGGCGACTCTTCGGCCGACTCGCCCACCTCCTCGACGCCGCCGAGGACCAGGCCGCCGACGCCGAGGCCGGCGCCTGGAACCCGCTCACCGCCACCGGCACCGACCGCGCCGAGGCCGAACGCCTCTGCCGCGACGCCGTGCACGGCATCCGGCTCGCGCTGCGCGAGGTGGAACTCACCGACCGGGCCCTGGTGCACCTGCTGCTCGCGCACGAGACCGAGCGGGCCGTCGACCGGGTCTTCGGCCCGGCCGCCCACACCACCGCCTGCCGCACCCGGAACGCCGGGCCCGGCTCGCCCGCCGCTTCCGCGGCCGGCGAGCACCCGAACGACGCGCCGCCGCGCCAGGCGCCGCCCGGCCAGGACCCGGGCCAGGCGCCGATCCCGCCGTGGGTGCCGCAGGGCCCGGGCTTCGGCCCGATCGGCGAGAAGCCGCCGCGGCCGCGCAACCTGCTGGCCGGCTGCGCGGTGTGGGCGCTGATGGCCTGCAGCTGCCAGCTGCTCTGCTGCGACCACAACGACCCGTTCAGCCGGGAGCGCCGCGAGGGCTGGTGCCAGCGGCACGACTGCGACTGCCCGGACTGCTGCGACGGGTGCAACGGGTGCGACTGCTGCAACGGCTGCGATGGTTGTGACTGCTGCGACGGCTGCGACTGTGGGTGCGACTGCTGACGCAGCGTCAGCCCTCCGGCGGCCTCACGACCACCGGGCGGCGGCGGGGCCCGTCAGGCATCGGGCCCCGCCGTCGCCGCCCGGCCGGCCGCCTGGTCCGCGACCCGGGCCGCCGCCCGGTCCGCCGCCAGCGAGCCCTCAAGTCGCGCCAGCAACTGCCGGAACCGCCCGGCGTCCTGCTCCGTCATCCGCCCCTCGGGCGCCGCCGCCCCCGGCCACTCGGCCACCATCTCGTTCATGGGCCCGAGGCTAGGCCTTGGCGATCAACAGGCGATAAACACACCGCGGCCGGGCGTGCGGACGCGGCCACCCCTCATCTGCAGCCTCTTGGCGTGTCCATGAGCCAATGGTTCAATTCTCATGTTAGGCAACTTTCCTAACCTGACATCAGAGCACGACCTCCTCCCCCCACGAGAGGACCTCCCATGGGTCGTCGCACCACCAGGACACTGATCGCCGCGGCGGCGCTCGCCGCCCTGCTGCCGCTCGCGGGCGCACCGGCCGGAGCCACCGGCGCGGCGGCGGAACCCGCCCAGCACACCCGGGCGGCCGCCTTCCAGCACCCGGGCGTGCTGGTCGGCAACCAGCAACTCGCCTTCGTCAAGGGCAAAATGGACGCCGGGGCCGAGCCCTGGAAGTCCGCCTTCGCGGATCTGCAGTCCAGCAAGTACGCCGCACCGGACTGGAAGCCCCGGCCGCGCGCCAACGTCGAGTGCGGCTCCAGCTCGAGCCCCAACAACGGCTGCTCCGACGAGCGCGACGACGCGATGGCCGCCTACGCCGACGCCCTGCAGTGGGCGCTCACCCGCGACCAGCGGTACGCCGACAAGGCCATCGAGATCATGGACGCCTGGTCGGCCGTGATCCAGGAGCACACCAACAGCAACGCCCCGCTGCAGACCGGCTGGTCGGGCAACAACTGGTCCCGGGCCGCCGAACTGATCCGCTACTCCGGCGCGGGCTGGTCGGCCGCCTCGATCGACCGCTTCGCCACCATGCTGCGCACCGTCTACGTGCCGCTGCTGTCCCCCGGCAGCCCGCGCAAGAACGGCAACTGGGAGCTGATCGAGACCGACGCCCTGATGGGGATCGCGGTCTTCCTGGACGACCACGGCCTGTTCGACCAGGCCGCCGGCATGTGGCGCAAACGCCTGCCCGCCTACGTCTACCTCGCCTCCGACGGCGACCTGCCGGTGCCGCCGCCCAAGGCCGGGATCGAGGGCGAGTCCGCGCTGGTCACGTACTGGTCCGGCCAGTCCACCTTCGTCGACGGGCTGTCGCAGGAGACCTGTCGCGACTTCGGCCACACCGGCTGGGGCCTGGAGGCCGCCGCCCAGACCGCCGAGACCGCCCGGCTGCAGGGCCTCGACCTGTGGGGAGAGGGGCGTGAACGGCTGGTCAAGGCGCTGGAGTTCCACGCCGCCTACGACAACGGGGCGGACGTGCCGGACTGGCTCTGCGACGGCTCGGTGAAGACCGGCCTCGGCCCGGCCGTCCAGCTCGCGTACAACGAGTACCACCTGCGCGAGGGCCTCGCGATGCCGCAGACCGAGCAGTACGTGGCCGCGCACAGCCCGTTCGGGGCCAACTACTTCATCGGATGGGAGACTCTGACCCACACCAACGCGCCCTGACCGCCCGGGCGGGGAACGGTGGTTCCGGGCGTGCGCCCGCCCGGAACCACCGTTCCGGCTGCGCCCCGCCCGGGAACGGACGTTCCAGGAACGTCCGTTCCGCGCGCGGCTCACCCCTCGGGGAACAGGGCCTCCAGGACGGCGGCCACCCCGTCCTCGTCGTTGCTGCCGATCACGTGGTCCGCGGTGGCCAGCACCTCCGGGTGGGCGTTGGCGACGCCGTACGAGGTGCCCGCCCAGGCCATCATCGGCAGGTCGTTGGGCATGTCGCCGAACGCGACCGCCTGTTCGCGGGCGATCCCGCGCCGTCGCGCCAGGTCGCCGAGCGCGGCGGCCTTGCTCACGCCCTTCGCGACGACCTCGACCAGCCGCTCGCCGTTCGCGTGGTACACGGTCACCAGGTCGCCGAGCACCGGGCGGGCCAGCGCCAGCAGCTCGTCCGCGGACAGCTCCGGGTGGCGGCCGATCAGCTTGGGCGCCGGGCGGCCGAACAGCCGTGCGTCGTCCAGGCGTTGCACGGTGGTGTCGGCATCCCAGGCGCCCGCCTCGTACTGCGCGTCCCCGGCCAGCTCCTGGGCGTACTCGACGGCCAGTCCGATGCCCGGCACGGCCTCGCGCAGCAGCCGGGCGCTCTCGCCGAGCACGTCGACCGGGATCGGGTTCTCGGCGATCACCGCGCGGGTGCGCATGTCGTAGCCGAAGGCGCCGTTGGAGCAGATCGCGACGCCCCGGTGGCCGAAGGCCGCCGCGATCTCGCCCATCAGGCGCGGCGGTCGCCCGGTGACCAGGACGACGAGCCCGCCGGCCCGTTCGACCCGGGCGAGGGCGGCGACGGTGCGGGCCGAGACGGTGCGGTCGCCGCGCACGATCGTCCCGTCGAGGTCGGTGGCCACCAGGCGGGGCGGCCGTAGCGGGGTGACGGTGGGTGGGATGGTGCTCGGGATGATGCCCATGGGTCGATGCTCCGTGCCGGTCGGGGTTCGGTGGGGGCGGCCGGGCGCTGGGGCGTGTGCGGTGCGCGCGCGTACGGCGCGGGCGGTGCGCACGCGGCGGGCACGCGGTGTGTGCGTGCGAGCGGGGCGCCCGGTTCGGCGGTGCAGGGAGCTCGCGGGCCGGGCCCGGCGGTGGCCGGGCCGACGTCGCCAGACGCTCGGACGGTACCACCGGCACGGCCGGTTCGGCGACGACCGGACGCCCCCTCCGAACCCGGCGCAATTTTATTAGGAAACTTTCCTTACCTTATAGACCGTCGCCGGCCGCAGACCGTACTCTGCTGCCGCGAGCTCGCGCTCTTGCGCCCCCACGGCGCCCGGTCGATCGGCGCGCCATCCCCCCCACTGCCTCCGGCGCCACCGCCCCGGAGATCGGAGCACACCCATGCGAGTTTCCCGAACCCGACGCCTCGCCGCCGTCGCCGCGGCGGCCGCCCTGGCCGCCGGCCCGGCCTGGGCCGCCACCTCGGCCTCCGCCACCCCCACGGCGGCGACCGCCGCGGCCGTGCAGAAGGTGGCCGCCGGCGGACTGACCCCCGACCAGCACCGCCGCGCCGACCAGCTGATCAGCATCTTCGAGAACAGCACCACCGAGCTCCAGTACGGCTACGCCGAGAACATCAACGACGGCCGCGGCGTCACCGCCGGCCGGGCCGGCTTCACCACCAACGACGGCGACGCGCTCAAGGTCGTCCGCGCCTACACCGCCGTCGCCCCCGACAACCCGCTCGCCCGCTTCATCCCCGAGCTGGAGCGCCTGGCCGCCGCCGGCAGCGGCGACACCAGCGGCCTGCCCGAGAGCGACTACATCGCCGCCTGGAAGCAGGCCGCCGAGGACGCCACCTTCCGGCAGGTCCAGGACGACCAGGTCGACCAGCGCTACTTCACCCCCGCCATGAACCAGGCCGACCAGCTCGGCCTCACCACCGCCCTCGCCCGCGCCGAGCTGTACGACGCCTCCATCCAGCACGGCAACGGCGGCGAGTACGACGCCCTGCCCGCGCTCATCAGCCGCACCGACGCCAAGGTCGGCTCGCCGTCCAGCGCCGGCGAGAACATCTGGCTGAACGCCTTCTTCGACGTCCGCGTCGACGACCTGACCAACCCTGCCAACTCCTCCACCGCCGACGAGTGGCGCAAGTCCGTCGACCGGGTCGAGTGCCTGCGCCGGATCGCCGCCACCGGCAACTACAACCTGGACGGCCCGCTCAACGTCACCGCCTTCGGCTCCAGCTACACCATCAACTAGCCACCTCCTCCACCAAGCCCGGGGTCCGGTGTGTGGGACCGGACCCCGGCCCGACGCGGCCCAGCTCCCCGGACTCCCCCACCCCGGGGAACGCGGCCCCGCCGGGCGATCCGACCGCCGGTGGCGGCAGGGCGCCGGGACTCCCCGCCGCCGCCGGCGGTTCGCGTTCCGCCCCACCGGTGGCGGTGGTCCGCGTTCAGCCCCGCGCCACCGGCAGCTCGCCTTCGGCCCCGCCGATCCGCGCACGGCCCGGCCTCGTTCGTCGACTGACGGGTACCCTACGATCGGCCGAATGAGCGCAGCAGGACGGACCACGGCCACGGACGGGCCGCCGCAGCCCGCCACCCCCGCTCCACTGCCAGGGCATGGGCAACAGCCGTGGAACCGGCAGCGGTTGCGGAGCAACAACGAGTGGCTCCTGCTGGAGCGGCTGCGCCGGTACGGCCCACTCTCCCGGGCCCAACTCGCCCGCGACACCGGGCTGTCCAAGCCCACCGTCTCCACCGCGCTGGCCACCCTCGAACTCGCCGGACTCACCCGCGAGGCCGGCAGGTTCGCGCCCGAGCGCGGCCGCACCGCCGTCCTGTACGAGACCGACCCGACCGCCGGGCACGTCCTCGGACTCGACATCGGACGGGCCCGGCTGCGGGTCGCCGTCGCCGACCTGTCCGGGCACATCGTCGCCCGCCGCGACCTGCCCAACCGGGGCCGCTCGGCCAACGCCGTCGCCGACGCCGTCGTGGCGGCCGCCCGGGAGGCCATCGCCGAGGCGGGCCTGCCGGCCACCGCCGTCGCACACACGGTGGCCGGCTCGCCCGGGGTCTGGGACGAACGGCGGCGCAGCGTCCGACTCGCCGCCAGCCTGCCCGGCTGGGGCCGCCCCGGCCTGTTCGACCGCATAGCCGACGGCCTGGGCACCACCGTCACCGTCGCCAACGACGCCAACCTCGCGGCCGTCGGCGAGTACACCTACGGCGCGGGCGCGGGCAGCCGGCTCTTCGTCTACCTGCTGGTCGGCACCGGTCTCGGGCTGGGCGTGGTCAAGGACGGCGAGCTGCTGACCGGGGCGCACGGCGCCGCCGGCGAACTCGGACTGATGCGGCTGCCCGACTGCACCACCGCCACCTGGAACACCGGCACGACCGGCTCCACCCTGGAGGAGACCGTCTCCGCGGACGCCGTGGTGCGCACCGCCCTCGACCTCGGGATGCGGCGGCCGCTCACCGCCGAGAAGGTGTTCGCCCAGGCCCGGGACGGCGAGCCGGCGGCGATCGAGGCCGTCCGGCAGGAGGTGGACCGGCTCGGCTACGCGCTCGCCGTCGTCGCCGCACTGCTCGACCCGGACGTGGTCGTCCTCGGCGGCGGCATCGGGCGCAGTGCCGACCTGCTGCTGCGCCCGCTGGAGCAGGCGCTGCACGAGCGGTCCCCGCTGCGGCCCCGGCTGGAGGCGAGCCGGCTCGGCCAGGACGCCGTCCTGCTCGGCGCCGTCGCCACGGCCCTGGACACGGCGCGGCCCGAGGTGTTCGAGCGGCGCACGGCCCCCGCACCGGCCAGACCCTAACCGGCCGACCGTCAGATGCGGGCGGGCCGGGCGGCGTCCAGCAGGACGCGGGCGGCTTCCTTGGCATCGGCGGCGGCGCTCGGGTCGCCGTGCACGGCGGCGGTGGTCATCGCCCCCTCGGCGAGCAGCGCGAGGTGGACGGCGGTGGCGGGCTGGGCCCCGGCGGCCTCGGCCAGACAGGCGAGGTAGGCGTTGAACTCCTCCTTGTGGTGCCTGGCTGTCGCCGCGACCGCCGGCGAGACGGCGCCCAGCTCGCCGAAGGAGTTGACGAACGCGCAACCGCGGAAGTCGGGTTCGGCGAACCAGCGGCCGAGCCAGTCGAAGACAACGAGCAGCTGGTCCCGCGGCAGGACGGCGGCGCCGGCCACGTAGACGGCGAGGTTCGCCCGCCAGCGCCCGTCCCGGCGGCGCAGGTACGCCTCGACCAGGTCGTCCTTGGACGGGAAGTGCTGGTAGAGGCGGCGCATCGTCATGCCGGAGGCCGCCCGGACGGCGTCCATGCCGACCGCCTGGATGCCCTGCCCGTAGAACAGCTCCTCGGCCGCGTCGAGGATCCGGTCCCGCGGGTCGTGCTGCTCCATCTGCCGTGCCCTTTGCGTGAGAACGATGGTTCTCCTAGAGTAGCCGATATGGCGAGAACGACCGTTCTCGCCACCGGCTCCGCCGCACCGAGGAGATCCCGTGTCCGACCAACGCCCTCCCCTGCCCCCGTACACCCGGGAGACCGCCCGGCAGAAGGTCCGCGCCGCCGAGGACGCCTGGAACACCCGCGACCCCCGGCGCGTCGCCCTCGCCTACACCCCTGACAGCCGCTGGCGCAACCGCACCGAGTTCCTCACCGGGCGCGAGCAGATCGCCGACTTCCTCACCCGCAAGTGGCACCGCGAACTCGACTACCGCCTCATCAAGGAGCTGTGGGCGTACGACGGCGACCGCATCGCCGTCCGCTTCGCCTACGAGTGGCACGACGACTCCGGCCAGTGGTACCGCTCGTACGGCAACGAGAACTGGGAGTTCGACCCGAACGGCCTGATGGCCCACCGCCACGCCGCCATCAACGACCTGCCGATCACCGCCGACGAACGCCTCTTCCACTGGCCGCTCGGCCGCCGCCCCGACGACCACCCGGGCCTCACCGACCTCGGCCTCTGAGCACCGCGCCCCAGCCTGTCGTCGGTCGGCCGTAGCCTGACGGAATGGCAAAGACCGTCACCTACCTCGAAATGACCGCCCCCGAGGACCTGCGCCCCGCCCCGCCCGTCCCCGCACTCGCCCTGCTCCGCGCCGACGCCACGTCCCCCGCCGTGCAGGCCGTGCAGGCCGAGGTCGGCAGGCCGCACGGCTGGAAGAGCTCCAGCCGCACCGAGCAGGACTGGGCGGCCCACCGCGCCCAGCACCCGCTGCGCCAGAGCTGGCTCCTCACCCACGACGGCGAACCCGCCGGAATCGTCGCGCTCGAACCGCACCCCGGCGGGGACGTCGAGATCACGACCTTCGGACTGCTGCCCGCGATGGTCGGCCGAGGCCTCGGTGGCTACGCGCTGACCCTCGCGCTCCGCCAGGCCTGGGCAACCGAACCCATCGGCGCCGGCACCGCACTCCGGGTCTGGCTGTGCACCAACACCAACGACCACCCCAACGCCCTGCCCAACTACCACAAGCGCGGGCTGCGCACGTTCCGCACCGAGGTCCATCCCGGGTAGGGCCTAGCAAGGGTGTTGTTCCACGACTGTGACACCGCGCACACCGGTCGCTGACCTCGCGCTGGGACGCTCCTGGCCGAATGCGAAACGCAGCCGAGGGGGGAACCTGGAATGTCCGTACGCAACAGATTCGGCACCGCCGCCGCGATCGCCCTGATGACCACCGTCGGCGCCGTCCTGCTCTCCGCCTGCGGCCCCGACAACGCCGGCTCGGATCCCACCGCCGCCCCGGCCACCTCCGCTCCCGGCACCTCCGCTCCCGGCACCGCGGCGCCGGGCGGCTCGACGCCCCCGGGCTCCCCCTCGGCCGGCGGCGGCACCCCGGCCCCGGGCGCCAAGGAGGCCAACGGCACCACCGCCGCCAACCGCCTGACCATCAGCACCGGCACCCAGGCCGTCGCGATGAACGGCACCACCGTCGACTTCGGCACCGTTGTCCGGGACCTCGCCTGGTCCCCCGACGGCACGAAGGCCGCGTTCGTCGACGGCAACGGCGACCTCGTCGTCACCAACCCCGACGGCACCAGGAAGACCACCGTCGCCAAGAACCCGGGCGGCGAGACCTGGTCCCACCCCAGCTGGCAGCACGCGGCGAAGGACCCCGGCGACGACTCCCTCCCCGAGGCCACCGAGCGCTTCAAGAACATCGTCTTCGCCGCCGCCAAGGGCGGCGTCCTGCGCCTGGAGACGATCCCCGCCAAGGCCGTCGGCGGCACCCCCGAGGTGCTCACCCCGCACAGTTCGGAAGGCGGCAACCCGAACCTGCCGCAGCCGCCCCGGACCGGCAACACCTGGGCCAACGCCGGCGGCCGGCACGGCGAGATCGCCTACGCCAACACCCCCGCCAACGAGGTCTACATCTACGACGACTACATCCGCCCCGCCGCCCGCGACATGGGCAAGGGCTCGCAGCCGGCCCTCTCCCCCGACGACGAGCACGTCGTCTTCGTCCGCTCGGTGAGCGGGCACGACCACCTCTTCAGCCGCTCCACCCAGTTCGACCAGAGGAACGAGAAGGACCTCACCCCCGGCGCCACCACCGACTACACCGAACCCGCCTGGTCCCCCGACGGCAAGACCATCGCGGCCCGCACCCCCGACGGCGTCAGCACCCTCCCCGCCGACGGCTCCGCCGCCCCGACCCAGGTCTCCACCGTCAAGGGCCTCCCCGCCTACCGGCCGTAGTCCCCGGCGGCCAACTCGGCGCGCAGCTCGGGAAGATGCTCGTCGGCGGACTCGTGCGGCAGGAACTCGACCACGTCGAGGAAGCGGAACAGCACCCGGGTCTCGGTGACCGCGTACTCGTAGTCACCGAACCCGACCACCGCGCCCGCGCCGCCCCGCACCGCGCCGCGCACGGCGGCCGCCGTCACCGCGTCCGCCCCGTCCGCCGTCACGCCCCTGCGGGCGTTCGGCCGCGCCAGGTACGGGCACACCATCGCCGCGTACAGCATGCACGCCCGATGCCCCGGCCCCTCCATGGTCGGCGCGAGGTTGCGGTACGGCCGCCCCTCGGCGAGCACCCCCGCGATCGCCGCGCTCTCCGCCGCCCCCACCACCCGCCACACGGGCCCCCGCGCCATGAACCCCCCGCACACCGAACACCGGCGCTCCAGCGCACAGTTCGCGCTGCGGCCGTGGTCCGTCAGCGCGAACTGCGGCTCACCGCCGTGCCACGGCGTGATCGCCGGCACCGGGTAGCCCCGGCCGTCCCGGGGCCGCTCCCCCACCCCCGCCGGCATCGGCACACGTTCGAATCGCACACCCCCATCCTTACCTTCTCCCCCCACCCCCGTCGACCTCCCGCGTCGCGCCCGGACACCACCCGGTCCGGAAACGACCTGGGCCCCCGCCTTCGGGCGGGGCCTGCTCCTTTCGTTCAAGGACCCCTCAGGGCGGTCTCGTGGTCGGCGTTGATCATTCGTCTACCGGCGACTGTTGTAGTGCGATCACCGACCCCTTCGAGTCCTTGGAGGACCATAGTGATCAAGCGTGCAGTAATCGGCGTAGCGGCAGCTGCGCTGCTCGGCCTCGGTGGCGGCCAGGCATTCGCCGCCACGGCCCCGGCCGGTTCGGCTGGTACGGACGCCTGGTGGGACCACCCGAGTCACCACGCGAACACCGCCACCGCGGAGTCGGCGCCCACGACGCTCTCCTGGACCTGGGTCAACGGGAGCGGCAACAGGACCTTTGTGACCGCAGCGGGCTGGTTCGACAAGCACCGCGAGGACGTCCTGTAGTTCAGCAAGTCCGCCCCGCCAGTTCCCTGTTGCTGGCGGGGCGCGTTTCGTTGCATCGACACTCCTCAGGGCGGAGGCATCGACATCGGGTCACCCCCTGCGACCGCACGGCACAGCAGTGGCACTCAAGGGCCATCCTCCGTCAACATGCCTACGCCTACCGGAGGACGAGCAACAGAGCCCTCCTGCTATGGTGCGCCGATGTCATCGATCAAGCAGTTCCAAGTCACCTTCGACTGCGCAGAACCCGAGCGCGTCGCTCGCTTCTGGTGCGAGGTGTTGGGGTACGTCGCACCGCCGCCACCGGAGGGGTTCGCCACCTGGGACGATTTCAACCGCTCCCGCTCTGCAGAGGATCAGGGTTCGTGGTTCGCCTGCAGTGATCCCTCAGGCGTGGGCCCGCGACTGTACTTCCAGCGCGTTCCCGAGGGCAGGGTCGTCAAGAATCGGCTGCATCTCGACGTGCGGGTCGGCACCGGGCTCGTGGGTGAAGAGCGCCTCGCCACGCTCGAAGCCGAGTGCGCACGACTGGTCGCGCTCGGCGCGGTACGCGTGCAGGTGCTGCTTGCCGACGGCGAGAACGAGTCGTGCATCGCGATGCAGGACATCGAGGGCAACGAGTTCTGTCTCGACTGAGCATCCTCCGATGAGCATCCTCCGAGCCGGCGAGGCAGGGTCTCGTTGTAGCTGGCCCAGGTCTTGCCGGCGGCGGTGACCTCGGAGGCCAGGTTGGGAGCCTGGAGGGCGCCGACCGAGCCGCAGCCGCCCCCGGGGCCCGCCACCGGGAGTGGAGCCCCGAGGGGCGACCAGGAGCCGCCGTCACTCCGCCGCGGAGGCCTCCTGGGCGAGCAGCACCTTGCGCAGCAGGTCGGCCAGGGTGTGGCGTTCGTCCGCGGTCAGGACGCCGAGGAGGCGGTGCTCCTCGCGGCCGACGACGCCGAGGGCCTCGCGCCAGGCGACGCGGCCGCTCTCGGTGAGGGCGATGTCGACCTTGCGGCGGTCGACGGTGGAGGGTGTGCGGACGATGAAGCCGCGGCGTTCGAGGGCTTCGAGGCGGCCGGTGACGGAGGCGGGGGCGAGGTTGAGGTCGGCCCGCAGGTCGGAGGGAGCGGCGCGGCCGCCGCGACCGGCGAGGACGTGGAGGGTGTCGAACTCGTGCTTCTGCAGGCCGTAGTCGGCGACGCCCTGTTCGCGGACGCGGCCGAGGTGGCGGGTGAGCTCGGACATCCGGGTGACGGCGCCCTCGATGTCGGGGTCGAGGTGGGGCAGCACCGGCAGCCAGCGTTCGACGTGGCCGTCCGTCCGGTCGCGGGGCTGGGTCGGTCGCTCATGGGGGTGCGGTGCCATGGAAGGAGTCTACAAAGCGGAGGGAGAGCACCCCGGAGCGCACCTGCCAGATGGTTCGGTACCGAAATTTCGTTGCCGAAACTTTGACACCGAAATACAGTGCGGCAGGTGAGTCAACACCCCTTGAGGCACCGCGACTTCCGGCTGCTCTTCATCGGCCGGACCATCTCCACCCTCGGCGACGCCGTCGTCCCCGCCGCGCTCGCCATCGCCATCACCCGCGCCACCGGCTCCTCCGCCGCGCTCGCCCTGGTGCTGGGCTGCGCGATGCTGCCGCGACTGGTCCTGCTGCCCTTCGGCGGCGTGGTCGGGGACCGCTTCAACCCGCGCCTCGTCGCACTGACCACCGACCTCCTCCGGGCCGCCGCCCAGCTGCTCGTCGGGCTGGAACTGGTCGGCGGGCGCCCGGACCTGGCGCACATCGCGGTCGCCGAGGCGATCGGCGGCGCCGCCTCCGCCTTCGCGATGCCGACGGCCGCGCCGCTGGTCGCGGCGACCGTCGACGGCACCCGACGACTGCGGGCCAACGCCCTGCTCGCCTCGGCCGGCAGCGCCGCCCGGCTCGGGGGCCCGGCCCTGGCGGGGGTGCTGGTGTACACCGCCGGGCCCGAGTGGGCGTTCGTGCTCGACGGCGCCTCGTTCGTGCTCAGCGCCGCGCTGCTGACCCGGCTCACCGTCCGCCACCGGCCCGGTGAGCGCGGCTCGTTGCGCCGGGACCTCGCCGAGGGCTGGAGCGAGGTGCGCTCCCGCGACTGGTACTGGACCAGCCTGATCGCCCACGGGGTGTGGAACGGTGCCAGTGCCGTCCTGCTCACCCTCGGCCCGCTGATCGCCGCCACCCGCCTGGGCGGGGACGGCGTGTGGGTGGCGCTGACCCAGGCCGGGGCGGTGGGCCTGCTGGTCGGCTCGCTGGTCGCCGGACGGGCCCGGCCGCGCCGCCCGGTGCTGGTCGCCAACCTCGGCCTCGCCCTGTACGGGCTGCCCCTGTTCGCGCTCGCCGTGGCGGCCCCCGGCCCGGTCGCGGTCGGGGCGTACGCGGTGGCCATGGCGGGCCTGGGCTTCCTCAACCCGGTCTGGGCGACGGTCGTCCAGCAGGACGTCCCGGCCGGAATACTGGCCCGGGTCACCTCGTACGACTGGCTGCTTTCGCTGGCCGCCGCCCCGCTCGGGTACGTGCTGGCGCCGCTGGCCGCCGACGCCTGGGGCAGCGAGGTGCCACTGCTGGCGACGGCGGCGCTGGTGACGGCGGTGTGCGCGGGGACGGCGGCGGTGCCCGGCGTCCGGCGGTTCGGCACGGGCGCGGCGGCCGCCGGGCCCGTGCCGGGCGCGGAGCGGCCACCGGCCGGGGTCGACTCCTCGGAAGCCGAGCTCAGTTCCAGATGCCCGTGATGGCCGCGGCGTTGGCGGCGTTGCCCGCGTGGGTGGTGACGCCGGCGAGGTCCTCCAGGGTGCGCAGCACGTTGTAGTGGTTGACCGTGGTGCCGGTGCTGCTGCCGGGGGTGACGTGGGCGCCGTAGACGACGGTGGGGATGCGGTTGCCGGCGAGGCGGTTGTCCTCGTCGAAGGTGACCACGAGCAGGCTGTTGTGGCTCTTGGCCCAGGTGGCGTAGGCGCCGAGGTTGTTCTTGATCCAGGTGTCGCCGGTACCGACCGAGCAGTCGTGCATGTCGCTGCAGAGGTTCGGCACGACGAAGGAGACGTTCGGCAGGGTGGTGTAGTCGGTCGGGAACTGGGTGAAGGTCTTGGCCGAGCTCACCGGGACGTTGCCGAAGCCGAACCAGGGGTTGTGCTTCTGCGCGTACGTGCCGCTGCCGCAGACGGTGCTGCCCTGCGCGGGCAGGGTCTCGTTGTAGCTGGCCCAGGTCTTGCCGGCGGCGGCGACCTCGGAGGCCAGGTTGGGGGCCTGGAGGGCGCCGACCGAGACGCAGCTGTCGTCGGTGACGCCCTGGGTGGAGCCGGAGAACAGGGCGTAGTAGTTCGGCTGGCTGGGGTGGGTGATGCCGAACGACTGGGTGAGGTTGGCGCCGCCGGTGGCCAGGGAGTTGAGGTAGGGGGCGCTGCTGCTGCCGATGACCTGGGTGTAGGCGTGATTCTCCATCACCACGACCACGATGTGGTCGGGCGCGGGCAGGGCGGCGGCCTGCGCGGTAGTGGCGGTGGCGGCCCAGAGGCCGGCGGAGGCGGCGACGAGGGCGGCCACCGAGCCGAGGGCGGTGGCGGTGCGGCGGGAACGGGGCTTTGTGGACGAAGTCATGACAAGTCCTTGGGTAGAGACCGGCCTGGGCGGCCGCTCGTTCAGGGGTGGGGCCGCGATACGCCTAGTAGGGCGTGCCGTTGGCGAAGTCGCGGGCGACGGTGGACTCGACGGTGTCGAGCACGCCGGAGTCGGCGGTGATCAGGCCCAGCTCGCGGTTGTTGTTCAGCGAGTTGTCGGAGAAGTTCTCCGAACCGGCGAAGACCTTGGCCGACGGCGTGCCGTAGTCGGCGACGATGGCCTTGGCGTGGATGTACAGGCCCGTGGTCGAGGAGTAGGTGACCACCTGGCCGCCGGCCGTGGTCACCTGGTCGAAGGAACTGCCGTAGGACGACGGGTTCATGCCGACCACGCGCACCGTGACGCCCCGGGAGGCGGCCGCGGCCACCGCGTCCACCAGGGCCGGGTCGCCGAACTCCAGCTGCTCCACGTCGAGCGTGCGCTGCGCGCCGTTGATCAGGGCCAGCAGACGGGTCTGCGAGTCGGTCGGCGACCAGACCAGGTTGTCGCCGTCGGAGGGGGTGATCGAGGTCTGCGCGTAGTCGGCGGCGAAGACCTGCTCGATCGCGGTGACGTCGTTGGCGTCGGTGTCCACGACGCCGTAGTCGCGGCTGGAGGAGTAGTAGGTGGCGTCCAGGTTCCCGGTCAGGATCAGGGACTTGGCGCCGTCCACCGTGACGGTCTTCTGGTGGGTGTAGACGAAGGCGGAGGAGGAGTACGTCACCCCGACGCCGGCGGCCTGGAGGGCCGAGTAGGCGGCGCCGTTGACCGAGGTGTGCCGGCCGTCGAGGATCACCCGGACCTGGACGCCGGCCCGCCGGCGGCCGATCAGGGCGCTGACGGCGGTGCTGTCGCGCAGCTCGTACATGGTCACGTCGACGGAGCGGGTGGCGGAGTTGATGAGGTCGTAGACGACGCCGTGGTCCTGGTCCGGGAACACGATCGCCGTGTACGTGGCGGCGGTGGCGGCCTGGGCGGTGCCGGACATCGGTATCAGGCCGGCGGCGGCGAGCAGCAGCGCGCCGGTGCGGCGCGCGAAGGTGGCCAGGGGCATGCGGGACTCCACGATCGGTGAGGTGAGGGGAAGACCTGGGCATGGGTGCGGGAGTACGCGCAGAGCGCCCGAACAGCATCGGGCGGATCGGTCCACGCGGGTAGACGACAGCAGGTAAAACCTTGACCCCGGGCCGGGAAACGGATGGTGCGGCCGATCGGGTTCACATTGCCAGCCACCGCCTCGGCCGGTGATAGTGGATCTTCGAGGACGTGGCCGGACGCCGCGTCAGCTGATGAGAGAACAGAGGATCATGGCGAAGATCAGCCTTCTGCGTCCCCTCGCGGTGGCGGCCGCCGGCGTCGTCCTGCTGGCGACCGGCGCCGCGCACGCGGTGGCCGCCGACCAGGGCACCACCACCGCGCCCGCCCCGGACACAGCCGCGGTGCTCGCCGCCCTCCAGGCCACCACCGCCGCCGGCGCCCCGGGCGCCTTCGCCGTGATCCGCGACCACGGCGCCGGCGAGACCACCCGTTCGCTGGCGACCGGCACGGCCGATCTCGACGGCACCCCGATGAACTCCTCGTGGCGGTTCCGGGTCGGCAGCAACAGCAAGATGTTCGCCGCCGTTCTCGTGATGCAGCTGGCGGAGCAGGGCCGGATCGACCTCGACCAGCCGCTGCGCGACTACCTGCCGGCCGGCACCCTGCCGGACACCTGGACCATGACGGGCCGCCAGGTGATGGAGCACCGGGCCGGGATCTACGACCACACCAACGACCTGCTGGAGCAGGCCGGCGAGGAGACCACCGCCGCCTTCGAGGCGCGCATCCGCACCAACGTGTACGAGCCGCGCGACCTGGTGGCGATGTCCGTCAAGCACGGCCAGCAGTACACACCCGGGAGCCGCTACTCCTACTCGAACACCGACTTCGTCCTGATGGGCCTCGCGGTCGAGCACCTCACCGGCCGCCCCTACGCGGACGTCCTGCGCGATCGGATCATCGAGCCGCTCGGTCTGAGCAGGACCTCCTTCGTCGTGCCCGACCAGGAGATCCAGGGCGCGCACGTCACCGGCTACCTCACCAACGACGACCGCACCAAGCCGCTGCTGGACTCCACCGAGCAGACCGGCTCCTGGGTGTGGACCGCCGGCGCCGTCATCTCCGACGCCGCCGACCTGGACCGCTTCCTCACCGCGCTGGTGGCCGGCAGCTCCGGCGGGCTCGTCTCGGACGACTCGCTGAAGCAGATGACCGCCGCGCTGCCCACCCCCACCGCCAAGATCAGCTACGGTCTCGGGCTGCGCCGCATCTCGCTCTCCTGCGGTGACGTGTACGGCCACGGCGGCATCGTCCAGGGCTTCCAGACCCAGTCCTTCGCCGGCCTGGACGGCCACCGCTCGGTCGTCGTGTTCGCCAACGCCTCCAACAACGGCGCCGTGACGCAGGGGCTGATGAACGCGCTGGAGCCGGCCTTCTGCGGCAAGAAGCCGGCCGTCGCGCCGCGGACCGCGTTCGCCCCGAGCGCCTTCGCCGAGGACGACGCGCTGCCGGTGGTGGAGGACACCCGGATCTGACCCGGCCTCCCGGCCCGCCGTCTCCGCACGACCCGCCCGTACGGCCCGCACGCCGTGCGGGCGGACGCGCTTCAGACCCCTGGGGCGGGCCTACCGGCGGCGGCCCCTGGAGCGGCCCTAGCGGCGGCGGCCCTGCCGGGGGCCGTCCGCGCTGAGGTCGGTGAGCGCCTCGGTGAGGAGTTCGCGGGCCTCGTCGGCGCGGCCCTGCTCGATCAGGGCGGTGCCGAGCTCGGTCAGGGTCTTGGTCATGCTGTCCGGCCGGCCGGTCGCCTCGAAGTGGGTCAGGGCCTGCCGGTAGGCCTTCTCGGCGGCCGGCCAGCGCTTCAACGCGGCGCGGTCCAGGCCGAGTTCGTGCGCCGTCATGGCCGCCATCAGGTGCATCAGCGGCGAGGACCAGCGCTCCACCAGCTCCAGCGCGCCGGCCAGCGCGCGCCGGCGGGACTGCACCGCCTCCTCGGCCCGGCCCGAGTCGCGCAGGCAGTTGGCCGCCCCGCGCAGCGTGACCAGCCGGCCGATCCGGCCGGAGCGGCTGTTGACGGCGTCGAAGGCCTCCGCGGCCTGGTGGTAGGCGTCGATGGCCTCCCGGTGCCGGTTCAGGTGCCGGAGGCCGGCGGCGAGGTAGACCAGCGCCCAGCCCTCCTGCTCCCGGGCGCCGATCCGGCGGGCGAGCTGCAGCCCCTCGCCGGCCAGTTCGACGCCGCGCTGGTACCGGTGCAGGCAGGTGACGTACGTCCAGGCCAGGTAGTTCACGTGGACGGCCTCGGCCAGCTGGTCACCGCAGGCGCGGGCCGCATCGGCCGACAGCTGGAAGACCTCGGCCCAGATGTCCCAGCTCAGCAGCCGGTCGGAGAACCAGTGCATGGCCTCGGCGGTGTCGATGACCTCCCGGTGCCGGCCCGCGGCGAAGGCCTGGTGGAGGGCCGCCAGCCACTCCGGGTGCTCCTCCTCCAGCCAGCGCGCCGCCTCGGTGAGCGGCACCGGGGGGCCGGTCCGGTCCCGGTCCGCGCCCGGTCCGGCCTGCGCCTCGGCGTCCCGGTCCGCCTCGCGGTCCGGGTCGAACCGCAGGCCGAACTCGGCGGCCCGGCTCAGCAGCCAGCCGGTCGCCCGGGCACGGGCGTTCGCCACCTCCCCGGGGGGCTCGTCCGCGTCGAGCTGCTCGCCCGCGTAGAGCCGGACCAGGTCGTGCAGCCGGTAGCGCTCCGGGGTGGCCAGTTGCACCAGCCCGGCGTCGATCAGCTGCTCCAGGACGAGTTCGGTCCGTACCGCCGACAGGCCCGCGTAGGCGGCGGCGACGGCGGCGGTGAAGTCGTGACCGGCGGTCAGCGCGGAGCGGCGCAGCACCAGTTGGGACTCGACCGGCAGCCGCCGGTAGGACAGCGCGAAGGCCGGGCGGACGGCCAGGTCGCCGGTCTCCAGCAGGTCCAACCGGTTCTCCTCCGCGGCGAGTTGGCGCACCAGGTGGCTGACGGGCTGCTGCGGGCGGGCCATCAGCCGCTGCCCGGCGATCCGCAGCGCGAGCGGCAGGTAGCCGCAGAGCCGGGCCAGTTCGGCGGTGGCGTCGGGCGCCGCGTCGATCCGCTCGCGGCCGGCGATCCGGGCCAGCAGGTCGGCGGCCTCGCCCGGGGCGAGGGCGTCCAGCCGCAGGCGGTGCACCGACTCCAGGCCGGCCAGGGTGTTGCGGCTGGTGACGAGGGTCACGGCCGGCCCGGAACCGGGCAGCAGCGGGCGCACCTGGCTCTCGTCGGCGGCGTTGTCCAGCACCAGGACGAGCCTGCGCTCCCGTACCAGGGCGCGGTAGAGGCCGGCCCGCTCCTCCGTCCCGGCGGGCACCGCGTTGTCGGCGACTCCCAGGGCGCGCAGCACCTGGCCGAGCGCGTCGCGGGCGGAGAGCGGGGTGGCGGACATGCCGCCGAGGTCGAGCGAGAGCTGCCCGTCGGGGAAGAACGGGGCCAGGGTGTGCGCGGCGTGCAGGGCGAAGGCGGTCTTGCCGAGCCCGGGCTGACCACTGATCAGCACCACCCTGGGGTGCGCGGGTCGGTCGTCCTTGGCCAGCTCGGCCAGCAGGGCGAGGGCGTCCTCGCGGGCGGTGAAGTCGGCGATGTCGCGGGGCAGCGCGAGCGCGCCGGGGGTGAGGGGGGCGGCGGGCGCGGCGTCCTCGGCCTCGGTCGACCCGGCGGCGGCGGGGGCGGGGGCGGCCGGACCGGGCGTGGGAACGGCGGCGGCCGGGGCCGGCCTGGTCCCCCGGGGGCGGCCGAACTGCGCGGCCCGGTCCAGCGCGGCGGCCTGCGTACCGTCCAGGCCCAGCGCCTCGGCCAGGGCGCGGACGGTGCGCCGCTGGGGTCCTCGGGTACGGCCGCGCTCCATGTCGCCGACGGCGCGCAGGCTGACTCCGGCCGCCGCGGCGAGCTCCTCCTGCGTCCGGCCCGCCGCCGCCCGGTACCCGGCCAGCAGGCGGCCGAAGTCGCCGGCCCCCGCTGACTCCGTGTCCGCCCCCGTGCCGCCCGCAGCCGTCATGTCCCGCCTCTGATCGCGCCGTTACTTCTGCCAGACGTTGTGCCTGACCGACCGTCCCAGGCAGAAGTATGCCCGGGCAGAAGTATGCCTCGGGTCCGATCCGTCCACCGCATCGAGGGACCAGCTCAGGCGGCGGGTGCGCCGGTCGGGCCGCGGCGGGCGGCGGGCCGGCGGGATGGTTCCGCGCACTGGTTCTGCCCATAGTTCTGCCTGTGGTCGTGCCGATCGGCGGGGGCGGAAGCGGCGGCAGCGGTGGGCGCGGAGGTGGCGGCCCGGCACGGTCAGCGCTCCCCCGCCGCCAGCGCCCGGGCCTGCCGTCTGGCCGCGGCGCCCTCGGTGGTGCGGCCCAGCTCGCAGAGCAGGTCGGCCAGCAGGCCGTGGGTGCGGGACTCCAGCCCGCTGTCGCCGACCGTCCGGCCGAGCGCGACGGCGAGTCGGGCCGAGGAGAGGGCGGCGTCGCGGCGGCCGAGGGCGTGCAGCGCGCGGGCCCGGCTCTGGGTGGCGAGGACGGCCTCGGCGCCGCCGGAGCGGCTGGTGGCGACCCGGACGGCCTCGTCGGCGTGGACCAGGGCCGGCCCGGGGGAACCGGCCAGGACCAGGGCGTCGGCGAGGTCGGTGAGCGCCCGGACGAGCAGTTCGCCGACGGCCGGGGTACGGGCGGCGCTCACCAGGTCGGTGAGCAGTGGCAGCGCCTGGTCGTGGCGGCCGGCCCGCAGCAGCGCACCGGCCACCCGCCGGCGGCAGTGGTGGCGCAGCACCTGGTCGCCGGCCCGGTCCGCGGCGGCCACGGCCCGGTCCAGCTGCTGCACGGCGGTGCGGTAGGCCGCGCGGTCGACGTGCAGGACGGCGAGGTCGGTGGCCAGCCGGGCGACGGCCGTCTGGTCCGCGCAGGCGTGGGCGGCGCGCAGCCCGGCCTCGGTGACGGCCCGCCAGTGGGTCCGGTCGTGGCCGGTGGTCTCGTACAGCAGGCCGATCCGGTGGGCGAGTTGCCAGGATTCGGCGGTCCGGCCGAACTGCTCGGCGCAGACCACCACGGCGCGCAGGGCGCTCTCCTCGCGGCGGAACCAGGAGGCCGCCTCCACCGAGGCCGCGCGGCCGGCGGCGGACCGGGCGGCAGTGGTCCAGCCGCCGGTGGTCCAGGCGGCGGTGACCGCGAGGTAGTGGGCGATCAGCCGGTCGAGGGCGACGAAGCGGTCGTCGCAGGTGAGTTCGGCGGCCTGCCGGGCGGCGTAGCGCCGGACCAGATCGCGCCGGGCGTAGCGGCCGGGGGTGGTCTCCTCCAGCAGGTGGACGGCGTCGAGGCGGGTCAGCAGGGTGCGGGTGATGGCGGGCGGCAGGTCGGCGAGCGCGGCGGCGGTGGCGGTGTCGATCACCGCGCCGGGGTGCAGGCCGAGCAGGGTGAACAGCCGGGCCGGGGCGGGCGGGAGCGTGCGGTACGTGTGGTCCAGCGCGGTGGTGACGCCGAGTGGGCCGCGGCCGGTCCCGGCCAGGGCGGCGAGGCCGGTCTGCTCGTCGGCGAGTTCCGCGGCGAGGTCGCCCAGGGACCAGCCGGGACGGGCGGCCAGCCGGGCGGCGGCCAGGCGCAGGGCGAGCGGCAGGTGGTCGCAGGCGGCGGCGAGTTCGGCGGCCGCCTCCGGTTCGGCGGCGACCCGGGCCGGGCCGAGGGTCCGGGCGAGCAGTTCGGCCGCGTCCCCGGGGGTGAGCGCGTCCAGCGGGAGCGGGATGCCGCCCTCACGGACCAGCAGGTCGCGCAGCCGGCTGCGGCTGGTGACGACGGTGACGGGGGTGCCGGGGAGGCCGGGGGCGCCAGGGAGGCCGGGGGCGCCAGGGAGGCCGGGGGCGCCGGGGAGGCCGGGGGCGCCAGGGAGGCCGGGGGTGCCAGGGAGGCCGGGGGCGCCGGGGAGGCCGGGGGCGCCGTCCTCGGGCGGGCCGTCCCCCGGCGGGGGCGGGGCGGGCAGCAGCGGGGCGAGTTGCCCGTACGAGAGCGCGTCGTCCAGCACGATCAGCACCCGGCGCCCGGCCAGGAGCTCCCGGTAGCGCTGCTGCCGGTCCTCGGGCGAGGCGGGCACGGCGTCCGCGGCGTCGCCGAGGGCGCGCAGGAACCCGGCCAGCACCTCGGCGGGTTCGCGGGGCCCGGCCGGGTCGAAGCCGCGCAGGTCGGCGTACAGGACGCCGTCCGGGAAGTGCTCGGCGCAGCGCTCCGCCCAGTGCCGGACGAGGCTGGTCTTGCCGGCTCCGGCCGCTCCGGTGACCAGGATCGGGTGGCCGCTCCGGGCGGCGGCCAGAGCCTCGTCCAGCCGGGCGAGGTCGGCCGACCGGCCGGTGAACCTGCGGTCCGGCGAACCGAGTTGTGGCGAACCCAGATGCGATCCGAGGTGCGACGAGCCGAGGTGCGAGGCCCCGGACGGGCCCGGCCGCCCGGGGCCGTCCGCCGGCGGTTCGCCGGCGCGGCGCAGCTCCGGGCCGGGCGGGCCGGAGAGCCGGGCCACCACCCGGTCGTACCAGGCCGCCGCCTCCTCGCGGCGGCCGGCCTGGTCGAGGCAGCGGACCAGCCGGGCGGCCAGCGTCTGCCGGGTCGGGTGGGCGGCCGCCGCCTCGGCCAGCTCGGCGGCCAGCTCGCCGCCGCGGCCGGCTCCGAGCAGGCCCTCGGCGAGCCGGTCCAGGGCGCGCAGCCGCAGATCGGTGACGTGCGGCAGGGTGCGCTCGCGCAGCAGGGCGGAGCCGCAGTCGACGAGGACGGGGCCGCGGAACAGGTCCAGGGCGGCGCGCAGCAGGGGCACGGCCGGGTCGTCCGGGTCCGGCTCCGCCTGCCCGGGCGGCGGGGGCGGAGCGGGCAGCAACACGCCCGCCTGGTCGCAGAGGCGGCGGAAGTGCAGCAGGTCGACCCGGTCGGGTGCGCCGACCAGCAGGTAGCCGGCGCCGCGGGTGTCCAGGGAGAGGCCGGGGTCGTCCAGGAGCTGGCGCAGCGCCGCGACGTGCCCCTGGAGTGCGGCGCGGGCGGTGGGGGGCGCGTCGCCGTCCCAGACCAGTTCGATCAGTTCGTCGGTGGCGACGGTCTGGTTGAGCCGGATGGCGAGGGTGCTGAGCAGCGCACGGCGTTTGGGAGCCGAGGGTGTGACCGTCGTCCCGTCGTCCCGTCGTACGGCGACCGGCCCGAGCAGGTCGATGTGCATGCGGCCCTCTCCTCCCCTGTCGCCGACCCGATCCGCCGCCGGCGAGAACCGCCGGCGACTTCCCGGCGTCGTCCGAGGATAGGCCTGGTCCGGCCGGGTGCCCGCAGCCGGATGGGGTCCCCGGCCGGTGCCGCCACCCGGCGGCGCCCGCCGGGGTGGGCGTTCTGGCGCGAACAGGACACTTCCGGGCACTACACTGCTCCACCCCGGGGAACGCCCCGGACATCGTGGGGCGGGGGGACGCCCTGGACATCGTGGGGTCATGTGGGGGTATTGGTGCGGATTCGGCTCCTCGGCCCGGTGGAGCTGCAGGCCGGGACGGACGGCTTCGCCTCGCTCCCCGGGGCGCAGCGGCGGGCGATCCTGGCGCTGCTCGCGTTGCGGCTGGGCCGGGTGGTCGGGGTCGACGGCTTCTGCGAACTGCTGTGGGGCGAGCGGCCGCCGGCCAGCGCCCGGGCCGCCCTGCAGGGGCACGTGGCCGCGCTGCGCAAGGCGATCGCCGGCACGCCGTTCGTGCTGCACACCCGGTCGTCCGGCTACCTGCTGGCCGGTCCGGCCGAGGAGGTGGACGCGCTGCGCTTCGACGCGCTGACCGCCCGGGCCGCCGGGCGGGCCGGGCTCGGCAACCGCGCGGCGGACGCGGAGGCGATCGCGCTGCTGGAGCAGGCGTTGCGACTGTGGCGCGGCGAGGCCCTGGCCGATCTGCCCGACACCCCCATGCGCGCGGCCGTGGTCGACCAGCTCGGCGAGGCCCGCACCGCCGCGGTGCTCAGCTGGGCCGGGCTGCGGCTGCGTCAGGGCAGTGGGGCGGCGGCGGTGCCGACCCTGGAGCAGAGCGTGCGGACCGACGGGCTGCGCGAGGAGCTGGTGGCGCTGCTGATGCGCTGTCTGCACCAGGCCGGACGGCCGGCGGACGCGCTGTCCGCCTACCACCAGGCCCGGGTGCGGCTGGACCGCGAGCTGGGGATCCGGCCCGGCCCGGCCCTGCAGGCGGCCCTCGCCGAGGTGCTGTCCGGGGACGGCGCCGAGGCGCCGGTGGCGGGCCGCCCGGCGGGCCCTCCGGCGGCCCCGCGGGTGCCCCGTCAGCTCCCGCGCCGCCCGGTCGACTTCGTCGGACGGGAGCCCGAGGGCCGCTGGCTGGACCGCGAGTGCGGCCCGGAGCGCGCCGGTGACGGCCTGGCACTGGTGGTCGGCCCGGCCGGGGCCGGGAAGAGCGCGTTGGTCACCGCCTGGGCGCACCGCTGCGCCCCGCACTTCCCGGACGGGCAGCTGTTCGCCGACCTGCGGGGCCTCGACCCGGCCGGCCCGGCGGACCCGGAGGCCGCCCTCGGCGGCTTCCTGCGGGCGCTCGGGGTCTCCGAGGCCGCCGTGCCCGCGGACCGGGACGGACGGGCCGCGCTCTACCGCGACCGGACCAGGGGGCGGCGCGTGCTGGTGGTCCTGGACGACGCCGCCGACGCCGACCAGGTCGCCGACCTGCTGCCGCAGGGGCCCGGCTGCGCCGCCGTGGTGACCAGCCGCGGCTCGCTGGAGGGGCTGGTGGCCGCCGACGGCGCCGCCCTGCTGCGGCTGACCCCGCTGCCGGGGGCCGACGCCGTACGGCTGCTGGAGCGCGCGCTCACCCCCGACCGGCTGCGGGCCGAACCGGCCGCCGCCACCGAACTGGCCGGGCTCTGCGACCACCTGCCGCTGGCCCTGCGGATCGCCGCCGCCCGGCTGGCCACCCGGCCGGACTGGACGATCGCCGACCTGGTCGCCGAACTCGCCGACGAGCAGACCAGGCTGCCCGTCCTGGACGCCGACGGCACGACCGGCGTCAGCACCGAGCTGCTCCTGACATATCGCCGGCTCTCCCCCGGCGCCGCCGAGTTGCTCACCCTCCTCGCCGTCCACCCGGGCCGGGAGATCGACACGCTGACCAGCGCCGCGTTGCTCGGCTCCGATCCGGCCACCGCCCGCCAGGCGCTCGGCGAACTCGCCGCCCACCACCTGCTCACCGGCGCCGCCCCCGGGCGCTACGGCCGCGCCGAGCTGGTCCGGCTGTTCAGCGCCGGGCTGCTCGCCGAGCAGCCCGAACCGCGCCGGCGCCTCGCCCGGGAACGGCTGCTGGACTACTACCAGGCGGCGCTGTCGTACGGCGGCGAGCTCATCGAACCCGGCCAGGTCGGCTTCGGCACGCCGGCCCACCCGCCGAGGGCCCTGCCGCCGGCCGGCGGCATCCGCAGCGCGCTGGAGTGGTTCCACGCCGAGGAGCCCGCGATCCGGGCGCTGATCACCGCCGCCACCACCGACCCGGGGCGGGTCTGGCGGCTGGCTCTGGCCGCCAGCCCGCTCTACTACGGCTCCAGCCGGTTCACCGCCTGGCTGACCTGTCTGCGCGCGGGTGAGAAGGCGGCCGAGTGGTGCGGCGAGCAGCCGGCCACCGCCCAGCTGCACGGCGCCCGGGCGAACGCCCTGCTCGGGCTGGAACGCCGTCAGGAGGCGGCCGAGGCGGCGCGCCGGGCGGTGGCCGGCAGCGAGTCCGCACCCGGGCCCGAGGGCCGCTCGGTGCACGCCCGCTCGCTCGCCACCCAGGCGCTGATCACCGCGATGCTGGGCAGCGCGACCGAGGCCGCCCGGCTGGCGTCCGGCGCGGCCGCGCTGGCCGTGGAGACCGGCGACCCCGGACGGCTGGCCGTCGCGCTGGTCCACCACGGCTGGGTGAGCCTGCTGGCCGGGGACCGGCAGGGCGCGCTACGGCAGGCCCGCGAGGCCCGGGAGCTGCTGCCCGCCCGCCCGGTCACCTCGATCCACCTGTGGTCGATGCTGACCGAGGCGCACGCCCTGCCCCCGTACGGGCGGGGCGAGACCGCCGACCTGGCCTGGCACCGGCTGCTGGCCGGCTGCGAGGAGGCCGGCCTGCTCTACCTGCAGGCGATCGCCGAACACTCCCACGCCTCCTACCTGCTGAGCCGGGGCCGCGAACCGGAGGCGCTCGACCGGCTGCGCTCGGCGCTGGAGCGCTTCCAGAGCCACGATCGGCTGGCCGGGGTGCAGAGCGAGTTCACCTCCAGCCTGGAGGAGTCGCTGAACTCGCGTCCGGCCCGGCGGCCCTGACCGGTCACCGGTCACCGGCAGTCGGTCGTCGGGCACCCCTCACCAGGAGCCGGTCACCGCGAGGCGGTGGCGCCGGAGCGGTCGAGCGCGGCCGCCTGGCCGCGGTCGGCCGGGCCGTAACCGTGCTCCGCCGCGAGGACCGGGCGCAGCGCCCGGATCGCGTAGAAGTTGCGGGACTTGACCGTCCCCGGCGGCACTCCGAGCCGGGCCGCCGCCTCCAGCACCGAGTGGTCCCGCAGGTGCAGTTCGACCAGCACCTCGCGGTGGTGCTTCTGCACCCGGCGAAGGGCCAGCGCGATGTCCCGGGCGGCGACCACCTGCTCGTACGGGTCCTCGTTGAGCGGGCGGTCCTCCATCGGCTCGCCGATCATCTCCTTGGCACGGGCGGCGGCCATCCGGTGGTGGTCGATCGCGATCCGCCGGGCCACCGTGAACAGCCAGGGGCGGCTCTGCTCGGCACCGGCGGCCAGCGCCGCGGGGTTCTGCCAGGCGCGCAGCAGGGTCTCCTGCAGGATGTCCTCGGCCTTGCCCCGGTCGCCGTGGGTGGCGCGCAGCAGCGCACGCAGCAGGTAGCCGCCGTGCAGCCGGTAGATCTCGGCGAGGGTCTCCGGGTCGAGGGTCGGCCGGGCCGACTGCGGTGTGCGTTGCGCGGGAACGACAGCCGTGGTGGCCGACGGGTCCGTGCCGGCGGGCGGCTGGGCGACGGACGTGGGCTGGGCGACGGGCTGCTTCGACACGCGCGACCTCTCAGATCGGGCAAGGGCAGGGCGACACACCGACCGGACGTCCCCGGCGGCTACGAACAGCAGCCTGCCCGCGGCCGCCAAGGCCGCGCCAACGATCCGCCAACGCCCCGGCCCCGCACGGCCGGGCCGCCGCCGACGGCACCGCTCAGGTGCCCGCCCAGATGCCCCCCAGGTGTCCGCTCAGGCCTCGTTGAGCACCCGCACCAGCTCCTGGACCCCCTCCTCGCCCCGGTGCTCGATCAGCACCGCGACCCAGGCCGCCAGCCGTTCCCGCTCCGCCGGCGACCAGCCCGGCGCCGAGGGGTGCTCGTCGACCACCAGCGCCGCCGCCAGCTCCTGCAGCCCGGGTGCGGGCTCCGTTCTCCACCGCTCGGTCGGCAACGCCCGCAGGGCGAGCCGCCGGGCGACGGTGATCACCTCCTCCGCCGCGCCCTCGGGCACCGCCAGCACGGGCGGCCCGGGCCGGCTCGGCTCCTCCTGCCGCACCAGCGCCGCGACCACCTCGCGCATGTCCGGCCCGTCCGGATCCATCGTGTCCCTCCCCCTGTCCCGTCGCACGGGACTCACACCGGTTCCTCCTGGGTGGTGGCACTTGACGCGCGCCGAGTGCCATCGGAAGACGGTATCTACTGACAGCCGGTCCAGTAGAGGGTTTTCCGGTACGGCCGGGCGGCTGTCGCCCGTCCACCGGTACGGTCGGCGATGAGGTCCGCGCCCGGGCTCTGGCTAGCCCATCGTCCGATGGCCGGCGGGCCAGGCCGTGCGGACGGCGCGGTGCGGGGTGGTGCGCAAGAGGTCCTCCAAGCGTGGCGGGAGACGCGATGCGCGCCCTGCCCCGCTCAACGGTCCCTCCACCGCAAGCGGTTCACCCGGGCCCGGCGACGACGGCGAGCGCATCGGAACGGGCCCGCCGCACGGAGTCCGGGGCGCAACCGGGCACGTGAGCCGGCCGTCTCACGCCCCGTTGAACGGTGCTCCCCGCCCTGCCCGTTGAACCGATCGGACGGCCCGTACGCGGCCGGCGTGGGAAACGCCGGAATCCGGTGTACCGAGCAGGGCCGACGCGGCGACAGGAGGCGGACACATGGCGGCCGACCGCACGCACACCGGGCGGGTGCACCGTCTGACGCAGGGCCCGGACTGGGACCTCGCCCCCGACTACAGCCCCCTCGCCCCACCGGCCGGGCCCCCCGCCGGACCGGACTGGCGCCGGCCGCTGGACACCCTCGGGACGGTCCTGGTACCCCCGCAGGCTCGACCGGCCCCGGCCGAGCCGCCCACGGAGCTGCTCCCCCAGGTCCCCCAGGTCCCCCAAGTCCCCCAGGTCCCCCAAGTCCCCCAGGTCCCCGAATTCGCCCTGCCGCCCCGGACCACCCCGTTCCCCCCGCCGCCGCCCCCGGCCCCGCAGCCGGCTCCCGTCGCACGACGCGGCCGCCGGGCACTGGCCCTCACGGCCGGCCTCGGCCTCGGCCGGGGCGAGCGGGAACGGGAGCGGGAGCGGCTGACGGCGACCATCCGCACCCCGCTGCACCGCTCCTTCCGGATCGCGGTCGTCGGCCTCAAGGGCGGGGTCGGCAAGACCTCGACGACCCTGGCGCTCGGCTCCGTCCTCGCCGAGGCCCGCGCCGACAAGGTCGTCGCCATCGACGCCAACCCGGACACCGGCACCCTCAGCATGCGGGTGCACCAGGAGACCCGGGCCACCGTCCACGACCTGCTCGCCGCCGAGGCCACCATCACCGGCTACATGGACGTCCGCCGCTTCACCTCGCTCACCCCCAGCGGGCTGGAAATCCTGGCCAACGACGCGGACCCGGCGATCGCCAACAGCTTCAGCGGCGAGCACTACCGGCGGCTGGTCGACCTGCTGAGCCGGCAGTACCCGATCATCCTCAGCGACTGCGGCACCGGCCTGCTGCACAGCTCCATGCGTGCCGTCCTCAACCTCGCCGACCAGTTGGTCATCACCGCCACCACCAGCGTCGACGGCGCGAGCAGCGCCGACGCGACCCTGGAGTGGCTGTACACCAACGGCTACGGCTCGCTGGCACAGCGCAGCGTGACCCTGATCTCCAGCGTCCGGAGCAACGGCCGGACGATCCGGGTCGAGGAACTCGTCGCCCACTTCGAGAGCCGCTGCCGCGGCGTCGTGGTCCTCCCCTTCGACGAACACCTGGCCCTGGGCGGCGAGTTCACCCCGGAGAAGCTCCGCCCCAAGACCCGCCGCGCCTACCTCGACCTCACCGCCCTGGTCGCCGAGGGCATGCACTTCGCCCCGCCCGCCACCGGCCCCCACGCCGCCGCCGCGCCCACCTGGTAGCCCGACAGGCCCCGTGCGGGACGCCACCGGATCGGCCGCCCGAACAGCACGGCGGGTGGCTTGACCAGGCCGGACGGAGAAGCCCGCCGGCCTGGCAACGCCGGGGCCCAGCAGCCGCGGGAAAGGCCGGGGCCGCGCGCAGGATGGCGTCTGACGACCGACTCGGGCGCCGGTCATCGCCGGAGCTGCGGGCTGTCGCACCGGCTCTCCGGCGACGCCCCGCACGCTGCTCGGCGACGGTCCGCGCGGGACGGCCGGCCCTCGCCGGCCACGGGACCCGGGGCGCCGCGCACGGCGCCCCGTCAGGCCGACCAGCGGCCGGGCCGCCAGGCGCGCCGGCGGCCTGCGGTGCACATCAGGGCGGCGCCGACGATCAGGGTGACGCCCGCGACGGTGCCGCCGGCGATCAGGGCGGCCTGGTGGGGGGCCGGGTCCGGCGGCGGGGCCTGGACCAGGGACACCGTCAGGGCCGGCCTGGGGGTGGCCGTGGCGTCACCGGGCAGGGGGGTGCTGAGGGCGGCGAGGGGGTCGACGGTCCCGTAGCCGAGGTGCGGGTCGGGCAGGGCGGTGCCGGGGTGGTAGGCGGTGGCCCGGAGGCGATCGGCGAGGCGGGCCGGGGTGAGGTCGGGCCGGTAGGCGAGGGCCAGGGCGGCGGTGCCGGCCACCAGGGCGGTGGCGAAGCTGGGCCCGGCGCCGGTGAAGTAGCCCTTGCCACCGGGCCCGACGCTCAGCACCGCGTCGCCCGGGGCCGCCAGGTCGACCCGGACGGCGTCCGCCGCGCCGCTGGGCGGGGCGCCGTTGGGGGCCAGGTCGGAGACCGCCAGGACGTCCGGGAGGGCGGCCGGGTAGGCCGCGGCAGGCGGCGCGGACGGGGCGGACGGGGAGGTGCCGCCCTGGTCGGGGGCGGCCGGGGCGATCACCAGGGCGCCCTTGCCGGTGGCGTAGCGGACGGCGTCGCCCAGTTCGGCCTCGCCGGTCGGCAGCGCGAGACCGACCGCGATGACCCGGGCACCGCCGTCGGCCGCGTCCCGGACGCCCTTGGCCAGCAGGGCCGGGGTGGTGATCCCCGCGTCGTCGGTGACGGCCACGGCGAGGATCCGTGCCTCGGGGGCGATGCCGGCGAAGCCGACGCCGTCCTGGCGCCGGGCGGCGATGAGTCCGGCGAGGAAGGTGCCGTGGCCGACGCAGTCGCGGGTGGAGTCGCCGGTGCCGAACTCGCGCGGCCCGGGGGTGAGGCGGCCGTCCAGGACCCCGGATGCCGGGTCGACCCCGGAGCCGACCACGGCGACGGTCACCCCGGCGCCGCGGCTGAGCTGCCAGGCGGCCTCGGGGCGCAGGTAGGTCTGCGCCCACGGGGTCCGGTCGGTGCCCTTGTCCGAGGGCTTGAGGCAGCCGTCCGGCCGGCCGGCGCCCCGGTTCTGGCCGATCACGGGGAGCGCCGCCGGGTCGGCGCCGCCGGGTGTCGGGGTCGCCGTGCCGGGTGTCGGCGCGGCCCAGGCGGGGGCGGCCGGGAGCAGCAGGGCGCCGCAGCAGAGCACGGCGGCGGCGGCCCGGACCGAGCGGCCCGGCACGCCGGTCACACCGCGCTCCCCTGCGGCAGCCCGGGGATGTCCTGGGGCAGCAGCAGGCTGAGTTCGGACAGGTCGCCGACGTCGAACCGGGCGAGGCGCCCGGCCTGCCGGGTGACCATCGCCTCCAGCGTCTGCCGGGCGAAGCGGCCGTTGCCGAAGTTGCGGTCCCGGGGGACGAGCGCGCACAACTCGCCGAGGGCTGCCAGGGTCTCGGGGGCGCAGACGTAGCCGGCCTCCTCCGCCTGGAGGCGCACGATGGTGACGAGTTCGTCCGCGCTGTAGTGGTCGAAGGCGATCTGCTGGGAGAAGCGGGAGGCCAGGCCCGGGTTGGAGCTCAGGAAGCCCTGCATCTCCTCCTGGTAGCCGGCCACGATCACCACGACCTCGTCGCGGTGGTCCTCCATGAGCTTCATCAGGGTGTCGACCGCCTCCTGGCCGAAGTCGCCGCCGGCGGCGCCGCCGCGCGGGGTGAGGGTGTACGCCTCGTCGATGAACAGCACGCCGCCCCGGGCGCGTTCGAAGGCGTCCCGGGTGAGCTGGGCGGTGTGTCCGATGTAGCGGCCGACCAGGTCGGCCCGGGCGGTCTCGACCAGCTGGCCGCGCGGCAGCACGCCCAGTTCGGCGAGCAGCGCCCCGTAGAGCCGGGCGACGGTGGTCTTGCCGGTGCCGGGCGGCCCGGCGAAGACCAGGTGGTGGCTGATCCGGGCGGTGGGCAGGCCGGCCTCCTCGCGGCGGCGGGCCTGGGTGATCAGATTGACCAGGTTCTCGACCTGTTCCTTGGCGGCGGACAGGCCGACCATCGCCCGCAGCTGGTCGAGCAGGTCGCTGCCGCGTTCGGCGCCCGGTCCGCCCGACCCGGCCGAGCGGGCCGCGCCGGCGAGTTCCTCGCCGAGGTCCTCCGGCAGCAGCTGGGCGAGGTCGGCGTCGGTGATGTCGGCCAGGACGGCCAGCCGGGACGCCTGACGGTCCACCATCTCCTCGAACACCTTGCGGGCGGCGCGGCCGTTGCCGAAGTCGGCGCCCTTGGGCATCCGGGTGAAGTGCGTGCCGAGCACCTCCCGGGTGGCGTCGGCGAGTTCGTAGCCGTGCCCGGCCGCGGCCCGCTCGACGATGGTGACCAGTTCCTCCGCCGAGTAGTTGCGGAAGTCCACGGTGCGGCTGAACCGGGAGGCCAGACCGGGGTTGGAGCCGAGGAAGGAGCGCATCTCGTCCGAGTACCCGGCGACGATCACCACCACGTCGTCGCGGTGGTCCTCCATCAGCTTGACCAGGGTGTCGATGGCCTCGCGGCCGAAGTCCGGCCCGGTGCCGCCGGATCCGGCGGACAGCGTGTACGCCTCGTCGATGAACAGCACGCCGCCCAGCGCCGACTGGAACACCTCGGTGGTCTTGATCGCCGTGCCGCCGACGATGGACGCCACCAGGTCGGCCCGGGCGACCTCGGTGAGGTGGCCGCTGCGCAGCACGCCGAGCTCGGCGAGGATCGCGCCGTAGAGGCGGGCGACGGTGGTCTTGCCGGTGCCGGGCGGGCCCGCGAAGATCAGGTGCCGGCCCATCGGCAGCGCCGGCATCCCGGCCCGTTCGCGGCGCCGGGCCAGCTTGTTGAGGTTGACCAGGGTGGCGACCTGCTCCTTGACCCCCTCCAGGCCGACCAGCGCCTGCAGGGCCGCCTGCGGGCCCTCGGGCTCGGGCGGCGGCAGGTCGTCCGGGCCCTCCGCCGTGGGCTCGGCGCCGTCGGCCTCAGGCGCGCCGGCCGGCCGGGCGGCCACCGGGCCGTCGTCGTCGGCGGCGGCGGTCGCGGTGCCGTGGCTGTCGGCCCGCCCGTTGTCCCGGCTGGTCAGGTTCTCCACCGAGAGCCGGTCGCTGGGCCTGGTCTGGCGCAGGCCCGAGCCGCGGTTGCCGGTGACGGTGCAGCCGGTGATCCGGATCGGCTCCTCGGATTCGGCGCGCAGCCCGTCCTGGGTATTACCGACCAGCTCGCAGCCGGTCAGGGCGGCCCGGCTGCCGGCGGCCAGCAGGACGCCGTGCCGGCGGTTGCCGTGGACCCGGGAGCGGGCCATGGTCAGCTCGCCGCCGTCCTCGACCACGATGCCGTCGGCGGTGCATTCGGCGATGTCGCAGTCGCGGAGCCCGGCGATGCCGCCGTAGCCGACCTCGACCCCGGCGACACCGGCCGCGTTCGGGGCTCCCTTGCCGGTCGCGGCGGTGCCGCGGACGGTGGTGCCGCCGACCTGGGTGTTGCCGCCGTCGGCGACCAGCAGGGCGGCCAGCCCGGTCGCGGCCAGCACCGAGGACTCCAGCCGCCCGCGCCCCTCCCGCAGCACCTCGACGCCGTGGCCGAGCACCTCGGCGACGTCCAGCCGGCGCAGCAGCGGGTTGGCCCCGTCGCGCACGCTGACTCCGGCGCCGGCCGCGCCGCGCACCTCCAGCCGGTCGAACTCGGCGGCGCTCTCCCCGACCAGTTCGACGCCCGCTCCGCCGCTGTCGCGCACGACGGTGCGGGTCAGCGCCGGGCTGGACGCCTCGTCCACCAGGATGCCGGCCAGTTCGGCGCCGACCACCTCGCACTCCTCGAAGGCACCCCGGGAGCGGTCGGTCACGTGGACGCCGTGGCCCTTGGTGCGCGCGGCCCGGAAGCGCCGCAGCACCGGGTCGGTGCCGCCGGCCAGGACGAGGCCGTGGCCGCGGGTGTCCTCGACCGCGCAGTCCTCCAGCAGCACCTGGGCGGCCGAGCTGAGGTAGACGCCGATCGGGGCGCTGCGGACGGAGGTGCGCAGCACCCGGGTGGTGCTCTGCTCCTCCAGCGCGATCCCCGGCTTGTCGGTGGCGGAGATCTCGCAGTCCTCGATCGAGCCGCGGCCCTCGCCGTTGGCGCACACCCCGTTGCCGCGGGCATCGCGCAGCACGCAGCCCCGGACCACGGGGTTGGCCCGCTCGCCGATCACCACGGCGGAGCTGCCGAGGTGTTCGATCACGCAGTCCTCGATCACGCTGGTGCCGGTGGAGGTCTCCACGATGCCGGCCCCGGCCGGGTTGACGACCCGGCAGCCGCGCATCGCCAGCGAGCCCTGCTGCCGGGTGAGCACGGCCGTCCAGGAGTTGCCCGCCACCTCGCAGTCCTCCAGGGCGGCCTGCCCGCGCGGGACGTCGACGGTGGGCAGTTCCTCGTCCTGCCCCTGGAGCACCAGCCCGGTCAGCTGGACGGCCTCGGCCACCACCTGGACCACCGCGCCCCGCCGGGGCGAGATCCGGACGCTGCCCCGGGCCTCCGCGGCGGTGATGGTCACCATCTTGGTGATCACCAGGTTCTCCTCGTAGCTGCCCGGGCGGACGCTGATCACCGTGCCGCTGCGGGCCGCCTCCAGCGCGGCGCCGATCGTGCGGTAGCCGCCGCCCTCGCGCTGCTCCGCACTGACCGTCAGCACATGGCGGGTCATGGCGCGTTCTCCTCCGTCGTTCGTGACTGTCGTGCGGTGGTGCGGGTCCGGCCGGGGGCCGGGTGGCGCAGGTCGGTCACCCGGTGCAGTTGGCCCGGATCGCGGACGCGGCGTGGTGGGCGTACGTCTTGGTGGGACCGTCCCAGTCCAGGCCGCGGTCGTGCAGCACCACGGCGATCTTGCCGCCGTTGAGCGGGAAGGTGCCCGCCGAGACCCACTGGCCCCGGCTGCCGACCTGGTTGACCGGGAAGGAACCGGACGCGGAGCCGCTCTGGACGGTGTAGAAGGACGGCGCCCCGCCGACCGCCTTGACGTCCCCGCTGTTCGGCACGTACACCGAGAGCTGGCAGCTGCCGGTGGTGACCGACCCGGTGTTGAACGTCCAGACCACCGAGTTGTCGTGGTCCTTGGCGTCGCCCGACATCGGCATCGAGTAGTAGCCGCCGCTGCAGCCGTCCCCCGCGTAGCCGCCGGAGTTGTTCCGCCAGCCCTCCTGCCCCTTGTCGAACCAGCCGCGTGCCTGGGCGCCCCCGCCGCTGCATCCCGGGCCGGCCACCCCGGCGTAGCTCGGCGGCGGGGGCGGGGCCGGCTGCGCGGCCTTGGCCGGGGGCTGGGCGGGGGGCGGCGCGGCCGGCTGCTGGGCGGCGGGCGGCTGCTGGGCGGCCGCCGGCGGCTGGGGCTGGGTCTGCGGGGCTCCGGCACCGGCACCGGCTCCGGCACCGGCTCCAGCGCCGCCACCACCACCGCCGCCCTGGCTGGCCGGCGCGCCGCCGGCGCTCTTGCTCGGGTCCGGCTTCCCACCGGTGGACGGCGCACCGCCGCCCGCCGGGACCCGGCCGGCGAACGGCACGGTCTGGCTGCCGCCGTCGCCCTGGTCCGGCACGGCACCGCCGGCGGCGGCCGCGCCGCCGGCCGCCGCCGCGGCAGCGTCACCGGCCGGCGGGCCGGCGACCGGCTGAGCGTTCGCCACCGGCTGCTCGCCCAGCGGGTTCCCGTGCGCGTCGGCACCCGGGACGAACCCGTTGCCGCCGTCCTGCTGCGTGTACCCGGCCGGCGGCGGACCGTCCGCACCGGACGGCCCCGGGTCGTCCCCGCCGAACTTCGAGATGCCCAACGGCACACCGACCAGTACCAGGCCCGCGATCACGGCCGCGGCCACCATCGGCCGGGAGATCCGGCGCGGTCCGCCGCCCTCCTCCTCGGCCGGCGCCGGGCCGGCGACCGCGGTCACGCCCGCGGGCGCCTCGGCGGCGGCCGCAGCGGTCGCGGCACCCGTGGCGGGCTTCGCACTCTCGACGGCCGGCGCCGCGCCGCTGGCGGACACCGCCGCGGGCTCCTCCTTCGCCGGCCCGGACTTGGCGGGCTCGGCCTTGGCAGGCTCGGCCTTCGCCGACTCCGCGTTCGCGGGCTCCGCCTTCTCAGGCTCCGCCTTCGCGGCCACCGCCGGGCGGGCCTCCAACTCCTCGGGCACGACCCACGCCACGGCGGGCAGCTCGATCCCGGCGCCCTCCGCCCCTTCCGTCCGGCTCCCCCGGCCGCTCCGGTCCTTGCCCACCATGGCCCCCTGGCCCTCGATGACGATGCTCGGCAGGGACGGCCGCCGGTCGGCCCCGGTCGAGGCGGCCGAACGGCACGTCCATTCGTCTCGACGGCCGGGAAGCACCCGGAGGTTCAGCAGCGGACGAACTCGTCAGCCGGTGTTCCTGTCACTGCTCTGGCCACGCCCTCCCCGGCTGTTCCCCCGCTTCCAGACACCCTGGCCCCGGCCCCGGCCGCGCCCGGGCGTCTGGCTGCCCCCTCCCGCCGAGCTCGATCCGGGTCCTCCCGCGATGGTCGTCTGCGGGGTGGCCGGCGCCTGCTCGGAGGTCGTCGTCTGCGCGGAGCTGCTCGAACTGCTCGATTGCTCGGTCGCGGCCTGGTCAGCGTTCTCGTTCCGGTCCGAGCCCGACGGCTTGTCGCCGTCCTTGGATTCGGAGTCGTGCTCGGCCTCGGGTTCGGAGCCAGGCTCGGAGTCGGAGATGTACGGCTCGTCATGAGCACCCTGCGCCGGCGTGTAGCCCTGGGGAGCGACGATCACGCCGTTCACGAAGTCGAGCTTCTTGCCACCCTCCTTGGTCGGCACTTCGGTCCCGGTGATCTTCGCCTCCAGCGCGGCCATCGCCTTCGGGTGCTCCTTGATGCAGTCCGGTGCCGCCCAGCCGTTGAAGATCTTTCCGTGGGTACCGCCGGTCACCACGACGAAGCCGAGGCCCTTCGCGATGTGCTCGTTAAAGATGGCGTGAGCCCAGTGGCACGCCATGCAGTCGCGCTTCCTGCCACCGATCGGCCAGGGCGTCAGCCCCAGTTCGTCGGCCCTGGCCTTGCCCTTCTCCTCGGCCGTCCTCCCGCTTCCGCCTCTGGATGTCCCGCTGTCCGACCCCTCGCTGTCCTCCTTCTGCTCTGCGTCCGTCGCGTCCTCTTCCTTCGCCTCGGCCTCCTTCGTCTCCTCTTCCTTCGTCTCCTCGCTTCCCTCCTTCTCGGCTTCCTCCGCCTCCTTCTTCTTCTGGGCCTCCTCCGCTTCCTTGGCCTTCTTCACGGCCTCGTCGAACTCCGCCTGCATCCGCTTCTGGACCTCGTTCAGGAGGTCCATCTCACCGTGGAGGCAGCCCTCGCCCTTGCCCTTGACGTTGGGGAGCCACTTGATCTTGTTCGTTTCCTTCAGCGCCTCGCGGACCGCGTCAAATCCCCGGCTGTGGTCGTCGAAGCCCACGAAGTCCTTGCTCCGGTAGTTCCCGTCCCGAATCGCTCGGAGCTTCGCCAGGTCGTGGTTCCTGCCTTCCTGGCCCTCCGGCGTGGCAAGGTTCGCCAGGCGATCTGTCGCGTCCTTTATCTTGCCCGGCCCCATTCCGGAGTTACCCGCGACATGGACCACGCCGTCGATGACGGTCAGGGCGAGGTGCGGCGTGCCGGTGTCCTTGAAGCTCGCACCGCGGCCGTACCGGTCGGCGTCCATCATGACCCGCGCCATCCGGTCCAGGGAGCGGCCGAAAGCTCCGCGCAACGAGTCGGTCTCCTGCCCCAGAGGCGCCTCAAGGCTGGGCGCGCGCAGGTCGAGAGGCAGCTCCGAGTAGCCGGGCTCGCCGACTGTGCCATTGGTGACGTAGAGCGTGCCGTCCCTTTCGATCACGTGCCCGATCTGGCTGCTCGCCGACTGCGAACTCGCGCCGCGCGAGGTCGAGCGGGGCGGGTTGTTCTCTCCCGGTGCCACGGTTCCACGACCACGACCACGACCGGTTCCACGACCACGACCGGGATCGGTATCGGTTCCACGCCCACGACCGCGCCCACCAGCGGGATCAGTATCGGTTCCACGCCCACGACCGCGCCCACCACCGGGATCGCTCGACGGCGTCGAACCGGGATCGGCGCTGGTCCCACGTCCGCGGCCCCGTCCGAACCCGCCCTGGGCTCCGCCCCTGGTGTCGTTCCCGCGTCCCCGGCCGCGATCAGCCCCGCGCGTCCCTGGCGGGGATGCGGCCGCCGAACTGCTCCCGGATCCGGCGGGGTTGAGGATCTGTTGGATGAGGTCGGCCTCCGAGAGCGGCTGCGGCGGCACGGGCGGCTCAAGGTCCTCGACGTGTTCCTCGCCGCCCTCCTCGACGTGTTCCTCGCCGTCGACGCCGCGCATGAACTCAAGGAAGCCGCCCAGCATCTCGTTGTCGGCGCGGGTCTCGCGGACCGGGTTGACCGGCCCGGCGTGCGCCGTTTCCGGGTTCTCCCCGAAGAGCCGCTCCAGGATGGGCAGCAGCACGGGCTCGTGGTCGCGGACCCAGTCGGCGCCGTTGTTGCGGGGCCGGCGGGTGCCCGGGTCGTCGCCGCGGTTGGTCCCGAGGTACACGTTGCTCAGCTGCGCGAAGAACTCCCGCTCGTCCGACGAGGAGTAGTTCCCGACCAGCTTGCCGTCCTTGTCGTGTACCGGGCCGTCGGGCCAGGCGGCGGTCGACTCGGTGCCGAACAGCTGGCTCAGGGTGTCGGCCATGTGGTTGTCCAGGAACACGTCCCGCACGAGCGAGCGCTCGTCGTCGGTCAGGCTGAACTCGTGGAGGGCGTGGGCGAATTCGTGGGTCGTGGAGGAGTAGCCCTCCTCGAAGCCCGCCACCTCGCCGATGCCGGTGTCCTCGCCGAGCAGGTTCTCCTCGGTCACCGCGATGTGTTCGTGCTCGGCCGCGCCCCGGACGGTCTCCCAGAGGCGGCCACCCTCGCCGACGGTTCCGCCGGCCATGTGGCGGAAACCCTCGACCTCGGTCATCGCGACGTCGCGCGGCACGACCACCACGCGCACCCGCCGCGTCAACAGGTCGGACGCGACGTCCGGGTTCTGGAGCATCAGCTCCAGCTGGGCGTGCGCCGCCTGCCGCGCCGACGCCGGGCGGTGCACCCGGTGATCGACGTCCACCAGCAGGCGGGCGGCGACCGTCGCGAACTCCGCCGGGGACAGCCGCTCCCGCAGGGGTCCGACGAAGTCGGTGTCGGCCGCGAGGGCGCGGCGGACGTCGGGCGAGAGCGAGTCCAGGGTCAGGAGCCGGTCCGGCAAGCCCATCTCCAGGATGTCGGACGCCCTCGGCGGCCCGGCGGGCGGAGGCGGCGGTGCGACCGGCTCGACGTGCGGAGGCGGGGTCACCGCCTCAGCGTGCGGAGGCAGAGGCGGCGCCACCGGCTCAACGTGCGGAGGAGGCGCCACCGGCTCAACGTGCGGAGGCAGAGGCGGGGTCACCGGCTCAACCTGCGAGACCGGGGCGGACGGCTCGACGTGCGGAGGCGGTGCGACCGGCTCACCATGCGGAGGCGGGGTCACCGGCTCGACGTGCGGCGCGGCGGCCTCGGGTACGGGCCGCACGGTCCAGGGGCCGGGGCCGAAGTCGGCGCCGCCGGGGTAGAGGTCCGTCGCGCCGGCCTCGATGACCCGGTTGACCTCGGCCTCGTTGTCGGTGGGGCTGACGCCGAAGCTCAGCAGCACCGGGGCGCCGTTCTCGTCCGTCCGGCCGGTGGCGACGGCGACGTGGTTGCCCTGGCCGTAGACCACGATGTCGCCCTCGCGGGGCAACGGCGTGTCGGGGGAGGTCGAGTCGTAGGTGGTCCTGGTGTGCGGGAGCAGACGGGAGATCAGGTTCTTCGTCCACTGCGGTCCCTCCAGACCGCTCGCGTACGTCTCGTGGATCCACTCCCAGGAGACCAGTCCTTGGGAGTGCGCGGTGAGCAGGACGGACTCCCAGCAGTTGAGCGTGCTGCCGGCCGCGAGCGGCGGCGGCTGGTCGGCCGGGCCGTCCAGCGCCCAGGTGGCGAAGTCGGTCTTCTCCAGGTCGAGCGCGCCCGAGGCGCGCCACTCCAGCACGGCCTCGCGCCGGGCCAGGTCGCGCATGGCGTCGGCCACTTGGCGGCCGCCGTCCGGAACGGGCAGGTCGAAGCGGCCGCCGAGGTGGTCGGCGCGCAGCGTGAGCAGTCCGTCGAGGAAGGCCTGCGGCAACGGGCCGGCGTCGGCGAGGGCAGTGAGCGCCGCGTCGTCGAGCAGCCCGAGCTCGTGGAGCCGGCGGCCCGCCGCCAGCACGTCCGCCGGGCTGTTCACCGCCCCGGGGCCGACGCTGTCGGTGAGCTCCAGGCCGAGCGTGCGGGCCTGCTCACGCGACAGTGGCGCCCCCAGGTACCCGGCCGCCGCCTCCACCAGCGGCTCGACGGCCGTCTGGGCCACCGGGCTCTTCAACGGCGGCGCGTTGCGCAGCCTGACCCGGCGCTCCTCGATCTTCCGGAGCAGCGGCTCCGCTTCCTGCCGTACGGCCCCGGCGGCCTCCGGCGGCAGGACGTTCAGTTCCTCCAGTCGACGGGTCAACGCCAGGACGTCCGCAGGGGCGTTGTTGTGCCGGCCCTCGGCGCCGACGAAGGCTCCCGAGGCCATCCGCAGGCCCTTCCGGTCGCCGGGCACACCCCGGTTGGCCTGCACCAGCAGGGACTGGGGCGGCTGCGGGGCGAGTTGTTCCGGCTCATGCGCCTGCTGCGGCTCGGTGCCGGCGTCCTTCGTCGGCTCCGCGGCCTCGGGCTGCTTGGGCTGCTCCTCGCTCTGGTTCTCCTGCTCGGGCTGCTCCTCGGCCTTGTCGCTCTGCTCGGCGTGTTCCTCGGTCTGGTTCTCCTGGTGGATCTCCGACTCGGGCTGCTTGGGGTGTTCCTCGGCCTCGTTCTCGTTCTCCTGCGCAGGCTGCTTGGGCTGCTCGGACTGCGCCTCGTCGCGGTCGCTCTGCTCGTCGGCCTGGTCCTTGTTCTCCTCGCTCTGCTCGCCGCCGTTTCCGCTCTTCTGCTCCTTGCCCTGCTCGGCGGGCTTCGTGGCGGGCGGCTTCAGCTGTCCGGGGGCGCCACCGAGAAGTTCGGCGACCTGCCCGGCGATGTCGTTCGAGGCCGGGGGTGCGGGCTTCGGCTCCTCAGGCTTCGGCTCTTCGAGCTTCGGCTCCTCAGGCTTCGGCTCCTCAGGCTTCGGCTCCTCAGGCTTCGGCTCCTCAGGCTTCGGCTCTTCGAGCTTTGGTTCCTCAGGCTTCGGCTTCTCCTCCGTGTCCGGCGGGAGGTCGTACCGGTCGGACGGCCGTCGGCCCTTGCGCCAGTTCTCCTTGGTGAAGTAGGTGTCGCTCGGCCCGGTGTGCTCCTGCGTGACCGACTTCTTCGGGACGCCCACCACGACGGGGACGTCGCCGACCACCGTGCGCGGCCGCCACGACCACGGGCCGGAGCGGTGCTGGAAGGAGACGGTGAACTTCACGTGCCCCTGGAACCGCACCAGCGGCTCGGGGTACTTGGAGTTCGCCACGGTCCGTTCCGCAAGGGTGCGTTCGCCTCCGGTGCGGCGGCCGGCGCCGCCGCCGAAGGTGATCCCGGTCATGATCTTGCCCTTGACCTTGGAGAACTCCACGCCGATCTGGCCCATCAGCTGGGTCATCCGGGAGGACAGCGCCCGCTCGGTGAACCGGGTCGCCAGTTCGGCGGACTGGGCGATCTCCGACTTCTTCTCCTCGCGGCCCTGGCCGAGGCCGACCAGTTCGGCCTTCACCGTGACGCTCACCTTGTCCAGGACGCCCAGCCGGAGGGTCTTGACCCGCTCCCCTCCCGCCGTCAGGTCCGGAAGGGAGTCGATCAGGGTGCCCCGGTCGAACATCCGCCTGAGCTTGCGCATGGCGGCCGAGTTCTCCTCCAGCCGGAACTCGTTCCGGCCCAGGGTGGTGAGCAGGTTGCGCAGCGATCCGACGTCGGGCAGGTCGACGACCACGTCCTCGGCGCCGAGTCCCTCCCACACCTCCCGGGGCGGCACCAGGTGAGTCGTCTCGACGGTTTCGCGCTTCGGCTTGTTCTCCTCCTGGCCGGGGCGCGGGGCCTGGTAGGAGGTCTCCTCCCGGGTGGTGACCTCCTTCGTGTCGGAGGCCTCCAGCAGCACCTCGAAGCCCAGCTCGACGGGGACGGTGGCCTGACGGCGTCCGCGCCCGGGCGTCGTCGGCGCGACGGGCGTGCTCGGGGCGCCGGTGCCGTGCGGGGTGGTCGGGGCGGTGTTCTCCGCGTTGCCGTCCTGCGGAGCCTCCTCCTTCGGGGTCTCCTTCCGGGGCTCCTTCGCCGCCTCCTTCGCGGCCTCCTTCGCCCGCCAGGCGCGGGCCGAGTCCTGGATCCGCTGGCTCTGCCGGATGAGTTCGTCTTCGAACGGCTTGGGCAGCGGGGCGCCCTCGGGCAGCTTCTCGGTCTGCCGCCGGAGCTCCTCCTGGCGCAGCCGTTCGGTCCGCGCCTCCTGCGGGGCCGCCCCGTGGACGGGCCGCGCCGACCCCTTACGGCGCATCTCGACCTGGATCATCGCGGTGCCCTCGAACACGCTGCCGGCGACCTTGGTCTTGGTCGCCAGGCCCGTCCGGCCACCGCCGTCGTGCTCCGCGATCCGCTCGTGGCCCCGGACGTGGCTCAGGGTGGCGCCGGCCACGACGGCGGCAGGCATCGCCCCGAGCGGGTCGGTGGTGCCCACCACCCGCCCGGTGAAGGTGTCGTCGGTGGCCCGGTTGTGGCCGGCCTTCCCGTCGGCGCCGCCCTCGGCGACGCCGCTGGTGCCGCCGGCCGCGAACTCGGTCTCGGCCGTGTCGGCGGTGTGCCGCATCTCCCGGACCCCGGCCCAGCGGAGCACCACCGTGCCGCCGGGCACCTTCACGAAGACCTCCTGACCGGCCATCAGCGCCCGCAGCCGGGACTGCAGCGCTCCCGGCAGCAGGGCCGGCTGCAGCGCCTGCCGGACCCGCTCCCAGCTCGCGCCGTACACCTCCCGTCCACGGCCGTCGAGCTGGTCCAGCAAGGAGGTGCGGACGAACTGCTGACCGCCCGTCGGCTGGGGCCCGGCGGGCGGCGTCCCGCCCTCCTGGCCGGACGCACCGTCCTTGGGTTCCGGCGTCCCGCCCTCCTGGCCGGACGCACCGTCCTTGGGCTCCGGCGCCCAGACCCGCAGGATCACGTCGGAACCGCTCAGCACGCCCGAGGACACGATCCGCTCCGGCACCGAGCGGAAGGTGCCGGGGGTCGGGGCGGTGCCGGTCTTCGGGTCGATGGGCAGTTCACGGACCGGGAACACGAAGCCGGCCGCCGTGACGGCGTTCGTCCGGCCCGAGGCCTGGGCGATCCGCTGCCGGTCCGACCGGCCGATCAGCGCCGTCGACCGCGTCGGCTTCGCCACGATCTCGACGTCGAACTCCACGTCACCGGTGAACCGGGCGGCCCGCTCGACCGTCTTCTCCTTCTCGGACCGGCCGGTCACGACGTCCCGCGTCGAGCCCACCGTCTCCTGCCCGGCGGACGACTGGCCGAGCGTCACCGCGACGTACGGGAACTTCATGTCGAGCGCCGCCGTCACACTGGTTCCGCCGCGCACGTCGCGAAGCGCCCCGGTGGACGACACGGTCTCGCCGCCGCGCTCGAACTCGCACTTCTCGATCGGCCCCTGGTACTCCCGCATGGTCACCTTGGCCCCGACGACCCGGATCTCGACGGTGATCCCTTCGTGCGACACCGAGACGATCCAGCCGCCTCCGGTGGTGAGGGCCGACAGCCGGGGGCGCAGCGCCGTCTCGTCGAGGTGGGGGGCGAGGGCCGCCTCGACCCAGGCCCAGTGATCGCCGAACAGCGGCTTCAGCTTCGCGCCCACGGCGTCGAGGACGGCCCGCGCGTCGTGCAGCCCGAGGACGGGGTCGGAGGGAGCGAGCTCGCCGGTCCGGGACACCCGGGACGGCGGCTGCACGGTGAGCGTCCGTTCCGGTGCGCCGCCCGTTGGGGGGGCCTTCGGCAGGAGCGGGATGTTCTCGACGCCCGGCGTCTCCTCGACGAACGGGGTCTCCTCCGGATGAGGGGTCTCGTCGACGGGCTGGACCTTCGGGCGGTCGAACACCAGGCGGGCCGGGGGAAGGTCTTCGCCCTCCGGGGTCCGGTGCGACTCCGTCAGGGACTGCGGGACGGCCAACAGCGCCCGGACCAGGGCTCGTTCGGGCGTGGTCGTACCGCCGCCGCCGTCCTCGACGACCTTGACGTCCAGCTCGACGGTGGCCAGGTAGACGACCATCTTCTCGGCGAACTTCGCGTTGGCGGTGCCGCTGACGGAGTCGGCCGTCCGGTCGCCGCCGCGCCACCGGGTGGTGTGGCCGACCCCGCCGGTGACCCCCACGACGGTGCCGGGGGGCTTGAACTCGGGCCCGCCCTGGAGCTGGCCGCCCGCCGTGTGGAACGTGTTCTCCCGGACGCCGCCGCCCGCCGCCCACTCGTTCACGACGTTCAGCTCGGCGTCCTTCTCGAACTCCCGAACGTACTCCAGCTTCTGGACCTTCGCTCCGGCCAGCACCAGGGCGTCCCGCTCACCGGTCCTGACCAGCAGCGGCGAGCGGAGGTCGATGCCGTGGCTCATCCCGGTCAGCAGGGCCCCGAGCCGCTCGTGACGGAAGGCCCCGCGCACCAACGGGCCGAGCTCGTTCCAGCCCTGGGCGCCGAAGGTCCGGCGCCCCAGCGCCTCCAGGACCTCCCTGAGCGGCCTGACGGGCTCGGTGGTGCCGGTCCCGGGAGCGTGCGGGACGACGTCGAGCACGACCGTGCCCGGCGGGAGGCCGTTCTTGCCCTTCGCCGGGTCGGACCCCCACAGCTCGGGCTTGGGCTCCCACGCGGCGGAGCCGGGAGGCAGCTCCGGCGCCTGGAGCGGTCCGGGTTCGGCGTCGGGACGGTACGTGTTCTCCGCGCCGGGGGGTCGGCATTCCGCGGTCTCGACGAGCGCCTGGAAGCCCAGCTGCGTCGTCGCCCGGCCCGGGGCGAGGTTCCCCTCCGCGTCCTGGTGCACCAGGGTGAGTTCGGCCGTGCCATCGAAGATCGTGCCCGGGACCTTGGCCTTGAGGGCGGTTCCGGTCCGCTGGGAGTTCTGCCCGATGGTGTTCCGGTCGCTGCCGCGCTGCCCGCTCGGGCCCCCCGTTCCGGCGCCGCCGAGAAAGCCCGTTCCGCCCGACTGCTTGACCGAGACGCCCAGCGCGAGCGTCCGGGCCTTGGTGTCGGACGAGGTGACGGTGCTGGTGATGTCGGCGCCGGTGTTGAACTCGCCCGCATCGGTGTTCCGCAGGTGCGACAGTTCCAGCACCTTCGCCGACATCAGGATGCTGCCCCGGCCGTCGGACAGCGGGATCTCCAGCAGCTCACCGGTCGTCATGGACCTCAGCTGGGACTGCAGGCTGGGCAGGTCCAGCTGGGCGAGGATCTCGGCCCGCACCGAACTCCAGGCGTCCCCGAACCTCTGCCGCCCGAAGGCCTCCAACCCGGAGGGCGCGGCGGCCGGTCCGAACAGCGCCGTGTCACCGGCGGTGCGGTTCCCGCGCCCGTGCAGCGTGTGGACGTTCTTGACCACGTCCATCCCGCCCAGCGCCGCCGTCTGCAGCACACGGGTCGGCGGGGCGTGGCGGGTCACCACCGGCGGAGGCCCGGCGGGGACGGCCTCGGCGGCCGGCGTGACGATCCGCACCGACAACGGCACCGGCAGCACCGGCTCCGGACGCTCCTCCGGGCCGGTCCGCCCGGTGCCCACCAGCGGGGTGCGGGAGAACGGCCGCGTGAGCGTCCGCACGCCCGGGACCTCGGAGAAGTCGAGGTCCAGCCGGATCGTCGCGTCGATCCACAGCACCGGCTCCCCGGTCTTCCTGCGGTGGGTCATCCGGCCGGTCGCGGCGACCGTCACCGCCCTGCTCCGGTCCACTGCCCCGCTCACCGGCCCGGACACCCCGGTGTTCGACGCCGGCTTGCCGCTCACCACCACACCGCCGCCCCACCGGGACCGGCTCTCGCGCAGGGCGCCCGTTCCGGCGGACGAGTCACCACCGTCCTCGAACTCGAACTTCTCCGTCCGATGCTTCGATGCGGGCGTCTCGACCGTGGCACTGATCCGCAGCGTCCCGGCGCCGCCGCCGAGGTCCAGGGGCACCAGCACGTCGTCGCCCCGGGTCATCCGGGACAGGTTGGGCGCCAGCGTCCGAACGTCGAGCTGCTCGGCGAGCTGCCGCCGGATCTCCTCCCGTCGGCTCGCGGACACACTCGGGGGCAGCTTCGCGAGCACTGCCGCCACGACCTGGTCGTCCGTTCCGTGGACCTTCACCACCCGGTCGCCGGCGCTGATCCAGCCCTGCTCCGTCATCCGGCTCGGCGGGGCCGGGAGGGGCGGCTCCTGCTGGGGCTGCTCCTGCTGTTTGGGTTGTTCCTGCTCCTTCGGCAGGTCCTGCTCCGTGAGCAGGACCGGCTTGTGCTGCTCGTGCTCCGGCTGTTCCTGCTCCTTCGGCTGTTCCTGCTCCTTGGGCAGACCCTGCTCCTTGGGCAGATCCTGCTCCTTGGGCAGATCCTGCTTCGGCAGATCCTCCTGCTTCGGCTCCTGCTGCCCCTCGTGATCCGACTTCGGCTTCGGCTCGGGCTCCTTCAGTGGCGGCGGAGTCGGCTTGGTCTGCGACTCGGTGACCGAGGGCGCTTCGGCCGGGCGCTGCGTGGTGGGCTGAGGGGTCGTCGGCCGCATCGCGCTGTAGTGGGTCACTCGAATGTCCTGCTCATTCGAGCGGAGGATGTGGACGACCTGCTCCGACGCCTCGTTCATCAGGCGGGGCACGGGGTTCTGGTCGTGCACCCTCAGCTGAATGCCGAAGGCGTGGGCGGCGACCACCGCGATCTCGTCGTAGAACGGGGTGCTCCACAGCACGCGGTTGCGCACCGCCATGTCCACGAACTCGCTGAGCCGCCGATCAGTCAGGTCGGACGGCGTCAGGCGCCGGGGATCGCTGTCCCCCGGCTGCACCCACATCCGCTCCTTGAGCGCCGGGATCCGATCCAGCAGTCGAGCCCAGACCGCCTCCTGCTGCGGCCCGCCCGCACCGAACACCGCGAGGATGTGATCGAGCACTTCGTCTCTGGTGAGACCCAAGCCCTGCGCGCCGGCGATCGCTTCCAACTGCTGGTGAGTGAGATCGTGATCGGAGAGCAGGAACCGAAGGGGACTCATCCCCAGGGCGTCGAGGTCCCCCCGCTGCGTGGCGCCCTCCTCCCCCCGGAACCACTGCGAGACGGTCGTGCGCGCGCCCCTGACGTCCAGGTGCCCGTGGGCCCAGGAATCCAGTTGCCTGGGCGCGCTGGCCAGAATCGACGTGAACAGGCAGTTGCCGTCGCCCGGGACCCGCAGGACGTCGAACTGCGACCCGTCCCCCGCCGTCCGCCGGCCCGTCACGGGCCAGTCCCGCGTGGCCGGTGTCGTCGGCGCTGCCGTCGGTGCCGTCGGAGGGACGACGGCGGCCTGCTCGTTCCCACCGAGCACGCCGACGGCCCGGGACTTCTTCTTCTTGGTCTTCGCGTCCGAGGTCTCCGCGACAACGGGCCGGCGCGAGCCCTGCTCGGTGTCCGGCTCCATGGTTCCCGGCTCGAACTTGATCCAGCGTCCGCGCGTGCCGTGTTCGTCGCTCAGGATGCCGAGCGGGGCGACGCGCTGGCCGATGCTCACGCTGATCGTGGTCGTGGACGCCCACACGACGCGCCCGGTGGCGTTGGCGAGTTCCTGCGCCACCACCTTGCCGTTGTCGCCGCGGGCGCCCGCCTGGCAGGCGAGCAGCACGATCTGGGTGTCGGGCGGCATGCGCCGGAAGCTGGGCCGCCGACGGATGACCTGGCCGAGCGCCTCGCCGGTGACGAAGACCTTCTTCTTCCCGCTCGGTTGGTCCGACAGGGTGGTCAGCGCCGCCGCGAGGTGGGTGGCGTGCGTCATGAACGTGTAGATGGGGTCCGAGACGTTCCAGGGGACGAGCCCGATCGTGCTGAGGTCGGGGTTGTCCGACTCGGCTGCGGGCCTGGAATCCTTCTGGTCGAAGTAGTCGGACGGCAGGTACTCGAAGTGGGGGGTGGTGGGGTCGAATCCGTCCCGGATCGGCTCCCACTTGCGGGTGAGGGAACTGTCCCGGTAGAGGCGGCCGCCCGACTGCCGACCGAGCGGGAACAGGATGGGCTGGCTGTCGAGGTCCGTCTCGTCGACCACGTCCGGCTTCTTCGCGTCGACCAGGTGGCCGTTGTCGTCGCGGACACCCATGGTCGGGATGGAGCTGGCCCGTTCGTTCTCCGGCAGGGTCGGGTCCGGCGGAACCTCCTTGATCCAGAACCCGCGCTCGGCCTTCGTATGCTTCCTCTCCTTCAGCTCGGGCCGCAGTTTGGCCTTCACCTTGATGAGGCCGTCGGTCAGCGACGTCGCGACGGAGTTGGTCCACACCGTACGGCCGGTCGCCTTGGCCAGCGCCCGCGGGAAGTCCAGCTCCGCGCCCAGGGCACCCGGTCCGACCAGCACCAGCGGGGTCTCGGGGGTGAGCTCGTCGTGCGGCAGGTCGGCCGCCACGCCCTTGGCGAGTGCTTCGGGTTCGAGGTCTTCCAGGTTGTCGGGGATCAGCACGAGCAACGGCTCGTGCCCGGTGATCTCGGTCAGGCTGTAGTGCTTGTTCTTCTCCGGGGTGTCGCCGCCCGGCTGAGCTCCGGGCCGCTGCACGGGCTCGGGGGCTCCGTCGGACGGCTTCCCGGGGTCGGACCAGTAGTAGACGGTCCGCACGTCCTCGGCCGCCTCCGGCACGGGCTCCGCCTTGCGCCCGCCGCCCACCACGATGCCGATCGTGGCACCGGACGAGTTCGTCAAAGGGCGGGTCTGGTAGCGCGTCTTGCGCTTCTCCGGTTCCGGTCGCACCGGGTCGTCCCCGGCGGGGACCGGGACAGGCTTCTCCTTCGGCGCAGGGTCAGCCTTGTCGGGGACCGGGACAGACTCCTCCTTCGGCGCAGGGTCAGCCTTGTCGGGGACCGGGACAGACTCCTCCTTCGGCGTGTGCGTCGACAGCTCCCGCCGCAGGGCGGCGCGCAGATCGGCCCCGCTCAGGGCCGGGTCGATCCTCGCGGCCGCGTCCACCAACGCCCGCAGGTGCTCCGGCAGCGGACGCGTCCACTCGGGCAGCCCGTTCAGTTCGTGCGCCATACCGGCCAGCCAGCCGCCGGTCAGGAAGGGCGCCCGCATCTTGTACTCGTCGCGTGCGAGGTTCTCCATGCGACGCAACGCACGGACCTTGTCGAAGTCCCGGGTGATCCCGCCGGTGGGCTCGTCGGGGTGGTAGAGGCCGTCGTGGATCTTCAGCAGCGCTCCGGCGGCCAGCCGCTGCTGCGAGGACGGAGCGGACGAGGAGGACTCCTCGCCGGACGGGAGCGTCGTCGAACCGCCCGTGTCCTTGACGAGTTCCCCGGCGGCGTGGTCCAGGGCGTCCTTGTCGACGGTGCCGCCGGTGCCGTCGATGCCGCGGGTGACGATCGCCTCCGGCGGGGCCGCGGCCTTCTTCGCGGTCTTCTTGTGGGCGAAGCTGCCGTCGTCCTCGCCGAGACGGTTCCGGTCGGGTGCCGGCTCGGTGTCCTCCGCCGTGGTGTCGCGCTCGTGCTCGTGCTCGCGCTCGTGCTCATGCTCGCGCCCATGCCCGTGCTCGCGGCCGCGCTCCCCCTTGGTGCCCGGGAAGTCGGGCATCAGGTCGTGGCGCTTCAACGAGTCGACGTCGACGCCCAGTTCGGACGCCAGCCGGCGCCAGGGGTCGGCCACCCCGTTGGAACGGTGTTCGGCGAGTAGCTTCCGCGCCTCGGCCAGGGACACCTCGCCGTGCACGCCGGAACCGCCACCCGACTCGTCTCGCATGTCGGCCAACTGCCGCTGCCAGTCGGCCTCCTCCGCGGCCTCCTGTCGCGCCTGCCGCTCAACCTCCCGCGCCTGCCGCTCGGCCTCCCGCTGCTCCTCGCGGGCCGTCTCCTCGGCGCGCAGACGCTGCCGCTCCTGGAGGGCCTGCCCCTCGGCCTTGGCGCGGGTCGCCGCGTCCTCCGCCCGCTTCTTCCGGCGCGCAGCCTCCTTGGCCTCCGCCTCCGCGGCCTCCCGGGCGCGCTGCTCGGCCTCCTGCTGGAAAACCGGATCGTTCTTCTGGTCCTCCCAGCGCTGCTCGGCGGCGTCGCGGCGCCGGTCCCGCTGGCCCGACTCGGTGACGCGCCCGCCCCGGGTGGCGTCCTCGCCGCCCAGCTTCTCCCCCGGGCCGGAGAACTTCTCCGCCGGGGCCTTGCCCTCCGACCCCGTCGTGCCGGAATCCTTCAGGTCACCGACCCCGAAAATCCCGGTCTTCGGCGGAGCCGACTTCTCACCATCACCCGACGCCTTCGGCCCCTCATCCTTCGACGGCACCGGCAGGGGATCATCCGTCAGCAGATGCCCACGACCACTTGGGAACTTCTCCGCCGGGGCCTTACCCTCGCCGGAATCCTTCAGGTCACCAAACCCGGCAATCCCGGTCCTCTTCGGCGGAGCCGACTTCTCACCACCACCCGACGCCTTCGGCCCCTCATCCTTCGACGGCACCGGCGGGCCATCATCCGTCAACAGACGCCCAGGACCACGAGGGAACTTCTCCGCCGGAGCCTTACCCCCACCCGCATCCTCCAGATCACCAAACCCGGCAATCCCGGTCTTCTTCGGCGGAGCCGACTTCTCACCACCACCCGACGCCTTCGGCCCCTCATCCTTCGACGGCACCGGCAGGGGATCATCCGTCAACAGATGCCCACGACCACTTGGGAACTTCTCCGCCGGAGCCTTACCCTCGCCGGAATCCTTCAGGTCACCAAACCCGGCAATCCCGGTCTTCTTCGGCGGAGCCGACTTCTCACCACCACCCGACCCCGACCCACCGGAACGGTCGGAGTCCGCGGGGGCCGGCTCTACCTGGGTCTGGCTGCCCTCGGACTTCCCCCGCGTCTGCGCCCCGCCGTCGGCCGGGCCGGACCCACCCTCGCGCCGCCCGCCCGCGCCGGAATTCGGTGCGGCGGCACCGGAGTTGTCGCTCTCCTCCTTGGCCTTCAGATCGTCGATCGTGCCGAATCTGAGCTCCCGCGTCGAACGCGGCCTCTTGGCATCGGCCAACGCCTTGGCCTTCTCACGGTCCGCGAACAACGGGTCCGACAACGCCTTCGCCGCGCGATCCGCCTCACCCTGCTCGCGAAGCTGCCGATGCAGCTCAGCCTCCGCCGAGTGCCCGGGGTCAGGCAGCGGCTCCTTCTCACCACCGGCCGAATCCTTGGCCCCCTCACCGTCCTCAACAGACGGATCCGACGCCTCCTTCGCCTTGCGAGCAGCCGCCTCGGCCGCCTTCGCCGCACGATCCGCCTCACCCTGCTCGCGAAGCTGCCGGAGCCACTCAGCCCGCGACGTGTACGCGGGATCGGGCAGCGGCTCCTTCTCCCCACCCTCCGGCCCCTTGGGCGCCTCACCATCCGCCTGGGACCGCTTGGCCGCCTCCGCAGCCTCCTTCGCCGCACGGTCCGCCACATTCTGCTCGCGCAGCTGCCGGAAGAACTCAGCCTGCGACGTGTACGCGGGATCGGGCAGCGGCTCCTTCTCCCCACCCTCCGGCCCCTTGGGCGCCTCACCATCCGCCTGGGACCGCTTGGCCGCCTCC
>NZ_JARXYZ010000014.1 GCF_029894125.1 Kitasatospora sp. MAA19
CGTCGCCGGGTCGGGTCGAGCTCCTGGGCGAAAAAAGCCGAGGCGGCCTTGAGGATCTCGCAGGACCGGCGGAGTTCGGCGTTCTCCTTGCGCAGAGCGGCCAGTTCCTCCTTCTCGGCTGTGGTCAGCCGGTCGTCGCGCTCGCCGCGGTCGGTCTCGTCCTGGCGGATCCAGTTGCGCAGGGCCTCGTGGTGCACGCCCAGGTCCCGGGCCATCTGCCGGATCACCGGCTTCGGGTCGGCGGCCCGGTACGCGGCAACGGCTCGCCGCCGCAACTCGGGCGGATACTTCATCGGTGCAGCCATGGCAGAGGCTCCCTTCTCACGACCCATCAGGTCATGTCCGGCAACCTTCCGCACCTCGGGGGAACCTCAGATCCCGCTTTCGGGCAAGCACGAAACCGCAATATTGATCACGACATCACACAGGCCCTAGAGCTAATGGCAGTGCTCCGGCCTTCAGGCCGGGGGTGGAGCGATTCTGAGTGATGCTCTGATCCGCCCGGCCCGGCTCGTCCTTCCTCGCCCTGCTGGGCGGCAGGGCACGGAAGGAACCGCTGACGAACGACCCTGCGACGCCCTAGGCTTCGGCCATGCTGTCTGTGGTGGTGGCCCCCTGGGCGGGCGAGGCGGAGCCGGTGTTCGTGCGGGAGCCGGACGAGCTGCACGATGCGGCGAGCACGATGAAGGTGGCGGTGCTGGCGGCGCTGTACCGCAGCGGGGTGGAGCTGGACGCCGAGGTGCCGGTGGTGAACCGCTTCGCGTCGGTCGTGGGCGGGGAGTTCGGCAACGACCCGGCGTGGGACAGCGATCCGCTGCCCTGGGAGCTGGTCGGCACGGCGGCGCCGCTGCGGCTGCTGGCCGAGCGGATGATCACGCACTCCTCCAACCTGGCCACCAACCTGTGCCTGGCGCAGATCGACCGGGCGACGGTGGCCGAGGCATGGCTGCGGGCCGGGGCGACGCGCAGCGCGAGCCCGCGCGGGATCGAGGACTACGCGGCGCGCGACGCGGGCGTCCACAACCGGGTGAGCGCGCGGGATCTGGTGCGGCTGCTGCACTCCCTGGGCGGGGAGCCGGAGTTGCTGGCGCTGCTGGAGCGCAACGCGTTCCGGGTGGACCTGGCGGCGGGGCTGCCGCCGGGCACCCGGATCGCCTTCAAGAACGGCTGGGTGCCGGGCGCCCGGCACAGTGTGGGCCTGGTGCACCCGGAGGACTGCCCGCCGTACCTGATCGCCGTCTGCTACACCGGCCCGCTGGCCTCGGGCGAGGACCGTACGGACCCGGCGGCCCGGCTGCTGGCCCGGGTCTCGGCGGCGGTGTGGGAGCGTCGCGGTCAGATCAGCGGCGAGATCGGCGGCGAGATCGGCTGAGCGCCCGAAGGCTCGCCGTACCGGCCTCCTGACGGCAGCCGCCCCCGGCCCGCCCGTACCCCGCCTGGCACGAAGGTGACGGATCGGAGCCGTCGACCCCGCGCGCACCGGCTGGCAGGGTCGGAAGCAGGCCGTTGACCGGGGGGAACGGAGAAGTCCGATCGGCGAGACCCTAGTACGGCCGGACCAGGACGTGGGCGGCGCCGGGGATGCCGACCTTGAGCAGCTCGTCCTCCTCCGGGGTGGTGGGCGTGCCGGTCTCCTGCTTGAGGACGGCCCGGGAGAGGGCCTGGACCCACAGGGCGCGGGGGCGGCGGCGCTCCTCCCAGGCGGCGAGCGCGGCGGGGACGGTGTCGGCGGCGTCCAGGCTCAGGGCGAGGACGAGCGCGTCCTCGACGGCCATCGCGGCGCCCTGGGCGAGGTGCGGGGTGGAGGCGTGGGCGGCGTCGCCGGCGAGCGCGATCCGGCCGACGTGCCAGGGCTCCTCGACGCTCACCTGGGATATCCGCGAGTAGACCACCGCGGCCGGGTCGGTGACCTGGGCGAGGGCCTCGGCGATCGGGCCGCCGAAGCCGGCCAGGCGTTCGGCGAGCTGCTCGTGGGCGTGCTCGGGGTCGGGCCGGAAGTCCTCGGCCTCGGCGAACACCGAGCCCAGGTACATCAGGTCGTCGCTGATCGGGGTGAGCAGCGCCTTGGCCTGGAGGTTGCCGGTGGACATCACCACGCCCTGGACCTCGGGCGAACGCGGCAGCGTGACGCGCCAGTTGGCGAAGCCGGTGTACTCGGGCGGGTACTTCTCGCCGTAGCGGCGCTTGCGCAGCGGCGAGCCGATGCCGTCGAAGCCGACGACGAGGTCGTAGCGGCCGCCGTGCCCGTCGGTGAGCGCGGCGTCGACGCCGTCGGCGTCCTCGGCGAGTTCGGCGATGGTGGTGCCGAAGCGCAGGTTCGCGTCGGCATCGGTGGCGGCGGTGGCCAGGATCCGGGCGAGGGCGGGGCGGGGGATGCCGTTGTTGGCGGGGGCGTCGCCCATGCGGGGCTGCGGGATCTTGGCGAGGACGGCGCCGGTCGGGTCGCAGATGGTCAGCACCTCCCACGCGAAACCGGCGGCGAGGCAGGCGTCCAGGGCGCCGATCTCGCGCATCACGTGCAGGGCGTTGGAGGGCTGGATGATGCCGACGCCGAGTGCCTCCGGCTGGTCGCGGAGCTCGGCGACGTCGACGTGGTGGCCGCGCCGGGCGAGGGCGGTGGCGAGGGTGAGGCCGCCGATGCCGCCGCCGTGGATCAGGACGCGCAGGGGAGGGGTCATGCGGGGTGCTCCAGGGATCGGGGTGCGGGTCAGCCGACGGGGGCGGCGGCGAGGTCCATCAGGTGGTCGACCAGCGCGAGCAGCAGGTCGCGTCCGAAGGCGCGTTCGCGGACGTCGCCGAGCAGCATCGGCACCTGCGGGTCGAGGTCGAGTGCGGCCCGGATCTCGTCGGGGGTGCGGGTGTTGTGGCTGTGGAAGCAGTTGATGGCGACGACGAAGGGGATGCCCCGGCTCTCGAAGAAGTCGATGGAGGCGAAGCTGGTGTCGAGCCGCCGGGTGTCGGCGATGACGATGCCGCCGAGGGCGCCGTTGACGAGGTCGTTCCACATGAACCAGAAGCGCTCCTGCCCGGGGGTGCCGAACAGGTAGACGACGAGGTCCGGGCTGACGGTGATCCGGCCGAAGTCGAGGGCGACGGTGGTGGTGTCCTTCTGGTCGACGCCGGACAGGTCGTCCACGCCGACGCTGGCCCGGGTCAGGTACTCCTCGGTGCGCAGCGGGGTGACCTCGCTGACCGAGCCGACGAGGGTGGTCTTGCCGACGCCGAAGCCGCCCGCGATGAGGATCTTGACGGCGGCCGGCGCGGTGGGCGTGGCGGCGTCGACGGCACTGCTGGGGTGGGGTGTTGCCATGGTTCAGAGTCTCCGGAGTCCTTCGCGAACGGCCGTGAGCAGGCCGAGGTCCACGCCTCCGGCGGCCCGGGCCACCGAGAGCGGCGCCCGGGCCCGCAGCAGGCCCTGGGCGACCAGGTCGCCCAACAGGATCTTGGTGACCGAGACCGGGAGGTCCAGGCCGGCCGACACCTCGGCGACGGCTGCCGGGCGCCGGCAGCGGTCGAGGATCATCCGGTGCTCGGGCTGGAGGCCGCGGGCACCGGCGCGGCTGCCCCGCGCCAGGGCCCGGTCGGCCTCGTCCTCGACGGTGGTGAGCACGGTGATCAGGGTGAGGTCGTCGCGTTCGGGGGCGGTGCGGCCGCGGGTGATGGTGTACGGGCGCACCATGACACCCGCGTCGTCCTCCGCGTCCTCGTCCGGCAGTTCGCTCCAGTGCGGAGTGTCGCCGCGCTGCCAGCCCCCGTTCCCGTACGGGCCCACCGGCGTCAGCCCCGGTTCCGGGCGGCGAAGGCGTCGAAGCCGGCGGGGGAGGCGGAGCCGGTCTCGCCGCGCACCGGGGTGGTCATCTTCTGGCCGACCTGCTGCACCAGGGTGTGCATCGCGACCGCCATGACCTCGGCGTCGACCTCCTGGGAGGCGACGACGGCCAGGTGGGTGCCCTGGGCGGCGGCGATGATGAACAGCCAGCACTCGGCCAGTTCGACGATCACCTGGTGGACCGCCCCGCCGTCGAAGAGCTGGCCGACGCCGCGGGCGAGGCTCTGCTGGCCGGTGGCGATGGCGGCGAGGCGCTCGGCGTCGGCCCGTTCGATGGTGCGGGAGTGGCTGACGACCAGGCCGTCATCGGAGAGCAGGACGGCGTTCCTGGTCTCGGGCACCGAGTCGACGAGTCCGTCCAGCAGCCAGTCCAGGTCCTGGTGGGTGGCGATCGTGCGGTTCATGACTGGTCATCCGTTCGTGTGGTTCGGGGGTCCGCGGCCGGCAGGGCCCAGGGGGACGGGTCGGGCGCGGGCGTCGGGGAGCCGGCGGGGGCGGTGGGGGGAGCCGGCAGGGCGGTCAGGCCCGGGGGCAGCGGGTGTTCACCGCTGTCCTGGGCGCGGGCGGCGCGGGACTGGCGCTGGAAGGCGCCGATGGTCGCGCCGGAGCGCTTCGTCGGGCGCTGGAACGGGCCGCCGGCCGGTCCGGTGGCCTGGGGGGTGGCTCCGGCGGCGCCGGTGGGCCTGGTGGCCCGGGGGTCGGTGTCGGCGCGGTGCCCGCCGGCGGGGTCGGCCCACGGCTGCCGGGGCGGCGGCGGGACGCGCAGTTCGGCGGCCAGGCTGGCCTGCCGGACGCGCTGCGGCAGCGGAGGCTGTTCGTCCTCGGCGGGGCTGAGCGGCACCGCGGAGGCGTACTCGCGGCGCCGGCGCCGTTCGGCCAGCCGGTAGTGGTCGGCCGGGCGGTACTGCTCGTCGGCGTACGGGGCCTCGGCGTCGGTGACCCGGGCGTAGGCGATGTCCGGGTAGGCGGGCGCGTCGTGCGAGGGCGCCTGGTCGGCCGGGGCGTCGGGGGCCGGGGAGCTGTGCTCGATCGGCTGCTCGGCGTACCCGACGGGGAACGGCGCGGGCTCGGGCTCGGGCGCGGGCATGGGCGGGACGTACTCGACGTGCCCGAAGGCCTGGACGGGTTCGGCCTGCCGGTCCTGCGGCAGCTGCCCGAGCAGCGGATCGGGTCCGGGCAGCGGGTCCGGCCCGGCCAGCGGGTCCGGCCCGGGCTGTCCGAGCGGCTCGATGTACGCGGGCTGCGCCACCTGCTGGACCTGCCCGAAGGCCTCCGCCGGCCCGAACGCCTCCACCGCCGTGAAGGGGTCCGCGGGCGGGAAGGAGTCGGGGAAGGAGTCCACCGGCGCGACCGGCGGCGCCGCCGGCTCCGGCTCCGGCGCCTCGTTGGAGGCGGTGAGCAGCGCCTTGCGGGAGCGCCGCACGAGCGGGATCGGTTCGGCGGGGACGGCGTCGGGCAGCCCGGCGTCGCCGTCGATGACGAGCTCGTCCGGGACCAGGACGACCACCCGGGTGCCGCCGAAGGCGGACGGCCGGAACTCGACCTTCAGCCCGCTGTGCGCGGCCAGCCGGGCGACGACGAAGAAGCCGAGGCGGATGTCGTCCGCCCGGGCCAGCACGTCGGTGCGGGGCGGGCGGCTCATCAGTTCGTTGGCCGCGTCGTACTGCTCGGGGTCCATGCCGAGGCCGCGGTCCTCGATCTCGACGGCGAGCCCGCGGCCGACCATGGCGGCCCGGACCTCGACCGGGGTGGGCGGCTTGGAGAAGGTGGTCGCGTTCTCCATCAGCTCGGCGAGCACGTGTGCGACCGGGCCGACGGCGCGTTCGGACAGCCACGGGTGGCCCTCGACGTCGATCATGATCCGGCGGTAGTCCTGCACCTCGCCCTGCGCGGCGCGCAGCACGTCCAGCAGCGGGACGGGCTTGCGCCAGCGCCGCTGGGGCTGGCCGCCGGCCATGATGACGAGGTTCTCCTCGTAGCGGCGCAGGCGGGCGGTGAGGTGGTCGAGGTCGAACAGGCCCTCCAGGACCTCCGGGTCCTCGTGCTTGCGCTCCAGCTCGTCGAGCTTGCGCAGCTGGCGGCCGATCAGCAGCTGGGTGCGGCGGGCGATGCGCTGGAGCAGGCGCTCGAAGCCGCGGTGCTGCTCGGCCTGCTTGACGGCGGCCTCCACGGCGGAGGCGCGGGCCAGGTTGAGGGCCTGGCCGAGGCGGGCGATCTCGTCGGTGCCGTTGCCGTTCGGGCCGGCGGTGATGCTGCGGCTGTCGGCCTCGACGTCGACCTGCTCGCCGCGGCCGAGGCGCTCGACGACCTCGGGGAGGGTGCGCTCCATCTCCTCGGCCTGGGTCTGCAGTTCCTTGATGCGCCGGCGCAGCGAGCGGCTGAGCCGCCAGGAGGCGATGATCACCGCGACGACCGTGATCAGGCCGACGACGGTGGTCAGGACGACCTTGGTGAGCAGCGAGAGGATGGCGCCCTTGCCGACGTCGACGATGCCGCTGGTGCGGGTCTCGATGGCCTTGACCAGCGGCGGGTTGAGCTGGTCGAGGGCCTGGCGCCACTGGTCCTGCGCGGCGGGGAGCTTGACGGTGCCGTTGGCCTCGGCGGCGGTGGGCTTGGTGAGCGACTGCTCGACGGCGGCCTTGGCCTGCCAGGCGGGGCTGTTCATCAGGTCGTGCCAGGCGGCGGCCTCGCCGTCCGGGATGTACGGGACGACCTGGACGGTGAACAGGTGCTCCTGCGCCCCGATGGCCTGCTGGACCTGCTGGTAGTCGCTGACGGTGAGCCGCCCGGTGGACCAGCCGCGGGCCAGGATGGCGTCCTCGCGGGCGAGCATCTCCTTGGCCCAGAAGGCGTTCACCAGGGTCTTGGAGACCCAGGTGACCTCGCCGGTGTCGACGTGGCTGAGCGCGGTGAACAGCCGCAGGTCGACGGCGATCAGGTCGGTGTAGTACGCGTAGAGGGACTGCTGGTCGATCGAGCCGTGGTCGACGGCGGCGCGCTGTTCGGCCAGCTTGCCCATCGCCTGGCGGGCCTCGGCGACGGCGGTGCGGACGTCGTCGGGGGCGTTGTCGGCGGTCTCGCCGGAGAGGGCCTGGAACTGGCGCACCGCGTCGTCGGTCTGCTGCCGCTGGCGGCGCAGCTGGTCGGCGTTGGCACCGGGCCGGGCGAGCGCCTCGGCGCTGAGCCGGCGCTCCTCCTGGAGGTTGTAGTAGACGATGTTGGACGGCTGGCCGGCCTTCTGGGCGAGCATGCCCTGTGCGGCCTGGCGCTGGAAGTCGAAGACGGTTTCGCCGCTGGTGACCGCCCACAGTACGGCGAGGGCGATGCTGGGGACGACGGCGAGGACGAGCAGCGCCGTCCGCAGTGACAGGCGCGGACGCCTGCGGGGGGCCTTCGGCGTCGGGGGCCGCCGATTCGCACGCGCGCGCAGAACAGACTCCTTGGGAATGGCGGCCGGCCTGATCGGGGCGGGCCGTCCGGGGCACGGGCTTTGACGAGGCGATACTAGTCATACCGTGTGATTGGAGTGAAAGTGCGTTCGCCGCCTGGACCGTGCTCACACACGCTCCGGACACAATGTCATCTGATGGTTGATTGTACGTGTCCGAAGCATCCAGGTTCGGGGCGGGTTGACGGAGTGTCGGGGCCGGGCGCGGGTGCCGTGGTGGCCGCCGTGTGAAAACTGTGTGCCCGCGCTCCGGATATCCGGCCGGTCGATCGGTCGGCCGGCCGTTCCGGGCTCTGCGTCGCTCTCGGGGGTGTCCGCCCTGCTCGGGTCCTAGTCGGCCGGCAGGCGCGACCGGGTGGCCTCCAGCTCGGCCGCCAGGACCCGCCCGGCCTCCTCGGGGTCGCCCCTGAGGGCGCCTTCATCCGAACGTCACGCTCTCAGGAGCCGGTGCCGGAGTCCGGCGCGGACCGATGGATCGCTTCGGGGGCTCCGACGGCCAGCAGCGTGTTGGGGCCGTCGCGCCACGATCGCAGCGAATCACCGGACTTCTTCCGCGCCTCCGCGGAATCCTTGGCCCCCTCGATCCTGACCGCCATCGCCTTCTCGGAGCAGCCGACGGTCACGAAGGTGAAGGGCGTCATCTCGGCGGACGCCTGGGTGTATGTCCCGGCGAGAACGCTGCCCGGGAAGTCCCGGTGGGCGTCCGAGAAACCGCCGCCGACCGTCGGGCGCTGCGATCCGAGGAAATCGGGGGCGGTGCTGGTCGGCTCGGCCAACCCGTCCGGTAGAAGCGACACCTGGCAGGTGCCGTTTCTGATGGCGAGGACCACGTCGATGCCTGAAACCTCGGCGATGCCCAGGATCTTGGCCGTGCCCCGGGCGGGAAGGGCGTCGATGCTGCGCTGGACGGCAGGGGCTGCCGAGGTGGCGGCCAGTCCGTCCAACGCCCAGGCGGCATCCTCTCGCTGGGACGGTGCTTCACCGCCGGTGCATGCGGCCAGGAGTGCGGCAGCGGCAAGGAGGCCCGCTGCTCCTGGGAGCCCGTCGGATCGCCGCATCAGCTGAACTCCCCTGATTCAAGCAGGTGTCGGAGCAGCAGCCTACCGGGTGCCGCGCTTTCGCGGTCGGCGGCAGGGCCCCCGGAGTGGTGGTCAGGCGCGGCAGCGGAGCATCTGCAGTGGGGGGTTGGCGTGGAAGTCCGACCAGTACTCCGCGCCGGGTGCCAGGCTCCGGTGGACGTTGCGGCACATCCGCTCCATGGCGGCGGCGTCCTCCGCGTGCTTCGCCAGTGGCAGGGACTTGAAGCCCTCGAACGCCTCACCGATCTCGTCGTACTGCTGTGCGCTCACGGGCGAATCCCCTTCGACCATTGCGACATGAAGCCGATCAGCAGGCGCCCGCCCGGCCGTCCGTCAGATTGCGGCGACTCTAACCAGCCCCACCCGGGCCGGCCCATCGGCGGATCCTCCCAGAGGTCATCCGCCCCCGGCCGGGGTTCCCTGTCGCATCAGCCCGTGACGCCGCCCCGACGGCGAGCGTCGGGCAGACGACTTCCTCGGCGGCCTGGGGGAGCTGCCCGGCGCCGGGGAGGAGGCGAGCGCGCTCCTCACTCGGTAGGCGGAAAGGCCGAAGGCCGAAGGCCGAACCGACGAGCAGGCGGGCCCCGAGGACGATCCTCGGGGCCCGCCTCATCGGCCAGGACCGCGCACCCGGGCGGGTCAGGGGTTGAAGAGGCCGCCGTCCTCGCCGGGGTCGCCTTGGTAGTTGTGGTTCTGGGGGCGGCCCTGGTTCCGGGTTCCGGGCCTACCGGTCTCGACGAAGCGGCAGGCGGCGAAGTGCACGTCGCCCATGCCGGGTTGCAGGATGTCGCTCAGCAGCACGTCGCCGTCGAAGACGATGGAGTGGCCGGCGAGTTGGGGATCGGTCAGCGAGGCGACGTTGATGACGGCGGCTTGCGGAGTCTCCGGATCGAGTTCGACGCTGTACCCGCCGGCCACCGGGGTGGCGATTGCGGGGTTTCCTCGAATGGTGAGGCCGCTGGGGTAGGAGATGGTGTAGTTCTGTACGGTCCGCCCGCCCCCGAAGCTGCGTGAGGCGCCGGCGCGTTGGCCCTGTTCCACGTTGCCGCGCTGGTTGGCGCCCTGCTCCACGTTCCCGCCCAGGTCGTCCGGGAGGACCATTCCGTGCTGCGTGTAGAAGTGCACTCGCGTTCCCGCCGGCACCCGGAACTGACCGTTCGCGGCATGCCAGGCGCCGTGACCGCTGAGGACGAGACCGTCCGCGCGCGCCGGCGCGGTGTTGTCGGCCACCCAGTCGTCGTCCGGGTTGTTGTGGGTGATCGCGGGCCGGTTCTGCTCGGGCGCACGCTGGATCGCGGCCTCGCCGACCCGCGGGACCGCGGACGCCTCCGACTCGGCGCGCTGCAAGGCCGGGCCGCGTGACATGACCCTCGTCGCGTTGGCCTCCGCCTCGCGTTCGAAGCGGTCGGAGGGGTCGGAGACCTTGAGCCCCGAACCGTTGTCGGTGCCGGCCACGGGGCCCTGCCGTTGCTGGAGCACGTGCGTCAACTCGTGGGCGAGCGTGTGCTTGTCGGCGCCGCCGTGACCGATGACGACATGGTTGCCGGAGGTGTACGCGCGGGCTCCGACCTCGGCGGCGGAGGCCTTCGCCGCGGTGTTGTCGTGGATGCGGACGTCGGAGAAGTCGACGCCGAAACGGCCCTCCATGTCGGTGCGGGTCGCCTCTTCGAGAGGCCGGCCCGGCGAGCGCAGGACGTCGTGGACGGCGGAACGCTGCACGGAGGGGTCCTCGGTCCCCAAGTGGCCGCAGCTGTCACTGTGGTGGTGCTGCTCCCGGGCGCCCGGGTGACCGGCCGCGCGGAGCATCTGCACGACGGCCGCGTTGCCGCGGCTGCTCTGCAGGGCGAGGAGCGCCTGAGGGGCGGCCTGTGCCCGGCCCGGGCTCCCCGTCGCCGCGTCCGGCGTGCGGGCTGAGGAACGGACCTTGCCGGCGTCGACATCCTTGGCGTTGTCTTGGGCGCGCATCTTCCTTCTTTCGGCTCGAAAGTTCAACCCTCTCCTGGATATCCGTGACCCCAGCGGTGACGCCAGGTTCGTACGGGCAGTCCCTGCTGCCTGAAGATGCACTGCACGGTGCCCCGACGCCGATGCGGCGCACCAGGTTGGGGGAGGCCGCGCCGTGGCGGCGACATGCCATCGATCGAGCCGACGTCGGGGTTCTGGCGGCGTTCGTGTTCCTTTCGGCTCTTGTGGCTGACGGCGCGCCATGGGAAGGATGATGCCGTGATCCTTCCCTTCACCCGCGATGGTGAGACCGGCCGTGTGACGGTGGACCTTGAACAGGTCGATGAGCCGTTGACGGTCGGCAAGCACCCTGACACGCGCGGGTTTCCATGCTGTACGGCTGTCGTGGACTATCCCAGCAGGGGGTATCGGTCCCTGTTCGGCTGGGTCCAGCTGGTCCGGTCGACAGACAACTCGTCCAGCGGTGTCGACTTCGAGATGGATCCTTTCGCCCTGTTCGAGGATGCGCCGTCCCCCTACGCCTTCTTCGGTGTCAACCCCACTCTGTTTGACGCGCCGTCACGATCCGGGCGCCCGCCCATGGCCTGGCTCGCTCACAGCTTCCTGGCGTGGACACCTTTGGACCGGGCCCAACGGCAGGTCCTGCCGGTGGTCGGCTTTTCCTGGGGGTTCGACATCGATGCGACCGGCCACATCACTTTCCGGCCCGCCAAGGCGCTGACAGCCGTCGAGTGGGACGGGCACCTGCCGTACCTGAGCACCTGCCATTCGGCCTGGAAGTTCGATGAATGGCAGGCGGAGACCGCCTGGCCGCATTGACCGGCTCGCCGTCACAAGCTCAGTACGAGGTCTGGGAGGAGCGCGAGCGCGCGCGGTTCCCGGCGGGTTTCCGGGGCGTGGACATCGCGGGCGTGGAGCTGATCCTCCTGGACGCCCATGTCGCCTCCAACGGATCGAGGACTCAGGGCAGTGGGTCCCCTGGGCCGGCCCTGCCCTCAGGGCCTGACGAACCGCTGCTTAAGGAAGGCGGTGCACCGAGCCGGTGCGCCGCCTTCCTCGGACCGCCGCTCGTCAGTGCAGGACGTCGAGTTCGTTGGTCGCGTCGTTGACGAAGAAGACCTCGTCGCGGTCCAGGTCCACCGCGAGGCCGAAGAGCGCACCCGCGCCCGCCGGGCTGCCGCTGGAGTTGATCTGCTTGACCGCCACCTGGTCCCCGTGGGGCGTGGTCTCCACGATGTTGCCGTCCCCGGCGTTCACCGTCAGGATGTCGCCGCCGGGTGCGAGGGCCATGCCGAGCGGTCCGTTCAGGTTGCCGCCCGCGCTGATGACGCGCCCGATGCCGTCGCTGTCCTTCCGGTCCAGCGCGTGCGGGATGGCCGTGATCCGGCTCAGGACGGTGTCCGCGACGAAGAGCGTCCCGGCACGGTCGAGGGCGACGCCGGTCGGGCCGACCACCAGGGCCGCCGGGTCGGTCCGCTCGGGGAAGCCGGAGCCGATCACGGTGGTGGCCACCCGCCGCGGCGGGGCGTCGCCCTCATGGCACAGGGTGATCCGCAGCACCGTCCCCTGGTCGACCTCGTTGCCGCCGCCGGCGACCGTGCCGTTGAGCACATTGGTCACGAACAGTTCGCTCTTGTCGTCGTGGCTGACGGCGGTCATGTCCCACGGGCCGTTGATGCCGTCGCCCGCGATGGTCTCGCGTACCGTGCCGTGGCTGTCGAGCACCAGCAGGCAGCCGGCCTGGGCCGTGTCCGAGGTGCCGTCCGCGGTGGGCAGGCTGCCGACCACGACCCAGCCGCCGCGCAGGACCGTGAGCGCGGTGGTCAGCCCGACCCCGCCCGGGCACGGGCCCGGCAGCGTGTTCGGGTCGATCGTGGCGAACGTGGTCATCGCCCCGCCCGGGCTGATCTGGACCAGGGTGGTGCCCCTGCCCTGCTGGCCACTCGGCGGCACCGAGTTGTTGAAGTTGCTGACCAGGACGTTGCCCCGATGCAGATCGCCGGTGTTCTCCCGGATCACGAACGTGCCGTACGGGTTCTGGTCGCCGTTGGCCGGGACGGTGGACGCAACGAACGACACCGTGTTCAGGCGGTTCAGGAACGGCTCCCGGCCGCCTTCGGCACCCGTGGCCCCGGCCGGAGTCGCGGCGGCCGTCAGGCCGACGACCAGGGCTGCCGCAGCCAGCGCGCTCGAACTTGCCCGAAATCTCATGTACTGCCTCCTGCAGGTGGCGCCGGCGTGGCCAGGACAGTGACGTGGCCCGCGAACATGGCGCAGAGTGACCCCCAAGACGTCACGTTAGGTTTGGCCACCCCTGCGCGCACGGCAACATCCGCCAAAGGTTGATCACGCTGCGTAACGGTCAGCCTGCCCGGTCGCGCCGGGGAAATCCGTTCGCCCGCAGGTGAGGAGGCGCGGCAGAGTACCTCCATGGCTGCTGAAGGACTGGACGACGACGGTTTCATCGCCCGCGAGGGCTCCCTGGGGCGGGTGCGGCAGGAGTTCGCGCCGGTGGTCGACTCCGCTCGCGCGCTGATCGCCGAGACCTTCGACCGTGACCGGCTGCACAGTGCCTACCTCTACGGCAGCATCCCGCGCGGCACCGCGACCCCCGCCGTGTCCGACCTCGACCTGCTGCTCGCCCTTCGTCGCGAGCCCACCGGCACCGACCGGTCCGACGCCGACGCGCTCGAAGCCGCGCTGGACGCCTCCTTCCCTCAGGTCAACGGCGTCGGGATCCTCCTCTTCAGCACGAGCACCCTGCTGAGCGACCTCGAACGCCACGACCTCGGCTGGTTCCTCGCCTGCCTCTGCACCCCGCTGCTCGGCGACGACCTCGCCACCGACCTGCCCCGCTACCGCCCCACGGCCCTGCTCGCCCGCGAGACCAACGGAGATCTGGGGCTCGCGCTCCCGCAGTGGCGCGAGCGGCGGGCCGCCGGCGGGACGGACGCCGAGCGCGAGGCGCTCAGCCGCATCGTCTCCCGCCGGATCGTGCGGACCGGCCTCACCCTGGTGATGCCCCGCTGGGGCGGCTGGACCAGTGACCTCACCCGATCCGCGGAGGTCTTCGGCCACTACTACCCCGAACGTGCCGCGCAGATGCGGCGGGCCGCAGCCATCGCCCGGACCCCGACGGCCGACCTGCCCGCACTCGACGTGTTGATCGACGACCTCGGCCCCTGGCTGGCGGCCGAGTACGCCGCCGTCCACGGCGAGAAGGCGCCCCGGACCTGAGGGACCCGTGTTCCCCCCCACCGCCCGCCGGAGCGCAACCCGACGACGGGCTCGGCGAGTTGAGGGGGGAACAGCGGCGCGCGCGGTTCCCGGTGGGCTTCCGGGGGGCGCGAGAACGGGGTCGGCCCGACGGGGGCACGGGAGCGGGGTCGGCCCGACGGGGGGCGGGGTCGGCCCCTCGGCTCGGTCAGGCGGCCGTGGCCACCGTTACTCGGACAGCATCTTCATGCCGGAGTCCGGGAGCTTGGTGCCGTTCCTGTCGAAGAACTGCCAGGACGTCACCTTCTTGCCCGGCTGCTCGGCCACCACGAGGTGGCGGTAGGGGGAGTCCCCCACGGTGACGAGCTGCGGTTCGAGCTTCGTGCCGTCCGTCCAGTTCACCACGACCTTGGCGACGTCGGGGCCGATGGACATCGTTGCCAGCCTGATTGGGAGCGGGCCGGGGGTACCCGCCTTGGCGTGGGGGCCGATGACGCCGCCGCCGAGGTAGGTGCCGTCCCTCGGGTCGAAGTTGCTCGCGTTGGGGACGCTGCCCGCGGAGTCGTCCTTCTGGCGCACCCCGTCCAACGTGACGTAGGTGTTCACCACGTCCTCGGTGTCCCGCCAGTAATGCTGGACGAACGCCTCGGTCGGCTTCTCGACCGAGGGGTCGACGGCGTTGCGCTCCCTCCAGACCGCCATCGCCTGCTCGAACGCCCGCTCCTTCGGGGCGGTCGGCCAGAGCGCCTCCCACAGCTTCCACTCCTTGCCGTCGACGGTGCCCTGCCCGATCACCACCCGGAGCGGGGTGAACGGGTCCTTCGCGGCGGTCGAGCCCGTACCGGTCGGCTCGGCGGCGGGACCGCCCCCGGTGCCGCCGCCGGGACCGCCGTCGGCCGGGACCAGCGCCTGTGCGGTGGGGCTGTTCGCGGGGGCGCCGTGCAGACCGGCCATCGCCCCGCCCGCCAGCACCACCGTGGTGGCCAGCGCGAGCGCGCCGACCATCGACCGGCGGCGGCGCCGGATCCGGCGGCCGCCCGCCATGATGTCCGCCACCGGCACCGAGCCGACCTTCGCCCCGGCCGCCGCCTCCGCCAGGCCGAGCCCGACCCACACGTCCGCGTCGTCGTCCGCCGCGCCCGTACCGACCGTCCCGCCGTTGCCGTTCGCGCTCATACCGCACCTCCGATGGGTGTCATGCCCTTGAGTTCTCTCAGCGCCGCGGCCTCCCGCAGCTTCGCTATCCCCTTGGCCGCGTGGCTGCGCACGGCTCCCACCGAGCAGCCCATGGCCACCGCCGCCTGGCTGTCGCTCAGGTCCTCCCAGTGCCGCAGCACCACGGCCTCGCGCTGGCGGGCCGGCAGGGTGGCCAGCGCGGCCAGCAGCGCACCGCGCTGGTCGGAGCGGGCGTAGCCGTCCTCGGGCCCGGCCGCGTCCGGTACGGCGTCCACCAGCAGCTCCGGCGCGCGGCGGCGCCAGCGGCGGGCGTGCTCGTTCACCAGGATCCGCCGCACGTAGCTGTGCGGATCGCCGGCCCGTCGCACCTTGGTCCACGCCGCGCAGGCCTTCTCCGCGGCGGACTGCACCAGGTCCTCCGCCGCGTACTGCTCCCCGGCCAGCAGGTACGCCGTCCGCAGCAGCCGTGGCCAGGCTCCGACGATGAACGCCTGGAACTCCGCGTCCCGGTCGGTCTTCGTTTCTCCCATGAGCACCTCCTCACCCACCTAGAGCCCAGCGGCCCGCCGAAGCGCTTACTCCCGTTGATCGTTAATCGGTGGGCGTCCCCAGGGGGCGTCACTACGATCAGGCGGATGATCCTCTCTCATGACGTATCAGGGACCGGTCCCGCGCTGGTGCTCCTCCACTCGTCCGTGTGCGACCGGCGCATGTGGGACCCGCAGTGGCAAGGTCTCGTCGACGCCGGATACCGGGTGGTCCGGTGCGACTTCCGGGGCTTCGGCGACACCCCGCTCGCGGACGGCCCGTACAGCGACGCACAGGACGTCCTCGCCCTCCTCGACCACCTGGGCATCGAGTCCGCCGCGCTGATCGGATCCTCGCACGGCGGGAAGATCGCCACGGACGTGGCGGCGCTGCGCCCGGCGGCGGTGACCGCGCTGGCCCTGCTGTGTCCCGGCGCGTCCGGGCGCACACCGGGCCCGGCCCTGCGGGCCTTCGCCGCGAAGGAACGGGAACTGCTCACGGACGGCGACCTCGCGGCGGCCGTCGAGCTCAACGTCGAGACCTGGCTGGGGCCGGAGGCGGACGACGAGACGCGCGCGCACGTGCGCCGGATGCAGCGGCACGCCTTCGAGGTGCAGGCGGACGCCCGGTTCGGCCCGACCGACGACGGCGCCGACCTCGGGCGGATCACGGCGCCCTGCCTGGTCGTGTCGGGCGGCCACGACGTGGAGGACTTCCGGCAGATCGGCGCCTTCCTGCCGACGGTGATCCCGAACGCCCGCCACGTCGAACTGCCGTGGGCCGGCCACTTCCCCGGCCTGGAACGGCCCGAGGAGGCCTTCGCACTGCTCACGGGGTTCCTGGACGAGGCGGCGGCGCCGCAGCCCCGGTAGACCCGGCAGCGCGGGCAGCACCGGCAGCGCGGGCTCAGCTGCCGGAGGCGTCCCGGTCCCGGGGCGGCGGGACGGCGGACGGGCAGGCCGCCTCGGGCTCGTCCAGCAGCAGTTCCAGCAGGGGGAGAGCCGCCTCCAGGTCCCGGCACTGCTGCGCGGTGAGCCGTGCGCTGCGGTGGGCCAGCAGCGCGGAACGCTCGCGGCGGATCCGGGTGATCGTCTCCAGGCCCGCCGGGGTGAGTTCGAGCAGCTGCGACCGGCCGTCCGTCGGGTCGGGGCTCTTGGCGATCAGCCCGTCGGCGGTCAGCGGCGCGATCGTCCGCACCATGGACGGGACGGCCACCGCCTCCCGCGCGGCGAGTTCACCGAGCCGCAGCGGGCCGTGCTGCTCCACCCGGACCAGCGCGGAGAGTTGGGCGACGGTGAGGTCCTGGCCGCCGGAGGCGCGGGACATCTGCCGGTTGAGCCGGCCGATCACCAGGCGGAGCCGGACGACGGCGTCGGCGGAGAGGCCGTCGCCGCCGGGCCGGCTCGCGCTCGCGGCCTCGCCGCCGGCGCCGGTCACGGCCGGTCGGCCTTCCCCCGCGGCGCGTCCCGGTCCGTCCCGGGGCGTCCGCCGGGCGCGTCCCGGTCCGGTCGGGGGCTGCCGGATCGGGGACTGGCCGGGCGAGGACTGTCGGGCCGGGGACTGTCGGGCCGGGAACTGTTGGGCCGGGAACTGTCGGACCCGGAACTGTCGGACCGAGGACTGTCGGAGCGGGGGTTGTCGGGCCGAGGCCGTTCACGGACGAGCGAGGCGGCCGCGGCGACCAGCGACATGGCGATCGCCAGCCAGAACACCACGACCAGGCCGTCGTGGAAGGGCCCCGAGATCAGCTGCGGGAAGAACTCCCGCCCGGTCAGCGTCTGCGCGTTGGCCGCCGGGAGCTGCCCGAGCACGTGCGGGCCCAGCAGCTGCTGGATCGGGTTGTACCCGAGGAACGCGGCGAAGAGCGTGCCGACCGGCGGCAGCGCGGCGATGGCGCTCGCGTCGCCGGCGGACACGCCCTGTGCGGTCAGTCCGGAGCTGAGCGTGTGCGGGAGCGACCCGGCCAGCCCGGCCACCATCAGCGAGAAGAACACGCCGATCGAGAGCACCATGCCGGCGTTCTGGAAGGTGGCCCGCATGCCGGAGGCGGCGCCCCGGGCCTCGGCCGGCACGCTCGACATGATCAGCGAGGTGTTGGGGGCCGCGAACAGGCCGCCGCCCAGGCCGTTGAGGAACACCAGGACGGCGAACCACGGGTACCCGAAGTCGGTCGGCAGCATCAGCAGCCCGGCGAAGGACAGGGCCATCACCACCAGCCCGCCGGAGGCGAAGAGCCTGGCCCCGGCGCGGTCCGAGAGGTACCCGGAGAGCGGTCCGGCGGCGAGGAAGCCGACGGTCAGCGGGACCAGGTAGATGCCGGCCCACAGCGGGGTGTCGGCGTAGTCGTAGCCGTGCAGCGGCAGCCAGATGCCCTGCAGCCAGATGATCAGCATGAACTGGAGGCCGCCGCGGGCGATCGAGCCCAGCAGGGTGGCCGCGTTGCCGCCGGCGAAGACCGGGTCGCGGAACAGGGCCAGCGGGAACATCGGTTCGGCGACCCTGGACTCGACCCGGCAGAAGACGATCAGCAGCGCCACCCCGCCGAACAGCCCGGCCAGCACCCAGGGGTTGGTCCAGCCCATGGTGTGGCCGCCGTAGGGTTGGATGCCGTAGGTGATCGCGGCGAGCAGGGCGGTCAGGCCGACGCCGAAGGTGACGTTGCCCCACCAGTCGATCCGGGCCGGCCGGCGCGCTCCGGTCTCGCGCAGCGACCGGTAGGCCCAGACCGTGCCGAGGATGCCGATCGGCACGTTGACCCAGAAGATCGACCGCCAGTTCCACTCGGCCAACAGCCCGCCCAGGACCAGGCCGATGAACGAGCCGGCGATGCCCGCGACGATGTTCACCCCCAGCGCCATGCCGCGGCGGTGGGCCGGGAACGCGTCGGTGATGATCGCCGCCGAGTTGGCCATCAGCATCGAACCGCCGACCGCCTGCACCACCCGCCAGACGATCAGCCACAGGGCGCCCGGCCCGCCGTGCAGCGGGTCGAGGGAGAGGGCCACCGAGGTGACGGTGAAGATCAGGAAGCCGGCGTTGTAGATCCGCACCCGGCCGTGGATGTCGCCCAGCCTGCCGAGCGTGACCACCAGGACCGCGGTGACCAGCATGTAGCCCATCAGCATCCACAACAGGTAGCTGACGTTGCCGGGTTGCAGCGGGTCCAGGCCGATGCCGTTGAAGATCGAGGGCAGCGAGATCAGGACGATGGAGGCGTTGATGGTGGCGATCAGGGTGCCGAGCGTGGTGTTGGAGAGCGCGACCCACTTGTACCGCGGATGGTCCGGCTCCACACCCCCGTGGAGCGCGCGCACGCGCCCGGCCCTGCCACCGCTCGACATGTGTGTCGCCACCGTTGCCTCCTGGTGCATGGTCGGCCGTGGCCGTCAGGCGGGGAGAGAGTGTCGATAGCTTTCGTTAACTAACGATAGTCGGATCGTCCTTCTTGCGACAGGTGCACGGGGGGCGTGAACGAGGGGCGGGGGCCTTGGGAAGGCGCCGCAAGCCCCGTGGTCGGGCTCTGTCGTAGGTCCTGGACCGCCCGGATGAGCCCGTCCCGGACGGTGATCGCCTCCGTGGTGCGGTACCGCCGGCTGCCGGTGAGCTCGTACCCGTAGGAGGGGAGTGCCGGTTGGCCGCCCGCCGGGGCGGCGGTCCCGGCTCGATCGCCTGCTTCCCGACGCAGCGCGTACACATTCCCGCCACATTGTTGCCGTGGGCCGCCGTCATTTCGCCGCACAGGCTGTCCGAATTGCCCGGCCGGGATGGCTTCGTGTCGAATTACTTGACATGACCACTTTCTTATTATCGTCCACCGAACGTAAAACTTCGCAAAGAATGCCTCTCCCTGGGAGGGGTTCTGACCTGCAGAATCAACATATTGTTGCAGCTCAGGGCCATGATGATCACCCTTCGCTGTACGGGTGTAACCGGTCGTGTCCGTTCCGGGCGACATTCCGCAGGAGTACGGTTCCGGAGGAATCGCCGGGCGTGCTCGCGAGTAAGTCGAGCGGCCTTGCGGATTATTCGCCATGCCGTGGAAATTCGTAGCGGGAATTGGTGTGACGTATGGGTCAGAAAAAGGGTGGGTCGGGGGACTCCGAGGTTGCCCGCCCGATATCCCTCACGTTAGTCGTCGAAGTCCTGCGCGGCGTCGCGCAGGTGGATTTCATGCCGTCCGCCGTCTGCGGGCTGTTCTTCGTGGCGGCACTGTTCGCGGCCGGCTGGCCGTACGGCGTCTACGGCCTGCTCGGCAGCGCCCTCGGCACCGCCGTCGCGTCCGGCCTGCGGCTGGCGCGCGGCGCCGTCGAGGCCGGGCTGCACGGGTACAACGGCTGCCTGGTGGCGCTGGGGTGCGCGGTGTTCCTCGGCCCCGGCCACCCCGCCACCGTCGCGGTGGCCGTGCTCGGCGTCGCCGTCGCCGTGGTGGTCACCGCGGGCCTCGGTGCGGTGCTCGACACCTGGAAACTCCCGGCGCTCACCGCGCCGTTCTGCCTGGTCGCCACCGCCACGACCGTCGCCGCGCCCGGCTTCCGGCAGCTGTGGCACGGCGCCGGGGCCCCGGCGGCCCTGGCCGCGCCGGCCGCAGGTCCGACCGGGCTGACCTGGGACCAGCTGTGGCACGGGTTCTTCGCCAACATCGGCCAGATCTTCTTCATGCCCCAGTGGTACGTCGGCCTGCTGTTCCTGGCCGGCATCTTCGCGGCCAGCCGCCCGGCGGGCCTGCTGGCCTGCGCGGGCAGTGCGACCGGGCTGCTCACCGCCTGGGCGCTCGGCGCGCCCGCCGCCGCCGTCGGCCAGGGGCTGCTCGGCTACAGCGGGGTGCTCGTCGCGATGGCGCTGTGCGGGGTGTTCGTCGCCGCCGACGGCTGGAGCGCGGCCTACGCCGTGCTCGGCGCGGCCGCCGCCACCGTCCTGACCCCCGCGCTGGGTGCCGTCACCGCGCCGTTCGGCGGCCACGCCTTCACCTGGCCGTTCGTCCTGACGACCATGCTGTTCCTGGCGGCCGTGCCGGCCATTCCCCGACTTCGCAGAATCTGACGGGATCGCCGGCGTCGGATCTCGATCCCCGTTCGCGTCGGACGCTTTCGAGTGCCCCACGCGTCCGTTCGGACATGTGGACATTCGGTCATTCGGTCATTCGGAAAGGAAGAGTGATTCCCGTGAATCTCGCACCGCGTGAGATGGACAAGCTGTACATCTACGTCGTAGCCGATCTGGCCCGCAAGCGCCGCGACCGCGGCGTGAAGCTGAACTACAGCGAGGCCTGCGCGCTGATCAGCGAGGCGATCATGGAGGGCGCCCGGGACGGGCGCACCGTCGCCGAGTGCATGGAGATCGGCAAGCAGGCCGTCAGCGGCGAGGACGTCATGCCCGGCGTCCGCGAGATGCTGCCGCTGCTCCAGGTGGAGGCCGCGTTCCTGGACGGCACCAAACTGGTCTCCTGCCACGACCCGGTGGGTGCCTGAGCCATGACCGCACCTCAGGCGGAGGCGGCGCCCGCGCCGGCGCAGCTGTCTGCGGCCGCCCCGGTGTCCGCCCCGACCGCCCCGGTGTCCACCACCGCGGTGGTGCTGGCCGGTGGGCACGAGAGCGACGGCGGCCGGGACCTGGCCGCCCTGGTGGAGCGCGAGCCCGCCGTCCACGCCGCGGCCGCCGCCGGCCGGGCGCTCGGCGAGGCCGTCCGCTCGGCGCTGGCCGCCACCGACGGCCCGGTGTGCGTCGTGCCGATGACGCTGGGGCGCGACCCGAAGCTGGTGGCCGACACCGCCCGGGCGCTGCGCTGGCTGGCCGCCGGGGAGGGCCGGGGCCGACTCGCCCTGACCGAGCCGTTCGGCGGCAAGGACCACCTCGTCGGCTGGTTGCGGGCCGCGGCCTCCGCCGGCCCCCAGCGCGACGGCGCCGTCCTGGTCACCGCCCCGGCGGCCGGCCCGTTCGAGGACGCGGACCTGTTCCGGATCGCCCGGCTGGTCCGCCAGTACGGGAACCACCGCTGGGTGGAGGTGGCCTTCGCGGGCGGCGACCCCGACCCGGCCGAGGGCGCCGAACGCTGCCGGCTGCTCGGCGCCCGCGAAGTGACCGCCGTCCCGGCCTCGTTCGGACCGGCCCTGCGCACCGAACTGCCCGGGGTGCGGGACGGCGGGCCGCTGCTGCGGCCGGCCGCGATCGCCGGCGTGGTCGCGGCCCGTACGGCGGCGGCCCTGCACCTGCTCGGCCACGGCGAGGACGGCATCCTGGCCGGCCTCGACGCCGAGCACGGGCACGGATACGCCCACAGCCACGGCCCGGGCGGGGACCACACGCATGGTCACGGGCACGGCCACGGACACGGCGACAGCCACGGCCACGGGGACAACCACGGCCACTCGCACTCGCACTCCCACGGCCAAGGGCACGGCCACACACAACACTGAACCGACAGAGAGGAAGGGCCAGCCATGTCTGGTGGCGCCACGTACCTGTACGGCGACGACCCGGTGGAGATCAACGCCGGCCGCGCCCAGGTCACCATCACGGTCAGCAACACGGGCGACCGGGCGATCCAGGTCGGCTCGCACTACCACTTCTTCGAGGCCAACCGCGCCCTCGACTTCGACCGCAACGCCGCCTACGGCAAGCACCTGGACATCCCGGCCGGCACCGCCGTCCGCTTCGAGCCGGGCGACACCAAGGACGTCACGCTCGCCGAGTTCGGCGGCCACGGCCGCCTGGTCGGCTTCAGCAACCTCGTCGACGGCGGCATCAGGTCGGCCGACACCCGCGCCCGGGCGATCGACCGGGCGATCGCGCTCGGGTTCAAGGGCACCAACCTCGACCACAAGGAAGGCGACCGCTGATGGCCACGCTGTCCCGCAAGCAGTACACCGATCTCTTCGGGCCCACCGTCGGTGACCGCTTCCACCTCGCCGACACCAACCTCGTCGTCGAGATCGAGAAGGACTTCAACCAGGGCCACTACGGCGACGAGGCCGTCTACGGCGGCGGCAAGGGCATCCGCGACGGCATGGCCCAGGACCCGGCCGCCACCTCCGCCCAGGGCGCCCTGGACCTGGTGATCACCAACGTCGTCGTGATGGACCCGATCCTCGGCGTGGTCAAGGGCGACATCGGCGTCAAGGACGGCTTCATCACCGCCGTCGGCAAGGCCGGCAACCCGCACACCCAGAGCGGCGTGCACCCCAAGCTGGTGATCGGCCCCGGCACCGAGGTGATCTCCGGCGAGCACCTGATCGCCACCGCCGGCGGCATCGACACCCACATCCACTTCATCGCCCCGCAGCAGGTGCAGGAGGCGCTGAGCAACGGCATCACCACCCTCATCGGCGGCGGCACCGGCCCCTCCGACGGCACCAACGGCACCACCTGCACCCCCGGCCCGTGGAACATCGGGCGGATGTACCAGGCGGTCGAGGACCTCCCGGTCAACGTCGGCCTCCTCGGCAAGGGCAACGGCTCGCTGCCGGGCGCCCTGCGAGAGCAGGTCGAGGCCGGCGTCTGCGGCCTCAAGGTGCACGAGGACTGGGGCAGCACCCCGGCCGCGATCGACAGCGCGCTCAGCGTCGCCGACGAGTACGACGTCCAGGTGGCCATCCACACGGACACCCTCAACGAGGGCGGGTTCTTCGAGGACACCCTCTCCGCCATCGACGGCCGCACCATCCACACCTTCCACACCGAGGGCGCGGGCGGCGGCCATGCCCCCGACATCATGCGGATCGCCGGTGAGGCCAACGTCCTGCCGTCCTCCACCAACCCCACGCTGCCCTACACCGTCAACTCGGTGGACGAGCTGCTGGACATGGTGATGGTCTGCCACCACCTCAGCCACGACATCCCCGAGGACGTCTCCTTCGCCGACTCCCGGGTGCGCGCCGAGACGATCGCCGCCGAGACCGTCCTGCACGACGAGGGCGTCATCTCGATCTTCTCCTCGGACTCGCAGGCGATGGGCCGGATCGGGGAGTCCTTCACCCGCGCCTTCCAGACCGCGCACCACTGCAAGGACCAGCGCGGCAAGCTCGACGGCGACACCGAGCGCAACGACAACTTCCGCGTCCTGCGCTACCTCGCCAAGCTGACCATCAACCCGGCCATCGCCTCCGGCACCGCCGACCACATCGGCTCGCTGGAGAGCGGCAAGCTCGCCGACATCGTGCTGTGGCCGATCAACTCCTTCGGCGCCAAGCCCAAGATGGTCATCAAGGGCGGTGTCATCAACTGGGCCCTGATGGGCGACCCGAACGCCTCGCTGCCCACCCCGCAGCCGGTCTACTACCGCCCGATGTACGGCGCGCTCGGACGGGCCAAGCAGGCCACCCGGGTCTCCTTCATGTCCCAGGCCGCCGTCGACCTCGGCGTCCCGGCCCGACTCGGCCTGGACAGCCGCGTCCTGCCCGTGCGGCACTGCCGCTCGGTCGGCAAGCAGCACATGGTCCGCAACGACGCGCTGCCGAAGATCGCGGTCGACCCGGAGACGTACAAGGTCACCCTGGACGGCGAGCCGGCCACCATCGAGCCCGCCCGCGAACTCCCGCTCAACCACCTGTTCTACCTCGCGTGACCGGCGTCGCGGAGCGGACCGCCGCCGCGTCCACGGGAGGCCTTGACGCCCTGCTGGTCAGCCTCCAGCTGACCGACTCCGCCTTCCCCAGCGGCTTCTACACCCTCTCGCACGGCCTGGAGGGCTATGCGCAGGCCAAGGCGGTCACCCCGGACACCGTGCCCGAGCTGCTCGCCGACCTGCTGCGCCACAGCGTCGGCCCGTCCGACGCGACCGCGCTCGCCCTCGCGCACCGCGCCGCCCGGGCCGGCGACTGGGGCCTGCTGGTCGAGGTGGACCAGCGGCTGCACGCCACCAAGCTCAACCGCGAGCTGCGCCTGGCCTCCACCCGTACCGGGCGCCAACTCCTCGACATCGCACGGGAGTCGGTCGGCGGCGAGCCGCTGGACCGGTACGCCGAACTGGTCGCCGCCAAGCAGGCCCCCGGCTCCCAGGCGGTGGCCGCCGGGGTCGCCTACGCCTCGGCCGGCGTGCCCGTCGAACAGGCCGCCGCCGGCGACCTGTTCGCCTTCTGCACCAGCTTCGTCGGCGCCGCCCTGCGGTTGCGGCTGACCGACCACCGCAAGGCGCAGGTGGTGCTGCGGGCGATGGCACCGGTGATCGAGGAGACCGTACGGGCCGCCCTCGCCCGGGAGTTGGACGACCTGGGCGGGTGCGTGCCGGTGGCGGACGCGATGTCCGGACGGCACGAGCGGGCCGAGGCCCGGCTGTTCGCCAGCTGAGCCGTCCGGGGGGTGCGCCGTGGCGCACCCCCCGTCGGCGCCGGGCCGGGTGACCCCGCACCGACCGCGTGACCCGCACCAACCGCACTGCCCGTGCTCGCCGTACCGGCAGCACCGGAACCGCACCGGAATCACATCAGAACCGCATCAGAGGAGACAGCATGACCGAGAACGTGCTCCGCGTGGGCATCGGCGGGCCCGTCGGCTCCGGCAAGACGGCGCTCATCGAGGCCCTCGTGCCGGTGCTGATCGCACGCGGCCACCGCCCGGCGGTCATCACCAACGACATCTACACCCAGGAGGACGCGCAGCACGTGCGCCGCACCCTGGCCGGGGTGCTCGACCCCGAGCGGGTCGTCGGCGTCGAGACCGGCGCGTGCCCGCACACCGCCGTCCGGGACGATCCGACGATGAACCTCGCGGCCGGTGCCGAGATGCTGGAGCGCTTCCCCGACGTCGACACCCTGCTGTTCGAGTCCGGCGGCGACAACCTCACGCTGACCTTCAGCCCGGTCCTGGTCGACCTCTTCCTCTTCGTCCTGGACACCGCCGAGGGCGAGAAGATGCCCCGCAAGCGCGGTCCGGGCATCACCGAGTCCGACCTGCTGGTCATCAACAAGATCGACATCGCCCAGTACGTCCGCGCGGACCTGGGCATCATGGAGTCCGACGCCCACCGCGTGCGCGAGGGCGGACCGGTCGTGCTCACCAACTGCCTCACCGGGCACGGGCTGGACGAGATCGCCACCTTCCTGGAGACCTTCCGCAAGGTCCCCGCGTGACCGTCACCGCGGCCGCACCTGCCCCGGACACCGCTGCCGAGGCCTCGGTGGCCCCGGACCCGTCGGTCGTGGCCACCGCCGAAGCAGCCACCGCCGAAGCGGGCGCCGCCGTGCCACGCCTGGACCCGCGGCACTACGAGCCGGCCCGCGTCCCGTACGTCGTCCGCCGACACGCCGGGACGCCCGACACCCTGGGCGTCGGGCGCCCCGGAAAGGTCGGCCTGCTGGAGCTCGCCTTCGAGCGGATCGGCGAGCGCACCGAACTCACCGGCCACTACCAGAAGTCGCCGCTGCAGATCATGCGCCCGCTCTACTTCGACCCGGCCCGCCCCGACCTCGCCGTCACCTTCCTGATGTCCACCGGCGGCGGCATCCTCCAGGCCGACCGGCTCCGGACCGACCTGCGCTGCGGCGCCGACACCGCCACCCACCTCACCACCCAGGCGGCCACCAAGGTCTACCGGATGGAGTTCGACTACGCGACGCAGCTGGTCAACCTCGACGCCGGGCCCCGCGCCTACGTCGAGTACCTGCCGGAGCCGGTGATCCCCTTCGTCGACTCGCGCTTCTACCAGCGCACGGTGCTCACCGTCGACCCCACCGCCACCGTGCTGGCCGGCGAGACCGTGCTGGCCGGCCGCCTCGCCCGGGGCGAGCGCAACGCCTACCAGGTGTTCGCCTCCGACCTCGAAATCCGGCGTCCGGACGGCGAGTTGACGGCCCTTGACACCGTCAGGCTGGAGCCGTCGGCGGCCGGCGTCACCGGCCCGGCGGTGCTGGCCGGCCACGACGTCATGGCCAGCCTCTACGTCGTCACCCCGCTCGCCCCGGCGGCGCTCGTCGCCGACACCCTGCACGGGGCGCTGGCCGACTGCGGCCTGCTGTACGGGGTCAGCGTCCTGCCGCACGACAGCGGCGCCTGGCTGCGCCTGCTCGGCTCCGACACCCGGGCCTGCGCCGCCGCCCAGCGGGCCGCCTGGGACGCCGTGCGCCGACTGCTGATCGGCGTCCCGGCCCCGGCGCTGCGCAAGACCTGACCCGCCGGGGCGCCGGCCGGCCGGTCCGGCCGGCGTCCTCGCCGGGCTTCAGCGCGTCCGGTTCCGACCGGCCCGCTCCCTACCGCCCGATCACCGCTGGGGCGCCGGCGGACTCGGCGACGCCGAGGTCACGTCGCGCTGGGGCGCGGTAGCTGTTGAGCAGTCGGATCAGTTCGTCGCCCGGCGGTACCCCGGTGCGGTACTCCGTGTGCGCGGCGGCACACCTGCGGACGTGCCCCAGGCCTCAGCCCAGCCGGGCGACGAACCGGCGTTGCCACGGGGTCTCCACCGCGTGCCGGTCGTAGTGCGCCCGTACGTAGGCGACCGCCTCGGTGGCGGGGACGCCGTCCAGGATGGCGAGGGCGGCGAGGGCGGTGCCGGTGCGGCCGCGGCCGCCGGCGCAGGCGAGTTCGACGCGTTCGGTCGCCGATCGCCGCCAGGCCTCGCGGAAGGCGTCGGCCGCGTCGGCGCGGTCGGCGGGGAGCCGGAAGTCGGGCCAGCGCACCCACCGGCTCTCCCAGCCGAACTGCCTCGGCGGGTGGCCCAACAGGTAGAGCCCGAAGGAGGGTTGCGGGCCGGGCGGCAGCGGGCGGCTGAGGCCGCGCCCGCGCAGCAGTCGCCCGGAGGGCAGGCGCAGGACGCCGGGGGCGGTCGGGTCCCAGGTCGTCGGATCGGTCACGTCGCTCCTCAGGATGGTCGCCTCACTGCTCGCGGGCGGTCGGGCGGTCGGGTGGGTCGGATTGGTCGGGTGGGTCGGCGGGTGTTCAGGACGCCACGTGCAGGGCCGCCGTGCCCGGCATGCCCGCCCGGTGGGCCAGGGCCGCGGCCTCGCCGCGGGAGGCGACGCCGAGCTTGGCCAGGATGTTGGCGACGTGGAACTTCACCGTGGACTCGCTGATGTGCAGCGCCTCGGCGATGTCCCGGTTGCGCCGGCCCTGCGCCAGCTGGTCGAGCACCTCCAGCTCGCGCGGCTGGAGCCCGTCCAACGGGTCGGTCACGCGAGGCGGTTCGGGCAGGGTGAGCGGCAGGTCGACGGTCACCGTGGTGCCCCAGCCGGGGACGGCTTCGATGGTGCCGCGCCCGCCGAGGGCGGCGATCCGGTCGGCGGTGCGGTGGACGGTGAGCGCGTCGGCGGCCAGCAGGCCGGGGCCGTCGTCCCGCACCACCGCCCGCAGCGTGTCGCCGGTGAACTGCCAGCTCACGTGCAGCCTGGTCAGGCCGTCCTGCTCCAGCATGAGGAGGACGGCCGCCCGGACGGCGTCCCGGGCGGTGTGCGCGGTGTCCGCCGGTACGGACCGGGCGGCCTCCGCCGGCGGCGCCACGTCCAGCCGCACCCGGGTGTGCCGCAGCAGCGGGCGCAGCTCCCGGTCGAGCCGGGCGAACGCGGCGTCGGCGGGTTCCTCGCTCAGCGTCCGGTCCAGGTCCGCGCCCCGGCGCAGGTCGAGCAGGGCCGTCACCGCCAGCTCGGTGGCGGCGCGGCGCGCGGTGGCGTCGTCCAGGGCGGCGGACCGCAGTGGCGAGAGGATCCCGGTGAGCGCCGCGCTGTGCAGGCCGGTGAACTCGGCGATCGCCCGGGCCCGGGAGCCTGCGGAGGCGCGGGAGGCCGCCGCGTGGTGGGGGCCGGCGTCGGTGGCGCGGTGGTGCGAGTGGGCGACGAGCAGGTCCCACAGCTGTTGGAGGACGGCGAGCGCCTCCGCCGCCACCGCGTCGGAGCCGCCCCGGACCAGCACCAGCACCGCGGTGTTGGCGTCCGTCGGTGACGCCGCGACCACCACGACGGACCGGACCTGCCCGGCCAGCTTCGTCTCGCCCTGCCAGGGCCGGCCGTTCGCCGTCGCACCGGCCGTCACCTCGGCCAGCCGGGCGAGCTCCAGGCCGCTGACGGCCCCGGCCGGTTCGGGCAGGCCGAAGGCGATCGTGGGGGAGTACGTGCAGATGCCGCTGAGCTGGGCGATCGCCACGTGCGGGACGAGGGTGGCGATCACCTCGGAGAGCCGGGTCATCAGGCCCGGCCGTGGTGTGCGCAGCACCTCGACGGCGTGCGCCAATGCGTCCTCGGGGCGTCCCCAGTGGCGGCGCCAGCGCTCGTCCGTGGTCCCGCCCGCCCGCCCGGTCGCGGTGCCGGCCGAGTCGTCGGCCACGTTGTCGTCCGCGTCACCCATGCCGTTCAGCCTAGCCCGGGGACCGGGGCGGACGCCTGGCCGTTCGGACAGGTCCAACCGGCCGAACGGCGGGCTCGGCGGGCGCCCTCCGGGGCCCAGAATGGAGGCGTCGGAAGAACCAACTCCCCTGAACGGCAAGGATTCCTTCCATGACCAAGGCGATCGCCTTCTCCGAGTACGGCGATGTGGACGTGCTGCGCCCGACCGACATCGAGGTGCCCGCCCCGGGCCCCGGCCAGGTGCGGGTCGCGGTCCGGGCGGTGGGCGTCAACCCGCTCGACCACAAGGTGCGCAGCGGCTCGATGGCCGCGATGTTCCCCGTCGCCTTCCCGCACGTCGGCGGCTACGAGCTGGCCGGTGTGGTGGAGGCCGTCGGCCCCGACGTGACCGGGTGGGCGCCCGGCGACGAGGTGTTCGGCGCCCTCATGGGCGGCGCGTACGCCGAGCAGGCGCTCGTCGACGCCGGGCACCTGGGCCGCAAGCCCGCCTCGCTGAGCTGGGAGGAGGCCGCGGCGATCCCGACCGCGGCCGAGACCGCCGAGCGGGCGCTGGACGTCCTGGGCGTGCGGGCGGGCGAGACGCTGCTGGTGCACGGCGCGGCCGGCGGGGTCGGCACCGTGCTGCTGCAGCTGGCCCGGGCGCGCGGGGTCACCGTGGTCGGCACCGCGAGCGAGGCCAACCACGAGCACCTGCGCGAGCTGGGCGCGATCCCGGTGGCCTACGGCGACGGCCTGGCGGAGCGGGTGCGGGCCGCCGCGCCGGGCGGGGTGGACCGGGCGCTGGACGCGGTCGGCAAGGGCGGGGTGCTGCCGCTCTCGGTCGAGCTGACCGGCGCCGCGGACCGGGTGCTGACGATCGCCGACTTCGTGGGCGCCGCCGAGCACGGGATCCGCTTCAGCGGCGGCGCGGACGGGGTGGAGTCCTACCACCAGCGCGCCTACGCCGCCGTGCTCGCACTGCACGAGGCGGGCACCCTGCGGCTGCCGCTGCACCGGGTGCTGCCGCTGGCGGAGGCGGCCGAGGCGCAACGGCTCAGCGAGCAGGGCCACCTGCGCGGCAAGATCGTGCTCACCGTCTGACCTGGCCGTGCCCGCTGTCACCCGCCGTCACCCGCTCTCACCCGTGCGGAGTAATGCGACGGGTGAAGCGCGGTGGTCACGCCCATCCGCCGTTCGGCCGACATGCGCTCACCCGAACGGTTGTCCGGGGTTGGCCGGGTACGGGCGGCAGCGGGCCGCCCGCCGCAACGGTCAGGAGGCCAGGCGTACGGGCCGGACGGACGGGCGTCAGCCCGTGGGCAGCTCCGAGGAATGGTGGTTGACGATGAGCCATTGGCTTCCGCGCAGCTCGTAGACGAAGGTGAAACGCGCGTCAACCTTGGTCTTGCTGCCGTCCTTGTTGGTCAGCGTGAACTGGTAGAGGCCGGTGTCGATGGCACTGGTGCGGTCCAGGATGTTGATGAACTGCTCCTGGATGTGGCCGACGGGCTTGCTTTCCAGGAAGTGCTTGAAGTAGTCGACTATCCCGGCCCGGGTGGTGCGGACTTCGGCGGAGACCGTCGGTAGCAGCACGGCACCAGGGGCGTAGAGGTCCGCGACCCGGTTCGCGTCGCCGGTGGCCAAAGCCGCGTTCCACCGGTCGAACAAGGCCTTGATCTGCCCCTCGGTGGGAAGCTGGGCGGTGCTCGTGACAGCACTGCGCTGGGCGGAGAGTTGGGCGGGGGTTCCGGCCGCGTACGTCGCTCCGGTTCCGGTGAACAGAACGGCGGCGGCGGCGACCAGGACCCCGGCGGAGTATGTGCGCCTCATGGAGTACCTCCTGCGCTGTCGCTGGTCAGTCTGTGGGACAATTCCAGCTTCCCCCCGGCACAGGCGATCCGGCATGTCGAGGCGACCGAGCGTCGATTCCGACGTTCCACCTCGGGGTTGGACACCGGGACGCGCGAGTCCGGGGGAGCAGCGCCGGCTGGGCGCCGGGAGTGACCTGAGCAAGCGGTCGCGCGGATAGCCGGCGTCCCACGGGCGTCGCCTTGGGCGTTCGCCCCATGGAATCGGCCGGCTGGGGACAGCGTCGGATGGTGCGCGGTCGGTAGAGTCGCCGGCATGGTGACAGCGAGCGCAGCGGAGAGCGTCGGGGCCGGGCGGTTGGCCGGGCGGGTCTGTGTGGTGACGGGGGCGGCCAGTGGGATCGGGCGGGCCGTTGCCGAACGCTTCGTCCGGGAGGGGGCGTTGGTGGTGGCCGCCGATGTCGATGCGGTGGGGCTGCGCCGGTTGGCGGAGCAACTCCCGGACGCCGTCAGTACGGTGGTCGGTGACGTGGCCCGGGACGAGGACGCGCGGCGGATGGTCGAGGCCGCGGTCGAGCGGCACGGCCGGATCGACGTCCTGGTGGCCAATGCCGGGGTGATCCCGCTCATGGAGCTCACCGAGGCCACCGCCGAGGACTGGGATCACGTCATGGCCGTCGACGGCCGTGGGATGTTCCTCACCTGCAAGTACGCCATCCAGGCGATGACCGCGCAGGAGCGGCCAGGAGGTGCCGTCGTGTGCGTGTCGTCCATCTCCGGCGAGGCCGGCCAGCGTGGCCAGGCGGTGTACGGGCCCGCCAAGTTCGTGGCCTCCGGCCTCACCAAGCACCTCGCCGTCGAATGGGCCGACCGCGGCATCCGGGTCAACGCCGTCGCGCCCGGCACCATCACCACCGAACGCGTCGCCCGCCTGTACGACGAACCCGGTGGGCCCGAGTACCTCGCCGCGATGGAGAAGCTCCACCCCATGGGCCGCCTCGGTGCTCCGGCGGAGGTCGCGGCCGCCGTCCTGTTCCTCGCCTCCGACGAGGCCTCCTTCATCACCGGCGTGGTGCTGCCCGTCGACGGCGGGTACCTCGCGCAGTAGCCGTCAGCCGTCAGCCGTCAGCCGTCAGCCACCGGTCACCGGTCACCGGCCATCGGCCGTCAGGGCAGGCGCTCGACGAGGACCATCGCCGCGTCGTCGTCCAGCCGCCCGCCGACGTGGGCGAGGAGGTCGCGGCGCAGGTGGTGCAGCAGGGCGGTCGGGCGCTCGTCCTGCCAGGCGGTGACGCGTTCGGTGAGCGGGTAGAAGCGCCGGCGGGCGTCCCGGGCCTCGATCACGCCGTCGGTGTAGATCAGCAGCCGGTCGCCGGGGCGGAACGGGAAGGTCTCCACCTCGTAGTGGAGCGGGGCGAGGTCGCCCAGGCCCAGCGGCGGCGCGGGGTGGCGGGCGGCCACGGCGGTGATGCCGTCGGGGCGCAGCAGCAGCGGGGGCGGGTGGCCGCAGTCGATCAGCCGGACCGCCGTGCCGTCGTCGGGGATGTCGAGCAGCACGGCGGTGATGAAGGACTCGCCGCTGTCCTCCGGCAGGGGCGTCCCGTCCGGCTCCTCGCCGCGCAGGCGGCGCCGGCGGGTCTGTTCGCCGAGCTGGGCGAGGTCCCAGCAGACGCTGCCGTCCAGGTAGGCGGCGAGCCCGGGCAGGTCGGCGTGCAGGTGGGCGGCGGCGCGGAAGGCGCCGAGCAGCAGGGCCGCGTCGCCGAGCGAGGACAGGCCCTTGCCACGGACGTCGCCGACCAGCAGCCGGGTGCCGGTGGCGGTACGGGCGGCCGCGTACAGGTCGCCGCCGACCTGGGCCTCGGCCTCGGCGGCCAGGTAGACGGAGGCCAGGTGCAGCGGCCCGATCCGGGCCGGCAGTGGGCGCAGCAGCACCCGCTGGGCGGCCTCGGACACCGAGCGGACCTGGGCCAGCTCGCGCTCGTACCGTTCGCGCAGCACTCGCAGCCCGACGATCAGGGCGGAGACGACGAGTTGGGCGCTCAGCTGGGTCTCGATGTTGGCGCTGGTGAGGCCTTCCCGGATGGCGCCGATGACGGTGAGCGCGGCGAGAGCCAGCACGGCGATGCCGGCGGTGGCCCGGGCGCCGGCGAAGGAGGCGGTGAGGGCGGGGGCGACGATCAGCAGCGGGCCGAGGTGGACCTGGGGCGGGGAGAGGATGTCGACGACGGTGATCACGAGGATCAGCGCGAGCGACAGCCCCGTCAGCACGCCATGGTCGGGCCGCCGGGAGCGGCGGCGGTCGCGCGGGCGGTCGCGGGGGCGCGGGTCGCAGGGACGCTGCCGAAGTGGCACATTTCCTCTGTACACCGTCGGGGCGGTGCGGCGCATCCCCGGGCGCGCCCCGGCTTCGGCCGGCCCCGGGGACCGGTCGCGCTGGGTAGCGTCAGCCCTCTTCGCCGTAGCGGGCCAGGTAGCCGGCGAAGCGGGCGACGTCCTCGTCGGACCAGTCGGTGAAGCGGGCGGTGAAGGCCAGCCGGCGCTGCTCGTTGGCGTCCCGCAGCAGGGCCAGCCCGGCCTCGGTGGCGCGCAGGATCTGGCCGCGCTGGTCGTCCGGGTCGGCCTCGCGCCGCAGCAGGCCGAGCTTCTCCAGGGCGGTGACCTGGCGGCTGACGGTGGACTTGTCGAGCATGAAGTGGGTGGCCACGTCGGCGGCCCGGCAGCCGCCGCGCTCGGTGATCAGGTCGAGGATGCTGTAGGTGACCAGGGAGAGGTCGGGGTGCAGCTGGGAGGCCTTGTGCCGGGCACGGCGGGCGAAGGCGGTCAGCTCGCGCTGAATGGCGTCGATGGACGACTGGCGGCCGGGCACGGCGTTCCTACCTCCTCGATATTTGTTGCACTATACAACGGAATCGCCCGGGTTCGCGCGCCGCTCCGGGGCGGCCCGCCCCTGGGTGGCCTGCCAGGCGCGGGCAGCGGCGATCCGGCGGGTCGCACTCGGGTGAGTGGCGAACAGTAGCTCAAGCAGCCTCGGCGGGTCGACATCGGACACGTTCACCAGCGCCAGCCGACGTTGCATGGCGACGAACTGCTCGGCGTCCGAGGTGAGTTCGAGTGCGTGCCGGTCCGCCCTGGCCTCGATCCGGCGGCTCACCGCGCACTGCGCCGGCCCCGACAGCACCCCCAGCAGCGCCGCGCACGCCGCCAGCAGCGGCAGCGCCCGCGGATCGGCCGCATCCGCCGCCCCGGCCGCCGACAGCAGCGGTCGCCAGGCGCCCAGCAGGCCCAGCACGGCCACCGCCGCGGCCGCGCCCACCGCGCCCAGCGCCGTCCCGGTCGGCACGTCCCGGTGCTTCACATGGCCCAACTCGTGCGCCACCACCAGCTCCACCTCGCGCGGCTCGGCCGCCGACAGCAGCGTGTCGTAGGCGACGATCCGGCGGGTCGTGCCCAGCCCCGAGACGTACGCGTTGAGGGCGGTGGTGCGCCGCGAGGCGTCCGCCACCAGGACGTCCCGCACCCGCACGCCGGCCCGCTCGGCCAGCGCCAGCAGGTCGGTGCGCAGCGGGCCCGGCGGCATCGGGGTGAAGCGGTTGAACACCGGCTCGATCAGCAGCGGGTGCAGGAAGGACAGCGCCGCTGTCAGCACCGCCGCCGCGCCCGCCGCCGGGAGCCACCAGTGCCGCGGCGACCAGGCGGTCAGCGCGAACAGTCCGAGGGCGAGCGGCAGGACGAGCACCAGGGTCAGTCCCAGGCCGCGCAGCGCGTCCACGGCCCAGCCGGCCCAGCCCTGCGTCACCAGCCCGTACCGGGCCCGGACGGCCCGCACCCGGGCGCCGAACGGCAACCCCAGCGCCTGGCCGAGCACCACCAGGGCGGCCGCGCCCGCCAGCACCTCGGCCGTCCGGGAACCGCCGAACCAGCCGCCGACGGCGGAGACCAGGCCGGCGCCGACCGGGGTGAGGCCGAGCAGCAGGGTCAGGGCCAGGCCTGCCAGTCGGCCGCCCAGTGCCCAGGGCAGCTGGGCGCGGCGCAGGGCGCGGCCGCGGGCGCGCTCGGCGGGGGTGAAGTCCGGGGGTTCGAGGCCGGCGGAGGTGCTCCCCGTGGGTTCACGGCCGACGGGTTCACGGTAGGCGGGTTCGCGGCCGGGAGGGGCGCTCCCGGCGGGGGCGGTGGTCTCGGTGTCGTCCATGGGGTGCGTGCGGCTCCAGGCTCTGGCGGACGTGGCGGTTCAGCATCTCCTACCGCGCCGGGGCGGTGCTCAGTCCTCGGCCGGTCCGGTGGCGCCGTGCACGCCGGCGCGCAACAGCTGGTGACCCAGGTCGACCAGGGCGCGGCCGACGGCGAACTCGTCCCCGACGGCGGGTGTCGGGGCGTCCAGCGGATTGCGGCGGGCGAGGGCGTCGCTGTGCAGGACGCCGCCGTCGGTGTCCAGTACGGCGTGCACCCGGGTGGTGTCGCGGTCCTCCACGACGTGCAGGCTGAGCTGCCAGTCCTTGGTGCGGACGGCGTCGACGGCGGCCTCCTCCCCGGTGGGCCGCCGCGGCGCGGAGGCCGTCCCGTCGGCGCGGACGATCACCACCGGGCAGACCCCGTGCACCGCGCAGCGGGTGCTGACCGAGCCGAGCAGCGTGCGGGCGAAGGTCCCGCGGCCGCGGCTGCCCAGCACCAGCAGGTCCGCGCCCTCGGCCGCCTCCAGCAGCACCTCGGCGGCGTAACCGAGCACCAGGCTCTCCCGGACCTCCACCGGGCGGTTCGGGCCCACCACCTCGTCCACCTCGACGGTCAGGGTGCGGCGGGCGGCCTGCTCGAAGCCGTCGTCCACCATCGGTGCGAACCAGCCGTACAGCGACGGGTACTCCCAGGCCGCCACGGCGTGCACCGTCGCCCCGGTGAGGACGGCCTGCCCGACCGCCCAGCGCAGGGCCGCCTTCGAGGGCTGTGAACCGTCGATCCCGACCACGATCCGGCGCGCCCGGCCGGGGGCGGGTTCGTTGCTGCCCATGGCCTACCACCTCCGGCGGGAGCCTGCGTGCGGCAGGCTTCCGTGTCGTTGTCCCCGCTGTGTTGCCCCGGGCCGGTGTGCCGCCCCGGTGTGCTGCCCGTGTGAGGCCGGGCCCGGGTGATGTCCGTGTGACGCCCCCTCCACCACGCTGCGCGCGTGCGCGCCCGGTGCGCCAGGGACGGGATGGCCGGGTCGGGTGGGGCGGTTGGGACGGGACGTCCTGATGGCGGACGCGTCGCTGGTTCCGGTGCCGTGTGGTGTTCGCAATGGTGCGGATCCGGGGCGGATGAGTGCTGAAGCCGTGCCGTAGGCTGACCGCTTCTGAATCGACCTCGGGGGGATCACTCATGCGCCGTGCCGCGGCCGTCGTCGCGCTGTTCGTCGGGCTGACCGCCGTCGCCGCCTGCGGGCCCGACGGCCCCGCCCCGGCGCCGGCCGCCGCGCCCGGCACGACGACGGCCCCCGCCGGCACGCCCACCACCCCGGGCGCGGCGCCGTCCGGCACCGGCGCCGGCAAGAACGCCGCGCCCCGGCCCGACGGCAGCATCACCGTCGCCTTCGCCGGGGACGTCCACTTCGAGGGCCGCACCGAGGCCCGGCTCGCCGTCCCGTCGCCCGAACAGGCCCTCGGCCCGCTCTCCAGGACGCTCGGCGAAGCGGACCTGTCCGTCCTCAACCTGGAGACCGCGATCACCGGGCGCGGCGCCCCGGAGCCGAAGACCTACACCTTCCGCACCTCGCCCAAGGCGCTCTCGGTGCTCAAGGACTCCGGCGTCGACGTCGTCTCGATGGCCAACAACCACGCCGTGGACTTCGGCGCCGACGGCCTCACCGACACCCTCGCCGCCAAGGACTCCTCGCCGATCCCGGTCGTCGGCGTCGGGCGCAACGCCAAGGAGGCGTACGCCCCGTACGTCACCACCGTGCGCGGTGTGAAGGTCGCCGTCGTCGCCGCCAGCCAGGTCGAGGACCTCACCAACCAGAAGTGGCGGGCCGGCGCCGACAAGCCGGGCATCGCCTCCGCGCTCGACGCCCCCGCGCTGGTCAAGGCGGTCGAGGCGGCCAAGCGGCAGGCGCCCGTCGTCCTCGTCTACCTGCACTGGGGCGACGAGGGGAAGTCCTGCCCGACCGGCCCGCAGACCGCCATCGCCAAGAAGCTCGCCACCGCCGGCGCCACCGCCGTGGTCGGCACCCACGCGCACACCATGGTCGGCTCGGGCATGCTCGGCACCACGTACATCGGCTACGGCTTCGGCAACTTCCTCTGGTACGGCACCTCCAACTACGCCTTCTCCAACGAGACCGGCGTCACCACCCTCACCCTCACCGGCGACGGCAAGGTCACCGGCGAGGCCTTCACCCCGGCGACCATCGACGACAAGGGCGTCCCCGTCCCGGTCGCGGGCGCCACCGCCGAGGCGGCTCTCAAGCGCCGCGACGCCCTTCGCGGCTGCACCGGCCTCACCCCGGCCCCGGCGGCCGCGCAGCACTGACGCGGGCGCGCAGCGCTCTCTCTCCCTCCCTCTTCTTTCCCTTCCTCGCCCACGAGTTGGAGCGTGCCGGGCGCCGGTTCCTTGGCGGGGGTGGTCAGGGCGCCGCAGGTCGAGGTGGGTTCGGGCGTGGGGCGTCCGTGCTGTGCGCGGCGTGAGGAGGTCGGTGCTCCGCGTGATCGGCGAGACGATACGTCTCGTACTGGCTCAGGCCTCGGAACTGGGGGCGGTCGGGTCGGAGTCGGCCGGGGTGGTGGCGAGTTGACGGTGGCGCAGGACAAGGACGGCAACGCCCACAGCCCGGCGCTCAGCCTGGAGAAGCTTGCCGAGATCGACGGCGGCTGGCTGTTCCTCTCCACCCTCACCGACGACGGCAAGTCCGCGCTCAAGGACGTCCAGACCAAGCCCGCCTACCAGGAGCTGAACGCGGTCAAGAACAACCACGCCGTCACCGTGGACGGCTCGGTCTGGTCCACCCGCGGCGGCCCGCTCGCCGCCGACGTCGTCATCGGGGACCTCGGCAAGGCGCTCGCCTCCTCCTGACCGCCCACCCCAACGCGAGGGAACCGTCATGGAGTTGACGATCCATGGCCTCGCCGCAGGCTACGGCCCCGGCCGCCCGGTGCTCGGCGGCGTCGACCTCACCGTCCCGGCGGGGCAGGTGGTCGCCGTCGTCGGCCCGAACGGCTGCGGGAAGTCCACCCTGCTGCGGGCCGCCGCCCGCCTCCACCGGCCGGACGGCGGGCGGGTGCTGGTCGGCGGTGAGGACATCTGGCGGCTGCGGCCGCGCCAGGCCGCGCACCGGGTCGCGCTGCTCCCGCAGAGCCCGCAGGCTCCCGAGGCGGTCACCGTCGCCGGACTCGTCCGCTACGGCCGCCACCCGCACCAGGGGCTGTTCCGGCAGTGGTCGGCCGACGACGAGCGGCTCACCGCGCGGGCGCTGCGCGCCACCGGCGTCGAGGAACTCGCCGGCCGCCGGCTGGACCGCCTCTCCGGCGGCCAGCGCCAGCGCTGCTGGCTCGCCATGGTGCTCGCCCAGGACGCGCCCGTCGTCCTGCTCGACGAGCCGACCGGCGCGCTCGATCTCGGCCACGCCGTCGAGGTGCTGGAGCTGGTCCGGGAGGTCGCGGCGGGCGGGCGGACGGTGGTCATGGTGCTGCACGACCTCGCGGCGGCGGCCCGCTACGCCGACCTGGTCGTCGCCCTGCGCGGCGGCGTGGTGGTCGCCAGCGGGCCGCCGCGCGAGGTGGTCGACGCGCCGCTCGTGCGCGCGCGGTACGACATCGACAGCCACGTGCTCGCCGCCCCGGGCGACGGCGCGGCCCGTGATCGTCCCGCGGGCGCCGTCGCGCTGACGGCGGGTCTTCGACGGCGGGTTTTCGGCGGTGGGTCTTCGGCGGTGGGTTTTCGGCGGCGGGGTGGCGGGTCGTCGCGCCCGCTGTGCTGCGCTCGCCCGCCCCGGCTGCGCCCTCCGGGGTGGAAGCAGGCTCCGCGGGGTGGCCGCCCTGAGGGTCCGCTTCCCTTGGCAGCGGGCCCCGTTCACTCGTTCGACTGGTTTGGGCTCCGGGGTCCGCGGAGCGGCCGCCCCGGCCGTCGTTTTGTCAGTGCCCCTCGCTACGTTCCTCCCATCGCTGACCGACAGGTGAGGAGTACGTCCGTGGCATGGGTGGAGACAGACGCGGGAGGCTACCGCGTCGCACTCGACGGGGAGGGCAAGGTGGTGTGCCGCAACGCGGCGGGCCGCGAGCTCAAGTCCCTTCCGTCGAAGCTCGGTGACGACCCGGTGGTCGCCCAGCTCCGGCAGCTCACCGAGTGGCTGGCCGCCCACGAGCGGCGCTGCCAGGAGGACGTCGAGCGCTGGATGGTGCGCTCGCTGCCGGTGCCCGCCGCCGTGCTCACCGCGGTCTGGGCGGACGAGGCCTGGCAGGCCGTCCTGCGCGACCTCGTGGTCACCGGGGCGGACGGCGCCGTCACCGGCTTCCTGCGCGGTGCGGACGCCGAGCGCGGGCTCGGCCTGGTGGACCTGGACGGCGACACCGTGCGCCTGACCGACGGCGAGATCCTGATACCCCACCCCGTGCTGCTCCCGGACCTCGACGACCTGCGCGAGTTCGCCGTCGAACTCGGCGTCTCCCAGCGCGTCCAGCAGCTCTACCGCGAGGTCTGGCACCGGCCGGACTCGCCCTCGTCCGGCACCGAGTCCTCGTCCGGCACCGAGGTCACGACCTACGCCGGCGGTCGCTACCGGGAACTGCGTGAACTGCTCGGGCGCTGCGCCCGACTCGGCCACCGGGTGCGCGGCGGCTCCGCCGTCCAGCCGGTGGTGGAGGACGGGCACACCGTCGAGGCCCGCGTCTGGGTGGGCGACTACTACGAGTACGACGCCTGCGAGACCGGCGCGCTCAGCTGGGCGGGCCCCGACGGCCGGGCTCTGCCGCTCGCCGAGGTCGGCCCGGTCGCCTGGTCCGAGGGCATGCGGATGGCCGCCGCACTGTACGCAGGCCGCACGATCGAAGGGGAGGACGCGGCATGACCGCCACCGCACAGCAGGCGAGCACCGCACCGCACACGAGCACCGCACAGCCGACGAGCACCGAGCGGCCCGACGGCGCCGAGCGTCACGAGAGCCTGCTCGACGCCGGGGCCGTGCTCCCGCCCGGCACCCTGCCCGGTGCGGGCCGCCCCGACAGCGCCGCCGACGTGCTCACCGCCCGCGCCTACACCCACCCCGCGCTCGACGGGCGCCGGATCGTCCGGCTGGTCCCCGGCGCGCTCGGCCCCGCCGAGGACCTCGCCGTCGAGTTCCTCGGGCTGGCCCCGGACGGCGCGCCCGCCGAGGTCGGCCAGGTGCGCCAGGAGGCGCTCGGCTTCCCCGCCTGGGCCCTGATCCACGACCCGGCCAACGGGCACCACGCACTCGCCCTGGTCAAGGAGATGGAACGGCTCGCCCGCCAGGCCCGGTCCAAGCCCGGCGCCGCCAAGGACGGCTTCGACGCGCTCGCCGCCCGGCTCGGCCGCGCCGTGCCGCACTTCCTGCCCACCTTCTGCGAGGAGGTCGGCCGGATCTTCCTCGCCCACGGCAACCAGACCTACGCCGCCGCCTGGTTCGGCAAGGCCCGCGAGGCCGAGCGCACCCACGGCCTGGCGGTCGACGAGGAGCGGCTGCGCGCCGTCTTCCTGGAGTTCGCCCTCGCGGGCGCACTCACCGTCAAGTCCCTGCGCCAGTACGTCAAGGAGCTCGCCGGGCGGCTCGACCCGCTGACCGCCTGGCAGCGCTTCCGCCAGCTCTGCACCGAGCGCTCCGCCGCCGGCATGGCCCCCTACGCCGGGGTCGCCGAGGACGCCCGCGCGCTGATCAAGGCCGCCGGGCTGGACCGCACCGAGCACGAGCAGGCGCTGCTCGCCGAACTGCTGGCCGCCCCGGGCGTCAACCGGGCGCCGGCCGCGTTCTGGAAGTCCTGGCAGGGCCCGCTGACCGAGCTCGGCAAGCGCGACGCGTCGGTCCGGGCCCGCCTGCTGGAGCTCACGCCCGATCCGGCCGGCTCCGACGTCGCCCCGAACGACACCGCCTGGCTCGGCCTGCTCGCCGAGACCGGGGCCGAGCAGCTGCTCACCGGCCCGCGCGCCGAGGGCGCCGAGCCCGCCGCCGCGTGGCTCCAGCGGTGGTGCCACCACCTGGGGCGCGGCTGGCGCTCCCGGCCCAGCTGCGCCGCCACCGTCGCCCTGGCCGGCCGGATGGCCGAGCGGCTGCGGGCCGACGGCGTCCCGGTGGACCTGTACACCGGTGCCCGCCGCAGCCTGACCCAACTCGACCTGCTGGACCGACTGCTCGCCGACGGCGTGCCCGTCGCCGACCCGTCGGCCACCCACACGTTCGACCTCACCGGCTGGGTCGACCAGTGCGGCCCCGACGGCGCAGGCCTCGCCGCCGTCGCCGCCGACCCGCGCTTCCGGCCCGCCCTGCGTGCCGCGACCCCGCCCGCCTGGGACACCGCCGTCAAGCGGGGGGTGCCCGCCCTGCCGCTGCTGCGCCGGCTGTTCGAGGAGTGGGCCGAGCTGCGGGCCGAGGAGCTGACCGCCGCCCGTGGCCTGGCCGGCGCCGCCGACCTGGTGGGCGCGCTGACCCCGTACCGCGCCGCCATCCGGGCCGTCGCCCCGGCCGCCGCGGAGCGGATCGCCGGCCTCGACGTGGCCGCCCTGCTCGCCGGGGCGCTCGGCGCCGGCATCCTCGACGAACTCGGCTGGCCCGCCCTGGAGCAGGCCCTGGCCGAGCTCGCCGACCCGGCGGCCCCGCCGGACGCCGCCGCCGTGTCCGCCCTTCCCGCTGCGCCCGCTGCCGCCGTCGATCCGGACGCCGACCCGGGCACCGATCCGGCCTCCGGGGCGAACGACGCACCCGGCCTCGGCGCCGCACGCCTCACCGGCCTGAGCGTCGAGGACGCCTGGCCGCACCTGATCCTCGCCCGCCACGACCGGGTCGTCGTCGTCGGCCCGCAGGGCGTCGTGCTGGAGCACACCCTGCGCCTGCCCGCGCTGGAGAGCTGGAACCGGCCCCGGCTGCGCTTCGTCGACGGCGAACTCCTCGTCGTCTGGTACCAGGACGGAAAGCAGCAGGCCTACTGGTCCAGCCGTCCCGACGAGGTCGTCGAACTCGGCGGCCAGCGCATCGCCGGCTACCACTACGGCGAACGGGACCCGGAGGTCCCCTCCCTCCCGCTGCCCGGCGGCGGCCGCACCACCGGCGAACGGCCGCTGCACCCCGGCGACACCCGGATGCCCGCCGAGCACCGCGTCCTCGGCGACGGCACCGGCTACTGGACGCTGCGCCACGGCCAGGGCGGCGCCGCCCTGCGCGAACTCGACCCGCACACCGGCACCCTCGGCCGCGCCGCCGAACCGCCGGTGATCGCCGCCACCGCGGCCGCCGGCCCGCTGGACCCGGGCCGCAGCAGGCTGCTGCCGCTGCAGCCCGGCCTGGAGCAGACGCCGCTCGGCACCGACGGCACCGTGCTCGGCAGCTGGGTCCGGGTCGACCCCGGACGCACCGTCACCACCGGCACCGCCGACGGGTCGACCATCGTCCTGCCGATCACCGGCCGCCACCCGGACAGCGTCCCGATCGGCCGACTCACCCTCCCCGGCCAGGCCCGTCCGGTCGTCACCGAGGCGCGCCGCGACGGCCTCGCCCTCACGCTGCCCGACCTGGCCGCCGACACCGACCGCACCACCGACCTGCGGCCCTGCCGCGCCGGAGACCTCTCCGCCGCCGGCACCGCGCTCGTCCCGCCGCTCGACCACTGGCACGCCCTGCGGCCCCGCGACGAGGCCGGCTCCCGCGTCCTGCGCACCGTCGGCACCGAGCAGGCCGCCCGCCTGATCGACGCCGCCTGGCCGGGCGACAGCCGGCCGGTGCCCGAGGAGGAGCAGCGCTGGATCACCGTCCAGGGCGTCCGGCGCCCGCTCGCCCGGTCCGGCGCCGCCCGTACCCTGCCGCTCCAGGCGGTCGGCGCCGTCCTGCCCGGCATCAGCCACCCGCTGCTGCTCGCCGGGGTCGCCGGGCTCGCCCGTGGCGCCGCCGACCTGCTGGCCCGGATCGCCCGGTTCCTCCCGCAGCCGGAGGCCGAGAAGCGCTCCGGGGCCGAGGCCGCCGAACACCGGCCCGAGCACGGCCGCGACCACGAACTGCGCGACGCCGTCGACACCCTGCTGCCCGACGTCGACGGCTTCGGGCCCGGCTGGGGCACCGCCGACCGGTGGCGGGTGCTCAACAACCTGCGCACCGTCACCGCCGTCCTCGCCCAGCCGCCCGCCGGCACCGGCGACGGCTGGAGCAGCCCGGCCACTGCCACCCTGCAGGGCGAGGCCGACCACCACGGCTGGCTCCACCTGCTCGGCCGCCTGGACACCCTCGCCTACGGCGTGGCCGCCCCGCTCACCGAACCGGCCCACCGCTCCAGCCTGGTCCTCCTCCTCGGCGAACTGACCAAGGGCGTCCTGGCCGACCGCGGCGCCACCCTGCGCGAGATCGTCCTCGCCGAACCCGCCGCCCGGGCCAACCACAACCAGCCCGCCGTCCAGCGTCAGGGCCAGGTGCTGCGTCACGGCGACCGCACCGTCGTCATCCTCGGCCACCGGAAGCACCGCGACGACACGGAGCAGTGGCTCGCCGTCGACCACGACCCGAGCGGTGAGTTCGGCCCCGTCGCCCACTTCACCACCGTCGAGGAGCGCGGCACCGAGGAGCGGATCAGCGCCGCCTGGGTCGCCGAGTTCCGGCGGGTGGCCGCGTTGCGCGGCAGCGTCCACTGGGAGCCCGCCCGCGCCGCCGCCTTCGGCGAACTCACCGGGATCGGCGCCGCCCGCGCCGCCCTGCTGCTCAGCCCGCCGCCCACGCTCTTCGAGTGGTACGGCACCGTCCTGCCCGCCGACCGGCTCGCCGAGTACGGCCTCAAGTCCGCCGAGGCCAAGGCCGCCCGCGACTGGCTGCGCGGACACGACCGGGCTGCCCTCGCCGCCGTCTGGAGCGCCCTGCTGCCTGCCGACCCGAAGGCCCTCTGGACCGAGGGCCCCGACCTCGACGCCGGGGCCGCCGCCTGGATCCGGCACTTCGGACGGCTCGTCACCCTCCCCGAGGCCGCCCAGGCCACCGTCAAGGGCGTGCGGATCGAGAACATCGAGGCGGTGCTCAACCCGGCACAGACCCCCTGGCTGACCGGCACCACCGCCTTCCGGCTCACCGACGACGGCCGGGCCACGGCCCAGCTGGTCGCCGAGGACCCGGCCGCGGCACCCGACTCCGGCGACCTCGGGCGCACCCTCGACGCCCTGCGCTGGCTCGCCTACCACCTGCCCGCCGACAGCCCGCTGCGCCCGTTGCTGCCCTCGGCCGCCGCCGCGCTGCGCGGCCGCCTCGCCGACCCCGGCCTGCTGCTCGACTTCCACCTCATCCACACCGCCAAGGGCACCTCGATGTCGGCCGTGCTGCGCGCCCACTTCGGCCTGCCGGCCGAGGGCGGAGCCGACCCGGACGGACTGGTCCGCTGCGGCCCGGCCCTCGTCCTGACGCCCTACCACGCCGAGTTCGAGCGGATCTGGCTGCGCCCGGCCGGGCTCACCGGCCCCGACGACCCGGTGCTCGACCTGCTCAGCGGGCTGGGCGAGAGCTACTGGCTGGCCTCCGAGCGGGCTGCCATCGAGGCCGTCCTGCGCGGCGAGGCGGAGCACCTGGCCGCCTCCGGCTCCATCCCAGCTTCCGCGGACGCCGACGCCGACGCTGACGCCGACTCTGCCGATGCCGCCACCGCGGCCACCGGTGAGCAGGCCTGGCTGCAGCATCCGCAGCACACCGTCCCCGACCTGGTGATCGAGGTGGCCCGGACGCACGGCCTCGGCGAGGACGCCGCCGTGCTCTACCTCCAACTGCTCGCCCTGCCCGACCCCACCGACCGCAACGTCGCCCGCTGGACGGGCTGGAAGCCCGCCCGGCTCAAGCGCGCCCGCGCCGAACTCGCCGCCACCGCCCTGGTGCTGGAGGCCAAACGCGCCCGGGCCGGCCGCAGCCTCTTCCTGCCCGGCGGCTGGCAGGAGGCCAAGTCACCCGCCCTGCCTGCCGAGACCTGGAAGGCCGGCCTGTACGACCTGCCCACCCACCAGGCCTCGCTGCCGCACCTGCCGGTCCCGGAGCTGTTCGTCCGGGCCTGGCAGCGGATCCTCGACGGCGACACCCCCGGCTACGAAGAGCTCCAGACCAGCAAGCGCAGGAAGGCCCGCCGATGAGCACCGCCACCACCGCCCCCGACCGGGCCGACACCGCCACCGTGACCCGGCAGATCATCCCGCCCGAGGAGAAGTACGCCGCCGAGCTGGAGTTCCTGGCCGCGCACGACACCGGCCCGCGCCCGCCCGGCTGGCGGCTCACCCCGCGTGCCGTCGTCACCTTCGTCATGGGCAGCGACGGCGAGAAGCTCAAGGCCGGCCGCCGGAGCCTCGCCGTCGAGCAGAAGTTCGTCGGCGAGCGCGCCCTCGTCGAACGCTGCGTCGTCACCCTCGCCGGGGAGCGCGGCCTGCTGCTGGTCGGCGAGCCCGGCACCGCCAAGTCCATGCTCTCCGAGCTGCTCGCCGCCGCCGTCTGCGGCACCAGCGCGCTCACCGTCCAGGGCACCGCCGGCACCACCGAGGACCAGCTCAAGTACGGCTGGAACTACGCCCTCCTGCTCGCCAAGGGGCCCAGTCGGGAGGCCCTCGTGCCCTCCCCGGTGCTCACCGCGATGACCACCGGAGCGGTCGCCCGCGTCGAGGAGGTGACCCGCTGCCTGCCCGAGGTGCAGGACGCGCTGGTCTCCCTGCTCTCCGAACGGCGGGTCGCCGTACCCGAGTTGGCCGGCACCCCGGACGGGCAGCTGCACGCCGCCGCCGGCTTCACCCTGATCGCCACCGCCAACCTGCGGGACAAGGGCGTCAGCGAGATGTCCGCGGCGCTCAAACGGCGGTTCAACTTCGAGACGGTCGGCCCGATCGCCAGCCTGGCCGCCGAGGTCGAACTGGTCCGCAGCCAGTCCACCGCCGCCGTGGCCCGCGCCGGAGCCCCCTACGCGGTGGACGACGCCGTCCTGGAGGCCCTGGTCACCGCCTTCCGCGACCTGCGCACCGGCCGCTCCACCGAGGGCTGGGACGTCGAGCGCCCGTCCACCGTGATGAGCACCGCCGAAGCCGTCTCGGTCGCCACCGCGCTCGGCGTCTCCGCCGCCTACCTGCCCGACGGAGGAGACCTGCTCGGCCGCCTCCCCGGCCAGCTCATCGGCGTCGTCCGCAAGGACGACCCGACCGACGCGGCCCGGCTGCTCGGCTACTGGGACGGCCCGGTCCGTCGCCGTGCCGAACAGGGCGCCGCCACCTGGCGCACCCTGTGGGACCTCCGCCCGGCACTGGAGGCGTGAGGCGATGAGCAGCGCGGTGACGCCCGCCCCGGCGGGCCCCTCCCACCCGGCCGACGGGCACCCGGCCGACGGGCACCTGGCCGACGGGCGCCTGGACGACCCGCGCCGGGCCGTCCAGGCCGAGATCGACCGGCTGGCCGCCGCCGGCACCGACCGGCCCGGGCCCTACCTGATCGGCGTGCGGCACCACGCACCGTCGCTCAGCGCGGTCCTCCCCGCGCTGCTCGACGCCGCCAAGCCCGAGGTGGTGCTGGTCGAACTCCCCGCCGAGTTCCAGCCCTGGCTCGGCTGGCTGGCGGACGAGGCCACCGAGGCCCCGGTCGCCCTCGCGGCCGCCCCGGCCGGTCCCGACGACGGCCCGGACGGCGGTCCCGGTCCCGGCCCCGGGCGGCTCGCCTTCTACCCGTTCGCCGACTTCTCCCCGGAACTGGTCGCCCTGCGCTGGGCGCGGCGCAACGGCGTCGAGGTGCTCGCCTGCGACCTCCCGCTCGCCCACCGCACCGCGCCCAGCGACGGAGACCGGCACGCCGCCGACACCCCCGACACCCCCGGCGTCGCCGACGCGCTGCGCCGACGCCTCACCGGGCGCGACTCCGACGACGACCTGTGGGACCGCCTCGTCGAGACCGCCGCCCCCGGCTCCGCCCCCGACGCCGTCCGGCGCGCCGCCCTGCTGGTCGGCTGGGCGCTGCGCCGCGACGCCGAGACCGGCCCCGGCGTCAATCCGTACGACCTGCGGCGCGAAGCCTGGATGCGCGCCCGGATCCGGGCCGCGGCGGCCGGCGGACGCCGGGTCGCCGCCGTCGTCGGCGCCTTCCACGCGCCCGCCCTGCTCGACGGCCCCGCCGCCACCGACGAACCGCCGCACCCGGACCACCCCGGACACGTCCTCTCCCTGATCCCCTACACCTACCCGCTGCTCGACGCCCGCTCCGGCTACCCGGCGGGCATCCGCGACCCCGAATGGCAGCACACCGTCCTCGACGCGGGCGGTGACCCGGACCAGCTGACCCGGGCGCTCACCACCACCGCCGTCCGGATCTGCGAGGCTCTGCGCAGCCAGGACCACCCCTCCGGCCCGGCCGACGCCCGCGAGATCGTCCGCCTCGCCGGCGACCTCGCCCGCCTCCGCGGCCACGCCGCACCCGGCCGCGGCGAACTCGTCGAAGCCGTCCAGACCGTCCTCGCCCAAGGCGAACCCCTCGGCCGCGGCCGGGCCGTCGCCCGCGCCCTCGAACGCGTCCTGATCGGCACCCGCACCGGCCGCGCCACCCCCGCGGCCCCGCGCAGCGGGCTCGCCCCCGCCGCCGAAACCCTCCTCGCCGACCTCGGCCTGCCCGACCCCGCCGACCCCGGCCCCCGCGAACTCCGCCTCGACCCGCTGCGCACCCCCCTCGACCGCCGCCGCGAGATCCTCCTCCAACGCCTCGCGGCCTGCGCCGTCCCCTACGCCGACCCCGTCACCACCGCCGGCGCCGGCGGCACCGAAGCCCTCGGCACCCGCTGGCGCCTCCACTGGACCCCGGCCACCGCCGCCATGCTCACCGTCGCCGGCACCCGCGGCGTCACCCCCGCCCAGGCCGCCGAAGGCGCCCTGCGTGAACGCCTCCGCCGCGAACAGCAGGTCGACGGCCCCACCGCCCGCGAGGTCCTCCAGGGCCTCGCCGACGCGGCCGCCTGCGGCCTCCCGGGCCTCGTCGACACCCGCCTCGCCCAACTCGCCACCGTCCTCCCGTCCTCCGGCACCCTCCCCGAACTCCTCGACGCCCTGGCCCTCCTCGACCGCCTCACCGCCGGCCACATCCCGGGCTACACCCCCATCCCTGGCGGCGCCCCGGGCGCGGCCCCCGGTGTGGCGGGCATTCCCGGCGAGCCGACGTCTCACCACCTCGCCGCGCCCGCTGCCGTCGACATCCCCGAACCATCGCCCACCCGTAGTGGGCTCGCTGTCGGGCACGGTGCGGATCGGCTGGGGGCGGTGGGCGAGTTGCTGACCGTGGCGGCTGTGCGGCAGCTGGAGGGGCTGGGCGGGTCGGACGATCCGGCGGATGCGCGGGCGCTGGTGGAGTTGGCGCGGCGGGCGGATCTGGACGGTGGACTGCGGTTGGGGCACGCCCTGGCCGAACTCGCTGACCGGGGAAGTCCGTTGGTGCGCGGCGCGGCCGGGGCGGTGCGGGTGCTGCTGGGCCGGGAGCGGGCGGAGGTGCTGGGCGGGCGGACGGCCTCGTGGGTGGACGGCGCGACCGGCCCGGAGGCGCGGCATGCGCTCGGGCGCGGGCTGGTCGGTCTGCTGACGGCGGCGGAGGGGCTGTTCGCCACCGCGCCGGAGGCGCTGGACCCGCTGCTGGAGCGGGTCACGTCGCTGCCGGACTCCGCCTTTCTGGACCGGCTGCCGGCACTGCGCGGGGGCTTCGACTCGCTCAGCCCGGCGGCCAGGGACCGGTTGCTGGTCCTGGTCGAGGAACGCCTGGGCACCCGGCTCTCCGGCCTGCCCGAGGAGGTTCCGCCCGCCGTGCTGGCCGGCTGGGTCCGCGCCGATCTGGCCGCCCGCGCGGCGCTGGCCCGTCGCGGTCTGCTGCCGCCGGTGGCCGGGGTCCCGGAGCCGGCCACCGGCGCGCCCGAACCACCGCACCGCGGCGGGCCCCTCCCGGCCTCGTCCGGCGCCCCGCAGGCGCACGCCCTGGCCCCGGCCGAGCGCTGGCGGTTGCTCCTCGGCCGCCCCGGCAGCGGGGGCCTGAGCGGTCGCAGCGCCCGACTCGCCACCGCCCTCGACGAGTTGTACGGCAGCGGGCGCGGCGAGGGCTCCGGCCCGGGCCTGGACGGGCGGACCGGACGGGGCGGACGCGAGGCGCCCTATCCGGGGGTGCGTGAGTGGGCCGAGGAGTTGTCGGCGCTGTTCGGGCCGGGCGTTCGGGAGGAGGTGCTGGCGGCCGCCGTGGCGCGGGGCCGGACGGACGTCCTGGAGGCGATCGAGCCGGGCGCCGTCCGCCCGTCGGTCGATCTGCTGCGCACGGTGCTTGAGCATGCGGGCGGCCTGCCCGAGGCGCGGGTGGCCCGGCTGCGTCCGCTGGTGCGGCGGCTGGTGGACGAGCTGACGCGCGAGTTGGCGACCAGGCTGCGCCCGGCGCTGACCGGGATCAGCGTGCCGCGCCCGACGCGTCGACCGGGTGGCGGGCTGGACCTGGACCGGACGATCCGGGCCAACCTCGCCACCGCCCGCCCGTCGGGGGACGGCGGCACGATCATCGTGCCGGAGCGTCCGGTGTTCCGGACCAGGGCCCGGCAGGCGGCCGACTGGCGGCTGATCCTGGTCGTGGACGTCTCCGGGTCGATGGAGGCGTCCACGGTCTGGGCGGCGCTGACGGCGTCGATCCTCGCCGGGGTGCCCTCGCTCAGCACCCACTTCGTGGCGTTCTCCACCGAGATCGTCGATCTGACCGAGCGGGTGGAGGATCCGCTGAGCCTGCTGTTGGAGGTGCGGATCGGCGGCGGCACCAGCATCGCGAGCGGGCTGCGGTACGCGCGGAAGCTGGTGACGGTGCCGTCCCGGACGCTGGTCGCGGTGATCAGCGACTTCGAGGAGGGCGGACCGGTGGGCGGGCTGCTGGCCCAGACCCGGGCGCTGGTGGACTCCGGCGTGCACCTGCTCGGCTGTGCGGCGCTGGACGACACGGGGACGGCCCGTTACTCGAAGGCGGTCGCGGGCCAACTGGTCGCGGCCGGCATGCCCGTGGCGGCGTTGAGTCCGCTGGAACTGGCCCGCTGGGTGGGGGAGAAGGTGCGATGAGCGTGGCGGAGCGGACGAGCGGCTGGCCGACGGTTCGGCCGGAGGTGGTCGCCGAGGTGGTGGCCGGGCTGAGCGCCCGGTTGCAGAAGCGGCTGGACGGCGCGGCGGCGAAGCTGGCGGAGCGGCCGGTGACCCGCAGCGGTGACGAGTGGCGGGTGGAGGTGGACGAGGAGACGGTGCTCGTGCTGCACGCCCCGGGCGGGGTGGTCGCGGAGGCATCCGACGTGCGCTGCGGCTGCCTGCTCGCCCCGGCCTGCGTGCACCGGGCCGCCGCGGTCACGCTCTGCCCGCTGGCCGACCCGGCCGAGGAGACCGCTACGGCCGAGCCACCCGAGCGAGCCGAGCCGATCGGCCCGGCCAAGACGGCCAAGACTGCCAAGACGGCCAAGACGGCCAAGCCGACCGAGCAGCCGAACCAGCCCGACCAGCTAGACCAGGCAGACCAGCCCGAGCCCGCGCTCACCGCGCTCGAACTGGCGGCGGCCCGCCACCTCCACCGGGCCGGGTGCGCGATCCTGGCCGCCGGGGTGAGCGGGGCGGGGGCCGTCGCGCAGGCCGAGCTGCTGCGGGCGGCCCACCGGGCGCGGCTGGCGGGGCTGTACCGCCCGGCCGCGGCGGCGGTTGCCGTGGTGACGCGGGTGCGCGCGGCCCGTTCAGGGGCGCCGGACCACCGACTGGCGGACCTGGTGGCCGGTCTGCGCGACCTGCTGGACCTCACCACCGCCCTGACCTCCGCCCTGACCACCGGCTTCGGCCCCGTCGCCGGACTGCGCGGCACCGCCCGCCAGGTGTACGGCGAGGAGGGCGGGCTGCGGCTGTACGGGCTGTTCGCGGAACCGGTGCTGACGGCCACCCACGCCGGGGTGGTGAGCTGGGCGGTGGACGCGGACGGCCGGCTCAGCACGGTGGCCGAGGTGATGCCGCACGGGGACGCGGCGGCCGCCGCCCCGCAGGCGGTCGGGGCGGGCAACCGGACGGTGCGGCTGGGCGAGGCCCCGCTCAGTCACCGGGAGTTCAGTCGCGCCGGGCTGGCCGTGCAGGGCGCCACCCGATCCGCCGCCGGGCGGCTGGGCGCCGGCGCCTCCGTCCGGGCGGTCCGGGCGGCGGGCGCGGCGTGGACGGCGGGGGCACCGGCCGCGCTCTGGGCCGAACCGGCGGCCGCCCAGGTGGCGCGGGCGCTCGCGGCGGAGTCGCTGCCGTACGAGAGCCGACCGGCCGGGAGCGATCTGCTGTTCCTGGACGTCACCCTGCTGGGCCCGGCCCCGGTCGGCCAGGGCGGGGCGCCGCAGCTGCTGGCGCGCTGTGCGGGCGGCGTCGGTACCGGCGCCGGTAGTGGCGACGGCGCTCTGGTGGTGGCCCTGCGGGCGGGGCACGAGCACCCGGGGCTGGCCTTCCGGGCGAACCTCGCGCTGCTCGCCACCGCGCCCGGCCTGCGGCTACGGGTGATCGGCCGCCTGGAGCGCTCGGACCGTCCCGAGCTTCGCCTGCTCGCGATCGGCACACCCCCGGAGCCCCTGGCGGACCCCGGGACCGCCGGCCCCGGAGCCCCCGGTCCCGCCGGACTCCCCGCGCTCGTCGTCCCCGCCGACCGGGCCGGCCGGATCAACCTCGGCCTCGAACGCCTCCAGACCGCCGACCTCCAGACCACCGGTCCGGCCGCCACCGGCCCCGGGACCGCCGCGCCCGTCGGTGTGCCACCCACCGACGCCGCACCCGGCCTCCCGGCCACGGTGCCGTACGGCCCTCCGGCCCACGTGCTCGGCCGCCGGGTCGAGCAGACGGTCACCACCGGGCGCCACGCCCTGGCCCCGGGCGCGGCCACGGCGGCCGCCGACCGGAGCCTGCTGCGCGTCGCAGGGCTGGCGACGGCGGCCGAGCTGCTCGACACCCTGCGGGCCGCCGCGGTCGACCAGCGCCGCGACGTGTTCGGCCGGGTCGTCCCGGACGACCACGAGGCCTTCGCCGGGGCCTGGCTGGCGGCCGCCAGCTACACCGAGGAGCTGGCCACCGCGCTCTGTTCCGCCGCCTGGGCCGGGGAGGAGGGATAGCCGGGGAGGCCGATCCGGCCGCCAACCTGGCACAGCACGGCCGCCGCCACCTCCCAACGGATACGAACGACCCGGCGGACGGGCCGATCCGGCGGGGAGGTATAAGGAAAATTAGTTGCACAGACAGGTAATCCGCGCCGACTGGCATACTTGTCTGACGAGGGACATTGCGGGACGCGCAGGGGAAGGCGGAACGCGCAGGGAAACGGAAGGGAAGGCGAGCGATGGGGATCCGCGACGACGCGGCCGAGATCCGGGCCCGTGGCTGGCGAACTCTGGCCGCGCTGCACGGGCTGATCGACACGGCGCTGGAGAAGGCGCTGCAGGCGGAGCACCGGCTCTCGGTGGTCGAGTACACGGTGCTGGACGCGCTGTCACGGCAGGACGGGTGGCACATGCGGATGCAGCAGCTGGCCCGCGCCGCGGCGCTGAGCAGCAGCGCGACGACCCGCCTGGTGACCCGCCTGGAGGATCGCGGGCTGCTCAGCCGCTACCTCTGCGCCGACGACCGGCGCGGGATCTACACGGAGCTGACGCCCGAGGGCCGCACCCTGCTGGCAGCCGCCCGCCCGGTGCACGACGCCACCCTGGAGGCGACCCTGGCGCAGGCCGCGGAGGTCCCGGAGCTGGCGCCGCTGGTGCACGCCCTCGCCGGACTCGACGACCCGGCCGACCGCGCGGAACCGGCCGACCGCGCCGACCGCACCCCGGTCACCGCCTGACCGTCCGCGCCTGCCAGACCGTCGGGGAGGCCGAACCCCGCGCCCTCACCGCCGCCCGGCGGACAGGGCGTTGCGGTGCACCTGGTCGAGCAGGGCGAGCAGCAGTTCCTTGCTGGACGCCCGCTCCCGCACGTCGCAGAGCACGACCGGGACGTCCGGCCCGAGGTCGAGGGCGCGCCGGACGGCCTCGGGGCTGGCGTCGCGGCGGCCGTGGAAGCAGTTGACGCCGATCGCGAACGGGATGCCGCGCTGCTCGAAGAAGTCCACGGCGGCGAAGCTGGATTCGAGCCGCCGGGTGTCGGCGAGGACGATCGCGCCGAGGGCGCCGAGGGCGAGGTCGTCCCACATGAACCAGAACCGGAACTGCCCGGGCGTGCCGAACAGGTAGAGCACCAGGTCCTCGCGGACGGTGATCCGCCCGAAGTCCATCGCCACGGTGGTGGTGGACTTGCCCTGGACGCCGTCGAGGTTGTCGACCCCGATGCTGGCGCGGGTCATCCGCTCCTCGGTCTGCAGCGGTTCGATCTCGCTGACCGAGCCGACCATGGTGGTCTTCCCGACGCCGAAGCCGCCGGCGACGAGGATTTTGACCGCGCCCGGCACCAGGCTCTGGGTCGTCAATTCGGGTCTCCTGGAGTGGGACTGAGAGATGCGGGGCGGGCGGGGGCCCCGCCGGGTCAGAGCCGGCGGACGCCCTCGATCACGGCCTGGATCAGCGAGATGTCCGGCGCCTCGGCGAGTTGGACCGGGGCGCGGGTGAGGATCAGCCGGGCCTCGGCCAGGTCGTCGAGCAGCACCTTGACGACGCTGACCGGCAGGTCGAGGGTGGCCGCGATCTCGGCGACGGCCAGCGGGCGCTCGCGGCACAGGTCGATGATCGCGGCCGGTTCGGGCGTGAGCCGGCTGGTGTCGGTGCGCGGGTCGGCGGTGACCACGAGGGTGATCAGTGCGAAGCCGTCACGGACCGGGCCGGTGCGCCCGTTGGTGATCGCGTAAGGGCGGACCAGATGGCCTGCGTCCTTGTCGTAGAACCAGGCCTCGTCGGCGTCGGCGGTCACGCACCGCCACCCGCGCCGACCTGGCCGGCGTCGCTGCGTGGCGCCGCGGTGAGGTACTGGCCGACCTGCTTGACCAGCACGTTGATCTCGTACGCCATCAGACCGGCGTCCACCTGCTCGCTGGTGAGGACGGCGAGCCGGGCGCCCTGCCCGGCGGTGGTGACGAACAGGAACAGCTGGTCCATCTCGACCACGGTCTGCCGGACCCGCCCGCCGTTGAACCGGTGTCCGGCGCCGCGGGCGAGGCTCTGCAGTCCGGAGGCGACGGCGGAGAGGTGTTCGGCGTCGGCGCGGTCCAGGCCCCGGGACATGCCGACCAGCAGACCGTCCTCGGAGAGGACGATGGCGTGCCGGGTCTCGGGTACCCGGGCCACCAGCTGGTCCAGCAGCCAGTTGAGGTCGCGCTGGGTGTCGGTGTGCTGCGTCATCACTGCTGTTCCTTGGCTTCCTGAACGGCGGAGGCATCCCGGACGGCGGAAGGCGCGGCCGGGGTGTGGGGCGCGGCGGGCGCCTGGGGGGCGGTGGGCGTGATCGGCGTGTAGGGGTCGGGGTCGGCCGCGCGGGCGGTCCGGGTGCCGCGCTGGATGGCGGCCATGGTGGCGCGGGAGCGCTGCGGTGACGGGTCGTCGGCCTCGGGGGCGCCGTGCCGGGGGCCGGACTGGGGCCCGGTCTGGGCGGGGTGGCCGACCACAGGGGGCAGCATGACGCCGGGGGCGTTGGCCTCACGGAGCTGCTCGGCGAGGCTGGCGTTGCGGACCCGCTGCGGCAGGACCCGCGGAGTGCGCAGTTCGCCGTCCTGGCCGTGCTCCAAGCGCTTCTCCTGGGCGCGGTCGGCGCAGGCGCCGTCGAGGGGCACGGCCGCAGGCTCGACCACCGAGTCCGCCGCGCGCCCGTCCCCAGCGCGCCCGTCCCCAGCGCGTCCGTCCACGGTGCGCCCGTCCGCCGACGGCTCGCCGACCGGGAGGTCGTACGGCTGCGGAAGGACGGGCCGGGGGACGACCACGGCACCGGGCAGGCCGGGGATCTCGGCGCCGACCGGCAGACCGCCGTTGGTCGGAGCTGGGGCGGCGCCCAGGGAGTACTGGGCGAGCAGCTCACCGGTGATCACACCGCCGTCACCCGCACCGTCACCCACGCGGGGCCCCGCAGGAACCCCAGGCACCCCGGGCACCGAAGACGCACCAGCCCCATCGGCCGCACCAGGCGCGGCCCCGGGCACCGGAGCCCCTGGCCCCCCGCCCAACAGCCCGCCGAGTACCCCGGCCAGCGCGCCCGACAGCTCCCCGTCCGCACCGCCGAGGTCGCCGCCCGCCGTCGGCAGCGGCTCGGGGACCGGTGTCCGGGTGACCCGCGCGCCGGACGGCAGCCCGGGGACTGCGGCCGGCTGCTCGGCCTGCTCCAGCAGCACGGACGGCACCAGCACCACGGCCCGGGTGCCGCCGTACGGCGAGGGCCGCAGGGTGACCTGGATGGCGTGCCGGGCGGCCAGCCGCGCGACGACGAACAGGCCCAGCCGCAGGTCGTCGCCGAGGGCGGAGACGTCCAGCTCGGGCGGGTTGGCCAGGTAGTCGTTGAGCCGCTCGTACTCCTCCTCGGTCATGCCGAGGCCGCGGTCCTCGACCTCGACCGCCAGGCCCTTGGGGACCTCCTGCGCGGAGACCTGCACCTGGGTGTACGGCGGGGAGAAGGTGGTGCCGTTCTCGATGAGTTCGGCGATCAGGTGGATGACGTCGGCGACGGCCTGTCCGCTGAGCGAGGCGCGCGGCACGCCCTGGACGACGACCCGGGCGTAGTTCTCGGTCTCGGAGACGGCGCTGCGCAGCACGTTGACCATGGGCACGGCGTTGCGCCAGCGCCGGGCGGGCAGGGCGCCGCCGAGGATGACGAGGTTCTCGGCGTTGCGCCGCATCCGGGTGGCGAGGTGGTCGACCGCGAACAGCTCGCGCAGCAGCTCGGGTTCCTCGTGCTCGCGCTCCAGGGCGTCGAGCATGCTGATCTGCCGGTGGATCAGGATCTGGGTGCGGCGGGCGATGTTGAGGAAGACCTTCTTCGTCCCCTCGCGGCCCTGGGCCTGGTGGACGATGGCGGCGACGGCGGCCTGACGGACGGCGGCGAGGCCGTCGGCGGTCTGCTGGACCTCGTCGCCGGCCCGCCGGGACGGCGACCAGGCGGGTGGTGTGGGCACCGGCTCCCCGGCGCGCAGCCGTCCGACGACCTCGGGGATCTCGTCCTGGGCGAGTGCGAGGGTGTCGGTGCGCAGCACGGAGAGGCGGGCGGACAGGGCCCGGGCGGCCCGGATGCCGCGGACCAGGCTGACCAGCAGGACCAGGGCCACGACGGCGCTGCCGGCGATCAGGGCGGTGCGGTGTCCGGCGTCGCGCAGCAGGTAGGCGGCGTAGCCCCAGGCGGCGGCGAGGCCCAGGCTGGGAACCAGCACGAGGGCGAGGAGCGAGCTGCGGAGCGAGCCGGACCGGCCGGCGCGGTGGCCCGTGCGGTGGGCCGATATGCCTGGCATCTGATTCCTCGTTGCAGGGCCGAGTCGCTGGGCCGAACGGCGGTTGGGCCTGTCCGCGGTCCGGCCGGGGCTTCAGGGCGCCACGGCCGGGGTGGCCGGACGGGGTGACGCGGTGTCATCGTCCGGACGGAGGTGCAGCACAGCCGCCGACGGCAGGAACGCTATCAGCCCCATGCGCCCTCGTCGCAACATCAACTGACGATGCGTGAGGGGTTGATGGCGGTGGTGGAGATGCGCGGACGGAGCGTCCGCCGTCGGATCGTCGCAGCTCAGGTCGGCCGGGGGGAGCGCCCCAGGCGGCTCTCCGGGGGCCAGGGGGTCTCCCGGAGAGCCGTCAGGAACAGGTCAAACCGCTTATGCTGGAGGCTTCGACGCCGTCCGGCCGGTCGGGGCCGTCGGTTCGCCAGGCCGGTTTGCCGATGCGCCGGTTCGCGCCGACGTGCCGCGGGTCCAGCCCGTTGGCCACGTCGGTTCAACCCGCCAGCGGTATCGGCACCACCTGCCCGCCCCCCACCACCTGCAACTCCACCGCGGCCTCCCGCTGGGCCAGTTCGGTCCAGGCCCAGCTCGCCAGGTCGGACAGCTCCGCCGACCACTGCTTGCCGTAGGTGCCGCAGGCGACCTGGCCGAGCCGCAGCCGCTGGACGTCCGAGGTCCCGGCCGGCGGGTAGACGTGGGTGGCGTCGCGCAGGTAGCGCTCGATGCTGAACTCGGCCTGCAGGCCCCGGGCGGCGTGGATCTCCATGGCGTTGCGCGCCGAGTCCAGCGCGTACTCGGTGTTGATGAGCTTGGCGTTCATCAGCTCGGCGTCGCAGGCCCTGCCGTGGTCGAGCAGGTACGAGGCGTGGTAGGCGGCCAGCTTCGCCGTCATCAGCCGCGACTGCATCTCGCCCAGTTTCAGGGCGATGTTGGGCAGTTGGTTGAGCGGCTTGCCGTAGAGCACCCGCTCCTCCGCGAAGCGCGCGGTGTCCGCGACGATCGCGGTGTGGATGCCGAGCGCGACGGCGGCGAGGTTGAGCCGGCCGTACAGGGTGGAGGAGGAGTAGGCGACGTCCAGGCCCTGGCCCTCCAGGCCCAGCCGGTTGGCGACCGGGATGCGGCAGTCCTCGAAGACGATCTCGCCGAAGCTGAAGCCGTGCAGGCCGCTCTGCGAACCGAGTTCCCCGGCGCGAAAGCCGGGGCGGTCGCTCTCGACCAGGAACGCGGACAGGCCCCGGCTGCCCTCGCCGGTGCGGAGGATCACCCCGTGCACGTCGCCGATGTGGGAGTTGCCGACGAACCACTTGCGGCCGTCGAGCACGTACTCGCCGCCCTCGCGACGGGCGGTGCCGGACATCCCGAGCACGTGGCCGCCCGACTCCGGCTCGGTGACGGCGATGGTCGGCAGCGCCGCACCGGAGGCGAACTTCGGCAGCCAGTACCGCCGTTGGGCGTTCGAGCCGAAGTGGATGACCTTGGCGACACCGAGCTGCGAGGCCTGCGCCACCGCGCCCATGGCACCGCTGACCCGGGCGAGCTCCTCCACGATGACGGTCTTGGCGAGGTGCCCCAGTCCCATTCCGCCGAATTCGCGCGGAATGGTCACGCCGATCCATCCCCGTCGGGCGATCTCCCTCGACAGTTCGACCTCGACGTTCCGTTCGGCCTCCATCCTGGCCACGTGCGGACGTACCTCCTTCTCCGCGAACTCACGGACCTCCGCTCGGAGACTCTCGTGGCGCTCGTCGGTGAAGTAGTCCATCGCCATGCTGGGGTCCTCTCGTGTCAGGGGTGTGCCGTGCCTCCGTCCGCGCCGTCGAAGCCGCTTCGGCCGCCCCCGAGGGTGAGTGGGGTGTGGAGGTGGTGGTGGCCGACTGCCCCTTTGCAATCGGTGCAAGCGGAACTCGGGGCGGCTTTCCCGGGGTTGGGAATACCGTCCGTGTCTTCGGCAGGGCTCATTGTCATATGGGTCTCCTGTGCTGACCCAGAGTCGATCTTCGATTGGCGGAAATCGGCCCGTCCTGACGTTGAGGTGTTTGGCCGTGACGCCGAGTGGGGATTGATCCTTCCCCGCCGCGACAACCTGCTGAGCGGCCGCTCACATGCGGCTTTGACTGTTCATCAGCAAAGGTGACGAACCGGACCGAGCGAGCCGAAGCGCCCTGATGTCTGATTACATGTGCGCCATGACTGATGTGATGAGCACTCAAGGCCAGTTCCCGGGTGCCCCCGGGGAGTCCGAGCGGACCCGCAGGCTGCGCAGCCTCGGTCTCAACGAACCGTCCGCGGACGAGGCCTTCGACCGCTTCGCCCACCTGGCCGCCAGCATCACCCGCGCTCCCATCGCGATGGTCAACTTCATCAACGACGAGCGCCAGATGTTCCGGGGGCTCTACATTCCGCCAAACTCGAGCGACGTCGCGTCCGAAGAAGGCGCTTCCTGGGCCGATCGGGGCATCGCCTTCGATCTTCCGACCCGTCAGATGCCGCTGAGTCACGGCTTCTGCCCGCACGTCGTCGCCCAGCGCTCCCCCCTCGCGCTCGACGACATCCTCGCCTACCCCCGGTTCTCCGGAAACCCGGTCGTCGACGAACTGGGCGTGCGGGCCTACCTCGGTGCCCCGCTCGTCGACGACACCAAAACCGTCATCGGTACCGTCTGCGTCCTCGACCGGGAACCCCGGCAGTGGGGACGCGAGCGGCTGCGCGACATCCAGCACCTCGCCGAGGCGCTGCTCTCCGAGATCCGGCTGCGCGACAACCTGCTCGCCCAGCAGCAGGAGATGTTCGCCGCCTTCGACGGCTCCCCGTTCCCCATCATGCTCACCGACGGCCCCGGCCAGGAGATCCGCTACGCGAACGCCCAGCACGCCGACACCTTCGGAGCCCCGGCGGCGTACGGGGCGATCGGCGCGGCCTACCCGCAGCTCGGCGCGGCAGGACTCCAGCAGGCCGTCGTGGAGGCCTACCACACCGGGCGCAGCACGGTCCTGAACGACGTCCGGATCCAGTCAGGCCGCCCGGACGCCCAGCGCATCCAGCAGATCTTCAGCTTCACCTGCACCCCGCTGCGGACCGCGCGCACCGGCCAGGTCAACGGCGTCCTCACCGTCGGCATGGACGTCACCGCGCAGTCCCGCACCGAGGAGGAGCTCGGCACGCTGGCCGCGCTGCTGGTCGACCGGCTCCAGCAGAACGGCGCCACCCCGGTCGGACGCCCGGGCCTCGCCGGGGAGTCCGGACTCATCCTGCCGAGCTGAGCCGCCGACCTGCCGTCCGCGTGCGGCGCCGCAGTCCCCCTCCGTACCACCGCCCACCGGTCCGCACCACCGCACCACCCGTGACCGCACCACCCGCGACCGCACCTCTCGCAATCGCAGCACTGACCACCGCACCACCTGCGACCGCACCACCGCGACATCCGTCACCGTGGCGGGGCGCCTCTCACCCCCGAGGAGAGGCTCCCCGCCACGGTGCCGTCCGGGGGCACCGGGCCGCCCGGAGTACCCCGGCGTCCGAGGCCGAGCGGGTGAACCGGCCCCGCCCGCGCCCCGGCCACGGCCCGCCCGAAGGGCGCCGATGGTAGGCATGGGCCGCATGGACTGGTTCGCGGCCCCCGACTACTGGCTGAGCCGGCTGCTCGTCCAACGCCTGCTCGCCGGCCTCTACCTGGTCGGGTTCCTCGCCGCCGTCGCGCAGTTCCGCGCCCTGATCGGCACCGACGGCATGCTGCCGGTGCCCCGCTTCACCGCCCGGGTCCCCTTCCGCCACGCGCCTGGGCTGTTCCACCTCCACTACAGCGACCGCTTCTTCGCCACCGTCGCCTGGAGCGGCGCCGCGCTCGCCGCCGCCGTGACCGCCGGACTCGGCGACCTCGTCCCGCTCTGGGCGTCCGTCCTGCTGTGGGCGGTGCTCTGGGGGCTCTACCTCTCGATCGTCAACGTCGGGCAGACCTGGTACTCCTTCGGCTGGGAGTCACTGCTGCTCGAAGCCGGCTTCCTCGCCGCCTTCCTCGGCAACGCCGACACCGCCCCGCCGACCCTGGTGCTCTGGCTGATGCGCTGGCTGGTCTTCCGGGTCGAGTTCGGTGCCGGACTGATCAAACTGCGCGGTGACCGCTGCTGGCGCGACCTCACCTGCCTGCGCTACCACCACGAGACCCAGCCCATGCCCGGACCGCTCAGCTGGTTCTTCCACCACCTGCCCGACCCGCTGCACCGCGTCGAGGTGGCCGCCAACCACTTCGTCCAACTCGTCGTCCCGGTCTGCCTCTTCCTCCCGCAGCCGGTCGCGAGCTACGCCGCCTGCATCGTCGTCGCCACCCAGCTGTGGCTGATCGCCTCCGGCAACTTCGCCTGGCTCAACTGGCTGACCGTCACACTCGCCCTCGCCGCCGTCGACCCGGCCCGCCTCGGCCTGCCCGTTCACGCCCACGCGCGCCCCGGCGCCCCCGTCTGGTTCGAGGTGCTGGTGATCGCGCTCACCGCCGCCGTCGCCGTCCTCAGCTACTGGCCGGTCCGCAACCTCGTCTCCCGCCGCCAGGCCATGAACCGCTCCTTCAACCGGCTGCACCTCGTCAACACCTACGGCGCCTTCGGCAGCATCAACCGCATCCGCCAGGAGATCGTCGTCGAAGGCACCGACGAACCGACCCTCACCCCGCACACGGTCTGGCACGAGTACGGCTTCAAGGGCAAACCCGGAGACGTGCGCCGGCTCCCACGCCAGTACGCCCCCTACCACCTGCGGCTCGACTGGCTGATGTGGTTCGCCGGCATCTCGCCCGCCTACGCCCGCCCCTGGTTCCTGCCCTTCGTCGCCCGCCTGCTCGCCGGCGACCGCGCCACCCTCCGGCTGCTGCGCCACAACCCCTTCCCCGGCACCCCGCCGACCCACGTCCGGGCGACCCTCTACCTCTACCGGTTCACCGATTGGCGCGAACTGCGGGAAACCGGTGCGTGGTGGCACCGCACCGCGCTCTACGAGTACCTCGCGCCGGTCGACCTCGCCTCCCTCGCCCGCGCCGGGTACCGCGCACCCCTCGGCCGACGGCTCCGCACCGTGCCGCTGGACCGGCCACGGCGGCCCGGGGCCCGGTCGGGAAGACCGTCCGGCCGAGCCGGGGACCGAAGCCCCGAGCACCCGTCCGGCCCAACGCCCCACCACCCAGGTGGCCCTCCCGAGTAGCGGCCAGGTGGGCGGTATGGCACACGACACCGGCCCGTCGGGCGGTGGGTGCGTGCAAGGCTCGAACGGGCACCCGTATTCTGGGCGTCCACAACCGGCGGCCCTACCGCGCGCCCCCCAGCCCCGTTCCGGGGCGCTCCGCGCAACCGGTCCGCCGCCCCCTCGCCGCCAGCCCCGCCGTCGTCGCCCAGAACCGGACCTCACATGACAGTGCTTCACTCGCGCAACGCCGACGCAGCCGACCCGGCGGACGTCGCCGACGCCGCAGACGTCAAGGACCCCCAGGACGCCAAGGCCGCCACGGCGGAGAGCGACCTCCGCGAGGACCTCGGCCGCTACGCCGAACTCGGGGCCTTCACCCTCACCGCCGACACCCACGCCTGGTACGCGGCCGTCGACACCGTCGCCACCCCCGAGGACGCCCGCGCCGCCTCCACCGCGCTGGCCGAACTGCGCGGCCGCGACCTCCGCCAGACCTGGGACGCCGTCACCGCCCTCGCCGCCGAGGTCAAGCTCGACGAACCCGACACCGTCGCCAAGACCGCCCTGCTCGTCGAGCTGCTCCAGCGCGTCCAGCGCACCTCCGCCACCCTCACCGCCGCCGCCTACGACGCCGACCTCGACGCCCTCACCGCCGCCACCGCGGACAGCACCTGGCGCCGCGAGCACGGCGTCAAGCTCTCCTGGCTGCGCGCCCGCTCCCTGCGCAAGCAGGCCACGGCCCTCGCCACCGACCGCCGGGTCCGCCGCGAGGACCTGCACGAGGCACTCGCCTCCGCCGAGATCGAGCGCCGTGCCTGGGTCGCCATCGCCCCCGCGGGCACCCTCCCGGTCGTGCCCACCGACGGCGCGCTGGTCGAGCGGACCGCCCAGGCCTTCGAGGCGATCAACACCGGCCTGCGCGGCCTCGCCCGGATGCTCCCCGACCACGACCTCGACGGGCTGGCCTTCGCCGACCTCGTCGACCTGGTCGAACGGCTCGCCGCCGACGAGGGCACGCTCTACCGCCTGCCCACTATCCGCGGCCTGCGCGCCACCCTGGAGGAGGCCGGCCTCGGCGACCTGCTCGCCGAACTCACCGCCGCCCAGGCCGACCGCAGCGCCGCCGAAGCCGCCTACGGCGCCCGCCAGGCCCTGGCCGGCGGCCAGCGTGACGGGCTCGCGGGGGCGGGGAGCGCCGTCGAGGCTGCGGTTCCTGCTCCGGCTTCGGCTCCTGCCTCGGCGGAGGAGCCGGTGGAGGAGCCGGCGAGCGGCGTGGTGACCGAGGCGGAGCTGGAGTCGGAGCAGGGCTCGGCTTCGGACTCGGACTCGGACTCGGTCGAGGCTGGCTCTGCGGTCGAGGCCGCCGTCGAGGTGATTGAGGAGAAGGTGGCGGAGGTGGCGCAGGAAGCCCCCGTCACCGTGGTCTCCCTCCCGGCGCCGTCCCCGGCCGCCGACGATCTGGTGGCCGCCGCGACCGCCGCGACTGCTGCGCTGGCGGAGGCCGCGGAGTCGGCCGAGGCCGTGGCCGAGCCGACGGCGGCCGTTGAGGCGCCGGAGGACACGGAGACCGAGGCCGTCGTCGAGACCCCCGCCGCCGAAGCCGAGGCTGAGGTCGAGGTCGAGGTCGAAGCCGAGTCGGCGGAGGAGACGCCCGCCCTGGAGGACGCGCCGGTCGTCGAGCCGGAGGCGGTCGAGGAGGCCGTCGAGACGGCTGCCGAGCCCGAGCCCGAGCTGGTGGCCCAGGTGGAGGCGGCCGAGGCTCCCGCTGTTGAGGCCGCGGAGCCGGTGGCCGAGGTCGTGGTCGAGGTTGTCGAGGAGGCGTCTGCGGTCGTCGTGGAGCCGGTTGTCGAGGTGGAGGCGGTTGTTGAGCCTGCTGCTGCCGAGGAGCCGGTCGTGGCGGTGGAGGCCATCGAGGCCGCGGAGCCGGTGGCCGAGGTCGAGGCGCCGGTTGTACCGGTAGAGGTGGTTGAGGCCGCGGAGCCGGTGGCCGTGGTCGAGGTCGAGGTAGAGGTTGTCGAGGAGGCGTCTGCGGTCGTCGTGGAGCCGGTTGTCGAGGTGGAGGCGGTTGTTGAGCCTGCTGCTGCCGAGGAGCTGGTCGTAGCGGTGGAGGTCATCGAGGCCGAGGAGCCGGTGGCCGAGGTCGAGGCCGTCGAGGAGGCGCCCGCCGCCGAGCCGGTGGCCGAGCCCGCCGCCACTGACCGGCCCGAGAAGCCGGACTTCACGCCCGGTCGGCCCGTGACCGCCTACTCCGCCGACGAACTGCTCGCCGTCGTCCGGTGGGTGGACGGTGACGGTGTCGAGCGCACGGACGAGGAGCTGCTGCGGGCGGCGATGAAGGAGCTGGGCTTCGCCCGTCTCGGGCCGCGGATCAAGGAGGCGCTGGGCGCCGCCGTCACCGCTGCGCGGGGCTGACCTCCGGGGAACAGTGGCGAAGGGCCCGGGACACGCGATCGCGCGTCCCGGGCCCTTCGCCGTACCGCGTGTGCCCGAGAACGTCAGCCCGCCTTGCTCCATGGTCGGTTGGAGATCAGCGCCTTGACGTTGGCCACGTACCCCGGGCTGGGGATGGCCAGGACGACCGTCGAGACCCCCACGGCCGACACCAGGACCAGGGGCTCTCCGGACGTGCCCACTGCCATCGGTGGTTCCCCCGCTTGTCACCGGCGGTTCCGGCGAGTGGCGGTCATCCTACGATGTGCTCTTTTCCCCTGGTCCGGACGGGTGCCCTGGCATGAACGGGTGCTCCAATGCCTGCGCGAGGACGGTCGGAGCCGTTGCCAGGGAGGGTCCGTACCAGGTCAGGTGGCGTCCGCTGACCAGCGCCGCCGGGACACCCGGGAACGCCTCCGGGCCGTCCTCCGCCGTGAAGCGGTACGGCTCGTCCGGCAGCACCACCAATTCCGGTCGGCAGGCGAGCAGTTCGGGCAGCGGGACGGCCGGGTAGCGCTCGGCGTGCCCGGCGTGGACGAGCCGGACGCCGAACCGGCGCAGCAGGTCCCCGGCGAAGGTGTCGCGGCCGAGGACCATCCACGGGCGGCGCCAGATCGGCACGATCGCCCGCGGGCCGTCCGAGGGGCGCGGGACGGCGGCCCACGCCGCCTCGGCCTCGTCCAGCCAACCCGGGCGCGGCAGCGCGCAGGCGGCGGTGAGCATCCGGTCGAGCGAGCGGAACGCGCCGTCCAGGGTGCGGACGTCGGTGACCCAGACCGGCAGGCCGGCCGCCCTCAGCGCGTCCAGGTCGGGGCGCCGGTTCTCCTCGTCGTTGGCCAGGACGAGATCCGGGGCGAGAGCGAGGATGCCCGGCACGTCCGGGTTCTTGGTGCCGCCGATCCTGGTGACGGCCAGGTCGGCCGGGTGGCTGCACCAGTCGGTGGCGCCGACCAGCAGCCCGGGCGCGGTGACGGCGACGGCCTCGGTCAGCGACGGCACCAGCGACACCACCCGGCGCGTCGGGCGCGGGCCGAGCCGTACGGGCAGGTCGAGATCGTCCCGCAGGACGGTGGGATCGGCCATCCGGCCACCCTACGCCGGGGGTTCGAGGACGGCCGCCGGACGGAGCGGAAATCCCCGGGAACCCGCCGAACGATCCGGCCGACTACCTGGACCGGGTTCGCAGGACGGGCCCCCAGCACGATCACCGACCAGGAGAGTTGTCATGCGCCCTCGCGTTGTCTGCGGAATCGCGGCCGCCGTCGCCCTGTTCGCCACGGCCTGCGGAAGCGGCGGCGGGGGAGGCGGAGAGCGGGGCGCCACCGGCACCGCCCAGGCCGCCCCGGCCGGCGGCTACCCCGTCAAGGTCGCCGACTGCACGGACCGGGAGACCACCATCGCCAAGGCCCCCGCCAAGATCGTCACCAGCAACGCCGCCGCCCTGGAGCTGCTGCTCCAACTGGGCGCGGGCGACCGGGTGATCGGCACCGGCTTCCCGCCCGGCCACGGCACCCTCCCGCCGGCCCTGGCCGAACAGGGCGCCAAGGTGCCCGTGCTCGGCGACAAGACCATCCCCAAGGAGAAGCTGCTCGGCTCCGGCGCCGACCTCTACATCGACACCTTCGGCGCGATGCCGATGATGGGCGGCGGCGCCACCGGGCCCAGCGAGGAGGAGTTCGCGGCGGCCGGCATCCAGCACGTCTACCTCCTGTCCACCGCCTGCGCCGGCACCCCGAAGGCGGCCAAGGCGCCGCGCACCGACCTCTCCGGGATCGAGAACGACATCCGCCGCCTCGGCGCCGTCACCGGCACCGCCGCCCGCGCGGAGGAGCTCGTCGCAGGCATGGAGAAGCAGGTCGGCGAGGTCCGCACCGCGCTCGCCGGCGTCCCGGAGGCGCAGCGTCCCGGCTACTTCGTCTTCGACTTCGACGCCGGCACCAAGCAGCCGGTCGCGGTCTGCGGCCGCCAGGTCGCCAACGCGGTGATCACCCAGGCCGGGGCCCGCAACGTGTTCGCCGACTGCGACGCCGACTTCAAGCCCGGCTCCTGGGAGGACGTCGTCGCCAAGAACCCGGACTGGATCCAGCTCGCCGTCCGCAACCGGGGCAGCGAGGAGGCCACCCGCAAGGCCTTCGACGACGCCGAGGCGTTCCTGCGCGGCTTCCCCGCGACCCAGGGCCTGAAGGCCGTCCAGGAGGGCCATTTCGTGCGGCTCGGCTCCGAGGTCACCACCATCGCGGGCGTGCGCAACGCCGACGCCGTCCGGCAGATCGCCGCGACCATCCACCCGACCCTCGTCAAGAACGGGCAGTAGGCGGTGACCTCGGCCGCCCCCGATGCTCCCGGCGTCCCCGATGCCTCCGGCGCGCCCGGCACGACCGCTCGCACGCGCGAGGGGAGGGATGCCCGCCCGGCCCGCACCCTGCGGGCCGGGCCGCTGGCCGTCGCGCTGACCACTGCCCTGGTGCTGGCCCTGACCGCCGCGGTGTCGTTCGGCTCACTGGACATCCCGCCCGGCGAGGTGTGGTCGGTCGTCGCCCGCCACCTCACCGGGCGGGCCCCCGAGCCCGGCACCCGCGACCTCATCGTCTGGCAGCTGCGCGTCCCGCGCGCCCTGCTGGCGGCGACGGTCGGGGCCGGGCTCGGCCTGGTCGGCACCGCCGTGCAGGCCCTGGTCCGCAACCCGCTCGCCGACCCCTACCTGCTCGGCATCTCCTCCGGCGCCTCCCTCGGGGCGGTCGCCACGATCGTCCTCGGCACCTCGCTCGGCCTCGACCTCGCCTTCGGCAGCGCGCTCGGCCTCACCGTCTCCCTGGCGGCCTTCGCCGGCGCCCTCGGCGCGTTCTCCCTGGTCTGGTTGACGGCCCGGCGCGGCGGCGGCTTCTCCCCGCTGCGCCTGGTCCTCGCGGGCATCGCCATCGCCCAGTTCCTCGGCGGCATCACCAGCTACCTCGTCCTGCAGACCCGCGACGAACAGCAGACCCGCGGTGTGCTGTTCTGGCTCATGGGCAGCCTCGGCGGCGCCGTCTGGGCCCAACTCGCCGTCCCCGCCGTCGCGGTGGCGCTCGGACTGGCCCTGCTGCAGGCCCGCGCCCGCGGGCTCAACGCGATGCTCATGGGTGACGAGACGGCCGCCGGGCTCGGCGTGGACGTCACCCGGCTGCGCCGCGAGGTCTTCGTGGTCACCAGCGTGCTCACCGGCGTGCTGGTCGCGGTCTCCGGCGCGATCGGCTTCGTCGGGCTCATGGTGCCGCACGTCTGCCGGCTGCTCGTCGGCGGGGACCACCGGCGCCTGTTGCCGCTGTCCGCGCTCACGGGTGCGCTGCTGCTGGTCGTGGTCGACACCGTGGCCCGCACCGCGCTGGACGGCCAGGAACTGCCGATCGGCGTCGTCACCGCCGTCCTCGGCGCCCCCACCCTGCTCTACCTGCTGGACCGACGACTGGAGCGCACGTGAGGATCGCCGTCGAGGAACTGAGCGTCACCCTGGCCGGGCGGACGGTGGTGGCCGGGGTCCACCTGGTCGCCGAGGAAGGGGAGGTCGCCGGACTGGTCGGGCCCAACGGCAGCGGCAAGTCCAGCCTGCTGCGCACCGTCTACCGGCACCTGCGGCCGAGCGCCGGGAGGGTGCTGCTGGCCGGGCGCGACCTGGCCGGGCTGCGGCCCGCGCAGTCCGCCCGGCACATCGCCGCGCTGCCGCAGGAGCGCGGCGGGGACTTCGAGTTGAGCGTCCGCGAGGTGGTCGCGATGGGCCGCACCCCCTACAAGCGGGCGTTCGCCGCCGACGACGCCGAGGACCACCGGATCGCCGCCGACGCGCTGGCGCGGGTCGGCATGGCGGACGCCGCCGGCCGCCGGTTCGCCCAACTGTCCGGGGGCGAACGGCAGCGGGTGCTGCTGGCCCGGGCGCTCGCCCAGCAGCCGGACGTCCTGGTGCTGGACGAGCCGACCAACCACCTGGACGTCCGGCACCAGGTCGAACTCCTCGCCCTGCTCCGGGAACAGCGCCGCACCACCCTGGTCGCCCTGCACGACCTCAACGCCGCCGCCTCCGTCTGCGACCGGCTGCACGTCCTGCACCGCGGCGCCCTGGTGGCCTCCGGGGCGCCGCGCGAGGTGCTGACCCCGGACCTGCTGGCCGAGGTGTTCGGCGTCCGGGCGGCGGTGGTCGAACACCCGCTCACCGGCGACCCGTTGATCGCCTTCGACCACCGCACCCCGGCCTCCGCTCCGTTGCGGGTGGGAGTGGGGCCGGGAGTGGGAGCGGGTGCCGGGGCCGGGGCGGAGGGAGGGGGCGGGGGAGCGCTGGGGGCCGGAGCCGGGGCGGGGCCCGCCCGTCAGAACGCCTCGTAGTGGCTCGGCCGGCCGTCGCGCTCGACGAGCCGGCCGAGCTGCGCGGCGTCCTCGCTGCGCAGCAACTCCCATTCACCGTCCGGTCGGTGGAGCACCGAGGAGTGCCAGGGCGTCATCCAGGCATCGGCCGCCTCCAGGAGCCGGATGCCGAACTTCGGTGCGCCCGCCGGCTGCGGGTGGATGGAGAGCCGGACCGACCGGGGGTGCTGCGCGGCGATCAACTCGCCCCAGGCGCGGCTGCGCTGGATCACCCCGTACGCGCGGCGGCGGCAGTCGCGCTGCAGGGCGGAGCGGGTGCCGGTGAAGCCCGTGGTGTCCTCGGTCAGAAAGCGGGTGATGCCGCGGTAGAGCCGCAGGGTCTCCTCGTCCGTCAGCACCAGCTCGCGCAACTCCTCGACGCTCGGCGCGTACTGGGCGTGCACCCGGGCGCGTTTGTCGTCGAACGGCAGGTCGCCGAGGACGGCGCGCAGGTCGAAGGTGGCGAGGTGGCTGAGGCCCTCGCGCTCGATCATCGCCGTCAACGCGTCGGAGTACTCGTCGATGTGGTCGTCGGGGACGTGGACGAGGTCGCCGAATATGTGTCCGTCCGAGCAGATCAGGATGTGTGCGCCGGGCTCGTAGCGGCGGCCGATCTCCGCGCAGAGCCCGTCGAGGAAGGTGAGCGACAGGCGCTCGCCCTCGTCGGGCAGGTGGCTGAGCACCTTCGCGGGGTTCGGCGACTTGCAGGGGAAGCCGGGCAGGGTGAACAGGATCGGGTCGCCGGCGGCGACGAAGTCCGCCAACTGCGCCAGCTGGTGCGGGAAGTGCTCCGGCCTGGTGTCCAGCCCGGGGTCGGAGGCGCGGCGGTGCGGCAGCAGCAGGCCGAGGATCTGGGCGGCGAGCCGTTCGGTGCTCGTGTCCGTGGGCGTGCCCGTTGGCGTACCTGTGGTTGTGCCCGCGTTCGTGGGCGGCGGTGTGGATGCGGTGGGGTGACGGTGGCGGGTGGAAACGGTGCCGGCGGGCGGCATGGTGGTCCTCCGGGAAAGGTCGTACGGGCGTCGGGCGGGCGCGGCCGCGCGCCGGTCTCAGAAACGTCGGTCGTAGGCGACGGGCAGCCGGTTGACCCCGCGCGCCAGTACGGCGGGGATCCAGGCGAGGGAGTCCAGACCCTCACCGGCCGCCTCGGCCGGACGCAGCCCGGGCAGCCGGGCGAGCAAGGTGGCGATGGCGACCTGGAGTTCGGCCCGGGCCAGGGCAGCGCCGGGGCAGTAGTGGATGCCGTGGCCGAAGGCGAGGTGGGCGTTCGGCGTTCGGTCGAGGTCGAGGCGGTCCGCGTCCGGGAACCGCGCGTCGTCTCGGTTGGCGGCGCACAGCGAGACGATCACCGAGTCGCCGGCCGGGACGGTGGTCCCGAACAGGTCGCTGTCCTCGGCGAAGAACCGCCAGGTGGTGAGCTCGAACGCGGCGTCGTGGCGCAGCAGTTCCTCCACCGCGCGGGCGAGCGGACCGGGGTCGTGGGCGGGCCCTTCGGCCAGGGCGTCGCGCAGTCGGGCGAGTTGGTCGGGGTGGCGCAGCAGGGTGATCAGCATGGTGGTGATCTGGTTGGTGACCGGCTCCTGGCCCGCGACCAGCAGCTGGAACACCATCGAGTCGAGCTCCTCGCGGCTCAACTCGCCCGCGTCATGGGCGGCGACGAGCCGGCCCAGCAGGTCGTCGCCCGCCGTGACCGGGTCGTGGTGGGTGGGATGTTCGGCGCGGTTCACGGTGTGCCGGCCGGCGCGCTTGTGGGCGACCACGTCGGCGATGTACGTCTGCAGGCGGCGCAGCCGCGCCTCGTACGCCGGGCGGCCCGGGTCGTGCGGGCCGACGGGCTGGACGACCTTGCCCCAGTCGCGGTCGAAGCGCACCGCCAACTCGGCGGGCAGGCCGATGACTTCGGCGAGGACCCGGAACGGGAAGTGGGCCGCGAAGCCGGCCACCAGATCGGCACCACCGGTCTCGGGCAGCTCGTCGACCAGGGCGTCGGCGAGTTCCTGGAGGCGCGGGCGCAACGACTCCACCCGGCGCGGGGCGAAGGCGTCCAGGACGAGGCGGCGCATCGCGGTGTGCTTGGGCGGATCCTGGTGCAGCAGGTGGACCTGCAGCCGGGAGTGCTGCGGCTCGGGCATGATCGACGCCAGCCTGTGCCAGTTCTCGTTGCCCAGCGCGTGGTTCTTGCCGAGGCGGGGGTCGTTGAGGGTCTCGTGGGCGGCCTGGTAGCCGGTGACCAGCCAGGCGTGGATGCCGCTCGGGAACTCCACCCGGTGCACCGGCCCGGCCTCGCGCATCCGCCGGTAGAGGGGATAGGGGTCGCTCTTGTACGCGGGCCCGTACAGCGGGACGGGGTCGGGGAGTTGGTCGTACCCGTACGGGCAGCGCGGTTCGCCCGCCGGGCTGGCCGGTGCCGGATCGCGGACGGTGTCGGTCATCTGTGGTGCTCCTCCGGTGGTGCGGGCATGGCGGTGGTGCGGGGTATCGGTGGTGCAGGCAGGCGGTGGCTGGGTGGGCCGGCGCCGGGGTGGGCCGGCGCCCGGTGGGCCGGTGGTCAGGACCGTGGGCGGCGGTGCAGGGCGAGCAGGAGCACGGCCGTCGCCGCGACCACGGAGGCCAGGGCGATGCCCGCCCGGGTGCCGGTGGTGGCCCGGTCGCCGGCCAGCGCGGCGGCACCGGCCAGGGCGGGGCCGAGGGCGAAGCCCAGGCTGCGGGCGAGCTGGACGGCGGAGCCCGCGGTGGCGAGCTTGCCGGGCGGCGAGGCGGTCATCACCAGGGCTTGGGTGGGGCCGCCGTTGAGGCCCATCCCGATACCGGCCAGGGCGAGCCGCCAGGCGATGTCCGAGGCGGACCAGTCGGCGTTGAGTGGGACGAGCAGCGCCAGGCCGAGGGTGGTGACGGCGGCGCCGGCGAGCGCGGTCGGGCGGGCGCCCCAGCGGTCGGCCAGCCGCCCGCCGACCCGGCCGGCCAGCACCATGCCGAGCGGGAAGGCCAGCATGGTGAGTGCGGTGGCGGTGGCGCTCTCGCCGCCCGGACCGCGCAGGTGCTGGGCGAGCAGATAGTGGCAGGCCGCGAAGCCGGCGGCGAGGGCCAGCACCGAGGCGTTGACCCCGACGGTTCCGGCGGCCCGCAGCACCTCGGCGACCGGCCTGCCGCCGGGGCGGCGCAGCCAGAACAGGACCAGCGGGGCGGCGGGCAGCGCCAGCAGCAGCCACAGCGGCGCCTCCGGGGTCAGGGTCAGCGCGAGCAGCACGGCGGCGACGGCCGTGCCTATCAGGGCGGCGTCGCCGAGTGAACCCCGGTCGGGCGGGCGCAGCCTGCCGCGCCGCGGGGCGTGCCGGTGCACGATCAGCACGGCGGCCAGACAGACCGGCAGCTTGACCAGGAAGACGGCCCGCCAGCCGAAGTGGTCCAGCAGCAGGCCGCCGATGACCGGCCCGGTGACGGCGCCGAGCGGGCCGAGCGTCGCCGGGACGCTCATCGCCCGCCCGCGCGACTCGGGGCGCACGGAGGTGGCGGCGAGCACCGGCATCAGGACGAACAGCACCGCGCCGAACGTGCCCTGCAACAGCCGGGCGGCGATAAGCCAGCCCGCCGAGGGGGCGAGGGAGGCCAGCACGCTGCACGCGGCGAAGCAGCTGACCGCGAGCAGCAGCGCCGCGCGGGTGCCCACCTGGTCCAGCCATCGCCCGGCGGGCAACAGCAGGGCGACCAGGGGAAGTTGGTAACCGAGGGCGGCCCACTGCGCGACCCCGGGGGACACGTGCAGACCGGTCGAGATGTCGGTGAGCGCCAGGTTGACCACGTTCATGTCGAGCATCGCGACGAACGAGAGCAGTCCGGCGGCCACGACCAGGCTCCACCGGTCCGTCGCTTCGAACTGATGCTCTGTCAGGAGTTTTGCGGTCGGGGGTGGTTGCGCTGCCATGAAGTCCCTCCGTTGCCCGACTGCTGTACCGGACGCCGCCTCGGCGGCGGGGTCCGGTACAGCAGTCGGAGGCGCGGCGGCTCCAGTTCCGAACAGGCGAAGGAATTTTCGAACGGGTGGGTGGTGGGCGGCCGGCGCCTGGTGGCTGACAGCTGACGGGTAACAGATAACAGATTTCAAAATCTGTTATCTGTCAGTTGTCATCTGTTACCCGCCACCCGTCGCCCGCCCGCCGCCCACTCCGCTCCCGCTCAGCAGGCTGCAGCCAGCTCCCCGCTCTCGGCCGCGCGCAGTCGGGCTATCAGCTCCTCGCGGGCCCGGGCGACCCGGGAGCGGACGGTACCGACCGGGCAGCCGGCGACCTCCGCCGCCTCGGCGTAGCTCAGACCGACCACCTGGGTCAGCACGAAGGCCTCCCGCCGTTGGGCGGGCACCCGGTCGAGCAGGTCCCCGAGCGCGATGCCCTCCTCGAACCCGGCCGCCGGTTCGGACCCCTGCCGCTCCGCCACCTCCTGCCAGTCCGGCAGCGGCGCGCAGCGCGGTCGGGCGGCAGCCGTCCGGTACCGGTCGATCACCGTGCGCCGGGCGATCGACAGCAGCCAGGTGCGGGCCGAGGAACGCCCGGCGAAGGCCGGAAGGCCGCGCAGCGCGCGCAGGAAGGTCTCCTGGGCGAGGTCGTCGGCGGACTGGACGTCGGTGAGGTGGGCGACGAAGCGCCAGACGTCCCGCTGGGTGGCCCGGACGAAGGCCTCGACGTCCGGGGCCCGGCCCGCGCGGGCGGTCAGGGCGAGTGCGGTGAGCTGCTCGTCATCCACGGCGGCCTCCCACCCGGCCGGTCCCGCTGCGATGGCAGTGCGGGACGATGGTCCTATGAGATGCGCGCAGTTCCGTACTGCCCTGTCGGCCCGGCTCGACGGCGAACCGACCGGCCTGCTGGGCGCCCGCCTGGACCGGCACGTCGCGCGCTGCGCCGGCTGCCGCGGGTGGCTGGAGCGGGCCGAGCAGCTGCGCGGCCGAGTACGGGCGAGCGCCGCCGAGGGGCCCTCGGAGCAGTGGTCGGCCCGGTTGCTGAGTGGACTCGGAGCGCGGGGGGCCGGGGGCGGTCAGGCTCCGGACGGGCCGGAGGCCGAGGAGCGGTAGGACGGTGGCGCCGGCCGGAACCGGTGCGCCGTCGTAGTCAGGCATGCGAAGGTCCTGAGGGGAAGGCTGGGAGCGGCGCCACCCGAGGCGGCGCCGCCAACGTCCGTGGACTTCCGCGCGCCGCGCGGCGCCTCCTGGAGGAGACGGCGGGCGGGCGCGGGCCCGGGCCCTGACGGCGTGGCGGCGAAGGCGCGGCCGGGCGACAGGGCGACCTGCCCGTGGCGCGAAACCCCTGGGCCCCGCCGTCCCGGGCGGCCGTGAGCGGCCAGGGGCGGTGTCGGGTGGGGGAAGGCGGCGGGCGCGTCAGCAGGCGAGGGCGAACGCCGGCGGGCCGCGCCGCACCACGGCATGGGTGAGCAGCACCGGCCGGGGCGGCCGGGCCTGGCGGCCGGTGGGCCGGGGCGGAGCCGGCGGACGGTAGCCGAAAGGGCGCGCCAACAGTGCCAGCAGCGGGAGCGGCAGCACCCCCGCGACCACGGTGCCGAGCGCACCGAGCAGGTCGAAGAGCCGGACCAGCGCGGCGTCACCGCGCCACAGCAGCAGCGCGCAGGCCAGCGCGGCGAGCGCGTGGGCGGCGATCATCCCGAGGGACATCCCGTGCGCCATGCCGTGCGCCATGCCATGGGTCATCCCCGGGGACATGCCGTGTGTGGTGGGCACCCCGGACGCGCCCGGGATGCTCGACACGGCCGAGCCGCCGGGCATTCCCGCCATCCCGGCCATGTCCAACGCCATCCCGTCGGCCGAGGCCGAGGTCAATCCCGAGGCCGAGGCTGTTCCCGGGGCCGCACCGTGGTGCATGCCCGCCATGGTGTGCAGGCCACCGGTGGCGGGCGGGACGTCCGGGTCGAGGCCCGCCATCCGGGCCAGCTCGACGGGGGAGAGCCCGCCGGGGATCCGCTCCGGGTTGCAGAGCAGCAGGGCGGCCCAGTCCGTGGCGGCGAGCCTGCCGAGGCCACCGCCTCCGCGGCCGAGCGCCCCGGCCTGCTCGAACAGCAGGTGCAGCGCGCTCTGCGCCGCGACCATCCAGACGCTGATCGCGCCGAGCCCGCGCCGCTTGCCGACGAGCAGCCAGGTCAGGCCGAGGACGGCTCCGAACGCGCAGGCCAGTACCGGCGGCGAGACCCCGGCCCCGGCCATGGCGACGTGCGCCGAGGCGGCCAGCGCCACGCACAGCGCGGCGAAGACCACGGCACGCAGCAGGCGGATCCGGTCGGTCATCACGATGACACTCATCGTCGCACCCGCCCCGCCCGGCCCGTACCGCACCCTGCGGTATTGGCCGGTTCCGTCCCGTGAGACCATGCCCGGCCCCGCGCCGAGACGTCGGGCGCGGCCGCCGGGCGCCGGGTCCGGACACCCGGTCCGGATGCCCGACCCGGCCGGCACGCCACCCCGGCAGCCCGTTCGTACGACCATCAGTGCGGTTTGACATCTCCCACCGCTTGCTCACTAGATGTGCACACCCCGGCACCGACGGTGGGCGCCCGGTGGGCGTCGTACGCGAACAGGAGGCCCCGGCCATGGAAACCTCGACCGACTCGGCGGCCCCCGCCGCCGACCTCGCCGACCCCCGCTTCTGGCAGCTGCCGGCCCCCGCCCGCGCCACCGCCTTCGCCGAACTGCGCCGACGCCCCGCTCCGGTGTTCTTCGGCGACCCCGCCACCGGCCGGGGCTTCCACGCCCTGGTCCGCCACGCCGACGTGGTCGAGGCCAGCCGCACCCCCGCCGTCTTCCTCAGCGGCCCCGGCGTCACCGTCCCGGAACCGGCCCGCTGGGTCCGGCTGGTGTTCGGCGACTCGATGGTGAACCTCGACGACCCCCGGCACGCCCAGCTGCGCCGGATCGTCTCGCAGGCCTTCACGCCCCGGCTGCTCGGCCGGGTCGAGGAGGACATCCGCCGCGTCGCCACCCGACTGGTCGACGACGTCGAGCGCCGGCGGCCGGAGGACTTCGTCACCGCCGTCGCCGCCGAACTCCCCTTCCAGGTGATCTGCACGATGATGGGCATCCCGGAGCGTCCGCGCCGGGCGATCCTGGACCAGGTCAACCACGCCTCCGAACACACCGGCGTGGCCCGCCCGCTGCGCCGCCGGATCCGGATGCCCGGGCGGGGGCTGATGGCACTGGCCCGCATGCAGGGCATGGTCGCCGCGGTCGGCCGTGAGCGCCGGCGCAGGCCTGCGGAGGACCTGATCTCCGCCCTGGTCACCGCCGACGTGGACGGCCGCCGGCTCACCGGACGCGAACTCGGCGCCTTCTTCTCCCTGCTGCTGGTCGCCGGAGTGGAGACCACCCGCAACGCGCTCGCCCACGGCCTGCACCTGCTGACCGTCCACCCCGAGCAGCGCGCCCTGCTGCTCGCGGACCTCGACGGGAGGCTCGGCGGCGCGGTCGACGAGATCATCCGCCACGCCACGCCGATCATCCACTTCCGCCGGACCCTCGCCGCCGACCACGAGCTCGGCGGCCCCGGCGGCCCGCTGCTGCGAGCGGGGGAGAAGGTCGCGCTGTTCTTCGGCTCGGCCAACCGGGACGAGACGGTCTTCCCCGACCCGGACGCCTTCGACATCACCCGCACGCCCAACCCCCACCTCGGCTTCGGCGGCGGGGGGCCGCACTACTGCATCGGCGCGCACCTGGCCCGGCAGGAGATGAAGGTGCTGTTCCGCGAGCTGTACTCCCGGCTGCCCGAGGTGCGGTCGACGGGCGAGCCGGACCTCGTCCCGTCCAACTTCGACCACCGCGTACGGTCGCTGCGCTTCACCTTCTGAACCTTCTGCACCTTCTGTACCTTCTGCACCTCCCGAGCCGCCGGAAGGACACCGGCTGAACCGCCGGAAGGCCTGCTATCCGACGACCGGCTCCCAGACCGCGTGGTCGTGCGCGAACAGGACCCGGCGCGGCCCGTACTCCGCCAGTCGGTCCAGCCAGGCCCGGTAGCCGGGCAGCGGCGCCGCCACGCCCTCGCGTGCCGCCCGCCGGGCGAGCACCGCCTGGCCGTACTCGGACGCGAAGTCGTACGCCTGCCCGGCCAGCACCACCGCGCCGCCGCCCGGGCGTTCGACCACCAGCGACTGGTGGCCGCCGGTGTGCCCGGGAGTCGGCAGGATCCGCACGCCCGGCCAGACCTCCGTCTCGCCGTCCAGCTCGCGGTAGTCGGCGCCCGGGAAGTCGACCAGGGCGTCGATGGTGTACCCGCCGCGCCGGGCGGCGGCCAGCTCGGCCGCCTGCACCAGGACCGGCGTCCCGGCCAGCAGCGGATTGCCGCCGCAGTGGTCGAAGTGCAGGTGGCAGTTGACCACCAGGTCGATGTCGGCGCCGCCGACGCCGGCCGCCGCGAGCGCCTCCGGCAGCGGGCGGCGGACCGGGCGGTAGTGCGCCTCGGTCTCCGGATCGCCCGCGCCGATCCCGGTGTCGAACAGCAGCAGCCCCTCCGGCCGGCGCACCAGGTACGCCAGCACCGGCTCCACCCGGGGCTCCGGGCCGCCCACCTCGGACGCGGGCCGGACGAAGTACCCCAGATCGAGGCGGCGGATCGCGTGCATAGAGGGCCCCCTTGTCGCGCTGTCCCCGTGCGGGCGGCCGTGGCGGCGCCCCGTTCGCACCCTACCCGCCGATCGGCAGCCCCCGGTCGGTCTTCACCTGCTTCATCGTCAGGTGCGAGTTGACCTGCGCGATCCCCGGCAGCCCGGAGAGCACGCCGGTGATGAAGCGCTCGTACGCGGCGATGTCGGCGACCGCGATGCGCAGCAGGTAGTCCGGCTCCCCGAACAGCCGGTGCGCCTCCACCACCTCCGGGAGTTCCGCCACCCGGCGCTCGAACTCGGCGACCGTCACCTGGTCCTCGTGACGCATGGTGATCGTGACGAACGGCTGGAAGCCGCGCCCGACCGCCGCGCCGTCCACCACCGCCCGGTAGCCGCGGATCACGCCGTCCTGCTCCAGTTGCCGGACCCGGCGCAGGCAAGGGGAGGGGGTCAGGTCCACCCGGGCGGCCAGGTCGGCGTTGGTCAGGCGGCCGTCCTGCTGGAGCTCGCGGAGGATTCTGCGGTCGATTCGGTCCATGGCGCAATATTCTGCCAAAACGTGGGCCCGGCGAGCATGAAGTGGCCATCGCATGCCAGGGCTGTCCGGCTACCTTCAGTGACCGCACGCACCGGACAGGTGCCGCGGTCACCGGACCAGCCGCCGGGAAGCCGCCCGAACGAGCACGACAGGTCACCGCCACCCATGGACACCCACGCCCTCCTCCTCTTCCTCGGAGTCGACCTGTTGCTGGTCTGCACGCCGGGCCCCGACTGGCTCTACATCGCCGCCCGCGGCCTCGGCCAGGGCCGGCGCGCCGCCTTCACCGCGGTCGGCGGCGTCTGCGCCGGCTATGCCGTCCACACCCTGCTCTCCAGCGCCGGCCTGGCCGCCGCGCTGCGCGCCGTCCCCGCCGCCCTGCCCGTCCTGCGCCTCACCGGCGCCGCGTACCTGCTGGTGCTGTCCGTCACCATGCTGCTCGCGCTGCGCAAGGGCGGGGGCGCCGCAGCCCTCGCCGCGCCCAAGCCGCAGCCCACCGCGACCGTGCTGCGCCAGAGCATGCTGACCGCCCTGCTCAACCCCAAGGGGCTGCTGCTCTACCTCTCCCTGGTGCCGCAGTTCGTCGACCCGGGCGCCGCGCTGCCGGTCGGCGGGCAGGTGCTCGCGCTCGGCTCGCTCAACGTGCTGGCCTGCGCCGTCGTGTACGGGCTGGTCGCGCACGCCAGCGGACGCCTGGGCGGCCGGCTCGGCGGCACCCCGCGCGCGGCGCGCCGGATGACCCTGGTGTCGGCGGTGCTGCTGATGCTGGTGGCGGGCGTCACGGCGAGCGCCTGAGAAACCGCGCACAATACCGGGCATGACAGAGCGTTCGATCTCCCACGGCAACCGGCCCACCGAGCAGCCCGCGAAGGGTGGCGAGCCGGGGGACGGCGGTGAAGCCGTGAACGGCGGCGGACCTGTGAACGGTGCTGAAGCCGTGAACGGTGCCTCCGGTGCGAACCGTGCCGCCAGTACGGACGGGGCTGACGGCGTTGCCGGTGCGAACCGGGGCGAACCCGCGGACCGGCCCACCGCCCACGCCTGGGCCGCCCTCGGCGGGCCGGCCGACCTGCTGGAGCGGGTCTCCTTCCACGGCCCCGGCGGCGTCCTGTCCTCCGGCCTGCCGGTGCGCCGGCTCGCCCGGGCCACCGTGGCCGCCTGCTCGCTGGCCGCCGCCGAACTCGCCGCCCACCGCACCGGCGGCGTCGTCCCCGAAGTCCGGGTGGACCAGGGCGCCGTCGCCACCGCCTTCGTCAGCGAGCGCCACCTGGCCGTCGACGGTCGTACGCCCGTCAACTTCGCCCCGCACTCCGGCTTCTGGCGCGCCGCCGACGGCTGGGTCCGCACCCACGCCAACTACCCGCACCACCGCACCCGGCTGCTCGCCGCCCTCGGTCTGCCCGCCGACGCCGGGCCCGAGCAACTCGCCGAGGTGCTGGGCGAACTGCCGGCCGAGCAGATCCAGGAACGGGCGTACGCAGCAGGGGCGCTCGCCGTGGCCGTCGCGCCGGTCAGTGCCACCGTGCACCCCCTGGTGGAGAGCCGGGTGACCGGCTCCGCGCCCGTGCGCCCGCTCGGCGAGGCCGACGAGGGCCGGCCCGCCGCCGGGATCCGCGTCCTCGACCTCACCCGGGTCATCGCCGGACCGGTCGCCACCCGCACCCTCGCCCTGCTGGGCGCCGATGTCCTGCGCGTCGACCCGCCCCACCTCCCCGAGGCCGACGACGCCCACGCCGACACCGGCTTCGGCAAGCGCTCCACCCGCCTCGACCTCGCCGACCCCGCCGACCGGGCCGTCTTCGAGGGCCTGCTCGCCACCGCCGACGTCCTCGTCACCGGCTACCGCCCCGGCGCCCTCGACGCCCACGGCCTCGCCCCCGACGGGCTGTCGGCGCGCCACCCCGGCCTGGTCCTCGCGCAGATCTGCGCCTGGGGCTGGACCGGCCCCTGGGCCGACCGCCGCGGCTTCGACAGCCTCGTCCAGGCCGGCGTCGGCATCGCCGCCCACGAGGCCGGCCCCGACGGACGCCCCGGCGTGCTGCCCGCCCAGGCCCTCGACCACGGCACCGGCTACCTCGTCGCCGCCGCCGTCCTGCGCGCCCTCACCGAACAGCGCACCGGCCGGCCCGGCGGCCGCCACCTGCGGTTCTCCCTCGCCGGTACGGCCTCCTGGCTGCTGCACGGCATCGCACCCGAGGCGCCCGCGCCCGCGCCCGCCGGGCCGGACGCCCGGCCGTACGACCCGGCGCGGTGGCTCGCCGAGACCGACTCCGCCTACGGACGGCTGCGCCACGCCCTGCCGCCCATCGCCTACACCGGGGCGCCCACCGACTGGTCCCGCCCGCCGGGGCGCTGGGGGACGGACGCGCCGGTCTGGCTCTGAGGGCGCCTCACCCGGCGCCGACGGTGTCACAGGCGCCTGGCAGCATCGGCGCATGACCGCACACGCCACCGACTACACCTGGTTCGAGCAGCGCTACCCCATCCCCGGTGAGGCCTACTGCCTGGCCCTGGTCGAGGGGATCACCGCCGACGAACTGCTGCGCCGCTTCGGGGCCCTGCCCGGCCGGGAGGTCACCGGCCTGGACGCGGTGGTGGCCGCCTGGGAGACCTTCGACGACGGGGAGGACGAGGAGGCCGAGGCCCGGTTCGAGCCGGAGGAGGACCGGCTGCTCGTCGCCGTCACCGAACTCGACGGCTGGGCCCTCGCCGTCGAGGTCTTCGGCTACCTCGGTAGCCTGCCCGACGTCATCCGCCGTCTCGCCGACGGCACCCGGCTGGTCTCGCACTTCCGGAACGCCAGCGCGGTGGACCACTTCAACTGGTGGGAGCAGGGCGGCTGCCGGCTCCAGTTCGAGCCGCTGTTCCCCGCCCAGCGGGACGGTTCGGACGCCGACGCCCCCGGTGTCCCCGAGCTGCTGACGGCCTGCGGTTTCCAGCTCGACGGGGAGGGCCACGACCTGCACACCGAGGCCGCGTTCGCGCTGGCCGAGCGGCTGACCGACGTCCGGCTCACGCCGGAACGGCTGGAGACCGCCACCTTCCGGATCTGCTACGCACCGGCGCGGTAGCGCTGGGCCGGGGCGTGGCGGCCTCCTGGCCTTCCGTCGGGCCCTCAACCTCGGACTCCCGACGTCGGATCCTCAACGTCGGACTCCCGACGTCGGATCCTCAACGTCGGACTCCCGACGTCGGACCCTTGACGTCAGAGCCACGGCGTCAGACCCCTGACGGGATCTGCTTGGCCCGGCCGCGCATCTGGACGGCCGTCACGATCTCGATCAGCCCGAGGATCAGCAGCCAGCAGCCGGCGAGGACGGTCAGCGCGGCGATCGAACCGACCGGCCAGACCAGCAGCAGCACGCCGGCCACGGTGTTGGCCACGCCCGCGAAGGCCTGCCAGCCGCGGGCCGGCATCAGGGGGTCGGAGACCGCGGCGGCGAGCTGGGTGATGCCCCGGAAGAGCCAGCCGATGCCGATCCAGATCGCGAGCAGGAGCAGCGACTGGACCGCGCTGCGGAAGCAGAGCAGCCCCAGCAGGACGCAGATCGCCCCGCTGATGAAGGCCAGCACCCGTAGCGCGGTGGTCGCGTGGGTGCCGAACGCGGCGACCAACTGCACGATGCCGATGACCAGCAGGTAGAGGCCGAACAGCACGCCCACCACCAGCAGGGTCTGCTTCGGCCAGGCGAAGACGACGATCCCGAGGGCGAGCGAGACGACTCCGGCGGCCAGCACGACCTGCCAGGCGGCCTTGGCGAGCATGCCGAGCGGACCCTGGACCGGGGAACCGTCGGGGGTGATGATCGGGGTGACCACGGTGGTGAACTCCTCAGGCCGGGGACGGGCAGGGGACGAAGCCCAGCCTGGCCGGGCAGCGGTAGCCCGGCGCGTCGGGTACGGCCGTTCGGGGGACGGGCCGCATCGCGGACCTCACGGCGCGGGCGAGTCCGACCGTTTGTGCGATGAATGGACGCGACTGTTCGGAGAAGCGGAATCGGTGTTCTGCCGGTCGCCGGAACGACACCGTCCGGTCACTTGCCGTCGATATCATCCGGCGGTATGACTTCTGAAGGGTGGGGGACCCGACCGGTCGAGCCGATCAGCCAGCACTACATCGTCTGCGGGGGCAACGCGCTGGCGCACCGACTGGTCCTGGAACTCGTCGAGCACTACGAGGTCCCGGTCGTCGTCCTGGTCGCCGACCGCACCCGCGACCACGCGCCGCAGATCGAGCAACTGCCCGGCGTCGCCGCCGTCGTCGAGTACGCCAGCATCACCGACGAGGCGCTGCGCGCGGTGTCGATAGAGACCGCCCGCGGCCTCGCCCTCGTCGAGGGCAGCGACCAGGACAACATCCACGCCGCACTCAGCGCACAGGGCCACAACCAGGACCTCCGGATCGTGCTCCGGATGTTCAACCAGCGCCTCGGCGAGAACATCGAACGACTGCTCAGGAACGGTGCCGCGCTCTCCGGTTCCGCCACCGCCGCGCCCGCCTTCGCCGCGGCGGCGCTCGGACGGCCCAACTCGGTCGAGATCGGCGGACGCTTCCTGCACATCGCCTTCGACGACGCCATCACCTCCGACCGGATCTGCGTGGTCGCCGACCACATCGACCGCCAGGACCTCAGCAAGATCCGCCTGCTGCCCGAACAGCGCGGGGACTCCGCCGACTTCGTCCGGCTCGCCAGCGAGTTCGGCGACGACGGGCCGGTCCGCCCCGGCGGCGTCCGCCGTGAACCGGAACCGGCGCCCGAGCCCGAGGAGGAACCGGGTGGCGTCGCCGCCCTCCAGGCGCTGCGCATCGAACCCAGGGAACCGATCAGCTGGGTGCGGCGGGTGCGCTGGCGGCTGCTCGACATGATGCGCTTCTTCACCAGTGCCCGGATGCGGCTGGTGCTGCTCATCGCCCTCGCCGCGGTCCTGATGGCCTTCGGCGTGCTCTGGTACCTCAACCGGAACTTCGGCTGGACCGTCTACATCTCGCTGCTCGACCTCGCGGGCGCCGCCCAGCCCGACCAGCTCTCCGACATCGCCGCCGGGAACGGGGCCGGGACGGGCGGGCCGTGGCAGCGGGTGGCGCAGGTGGTGATCACCATCTGCGGGATCACCTTCGCTCCGGTCGCCACCGCCATCGCGGTCGAGGTGCTCGGCTCCGGGCGGCGCGGTCAGCCCCGCAACCCCGGGGCCGGCACCCGCGACCACGTGATCGTGGTCGGCCTCGGCAATGTCGGCACCCGGGTCGCGGCCCAACTGCACGAGCTGGGCGTACCGGTGGTCTGCATGGAGCGCGACCCGCAGGCCCGGGGCATCGCCACCGCCCGGGCGCTCGGCATCCCGGTGGTCCTGGGCGACGGCCCGTTCGAGGAGCAGTTGCGCCGGGCCCGGCTGAAGCACAGCCGGGCGCTGGTCGCGGTCAGCGGTGACGACGCCACCAACCTGGAGGCGGCCCTGGAGGCTCGCCACGGGAATCCCGAAGTCCGGGTGGTGGTGCGGCTGTTCGACGACAACTTCGCCGGCCACTTCTACGCCACGCTGGACAACGCGGCCTCGCGCTCGGTCTCGTACCTGGCGGCGCCCGCCTTCGCCGCCGCCCTGATGGGGCGTGAGGTGCGCGGGATGCTCTCGGTGTTCCGGCACGTGCTGCTGATCGCCGAGCTGACGGTGGAGGACGGCAGCGGGTTGATCGGCATGAACCGGCACGACCTGGAGGACCCGGGCGGCGTCCGGGTGATCGCCGTCCGGTTCGCCCGCAGCGCGCAGCTCCAGTGGAACTTCCCCGACCGCACCCGGCGCCTCACTCCGGGCGACCAGATCGTGGTCGCCGCCACCCGCAGCGGGCTCGCCCGGATCAACACGGTGTTGGTCGAGGAGGGGTGACGGGGGCGGAGGGATGACGGCTGACAGATAACAGCTGACAGATTTCAGATAACGAAATCTGTCAGCTGTTATCTGCTACCTGTTATCTGTCGGCCGTCAGCTCTCGCCAGCCAGCCAGCCGGTCGCCAGCCGTCAGCAGCCCTCCGCCGCCGGTCGGCCGCCCGTCACCGGTTGGTGAAGGACGGCGGGCGCTTCTCCGCGAACGCCGCCATGCCCTCCTTCTGGTCCGCCGTGGCGAACGCCGCGTGGAACATCCGGCGCTCGAACCGGACGCCCTCGGCAAGGGTGGTCTCGAAGGCCCGGTTGACGCTCTCCTTCAGCATGATCGCCGCCGGGGTGGACATCGCCGCGACGGTCTCGGCGGTGGCCAGCGCCTCGGCCAGCAGCTGGTCCGCCGGGACGATCCGGGAGACCAGGCCAGCCCGTTCGGCCTCCTCGGCGCCCATCATCCGGCCGGTCAGGCACAGCTCCATCGCCTTCGCCTTGCCGACCGCCCGGGTGAGCCGCTGCGAGCCGCCGATGCCCGGGATGACGCCGAGCTTGATCTCCGGCTGCCCGAACTTCGCGGTGTCCGCCGCCAGCAGGATGTCGCACAGCATCGCCAGCTCGCAGCCGCCGCCCAGCGCGAACCCGGCCACCGCCGCCACGACCGGCTTGCGCAGCGCGCCGAGCCGGTCCCACGGACCCAGCCAGTCGTCCAGGTAGACGTCCGGGAACCGGTTGCCCTGCATCTCCTTGATGTCGGCGCCGGCCGCGAACGCCTTCTCCGAGCCGGTGATCACCAGACAGCCGATCTCCGGGTCCCGGTCGAAGGCGGTGGCGGCCGCGACCACCTCGTTCATCAGCTGGGTGTTCAGCGCGTTGAGCGCCTTCGGCCGGTTGAGCGTGATCAGCCCGACCCGGCCCTTGCGCTCGACCAGGATCGTCTCGTAGGTCTCGGTCTCGGTCATCGCCGTTGACTCCCATTCCGCTGCTCGGCGCCGCACGGGCGCGCCCTGACCACCCAACGATCTACGACGCGCCCCGCCTCGCGCCAGTCTTGGTATGCGAGACAGTCGTCACGAGTCCGGGGCGGAGGCGCAGCCCAGGGGTCAGAACCGGACGCCATAGCGCTCGGCCGCCTGCCGGACGGTCTCGGCCTTGACCTCGCCCCGGCGGGCCAGCGCGGCCAGCGCCGCCACCGCCACGGACTGGGCGTCCACGCCGAAGTGCCGCCGCGCCGCCTCCCGGCTGTCGGAGAGGCCGAAGCCGTCCGTGCCCAGCGAGGTCCAGTCCTGTTCCACCCAGGGGCGGATCTGGTCCGGCACCGCGCGCATCCAGTCGCTGACCGCCAGCACCGGTCCGGGTGCCCCCGCCAGCGCCCGCGTCACGTAGGGGACGCGCGCCGCCGCGCCCGTCCCGGTCGCCGCCTCCGCCAGGTTGGCCGTGTCGCAGTCCAGGGCCTCCCGGCGCAGCTCCGTCCAGGAGGGCGCCGACCAGACGTCCGCCGCCACGCCCCAGTCCTCGCGCAGCAGTTGCTGTGCGGCGAGTGCCCAGCGCACGGCGGTGCCCGAGGCGAGCAGTTGGATCCGCGGCGCGTCGCCGTCCGCTGCCGGGTCCGCCGGGCGGTAGCGGTACAGTCCGCGCAGGACGCCGTCGGCGACGTCCTCGCCAGCCGGCAGCGGGGGCTGCGGCAGCGGCTCGTTGTAGACGGTCAGGTAGTAGAACACGTCCTCGCCGTGCGGGTGCTGGGCGCTGGTGCCGTACATCCGGCGCAGGCCTTCGCGGACGATCACCGCCACCTCGTACCCGAACGCCGGGTCGTAGGACAGTGCCGCCGGGTTGGTGGAGGCGATCAACTGGGAGTGTCCGTCGGCGTGTTGCAGGCCCTCTCCGGTCATCGTGGTGCGTCCGGCGGTGGCGCCGATCAGGAAGCCGCGACCCAACTGGTCGGCCAGGGCCCACATCTGGTCGGCGGTGCGCTGCCAGCCGAACATCGAGTAGAAGATGTAGAACGGGATCACCGGCTCGCCGTGGGTGGCGTACGCGGTCGCGGCGGCGGTCAGCGAGGCCATCGAACCGGCCTCGGTGATGCCCTCGTTGAGGATCTGGCCGGTCGCCGACTCCTTGTAGTGGAGCAGCTGGTCGCGGTCGACCGGGTCGTACGTCTGCCCCAGCGGCGAGTAGATGCCCGCGCTGGGGAAGAGCGACTCCATGCCGAAGGTGCGCGCCTCGTCCGGGACGATCGGGACCCAGCGGTGACCGGTGGCCTTGTCCCGCATCAGGTCCTTGACGAGTCGGACGAACGCCATGGTGGTGGCGATCTCCTGGGTGCCGGAGCCTTTGAACAGCGTCTCGAAGGGCTTCGCGGGCAGCTCGGGCAGCGGAGTGAAGCGGACCCGGCGGGCGGGCGCCGGACCGCCCAGCGCGGCGCGCCGATCCCGCAGGTAGCGGGCCTCCGGAGAGTCCGGTCCGGGGTGCGCGTACGGGACCAGATCGCCGGTCAACGCGGCGTCGGGGATGGGAAGTTCGAGGAGGTCGCGCATCGCCCGGAACTCCGCGCCGGAGAGCTTCTTCATCTGGTGGTTGGCGTTGCGGGCCTCGAAGCCGGGGCCGAGCGTCCAGCCCTTGACCGTCTGCACCAGTATCACGGTGGGCGCGCCCCGGTGCTCCAGTGCCGCCCGGTACGCCGCGTGGACCTTGCGCGGCTCGTGCCCGGCGCGCGAGGTCGCGACGATCTCCAACAGCCTTCTGTCGTCCACGGTTTCGGCGATCGCCCGGAGTTCGGGCGCGGTCCGGAACAGGTGCCCGCGGACATAGGTCGCGTCCGAGGCGGCGTAGGTCTGGACCTGCCCGTCCGGCACCTCGCCGAGTCGGCGTACCAGCGCGCCCGTGGTGTCGCGCGCCAGGAGTTCGTCCCAGGCCTCGCCCCACAGCGACTTGACGACGTTCCAGCCGGCCGCGCGGAACTGCCGCTCCAGCTCCTGCACGATCTTGCCGTTGCCGCGCACCGGCCCGTCCAGGCGCTGCAGGTTGCAGTTGACGACGAAGGTGAGGTTGTCCAGTCCCTCGCGGGCGGCCAGCGCGAGTGCGGCGGTCGACTCCGGCTCGTCCATCTCGCCGTCCCCGAGGAACGCCCACACGTGCGAGCCGGAGGTGTCCTTGATGCCGCGCGCGGTCAAGTACCGGTTGAACCGGGCCTGGTGGATGGCCGACAGCGGCCCGAGGCCCATGGACACGGTCGGGAACTCCCAGAACCAGGGCAGCCGGCGCGGGTGCGGGTACGAGGGCAGACCGTCACCGCCGGCCTCCTGCCGGAAGCGGTCCAACTGGGCCTCGTCGATGCGCCCTTCGAGGAAGGCGCGGGCGTAGACGCCGGGCGCGGCGTGGCCCTGGACGTACAGCTGGTCGCCGGAGCCGTCGGCCTCCTTGCCGCGGAAGAAGTGCTGGAAGCCGACCTCGTACAGCCAGGCGGCGGAGGCGTACGTGGCCATGTGCCCGCCGAGGCCGCCGCGGTGGTTGCCCCTCGTCACCATGGCAGCGGCGTTCCAGCGGTTCCAGGCGGTGATCCGCCGCTCCATCGCCTCGTCACCGGGGAAGTCCGGCTCGGCGTCGGTCGGGATGGTGTTGACGTACGGGGTGTCCAGCAGCGGCGGGACGTCGAGCCGGCGCAGTTCGGCGTGCTCGACGAGGCGGCGCAGCAGGTGGGCGGCGCGGTGCGCTCCGCCGAAGTCGCGGGCGGCGTCGAGGGAGGCGCGCCACTCCGCGACCTCCTCGGGGTCGTGGTCGGGAAGCTGGTCGAGCTGGGACACGGATGGTTCCCCTTTACCGGTGCTTCGGGGGGGGGGGGGGGATTCCGGGATGCGGAATGGCGTTTCTCTCTACGGAAGGCTCCTATGGACGGTAGGTAGTGATCCGGCCACTCGTCAACCGTTACTGGGGGGTAATGCGAGCGATGATCGATCATCTTTATGCGAACGAAAATGCCGAGTGCGAGCACGGCCCGGATCCGCTCAGACGGAGCGGTCGGCGTACTCCAGGACGTGCTCCGCCAGCAGTCGCCCGACCTCGGGATCCCGCCGCCGGAAGGCCTCGATCAGCGGCTGGTAATCGGCCGCGTTCTCGTGCAGCTCCGGGCGGACCCGGTGCAGCGACAGCACCGTCCACACCTCCACGCCCAGGCCCTCCCAGGTCCGCAGCAGTGCGCCGTTGCCGGAGGCGGCCACGATCTCGCGGTGGAAGGCCACGCCGTGCCGGGCCTGGCCGAGCGCGTCACCCGTCCCGGCCGCCGCCGCCATCCGCTCCGCGTGCCGCTCCAGCGCGGCGGTGTCCCCGGCGAGCCGGACGACCGCCGACTCGGCGGCCAGCCGCTCCAGCGCGGCCCGCACCTGGTAGACCTCGCGTAGCTCGGCCGGGCTGATCTCGCGCACCCGCACACCCCGGTTGGGCTCGGCGTCGAGCAGCCCGAGGCTCTGGAGCGAGCGCAGCGCCTCGCGCACCGGCGCCTGGCTGACGGTCAACTCGGCCGCCAGGCGCCGCTCCACGATCCGGTCCCCGGGCCGCCAGCGCCCGTTCAGCAGGCCCTCCAGCAGCAGTCCGCGCACCTGCTCGCCGAGCGGCACCCGGGACAGCGGGTCGGCGTCCCCGGAGGGCGGCGGGGTCGGGCGGGTCATGCAGGCTCCTGGCTCGCGGTTCACGGTTCACGGTTCATGGCGGTGCAGGTGGGGCGGGGGCGGTCGAGTGGTGTCGGTCGATCGGCGCCGGCCGGGTGGGTGGCGGTTCGGCCTATCCGGGCTTGACGGGCTCGACGGGCTCGACGGGGGAGTGCGGGGCGGACGGCGCCGCCGCCGGACAGGCCCTAGGCGAGGCCCAACTCGTCGTCCCCGCGCGGGGCGAGGAAGCGTGCGACGTCGGCCTCCCCGACCTCGCCGAGCGTGGCCGGGGACCAGCGCGGCTCGCGGTCCTTGTCGATCACCTGGGCGCGGATGCCCTCCACCAGGTCGTGCGCGGCCAGCGCGGCGCAGGAGACGCGGTACTCCTGGTCGAGCACGGCCTCCAGGGAGGGGAGCGTGCGGGCTTGGCGCAGCGCGGCGAGCGTCACCTTCACGGCCGTGGGGGAGTTGCCGAGGACCGCCTCACCGGCCTCCTTCGCCTCCGCCACACCGGAGTTCAGCAGTCGCTCGACGATCTCCTCGACGGTGTCGGCCGCGTAGCAGGCGTCGATCCACCCCCGCTGCTCCGCGAGCGCGGCCGACGGCGCGGGCTCGGCGTGCCCGGCGACGGCGGCGGCCGGGTCGCTGCCCCCGGCCAGGGCGTCGAGCAACGCCGGGATCCGCGCCGAAGGGACGAAGTGGTCCGCGAACCCGCACAGCAACGCGTCGCCGGGGCCCATCGAGGCCGAGGTGAGTCCGAGGTGGGTGCCCAACTCGCCCGGGGCGAGGGCGAGCAGGCGGCTGCCGCCGACGTCCGGGACCAGTCCGATCCGGGTCTCGGGCATTGCGACGGTGGAACGCTCGGTGACGATCCGGACCGCGCCGTGGGCGGACAGGCCGACGCCGCCGCCCATGGTGATCCCGTCCATCACCGCGACGTACGGCTTCGGGTAGCGGGCGATCAGCGCGTTCAGCCGGTACTCGTCGCGGAAGAAGGCCCGGGCACCGGCCCCGCCCGCCTTGGCGTCGTCGTGCAACGCGCGGATGTCCGCCCCCGCGCAGAGGCCGCGCTCGCCGGCGCCGGTCACGACGACGGTGCGTACCCCGTCGTCCGTGGCCCAGTCGGTCAGCGTCGCGTGGAGGGCGGTGATCATGCCGTGGGTCAGCGAGTTGAGCGCCCGCGGCCGGTTCAGCACGATGCGTCCGACCCCGCCGTCCAGGGAGACCTGGACCTCCGCCACCTCTGCGCTCATCGGGCCCGCTCCCGTCCCTCGGTCGTCCGTCGGTCGTCGTTGGTCGTCGCTGGTCGTCCCTCCGTGGTTCCCCGGTGGTCCCTGGACGGTTCCCTGGGCGGCCCCTCGGTGGTGACGACTCCTGCCGTCCACCGTACCGGGGGCGGAGTGGAGTGGTGATCACCAGGCCGGGCGGCGCTGTTACGGCCAGGCGCGCAGGGCGAGTTCGGTGGTCCGGGCCAGGTCGGCGGCGGTGGCGCCGTCCCGGGCCTGCTGCGACATGCCCTGGACGACCGTGGCGAAGTAGCCGGCCAGTGCGTGCGGGTCGGCGTCGGGCGGGAGTTCGCCGTCCTGTCGGGCCGTGCGCAGCCGGGCCTCGAAGAGCCGGAGGTTGCTGTTGCGCAGGTCGCGCAGGTGGGCCTGGACCTCGATGTCCTGCGGGGAGACGTTGGTGGCGGCGCTGATCACCAGGCAGCCGGCCGGATGGGACGGGTCGGGGTAGATCGCCGCGGCCTCCCGCAGGATGCGGGCGAAGGCCGCGTACGCGCTGGCCTCCTCCCGCAGGGCGGCCCCGGCGAACGCGCCGACGGGGGTGCGCCCGTAATGGCGGACGACCTCTTCGAAGAGCGACTTCTTGTCGCCGAACGCGGCGTAGAGGCTGCCGGGCCGGATGCCCATCGCGGCCGTCAGGTCGGCGACGGAGGTGGCCTCGTAGCCGCGCTCCCAGAACAGCCTGGTCGCCGCCGTCAGGGCCTCGTCCCGGTCGAAGGCCGGCGGTCGTCCGCGCCTGGGCGGTGTCGGGTTCTCGGTCATGCCCGGAATTTTAGAACACTCACTCAACAAGTGTGTTAGCTTCTTTCTTGAGTGACTACTCAAGAAATGACAACGAAGCAGGAGGGGGCTCAGTCGTGGGCACGCACGTACTCAGGGGCAAGACCGCGCTGGTGACCGGGGGTGGTAGGGGGATCGGCCGGGCGATCGCTCGCAGGCTCGGCCGCGACGGCGCCACCGTCGCCGTCGGCTACGCCCGCGACAAGGATGCGGCGGAGGAGGTCGTCGCGGGCATCCACGCCGACGGCGGGCAGGCCTTCGCGCTGCACGCCGAACTCGGTCGGCATGGCGACGCGGCCGCGTTGTGGGAGGCGTTCGATGCCGAGATCGGCGCGCACGCGCCCGGCGGCGGCGTCGACATCATCGTGAACAACGCCGGGATCGGGCGCAGTGCCGACCTCGCCACGCTCACCGAGGAGGACTTCGACGAGGTCTTCGCCGTCAACGTCCGTGCACCGTTCTTCGTCGTCCAGCACGGCCTGCGCCGACTGCGCGACGGCGGCCGGATCATCAACATCTCCAGCGGTGCGGCCCGCCTCGCCATGCCGGAGATCATCGCCTACGGCGCGACCAAGGGCGCGCTCGACACCTTCACCCTCAACCTCGCCAAGCAGCTGGGCCCGCGCGGCATCACCGCCAACTCGGTCGCGCCGGGCGTCGTCGACACCGACGTCAACGCCGGCTGGCTGCGCGGCAACGCGGAGGCGGAGGCCCATGCGGCCTCGCTCGCAGCCCTCGGCCGGGTCGGGCAGCCGGAGGACATCGCGGACATCGTCGGGTTCCTCGCTTCCGACGACGCGCGCTGGATCACCGGCCGGGTCATCGACGCCACGGGAGGGGCGGGCCTGTAGGCCGGGCGGGGAAGTGCGGGTAACAGATAACAGCTGACAGATGATGAAATCTGTCAGCTGTCATCTGTTATCTGTTCGCCGTCAGCCGTCAGCCGTCAGCCGTCAGCCGCCGTTCGTCGGCCGACCCGCCCCCCGCTACGGCTGGACCCGCCCTGTCACCTCGCCGAACCCGATGACGGTGCCGTCCGGCCCCGGTGCGGTGGCGGTGATGGTGACCTCGTCGCCATCCTCCAGGAAGGTCCGGGTGGTGCCGGACGGGAGCTTCAGCGGCTCCTCGCCGTTCCAGGTCAGCTCGATCAGCGCACCGCGGGTGTCCGGCTCCGGCCCGCTGACGGTGCCCGAGGCGAACAGGTCGCCGGTGCGCAGCGAGGCGCCGTTGACCGTCATGTGGGTGAGCTGCTGCTGCGCCGTCCAGTACATCGAGGCGAACGGCGGCCGGGACACCAGGTGCCCGTTCAGCCGGACCTCCAGCGCCAGGTCCAGGCCCCACGGCTCGCCGCCGCGGTCGTCCAGGTACGCCAGCGGCTCGACGTCGCGCTCGGGCGGCGCGACCCGGGCGTGCTGCAGGGCGTCCAGCGGCACGATCCACGGCGAGACCGACGTGGTGAAGGACTTGCCGAGGAACGGGCCGAGCGGCACGTACTCCCAGGCCTGGATGTCGCGCGCCGACCAGTCGTTGACCAGGCAGACGCCGAAGACGTGCTCGCGGAAGTCGTCCAGCACGACCGGCCGGCCCAGCCTGGACGGGGTGCCGACGACGAAGCCGACCTCGGCCTCGATGTCCAGCCGACGGGTCGGCCCGAACGACGGCGCCGGGTCGGTGGGCGCCTTGCGCTGCCCGTGCGGGCGCACCACCGGGGTGCCGGAGACGACCACCGTGCCGGCCCGCCCGTGGTAACCGATCGGCAGGTGCTTCCAGTTGGGGGTGAGCGGCTCCGATCCCGGGCGGAAGATCCGGCCCAGGTTGGTGGCGTGGTGCTCGGAGGCGTAGAAGTCGACGTAGTCGGCGACCTCGAACGGCAGGTGCAGTTCGACGTCGTCCACCGGCAGCAGCGCCGGCGACAGCGCCTCGCGGTAGGACTCGTCCGTCAACCACCGCGTGAGGTCGGCCCGGACCTGCGTCCAGGTCGAACGCCCGGCCGCCATCAGCGGGTTGAGCGAGTCCGCGGTCAGCAGCACGGACGGTGCCCCGGCCGCGCGGGCGGCCGCCCCGGCGTCCAGCACGAAGTCCCCGATCCGCACGCCGATCCGGCGTTGCCCGGGCTGGTCGGCGGCGGTGAAGACGCCGTACGGCAGGTTGTGCACGCCGAACGGCGAGTCCTGGGCGCTGGCGAGCCAGCTGCGGGGGGTGCTCAACGGTCCTCCTGGGGCTGTGGACTGGGCGACAGCAGGCCGAGCGCGGCCAGGTCGTCCAGGGGTTCGGTGATGCTGCAGGTGCCGAACGCGGTGAACGAGTTGCGGATCACCGTGACCTGACGGTCCGCCAGTGCGTGTGCGGCCTTGGCCAGCACCGCGCCGTCGCGTTCCGCCAGCACCGCCGCGGCGGTGGCCCGGTCGGTCTCCTGCGCGGCGAGCAGCACGTTCAGGAAGCCGTGGTGCTCGAAGCCGGTGACCGGATCGGTGTGCCGGACGGCGTTGTGCAGCCCGGCGGTGCACTTGTACGGCAGTCCGCGCAAGGCGCAGCCGGTGAGGAAGGCGGCCAGCTCCTCCTCGTCCGGGAACGCCTCCGCCGCCACTCCGCCGGTGCGGAACTTCGCCCGGTAGGGGCTGTCGACCAGGACGTCCAGTACCTCGTCCAGGCCGTCGCCGCGCAGGAGTTCGCGCGGCAGCTCGACGGCGGCCGGGACGTCCGGCGGCAGCAGCCGGTCCAGGGCAGCGACCGCCTCGGCGGCGTCCCGGGTGGCCAGCTCGACGCCCGCCACCTCGAAGGGCGCGGCGGCGGCGAGCGCCGGGCCGAGCTCCGCACTGCCCCCCGGCAGTACGAGCCCGACCCTGAGTGGCACATCGCCCGCCACCGCTACGCCGCCCCCGGCCACCGCGCCGCCCGCGACCGCCGCGGCCAACTCGCCCAGCCGGCCCGCCCCGCAGAGCAAGGGTCCGACCGCCTCGGCGTACCAGGCCGCCCGGTGGGCACGGTGCGCGGGCACCGCCTCGGCGACCGGCAGGTTCCCCGGCGGGAACACCGCCGCGTCGTCGAAGAGCCCGCGGAACAGCTCGGGGATCACGCCCCCGCCGACCACGGCGGACGAGGCGCTCATCGCCCGGGCCCCCGCCCGGCCCAGGTCCAGGCGTAGTTGCCGTCCTCGCTCGCCCGGCCGCCCTCGCCGAGCTCCAGCGGGCGGAACGTGTCCACCATGACGGCGAGTTCGTCGAAGAAGTCGACGCCGATGCTGCGCTCGTACGCGCCCGGCTGCGGCCCGTGGGTGTGCCCACCGGGGTGCAGCGAGATCGAGCCCTGGCCGATGCCCGAACCCTTGCGGGCCGCGTAGTCGCCGCCGCAGTAGAACATGACCTCGTCGCTGTCCACGTTGGCGTGGTAGTAGGGCACCGGGATCGACAGCGGGTGGTAGTCCACCTTGCGGGGCACGAAGTTGCAGATCACGAAGCCGTTGGCCTCGAACACCTGGTGCGCCGGCGGCGGCTGGTGGACCCGGCCGGTGATCGGTTCGAAGTCCCGGATGTTGAAGGCGTACGGGTAGAGGCAGCCGTCCCAGCCGACCACGTCGAACGGGTGGTGCGGCACGGTGTAGCGGGTGCCCGCGACCCCGTTCGGGCCCCGGTGCTTGACCAGCACGTCGACGTCCCCGGCCTCCTCGACCACGAGCGGGCCGACCGGGCCGCGGAAGTCCCGCTCGCAGTACGGTGCGTGCTCCAGCAGCTGCCCGTACTTGGAGAGGTAGCGCTTGACCGGGCTGATGTGGCTGTTCGCCTCGATGCAGTACGCGCGCAGCGGCTCGTCCCCGGCCGGCACCCAGCGGTGGGTGGTGGCGCGCGGGATGATCACGTAGTCGCCCTGGCCGACCTCGATCGAGCCGAAGACCGTCTCGACCGTGCCGGAGCCGGACTCCACGTACACGCACTCGTCGCCGAGCCCGTTGCGGTACAGCTCGCTCGGGGCCCCGGCGGCGACGTACGAGATCCGCACGTCGCCGTTGCCGAGGACCAGCCGGCGGCTGCCGACGACGTCCGCGGACTTCCACTCCTGGTCCGCGAACAGCGCGTGCAGCTTGAGGTGGCGGGGGAGCAGGGGATGGTTGGGCACCGTGGACTGGTCCGGCAGCTCCCACGGCACCGCGTTCACCACCGCCGACGGGATGCCCCGGTGGTAGAGCAGGGAGGAGTCCGAGGAGAACCCCTCCTCGCCCATCAACTCCTCGTAGTACAGCCCGCCTTCGGGTGTGCGGTGCTGGGTGTGCCGCTTGGGCGGGATGCTACCCAGCTGCCGGTAGTACGCCATCTCCCTGCTCCTCCTCGACTCCTCGACCGTGCTCGGCCGATGGGTGCTCGGTCGACCGTGCTCAGAGCTTCCCAGAGCTCCCCGGTGCTCACGGGCCGCCGGCGCTCACCGGTCCCCGGTGCTCACGGGCCGCCGGCGCTCACCGGTCACCGGCGCTCACCGGCCGCCGGTGCTCACAGGTTGCCGCGGGCGTCCTGCTCGCGCTCGATCGCCTCGAACAGCGCCTTGAAGTTGCCCTTGCCGAAGCCCAGCGAACCATGCCGCTCGATGAACTCGTAGAAGACGGTGGGGCGGTCGCCGATCGGCTTGGTGAAGATCTGCAGCAGGTAGCCGTCCTCGTCGCGGTCGACCAGGATGCCGCGCTTCTTCAGCTCGTCGATGTCCACCCGCACCTTGCCGATCCGGGCGCGCAGCTCCGGGTCCTCGTAGTACGAGGCCGGGGTGTTGAGGAACTCCACGCCGCGCGCACGCAGCACGTCCACGGTGGTGAGGATGTCGTTGGTGGCGAGCGCCATGTGCTGGCAGCCGGGTCCGGTGTAGAACTCCAGGTACTCGTCGATCTGCGAACGCTTCTTGGCGATGGCCGGCTCGTTGAGCGGGAACTTCACCCGGTGGTTGCCGCTGGCGACGACCTTGGACATCAGGGCGGAGTACTCGGTGGCGATGTCGTCCCCGACGAACTCGGCCATGTTCACGAAGCCCATGACCCGGTTGTAGAACGAGACCCACTCGTCCATCCGGCCCAGCTCCACGTTGCCGACGGCGTGGTCCAGGGCCTGGAACAGGCGCTTGGGCGAGCCCTCCGGGTGCTTGACCGTGCTCTTGGCGGTGATGTAGCCCGGCAGGTAGGGGCCGTGGTAGCGGGAGCGGTCGATCAGGGTGTGGCGGGTCTCGCCGTAGGTGGCGATGGCCGCGCGGCGCACGGTGCCGTTCTCGTCCGAGACGTCGTTCGGCTCCTCTAGGACGGTGGCGCCGCTCGCGCGGGCGTGCGCGATGCACTTGTCGACGTCCGGGACCTCCAGGGCCAGGTCGACGACGCCGTCGCCGTGGCGGCGGTGGTGGTCCAGCAGCGGGCTGTCCGGCAGCACGCCGCCCTTGATCACGAAGCGGCAGGAGCCGGAGCGGAGCACGAAGGCCTTGCGGTCACGACGCCCGGTCTCCGGGCCGGAGTAGGCGACCAGCTCCATGCCGAACACGGCCTGGTAGAACTGGGCCGTCTGGGTGGCGTTGCCGACCACGAAGACGACCGCGTCCTGCGCGGTGACGGGGAACGGGTCGGTGGCCGGGTCGTGTTCGACGAGGCCGACGAGGCGGCGCAGCTGCTCGGCGTCGAGGCCGGCCTCGCGCTCCTCGGGGGTCAGCTCAAGGGCGTGGGACTGCGGGGTCATCGGTCGTTCCTCCACTTTGGGCCTCGACTCCGAGGCATCCGCTTGAGGCGGCCGCGCCGCGGATGGGTGGGCGGTGCGGTTGGCGGAGAGCTTGCTCCTGTCCGGTGGGCTGGGCAACAGGTCGGGATTTCACTGTTCAATGTGTACAAGCTGATCAGGAAATGCCCCGTTCGGCTGCGCAAAATGTGCTGCCGATCGAGGTGATTCATGAGGTCGGCGGCGCCGGGTCCGCGCCGGCCCCGGGCGGGGCGAGATGGCGCCGGAACCAGTCTCCGGCGAGCTCGGCCACCTGGTCCAACGTGCCCGGCTCCTCGAACAGATGGCCCGCGTGCGGCACCACCACCAGCTCGCTCTCGCAGTGCAACCGGGCCAGGGCCCGCCGGTTGAGGTCGATCACGGTGCCGTCGAGGCCGCCGACCACGAGCAGCGTCGGGGCCAGCACCCGGCCCAGGACGTCCGGCCCGGCGAGGTCGGGGCGCCCGCCGCGCGAGACCACCGCGCCGACGGCGGGCCCGAGCGCTGCGGCGGTGTGCAGCGCGGCGGCGGCGCCGGTGCTGGCGCCGAACAGGCCGAGCGGCAGGCCCCGGGTCTCGTCCAGCGCGCTCAGCCGCTCGGCGACGGCGGTCAGCCGGTCGCCGAGCAGGCCCACGTCGAACACCTTGCGGCGGTCCGGCTCCTCGGCCTCGGTGAGCAGGTCGAACAGCAGCGTGGCCAGCCCGGAGTGGTTCAGGTGCCGGGCGACGTGGCGGTTGCGCGGGCTGCGCCGGCCGCTGCCGCTGCCGTGCGCGAAGACGACGATGCCGCGCGCGGCGGCCGGGACGGTCAGCCGGCCGGCCAGGCGCACGCCGACGGCGGGCAGGACCAGCTCGCGGTCCACGCCGACGGGCCCGGGCGCCCGCCCGTCCAGGGCCTCGGCGAGCAGCCGCAGGACCTCCTCGTCGCCGGTCTGCGCGAAGTCGCCGTAGAACTCGCCGATCGCGAAGAACGGGGACGGCGTGCCGACGCAGACGAACTCGTCGGCGACCCCGGCCAGGCGGTCCGTCCAGTCCCCGGGGGCCACCGGGACGGCGAGCACCACCCGGGCCGCGCCCCGGGCCCGGACGATCCGGCAGGCGGCGTGGGCGGTGGAGCCGGTCGCGACGCCGTCGTCCACCACGATCACCGTGCGGCCGCGAAGGTCGGTGGGCGGGCGGCCGCCCCGGTAGCGGCGGGCCCGGCGCTCCAACTCGGCGCGCTCGCGCCGCTCGACCTCGGCCAGCTGGTCGTCGCCGATCCCGGCGAGCCGGATGACCTGCTCGTTCAGCACCCGGACGCCGTCCTCTCCGATCGCCCCCATGCCCAGCTCGGGCTGGAAGGGCACGCCGAGCTTGCGGATCACGCAGATGTCCAGCGGTGCGCCGAGCGCCGTCGCGACCTCGGCGGCCACCGGCACCCCGCCCCTGGGCAGGGCCACCACCACGGTGTCGGGGCCGCCCAAGTGGGCCAGGCGGGCGGCCAGCCGCCGGCCCGCGTCGGTGCGGTCGGTGAAGTGGGTCCCGGTGACGTGCATGACGCGGCCTCCGTGTTCCACCGTACGTCGGGGCGGCGCCGGGCGCGGGCACCGGCGGGCGCGGGCCCGGCCCGGTGCGGCCCGGTGCGGCCCGGTGCGGCCCGGTGCAGTGCGGTGCGAGACGGGGCAGGCACGCGGGAGCGGCCGAGCACGCACCGGGCACAGCCGGCCCCGGCCGGACACAGACCGGGGGTGCCGGTCCGCCGACCGGCACCCCCGGGGTCCTTCCGCGGCCGACGGGCCGCTACGGCTGCATCTCGTACGCGCCCGACAGCTCCTCGACCCGGGCCCACACCGCGGCCGCCCGCTCGGCGTTCGCGACCGGCCGGCGCACGTTCGCCAGCGCCCAGGCGGCCTGCTGCTCGGTGGTCGAGGCCTTGCCGTGCAGCTCGGTGGCGTGCGCGGAGAAGTCGCGGACCAGCGCGTCGAAGATCTGGTCCAGGACGTCCTCGTCCACGCCGGTCAGCTCCGCCTGCTCCAGCACCAGCTGGCCGTAGACGATCAGCGCGAACAGCTGGCCGATCTCCAGCAGGAAGTCCAGGTCCGCCTGCTGCTCCTTGCTCGGCGCGTGGCTGAGAAGCAACTCGCAGAAGCCGTCGGCCTGTTCGCGGAAGCGGGCGACGTTCGGTAGCTGCGCGTGCCGGTCGTAGGCGGCACGCCAGTCGTGGAAGCGGATCGCGCCGAGGCCGCGGGCCGGGCCCTGGCGGAACAGGAAGGCGTCGTCGGCCGCGTCCAGCCGGGTCGGCACCGGAGCGTAGTCGGCCGGGGCGAACAGGTAGTTGCCCATGAACTTGAGGATCAGCGCCAGGTTGACGTGGACGGTGCCCTCCAGCTTCGGCAGGCCGCGGATGTCCTTCGCCGCCTTGTCGAAGTAGGTGTCCGCCTCGAAGCCCTTGGCCGCGATGACGTCCCACATCAGGTCGATGACCTTCTCGCCCTCGGTGGTGACCTTCATCTTGGTCATCGGGTTGAACAGCAGGTACCGGCGGTCCTCGGGGGAGGCGGTGCGGAAGTAGTCCACGGCCCGCGCGCTGAACAGCTTCATCGCCACCAGGCGGGCGTACGCGTCGGTCAACTCTCGCCGCACGTGCGGGAAGTCGGTGACCTTCCGGCCGTACAGCACCCGGTTGTGGGCGTGCGTGACGGCCTCGTACATCGCGTGCTCGCAGATGCCGACCGAGGCCGTGCAGAGGTTGAACTTGCCGACGTTGACGGTGTTCAGCGCGGCGTCGAAGGCGGCCTGCCCGGTGTGCAGCACGTCCTCGGCGCGCACCGGGTAGCCCTCCAGCCGGAACTCGCTGACGTACATCTGGGCGTTCACCACGTTCTTGACCAGGTGGTACGCCTCGTGCCGGCTGTCGGCGGCGAAGAAGACGTAGCCCTCCGGGCCCTCGACGTCGGAGCGGCGGCCGAACACCGAGACCAGGCCGGCCACGTTGCCGTTGCCGATGTAGTACTTGGAGCCGGTCGCGGTGAAGCCGCCCTCGCCGTCCGGAGTGAGGATCATGTCGGTGGAGTAGATGTCGGCGCCGTGGGTGCGCTCGGAGAGCCCGAACGCCATCACGTGGCCCTCCCCCAGAAGCCGTGCGGCGCGGGCCCGGAGGGCCTCGTTGCGGCTCTGCCAGACCGGCCCGAGGCCGAGGATGGTGACCTGCCAGGTGTACCAGTAGCCGAGGCCGTAGAAGCCCAGGATCTCGTTCAGCTCGGCGATCCGGGAGGTGTCCCAGCGCTTGTCGGGGTCGGCCGCCGACGGGGTCAGGAACTCCGCGAACAGGCCCTCCTTGGCGGCGAACTCCAGGAAGTCGGCGTACCAGGTGCGGTCGACGTAGGTGTCGATCAGCGCCTTCTTGCCGCGCGACTCGAACCAGTCCACGGTCGCGCGCAGCAGCCGGCGGGTCGGCTCGTCGAACTGCGCGGGGTCGTACGTACGCGGGTTGAAGAGCATCACGGGCTCCCGGGGGTCGAGGGTGTGGAGAGGCGGTGCAGGGTGGCGAGCACGTCGTCGAGCCAGGCGAGGGTCATCCGCTCGTACTCGATGCCGCCGCGCAGCACCACGTGCTGAAGCGCCTGGCGGGCGTCGAGCGCGGTGGGGTCGGGGAAGTCGCGCTGCTCCCCGTGCAGGTAGCGGGCGAGCAGGGCCGCGTGGCTCTCGCGGTGCCGTTCGACCTCGGAGACCAGCGCGGCCGGGTCGTCGAAGGCGGCGGCGCGGATCTTGACCGCGAGCTCGTGCCGGACGGACTCCGGCTCGACCGGTTCGCGCAGCCAGCCGGCGAGCGCGGCCCGTCCGGCGCCGGCCGCCGAGTAGACCTTCTTGTCCGGTCGGCCGTCCTGGGCGACCTCCTCGGCGGCGACCCAGCCGTCGGCCTCCATCCGCCGCAGCACCCGGTAGATCTGCTGGTGGGTGGCGGTCCAGAAGCGGCCGATGGAGCGGTCGAAGCGCCGGGCCAGCTCGTAGCCGGAGCCCGGCTGCTCCAGCAGTGAGACGAGGATCGCGTGCTCCAGTGCCATGACCGGCATCCTCCTATGCAACGAATTGCATAGGCAATGGGACATCGGAGTGGTGAGACGCAGGTCACCGGCGTGATCGGATGGTTATCGATCATTTAGGACAAAAAGTCGCACATTGTTATAGAAGGGCCAGAATGGATAGAGGGCCACGCGCCCTCCATGTTCCGGACCATAGGAGGTGGTATCGGTGTCTACCCAGATTCCGATGGGCATGGAGCATCACCCGGACATCGTCGAACTCCGGGAGCACTACGAGCGGATCACCTCGACCCCGCGCGCCCAGGGCGTGGAGGCCCTGGCCGTGCTGGCCGGCCTCTTCCTGGCGGCATCGCCCTGGATCGTCGGCTTCAGCACCTTCAGCACCCTGACCGTGACCTGCCTGATCGTGGGCCTGGCCTACTGCCTGCTGATGGCGGGTTACGGGTCGGCCTACGAGCGCACGCACGCGCGGGCCTGGGCGGCCACCGTGCTCGGCCTCTGGACGATCATCTCTCCTTGGGCCGTCTCCGGATCGGTCGCGCACGGCAAGAACATCGTCACCTGCGTCATCCTCGGTGCCGTGATGTTCCTGCTCGGTCTCGCGGCGATCTCCATGGCCACGATCACGGCGAACGGAGCATCGATGCGGCGCGGCCGGGCCGGCCGGGCCAAGGGCTGACACTGCCGACAGCCCGCGTCCGGGGCGCGGAGGGCCCAACGGCCGCCCTCCGCGCCCCGGCGTACGTTCCTCAGGGTGCCGCGGGCCTCGCCGCGGCCGTCACGGGTGGCTTCGCCGTGGCCGTCACGGGCGGGTCATCCGCAGGACGTCCAGGGCCTCGTCGAGCTGCTCCCGGGTGAGCCTGCCCTGCTCCACGTAACCGCGCTCCAGCACGACCTGGCGGATCGTCTTCCGTTCGGCCAGCGCCTGCTTGGCGACCTTCGCGGCCTCCTCGTAGCCGATGTACCGGTTCAACGGCGTGACCACCGAGGGTGAGGACTCCGCGTACTCCCGGGCGCGTTCGACGTTGGCGGTGATGCCGTCCACCGTCCGGTCCGCCAGCAGCCGGGCGCTGCTGGCGAGCAGCCGCACCGACTCCAGCACGTTGCGGGCGAGCACCGGGAGCATCACGTTCAGCTCGAAGTTGCCGCTAACACCGGCCAGCGTCACCGTCGCGTCGTTGCCGACCACCTGGGCCGCGACCATCAGCACCACCTCGGGCAGCACCGGGTTCACCTTGCCCGGCATGATCGACGAACCGGGCTGCAGATCCGGCAGGTTGATCTCGCCGAGGCCGGTGCGCGGGCCGGATCCCATCCACCGCAGATCGTTCGCGATCTTCGTGAACCCGACCGCCACCGTCCGCAGTTGGCCGCTCAGCTCGACCAGGGCGTCGCGGGCGCCCTGCGCCTCGAAGTGGTTCCGCGCCTCGGTCAGCGGCAGGCCGGTGGTGCGGGCCACCTCCTCGATGACCGCCGCCGGGAAGCCGGGCGGGGTGTTGATCCCGGTGCCCACCGCCGTACCGCCGAGCGGCAGTTCGGCGACCCGGGGGAGCGTCGCCAGCAGCCGCTCGCGCCCGTGCCGCACCTGCGCCGCGTAGCCGCCGAACTCCTGGCCCAGGGTGACCGGTGTGGCGTCCATCAGGTGCGTCCGGCCCGACTTGACCACCTGCGCGAACTCGGCGGCCTTGCGCTCCAGCGCCGCCGCCAGGTGCTCCAGTGCCGGGATCAGGTCCTGCGTCACGGCGGCGGTGGCGGCGATGTGGATCGAGGACGGAAAGACGTCGTTGGACGACTGGCTGGCGTTCACGTGGTCGTTCGGGTGGACCGGACGGCCCAGCCGCTCGGTGGCCAACGTGGCGATCACCTCGTTGGCGTTCATGTTGGACGAGGTGCCGGAACCGGTCTGGAACACGTCCACCGGGAACTCGCCGTCCCAGCGCCCCTCGGCGACCTCCTCGGCCGCCGCCGCGATCGCCGCCGCCGTCTCCTCGTCCAGGACGCCGAGACGGGCGTTCACCCGGGCCGCCGCCGCCTTGATCCGGGCCAGCGCGGCGATGTGCGCGCGCTCCAGCCGCTGGCCGGACACCGGGAAGTTCTCCACCGCCCGCTGCGTCTGCGCCTGCCACTTCGCGGCGGCCGGTACCCGGACCTCGCCCATCGAGTCGTGCTCGATGCGGTACTGCTGCGGGTCCCCCTGCGGGTTCGCCTGCGGGTCCCCCTGCGGCTTCTCCTGCTCGTCGCCCATGTCGCGCTGCACCTCCTGAACGGGCCGGTACGGCCCCGAGTGGTCTTCGATCACCACAGCCGCGCGCGGGCCCCGGGTATTTCCGACCCACCCCGCCTCCGGGCATGAGGTGGAAAAGATCGACTCATGTGGTGGTCCGCGTGCTGGACAAGGCCTCCGGCGGTGGTGGACGGGAGAGGCCGGGACGGTGACATGGTCACTCGAACGGATGAATAACTGCGTGGATCGCTTCAAACTGCCGTGCGCCGCTCCATACGCTCCTGCCCGGGCCGGGCACGCACCGGCCCACCCGGAGTGCTGCTGCTCGGCGTTGCCGCCGTTCGGTTTCGCCGCCGTTCGGCCCGGGTGACCAGCGACAGGGGGGCGGACGCATGACGACGACAGGACAGGGCATGACCGGGGGCGGGGACGACGGCGGGGAGCAGGACCGGGGGAGTGGCCGGGGCGGAGGCCTGGGGAGCGGGCAGGGTGGTGGCCGGGGCGGCGGGCTCACCCGGCGGCAGATGCTCGGCGCGTCGGCCGCCCTGGGCGGCGCGGCCTGGCTGTTGCGCGGCACCGTCGGCCCGGACAGCGCCGAGGCCGCCACCCCGGTGCCGCCCGGTCTGCCCGCCGGCACCGAGCTGTACCAGCGGGTCTTCCAGAACTGGTCCGGCGAGATCCGCACCGACCAGCTGTGGACCTGCGCGCCCCGCACCCCCGAGGAGGTCCCGGTCCTCGCCGACTGGGCGCACGCCAACGGCTGGCGCCTGCGCGCCACCGGCTACCGGCACACCTGGGCGCCGCTCACCGTCGCCAACGGGACCCCGGACAGCGCCCGCGTCCTGCTCGTGGACACCGGCCGCCACCTCACCGCGATCACCGCCGACTCGCCGACCACCGTCCGGGTCCAGACCGGCGCCACCATGGAGGACCTGCTCGCCCACCTGGCCGGCCGGGGACTCGGCCTGACCGCTTGCCCGGCGCCCGGCGAACTCACCGTCGGCGGGGTGCTCGCCATCGGAGGCCACGGCACCGCCGTCCCCGCCGCCGGCGAACTCCGGCCGGACGGGCACGGCTACGGCTCGGTCAGCAACCAGGTCGTCCGGCTCACCGCCGTCGTCCTCGACCCGGCCACCGGCCGCTACACGCTGCGCACCTTCGACCGCGCCGAGGCCGACAGCGCCGCCTTCCTGGTGCACCTGGGCCGGGCGTTCCTCACCGAGGTCGTCCTGCGGGCCGGCGCCGACCGGCCGCTGCGCTGCGTCAGCCGCCTCGACATCCCGGCGAGCGAACTGTTCGCCCGCCCCGGCAGCGCAGGCGCCGGCGGAGGCTCCGGGGGCGGGCTGCTCGGTGGCCTGCTCGGCGGTGGCGGCCCGCGCACCCTCGCCGAGTTCGTCGAGCGCGACGGCCGAGCCGAGGCGATCTGGTTCGCCTACACCGAGTACCCCTGGCTGAAGACCTGGAGCGTCACCCCGGCCAAGCCGCTCGCCTCCCGGGCCGTCGACCAGCCCTACAACTACCCGTTCTCGGACATCATCCCGGAACCGGTCGCCCGGCTCGCCGGCCAAATCATCGCCGGTGCCTGGGGATCGGCCCCGCTGTTCGGCCAACTCCAGTACCTGATCGCCAAGGTGGCACTCACCGGCGACCTCACGGACGTCCTCCTCTCCGGCGGACTGCTCCGCGACCTGCTCAGCGGCGACCTGCTCACCCACCTGCTCGCCGGCGGCCTGCGCTCCGACCTCTGGGGACCCTCACGCACCCTGCTGCAGTACGTCCGACCCACCACCCTGAGGGTCACCGCCAACGGCTACGCCGTTCTCGCCAAGCGCGCCGACCTGCAGTGGGTGGTCAGCGAATTCGCCGCCTACTACCGGAAGTTGCTCGCCGACTACCAGGCCCGGGGGGAGTTCCCGGTGAACGGCGCGGTGGAGATCCGGGTCACCGGTGTGGACGACCCGACCTCTTCCGGAGTCCCGGGTGCGCGGCCGCCGCTGCTGTCCGCGCTGCGCCCGCGGGCGGACCGTCCGGAGTGGGACACCGCGGTCTGGCTCGACGTCCTGTCCTTCCCCGGCACCCCGGGGCTGGAGCGCTTCGCCCGCGACCTGGAGCAGTGGCTGCTGCGCACCTTCGACGGCACCCGGGCGGGCCTGCGGGTCGAGTGGTCCAAGGGCTGGGCGTACACCGCCGACGCGGCCTGGTCCGACCCGGACGTGCTCGGCCGGGTCATCCCCGCGAGCCTGCGTGACGGCGACGGCAGCGGCAGCGGCCCGGGCTGGGACGAGGCGATCGCCGTCCTGGACCGGAACGACCCGCACCGGGTGTTCGGAAACCCCTTCCTGGACGGGCTGTTGAAGCAGTGAAGCGCATGTGACCGGGTTCTGACGATCAGTCGGATGCGTTCTGCCGGATGTGGTCTGTCAAATGTGCTCTGTCAGATGTGCTCCATCACGATCACCGCGAGGGTGTCCGCCGCCAGCGCGCGGAAGATGTGCGGGGCGTCGCCCGGGTAACTCACGTAGTCGCCCGGGCCCAGCTCGACCGGGTCCTCCGTCGGCCCGACCAGTGCCCGGCCCGCGCCGATCATCACGTGCTCGACGGTGCCGGGCATGTGGGGGTCGGACGCCCGGGTCTCGCCCGGCTGCGCCTCGATCCGGTAGATGTCGCGCCGGGCGTTCGGCGGGCAGGAAGACAGGACGGTCGCCGCGTAGTCGGCGCGCGCGGAGTGGGTCACCGGGCCCTCGCCGGCCCGGATCACCTTGACCATCGGGCGCGGCGGGTCGACCAGGCGGCTGAACGGCACGTTCAGTGCGACGCCGAGCGCCCAGAGCGTCTCGACGCTGGGGTTTCCCGCGCCCGACTCCAGTTGGGAGAGCGTCGACTTGGCGATGCCCGCGCGCCGGGCCAGTTCGGCCATGGACAGCCCGCAGCGTTCGCGCTCACGCCGGATGGAGGCCGCGATCAGGCCGATCAGCTCCACGTCGGAACCCGTGGTCGGGGTGGTCCGGTCACTCATGCTCGCCACTCACGCATTCTTCTGGCTCCTACTCCGGCTCCCGGTACGGCTGGTGACGTTCATGCTGCCACCGGCGACGTCGGCTGCCCGCATCCTCGCGCGTTCGTCATGTCAGTCCATTCGTTCGCCTTGACGAACCATGGGCGACGGGTTCACTCTAATGGACATGCGTTCGCTACTCCGAACACTGGAGCGTGCCACCCTCCGTGACATCGCTCTCGTCTGCCTGGCCGACGCGCTCGTCGGCGCCTCCTTCGGCGCGATCAGCGTTGCCGGGGGGCTGCCCCTGTGGGTGCCGGTCGCCCTCTCCATCCTCGTCTTCGCAGGCGGCTCGCAGTTCGCGGTCGTCGGTGTGGTGCTGTCCGGCGGCGGCGTGCTCGCCGCCGTCGCCACCGGGCTGGTGCTCAACGCCCGGCTGCTGCCCTTCGGCTTCACCGTGGCCGACGCGCTCGACGGCCCGTGGTGGCGGCGGCTGTTCGGCGCTCAGCTGATCACCGACGAGACCGCCGCGTTCGTCCTGCGGCAGGACACCGGGCGGCGGCGCCGGGCCGCGTTCTGGCTCTGCGGGCTCGCGCTGTTCGTGGTGTGGAACGTCTCGGTGCTGCTCGGGGCCCTGGCCGGCGGGCTGATCGGCGACACGGACGCGCTGGGCCTGGACGCGGCCTTCCCGGCCGTACTGCTCGCCCTCGTGCTGCCCTCGCTCGCGGACCGGCGCACCCGTACCGCGGCCGTGGTCGGCGCCGTCGTCGCGGTCGCGGCCACGCCGTTCGTCCCGGCGGGGCTGCCCGTCCTGCTCGCCCTCGTCGGGCTGCTGTTCGCCGGGCGGCCGGGGGTGGGGATGTCGGAAGGGGCGTCGGGGTCGGGGTCGGAGTCGGCCGGACGGCCGGGCGTCGTGGTGGTCGAGCGGGAGGAAGTCCGATGATGCCGCTGTACGCCGTGCTGCTGCTGGCCGGTGGGACGTACGCCTTCCGCCTGGCCGGGCCGCTGCTCGGTCGCCGGCTCGCCCTCTCGGAGCGCCTGCGGCGTCTGCTCGCCGTCGCCGCGGCCGTCCTGTTGGTCGCCCTGATCGCCACCGGCGCCCTCACCCAGGGCCACGGCTTCGCCGGTTGGGCCCGCCCGGCGGGTGTCCTGGTCGCCGGTGTGCTCGCGCTGCGGCGCGCGCCGTTCCCGCTGGTGGTCGTCGCGGGCGCGGCGACGACGGCGCTGCTGCGGCTGTGCGGGGTGGGGTGAGGGCGACGGCGAACAGGTGACAGATGACAGATGACAACTTTCAGCGAACAGATAACAGATTTCGAAATCTGTTATCTGTTCGCTGTTCGCCGCCGTCCGTCACCCGGAATCCGTCGCGCCGTCAGCCGCCCAGCGCCTTGAAGAAGATCGTCGTCGGGTGCGGGACCCCCGCCGGGTCGGTCGCGTAGTCCGGCACCGAGCCGACCCGGGTCCACCCGGCGGTCTCGTACAGGCGCTCGGCCGGGCTGTCCGTCTCGGTGTCCAGCACCAGCAACCGCAGCCCCAACCCGGCCGCCTGCTCCTCCAGCGCCGTCAGCAGGCGCCCCGCCAGCCGGTGCCCGCGATCCGCCGGGTGCACCATCAGCTTGGCGACCTCCCCCCGGTGCCGGCCGTTCGCAGTCGTCGCCGGGCGCAGCTGGACCGTCCCGGCGAGCCGCCCGTCGGCCTGCGCCCGGACCGTCCACAGCAGCAGCCGCTCGGCCGCGACCTCCGGCGCGAGCGCTCGCCACCACGCGGTGGCCTCGTCCTGCCCCAGCGGCGCGAGGAAGCCGAGCGAGGCGCCGCCGTCGACGGTGTCCACCAGCAGCCCGGCCAGTTCCTCCGCCGCGCCGTGCAGCTCCTCCGCCGTCACCAGCCCGACCGCGTACCCGTCGCCGCCCATGTCGTCTTCCTCACTCGCTCGCCCACGCCCGCCGCTCGGCCGGGTGCGGAATACTCGCCGGTACTCCGCCGCGACCGGTATCCCGCCGAGACTACAAGGAGCTTCGATGACGAAGCCGACCCGGATCGACCCGTCCGACCTGCTCGCCGTCGGCGACCTCCTCTCCGACGAGGAGCGGCTGATCCGCGACACCGTCCGGAGGTTCACCGAGGAGCGGATCCGCCCGCACATCGGCGACTGGTTCGAGCGCGGGGTCTTCCCGGTCCGCGAGCTCGCCCCCGAGCTGGGCGCCCTCGGCGTGCTCGGCATGCACCTCGACGGCTACGGCTGCGCCGGCGCCGACGCGGTGGCGTACGGGGTCGCCTGCATGGAGCTGGAGGCGGCCGACTCCGGGCTGCGCAGCTTCGTCTCCGTGCAGGGCTCGCTCGCGATGCGTTCGATCCATGCCTTCGGCTCCGAGGAGCAGAAGCTGCGTTGGCTGCCCGGCATGGCCGCCGGCGAGCTGATCGGCTGCTTCGGCCTCACCGAGCCGGACTTCGGCTCGGACCCGGCCAACATGCGGACCCGGGCGGTGCGCAAGGGCGGCGACTGGGTGCTCTCCGGCAGCAAGATGTGGATCACCAACGGCAGCATCGCCGACGTCGCCGTCGTCTGGGCGCAGACCGAGGAGGGCGTCCGCGGCTTCCTGGTCGAGCGCGGCACCCGCGGCCTGACCGCCACCGACGTGCACGGCAAGCTCTCCCTGCGCGCCTCCGTCACCAGCGAACTCGCCTTCGACGAGGTGGTGCTGCCCGCCGACGCCGTCCTGCCGGGCGTCACCGGCCTGCGCGGACCGCTCTCCTCCCTCAACGAGGCCCGATACGGCATCCTCTGGGGCACCGTCGGCGCCGCCCGCGACTGCTACACCGCCGCCCTCGACTACGCGAAGAGCCGGATCCAGTTCGACCGCCCGATCGCCGGTTTCCAGCTCACCCAGCACAAGCTCGTCGAGATGATGCTGGAGGTCGAGAAGGCCTACCTGGTCGCCCTGCGGATCGGCCGGCTCAAGGAGCAGGGCGCGGCCCGCCCGCCGCACATCAGCTTCGGCAAGCTCAACAACGTCCGCACCGCGCTGGAGATCGCCCGCAGTGCCCGGACCGTCCTCGGCGCCAACGGCATCACCACCGAGTACCCGGTGCTGCGGCACGCCAACAACCTGGAGTCGGTGCTCACCTACGAGGGCACCAGCGAGATCCACACCCTGGTCCTGGGCGAGGCCATCACCGGCGAGTCCGCGTACCGCTGACGGCCCGTCCACCTCGGGAAATCCGGTGGCCGGGCCCGCGGCGGCCCGGCTACCGTCCCGACCATGAACAGTCGGCCCGCCACGCCCAGCACCGCCCCGACCACCACCCTCTGGCGCCCCACCGGCCCCGAGGAGCTGGCCCTGGTCGAGGCGTCCGGCTGGCGCGCCTGGCCGCCCAGGCTGCCTGAGCAGCCGATCTTCTACCCCGTCCTCACCGAGGACTACGCGATCCGCATCGCCCGCGACTGGAACGTCCCCGCCTCCGGCGTCGGCTACGTGACCAGCTTCGAGGTCGACACCGCCTTCCTCGCCCGCTACCCCGTGCAGCAGGCCGGCGGTCGGACGATCCTCGAACTCTGGGTCCCGGCAGGCGAGTTGCCGGAGTTCAATCGGCACATCGTCGGCCGCATCACGGTCGTCCACGAGTTCCGCCCACAGCCATGACACGTACAGCCGTGACACGTACAGCCGTGACCCGCCCGGCGGTGACACGGCCGGCCGTGACGTCCTCCACCGTGCAGCCCCCGGCGGCGCCGGTGCACGAGGAGCGCGCGGACCGCGTGCTGCTCACCTCCGCCCAGCCGACCAGCACCACCGCCCTGCTCGCCGAGGCCGCCGCCCGGCGCGGCCTCGACACCGCCGTCCTCGACGGCCCCGGCACGGTCGAGCGCCTCGCCGGACGGCGCGTCCACTGGTACGGCGGCCCGCTCGCCGCGGCCCGGATCGCCGGACCGCTCCGCCTCGCCCTGCTCGAACCCGACGACGACTGGCTCACCCGCCTCCCCGAGGAGTTCACCCGGCGACGGATCGAGCTCACCACCCTCGCCGAGGCGTGGACGCTGCGCCACCCGGCGTTCGTCAAGCCGCCCGCCGACAAGTCGCTCCCGCCTGCGGTCTACCCGGACGGCAGCCGCCTGCCGCGCACCGGAGAGCGGATCGGCCCCGACACGCCCGTCCTGGTCAGCGACCCGGTGACCTTCGCCGCCGAGTACCGGCTGTTCGTCCGCGACGGCGAGGTGCTCACCGGCAGCCGCTACGCCCGCTTCGGCCGGCTCGACCCGGCGCCGCTGACCGCCGAGGCCACCGCCTTCGCCCGGCGCCCGCTCGCCGCGGTCGGCGACACCCTGCCCAGCGCCGTCGCCCTGGACGTCGGACCGATCGCCGACCCCTACGACCCGGCCGAGCACTGGGCCGTGGTCGAGGCGAACATGCCGTGGTTCGCGCACTGCTACGCCGCCGACCCGGACCGCGTCCTGGACGTCGTGCTGCGCGCCGCCGGACCGGCCGCCCAACTCGCACAGGTCGACCGCCGGTTCGTCCGTACGGCCGTCTGACACCTGGCGGACACCCCGCGTTCGGCGGGCGGAAACCGGGCGGTACGGCGGGAGGTGAAGCATGGCGCGGTCGGCCGCGCCCTCGACGGGCGCGGCCGGGTGTGTACGACCGAAAGGAACCCCGCCATGTCCACTGCCCAGTGGCCCTGCCCCCGAGTGCTCGTCGTCGGGATCGACGGTGTCCGCCACGACTACCTGGAGCACGTGCCGATGCCGCGCCTCCAGGAGCTCGCCGAGGCCGGGTTCCTGGTGCCGGTGACGGTGGCGGACACCACGCCCACCATGTCCGGGCCGTGCTGGGCCACCATCGTCACCGGCGTCGAGCCCGCCAAGCACGGTGTCTGGGGCAACCACCTCGGCGGCAACCGGCTCGACGTGTTCCCCGACTTCGCCACCCGGCTCGCCCGCGGCGACCGCCGCCGCACCTTCGTCGCGGCCGGCTGGGACCCGCTGATGATCAACGAGTCCGGCGGCCCGCTGTTCCGCGCCCCCGGCCGGCTCTCCTACATGGCCCCGGCCGAGGACACCCCCGAGGCGTGGGAGGCCGTCGACGAGGAGGTCACCCGCGAGGCCGTCCACGTCCTGGGCACCGCGGACCCGGAGGCCTCCTTCGTCTACCTCGGCGCCGTCGACGAGACCGCCCATTTCCTCGGCTGCGGCGACGAGTACCGGGCGGCCATGCGCACCGCCGACGAACGCCTCGGCCGGCTGCTCGACGCCGTCCGCGGCCGCGCCGGCTACGCCGACGAGCAGTGGACCGTCATCGTCGTCACCGACCACGGACACGTCGACGCCGGCGGCCACGGCGGCCGCACCGTCGAGGAGCGCACCGCCTGGGTCGCCTGCGCCGGGCACGACATCCCGGCCGGCCCGCCCACCGGGGAGATCCGCCACCCGGACGTCGCCGCCCAGGTGTACGCCTCCCTGCTGCGCCCCATCGACCCGCACTGGACCCTCGACGGCCGCCCCTTCCCGGTCGCCCGACCGGCCTCTACCGTGGTGCCCGCGGCAGTCTGACCGACGGTCGGAGCGGCGTCGCCCCGGGCCCGACGGAGCCTCAGAAGCTGGGCCGATGCGCCCGGGTGCAGCAGGCCGGGCTGCGCCGGAGCCCGGCTTGAGCGACGCTCGATCGGGGCCCGGACGGCACGTGAGGACGATGCGCCGCTCTGGGCTCCCCACCGTGTAGCCCCGAGACCGGGTCGCTGGACATACCTCTGAAGGTGGAGACGCTACCCCGTGGGATGGAGACAAGATCGCGACCTCGTGGTGACGCTCCGGCAGGGTGACGAGGGCCACGATGGATACAACCGGACGGCGGACCTCGTCGGCCGGCCCAGAGGCGGAGACGGAGAGGACAGGCGGGCATGAAGGGCATCGTGAGCAAGGTGGCGCTGGGAGTTGCCGGCACCGGCATGGCCGTCGCCGTGGCCGCCGTGGCAATCGGCCCGCGGGTGTCCGAGTGGTACGACGGACGCCACCAGGAACAGGCCACCTACGACACCGGCAGCCAGGCCAAGGCCGAGCGCCGTTCGATGCCGACCTGGCTGCCCGACAACGCCTCCTCGGTGAAGTACCTGATGTCCACCATCGGCGACGACCGCCTGCTGCGCGCCACCCTCCCGGACGGTCGGCTGCCCTCGGGCTGCACCACCGGCCTGCCCGGCAAGTCCGCGCACTCGGTGCCGATGTCGCTCAAGGCCGGCTGGTTCCCCGAGGGCGTCGCGGCCAAGGCCAGCGGCAGCTGCGGGCACTACAACGTGACGCTCACCGGCAACCAGCTCTACGCGTGGCAGGACGGCGCGGCGGTACAGGCGGCGCTGCGCGCGGAGCGGCCCACCAAGCACTGAGCCGGCTGCCGGGCGCTGATGGCGCCATGCGTTGATCCGGCTGCCAGACTCCGACCGGCCCGCTCGCACCTGATGGTGCGGGTGGGCCGTCGTGTTGCCCGGGTGCCGTGGGTTCGGTCGGTGGGCCGGCTGCGCGATCCGGCCGATGGTTTGGCCGACGGTGTGGCCGAGGGTGAACCGTCGGGACGGCCCCCCGCTATCGGAGGTGGCCGGGGCTGCGATAGGACGGACCGTGGACAAACTCGTCCCTGTCCCTGTCCCTGTCCCCGTCCCCGTCCCATCCCGTCCCCCGTTCCGTGAGGAGCCCCATGCCCGGCCCGCTCGTCGGCCCCGCCGGCGACACGTCGACCGCCCCCTCCACCTCCCCGACCACCGGCCAGGCCGGCCCGGGCAAGGCCACCGTCGCCGTCCTCGGCGGCCTCGTCGCGCTCGGCCCGCTCACCACCGACCTCTACCTGCCCGGGCTGCCCGCGATCGCCGACGACCTGGCCGCCGAGCCGGCCGCCGTCCAGCTCACCCTCACCTTCTCGATGCTCGGGGTCGCGGCCGGGCAGCTGCTCTTCGGACCGCTCAGCGACCGCTACGGGCGCCGCCCGCCGCTGCTCGCGGGGCTCGTCGTCTACACCCTGGCCAGCGTGGTGTGCGTGATCGCGCCGAGCCTGACGGTGCTGATCGTCGCCCGCTTCATCCAGGGCGCGGCCGGATCCGCCGGGCTGGTCATCGGCCGGGCCGTCGCCCGGGACCGCTTCCAGGGCGTCGCCATGCTGCGGTTCCTGGCCTCGATCGCGCTGATATCCGGGCTGGCGCCGATCCTCGCCCCGATCCTCGGGGCGCAACTGATGCGGTTCACGTCGTGGCGCGGCACCTTCGGCGCGCTGACCGCGCTCGGGCTGATGCTCACCCTGGTCGCCTTCGGGGTGCTGCGCGAGACGCTGCCGGCGCAGGCCCGGGGCACCGGCGGGGTGGGCGCGGCGCTGCGCACGATGGGGCGGCTGCTGCGTGACCTGCCGTTCCTCGGGTTGGCGCTGACCAGCGCCTTCGCCTTCGGAGCGCTGTTCGGCTACATCAGCGGGTCGTCCACGGTGCTGCAGCACGTGTACCAGGTGTCGCCGCAGACCTACAGCCTGCTGTTCGCGGCGAACTCGCTGGCCATCGTCGTCATGACGCAGCTCAACGGGCGGGTCCTCGCGCGCCGCTTCACCCCGCGAGGGCTGATGCTGGCCGGGCTCGGGACGGCGGTGGTCGCCGGGGTGGCACTGGTGCTGATGACCTCGGTCTGGGACTTCGGGCTGCTCGGCTTCTGTCCGCCGCTGTTCGTGATGATGGGCAGCATGGGAGTGGTCCTGCCGAACACGGCCGCGCAGGCGCTCAGCCTGGTCGAGCCGAGGGCGGCCGGGACGGCGTCGGCGCTGCTCGGCACCGGCAACTTCCTGTGCGGGGCGGTGGTCGCGCCGCTGAGCAGCCTTGGTGGGCGGCCGTCCGCGGTGCTGCTGGCGGTGGTCGTCCTGGCGTGCGGGGTGCTGGCGATGGTGGCGTACGTGACGCTGTGTCGGCCCGCACGGATGAAGGCGGCGGAGGCCGAGGCGTCCGGGGTGGTGGCAGGGAGCTGACGGAGGGGGCCTGACGGCTGACGCCTGACGCCTGACGCCTGACGCCTGACGGCGAACAGCGAACGGCGAACAACAAACAGATGACAGCTGACAGATGTTGAAATCTGTCAGCTGTCATCTGTTACCCGATACCTGTGACCCGTCGGTCGTTACGCGCTCTCAGGCGATCGAGAAGTCGTCGCCGTAGACGTTGCCCTGGCCGTACCAGCCGTGCAGGTAGACGGTGACGGTGCCGGAGGCGCCGGTGGTGAAGGGGACGCTCAGCTTGGTCCAGCCGGAGGCGTTGGCCCAGGTGCTGGCGGTGGCGTCGCCGCTCACGCCGAGGTACGCGTAGTTGCCCTGCACCCAACCGCTCAGCGTGTAGCTGGTGTTGGACTTCAGCGTGACGGTCTGCGAGCAGTCGCCGGTCTGGCCGGCGGCCGCCGCCTGCAGCGCGTAGGAGCCGGAGTGCACCGGGGTGGAGACCACGGCGCCGCCGCTCTGGCAGGTCCACGGTGCGAGGCTGCCGCTCTCCAGGCCGCCGTTGGCCAGGCCGGTCGGCGGCGGGGTCGTCCCGGTGACGGTCAGCGAGTACGTGGCGGTGTGCGTGCCGGACGGCGCGGTGGCGGTCACGGTGAGCGGGTAGGTGCCCGCCGCAGCGGCCGAGGTGGTGGCGATGTTGAGGGTGGCGCCGGTGCCGGCGGTGACGCTGCCGGGGGTGACGGTGGCGGTGACGCCCGTCGGGGCGCCGCTGACCGACAGGTTGACGCTCTGCGCCGAGCCCGCCGTCACCGCCGTGGCGATCGCCGCCGAGGTGGACGAACCTGCGGTGACCGTCGCGGAGTTGGGGTTGACGGCCACGGAGAAGTCGTTGGTCACCGTCGAGCCGCTGGTGAACGGTGCGAAGATGTGGGTGAAGTCCCAGGTGTTCTGGCTGATCCCTGAGCAGGAGTCGTCTCCGCCCTTGCCCGGGCAGCCGCCGTTGTCGCGCTGCAGTGCCCAGAAGGACAGCGTGTTGATGCCCTTCGACACCGCCCAGTTGTACACGGTGGTGGCGTTGGCCACGGTGAAGGTCTCGGCCGCGCCGTAGTCGTCGATGCCGACCATCTCGATGATGCCGATCGAACCCCACAGCTGGGCGGGGGTCTTGGCCGGGTAGAGCTTGGCGAGTTGGTTGTAGAGGCCCTGCGCGGAGGTCTGGGTGTCGGCCGCCATGTCGTGGGTGGCGCCGTCGTAGTAGTCGAAGGTCATCATGTTGACGACGTCGATCCGGGCGTTGTTGCTGACCGCGTTCTTCAGTACGGCGAGGCCGCTGGAGGCCAGCCCGGTGGTGGTGGTCGGCAGTGTGTAGGAGAACTGGATGTTCCGCCCGTTGGTGGCGGCCCAGTCCTGCACGATCTTGATCGCCTTGTTGCGGCGGTCGATTCCGGCCGCGTTGGTCAGCGAGTTGTCCTCGATGTCGAGGTCGATCCGGCTGACGTCGTAGGTGGTGATGAGGTTCTCGAAGGCCGCCGCGATCTGGTTGACATCGGTGCAGCTGTCAGCCAGTTCGGTACCGGTGTTGTCGGCGGTGTAGCCGCCGAAGGAGGGGATCACGTCCCCGCCGTTGGCCCGGATGGTGGCGATGTCGGCACCGAAGGTCGAGGAGGAGACCGGCTTGGAGGTGTCGCCGTTCCAGTACGGGGTGCAGGAGCCCTTGGTGGCCGCCTGCAGGAAGGCCATCGTCAGGTACTTGGCGCCGGACTGGGCGGCCAGGGTGGCGGGGCTCTGTCCGGTCCAGGACTCGAAGTAGGGGGCGAAGACCCGGCTGGGGAGCGGGGTCGCGGCCTGGGCGGAGCCCGTCCCGGCGGCGACCAGGCCGGCCGAGGCGGCCAGCGTGGCGCAGGCCGTCAGGGCCGCCTGGATGGTTCTGCGTAGACGCATGGATTCTCCAACATACGTGGTGGGGCAGGACGTTGGGGATACGTGGACGACCGGGCGCGGCGGCCGTGTGGGGTCGGCCGCGCGGGCCCGGGCGGGCGGGCTTGCGGATGTCCGGACATGCGGGCGCGCGGAAGCCCGCCGACGTGCGCGGAGGCGGGCGGCGGTGCGAGTGCGCGCACGCCGTACGGAGCGGGGGTGGAGCGGGACAGGGCAGGGCGGTGCCTCAGCCGCCGGTGGTCACACCCCCACAGTGCATCCCGGTCGGATCGACATGCTTATGGTTGGACTAGACCACTGGTCTGTCAAGAGATCTGACAGTTCGTCAACACACCGTCCTCGCGCCCAAAGGGGTTGGCCGTTGGGCGGGTTGGCGTGGCGCAGCAGGGGGGCACGGGACGTGGAGTGCCGGTCGCGACCCCAGGGCGCGGGAAGGTGCCGTGGCCGCGAACCCGACGGCGGGTCGCGGCCACGGCGGCCCGGCGCTCAGGACGCCGGGCGGTTCGGTTCGCCGGGCGCTGGTCGCCGGGCGGTTCAGGATGTCGGGTGGTTCGGTTCGCCGCTCCGGGTTACGCCGGCGGCGGGCAGAGGGTGGTCCGCAGCGCGTCGTTGATCTTCGCGGCGGTGTCCGGTCCGAAGCCCTGCGGGTGGTCGGGCGAGGTGAAGCGCTGGTCGGCCAGTTCGACCAGCTTCGACTTGTCCTTGGGGAACTGGTACATCGCCTGGCACTGGTTGCGGGCCCGGTCCACGGCCTGGTCGGGCTTGCCGCCGACGATCGCCGGGTCGATCGCGTTCAGCGCGGCGACCAGCTTGCCGGTCAGGTCGGCGCCCGGCTTACCGGGCAGTCCGGCGTCGGTCGGCGGTGCGGGCTTGGCCGGGGCGGGCGCGCCGGACGAGCCGGCGTCCGGGGCGGGGGCCGAGGGGCTGCCGGGGGCGGGCGCCGCGGGGGATCCGGCTGTGGGGGCGGCCGTGCCGGACGCGTCGGCCACGGAGGTCGAGGAGGCCGAGGGGGTCGCGGGCGCCGGCGGGGCGGAAGCGGCGCCGGGGGTGGCGGCCGGGGCGGTGGGGGAGCCGGCGGCGGCGGTGGTGGGCGAGGTGGAGCCCGAACCCGAGCCGGAGCAGGCAGCGAGGCTCACCGCGGCGAATGCCGTGAGGGTGGCGGCGAGGAGACGAGTGCGCATGGCGTCACACTGTCATGTCCGCGGCGCCGAAGGGAAGATCCCGCTCGCGACGGCGGGCGGCCCGGGAGGAGAACCTCCCGGGCCGCCCGTCTGCCGTGTCCGTGCGGCGCGGTCAGCTGAGTCCGTTGGCCTTCAGCCAGTCCTTGGCCACCGTCGACGGGTCCTCCTTGTCGACCGCGACGCGCTTCATCAGCGCTGTCAGCCCCGCCGTGTCGAGCTTGGCCGACACCGCGTTGAGGGCCGCCGTCGCGGTGGGGTTCACGCCCGCCTTGTTGATCAGCGGGGTGACGTTCTGCGCGCCGAAGATGTTCTTCGGGTCGGTCAGCGGGACGAGCTTCAGCTGGACGATCTTCGGGTCGGTGGTGAACACGTTGCCGACCTGGATGGCGCCGTCCTTGAGCGCGTTCGCGGTGGTGTCCCCGGTGGGCTTCCACTCCTTGAAGGTCAGCCCGTAGACGTCCTTGAGCTGTTGCTCGCGGCGGGACTTGAACTCCGGCGGACCGCCTATGGCGAACTCGCCCGCCTTTGCGGCCAGGTCGGTGATGCTCTTGAGCCCGTACTTGTCGGCGGTCTCCTGGGTGACGCTGAGCGAGTCCTTGTCCTCGGCGGGGGAGGAGTCGAGGATCCCCAGCGCGGCGGGCAGCGTCTTGGTCAGCGCCGCGTTCACGTCCTCCGTGGTGACGGCGGTGGACTTGGCGTCCAGGTAGGCGAGCAGTGAGCCGTTGTACTCGGGCAGGACGGTCAGGCTGCCGTTCTGGAGCTGCCCGTAGAGCACCTCCCGGCTGCCGATGTTGAACTTCTCCTCGACCTTGACGCCCTTGGCCTTGAGCGCCTGCGAGTAGATCGAGCCGAGCAGCACGTTCTCCGGGAAGTTCGCCGAGCCGACGACCACGGTCGACCCGGAGCCCGCGCCCGAGGCGGCGGGGGAGCCTGCCGCGGAGCTGGAGCCGCCGAGCGGGTCGCCGCCGCCGGAGGAGCCGCAGGCGGTGGCGCCGAGGGCGAGCGCGGCGAGCGTGCCGAGGACGACGGCGCGCCGGCTTCTGTGGATTGTCGACATGGTGACAGATGTCCTTCCGGAGAGGATGGGGAGAGGAGGTTCAGCGGGCCCGGCGCTGGGCGCGCATCCCGGGCGGGAGCGCGTACCGGGCGAGCAGGGCGAAGAACAGCTGGGCGCCGACCGCGAGCAGCACCACCAGCAGCGCGCCGCCGACGGTCACCGCGTACTTCCGGGTGGCCAGCCCGTCGATGACGTAGCGGCCGAGGCCGCCCAGTCCGACGTAGGCGGCCACCGTGGCGGTCGCGATCACCTGGACGGTCGCGGTGCGAAGGCCCGCCAGCAGGGTCGGTGCCGCGGACGGCAGGCAGACCTGCCACAACACCTGCGGGTGGGTCAGCCCGATGCCGCGCGCCGCGTCCCGGACGTCCGGGTCGGTGCCGCGCACCCCCTCGACGGTGGCCACCAGCAGCGGCGGCGCCGCGAGCGCGACCAGCGGGATCAGCACGGCCGTGTCGCCGACCCCGGCGAGCAGCACCGCCAGCGTCACCAGCCCGAGCGTCGGCAGGGCGCGGGTGGCGCCGGCGAAGGCGGTGACGACCGTGACGCCGCGCCCGGTGTAGCCGATCAGCAGCCCGAGCGGTACGGCGAGCACCGCCGCGTACAGCAGGGCCTCGCCGGAGAACAGCAGGTGTTCGGACACCCGGTGCACGATCGAGTCCGGACCGCTGCGGTGGTCGGGGGCGGAGAAGAAGTCGCTCAGCCAGCTCAGCCAGTTCACGAGCCCGCTCCCTTCTCCCGGACGGCCCAGGGCGCGAGCAGCCGCCGGGCGCCCACCAGCAGCAGGTCGACGGCCAGCGCGAGGACGGCGATCAGCGCGATGCCCGCCACGATCGGGGTCGGGAAGGTGCGCTGGAAGCCGTCGACGAACAGGTAGCCGAGCCCGCCGCGCCCGACCAGCGCCCCGACGCTGGCCAGCGAGATGCTGGACACCGCCGCGACCCGCAGTCCGGCGATCAGGTACGGCACGGCGGCGGGCAGTTCGACGGAGGTCAGCCGGTGCCACGGCCCGTACCCCATCGCGGTGGCGGCCTGCCGGACGGGGTCCGGGACGGCGCGCAGCCCGTCCACGGTGGTCGGCAGCAGCACGGCGAGGGCGTAGAAGGTGAGCGGGATCATCACGGTCGCCTGGGTGGCGAGGCCGGTGTAGGGGATGAGCACCACGAACACGGCCAGCGAGGGCAGCGCGTAGACGATGTTGAAGACGGCGGACAGCGGCTGGTAGAGCCGGGGGAAGCGGGTGCAGGTCAGGCCCAGCGGGACGGCCAGCAGCAGGCCGATGAGCACCGGCAGCAGGGCGATCACCGCGTGGTCGGCGAGCAGGTTGCCGAGGTAGCCGAGGTGGTCGCCGATCCAGTACCAGCGGACGATCGGTTCATCGTCCACCGGTCGCTCCGTCCGTAGGGTCACCGGCCGCTGCCGCCGCGGCGGGGCCGGGCTCGGCCTCGCCGGACCCGCTGGGCGCGGTCTCGCCCGCAGCGCCGGTGCCCGGCGTGGACAGCGCGGCGAGGACGGCCTCGCGGCTCGCGGTGCCGGTGGCCCGGCCGGCGGCGTCCAGGGCGACGGCGACCCCGGCAGGGGACAGGACGGCGGAGTCCAGCGCGGTGCGCAGGGTGTCGGTGTCCGGCCGGTAGCCGGCGGCCGGGTGCAGCTCGGCGGTGACGGCGTCGCGGTCGATCCAGCCGATCGGGCGGCGTTCGTCGTCCAGCGCGAGCTCCCAGCCGCCGTAGCGCAGCCCGTCGCCCACCGGGCGGACGGCGACGGTGCTCGCGGGGCGCAGGCCGAGGCCGCGCAGGCCCCGGTCGCGGCCGAGGAAGGCGGCCACGCCGTCGTCGGCGGGGGTGGTGAGCAGGGTGTGCGGATCGGCGAGCTGGGCGATCCGACCCTGTTCGCGCAGGACCACCACCTGGTCGCCGAGCCGGACGGCCTCCTCGATGTCGTGGGTGACGAAGAGCACCGTCTTGTGCAGCTCGGACTGGAGCCGCAGTAGCTCGTCCTGGAGCCCGGCGCGCACCACCGGGTCGACGGCGCTGAACGGCTCGTCCATCAGCAGCACCGGCGGGTCGGCCGCCAGGGCGCGGGCCACGCCCACCCGCTGTTGCTGGCCGCCGGACAGCTGGAACGGGTACCGCTTGCCGGTCTCGGGCGCGAGTCCGACCAGTTCGAGCAGTTCGGCGGCCCGGGCGCGGGCCTTCTTGCGGTCCCAACCGAGCAGGTAGGGGACGGTGGCGATGTTGTCGATCACCTTGCGGTGCGGGAAGAGGCCGGCCTGCTGGATCACGTAGCCGATGCCGCGACGCAGCTTGGCGGGTTCCAGCGCGGCGACGTCCGTGCCGTCCAGCAGCACCCGGCCCGAGGTCGGCTCGACCATCCGGTTGACCATGCGCAGCAGGGTGGTCTTGCCGCACCCGGACGGTCCGACCAGGACGGTTATCCGACCGGTCGGGACGTCCAGGTCCAGGCCCTCGACGGCGATGGTGCCGTCGGGGTGGCGCTTGCCAGCGCCCTCGAATCTGATCACGGGGAGTTTCCTCGTCAGGGCGCCCCGGGGAGGCGGCGCCTGTTTCGGTCGTTCGGTTGATGGCGGTCGTCGACGGCGGTTTGTCGACAAGCGGCGACGGCGTGGGCCGTGCCCGCCGCTGCCGCGACGGCGTCTGTCGGATCGACCGCCCGGGCGTTCTTCCGCCCGCGTGGCTGCCCAGCTTCGGACCGGCGGAAACTCTGATCAGACTATGACCTGCATCATCTCCTGTCTCTCATTTACCACCCGGCAGGCGGTTCGGAGCCCGTTGTCGGGCGGCCCGAGCCGCCCGACCGTCCAGCGTTTCGGCAGGTCAGAGGGGCTGGGTGCGGCCGCTTTGACGGTGGGTCGGGGGCTTGCCCCCGCGGCCGCTCAGCCTGTCGGCCCTTCAGACCTGAAGCCCCTCAGCCTCTCATCGGCTGCGCCGCAGCGTTGCCATGCCGCCGCGACACCATGCCGCCGCGACACCGTGCCGCCGCGCGTCTCGGCCCTCAGCCGCCCTGTCGCGTCGGCAGCCCGGCGGCCGCCCAGCCGACGAAGCCGCCGTCCAGGTCGGTCGCCCGGTGTAGCCCCAGGTCGCGCAGCGAGGCCGCCGCCAGGCTGGAGGCGTACCCCTCCGAGCAGACCACGATCACCTTGACGTCGTAACCCGCCGCCTCGGGGATCCGGTGACTGCCCGTCGGGTCCAGCCGCCATTCCAGCACGTTGCGCTCGATGATCAGCGAGCCGGGGATCTCCCCCTCCGCCGCCCGCTGCGCCGCCGGGCGGATGTCCACCAGCAGCGCGCCGTCCAGCTGGGACTGGTACGCCTCCCGGGCGCGCGGGCGGTGCACGCCTTGGCGGGCCCGTTCCACCAGGTCGTCGATCGTGGTCACCATTGCTCCGGTCCTTCCTTCGAGGTGTGGACGAGCCCGCCGGCCCGCAGGTCGTAGTGCGCCATCGAACCCAGCGGGGGCGAGTAGGCATGCAGGGTCACGGCCGGGCCGGACGCGGTGTTGCGCACGTCGTGCACGTACTCGGGGCCGAAGGCGCGGGCGGTGCCGGCCGGGACCCGACGGATCAGCAGACCCTGGTCCGGCCCGCCGAGGGACAACTCCTCCAACTCGCCGAGGGCGACGGTGAACGCGCCGCGCGAACCACCGTGGTCGTGGAAGCCGGTGGACTGGCCGGGCAGCCAGCTGATCAGCCACACCTCGTGGTCGTCGTCGGCCACCAGGCGCTGGTACCAGCGCTCCTCGGTGGAGAGGCGGACGAGGTGTATCCACTGGTCGGGCCGTTCGGCCAGGTCGCGGACGACGGCGCGCAGGGTGCTCGGGGTGAGCGGCGCGCGGGCCTCCTCGGTGGCAGTGGCAGTGGCAGTGGCAGTGGCAGTGGCCGCGGCAGTGGCTGTGGTGGTCGGGGCGGCCGCCGCGACAGCTGGGTCGTCGGGGGCGAGGTTCAGGCTCATGGGGGGCGTCCTCGGGTGCGGCGGGAACGTCGGCGGGGTGCGCGCTGGTCCGGCGGCGGGCGCGGGCACGGGCCGACGGAGCGGCACGGCCACGCACGGGTGCGTCGGGCGGAGCGGGAATCAGAACTGCGGGTGCGCGGCGCGGGCCCTGGCAGATGTCACAGGGCGGGACCAGCGGGGAAAGACAGGGTCAACAGGCACAGATGGAACTCGCCTGGCGTCGCAGATCGACGTGCAGGCGGCAGACCAGAGTGGCGCCGGTGTCCATGCGCCGGATCCTCCCCGAGCGAACCGGACGAAGTCAAGCCGGGGCCGGGCCGGGGGTGCCCCGCCCCACCGCCGTTCGGCCCGTCGTTCGCGCTGTCGCCGACCGTCGTCGGCTACCCCTCGGCCGGGCGGCGCGGTGCCGGGGGAGTCGCGGCCGATGGCGTCGTCGGCGCGGTTCCCGGAGGCTGCACGGTTCCCGGAGGCTGCGCGGACGCCGGCCCGATGCCGCCGCCGGGCCGGTACCCCGGTGCGCTCCTGGCAGCGTCCTCGCCGGAGGCCGCCAGCGCCGCCTCGATCACCGGCGCCGCCTGGTCGCCCAGGTAGCGGCCCAGCGTCTGGTACGCGTCGAACTGCTGGTGGTCGAACCACTGGTCGCTGGTGCCGTCGTTCGGGAAGGCCGGATTGGCCACCGCGTAGGAGTGCAGCTCGTACGGCATGCCGGTGGTGAGGACCGCCTGGAGGACGATCAGCGTGCCGTGCCGGCCGTCCGCGGCCCGCTCGCCGGGCTTGGCCGGCGCTCCACCCGCAAGTGACCGGGCGTCGAGTGGCTCCGGGCAGTCGAACGGTTCCGGATAGTGGATGTCCCCGGTGATCACGGCCCGGGCCGACAGCCGCGCGGACAGCTGCGCCGCCAGCCCGCGCAACTGCGGTCGGCGGCCGCCGTCGCCGGTGGGCGGCCTGTCGGTGGACCGCTCGCCGGTGGACGGCCTGCTGGTGGGCGGCTCGCTGGTGCACGGCCCGTCGGCGGCGCTGCCGGGGATCAGCGACTCCGGCTCGTGCAGGGTGATGACGATGCCGAGTTCCTCGCGGGCCAGGGTGATCGCGGCGGCGAGGTTGGCGGCGTAGCCGGAGTCGCCGCTGGCGTCGATGCAGACCGCCGTCCGCACCCGGTGCCGCAGCAGCTCGACCAGCCCGAGGTTCTCGTAGTGGCCGCCGTCGGTGGTGAGCAGGAAGCGATCGTCGGCCGGGAACCGCCCGGTCAGCTCACGCAGTTGGTAGGGCAGGCGGCGGACGGCGGGCTGCGCCGGGCGGCGCCAGTCCGGGATGCCGGACCACTCCGGGCCGAGCACCGCCGGGTTCGGCAGCCAGGTGCCGAGTCGCGCGTTGGTGGCCGCGAACAGCCCCTGGTAGACCCTTGACTGACGGCCCATCGCGGAGGAGAAGGCCGCGCCGGAGACCGCCATCGCCGACTGCACGGTGAGATCCCGGGCGATGTGCCGCCGGGTGCGCCGCTCCAGCAGGTCGGTCCGCGCGTACCCGACGTCCGGACCGCCCACGTAGTCGTACGAGAGCGAGAAGGAGACCGCCCGACGGCCGGGCGGCGTACGGGAGTTACCGGACAGGTTGGCCGCCGCGGAGAAGATCACCTGGGGGAATCCGGGGTGCCGGGCGGCGTAGTGGCTGAGCCAGGTCTGCTCCCGGAAGAAGTCGTACGGGCGGGCCAGCGCCCGGCCGCCCTCGCTCACCCGACGGACCGCGAACGCCGAGGCCAGCCGTAGCCGGTAGAACGGGTGCAGGCCCATCCAGGTCTGGTCGAGGTTGAGCCCGACCGCGCCCAGGACCAGCGGCAGCAGCACCTGGAGGGCCGTCGGCCAGGCGTACCCGGTGGCGACCGCCCAGCCCAGGGCCAGCAGCGCCCCCGTCGACAGCGCGGCCAGGGCCGCCCACACCACGATGTACTGGGGGAGGTTGGCGGTGAGGCCGCCGCCGAGCCGCCCGGCGCCGCGCAGCGCCCCGCCGAGCGCGGCCGCGCCCCGGCGGATCGTCCTGCGGTCGCGCCAGAGTATGCCGAGCAGCAGCGCCAGGTAGCTGAGCACCACCGTCAGGCTGAGCCCGGCGCCGGTCAGTTGCGGGCCGGCGGCCAGCGCCTGCTGGAGCCGTACCGCCCCCCAGGCCAGCCCCGGCAGCGCCAGCACCCCGACGGCCAGCAGGCCGGCCAGCGCCAGCGCGCTGAGGAAGAGCCGGCGCAGTGCGCGCGGCAGCAGCGCGTGCCAGCCGAGCGGTGGGAAGGCCAGCAGCCAGAGCAGCCAGCACCCGGCCGCCGTGGCCAGCAGCCCGGCCAGTGCGGCGAGCGCCGGCGCCCGGAACGCCAGCGGGCCCGGTACGGCGTCCGCGGTGCGCAGGCCGGCCGCCGCCAGGCCGTCCAGGTCGGTGATCGGGACGAGGTGGTAGAACCGGCTGAGCCCGAGGCCGAGCACCAGGACGGCGGCGAGCAGCAGGGAGAAGGCCGAGAGCACCCCGCGCAGCAGCGTCCCGAGCGCGACCAGCCACTCGCCGGCGCCGTCGGCGATGAACCTGCCGTGGCGGCGCAGGTGATCCTCTTCCGGGGAGCCGGGTTCGAACACGGTGTCGGCCGTGAGACCCGAGACGGCGCGCACCGGGCCGCCGGGCGCGGAGTCGCTGAGCGCGAGTTGCAGCGCGCCGACGGTGTAGCCGCCGCCGGAGACCGAGACCAGATAGCGGGCCCGTTTCAGCCACGGCCGCAGCGACTGGAGGGCGCCGAGCGTGACGCAGGCCGAGCGGATGCCGCCGCCCGAGGCGCAGAAGCCGAGTTCGGCGGGCTCGCGACCGGGCGGCACCCGGGCGCCGTCGCGCCAGTGGGCGTGCCGGATCGGTGCAGCGGGAGCGTCGGGTACCTCGGGTGCGTTGAGTGTGGCGGGAGCGTCGGTAGCGGTGGGCGAGACGGGCTTCGACGGCCGTGGGACACCGTGCAGGCCGGCGGCCCTGCCCGCCACCGGCCAGGGCGGGATCAGCGCGGGTCGGTCGGTGGTCCCGTCGCCCGCGTCGTCGTTCGTGCCCGCGTCGGTGGCGGTGCCGGCGCCGGTAGCAGTGCGAGGCCCTGCGACCGGGTCGTCGCCCGCGCCCGTGGGCGCCCAGGTGGCCGTCGCCCGCCACGGCCGGAGCCCGCGCGCCGCCCGGGTGGCGATCACCGCGAGGACGGTTGCCGCGATCACGCCGGCCGGCAGGAGCAGCAGCCACTTGACGGTGGCGAGCGCGGTAGCAGCGGCGAAGGGGGTGTCGGAGCCCGTCCCGCCGCCGACCAGACCGATGGAGAGCAGCACGTCCTCACCGACGTCGCAGCAGGCCGCGAGCAGCCCGGCGGCGCCGGCCGCGAGCGCGGTGAGCCGCCAGCGCCGCCGCCCGAACACGTACCCGCCGAGCAGGGCGGCGGCCGCCAGCGTCAGGCCGTAGCCGCCGATCAGCCAGGCGGCGGCGCGCAGTGCGGCCAGCTGGTCCCCGGCCCGGCCGCCGACCACGACCTCGGCTGCAGTACGGGAGCCGGCCAGCTGGAGCGCGACCTCCCGTACGGGGGGCGCCCAATGGCGGAACAGCAACCCGCCCACGGCGAGCGGCAGCAGTGCCCCGAGCGCGAGCAGCAGCCCTGCCCAGGCGGGCAGCGTGGGCGCCCGCCCCGCTCGACCCTCGCGCCGGGCCCACCCGAGCAGCCGGCCGAGGGCGTGCTCGGGCGCCGCCTCCGCCGCCGCCGTGCGGTCCGTCACCACCGTCATCTCCACCTCCCCGTGTGCGATCCCCGTCCGCTCTTCGTTCCTCGCTCTCCGCTCGCCGTTCCTGTCTCCGACTCCTGCGCTCAGCCCATGCCCGATCCCCCGAAGTCGCGTTGTGCCGCCGCCTGGTGACGGTCCACAGCGATGTCCAGGCGCGTTCTACCCTGCTGTGGCCGATTCCGCACCCAGCGCGCCCGCTTTCACTCGAATGAGTAAGGGGCCCGATCCCGGGGTAAATGATCGTTTCATCCCATCCAGGACCATCCGCGTGTCCGCGTAACAAGATCGCCCCAGACGCGTTACCGCCAACGTATTGTCAGGCCACCGAGGCCCGGCCTACGGTCTACAGATCGCTTTCTACGCACGTAGACCCCTGCGGATCCCCCGGAGGCCCGCAGACGAGACCCGCCCCGTGAACCCTCAGACCGCAGGCCCGACCCCCCGGCCGGGCAGCGGAGTTGCGGAGGTATCCATGTCGCAGATCGTCCGTGCCGCACTCGTCCAGACCCGCTGGACCGGCGACCAGGAGAGCATGATCGCCCTTCATGAGCGGTACGCCCGCGAGGCGGCCGCCCAGGGCGCGAAGATCATCGGCTTCCAGGAGGTCTTCAACGCCCCGTACTTCTGTCAGGTCCAGGAGCCCGAGCACTACCGCTGGGCCGAAGCCGTCCCCGACGGCCCCACCGTCCGCCGCATGCAGGACCTCGCACGCGAACTCGGCCTGGTCGTCGTCGTGCCGGTCTACGAGGAGGAGCAGACCGGCGTCTACTACAACACCGCCGCCGTCATCGACGCCGACGGCCGCTACCTCGGCAAGTACCGCAAGCACCACATCCCCCAGGTCAAGGGCTTCTGGGAGAAGTACTACTTCAAGCCCGGCAACCTCGGCTGGCCCGTCTTCGACACCGCCGTCGGCAAGGTCGGCGTCTACATCTGCTACGACCGCCACTTCCCCGAGGGCTGGCGCGCCCTGGGCCTGGCCGGCGCGCAGATCGTCTACAACCCCTCCGCCACCAGCCGTGGCTTGTCCGCCTACCTCTGGCAGTTGGAACAGCCCGCCGCCGCCGTCGCCAACGAGTACTTCGTCGCCGCCATCAACCGCGTCGGCACCGAGGAGTACGGCGACAACGACTTCTACGGCACCTCCTACTTCGTCGACCCGCGCGGCCAGTTCGTCGGCGACGTCGCCTCCGACAAGGAGGAGGAGCTCGTCGTCCGCGACCTCGACCTCGACCTGATCGAACAGGTCCGCCAGCAGTGGGCGTTCTACCGCGACCGCCGGCCCGACGCCTACGGACCGCTCTCCGAGGCCTGAGGAGCGCCGCGATGACCACCCGCGACCCGCACGAGCGCACCATCGTCCGCGGCGGCCTCGTCATCACCGCCGCCGACGAACTCCACGCCGACGTCCTGATCGAGGGCGAACGCGTCGCCGCGCTCGCCAGCACCGGCAGTTCCGCCGCCGAGGCCTGGAGCGCCGACACCGTCATCGACGCGACCGGCCACTACGTCATCCCGGGCGGCGTCGACGCCCACACCCACATGGAACTGCCCTTCGGCGGCACCGCGGCCTCCGACACCTTCGAGACCGGCACCCGCGCCGCCGCCTGGGGCGGGACCACCACCATCGTCGACTTCGCCGTGCAGCCCGTCGGCGGCTCGCTGCGTGAGGGCCTCGACACCTGGCACGCCAAGGCCGACGGCAACTGCGCCATCGACTACGCCTTCCACACCATCGTCTCCGACGTCAACGAGGGCGTCCTCAAGGAGATGGACACCCTCGTCGACTCCGGCGAGTCCACCTCCTTCAAGCTCTTCATGGCCTACCCGGGCGTCTTCTACAGCGACGACGGCCGCATCCTGCGCGCCATGCAGCGCGGCGCCGTCAACGGCGGGCTGATCATGATGCACGCCGAGAACGGCATCGCCATCGACGTGCTGGTCGAACAGGCCCTCGCCGCCGGGCACACGGCCCCGCGCCACCACGGCGAGGTCCGCCGCGAACTCCTGGAGGCCGAGGCCACCCACCGGGCCATCAAGCTCGCCCAGGTCGCCGGCAGCCCGCTCTACGTCGTGCACGTCTCCGCGGCCGCCGCCCTCGCCGAACTCGTCCAGGCCCGTGACGCCGGGCTCAACGTCTTCGGCGAGACCTGCCCGCAGTACCTGTTCCTCTCCACCGACAACCTCGCCGAGACCGGCGCCGACGGCTTCGAGGGCGCCAAGTACGTGTGCAGCACGCCGCTTCGGCCGCGCGAGCACCAGGAGGCGCTCTGGCGCGGACTGCGCGCCAACGACCTCCAGGTGGTTTCCACCGACCACTGCCCGTTCTGCTTCGTCGGCCAGAAGGAACTCGGCCGCGGCGACTTCTCGAAGATCCCCAACGGTCTGCCCGGCGTGGAGAACCGGATGGACCTGCTCCACCAGGCCGTCGTCGACGGGCACATCACCCGCCGGCGCTGGATCGAGATCGCCTGCACCACGCCCGCCCGGATGTTCGGGCTGCACCCGCGCAAGGGCACCATCGCGCCGGGGGCCGACGCCGATCTCGTCGTCTACGACCCCACCGCGGTGCAGACCGTCTCCGCCGCCACCCACCACATGAACGTGGACTACTCGGCGTACGAGGGCCGCCAACTCACCGGCCGTGCCCGCACCGTGCTCTCGCGCGGCACCGTCGTACTGGACAACGGCGGCTGGCTCGGCCGGGCCGGCCACGGTGCCTTCCTGCGCCGCGACACCTGCCAGTACCTGACCTGACCCACCCTCCCGCGCCGCCGCCCGGGCCCGTGCCCGTGATTCCCCGGGCGGCGGAACCACCCTCCCCGGAGCCACCCATGGACATCGGCCTCGTCCTGCAGACCGACCCGCCCGCCCGCCTGCTCATCGACCGGATGATCCGGGCCGAACAGGCGGGCTTCAGCCACGGCTGGACCTTCGACTCCTGCGTCCTGTGGCAGGAGCCCTTCGTCATCTACAGCCGGATCCTCGCCGAGACACGGGGGTTGACCGTCGGCCCGATGGTCACCAACCCCTCCACCCGCACCTGGGAGGTCACCGCCTCCCTGTTCGCCACGCTCAACGACATGTACGGCAACCGCACCGTCTGCGGCATCGGCCGCGGCGACTCCGCGATGCGGGTCGCCGGACGCCACCCCGCCACCCTCGCCCGCCTCTCCGAAGCCATGCACGCCATCAAGGAGTTGGCCGAGGGGCGGACCGTCGAGGTGGACGGCACCGAGATGCACCTGCCGTGGGTCGGCCCCGGCGCCGCACTCCCGATCTGGATGGGCGCGTACGGGCCGAAGGCGCTCGCGCTGACCGGACGTCAGGCTGACGGATTCATCCTGCAGTTGGCCGACCCGTACCTCACCGAGTACATGGTCAAGGCGGTCCGGTCCGCCGCGGCCGAGGCCGGCCGGGATCCGGACGCCGTCACCATCTGTGTCGCCGCCCCCGCCTACGTCACCGACGGCGACTCGCCCGCCGCACTCGCCCACGCCCGCGAACAGTGCCGCTGGTTCGGCGGGATGGTCGGCAACCACGTGGCCGACCTGGTGAGCCACTACGGCGCGCACTCCGACCTCGTCCCGGAGGCCCTCACCGACTACATCAAAGGCCGTCAGGGTTACGACTACAGCCATCACGGCCGGGCCGGGAACCCCGACACCGCCTTCGTCCCGGACGAGATCGTCGACCGCTTCTGCCTCATCGGGCCGCCGCGGGCCCAGCTCGACCGGCTGGAACACCTCCGCTCCCTCGGCGTCGACCAGTTCGCCGTCTACGCCATGCACGACGCCGTCGAGGCCACCATCGACGCCTACGGAACCGACGTCATCCCCCACCTGTAACGCACGTGCAGCAGACGGGAGTTGCCTATGGCCGGCACGGCCACCGGCGGCAGACAGTGGCAGCACCCCGACGGCCGGGTCGAACTCGACCCGGCCTCGGGGGAGTTGCCCTCCAACGGCTTCACCAACGACGACCTGCGGCCGGTCCCGGTGGCGCGGCGCACCTGGACCACCTACAACTTCCTGGCGCTCTGGGTCGGCATGGCCCACAACATCCCGTCCTGGACGCTCGCCTCGGGGCTGGTCGCGCTCGGCATGGACTGGAAGCAGGCCGTCCTGACCATCGCGATCGCCAATCTCGTGGTGCTCGTGCCGATGCTGCTCACCGGACACGCCGGGACGAAGTACGGCATCCCGTTCCCGGTGTTCGCCCGGGCCGCCTTCGGGCTGCGCGGTGCCAACCTGCCCGCGCTCATTCGGGCGGCGGTGGCCTGCGCCTGGTTCGGCATCCAGACCTGGATCGGCGGTGAGGGCATCTTCCTGCTGGCCGGCAAGCTGCTCGGCGAATCCTGGCGCACGGCGGGGGAGTTCGGCGGCTACCCGTGGACGCAGTGGCTGTCGTTCCTGCTGTTCTGGCTGATCGAGATGGCCATCATCGCGCGCGGGATGGAGACCCTTCGGCGGTTCGAGAACTGGGCCGCGCCGTTCGTGATCGTCGGCGCGCTGGCGCTGCTGGTGTGGATCACCGTCAAGGCGGGCGGGTTCGGGCCGCTGCTCGACCAGCCGTCCGAACTGGGCTGGGGCGGCGGGTTCTGGAAGGTCTTCTTTCCGGCGCTGATGGGCATGATCGGGTTCTGGTCGACCCTCTCGCTCAACATCCCCGACTTCACCCGTTTCGGGGGCAGCCAGCGGGCCCAGATCCGCGGCCAGGCGCTCGGCCTGCCGACCACGATGACGCTGTTCGCACTGCTGTCCGTCCTCGTCACCTCCGGCTCGCAGGCCGTCTACGGCGCACCGGTGTGGGATCCGATCCAACTCGCCGCGAGGATGGAGAGCCCGGTCGCCATCCTGTTCGCGCTGCTGACCGTCCTGGTCGCGACGCTGTCGGTGAACATCGCCGCCAACGTCGTCTCGCCGGCCTACGACCTGGCCAACCTGCTGCCCCGGTTCGTCAACTTCCGTACCGGGGCGCTGATCACGGGCGTGGTCGGGATCGCGATCTTCCCGTGGAAGCTGATCTCCGACCCGCACGTCTACATCTTCACCTGGCTGGGCGTGGTCGGAGGGTTGCTCGGGACGGTGGCCGGGGTCCTGATCGCCGACTACTGGGTGCTGCGCGGCACCCGGCTGCAACTCGCCGAGCTGTACCGGCCGGGCGGGGCGTACTGGTACGCGGGCGGGTGGAACTGGCGCGCGGTGACGGCGCTGCTGGTCGGGGGCGTCCTGGCGGTCGGCGGCTCGTACGGCGGGCCGTTCCCGGCGGACGGGCTGCTGCCCGTGTTCAAGCCGCTGGCCGACTACGGGTGGGCGGTCGGCTTCGGGGCGGCGTCGGTGCTGTACCTGGTGCTGGGCGCGGTGTCGGGTGGCCGGCGGGCGGGTGTGCGGGCCGGTGGGTAGGGGGTGCCACCCCGGAGCGGCCGGGTCCGGGGTGGCCGATTCGGTCCGGTGGTCCCGCGCCGCCGGAACCGGGCGGCGGCGGGCGGCGTCCTTCGAGGCAGAGCGGTGGGACGGGGCCGTCGCACCGCGGACGGGAGGGACAGATGAGCATCGTCGCGTGGATCGTGCTTGGCCTGATCGCGGGGGCCCTGGCCAAGCTGCTGCTGCCGGGGAAGGACCCGGGCGGCCTGATCGTGACAACCCTGATCGGCATCGCCGGATCCTTCGTCGGCGGCTGGATCGCCTCACACTTCCTGCACAGGTCGGTGACGGCGCACTTCTTCGACATGGCGACCTGGGTGTCGGCGATCGGCGGCGCCCTGGTGCTGCTGATCGTCTACCGGCTGCTGTTCGGCAGCTCCCGACGCTAGAACGGGCGCCGGCAACCGGTCGCGCGCGGTCGAGGTGCCGAGGAGACGCCGACGAGCCGAGCCCGCGAGGCCCCACCGGACCGGCGGGCTCGGCTCAACGCACCGTCGCCGACAGCTCCGCGACCCGGTCCGGCCCGCCCTCGCGAGCGGCCGGCGAGCGGGTTTTGCTCCGGGTGCCGGCCGTCCCGGGCCGTCAGGGGTGCGTCACCTGGCGAGCAGGCCGCCGAGGATGAGCTTCCACAGGGCCTCGAAGCGGTCGTCCACGGTCGGCTCGGACCACGAGGACGCGTATGCCGGGTCGTGGAAGGGGCTGGTGGCGTCGAACACGGCGCGGGCCGTGGTGAGGATGTGGGCGAGCTTGAACTCCTTGGTCTCCATGCCGTCCTGGACGATCTGGGCGATCTGGCCGACCAGGGTCTCGATGTGCGCGTCGACGGTGCCGCTGTTCTCCTCGACCAGCACCATGTAGGTGGCGAACAGCTCCGGGTCGTCCAGTGCCTTCCTCCGCTTGGTCGCGAACAGCGTCACCAGCCAGTTGTGCAGCCGCTCGACGGCCGGGCCGGCCTCGGTCGAGATGAAGGCGAGCTGGTGGTGCGCCTGGTCGAGCCAGCGCTGGGTGACCGCCTCGCGCAGCGCGGCCTTGCTCGGGAAGTGGCGGTAGACGCTGCTGTGGCTGACGCCGAGGATGCGGGCGACGTCCACGACGGTGGCCTTGGCCGGGCCGAACCGCCGGAGGACGTCCTCCGCCGCGATCAGGATCTGCTCGGCGGTGAGTGTGGTGTCCGTGGTCACGGGGAGGTCCGTCCTTAGGGTCGTGCGGTCAAGGGTGGTGCTGCCGGTTGTGGCCGTCGGGCCGGTTCCGGCTGGTCAGTGCTCGCTGTCCAGGTGCGCCATCTGGGCGGCAGCGTAGCGGTCGCCCGCAGCGGCGCCGACGGGGACGGCCGCCTCGATGGAGGCGAGGTCGGCGTCGGTGAGCGTGACGTCCAGCGCGCCCAGGGCCTCGGTGAGGCGGTCGCGACGGCGGGCGCCGACCAGCGGGACGACGTCGTCACCGCGCGAGGCGACCCAGGCGATGGCGACCTGGGCGACGCTCGCCCCCTTCGCGGCGGCCACTTCGCGCAGCGCCTCGACGAGGGCGAGGTTGTGGGTCAGGTTGTCGCCCTGGAAGCGCGGGCTGTGGCCGCGGAAGTCGGTGCCGGCCAGGGGGCGGTCGGGGCTCCAGTGGCCGCTGAGCAGGCCGCGCGAGAGCACGCCGTAGGCGGTGATGCCGATGCCGAGCTCGCGGGCGGTGGGGAGGATGTCGCCCTCGATCGAGCGGGAGATCGGCGAGTACTCGATCTGCAGGTCGCTGATCGGGTGGACGGCGGCGGCGCGGCGCAGGGTGTCGGCGCCGACCTCGGACAGGCCGATGTGGCGGACGTAGCCGGCCTTGACCAGGTCGGCGATGGCGCCGACGGTCTCCTCGATCGGGACGTTCGGGTCGAGGCGGGCGGGGCGGTAGACGTCGATGTGGTCGGTGCGCAGGCGGCGCAGGGTGTAGGCGAGCGCGGTCTTGGTGGCGGCGGGGCTCGCGTCGTAGCCGAGCCACTGGCCGTCCGGGCCGCGCTGGGCGCCGAACTTCACGCTGATCTGCACGCTCTCGCGGGCGCGGCCGCGCAGGGCCTCGTGGATCAGCAGCTCGTTGTGGCCCATGCCGTAGAAGTCGCCGGTGTCGAGCAGGGTGACCCCGGCGTCGATCGCGGCGTGGATGGTGGCGATGCTCTCGGCCTCGTCGGCCGGGCCGTACAGGTCGGACATGCCCATGCAACCGAGGCCGAGGGCGGAGGTGACGGGGCCGGAGGCGCCGAGGGTGCGCTGTGTGGGACGGGGCGTCGTGGACACGGGGACTCCAGGGGAGGGCGTGGCGCCGTGGGTGGCGATGGGCGGGGTGCCCCGGAGACCACTATGGCACGACAGCGAACAGATTTCAAAATCTGTTCGCTGTCGTCTGTTATCTGTCATCTGAAACCTGTCATCTGTTACCCGCCGGTTCCGTCGCCGGGCAGTCGGTGCCCGGCCCCCAGTCCTCCCGTCCGCCCGGTGTCCGCAGCAGGTAGGCGCGGGCCGGTGGCAGGTTGTGCCACACCGTGCGCTCGCCCAGCCCGTACGTCGCCTCGAACTGCCGCAGCAGTCGCACCACTGCCCGGTGGCGGGCGCCCTGGCGGGGCCCCGAGGTCAGGGTGCGCGCCGTCGTCGTGCCGAGGTAGCCGAAGTACGTGAGCTCGCCCCCGGGCATCAGCAGCCGCAGGTACAGGTCGAGGAGGTGGCGTACCTGGGCCGGCTCGAAGTTGGTGAACGGCAGGCCCGACACGATCACGTCGTACCGCTCGTTCGCCTCGTTCGCCTCGTTCGCCTCGTCCGTCGTGTCCGTCGTGTCCGTCGCGTCCGTCGCGTCCGCCTCGTCCGTCGTGTCCGTCGCGCGCGCCCCGCCCCCTGGTCCCGTCCCGGCGGCCCGGCCGATCCCGTCCGGCGCGGTCGGCGCGGCCGGGCGGCACTGCGGCAGCTCCTCCACCCGGCAGGCCGACAGCCGCAGTGCGATGCCCGGGTGGCGCGCGGCCAGCGCGGGATCCTCCCGGAGCCGGTCGGCGAAGCGCGGATTGGCCTCGACGACGTGCAACCGGTCACCCGGGCGCAGCACTTGGGCCAGCCGACGGGTCACCACGCCCGTCCCGGCGCCGACCTCCAGCACGGAGATCGGCCGGTTCGGACGGCTGGTGACCGGCACCACCAGGGCGTTCACCAGTTCCGCGCCGCTCGGTGCCAGCGCACCGGTGTCGTGGAAGGTGCGCAGCGCCTCGGCGAGGAACAGCAGACGGTCCCCGCCGGACGGTGAACTGGGCGGCGGGGGAAGGGAGTCGGAGCGGGGGCGGAGCCGTTCGGTCGTCATGCCGTCGACGCTAGGCAGGCCCGCCGCCCCCCGAATCGGCCGACGAGCGGCGCCGCCCCCCGCCGAAAGTCGAGGGTGCGGCTACCCGGGAGAAGGGGGCGCCCGCCGGTCGACCGCCCGTAGCATCGAGACGGACGGACGGAGGCAGCCCGGAGGGAGCCCGATGCGGGAGGACGGGAGCGGCCCGATGCGCACAGCCCCACTGGGCTGGTACGGCCCGGACCGCCGGCCGTGGACGGACACGCTGCTGCTGCTCGGCATCCTCGCACTCACCGTCGAGGAAGCCTTCTTCCAGTGGGTCCACGCCGACGAGTCGCTGCGCCTGGCCCGGACGGTCGCGGCCGTCCTCGCCTCGCTCTCACTGCTGTTCGCCCGCCGCTACCCGATGGCCTCCGCCGTCCTGCCGGTGTTCACCGGCGGCCTGTTCAACCGCGCCTTTCCCGGACTGTTCAGCGTCTACTACCTCGCCTCCCTCGGCCGGACCGGCCCGGCGGCGGCCGGCGGCGCCGTCATCGCGGTGGTGAGCGCCACCCGGGCCGACTCGCTGGTCGGCTGGGCGGGCACCACCGGATCCCAACTCCTCGTCCAGGCCGCAACACTGTCCGTCGGCCTGTGGCTGCACGGCCGCCGGGTGCTGATCCGCACCCTGCACGAGCAGGTGGACGCGCTGCGCCGCGAGCGTGAGCTGCGCGCCGAACAGGCCCGGGCCGCCGAACGCGCCCGGATCGCCCGGGAGATGCACGACGTGCTCGCCCATCGCCTCAGCCTGCTGGTGCTGCACGCCGGGGTGTTGCGCGACCAGGCCCTGGCCGGCACCGTCACCGCGGACCCGGAGCGGCTCACCCACCGCCTCGAACTGCTGCGCACCACCGCCGCACGCTCGCTCGACGACCTGCGCGACGTCCTCGGCGCCCTGCGTGCCGACCCGCCGGCGCGACCGGTCGCCGAGGACGAGTCGACCGCACCGGCCGGGACGGCACGCGTCCCGGCGCCCGCGCTGCGCGACCTCACCGAACTCGTCGGCGAGGCCACCGCGGCCGGCCAGCAGGTCGAACTGGCCCTCTCCGGCGACCCGGAGACCGTGCCCACCACGCACCGGCTGGCCGTGCACCGCCTGGTCCAGGAGGCTCTGACCAACGCTCGCAAGTACGCGCACGCCGCGTCCGTCACCGTCCGGGTCCGCTACGGCGCCCCGGCCACCACCGTCGAGGTCCGCAACGGGCCGGGGGAGGCGTCGTCGAACGGGTCGGCCACCGGTGGCGGGTACGGTCTGGTCGGGCTCACCGAACGGGTCGGCGCGCTGGGCGGCCACCTCGACGCGGGGCCCGACGGCGGTGGCGGCTTCCGGCTCGCGGCCCGCCTGCCCGCGCCGGAGCGCCCACCGCAGGCCGTGCCCGGGGGGCCTGCCCCGGTCCCGTCCCCGTCCCTGCCCCCGGGCTCGCAGGAGGCGCCTTCTCCCGGTCCCGCCCCGCGCGCTGTCCCCGCCCCGCCCGCCCTCCCGCCCTCTGCTCCCGCCGCGATCTCGCAGCCGAAGGACGTCGCATGATCCGCACGATGGTGGTCGACGACGACGCGCTCGTTCGGCTCGGCCTCGTCGACCTCCTCACCCAGGACCCGGCCCTCACCGTCGTCGCCGAGGCCGCCGACGGACTGCAGGCCGTCGAACTCGCCCGCCGCCAGCGGATCGACGTGGCGCTCATGGACATCCGGATGCCGCGGCTCGACGGCATCGCCGCTACCAGGCGCCTGCGCGAACTGCCCGACGCCCCGCGGGTGATCGCGCTCACCACCTTCGATCTCGACGAGTACGTCTACCAGGCGCTCGCCGCCGGCGCCGACGGCTTCCTGCTCAAGGACACCCCGCCGGCCGAGATCGCCCGGGCCGTCCACGTCGTCGCCGGGGGCCAGGGGATGCTGCACCCGGCCGCCGCGCGGCGTCTCATCGACCGCTACCACCGCACCGGCGCGCCCCGGTCGGTCGCCGCCCGCAACCGGGTCGCCGGGCTGACCCCGCGCGAGACCGACGTGCTGCGCGAACTCGCCGACGGGCTCTCCAACGCGGAGATCGCGGGCGTCCTCGGGATGCGCGAGAGCACCGTCAAGGCGCACGTCAGCCGGATCCTGACCGCGCTCGGCGTCGGCAACCGGGTCCAGGCCGCGCTGCTCGCGCGCGACGCCGGGCTGGTCGAGGACGGCGCCTGAGGCGGGGCCCGCGCCCGCGCCTGGGGCGGTGCCGGAGACGGTGGCTGGGACGGCGCCCGGGGCGGTGCCGGATGGGGCCGGTGGGGCCGGTGGTGGGGCGGCGGCCTGCTGCTCCTGCGGTCGCCCGGTGGTGCGTCGGGTGACGGGTGGGGCGTCAGGTCGGCCGGTGTTCGCGTGGGTGTTCCCGGGGGGTCAGGCTGGGCCCCCCTGAGCCGGTCGCGTGCTCCCGGTTCGTACCGCGCGCTGAGCCGATGTCACCCATCCGGCGTGGAAATCCCGCGCCTTGGCGCTTTGCGCTGCCGAACCCGGGCGGCGGGTCCATGGTGGAGATGGGCGCGATCCGGCGACCGCGCCCGCGCGCCGATCCAGGCCCGCGCGCCGCGCGCCCGCCGCTGCTCTCCGACGGGTGCCCGAGGCTGAGGGCCCGGTCCCGGCACGCTGGGAGCAGGGCCACCTCGCAGGAAACCGAACGGTTCTTCTAGGCTCACATCTCGGCTTCCCTGCGGCGGTGCGGCCACTGCGCCCGCCGTCAGGAAGCCGCCGTCCACGGGGCCCCGGGCGGACCGGGGCCACCGGATCGAGCGAGGAGGACGCAATGCCAAGCACGCCGCCCAACCGTTCCACCGCACTTGGGCCAGACGAGCCGTTCCGAAGGGCCGCACACCATACCGGTCGATCGGTGTGGTCCGGCCGGGCCTGGCAGCCGGGTTGGGGCGGTCGGCCGGTACGGCCGCTGAATACCGGCAGCGGCCGCGGAGGCGAACGTTGAGTCCCCAGATCGTCGGGTCGCCCGCCGCACCGAGTGCCGCCGCCGACCTCGACGGTGCCCCCGCGCCAGCCCCCGTGCCCGTGCCCGTGTCCGCCCCCGCGCCCGCGGCTGTTTCCGAGCGCGCCCCCGCCGCCGTCCCGGCCGCCGCCGACGGTGAGGCACTCACCACCGCCGTCACCGTCACCGTTTCCGCTGCCGCCACCGCTGCTGTCACCGTCTCCGCAGCGGCCACCGCTGCGGTCACCGCGGCGCTACCCGGCCTGCCGCTGGCCCTCAGTACGCGCGCCCGTACGCTGGCCGGCGCCGTTCGACGCCGCTGCGTGGACCTGGCCCGGATCGAGTCGCCCAGTGGTGACGCTCCCCGACTCGACGCCCTCGCCGAGGAGTTGACCGCTGGTTTCAGCGCCACCGGCGCCACCGCCCTCCGTGAACCCGGGCCGGCCGGCGACCACCTCGTCCTGGAGTGGGAGGGGCAGGACGAGACCCTGCCGCACCTGCTGATCGTCGGCCACCACGACACCGTCTGGCCGGTCGGTACCCTCGCCGACTGGCCGGTCACCGAGCAGGACGGTCGACTCAGCGGCCCCGGCGTCGTCGACATGAAGGGTGGACTCGCCATTCTGGAGGGCGCGTTCGCTCTGCTCGCCGACCTCGGTCAGCGCCCCCACCGCACCGTCCGGTTGGTCGTCGTCTCCGACGAGGAGGTCGGCAGCCCGGACGGGCGGCGCCTGGTCGAGCGCCAACTGCGCGGTGCGGCGGCGGTGATCGGGCTCGAACCGCCCCACCCCGACGGCCGGTTGAAGACCGCCCGGCGCGGCAGCACCCGGGTGCGGCTCACCGTCACCGGGCGTGAGGCCCACGCGGGCAACGACGCCCACGACGGGGTGTCGGCGGTGGACGAACTCGTCGACCAGCTCGTCGTCGTTCGCGGCCTCGCAGGCCAGCCGGGTACCGAGCTCAACGCCGGTCGGATCAGCGGGGGTTCGCGGGCCAACGTGGTCGCGGGGCGGGCCGAGGCCGAGCTCGGTCTGCGGTTCTCCACTGCGGAGGCGCAGCGCCGTACGCTCGACAACCTCGCCCGGCTCACGGCGCTGCGGCCGGGGGCCAGGGTCCGGACCGAAGTGCTTTCCAGCCGCCCGGCGTGGCCCGAGCGCACCGGCAACCCGCTGCTGCGGCACGTCCGTTCGCTCGCCGCGGTGCTCGGGCAGCAACTGGACGGCGGTCCGGCGGGCGGCGCGGGGGACACCAACCTGCCGGGCTCGCGCGGGCTGCCCACGCTGGACGGCTTCGGCGCGGTCGGTGCCGGCGCCCACGCCCGGCACGAGCACATCCGCCTCGACCAGTTGGCGCCCCGGATCGCCCTGCTGGCCACGCTCCTCGCCGTACCGCTGCCGAGGCTGCGCGACCGTACGGAGGGTTGATCGGCGGTCGGCGGTCGGCGGTCGGCGGTCGGCGGTCGGCAGTCGGCGGCTACCGGCTACCGGCTGGCGCTCGGCGGCGAACAGAGAACAGCAGACGGCTGACAAGTAACAGATGACAGATAACAGCTAACAGATTTTGAAATCTGTTAGCTGTTATCTGTTCGCCGCCACCCATCACCACCCTCCCCCTGCTCGCGTCCCTTGCCATCCCTCCGCCTCGCCGCGCAGAATGGTACCGACCGAACGGTCAGTCGGTTGGCGCTCAGGGCGCCGGCGCGGGACACGAGAGGTGATCGTGGTGACAGCAGAGGTGGCCGAGGCGGTCCCCGCGCAGGCGCAGGAGGACCGGTTCGAGGCGGTGGTCGCCGCCGAGCAGCGGATCGAGCCCAGGGACTGGATGCCCGACGCCTACCGGGCCACGCTGATCCGCCAGATCGCCCAGCACGCCCACTCCGAGATCATCGGCATGCAGCCCGAGGGCAACTGGCTCACCCGTGCCCCCTCGCTGCGCCGCAAGGCGATCCTGCTCGCCAAGGCCCAGGACGAGGCCGGCCACGGCCTCTACCTCTACGCCGCCGCCGAGACCCTGGGCGTCGACCGCGCCGAACTCACCGAGAAGCTGATCTCCGGCCGCCAGAAGTACTCCTCGATCTTCAACTACCCGACCCTCACCTTCGCCGACGTCGGCGTGATCGGCTGGTTGGTCGACGGCGCCGCGATCTGCAACCAGGTCCCGCTCTGCCGTTGCAGCTACGGCCCGTACGCCCGCGCGATGGTGCGGATCTGCAAGGAGGAGTCCTTCCACCAGCGCCAGGGCTACGAGCTGCTGATGACCTTGATGCGCGGCACCGACGCCCAGCGCCGGATGGTGCAGGACGCGGTGGACCGCTGGTGGTGGCCGTCACTGATGATGTTCGGCCCCCCGGACGCCGACTCGCCGAACACCGCCCGCTCGATGGCCTGGCGGATCAAGCGGCACACCAACGACGAGCTGCGCCGGCGCTTCGTCGACATGACCGTCCCGCAGGCCGAGCACCTGGGCGTCACGCTCCCGGACCCCGAGCTGCGCTGGAACGAGGAACGCGGTGGCTGGGACTTCGGTGAGCCGGACTGGTCCGAGCTGACCAGGGTCATCCACGGTCAGGGTCCGTGCAACGCCCAGCGGGTCGATCGCCGGCGGGCCGCGCACGAGGACGGCGCCTGGGTCCGCGAGGCGGCCGTCGCGTACGCGGCCAAGCGCCGCGCCGAACAGTCCGCCGAATCCGGACACGCCGAAGGGACCGAGCGGCCTGCGACGGCCGGACAGCACGCGCCCACCGGCGAGCACACGGAACACGGCGAGCACACGGAACAGGAGAACGGAAAGTGACGGAGTCCAAGGCCGGCTGGCCGCTGTACGAGGTGTTCGTGCGCCCGCGGCGCGGGCTGAACCACGTCCACGTCGGTTCGCTGCACGCGTCCGACGACCGGATGGCCCTGCTCGCCGCCCGCGACCTCTACACCCGCCGCAACGAGGGCGTCAGCCTCTGGGTGGTCCGCTCGGACGCGATCACCGCCTCCACCCCGGACGAGCGCGACCCGTTCTTCGAGCCCAGCGGCGACAAGGTCTACCGCCACCCGACCTTCTACGACATCCCCGAGGATGTCCCGCACATCTGACGGGGGAACCGCCATGCAGGACCACAGCACCCAAGCCGACGTCGACGACCACGTGTACCTCGGCCTCGCCGAGGCCGCCCCCGGCCCCGAGGGCGAGGGCCGCTGGGCGTACGGGACGGGCTTCGCCGACCCGCTGCTCGGCGTGGACACCGCCCTGCCCCCCGGCGTGGACGGCGCGGACCTCGCCGCCTGTTGCCTGATGCTCGGCGACGACGCCCTGGTCCTCGCCCAGCGGCTGATCGAGTGGTGCACCCGGGCGCCCGAACTGGAGGAGGAGGTCGCGCTCGCCAACCTGGGCCTCGACCTGCTCGGCCAGGCCCGCCTGCTGCTCACCCGGGCCGGACAGGCGGACGGCTCCGGCCGCACCGAGGACGACCTGGCGTACTGGCGGGAGGAGCACGAGTTCCGCAACGTCCGCCTGGTCGAGGTGCCGAACGGCGACTTCGCCCACTCGATCGCCCGGCTGCTGCTGTTCGCCACCGCGCGCTGCGCGCTGTACGAGGCGCTGAGCGCGCACCCGGACCCGGTGCTGGCGGCGGTCGCCGCCCGGGGCGTCAAGGAGCTGGCGTACCACCGCGAGTACGCCACCGCCTGGACGCTGCGGCTCGGCGACGGCACGCCGTACTCGTCGGCGCGGATGCAGGCCGGGCTGGACGCGGTCTGGCCGCTGCTGGACGAACTGTTCACGGCCCACCCGGCGGAGCTGCGGGCGGGCGTCGACCCGGCGGTGCTGCGCGAACCGGTGCTGCGCTCGCTCTCCGCCGTCCTCGCCGAAGCCGGGTTGACCGTGCCGGACGTGCCGCCGCTGGCCTCCGTGCTCGGCCGGGCCGGCCGGGACGGCGTGCACACCGAGGCGCTCGGCCCGCTGCTCGCCGAGCTTCAGGTGCTGGCCCGCGCACACCCGGGGGCGACGTGGTGAGCGCGACGGTGGCGGAGCGCGGGGCGGCCTGGGAGGTCGCGGCGGCCGTCCCGGACCCGGAACTGCCCATGCTGACCCTGGCCGACCTGGGCGTGCTGGCCGAGGTCGAGGTGGACGGCGGCGCGGTGACCGCCTGGCTGACCCCGACGTACTCGGGCTGCCCCGCCGTCGCCGAGATGGCCGCCGACGTGGACCGCCGGTTGCGCGCGGCCGGGTACCGGGACGTCCGGGTCCGGCTGCGGCTGGATCCGCCGTGGTCCACCGATCTGATCACCGCCGAGGGCCGCCGCAAGCTCGCCGAGGCGGGTATCGCCCCGCCGCGCCCGACCTCCGCCGTCGCCGCGGCCGGTCCGGTCCCGCTCGCGCTCGGCCCGACCCGCACCGCCGCTCCCGTGCCCTGCCCGCGCTGCGGCGGCGCGGACACGGAGGAGCTGTCCCGCTTCGGTTCCACCGCCTGCAAGGCGCTCTGGCGTTGCCGCGCCTGCCGGGAGCCGTTCGAACGCGTCAAGGAGATCTGAATGCCCGCCGCCTCGCACGCCGCCTCGCCGGCGGACACCACCGCCGACGCGCCTGCCGACGCCACCACCGCCTCGCCCGTCGGCGCCACCGCCGAGGCCCAGGCCCCGGCCCTGGCCACCGCTGGGCGCCCCGCCCGCCGTCCGGCGTTCCACCGGCTGCGGATCGAGCAGGTCGAGCGGCTCTGCGAGGACGCCGTGGCGGTCACCTTCGCGGTGCCGGACGGCCTCGCGGCGCAGTTCGCCTTCCGGCCGGGGCAGACCCTGACGCTGCGCAAGGTGGTGGACGGCACCGACGAGCGCCGCTCGTACTCGATCTGTGCCCCCGCCGGCGGTCCGCTGCGGATCGCCGTCCGGGAGGTGCCCGGCGGGCTGTTCTCCCGCTGGCTGGTGCGGGACGCGGGGCCGGGCGAGGAGGTGGAGGTGCTGACGCCGTCGGGCCTGTTCACCCCGGACCTCGGTGTCCCCGCCGACCACGTGCTGCTCGCGGCCGGTTCCGGCATCACCCCGATGCTGTCGATCGCCGCGTCCGTCCTGGCCGCCGACCGCCGCTCCACCGTCACCCTGCTGTACGGCAACCGGCGCAGCGACACCGTGATGTTCGCGGACGAGCTGGCCGACCTGAAGGACCGCTACCTCGGCCGCTTCCAGCTGGTCCACGTCCTGTCCCGGGAGACCCGCGACGCCGAACTGCTCAGCGGTCGGCTGGACCCCGAGCGGGTGCGGGCACTGCTGGCGGCGCTGGTGGACGTCGGGAGTGTCGGGCACTGGTGGCTCTGCGGCCCGTTCGGCATGGTCGCCGGTGCGAAGGAGCTGCTCGCCGGGCTGGGCGTGCCGGGCGGGCGCGTGCACCAGGAGCTGTTCCACGCCGAGGACGAGCCGGTCGCCGAGCGCCCGGCGGACCGGGACGGCACGGACGGGACGGCCGAGGGCGCGCACAGCGAGGTCACCGTCGTCCTCGACGGGCGCGGCAGCACACTGTCGCTTCCGTGTGACCGGTCGATCCTGGACGGCGCCCAGCGCTCCCGCCCCGACCTGCCGTTCGCCTGCAAGGGCGGGGTCTGCGGCACCTGCCGGGCCCTGGTCACCGAGGGCGAGGTCGAGATGCGCCGCAACTTCGCGCTGGAGGAGAAGGAGCTGGCCGCCGGCTACGTCCTCACCTGCCAGGCCCGCCCGCTCACCGACCGGGTGACGGTCGACTACGACCGCTGAGCGGCCGGCGTCGCGGCGTGCGGGCTCGCGGGCTCGGGGGCTCGCGGGCTCGCGGGCTCGGGGGCTCGCGCAGGCTCGGGGACTCGGCGGCTCGGCCGAGTCCCACCCTGACCTGCTCGGCCGCCGAGCGTTTCAGACCGTGGCCGGGACGGGGAGCTTCACCGGTTCACCGAGCAGGCGGACGAGGTCGTTGACGGCGGCGCGCCCGGCCCGGTTCGCCCCGACGGTACTGGCGGAGGGCCCGTAGCCGACCAGGTGGACGCGCGGATCGGCGGTGGCTCGGGTGCCGGTGAGCGCGATGCCGCCGCCGGGGGAGCGCAGCCCGAGCGGGGCCAGGTGGCCGACCTCGGGGCGGAAGCCGGTGGCCCACACGATCGCGTCCACCGCCAGTTCCTCGTCCCCCCAGGCGACGCCGTGCTCGGTGAGCCGGTCGAACATCGGACGGCGGTGCAGCGCGCCCAGCTCCTCCGCGCGCCGGTAGGAGACCGACGGACCGAGCCCGGTCACGCTCACCACGCTGCGCACCGGCAGACCCTGCCGGACCCGCTCCTCGACCTTGGCGACCACCGCGCGCCCGTACTCTGGGGTGAACGGCCCGTCGTGGTAGACCGGCGGGGTCCGGGTGACCCAGACCGTCTCGCCGACCGCCGCCACCTCCGACAGCACCTGGATCGCGGAGGCGCCCCCGCCCACCACCAGGACGCGCCGGCCGGCGAACTCCTCGGGGCCCCGGTAGTCGGCGTAGTGCAGCTGGCGCCCGGCGAAGCGGCCCGGGTAGTGCGGGAGGAAGGGGCGGGTCCAGGTGCCGGTGGCGTTGATCAGCGCGCGGGTGGACCAGGTGCCGTGGTCGGTCTCGACCAGCAGCCGGGAGTCCGGGCGGTCGGTCTCGGCGCGCACCGCGTGAACGGCGACGGGGCGTATGACCGGGAGCGCGTGCCGGGCCTCGTACGCGGAGAAGTACCCCGGCACCACCTCGCGCGCCGGGGCCTCGGGATCGGGCGCGGGGAGCTCGGCGTCCGGCAGGTCGTGGAAGCCGTGCACGGTGGCCATCCGCAGGGAGGGCGAGCGGTGGGCCCAGGCGCCGCCCGGCGCGGGGTTGGCGTCGAGCACGACGAAGCCGCCGTCGGCGTCCGCCCGGTAGGGGGCGAAGCCGCGGCGGCGCAGGTGGTAGGCGGCGGACAGTCCCGCCTGCCCGGCGCCCACCACCAGGACGTCCACGCGTCGCTGCCCGTCGTTGGTTGCACCGTAAACAGTCACGCCGGTGAAACATCGGGGGTGCGGCGGGTGTTCCCTGGACGCCTGCCTGCGGGGGCCTGCCCGGGAGACCGGGCCGCGGGGCCTGCCGGTGAAGCCGGTCCGCGGGAGTGTCAGGCGGCCGGGGAGATCACCGCGGCCGTGCCATAGGCGCAGACCTCGGTGCCGACGTCCGCCGCCTCCGTGACGTCGAAGCGCATCATCAGCACCGCGTTGCCGCCGCGCGCCTTGGTCTGCTCGATCAGGCGCTCCATCGCCTCGTTGCGGCTCTCGACCAGGGTCTTCGTCAGACCCCGAAGCTCGCCGCCGATCAGCGACTTCAGCCCGGCGCCGATCTGGCTGCCGATGTGGCGGCTGCGCACGGTCAGTCCGAAGACCTCGCCGATCACGTGATCGACCCGGAAGCCGGGGATGTCGTTGGTGGTCACGACCAGGACGTCGGCGTTCGGGCCCTGCCCGCCGCCGTACTCGTTGATGTCAGCCATGGGCCCATCCTGCCGGTGTCGTGCGTCCGAGTGACAGAGGCGGGGCCGGGGGATGGCCGAGAAGGGGTCCAGAAGCTGGTTCAGACCGGTGATCGGGCGGCCGAAAGGCCGTACCGTAGCCCCATGGGCGAGCGAAGCGATCATCCACAGGGGCCGGGCGCGGCGGAGGACTCCGGTGCGCAGGAGATCGAGGCGACGGTGGTGCTGGGCCTGCGGATCACCGACTGGCCGGCGCTGCGCGCCGCCGCGATCAGGGCTGTCGAGGAGCTGGTGTTCGAGGGCAACGATCCGGCCGGTCAGCGCCGTGAGCTGCTGCGCGAGGTCGCAGAGGATGCCAACGCGGCGCTCGGCGCGCTGCTGCACCCGGACCGGTTGGTGGCCGCGATCCCCGGGGTCGAGGCGATCGGCGGCACGTTGGAGATCAGCGTGACCGAGGACTTCGCGCCGGACTTCGCCGAGCTGTTCCCGCTGGAGGGCGACGAGGACGAGGAGGGCGGCGCGGGGGCGGACTGGACCCTCACCCCGCGCACCGCCTGTCTCCTGCACGCCCAACTCCTCGGCCTGGCCGACGCCGCCTACGACGACCTCGACGAGCACGGCGACGACCCGGTCTCCGAGGCCGATGACGCCGACTGGACGGTCTATGCCCGGCTGCCCCAGCGCACCTGGCGGCTGCACCGGAGCTGGCGCCGCGCCATGGCCCGGGCCTTCGACGACCTTGCTGACGACCTCGCCCTCGGCGAGTGGCCGCTGCCGCGTTGCCTGGCTGAGGAGATCGCGCTGCGGATGGCCCTGGTGGACGCCCGGGCCCTGCTCGGTGCGCAGCCCGAGTCGGTGGCCGACATGATGGGCGACCTGCCGGCCGACCTGTACGACTACGACTGGGACGGCTGCCACGACGAGCTGTTCGGCGTCTACGGGCCGGACGACGGCGACCCGGAGCTGGGCTCCGAGCAGCGCACCGAGGTGCTGCTGGCGGCCACGCACCCGGAGGGCTGGTTCCTGACGTACGAGGACGCGGAGGCGCGGGACCTGCAGCGCGGCTACCGGCGCTGACCGGTCGCTCGTCCTGCACCGGTCGGCCTTCGGGTCGCCCGGCACGTCGCCTTCCGGGCGCTGCGGCGGGTGGGCGGTTAGGCTGCGGACATGTCCGATATGTCTGATGTGCGCGCCGAGTCCGGGTGGTCGGACGGGGCGGACGAGGCACCCGGGGCGGACGGTTCTGCGGCCGGTTCTGCGGCGGGTTCTGCGGCAGGCGGGGACGACCCGGTGCTCACCCGGATCGGGTTCGGACTGGACGGTGTGCAGGCCGCGCAGCGCGGGCGGACGGCTGAGGCGCGGGCCAGCTTCGAGGAGCTCTGGGCGGCACTGGGCGAGCGGGGCGACGTCTTCCACCGCTGTGTCCTCGCCCACTACCTGGCCGACCTGCAGGACGATCCGCAGGCCGAACTGGAGTGGGACCGGCGGGCGCTGGCCGCCGCCGACTCGCTCACCGCCGAGCGGGCCCAGACGTACGAGTCCGCCCTCCAGGTGCGTGCGTTCTACCCCTCGCTGCACCTCAACCTGGCCTCCGACCACCTCAAGCTCGGCGAGCCCGACCTCGCGCGCGAGCAGCTCGAGCGCGCCGTGCGCAGCCTGGACGCGTTGCCCGAGGACGCCTACGGTGCGAGCATCCGGACGGCCGTCGACGAGCTGCGGCAGCGGCTGCGCTGAGCGGGGCGGGGTGGGGCGGGGTGAGCCGGGGCGGACCGGGAGGGTCGTTCGGGGACTCCGGGCACCGGGTGATCACCGGGGTGGCGGGGCTGGCATGCTGGACGGGTGACTTCTCCGTTCGACATCCCGACTCCCGCTTCCGCTCCCGACGCCGCTCCGGCCCCGGAGGACCGTGACGGGCGGCCGCAGTACGTGCTGCCGCTCGTCGTCCGGGTGGAGCGGGCCACGCCGCCCGGGCGGACCGACGCGCTGGAGACCTCAGCCCGGGCGGTGCTGACCCTGCTGGCCGACCCGCGGGTGACCGAGGCGGACGGCGAGTGGGCGGAGCGGGTCGTGGCCTGGGAGGACGCCCGGATCCGCAAGGTGGTCCGGCGGGCCCGGGGCGGGGAGTGGCGCCGGGCGGGCGAGCTGCCGGGGATCACGGTGAGCGGGCGGGAGGCCGAGGTTCGGGTGTTTCCGCCGGTGCCGCTGGACGGTTGGCCGAAGGAGCTCGCCAAGCTCCAGGTCTCCGGGACGGACCTGGAGGAGACCGCCGAGATCAGCGCTCCTGAGCCGGGTCTGCCGGTGTTGTGGCTCAACCCGGAGCTGGAGATGAGTGCGGGCAAGACGATGGCCCAGACCGGCCACGCCGCCCAGCTCGCGTGGTGGCGGCTGGAGGAGGCGCAGCGCAAGGAGTGGGCCGAGTCCGGATTCGCGCTCGCGGTGCGGACGGCCACACCGGAGGCGTGGGAGGGGCTGGTGGCCAGTGGACTGCCGCTGGTCCGGGACGCGGGCTTCACCGAGATCGCCCCCGGGCTAACTGTTGCACTCGAAGGCGGCACGCGCTACTGCCCTACCCCGCGCCTTCGGCGCTCGTGAACGCACCACTCTGACCCCAACACGGCAGCGTAGCGGGTGAGGCGCGCGCGTTCCCGGCAGTCGCGTGCCTCCGGCGGGTCCTCTCTCGGAGGGGGTGGGGGGAGGGTGACGCTCCCTCTACCGGGCAAGACGGGTAGGTGTCCCCGGGGGCGCAGGCGCGGTGTTCAACGCCGTTCCGGCGCCGGTCGTCCGCGCCGCGCCGAGCATCGACCACTTGACCGTCGAGCTCATCCTGCGCTGGCCGAAGACGCCCGTCAATCTGAGTGAGCACGGTCCCCTCCATGGATGGGGCATGCGCAGATCGGCGAGGTTGCTGATGGGTGGTAGGCGTGGGCGCTCACGTCGTCGGGATCGATGGTGACCATCTGGGGTATCCAATAGCAGCTGACCGCGCCGTGATGCGACCAGCGTCCGGACCGCAGACCGCACAGGCGAAGGTGCGCCTCCGTCACCTGGCCGGAGGCGCGGCGGCGGACTGTCGACCGGGCGCGGAGAGCCGCAGGACCGCCCGCTGCCGTCGCCGGTGGAACTTCAAAGCGGGCGGACACCGCGGTCACGGACTCACCGCCACGCCGTAGGGGCTGGTGCCGACCGTTACGGTTGCGGCAACCTTGAGGCTCTTGGGGTCGATGACCGCAAGGGTGCCCGCTCCCTGGTTCGTGACGTAGACCGCGCCTGAGGTGACCGCCAGGTTGAACGGGTCGGTGCCCGGAGGGCCCACGGCAACGGTCGCCGAGACGCGGTGGCTACGGGTGTCGATCACGGATACCGTGCCCGGGCCGAGATCAGCGGCATAGGCCCTTGAACCGTCAGGTGCCAGCGCTACGTCGAAGGGGCCTTCGCCGACCGGGACCGTGGCGGTGAGCGCCTGCGCGCGGGTTCCCACGACGGAGACGGTTGCTGCCGTCTCGTTGGCCACGTAGGCCGATTCGCCGTCCGGGGTGACGGCGACGCTCACCGGGGAGGGGCCGGCGGTCAGGTTCCGGACGACGCGCTGCGTACGCGTGTCGAGGACTGACACAGTGTGCGATCCGGTGTTGGCGATGTAGGCCGTGGCACCGTCGCGACTGATGGCGATGCTCACCGGGGAGACGCCGACCGGGACCGTCGCGGTCACCTGGTTGGTTCGGGTGTCGAGCACCGAGACACTGTCCGAACCGCCGTTGGCAACGTAGAGGTAGGTGCCGTCAGGGCTCAGACGGACGCCGGTGGGGTTGTGCCCGACCGGCACGGTGGTGGCGATCTTGTTGGTGCGGGTGTCGAGCACCGAGACCATGGCCGATCCGTTGTCGGCGATGTACGCGTACGTGCCATCGGGGGTGATAGCGATGCCTTCAGGCGCGTTGCCGGCTGGGACGGTCGCGACGACCTTGTTGGTACCGGCGTCGATCACCGAGACCGTGTTGTCGAGCTGATTGGTCACGTACACGTGGCCTCCGACGCCCGCGAGCGGGGCGGCGGAGCGTGACGGCGACGACGCCGGGATGAGCCACGCGGCGAGGAGGCCACAGGCCAGCAGGAGCCCGATGCCGGCTCCCAGCACCGGCCCGACCGCCCTCCCGCTCAGGCCGCGGTCGGTGTGGGTTCGGAAACGCATCTCGCCTCCTGGGTACTTCGTGGAACTTCGGTTCGCGACCCGGCCCCTCTCCCGTACGACCGGTCCGGAAGCGGCAGTCAGGTCAACAGCGCGCGGGCGAAGTAGTCCTGGCTGTCGCGCACTCCTGGAAGGGCGAAGAAGTAGCCTCCGCCGCGCGGACTGATGTACGGCACGAGCGCCTCGGCTTCCAGCCGGGTCTGCATGGTGATGTAGGTGTTGAGTTCGCGCTGAAAGCAGCAGAACAGGTGTCCGAGGTCCGGCTGGCTGTTCACTCCGGGACTGCGCTCGTAGTCGTAGCTGCGACGCAGGATGGAGCTGGTCGATGCGGTCTCCGGAGTCTGCGGGTTGGCGAGCCGGACATGGCAGTTCAGCGGGGTGATCAGTCCCTGCGGGTCGTTGGTGTAGATGGGATCGAACGTGTCCGGCGCGTCGTCCGAGAGGGCGTACAGAGGAGCGCCGCTGATCTTTCGGCGGCCGAAGATCCGCTCCTGTTGGGAGATCGGCACCTTCTGCCATGCATCAAGGAAGAAATGGACGATGCGCAGCACCTGGTACGTCCCGCCTGCCGTCCATGCCGGCTCGTCGGTGTTGGGCTGCACCCAGACCACGTTGTCCAGCTGGGCCGTATTGGTGGTGTCGGGGTTGGTGATGCCGTCCTTGAACCCGAACCAGTCACGCGGAATCCCGGTCGGGCGAGGCGGATTGCGCTGGCAGTGGAAGGTCCATCGCTGCTTCAGCATGCCCTCGGTGTGGGACAGGATGTCGAGCATCGTGTGCACGGTGCTGTCGCGGTGACCGGCACACACCTGTAGCAACAGGTCGCCGTGGCACAGTTCGGGGTCCAGGTCGTCGTGGAGGAACGGCGCCATTGTCTTGAGCTGGACGGGCTTGCGCGCCTGCAGTTCGTAGCGCGTGTCGAACAAGCTCTCGCCGACGGCAACGGTGATGGTGAGATCGTCCTGCACGACTCCGGGGCCGAGGATCCCGTTGTCCGTGGGCGGAGCGTCCGGGGACGCATTCGGATCCGTGCGCCCAGAGGTCAGCAATCGGGCCCGGGAAGTCAACGTGCGGAACAGATCGATGAGTTCTGCGCGGTTCTTGGCTGTCACGTCGAAGGAGGCGAACTCTCCGACGCTCTGGGGCGGGGTGACGATGCCTGCCTGGTGGTAGCCGTGAAACGGAATCAGGCTCCCGGTCGTCGGGTCGCCGTCGCCTCCTCCTTCCTGGGCGATGGCTTCCTGGTTGTTCAGCAGGCTCCCGGCTGCCGCCCCGACAAGGCTGGCGGCTGCGCCCTGAAGCATCGACCGTCGCGCGAGGAGACTCGCGGGGCATCCTCCGCCACGCCACCCGTCTGCCAGGGCTGAGGCTCTCTCGTCACCCATGTTGTCCCTCTCGGATCGAGCACGGTGGTGTGCACCTGTGGCCTGGGCCGATGCCCCGCCTGACCGGCCCGGCGGTGATGACCGGTCGGGGTCGCCTTCGTCGGAATTCCGGACTGTGACCGGCCGCATCCTGGATGTTCGGAGAGCGTCCTCGTGGGACTCGTCTGGGACACCGGGGGGTTACTGGCAGTGGCATACGATCACGGTCAATGCTCACCTGCATCCCGGGCGTGCCGTTCGGGTGCGGGCAGGGGATGCCAAGGTCCGCAGGGCACCGGGCGAAGCTTTCAAGTCCTGACCCTGGTCCGGATTTCACTCGAACAGACGGCCCTGGACGGCAACCACTCGCCGCCTACAGCCGCCGCAAGGCCATCGTCGAACCCGTCTTCGGACAGATCATGACCTGCCAGAACGGCCGCCAACTCCTCCTGCGCGGCGAAGACGGCGCCCGCGGCGAATGGCGACTGCTCGCCTGTCACAACCTCCGCAAGATCTTCCGGCGCACCGGAACAACCGGACTCGCCGCCCTGGCCGGCTGACCAGCCCGAACCTCCCCGGTCCCCAGAAGGCCGGAATCCGGGCCCATGGCCCCGTTCACAACCCCCATAGACGCCGTCCGAGCCACCGCAACCGTTTCCCACCGATCTCGGCCACTCGGCGGGTTGCCCGCTACCGACCCACGCTCCTAGCGCAACAGCTACGCCCACATCCATTAGCCGTCCTTGCCCGCTGATGCTCGGCTTCGCGGGCCAACGGCATCCACGTCGCTCTCGCTTGCGGGCGATGGTGTGTCCAAGCCAAGCCACTGGTTGAGCGTCGTGACCGCGTCCGGGCCGAGCATCTTGACCGCGTCGGCCTGCGCGCGGCGCCATGCGCTACCCGCACGGGCGAACGCAGCTACACCGGCTTCGGTGATTGTCACTGACATTGCCCGTCCGGTGGCCGAGGTCTCGACCGCCGCGATCCAGCCGTTCTTCTGCATGAGCGCGAGGTTCCGGCTCACAGTGGACCGCTCAAGCATCAGTTGCGTGGCCAGCGTCGCAGGCCTCACGGGCTTGGGGTCGATGACGAGGCAGGCGAGAACCTCCATCTGAGGCTGGCTGAGCCCTACCGTCTGTAGCGCCTGTTCGTAGCAGCGTGTGACGACTCGATGGAGCCGGGCCACTCGCATGCCCAGGCAAGCGCCACCCACCTCCGCCGCGAGGCCAACCGCTATTGCTGACTGCTCCATGCCTGCCTCGAATCCGACTACCCAAAGTGTTGCAGCTACATCTCTGCTGCGAAAGGGTACCTCGACACCAGCTGGTTGAGGGAATCTCTGGCATGGCTCACTGTTCGATCAGCTCCCGGGGTTCGACAGTGACTACGCGGCGATGCGCGTACGTACGCGAGCGAGCCGGGGCCAACTCGAAGTTGAGCATGCGTGACCACGCGCCTGTATCCCCAGACTGATTCCCGGTGATCACGCACTCGCGCCGGTCTTGCCGGGCGCACGAGCGGCATCGCTATCCGAGAAAGAGTCCGGCCGGCCTGACCGTCGTCGCTGATGGGGTGAGCCTTCGGCGGGCGCCGGGTCGTCGGCGCGACCGAGGTGCTCGGCTCGCGTGCGGTCGGCGTTGGACACGAATCAAAACCGGCCCCAGCCGTTGCATGTCTGCGGCGCGCAGATGTAGTGTAGATACAACACATTGGCCGCCGGGTCGGGAGAATCTGAAACATGGCACCGACAACGGCTGGCTCGTGCAGCGGAAGGGGGCTTCACCACCCCACCCCCTCGCGCGAGCGGCCAAGGATGACCCGGCAGTTCCTGGTGAGCGCGTTCGCAGACCTGAGGCTGCGGGCCGGCCCAGCCACCGTCCTCCGGTTCGAGCTCTGCTACGCGACGGTGGTCCACGAAGCTGACGACACCGGCAACGCTCTTCTTCCGATGAAATGGTGGTGAGAGGCCCATGGCAGCTCAGGTCACACAGACTCCTTACGACGCCGTCCTGCTCACGATCCGCTCCGACAAGCCGTACTCCGAGGTGGTCAAGGCCATCGAGTCGCGCCTGCAGCGCTTCTCGATCCCGAAGCTGATGGAGTACGTCACGCACTCGGACCGCGAGGGGCTGGAGGCCTATGTCGACGAGGTCTCGGTGCCGACCGGGTTCTCCGTCTTCTGGGACTTCGAGCAGGGCTCGACGATGAGGCTCGCCGGGATCCCGGTCGAGTCCAAGTTCTACTTGGTCGGCAACGCCGTCATCGCGCGAGGCCTGTTCCAATACTCCGGCGCCGCGGGCCTGGGCGCGCCGGTCCGCATCTGCGTCTCCCAGCGCGACGGCGAGCAGACGCGCATCGACCTGGACCAAGTCACCGCGTTCTTCAGCAAGTTCCCCGAAGTCGCCCTCTCGGGCGTCCCGAGCAGGCTCGATGCGGAGATGGTCAAGGTCTTCGAAGAAGCCGCCGCCTAGCCGCCTAGTAGCCGAAGTGCCGCAACCCCCTCGGACAAGGAATCTCATGACCGACACTCGCGATCTGATTGAGCGCAACGCCGTGTTCGCGGCCGATGCCTACAACCCCGACCTGCGGCTCAGCCCGTCCGGCAACATGATGGTCATCGGCTGTGTCGACCCGCGTGTCGACCCCGCGCGCGTCCTGGGCCTCAACAACGGCGAGGCCGCCGTGATCCGCAATGTCGGAGGACGGGTAACCCCCGCCACGCTGCGCACGATGGCCATGCTGGCCAAGGTCGGCCAAGCCAACGCGGAGAGCCGCCCACCCGGGGACTGGAACCTGGTCATCCTGCACCACACTGATTGCGGCATGACCGACCTGGCCGCCTTCCCTGACCTCCTCGCAGAGTACTTCGAGATCCCGACAGACAAGCTCGACGCCAAGTCCGTCAGTGATCCGATCGGCTCGGTCCGTGTCGATGTCGACGTGGTCCTGGCCCACATCCGGGCGGCCGCGTACTGGGTGTCGGGCCTCGTCTACGACGTCGACACCGGGCGAGTCGAGACCGTCGTCGCGCCGACCCTGCTACCCGTCGAATAGCGAGGCGGAGCAGCGATGCGGGCGTATCCACCCGAACAGAACAGATCCTCGGAACCCTGGGGCCGGGAGCGCCGTCACCGACCCGGGTCGAATGCGCCACGACTGCAGCCGGGCACGCGGCACGCTCGATAATCCGCCCCGCGTCTTACCTCCGGTCGAAACCGTGCCCGGACCGACCACGACCGTCGGCACATTCCTCTACCGGGCGGCCCGCCAGGGCGCCCCATGTCGAAAAGAAGGGTTCCCGTCATGACAAGCCTTTTCCTCATCACCGGCGCCACCGGCAAGACCGGCGCAGGCGCCGCCACCACGCTGCTCGAGCACGGCCACCGCGTACGCACCCTGGTCCACCGCACCGACGAGCGCTCCGACCGGCTCGCCGTTGCCGGCGCCGAGATCGTCGTCGGGGACATGCTGGACCTGGACGCCGTGGTCCAGGTGACCACGGGAGTCGACGGAGTCTATTTCGCCTACCCGATCCGCCCGGGGCTGATGGAAGCCTCCGCCATCATGCTGCAGGCGGCCGAGGAGAACCGGGTCGGCGCGCTGGTCAACATGTCGCAGATCTCGGCCCGGCGCGACGCGGTGAGCAACTCCGCCCGGCAGCACTGGATCGCCGAACGCATGTTGGACCACTTCAGCGGGGCCGTCACCCACATCAGACCCACCTTCTTCGCCGAATGGCTCCTCACCTTCTGGGACCCAAAGAGCGGTGAGCTTCGGTTGCCGTTCGCCAAGGCGCACCACGCCCCCATCGCCGGCGAAGACCAGGGACGCGTGATCGCCGCCCTTCTCGAAGACCCCCAGCGGCACGCCGGGATGACCTACCCGCTCTACGGGCCGACTGAGCTCGACCACTACCAGATGGCCGAAATCATGACCCAGGCCCTGGGACGACAGATCACGTACGTGCCCATCGAGATCGACGAGTTCCGCTCCCAGCTGGAACACCGTGGCATGGGCGTCCACCAGATCCAGCACCTGACCAACGTCGCCGTCGACTACCGCAACGGGATCTTCGCCGGAACCAGCGACGTCGTCCGCACCCTCACCGGCCGCGACCCGCTCACCGTCGCCGCCTTCGTCGAACGCAACAAGCAATACTTCGACGAACCCGCGAACTAGAACAGCGGCTGGACCAGGCGGCTTCGCAATCCTGGCGAGGACAGATGGGAAATCGATCCGCACGGAGCAATGAACGCGGTGCCCGGCCCGCACGATCGGACGCAGACACCGGCGACCGGCGCCGCCTGGCGAGCAGCAACAGCTCGGACGATGTGCCCGCACCCTGATCGCCGGACCGAGGTGCGGGGCCGTGGTCAGGCGACCCGGGCCCGCTGAGGCGGCTTGGCGACCGTGAAGGCGATGGGCTGGAGCACCAGAAATGCTCCGGGCGTTCTTCGATGATCTCGACAATCGATACGGCCGCCGACCGTCCTAGCCGCAACTTCCTTTAGCGCACCAGTGCGTGGCTTGACGCTCTCAAGTCCCGCACTTTCTTGGCACCACGCCAGAATTTTTCAGACCTGCAAAGGGGGTAACGGAATGCCGCCAGGTATTGATCCGGCCTTGGCGAAGAAGCGAATGATCGCCGGCGGAGCATGGCCAATCGAGCCGTATCCCGGCTCAGGAAACACATGGAAATGCATATGTATGAACTGCGGGGAGCTGTGCACCCCGACTTACAAGAGGGTCTACACGCAGCGCCAAGGCCCTTGCAATGGATTCTGTCGCTCGGAGAAGATCTCGAAGAGCCGCAAATTTAGCTCGGCCACAGCTGCCAGTACCATGTGCGCCGCCGGCTGGGAACCTCTGGTGGAAGCGGACTATCCAGGCGCGAACGCTCCATGGTTGTGCCGATGCATGATCTGTGCAACGGTATATCCGAAACATCTGGGCAATGTCCGGGACGGACGGGCTGCCTGCCGGAACTGCGCCGAGATCGCCATGAGCGAGGACGCCTACGACGTCATGATCGACGCTGACCTGGAGCCCCAGGTTTCCTTCCGCCGCTCTGCTGCACCATGGCTGTCCAAGTGTCTTCGTACGGGCGTGCTGACATCGCCAGCCCACTCCAACATCAAGAGGTTTGGGCATCAGTGCGTACCGTGCGGGCTAAGGAAGATGTCCGCCGCCTCCCAGCACAGTGACGCTGAGGCTAGGGCCCGCGTACCAACGAACCTCGTGCCCCAGGAGCCTTACCCCGGCAGTGTGCTGCTGCCCTGGAAGATGTTCTGCACCGACTGCGAAACGCTGCACGACAACCCCGGGCTCCGGCTGGGCAACGTCAGCAGGCGCGGAAGCGGCTGCCCAAATTGCGGGCACCACGGAATCGAACTCGACAAGCCCGGCTACCTCTATCTCATAGACCACACCGGTCTCGACGCGTTGAAGTGGGGAATCGCCAACGGCCCACTGCGGCTCAAGCAGCACGGTGGCCAGGGTTGGACGCTTCGCGGGCGGTGGCTGTACGACAGGGCACGCCACGCTCGGAGCGTCGAGCGGCAGATCGGCCACTGGGTCAAGGGGAAGGGCATCGGCCCAGCGCTCAAGCCCGACCAAATGCCCTACGGGGGTTATGGCGAAACCGCTTCGCTAAGGGCGTCCGCCAGTAGGGGGCGGGATGTCTCACCCAGGGCTGACAGAGAGGGGATCACCAGCGACTGGTGCCCGTCGGTATGCCCGGGAGTGGGGGCGATCCACACCCCCGGCCAGACCTCCGCCTCGCCGTCGATCTCCTGTAGGTCGCGCTGGGGAAGTCGACGGTTCTGCAGCGCCCTGCGCACCGGTTCCTCGCCCCGGGCGTCCTGAAGCAGATTCGTCCTTGCCCGCCTGCTGACGCATGTGACTCACGTCCGCCACCCCCTTCGGGACTGGCCTTGATGCGCTCCTTCGATCAGTGTCATTCCCTAGGTCCGGCCCGCGAGCTCGACGCTGTGAGGGAGTGCTGTTCGGAGCCGGTCCAGAGCATGACACGGTCTTCCACTCGGACGTGGCGGGTGACCGCTGGTCGGGGGGCCGGATCTGCGCGGTCCAGCTCTCAGACCTGGTCTCTGGGCGTTGCGATGCCCTGTCCGTGGTAGATCTCGTCGTAGTAGTGGATCACCAGAGGGCGGGTGAGCATGCCCTCGAAGGTAGCGGTGGAGCCGTGTTCGGCGCGCCAGGCGAGGTAGTCGGTGTAGTTGTGCGCCTCGGTCCACTGGGTCAGGCCCGTCACGTGGTCGGGGGCATTCTGGTCGCGCAGAATGCGGATGTCCTCGCAGCCCTCGAAGGTGAGGCTCTCGCCCAGGACGTCCAGCAGCAGCTTCGCGACTTCTTCGCCACGGCCAGGTTGGGCGAAGAACTCGGCAGTGACTTGTGCGCTCATGGGGATGTTCCTTCCGGGTCCGGTTCCATTCCGCGGCGGCCGGGCGAGGCGTCGGCGGCGGGGGCGGTGCGGTCTGGTCGACCTTGCTCGCGGTCAGTAGGGAGAGGGCTGGTTGTGGACGATGATCAGAGACGTGATCTTGCCGTCGGCAACCGTGAGATAGCTGGTGAGCACCAGCTCTTCGGGCAGGTCCGTCTTGTCGTACTCACCGTCGTAGCGCGCCCGCACGATCGTCAGGGCGCGGTGGTTCACGACCTCGGCCACCTCCATGGTGACCTTGTCGCCGACGATCTCGCGGCGCACCCAGGCGCGGATCGAGGTGAGGTCGGCGAACTCGCGGCGCACGTCGTTGACCACGGCGTCGTCGGCGAAGGTCGCCATGACGGCGTCCACGTCGAAGGCGTTGACCGCCTCGATGTAGGCGGCGACGACGTCGGGCAGAACCGCGGCCTGGATGTTGGTGTTCATGGGGAGCTCCTTCGATGACCTCGGCACTGGTGCGGTGCCTGCTCAAACGGTGGGCCCTGCCCGCACCGGAGAGTCAACCGGCGGCCCTGCGCTGGACCCTCCGGCAGGGGGAGGGTTGACACTGGTGCCATGCACACAGGCCTGACGGTCGGCGAGTTCTCCCGCGTGACCCATCTGAGCATCAAGACGCTGCGGCACTACCACGACGTCGGGCTGCTCGCGCCGGCCGATGTCGACCAGGGCACCGGCTACCGGTACTACTCCCTGGACCAGGTGCCCACCGCTCAGGTGATCGTGCGCCTGCGGAACCTGGACATGCCGGTGGCGGACGTGAAGGCGGTGCTGGCCGCCGAGGATGTGAGCACCCGCAACGAGCTGATCGCCGTGCATCTCGCCCGCCTGGAGGACCGGCTCGCGCAGGCGCAGAGCGCCGTCGAATCGCTGCGCGACCTGTTGGTCCGGCCCGTGCGCAGGCCGGCCATCGAGTACCGCACAGTCCGTGAGCAGGCGGCGATCGGGATCCGCGCGGTCGTCGACCACCAGGACCTGGCGGGCTGGTGGCAGGGCGCTCTTGGCGAGCTGCACGGCTTCACCACAGCCCGGGGACTGCGCACGACCGGCCCGATCGGCGGGCTGTTCGCGAATGAACTGCTCCAGGACGAACGCGGTGAGGCACTCGTGTTCATCCCGGTCGACGGCGAGGTTCGCCCGGTCGGCCGGATCGACGCGGTGGTGGTGCCCGGCGCGGAACTCGCGGTCGCGGTCCACCGCGGGCCCCTGCAGACCATCGACCTCACCTACGGTGACCTGGGCACCTACGCCGCACGGCACGAGATCGGCGTCGACGGCCCGCTACGCGAGTTCTACCTGCGCAGCCCCCTCGATGCGGCCGAGGATGACCAGTGGGTCACCGAGGTCGGCTGGCCCATCTTCCGCGCGAACGGCTAGTGACTGGGCCGCGCCGAGCGACGCCTCATGGTCGACTGGACCGAAACCCGCCCCAGCAGGCCCTGAACCGCTCGCAGCCGCGCGGCGTATGCCTGGTCGAGGACGCCCCCACGGTTGAAGCTCGGAAGGGAGCCGCGCCATGGCCTACGACGTGCGTGCACGCCAGGTCGGCGTCAGCGTCGGTCCCGACCGAAGCCGGTGACAGAAGAGCGGATGAGCTGTTTTCCTGGTCGTCGCATCGTTGGTCGGCCTCATCGTCCTGACCGTGGGGTTGTGGTATCCCTCGGTGCCGCTCCTCGGCTGCGTGGAGCTGATCCTGCTGTGTACCGGCGTTGCTGCGGCGCGGGGAAAAGACGCCCGCCGGGCGGCCCGGGGCCACGCACCGTCGGGACACACGGCGACGGCCACGAAGGCCGGCCAAGTCCCGTCCGGAGGGTCAGGGCGGCCCGGCCCCGGTGCCGAAGCCTTGTCGAAGCCGGAACCGGCGGCCGCCGCTGACACGTGTTGGGGGCCACACGGCCGACGGCGTTGATCGTGATCCAGGAATCGGAGCCGTTGCGCTGGCGGGACCACGGGACCCTTCGCGGTGTCCGCGATGACCAGCCGTACTACGAGCTCAGGGCCTTGTCCGGGGAGATGGCGGAACAGATCCGGGCGTTGATGGAGGCCGACGGCTGGCGGCTCTCCGTGGAGCAGTTCGTCGAGCCTGAGCGGGAGCCCGTTCCGCAGGCACGGGTTATGTCTCGCGCAGGAGGAAGGGGACGTAGCCGTAGCGGGCGCCGTTGACCTGCAACTCCAGGGCCTGGCCGCCCGGATAGAACCGGCGCGTGCTCAACGGCACGAACTTCTGGCCGCGGGTCAGAGCCAGCTTCTGTCCGGGGGCGAGAATGCGCGTGGTGAGCTTGTACACCCTGGGCGCCAGCGCGCCGTTGGCCTTGCGGTAGTGCACCACGTAGTCAACGGCGGTCTTGACCGGCTCGGCCCCGGTGTTCGTGATCGTCACGTCGAAGGTCAGTGTCTCGCCGACCGTGACCGTGTCGCTGTGCAGGTGGGGGCCGTCCACGCTCAGGTCGTCCGCCGTGCCGTAGCCCAGCAGCGCGAGGGCACCCGGATCCGCTTGCTTGATCAGGGTGCGCAGCCCGTGGCGCACCACACCGACCACCCTGCCGGCCGTGCCCGGCGTCGCGGTCTCGGTCCAGCGGCGGGCAGTGGCAACGGCCACAGCGGGGTCGGAGCGGCTGAGGTCGTTGAGGTGATTGGCCACGGAACGCCGGACGTAGTCCGACGGGTCGGCGTGCAGGGCGTCCAGGATCGCCTCGGTGGCGGCGGGTCGGGCCAGCAGCGCGGGTACCCGTTTGGCCCAGGGCAGGCGGGGCCGAGTGCCCTCACTGGCCAGACGGCGCACATGCGCGTCATCGTCCTGCGCCCAGATTTGTGCCATCACGAGGGTGCGATCCAGGTCGGTATTGAGGAAGGTGCGCAAAGCGAACTCACCGGTCAGGCGGGGCGTCAACCGTGCCAGCAGCACCAGGCCCGCGTCGAAGACGACCGCCGAGCCGTCACCGGTCGCGAGGCTGGCCACGGCCTCCGTCACCGGCCAGATCATCCAGCTAGTGAACGCCGGATCAGCCAGCGCCCGGGAGATGATCTTCTCACTGGCCGACCACTTGCTCGGCAGGTCGTTGATCAGCGCGTCACGTACCGCCCGGGCGCGCTCGGACAGCGCCATACCCGGCAGGCTCGCAGCGACCGCTCGGGTGGCCGTCCACTGACGCCGCGGTGCGACGCTGCTCAAGACCTCGGCCAGCGCTTCGACACAGTCCACGCTGATCAACTGATCGGCGAACGGCACGCCGTCCTCATCTCCTTCGTTGCTGGCAGTGCGGGCACGCTCACCCTAGGGTGTGTCCCCTCCCTACGGGAGAGTCAAAGCCGCAGGCAGGTCACCCGGTCCGGCGGGCACGCACATCGGCCGGCCGCTTCCGTGCTCAGCGGCTTTACAGACGCCGGTCAGTTCCAAGGAAGACCAGGGCGCCGAGAGGCGGGAGCGGTGCAGGCCCTAGGGGCGCTGGTCTTGCTCCGCTCGCGCCACGGGGTGGTGCGGTGGCGTCCTCGCGAGCTGCGATGACCATCCTGGAACGGGAACCGGGCCCACTGCCGCCACCCACCAGAAGCAGCGATGCCCACGAGCGAGGAACGCGCGGACCGCCGGGCGGTCCGGGCGAAGATCGCGGAGCAGCAGGCGGCAGCGCGCCGTACCGAGCGATGTCGCCGCCTGCCCGTGACCGCCGGTGGGGTGGTCGCGGTCGGCGGGATTACCGCGCCATCACCCTCTTGGATCCCTCAGCGCTCACGCGCCCGTCTCGCGGCCGAGGTACTGCGTGAACTGCAGGGTCAGCCCGAACGTCGTCTCCGGCACCGTGAAGATGGAGTGGACCTCGTCGGTCTTGAACTCGCCTTGGAAGGCGACCCCTCGGTGTGCCAGTTCGGCCATGGTGTCTTCGAGGTCGTCGACTTCATATCCGAGATGGCCGATGACCGCAGTCTCGCCATCCTTGAGCATCGGCATGCCGAAACCGGCGGCGCGGAGCTCAATCAGTTCCAGGCGCGTTTCACCGAAGAGCAGAAACTGCAGGTCGAGGTCGTCGGTGAGAATGCGCTCGCCGAGAGCGCTGCCATCAACGGTCTCGCCCGCCCGCGCGATGGTTTCGTCCATATCGCGCACGACGATTCCGATGTGATCCAACCCGAGGAGCTTCATGGCCCTCAGTCCTCCTTGTTCTCTTGCTGTTGTCTTTTGCTGTCGATCGAGATGCCCGTGTTCAGGCTGTGACCGACGCTGGTGCTCATGTCGAGCCACGTCACGGCGTTAGACAGCGGCGCGGCCGCCGTCGGCGGCCAGGACCGCGCCGGTCACGTAGCTGGCCTTGTCGGAGGCGAGGAAGGCGATGACCTCGGCGATCTCGTCGACCTGGGCGCCCCGTCCCATCAGTGAGGTCTTGGCGAAAGCCTCGGTGACGTCGTACAGCTCCGGGATGCTGTGCACCGCCCCGGGCGCGACGGCGTTGACCCGAACCCCCTTCGGGCTGAACTCGGCCGCCCACGAGCGGGTCATCGAGGCCATGGCTGCCTTGGTGGCACCGTAGGCGGCGGCGCCGTCCAGGCCGATCGTGCCGGCCATGCTCCCCAGGTTGACGATGCTGCCTCGGCCTCGAGCGGCCATGGCCGGGGCCAGAGCGGCGACGAGGAAGTAGGCGGAGCGGACGTTGCCGTCGAAGAGCGCGTCGTACCCGGGACCGTCGAGATCGGCGGTCGGGCCGAACCACGATGTGCCGACGTTGTTGACCAGCGCGTCGACTTCGCCGGCCTCCTCGGCCAGGCGGCGCACCTCGCTGATGTCCGTCAGGTCGGCTGCCACGAAGCGGGCTCGGCCTCCCTCGGCCTGGATGGCAGCGACGACCTCGGCGCCTCGCTCCGCGTTGCGGCCGTGGACGATGACCTCCCATCCGTCTCGGACCAGGCGCAGTGCAGCCGCCCGGCCGATTCCGTGGGTGGCCCCGGTGACCAGGGCGGTTCCAACAGTTCCAGCGGTGGTACTCATGACATCCTCGTTTCTGTGCGTCACGATCGGATGCCAGCGTTTGTGCTCCCGCTGGGGGAGGGTCAAGAGCGGAGTTTCTGTTTGACTCTCCTACGGGGGGAGAGTCACGCTGGGCTCGTGAACTCGACGATGCCCATCGGCGACTTCTCCCGGGCCACGCACCTGAGCGTGAAGATGCTTCGCCACTATCACGAGGTCGGACTGTTGGAGCCGGTCGAGGTGGCCGTGGACAGCGGGTACCGGCGTTATGCCGCGGAGCAGATCGTAAAGGCACAGATCATCCGCCGTTTCCGCGATCTGGAGATGCCGCTCGATGACATCCAGATCGTGCTTCAGGCTCCTGACGTCGAGACCCGCAATCGGGTGATCGCCAACCATCTGACGCGTCTCGAGTCCAGCCTGGCCCGAACCCAGGAGACGGTCGCATCCCTCCGGGGTCTGCTGGACCGCCCCCAGGACAGCACCGTCGCGATTGATCACCGCCATGTCGCCGCCGCGCCCGCCGCTGCCATCACCGACACCGTTGACCAGGCCGACGTTGTGGCCTGGTATCGGGGAGCCATGGGCGAAGTGGCTGCCACCCTGTCCGCCCAGGGCATCAACCCGGCCGGCCCCCTGGGGGGCATCTACGACACAGAGCTGTTCACCGAGGGCCGGGGGCGGGTCACGATCTTCCTTCCGTCCGACCCCCTGCCACAGCCGGTCGGACGCGTCAGCACCACCGTGATCCCGTCGGCAGAGCTCGCCACGATCGTCCATCTCGGTTCCAGCACCGAAGTCGACCGAACGTATGGCGCCCTCGCCGACTACGTGACCCGACACGCCCTGGCGGTCGACGGGCCGATTCGCGAGTACTACCTCGTCGGCCCCTCCGATACCCCGAATGAGTCGTTGTGGCAGACCGAAATTGGATGGCCGATCTTCCAAACCCGGCCCAGGCCTTAGATAACTACGTCACACGTGGAACGGTCCGGCGCGTCTAGATGATCAAGTCCAAGGGCTCAGTGATCGTTGGCGGTCAGTGACCGCATGATCTGCCGGCCTGTGTGCTCGTTGTGCCAGATGGCGGCGGTCAGCGCGAGGAGCCGCTGAAGCACGCGGACGATCACACCGTTGGGGGTCCGGCCGCGGTGCCGTTCGAGGTCGAGTTGGCCCTTGAAGGTCTCGTTGATCGACTCGATGACCTGCCGCAACGGCTTGAACAGCTGCGATCCGGCCCGCCCGGCCTCGCCCTTACGGGCCGGGCGTAGCAGTTCGATGTTCAGGTCGGCCAGCTGCGACTCGAACTCGCGGCCGAAGTAGTTCTTGTCGCCGATCAGCGTCTGTCCGGGTGGCCGGTCGGTGATGCGCGTCGGTTCGGTGGCGAGGATGTCGAGGAGCGTCTCGCGTTCGTCGGCCTTTGCCCCGGTCAGCGCGAACGCGATCGGTAGCCCGCCCAGCGTGCACAGCAGGTGCAGCCGAAGTCCCCAGAAGTAGCGCGTGTGGCTGGCGCAGTAGCCGTACTGCGCCCATCCGGCCAGGTCGGAGCGCTTGGCGGTCTCCCCGGAGCGGCCGCACTCGACCGGAGTAGAGTCCACCACCCACACGTCGTCGGTCCACAGTGCGGTGTCCGTAGCCAGCTCGCGCATGACGTGCCGGATGAGCCCGGCCGCCTTCCGCAGCCTCTTGTTGTAGCCGGGCTGCTTCGGCAGGTACGGGAACAGGTGCCGCAGGTGGGCCCGGGCATGCCGCAGCCAACGGGCCTCAGAGGTGTAGCCGAGCATGGCCTGCATCATCGACAGCGTCACCAGTTCGGCATCGCTGAGCTGCGGTGCTATGCCGACCACCGGCCGCCACGGGGCGAGCTGCGTCGAACCGATCAGCAGGTCGCCGGTCTTGACGTAGAGTGCGGTCGCGAGGGAGTCCATGTCTGGCGTCACAACCGACCTTTGGACTCCCTCGCTTCATCTCATGCGTGTCAATGAGCCCTTGGCATCAATCATCTAGTCGCCGGAGGCCTGGTGCCGCCGGATCGCCCGCAGGCCGCCGTAAGCGGCTGCGGCCGTCCAGAGGGCCATGATCAGCAGCCCGGTCCAGTGCCCGTAGTGGATGCCGGACTCTGTCCGGGTGCGCATCGCGTACAGGCCGGCCCGGTCGGGCAGGAACTGTCCGACCTCGCGGACGCCGGGGATGGCCGCCAGCCAGGTGGTGCCGAGGAACACCATCGGGGCGAGCAGGCCGAGTGCGGCGCTGAAGTTGCCCAGCATCGCGGTCAGTCCGAGGCAGAGCAGCACCAGCAGCGGGTGGTAGAGCACGCCGGCCAGGAAGCTGCGGGCCAGGCCGGGGGTGGACAGGTCCAGTCCTACCGTGGCGTCGACGGCCAGGAACGAGCCCGCCGTCGACGCCAGCCCGAGCAGCAGACCCAGCCCGGCGCCGAGCGTGAGTTTGGCGCCGTACAGCCGCCCGCGCCGGGGGACGGCGATGAGCGAGGTGCTGATCATGCGGGTGTTGAACTCCTGCCCGATCAGCAGGATCCCGAGGCAGGCCACGGCCACGTGGCCGAAGAGCAGCCCGTAGTAGATCCCGTTGGCCGGGTCCACGCCGCTGGTCCGGTCCTTCGGGCCGGAGGCGGCGCTGACGGCCGCGGTGACTCCGACGGTCAGCGCCAGGGCGACCAGCGGGGCCGCCCACTGGGAGGGCAGGGTGGTGAACTTGATCCGTTCGGCGCGCAGGGCGTGGGCCGCGCTCATCGTCATCTTCCCTTCTGGTGAGGTCACTTGGCGCGCCGCAGGGCGAGCAGGCCGCCGTAGGCCGCGGCCCCGGTCCACAGGGCCATGATCAGCAGTCCGGTCCAGTGCCCGTACGAGACCCGCGGGTCGTCGGCGTAGTGCAGCGCGTACTGGCCGGCCCGGTCGGGCAGGAACTGGACCACCCGCCGCACCCCGGGCACACCGCCGAGCAGCGGCGAGAGCAGGAAGACGACCGGTACCAGCAGGCCCATGGCGGCGGTGAGGTTGCCGAGCAGCGTGGTCACCCCGAGGCAGAACACCACCAGCAGCACCGGGTAGAGCACGCCGGCGGTGGCGCTGCGGGCGAAGCCGGGGCCGTCCCAGGCGCCGGGCACGGTGGCCGCGTACCCGGCGAAGGAGCCCGCGGTGCCGGCCGAGCCGACGCCGAGGCCGACCAGCGCGCCGAGCGTGAGCTTGGCGCCGTACAGCCGCCCGCGCCGGGGGACGGCGGTGAGCGACACGTCGATCATGCGGGTGTTGAACTCCTGGCCGATCAGCAGGATGGCGAAGCAGGCCAGCGCGGCCTGACCGAAGTTGAGCCCGTAGAAGACGCCCACGCCCGGGTCGTCGGTGATGGTGTGGTCCTTGCCGCCGAGCGCCGCGGTGACCGCGGTGGTCCCGCCCGCGGTGAGCACGAAGGACAGCAGCGGGGTGATCCAGAGCGAGCGGAGGGTGGTGAGCTTGATCCGCTCCGCGTTGAGGGCGGTGAAGATGGGGACGGAGTCGGAGCCGGGGTCGGGGTCGGGGTCGGGGCTCATGCGGCGGCCTCCGCCCGGTACTCGACGTTGTCGGCGGTCATCCGCATGAACGCCTCCTCCAGCGAGTCCTGTTGGACCGCGATCTCGTACAGCACCACGCCGTGCGCGGCGGCGAGCGCGGCGATCTGCTCGGGTTCGGCGCCGGTCACCTCCCAGGCGCCGTCGTCCACCTGGGTCGCGGCGAGGTCGGCGTCGGGGTCCGACTGCCGGAGCAGGTCGCTGCCGAGCAGGGCGGCCAGCTTGGTCGGGTTCACGGCCCGGACGCGGATCCTGGTCCGGCCGTGTCGCTCGATGAATTCGGCGGTGGTGGCGTCCGCGAGCAGCCGGCCGCGGCCGATGACCACCAAGTGGTCGGCGGTGAGCGCCATTTCGGTCATCAGGTGGGACGACACCAGCACCGCCCGGCCCTCGGCGGCGAGTTCGCGCAGCAGGTTGCGGATCCAGCGGATGCCCTCCGGGTCGAGGCCGTTCACCGGTTCGTCCAGCAGCAGTACCGGTGGGTCGCCGAGCAGTGCGGCGGCCACCCCGAGACGCTGGCGCATGCCGAGGGAGAAGCCGCGGATCCGCCGACCGGTCGCGTCCGCCAGGCCGGCCTGGGCGAGCACCTCGTCCACCCGGCGCTGCGGCAGGCCGTTGCTCGCGGCGAGCCAGCGCAGGTGGCCGCCGGCCGTGCGGCCGCCGTGCAGGGCGTGGGCGTCCAGCAGCGCGCCCACCTGCCTCAGCGGTTGGGTGAGTTCGGTGTACGGGCGGCCGCCGACCAGGGCGCGTCCGGCGGTGGGGCGGTCCAGGCCGAGGACCAGGCGCATGGTGGTGCTCTTGCCGGCGCCGTTCGGGCCGAGGAAGCCGGTCACCAGGCCGGGCCGGACCTCGAAGGACAGGTCGTCGACGACGCGCCGGCCGTCGTACTCCTTGGTGAGGCCCTGGATCTCGATCACGGCCGCGCTCCCTTCTCGGTGGTCCGGTGCCTCGGAGGCCCGGTGCTCTCGGTGCTCTCGGTGGTCCCGACGGTTTCGGTGGTCCCGGCCGGTGGTCACATTCGACCGGAGCGGGCCGGGTCGGCGGATCCCGCCGGGGTCGGGAGCCTCCTCCCTCCCGGGAGGGAGCGGACCGCGGACCGGCGGGGGAGCTCGGGGCGGGTGCTGACCTGGCAGGATGGCGCAATGCCCAGGATTCTCGCGCCACTGCTGGCCGGCGCCACGTATGCGCGCCTGCTGCACCTGCTGGTCGGGTGGATCTTCGCGGGCGTCGTCCTGATGATCTACCCGGGGACGTACCGGAAGGGCCTGGGCGAGATCCTGATCGCGAGCGTCACACTGGACGCCGTCCTGATCGCCCTGATCGCCCTCGTCCCCGCGGCCCGCCGCGCCGAGGGCGTGCAGGCGCGGCTGCTGCTGGTGCCCGACCGGGAGGAGGACATCGCCGCGGAGCCCTCCCGCACCTGGGCGGACCGGCGGCGCACCGCCGGCTGGCTGATCGGGCGGGTCGTGCTCGGTTCGGCGGTCGGGTTCGCGACGTCCTTCGGCCTCACCAGCGGCTTCGACCTGCTGACCGGGCCGGACGCGTTCTGGTACCTCCCGCTCGCCCCGCTGCTGGTGCTCGGTTACGGCTGGCTGGTGGTGTCCGCCGGGCGCCTTCAACTCGCCATGGCCGTAAGGCTGCTGGGGCCATCCCCGGTGGAGCGGCTGGCGGAGGCGGAGCTGCGGGCCGAACGGCTGCTGGAACGCAACCGGTTGGCCCGTGAGCTGCACGATTCCATCGGCCACGCACTGACGGTGACGGTCCTTCAGGCGGGCGCCGCGCGCGAGGTCGGGGACCAGGCCTTCACCGCCAAAGCGCTCGAAGTCATCGAGGAGGCCGGTCGCCGGGCCATGGAGGACCTCGAACGCACCCTCATCCTGCTCCGCGAGACGCCGGAGGGAACGGCGACCGGGGGCAACGCGGTGACCGGCGGCGGAGCGGCCACCGAGCAGCCCGGCGTGGACCAGTTGCCGGCGCTCTTCGACACCGCCCGGGCGGCCGGGAGCCCGGTCGAGGCGCGGATCGAGGTGTCGGCGGGGATGCTGCCCGGGGTGCTCTCCCGCGAGTCCTACCGGATCGTCCAGGAGGGCGTCACCAACGCGCTCAAGTACGCGCCGGGCGAGCCGGTCAGCGTCCGGATCGCCGTTCGGGACGGGCGGTTGGAGCTGCGCTGCGCCAACCGGACGGCGGCCGGCACCCCCGGCACGGGCGGCGCGGCGCGGCCCTCGGGTGGCCCGGCCCGGCCCGCGGCCGGCTCGGCGCGCAAGGGCGGCAAGGGGCTGCGTGGCATCCGGGAACGCGCCACGCTGCTCGGCGGGGAGGCCACGGCCGGGGCGTCGGACGACGGGAACGGGGAGTGGGTGCTCGCCGTCCGGCTGCCCCTACGCTTGGGCTCGTGACGAACGATCTTGCGGGAGACGGTCCGACGAGGGGCGCCGCCGGGATGACCGACATCCTGCTCGCCGACGACGAGGAACTGGTCCGGGCCGGGATGCGGGCCGTCCTGGAGGCCCAGGGGGACCTGCGGGTGGTCGGCGAGGCCGCCGACGGCGCCGACGCGGTGGCGCTGGCCCGCGCGCTGCGCCCGCACGTCGTGCTGATGGACGTCCGGATGCCGGTCCTGGACGGCCTGGCGGCGACCCGCGAGCTCCTGCGGCCCGGCTCGCCGGGGGAGCGGCCGCCGAAGATCCTGGTCGTCACCACCTTCGAGAACGACGACTACGTCTACCAGGCGCTGCGCGCGGGCGCCGACGGCTTCCTGCTGAAGCGCTCCCGCCCGGCCGAGATCGCCCACGCGGTACGGCTGGTGGCGGCGGGCGAGTCGCTGCTGTTCCCAACCACGATCCGCCGCCTCGCGGCCGGCCACGGCAATCAGGCCGCCCGCGAGACGATGAGCCGGGCGGCGTTGACCGAGCGCGAGGCGGAGGTGCTGCGGCTGGTCGCGCGCGGCCTCAGCAACGGGGAGATCGCCGAGCGGCTGTTCCTCGGCGTGCAGACGGTGAAGACCCACGTCAGCAGCGTGCTGGCGAAGCTCGGCGCGCGGGACCGCACCCAGGCGGTGATCGCCGCGTACGAGTCCGGCTTCGTCGAGCCCTCGGAGTAGCGCCCGGTCGGGCCGGGACGGGCCGGGTCGGGCCCAGGGCGGGCCCGGGACCGCCCCAGGCGGCGCGGCCGGATTCAGGCCGGGTAGGCGTGGGTCTGGGCGGCCTTGACCGAGGCCCAGACCGCGGATCCGGGCGCCAGGCCCAGCTCCGCGACGGTGGCCGGGGTGAGGTCGGCGGCCATCGGCAGGTCGCCCGCGAGGTCGGCGCGCACCTGGTCGCCGTGCAGGTCCAGGCCGGTGACCTCGACCTCCCACACGTTGCGCGCGCTGGACTGCGGCCGTTCGCGGTGCAGGGTCACGGCGGACGGCGGGAAGGCGACGAACGCCGGGCCGGTCAGCTCCTCGGTGGTGGCGAGCACCGTGCCGCTCGCGAGCGTGACCTGGTGGCCCTCGGCGGTGCCCTGGTACAGGTTGAGCCCGACCAGGCGGGCGATGTAGTCGGTGCGCGGGCGCCGGGCGACCTCCGCCGGGCCGCCGGACTGCACCTCGCGCCCGTCCTCGATCACCACCAGCCGGTCGGCCAGCACCATCGCGTCCAGCGGATCGTGCGTCACCAGCACCGCCACGGCCTCGAACTCGGCCAGATGGCGCCGCAGTTGGGCGCGTACGTCGAGCCGGGTGCGGGCGTCCAGGGCGGCCAGCGGCTCGTCCAGCAGCAGCAGCCGGGGGCGGACGGCCAGCGCCCGGGCCAGCGCCACCCGCTGGGCCTGGCCGCCGGAGAGGCCGCCGGGGCGCGCGGAGGCGTGGTCGGCCAGGCCCATCCGCTCCAGCCAGGCGGCCGCCTCGGCCCGGGCGGCGCGCTTGGGGCGGCCCTGGCAGCGCGGGCCGAAGGCGACGTTGTCGAGCGCGCTGAGGTGCGGGAAGAGCAGGTAGTCCTGGAACACCACGCCGACCGGGCGCTCCTCGGCGGGGGTGTGCACGCGCTGCCCGGGGTCCTCCAGCAGCCGGCCGTCCAGGCGCAGGTGGCCGCCGGTGAGCGGGAGCAGTCCGGCGAGGGCGCGCAGGGCGGTGGACTTGCCGGCGCCGTTCGGGCCGAGCAGCGCGATCACCTCGCCGGGGGCGGCGGTGAGGGCGAGATCGAGGGTGAACGCGGCGCGGTCCACCCGTAGCCGGGCGTCGAGGGCGGGGGCGGCCTCGGGGGCGGGGACGGCGTCGGAGGCGGTGGCGGTGCTCATCGGGGCGGCGTCCAGGGGGTCGGGGCGGCGATGGCCGTGTTCCGGTCGGGCGTCGCAGGGGTGCGCCGGGCCGTCACGGGGTCGACATCCAGCGGTCGCGCAGGCCGACCAGGACCGCGACGGAGACCACCAGCAGGACCAGCGAGAGCGCGATCGCCGCCTCCGGGTCTGACTCCATGGCGAGGTAGACGGCCAGCGGCATGGTCTGGGTACGGCCCGGGAAGTTGCCCGCGAAGGTGATCGTGGCACCGAACTCGCCGAGCGCCCGGGCCCACGCGAGGACGGCCCCGGCGGCGATCCCCGGGGCGATCAGCGGCAGGGTCACCCGGCGGAACGCGGTCAGCCGGGAAGCACCCAGGGTCGCGGCCGCCTCCTCGTAGCGGGGGTCGGCGGCGCGCAGCGCGCCTTCCACGCTGATCACCAGGAACGGCATCGCCACGAACGCCTCGGCGATGACGACCCCGGTGGTGGTGAACGGCAGCGTGATGCCGAAGGCCGAGTCCAGCCAGGAGCCGACGATGCCGCGCCGCCCGAGGACCAGCAGCAGCGCCACACCGCCGACCACGGGCGGCAGCACCAGGGGCAGGGTGACCAGCGCCCGGATCACCCGCCGGCCCGGCAGCTCGGTGCGGGCGAGCAGCCAGGCCAGCGGGACGCCGAGGACCAGCGAGACCGCCGTGGCCGCCGTCGCGCAGATCAGCGACAGGCGCAGGGCGTCCCAGACGGCGGTGCTGGTGAGCTGCTCGGACAGGCCGCTCCAGGGCGCCCGGACCAGCAGGCCGACCAGCGGGAGGATCAGGAACGCCAGCCCGAGCAGCGCCGGGAGCAGCAGGGTGACCGGGACGCGGTGCGTACGCCGGCGCCGGCGTGGCAGGGCCTTCGCCGCTCCTGCCACGCCGGTCGGGCCGGGCCCGCCCCCCGGGCCGTTCCCCTGGCCGTTCCCGGAAGCGCCGTCGGGGCCGCCGTCGGGGGCGCCGTCGGGGCCGCTGTCGGGAGCGTTGTCGGTGGTGCGGCCGCTCACGGCGCCTGGAAGCCCGCCGCGGTGAGCACCTGCTTGGCCTCGGGCGACTGGACGTACGCGACGAAGGCGGCGGCGCCGTCCTTGTTCGGCGCCTTGGCCAGCGCGGCGATCGGGTAGTCGTTCACGGCCTTGTCGGCCTCGGGGAAGTCCACACCGTCGATCTTCGCAGCATCCGACTTCACGTCGGTCTTGTACACCAGCGAGGCGTCGACCTCACCGAGTTCGACCTTGGTCAGCGCGCCCTTGACGTCCTGCTCCAGGGTGACCGGGGTGAGGTTGAGGTTGGCGGCCTTGAGCGCGGTCAGGGCGGCGGCGCCGCACGGCACCTCCTTCGCGCACAGCGCGACCTTCACGCCGGAGGCGGTGAGGTCGCTCAGGCCCGCGATGTGCTTGGGGTTGCCCTTGGGCACGGCGATGGTGAGCGTGTTCCTGACGAAGGTCTTCGGGTCGCCGCTCGCGCCGCCCGCGTCGGTGATGGTCTTCATGGTGGCCGGGCTGGCGGCGGCGAACACGTCCGCCGGGGCGCCCGAGTTGATGCTGGTGGCGAGGCTGGAGCTGCCGCCGAAGTTGAACGTGACCTTGGCGCCCGGGTTCGCGGCCTCGAACTTCTTGCCGAGCTCGGTGAAGGTCTCCTTGAGCGAGGCGGCGGCGAAGACGGTGATGCTGCCACCGGCCTTCGGGACGCTGCCGCCGCCGGTCGCCGACGAGGCCGAGGAACCCGCGGTCGAGGCCGGGGAGGCGGCGCCGGACTTGCGGCCGCCGTCGCTGCCGCAGGCAGTGGCGCCGAGGCCGAGGGCGAGGGCCGCCACGACGGCGACGGCGACTCTGCGGGTGGTGGTCGTACGGGTGCTCATCGGGTGCTTCCCCTCCAGGGCGCGCGCCGGAAGGGGCGCGGGGATGCGGTCGCAGGTGCGGCCATTACGGTGATCATAGTGCCGCAAATGCGAGCGATAAATCCTCTGTCGCTTCGCACAGGGGCGGTACGGAGAGAGCGTCCGCCCGGCTGTGGGAAGGCTCAAACGTGCACGGACGGCGCCGGGGAGGGGTGGGGGCGGTGCCGCGCTCGGCACCGGGTCGGGCCAGGGGTGGGCAGGGGGCGGGCCGGGGGCACACCAGGGAAATTACGTCGCGCCGGGGGTGGCCGAGCGGACAGAGTGGGGCCGTTCGTACAGCAGTCCGCACACAAGTCAGTACGCACCACCGGGGCCGAACGGCCCGGAAGAGGGGGAGGGGTCCGTCCATGTCCACGTTGCGCGTCACCGCCGAGAAGCTGGTCGTGCTGGAGCACCCGAACGCCGACGCGCTGGAGCTCGCGCAGGTCGGTCTCTACCGGGCGGTGGTCGCCAAGGGCCGGTACCGGACCGGCGACTACGCCGTCTACATCCCCGAACAGTCCGTCCTCCCGGCGGGGTTGATCGAGGAGCTGGGCCTGACGGGCAAGCTGGCCGGCAGCCGGGCCGACCGGGTGAGGGCCGTCCGGCTGCGCGGGGAACTGTCCCAGGGCATCGTCTGCCTGCCGGCCGCGCTCGCGGGCACCGACCTCGCGGACGCCGCAGAGCGGGGCGAGGACTTCGCCGAACTGCTCGGAGTCGTCAAGTGGCAGCCGCCGGTGCCGACGTCGATGAACGGGGACGTGGTCGGCGCGCCCGACCTGCTGCCCTGGGTCGACATCGAGAACCTCAAGCGCTATCCCGACGTCTTCGAGCCCGGCGAGCCGGTGGTGATCACCGAGAAGGTGCACGGCAGTTGCTGCCTGCTGACGTACACCGCCGCGACCGGCGAGGTCCGGGTGTCGTCCAAGGGCATCGGCGCGCAGGGGTTCGCGCTGGTCGAGGACGAGCGCAACCTGTACTGGCGGGCGGTGCGCGCGTACGACATCCCGGCGGTGGCGGCCCGGCTGGCCGAGCGGCTCGGCGCCGAGCGGGTCGGCGTCTTCGGCGAGGTCTTCGGCGCCGGGGTGCAGGACCTGACGTACGGGGCCTCGGGTCGCGCCGAACTGCCCGGGTACGCCGCGTTCGACGTGTCGGCCGTGGTGGACGGGCAGCTGGGCTGGTACTCCGCCGCCGAACTGCTGGACGGCGAACTGCCGTTGGTGCCCGAGCTGTGGCGGGGGCCGTTCGACGCGGAGACCGTGCTGGCGTTCGCCCAGGGCAGGGAGACCGTCTCCGGACGCGAACTCCACGTGCGCGAGGGCGTGGTGGTCCGGCCGGTGACCGAGCGCTGGAGCCTGGCGCTCGGCGGACGGGCGATCGCCAAGGTGGTCGGCGACGCCTACCTGACGCGCAAGGGCGGCACCGAGTACGAGTGATCCCCGTGGGGGAGGGGGTGTGGCGCGGGCTCGCGCCGGTTCGCCGGCCGCCGGGCATGCGACGGGCATGCGATGGGCATGCGACGGGCTCGTTCGAACAGGGCGAGTGCCTCGACCGGGCGGCCTGAGGCCGCCCGGTCGCGGCGGGCAGGCGGCAGGGGTGCCGCCCCGCCGGGACGGCACCCCTGATCGGCCTTGCCGGTGGCTCAGCCCCGGGTCTGGAACACGATCTTGGTCCAGCTGGAGCCCGGGCAGTTCCCCCAGACGTCCCACGCCTGCGGCCGGGCGCCGATCCACAGGCCGGTGGTGTGCGAGCCGTTCGCACAGTAGGTGATGGTGCGCAGCTCGCCCGAGTAGACGTTGCAGTGGCCCACCCAGCGCCACCCGTAGTCGGCGGTGATGACGCAGTGGTAGGAGGCGGCGGCGACGGAGGCCCCGGTGGCCCCGGCGGTGATGGTCTGGTCGGCGGCGGGCGCGGCGGCGGCCGGCAGGGTGGTGGTTCCGAGCACGCCGAGAGTGGCGGCGGCGGCCACCCCGAACGTGGCGATCTTCCTGGAGATGCGACCTCGCATGGCGGTTCTCCTCGCTCAACGGTACTGATCGGGCGGTGCGTCCACGGCCGTCCGGATGCACGGGTGTGCGTGAGTTCCGCCATCCCGTCCGGCCGATGACGTATTGCACACGAATGACTGCGGACGGTGAGACGACGAACTATGATGTGAGCCGCGTCACAGTCCGTCCCGATGGGCCGTGGCCTGCCCAACTGGGTGTCAGGGGTGCCGATTTCCGGGGAGAACGGCATGGCGGATTGCGGCGGTCGGTGTGGCGGCGGGCGCGGGGGCGACTCCGGTGAGGACTTCGACCTGGGGCCCGCCGATCGTCAATCGGCCGATTTCAACCGGGTGTTCACGGAATTGCTGCCGAGACTCCACCTCGCGGCCGCGTCGCTCACCGGGTGCGCGCTCGCCGCCGGGGACGTGGTGCACGACGCGTACCTGCGGATCTCCCGCCAGCCGGAGCGGTTCCTGAGCCATCCGCAGCCGTACGCCTACGTCTTCACCACGATGGCGAACCTCCTGCGCGACCAGTGGCGTCGGGAGCGTCGGCGGGCGGTGCTCCCGGATCCGCCCGGGGTGATCGAGCGGGAGCAGGGGCGGGCGGTGGCCGAACAGCCGTCCGGCGGGATGGCCGAGTTGCAGGCGCGCTGGGAGGTGCTGCGGCTGCTGGACTGTCTGACCGCCAAGCAGGCCAGGGTGGTGGCGCTGGTCGACCTCGACGGCTACACCGTCGACGAGGCCGCCGAGCTGCTGGGCCTGCACCGCAGCACCCTGGCCGTCACCCGGCGCCGCGCGCACCGGAGGCTGCGCGCCGTCCTGGAGCGCGAGCGCGGGTGCGAGCGCGGGCAGGGGTCCGCGTCCGGGCACGGGTCCGCGTCCGGAGCGGGGGGCGACTCGGGGGCAGGGGGTGACGCGGGAGCGGGCGTGGGGCGGGAGTCGGGACCCGAGTCGCGGCCCGGGGCCGGGGTCGACGCACCGGACTGACGGGAAGTCAGCTGATGTGCCACCCAGGCCCGTACGCTGAAAATCGTGATCACGTACGAGGACCACCGCCTCCATGCCCTGGCCGACGACGGTCGCTGGCCCGAACTGCTGGCCGCCTACCGGCAGGGTCGGGCGGCAGCCGTGGAGCGGGCCGGGGAGGAGTCCGCGGCGGCGTTGACCGCGCCGCTCGGCCACCTGATCGCCTACTCGGCGCCGCCGGAGCTGGCCGTCCGCCTGTTCGACCGGGACGGCGGTCCGGGGACCGCGGCCGGGGTCGCCGACCACGACGCCGGTCCGCTCTGGGAGGTGCTGGCGACCCGGCACTCCTGGCTGCGGCTGGCCCCGCTGCTGGTCCCGGCCCCGGTGCGCCGACTGGTCGCGCAGACCCGGGTGCTGCTCGGCGAGGACCTCTCGTACGGGGCCGAGCCGGACCCGGAGGGCGTGCCGCTGTCGCTGGAACCGTGGGAGGCGGCGGGGTGGGAGGAGGGGGCGCGGGTGCGTCAGTACCTGCCCTGCGGGGGAGCGCGCAGCGCGCTGCTGACCCTGCCGACCAGCCGGGAGGGCCTGGGCGAGGTGCTGCTGCCCGAGCCGGGCGTGCGGCTGGGCGGGCAGCAGGCCACCCGGGCGCTGGCCGCGCTGGCGGACTGGGCGGAGGTGGTCTGCGTCCGGGGCTCGGCCCCGCAGGCGGCGGCCCAACTGGCCCGCGGAGCCCGGGTCACCGGCGGGTACCTGCCGTTCGCGCTCGCCTACCCCGCGCTGGTGCAGGCCGCCGTCGTGGACCGCGAGAGCGGCACGGCGCACGGACGGCTGGCGCTCTGGCGCGCGCTGACCGCGATGGCCGGCGCGGACGGCCCGAACGGTCCGGACCGGGCCGAGGTCGACGCGCTGGTGGCCCGGATGCGCTGCTTCACCTGGCATGAGCCGGCGGCCGGGCTGCGCCATCTGCACGTCGCGCTGGAGGATCCGGCCTGCGGCCTGTCCTGGGCGGTGAGCGGCTCCGAGGAGCTGTGACGGCGGCGTCGGCTCCACGCGTCGGCATTGCGCGTCGGCTCTACACGCTGCCGGACGCGCCGCTGGACGCGCCGCCGGACGTGCGGAACCCCCGGTCCGGCGCCGTTTCCGGGGGAGGTGGTGGCGCCGGACCGGGGGAGTGGAGGGGGCCGCTCAGGTGGCCGTGCCCGCACCGCCCTGGGCGGGGACGGCCTCCGGCGGCGCCGGGGCGGCCTCGGGGGCCGTACTCGGACCGTCGTGCGTGTCGACCAGGGTCCGCTCGTCGAACGGCACCTCGCCGGCCAGCACCCGACGGGCGCGGTCCGCGTCGAGCTCGCCGGTCCAGTGCCCGATCAGGACGGTGGCGACGGCGTTGCCCGCGAAGTTGGTGAGCGCCCGGGCCTCGGACATGAAGCGGTCGATACCGACGATCAGGCCGACGCCGTCCACCAGGGCGGGCTTGTGCGACTGCAGCCCGCCGGCCAGGGTGGCCAGCCCGGCGCCGGTGACCCCGGCGGCGCCCTTGCTGGCGATCACCATGAACACCAGCAGTGAGAGCTGCTCGCTGATCGACATCGGCTTGTCCATCGCCTCGGAGATGAAGATCGAGGCCATGGTGAGGTAGATGGCGGTGCCGTCGAGGTTGAAGCTGTAGCCGGTCGGCACGGTGATGCCGACGACCGGGCGGCTGACTCCGAGGTGCTCCATCTTGGCGATCAGGCGGGGCAGCGCGCTCTCGGAGGAGGAGGTGGAGAGGATCAGCAGGAACTCGCGGCCCAGGTAGCGCAGCAGCGCGAACACGTTGACCCCGGCGATCAGCCGCAGCATGGCGCCCAGCACCACGACGACGAACAGCGCGCAGGTGGCGTAGAAGCCGATCATGATGACGGCGAGGCTCTTCAGCGCGGCCGTGCCGGTCGCCCCGACGACGGCGGCCATCGCCCCGAAGGCGCCGATCGGCGCCGCCCACATGATCATCGACATGACCCGGAAGACCAGCCGCTGCACGTGCTCGATCCCGCGCAGCACCGGGGCGCCGACCGGGCCCATCGCCTGCAGGGCGAAGCCGGCGAGCAGCGCGACCAGCAGGGTCTGCAGCACCTTGCCCTCGGTGAGGGCCGAGAACATGGTGGTGGGGATCATGCCGAGCAGGAAGTCGGCGGTCGACTGGGCGCCGCCGGCCGTCGCCTGGGCGTGGCCGGACTTCGCGAGCGCGGCGGTCAGGTGCAGGCCGCCGCCGGGCTCCAGCAGGTTGCCGACGACCAGGCCGATGGCCAGCGCGACGGTCGACATGGCGAGGAAGTAGCCGAGGGCGAGCCCGCCGACCTTGCCGACCTTGGCGGCCTTGGTGACGGAGCCGATGCCCAGCACGATGGTGCAGAAGATCACCGGGCTGATCATCATCTTGATCAGGTTGACGAAGCCGGTTCCGACCGGCTTCAACTCCACGGCGAAGCCGGGGGCGGCCAGCCCGACCACCACGCCCGCGACCACGGCGGCGATGACGGCGAGATAGAGGTAGTGGGTCCGATCCTTGCGTCTGGATCCCCCCGCCGGTGCGGCACCAACGATCGACATCTGCGGCTCCTTCGCCGTGCAGTCCTGGCGGCCCCGGGTGGTGGGCCGCTCCGACTATCGGGCCTGGGAGTGACGGAGGTCACGTTTGCGTTCATAGAGTTCACGGTCGTGCACACTGGCAGGCATGTCCGAGCGCACCGCCCCCGCACCCTCGCGCCGACGGCTCCCGGTGCCCCGCGGGCTGGTCCGCAGCCTGGCCGGGCAACTCTTCGTCGTCCAGGTGGTCATCGTCGCCGCGGTGGTGGCGGGCGGCGCGGTGCTCGCGTACCTCTTCACCGCCGGCCGCACCGAGGACGCGGCCCGCCGTCAGGTCACCGCCGTCGCCCACGCCGTCGCCGACTCGCCGTCCGTCCGGGCCGCCGTCACCGGGCCGGACCCGACCGCGGTGCTCCAGCCGTACGTCGAGCAGGTGCGCGTGGACACCGGGGTCTCGTTCATCACCGTCATGGACACCGACGGCGTGCGCTGGACCCACCCGCTGGCCGAGCAGATCGGCAAGCGCTACCTCGGGCACATCGACTGGGCGCTCGCGGGGCAGACCCGCAGCGAGACGTACACCGGCACGCTCGGCCCGTCCGTCCGGGTGGTCACGCCGGTGCTGGACGACCGGCACCAGGTGATCGCGCTGGTCAGTGTGGGCCTCACGGTGGAGTCCATCTCCGCGCAGCTGAGCGGCCCGCTGCTCGCCCTGGTCGGGGTGGCGGTGATCGCGCTCGCGGTCGGCGGCGTCGGCACCTACCTCGCCAACTCCCGCCTGCGGCGGCACACCCACGGCATGGGGCCGGCCGAACTAAGCCACCTCTACGAGTACCACCAGGCGACCCTGCGCTCGGTGCGCGAGGGCCTGATCCTGCTGGACCGCGCGCACCGGGTGGTGCTGTGCAACGACGCCGCCCGCGAACTGCTCGGGCTGGACGGCGACGTGGACGGACGACCGGTCGCGGAGCTGGGGCTTCCGCAGGCGCTGGTCTCGGCCGTGCTCGGGGACGAGCCGGTCCGCGACGAGGTGCACCTGACCGCCGAGCGGGTGGTGGTGCTCAACACCTCCACCATCGGCACCGGGCTCGGCCGCGTCGTCACCCTGCGCGACCACACCGAACTCCTGTCGCTCAGTGGCGAGTTGGACTCCGTTCGCGGCTTCACCGAGGCTCTCGGGGCGCAGGCGCACGAGGCGGCCAACCGGCTGCACGCCGTCGTCTCCCTGGTCGAACTCGGCCGCCACGAACAGGCGGTGGAGCTCGCCACCGCCGAGCTCGAACTCGCCCAGCAGCTCACCGACCGGGTCGTCGCGGCGGTCGGCGAACCGGTGCTGGCCGCGCTTCTGCTCGGCAAGGCGGCCCAAGCGGCGGAGCGCGGCGTGGAGTTGACCCTCACCGAGGACAGTCGGATCGACGACGGGGTGCTGCCGCCCGGGCTCTCCGCGCGGGATCTGATCACCGTCCTCGGAAACCTGATCGACAACGCCGTGGACGCCGCCATCGCCGGGGCCGCGCAGAGCCCGGTGCCGCCGGAGGTGACCGTCACCGCGCGGATCGACGCCGGGGTCGGGAGCGGCGAGGTCGGGGATGGGGCCGCGGATGGTGGGGTCGGGGACGGTCGGGCCGGGGGTGGTGGGGCCGGGGACAGTGGCGGCGGGTGCCTGCTGCTGCGGGTCGCCGACACCGGGGCGGGGATCGACCCGGCCGCCGTCGAGGACGTCTTCCGGCGCGGCTGGAGCACCAAGCAGGACGGGCACGGGCACGGCCTCGGGCTGGCCCTGGTGGCCCAGGCCGCCCGGCGCAACGGCGGCACCGTCGAGGTCGGACGCGAGCGGGGCGCGGTGCTCACCGTCCGGTTGCCGCTCGCCGGGCTGCCCGGGCAGCGGGAAGGAGCGTCGAGGTGACCGACCTGGCCGCCCTGCCGGGGATCTCGGTGCTGGTCGTCGAGGACGACCCCGTGGCCGCCGCCGCGCACACCCTCTACGTCGAGCGCGAACCCGGTTTCCGCGCCGTCGGGACGGTCCACAGCTGCGCCGACGCGCTGCGTTTCCTGGAGCGCGCCCGCGCCGCCGGGACGCCCGTCGACCTCACCCTGCTCGACCTCTACCTGCCGGACGGCCACGGCCTCCAGCTCTGCCGCTCGCTGCGCGCCGCCGGCCACACCACCGACGTCATCGCGGTGACCTCGGCCCGCGACCTCGCGATGGTCCGGCAGGCCGTGTCGGCGGGCGTGGTCCAGTACCTGCTGAAACCCTTCAGCGCCGCCGCCCTGCACGACCGTCTGGAACGCTACGCCCGTTACCGCGACAGTCTCGGGCGCACCGGCGAGGCGACCGGCCAGGACGAGGTCGACCAGGCGTTCGCCCTGCTCCGCACGCCCGAGCGCAGCAGCCTCCCCAAGGGGCTGAGCGCGCCCACGCTGGACGCCGTCGCCTCCGTGCTGCGCGAGGCGGCGACGGGCCTGTCCGCCGCCGCCGCGGGCGCCGCCGCCGGGGTCTCCCGGATCACCGCGCGCCGGTACCTCGAACACCTCGTCGACACCGGGCGCGCGGTGCGGGAGCCGCAGTACGGGAGCGTCGGGCGGCCGGAGCTCTGCTACCGGTGGAGGGGGGACGCGCCGCCTGCGGGCCGACGGGGTGTGGGGGCGTGACCTTTTGGCCGGTCGCTCGTTGGCAGGACCGGGGGGAGGTTCACCCGCTCGGGTGGTTCTGGGCGACTCGGGGTATCTCGCCAGGTCGGTGGCGATAAAGTTAGGCTTACCTAACTTCTTCTGGGGGTTCGCCTTGTCGCTCGCCGCCGTTCCCGCCCAGGCCCCCGCCTCCGTCTCCGGAGCGGCCGGGGCCGTCGGCGCCACTGGTGCCGCTGCCGTCGGAGTCGCGGGTGCCGTCGGAGCCTCGGGTGTCGTCGGTGTCGCCGGTGCCGCCGGTGTCCCGGCCTCCGGCGAGGCCATCCTGCGCCGCCAGCGCGTACGCGAGTCCGCCGCCCGGACGTACGCCCGGTCCTTCCCGATCGTCCCCGTGCGGGCCAACGGCATGACCGTCGAGGGCGCCGACGGGCGGCGCTACCTGGACTGCCTCTCCGGCGCCGGGACGCTCGCCCTCGGGCACAACCACCCGGTGGTGCTGGAGGCGATCCGCCGCACGCTCGACAGCGGCGCCCCGCTGCACCTGCTCGACCTCGCCACCGCCGAGAAGGACGACTTCACCAGCGCGCTGTTCGAGAGCCTGCCCGCCGAGTTCGCCGCCGGCGCCCGCGTCCACTTCTGCGGCCCCGCCGGGACGGACGCCGTCGAGGCCGCGCTCAAGCTGATGCAGACCGCCACCGGCCGGTCCGGCGCGCTCGCCTTCACCGGCGCCTACCACGGCATGACCGCCGGAGCCCTGGCGCTCACCGGCAACGTCGCCGTCAAGGAACCGCTGCCGAGCGGCGGCGAGGTCGTCCGGCTGCCCTACCCGTACGGCTACCGTTGCCCGTTCGGCGTCGGCGGCGAGGCGGGCGCCGACCTCGCCGCGACCTACGTCGAGCGGCTGCTGGACGACCCCGCGGGCGGCGTCGTCCCGCCCGCCGCGATGATCCTGGAGGCCGTGCAGGGCGAGGGCGGCGTCGTCCCCGCGCCCGACGGCTGGCTGCGCGAGATGCGCCGGATCACCGCCGAACGGGGCATCCCGCTGATCGTCGACGAGGTGCAGACCGGTGTCGGCCGCACCGGGGCGATGTGGGCCGTCGAGCACAGCGGCATCGTCCCGGACGCGATGGTGCTCTCCAAGGCCATCGGCGGCAGCCTGCCGCTCGCCGTCGTCGTCTACCGCGAGGACTACGACGGCTGGCGGCCCGGCGCCCACACCGGCACCTTCCGCGGCAACACCCTCGCCATGGCCGCCGGAGCCGCCACCCTGCGCCACGTCGCCGCCCACGGGCTGGTCGAACGCGCCGCCGTCGTCGGCGAGCGGATGGCCGCCCGGCTGCGCGACCTCGCCGCCGAGCTGCCGGTGATCGGCGACGTGCGCGGGCGGGGCCTGATGCTCGGCGTCGAACTCGTCGACCCCGCCGCCGAACCGGACGCCTGCGGGGCCCGCCCGGCCGACCCGGCGCTCGCCCTCCGGGTCCGGGAGGCCTGCCTGGCGCGCGGGCTGATCGTCGAACTCGGCGGCCGCCACGACGCGGTGCTGCGACTGCTCCCGCCGCTCACCATCACCGATGAGCAGGTCGCCGCCGTCCTCGACCGGCTCGCCGACGCGATCGCGACCGCCGCGGCGGATCCGTCGGTGGCGGTGGCGGCGTCGGTGGCGGTGGCGGTGGCCGGTGACCGTGACGCTCCCGCGGTCCGGGGTGCCGAATGAGCGCCGGGGCGGGTGCGGGCGCGGGTGACGGTTCCGGGGCTGTCGGCGCCGGGGCCGGTGCTTCCTCCGAACTGCCGTGCGGCCCGGCCCCGTTGGACGCCCTCGCGGGCGGCGTCGGCGGGCCCGGGGCGCTCGGGCCGCTGCTGGCCGCCGTCCTGGACGCGCTCGACAACGGCATCGCGCTGCGCGGCGGGCCGTTGCCCGCAGGCAGCCCGGCCGAGATCGGCGCACTGGTCGCCGACGGCCTGGCGGGCGCCCACGGGCCCGGCGCGCTCGCCCGCCTCGCCGAACTCCTCGCCTACGGCGCCGCCGACCCCGCCGACCCCGCCTGCGCCGCCCACCTGCACTGCCCGCCGCTCGCCGTGGCCGTCGCCGCCGACCTCGCGGTCAGCGCCCTCAACCCCTCCCAGGACTCCTGGGACCAGGCCCCCGCCGCCACCGCCCTGGAGACCGCCCTCCTCGCCGAGCTCGCCGCCCTGGTCGGCTACGACCCGGCCCGCGCCGCCGGCGTCCTCACCTCGGGCGGCACCGAGTCCAACCTCATGGGCCTGATGCTGGCCCGCGACCAGAAGCTGGACGGCATCGTCGAGTTGGACGGCATCCCGGCCGGAGTCCGGCCGTGCATCATCGCCTCCGAGGCCGCGCACTTCTCCGTCCAGCGCTCCGCCGCCCTGCTCGGGCTCGGCGAGCGCGCCGTAGTCGCCGTCCCGGTCGACCGGCAACTCCGCATGGAACCACAGGAGTTGGAACGGGCCTTGGCTGCGGCCAGCTGGGCCGGACGCACCCCGATCGCCGTCGTCGCCACCGCCGGCACCACCGACACCGGCGGCGTCGACCCGCTGCACGTCGCCGCCGACCTGGCCGGCCGCTACGGCGCCTGGCTGCACGTCGACGCCGCGTACGGCGGTGGCGCGCTGCTCTCCGACCGGCTGGCCCCGCTCCTCGACGGCATCGAGCGCGCCGACTCCGTCTCCCTCGACTGGCACAAGCTCGGCTGGCAACCCGCCGCCGCCGGCGTCTTCCTGGTCCGCCGCGCCGAGACCTACGTCTCGCTCGCCCGTCGCGCCGAGTACCTCAACCCCGTCGACGACGAGCAGGCCGGCTACCCCAGCCTGCTCGGCCGCTCGCTGCGCACCACCAGGCGGGCCGACGCCTTCAAGCTCGCCGTCACCCTGCGCACCCTCGGCCGCGACGGGCTCGGCCGGCTGGTCGACGCCTGCCACGAACTCGCCCGGTCCGCCGCCGAGGCCGTCCGCGCCGAACCGTCGCTCGAACTCCACGCCGAACCCGTGCTGACCGCCCTACTGTTCCGCTACCGGCCGCCGGGCCTGACGGACGAGGCGGCCGTCGACGAACTCAACGGCCGGCTGCGCCGGTTGCTGCTGCGCACCGGGCGGGCGGTGGTCGGGCGGACCGAGCTGCCGGGCGAGGGGCCCGGCCGGGTGCGGCTCAAGCTCACCCTGCTCAACCCGCACGCCACGGCGGGGGAGGTGCGCGCGCTGGTGCGCGAGGTGGTGAGCGCGGGCCGGAAGGCTGCGGGGGACCGGGCGGGTTAGAGCCTGTCCGGGTGCCGTTCGCTGCCTCAACGCCCGATTCGGTGCAGGGAACCCGGCTCGGACAGGCTCTGGATGGTTCAGGTCAGTCGCTCAGGAGGACGGTGCGGGTGAGCTCCCAGGTCTGCGGATCGGCGGCGACCAGCAGGCCGTCCTCGCAGCCGGGCGCCTCGGGGCGGTAGGGGCTGCCGTCGAGTCGGGCGGAGATGCCGCCGGCCTCGGTGACGAGCAGGGAGCCGGGGGCGTGGTCCCAGGGGAGGGTGCGCCAGTAGAGGAGGAAGTCGAAGCGGCCCTCGACGAGGTCCGGGTACTCGATCCCGGCGGCGTGCCGGCCGGGGGAGATCTCGCCGAAGGCCGACTCGTTGGCCTGCAGGCGCCGACGGTGTTCCGGGTCGAGGTAGCGGCTCTTCACGGATCCGCGCAGCTTCGCGGCGTCGTGCGGCGCCGGCGGACGGGTCAGACGCAGGCCGTCGCGCCAGGCTCCGGAGCCCAGTTCGGCGCAGTAGGCGGTGGCGGTGGCGGGCTGCCAGATCCAGGAGGCGACGGTCCGTCCGCTGCGGACGAGGGAGCACATCACGGCGTACTCGGGGCGGCCGGCGACGAAGTTGGCGGTGCCGTCGACCGGGTCGACCAGCCAGGCGGCGGGCTCGTCGTGGAGGGCCTGGGCGAGTGCGGGGTCGGCGGAGACCGCCTCCTCGCCGACCACGGGGACGGGCAGCAGCTCGCGCAGACGGCGGGCGATGATCGCCTCGGCCTCGCGGTCGGCGACCGTCACGACCTCGCCGGGCGCTTTCTCCATCACCTCGCCGGCGGCCAGCGCCCGGAAGCGCGGCTCCACCACCTCGGCCGACGCCTCGGCGAGTATCTCCGCCACCTTGTCCATCAGCACGTTCGCGCTCCCTTCGCTGCCTACCACTGTCGCACGAGTGGCCGCAGGCGACCTGCGGCGACCCCTGGTGCGGGAGGGGCTGGTGGGGGCGCGGCGGGGCGGGGCAGGGGGAGGCGCTGTACGGTAGCAACTAACAACTAACAACTAACAACTAACAACTAACAGATTTCGAAATCTGTTATCTGTCAGTTGTCACCTGTTATCCGTCGCTCGCCGGCCGCCCTGGCCGCCCCGTCAGCTGCCCAGGTAGTGGAAGCCCGGGCGAGGGTGCATCAGGAACTCGTGGTGCGAGATGTTCCACGCGTACGCGCCCGCCATCGCGAACAGCACGCGGTCGGCCGCCCGCAGGCCGTCGGCGCCGGAGGCGGCTCGGGCGAGGACGTCCTTCGGGGTGCAGAGCTGGCCGGCCAGGGTGGCGCGGCCGGTGCCGACGGCGGGACGCGGCCACGGGTGCGGCCAGGCGTCCACCGGGAGCACCTCGAACGGCTGGGAGTGCCCCCGGGTGGCGGGGGTGCGCAGGTGATGGGTGCCGCCGCGGACCACCGCGAAGTCCTCGCCGTGGCTCTGCTTCACGTCCAGCACCTCGGTCGCGTACCAGCCGCAGTAGGCGGTCAGCGCCCGGCCCGGTTCGATCCGCAGGGTCAGGCCCGGGTGGGCGTCCAGCAGCTTGGTCAGACCCTCGCCGAAGGCCGTCCAGTCGAAGCGGCTCGCCGGGTCGTCGTAGTCCACGGCCATCCCGCCGCCGACGTTGACCTCCGCCAGCGGGAAACCGTGTCGCTCGGCGAGCGCGGCCGACCAGGTCACGATCTGCTCGGCGACGGCCAGTTGCTCCACCGCCGTGAGTCCGCTGGCCAGGTGGGCGTGCACGCCGCGCAGGCGCAGCCGCCGTCCGAGCGGGCCGGGGTCGGAGCCGTCGCCGGTGAGCAGGCGGACGCACTCCTCGGCGCGGTCCGGGTCGAGCCCGAACGGCGTCGGCCGTCCGCCCATCGCGAGCGCCACCGCGTCGAGCGCGCCGGTGGCGACCGGCAGGTTGACCCGCAGCAGTACGTCGACGACCGTGCCCGGCCGGTCCGTGAGGACGGCGTCGAGCCGGTGAAGTTCCTGCTCGCTCTCGACGTGCCAGCGGTGCACCCCGGCGTCCACGGCGGCGGCGATCTCGGCCGGTGTCTTGCCCGGTCCGCCGAAGGCCAGCGGCGCGTCCGGTACGGCCGCTCGCACGTGCGCCAACTCCCCACCGCTGGATACCTCGTAGCCGTCGACCGCGTCGCGCAGCGCGGCCAGCACCGGCGCCTCGGGATTGGCCTTGGCGGCGTAGTACAGCTCGACCCGCTCGGGCAGCGCGGCCCGGACGGCGGCGGCGTGCGCGCGCAGCGCCGCCAGGTCGTAGACGTAGGCGGGCAGGGCGTCCGGCGCGAGGGCGGCGATGTGCCGGCGGACGGTCTCGGTCATCGGGCGGCGCTCCCAAGGGAGAGGGGGACGGGCGTGCGGGCGGCCTCGGCGAGGACGGAGCCGGCCAGTGGCGAGGGCAGGCGGACGTAGCCGGCCTGGCGGTCGGCCTTGCGCTCCCAGCGGGTGAGCAGGTTGGCCTTGGCCGGCAGCGGGACGCCCGCGAGCAGCGCCCGCAGCCGGGGCGGACGGCCGTGGGCGGCCGCGTACGTCTCCAGGGTGTCCCGGACGGCCTGCCACAGCGCGCCCTCCAGTGCGGGGTGGCGGTCGGCCAGGGCGGCGAGCAGTTCGGCGACGTGGTTGACCAGCAGGCAGTAGACCACCCGGTCCCAGCCGCGCTCGGCGTCGTACGTCATCGGCCCGGCGACCTCGGGCGGGAGGGCGGCCAGGATGTCGGCGTTGTGCTGGGGGACGAGCTTGGTGCCCTCCAGGTCACGGAAGAGCACCTGGGTGGGGTGCCCGGTGGCGTCGACGCCGATGAGCACGTTCTGCAGGTGCGGTTCCAGCACCACGCCGTGGTCGAAGTAGGCGGCGAGCACGGGCGGGATGAGTAGCCCCAGGTAGGCGCGCCACCAGTCCAGGGCCCGCGAGGCGCCCGAACTTCCTTCCAGCAGGCGGGAGATGTGGGCGGAGCTGGTCGGGTGCTCGTCGGCGACGGCGGCGGCCAGCAGTGGGGTGACGCCGGGCCGCAGCACGCCGCCGAAACCCTCGCGGACGATCAGGCCGAAGCTCTCGTAGAGCGCCTGGTCGGGGCGGCCGCCGTCGCCGGGCAGGGCCAGGGTGCGGAACGCCGGCTCGCGCAGCATCGCCGCATCGGGGAAGCGCCGGGCGAGGTCGGCGAGCGCGGGGGCGAGCAGTCGGGTCAGCGCGACGGCGCCGGTGAGCTCGTACGCGGCGTTCTTGCGCAGGCAGTTGGTGATGCGGACGTTGAGGCTGAACTTGAGGAAGGCGTCCGCTCCGTGGAGCGTGCGCACCGAGGCGGTGGCGGTGAACGCCTCGCCGCTCGGCCCCAGGTCGAGGACGTCCCCACGGGCCAGGGCATCGCGCAACAGCGGGTGGTCGCCGATGAGTTGGTACTGCCACGGGTGGGCGGGCAGTAGCCGGTAGCCGTCCGGCACCTCGCCCAGACCGTCCAGCAGGGCGGTCGCGCTCTCGTCCAGGGACTGCTCGGCGAGCAGCTCGGCACGGACGGCGAGGTGGCGCAGCGGGAACGCGGCGCGGGACTCCGGGGCGTACCGGCGCCAGTCTCCCCGGGCGGCGGAGCGGGACTTGGGCGCCGGATGGAAGCGGTGGCCGAACAGCAGGGCCTGCTCGGACTCCAGGTAGCGGTCCGCTCCGGCGGGCGGGCGGCCGGCCATGCTCTGCCGGAGGCCGTCGTGGCTGGAGGCCACCTGGCCCAGGAACTCCTCGTTCACCGTGCCGGTGCGCAGCTCCAGTTCGTCCTGCACCTGCTCGGCCAGCTCGTGCCAGCCCAACTCGACCCAGTCGCCGTCTCGTTCGATCTCGACCGGGCCGGCGAAGCGGTGCGCGCCGAGCAGTGAGGTGCGGCGCAGGGCGATCCGCAGCAGGGTGCCGCGCCGGGGCAGTCGCAGCAGCAGGCGGCCGTCGGCCGCGGCGGTCTGGTGTTCGGGGGCGGAGACCTCGCGCAGCAGGCAGTTCAGCAGGGTGTGGGCCACTGCTTCTTCGGCGGTGGGCAGTTCGTGGGTGATCGGCTCGTCGGCGATCCGGTCGAGGGTGATCGACTCGGGGGTGATCGACTCGACGGTGATCGGGGCGGGGGCGATCGGGCCGTGGGTGATCGGCTCGCGGGTCATCGGCGGCTCCAGCGCTTGCGGAGGGACGGAAGGGAGAGTGCGGTGGCCGCGACGGCGGCCAGCAGGGCGGCGGCGGTGCCGGCCACCACGGGCGCGGCGGCGCCGTACCGACCGTTGGCCAGCGCGGCGACGGCGCCGGCGGCGACGGCGCCGCCCTTGGAGACGAGTTCGAGGGTGCCGAACATCCGCCCGGGGGCGCGTCCTTGGGCGGCTCCGGCGGCGAGCACGGCGAGGCTGACCAGGCCGAGCGTGAGCCCGGCCCCGAGCAGCAGCCGGACGGCGACGAAGACGGGCAGCGAGTACGCGACGGCGTGCCCGGCCAGGCCGAGCGCGACGAACCCGAAGCCGAGTGCGATGCCGGTGTGCGGGCGGGCGTGGAACAGCGTGTGGGTGCGCGCGGCGAACACCAGGTAGCACAGGTGCGGCAGGGCGAACAGGACGCCGGTGGTGGTGGCGGAGACGCCGGGCAGCCGCTGCTCGGCGAGCGAGATGAGATAGGGGAAGGAGATGACGGTGGCGAAGACGAACACGAACTCGAAGACGTAGAGCGGCAGTAGCCGGACCCCCGGCGCCCGCTCGGTGCGGCCCTCGGACGCGGGCGCCGCCGCCGGTCGCTCCGGCTCGGGCAGCCGCGACAGGAGCAGTGCGGCGGCGAGCGGGAGGACGGCCATCACCAGGTACTGGCGGTGCGGGTCGATCCACGGGGACAGCGCGCCGACCAGGATCGGTGCCGCGACCAGGGCCGCCCGCGCACTGCCCTGCATCAGGGTGAGCGCGCGCGACAGCCTGGGCCCGTCGAGGGCGGCGGCGAGGTAGCCGTTGGTGGCGGCGAAGGTGCCGCCGAGGAAGCCCTGGAGGACCAGCGCGAGGGTGAAGGCGGGCAGGCTGCCGGCGGCCCCGGCCAGCAGGAAGGAGGCGGTGAGACCGAGTTGGGCGCGCAGCAGCAGCCGCTTGCGGCCGAAGCGGTCGGCCATCCGGCCCCACAGCGGTGCGCCGAGCGCGCTGAACACCGTCGGGACGATGTAGAGCACGCCGGCCCACCGGGCCTGCGGGTCGCCGAGCGTGGGCAGGATCGCGGTCAGGTACGGCGGCAGGCCCAGCGCGGCGAAGGAGGCGACGAAGTAGCAGGCCGCGACGGCGTGCACCTGGCGGCGGCCGAGCCCGCCGGAGCCGTCGCTCTCGCGGCTGGACCGCTGCGGCAGGGTCTCCGTGCTCATCGGGCGATACCGTTCGCCAGCAGGTAGTTGGGGCCGCTGGTGTAGTGCTTGTTGATGTCGGCGGCGCCCGAGCGCTGCTTGCTGAGCAGGGTACCGGCGCTGACCATGGCCTTCACCGGCAGGCGTTCGGCCTCCAGGAGGTTCGCCCGCAGCGGTTCGCCGGCCGGACCGATCCGGTCCACGGCCTCGGCCAGGCGCTTGCGCAACAGGCCGAGCACCTCGTCGAGTTCGGCGCGGCCGTGGTCGGCGAGGCCGAAGGCGAGGGAAGCGGTGCACAGGTGGCCGGTGATGGTGGTGAACAGGTCGGTGAGCGCCCGGTCGTCGTCGCCGAAGATCCGAGGGTCGTCGAAGTCCGCGCGGTCCAGGGCGAGTTCGCCGAGGCCGGCGGTCATCCGGGCGGTGTGCACGCGCGGGCCGTCGTCGTCCTTGTAGAGCAGGCGCAGCCCGTTGGCGTCGAGCACCAGCGAGGTGTTCTGCTGGTGCGATTCCAGCGCGATCCCGTACCCGAACAGCGTGGCCTGCCAGTCCAGCAACAGCTCCAGCAGTGCGTCGTAGAAGGCGAGTTGGTCGCCGTCGTGGAATCGGTCGGCGAGGTGGTCGAGCAGCAGGCGGCCGCCGGGCGCGGGGGCCAGCAGGGCGGCCAGCGGGGCGGTGACGGCCCGCTCCAGCCCGGTCGGGTAGCGGCGCAGCAGGACGGCCAGCAGCTCGTGCCCGGCGTGCGCCCAGGTCTGCTCGTCGGCGTGCAGGACGCGGTCGGCGAAGCGCGGCTCCCGGGCCAGCACGGCCTCGATCAGGCGCTGGCCGGCGGCGCCGTCGAGCAGTGTGCCGGGCTTGATGGTGCGGCGGTTGAGCCGGCCCAGGGTGGCGGTGGCGAGCGGGAGTTTGAGGTGGCAGGCGGGGTCGTCGGCGACGGCGACGGTGCGCATGGAGAGCGTCGGCACGACGGTCAGGTACGGCCGTTCGGCGAGCACCGCGCGGCCGGCCAGGCCGGCCGCCTCCAGCGCCTCGTCGAGTGGGGCGCCGACGGTGAGCGGGTGGACGGGCAGGGTGGTCCAGCCCTCGCCGGGGCAGGCGGCCTCAAGGCCGAGCCAGGCCGGGGTGGGCCACCAGCTCGGGAGCGGGCGCTCGCCGTGGGTGGTGAGGGCGCCGGCCGGTACGGCCAGCCAGCGCAGTTCGAAAGCGGGGTGGAACTCGGGGGCGTAGGCGCGCAGTTGCGGCTCGGTGAGGCCGGACCGGCCGCGTGCGGTCGGGTAGACCGGGTGGTCGAGGTAGGCGGCCAGGGTGTCGTGGCCGAGGGCGGCGGCGAGGCCGGTCCAGTCGGCCGGGTCCTCGCCGTACAGGTCGGTGAGCCGGGCGTGCACCTCGGGCCGCACGCGCTCGTGCAGCTCCATGGTGTCGAGGGTCTGGCGGCACTCCTCGGCGAACGCGGCCCAGCCGGGCCGGTCCTCGGCCTCGGCCAGGTCGGTCAGGGCCGTCACGATGGCGTCCAGGCCGGTGAGCCGGCGCCCGGCCAGCTCCAGCAGGGGCAGCCGGGCGGCGTACTCGCACTGGAAGCCCTCGACGGCGACGGGCAGGGCGAGTTCGGCGTCCGCGACGGTGAACCAGGGGCCGTCGGCGCGGTCCTTCACGGCGCCGCGGGTGCGCAGGCCGAGGACGTCCTCGCGCAGCAGGGCGGAGAGCACCCGCAGGGTGAGCTGCTCGTCGGCGGTCACGGGGTGATCTCCCAGCGGTTGGCGGCGCGGAACCGGGCGACGGCGGCGTCCACGGCGCCCTGGTCGGTGCCGGTGGCCCACATCACGCCCAGGTAGTCCCGGTTGGTGCGGTAGTGCTCGTGCCGTTCGCCGAGCGGGCGCAGCGGCCGGTAGACGAGCCGGACGCCGTCGCGCTCCTCGTCGTGCGGACCGGGGGCGGCGGTGAGGACGCCGGCCCGGTCGGCGCAGATCACCTCGTTGCGGGCCCGGCGGGGCGTCGCGGCGCACTGCGTGCCGAGGTCGGCGGGAAGTTCGCGGCCGAGATGGGCCGCGAGGATGTGCTCGAAGAGCGGGATGCCGAGTATCTCGGCGAGCATCAGGTCGCACTGGTCGCCGATGGCGCGGTAGTTGACCTCGATGATCCGGGCGCGGCCGTTCGGCTGGACGACGAACTCGGTGTGGCAGGCGCCGAGTCCGACGCCGAGCGCGTCGAGCTGGGCGAGCACCTGCTCGACCACCGCGGCGGGGCGCGCGGGGACGAACTCCAGCACCTCCTCGATGAAGTCCGGTGGCGGGGAGAGGCGGGTGCGGAAGCCGCCGAGGACGTGCCGGCGGCGGCCGTCGCCGAGCGTCTCCAGGGTGCACAGTTGGCCGGCCAGGAACTCCTCGACGACGAGCGTGGCGCCGGCCCGGCGGTGCTGGATCTCCCGGCAGCGGGCGGCGAGTTCGGCGGCGTCGGCGACCAGCGTGACGTCCTCGCTGGCGACCCCCTCGCGAGGCTTGACCACGCACGGGAAGGGCGGGTCCAGCTCGGCCGGGTCCTGCCCGGGGGCCAACTCGGCGGACCAGACGGCGTCCTGGCCGGTCAGGGCGAGGTGGCGGCGCAGCTGGCCCTTGTCCTTGGCCCGCAGCGCGGCCTTCCAGTCCTTGGCCGGGAGGCCGAAGTACTCGGCGGCCAGGGCGGTCTGGGTCTGCAGGTGGTCGCTGTTGCTGAACACCGCGGCGGGCGCGTGGTGCCGGGAGATCAGGCTGATCACCGCGCGGAAGTCCCGGACGTCGCACTCCAGCACCTCGGGTGCGGTGGACGGGAGGTCGGCGTAGGCCTTCCGGTGGGGCTCGGCGTGGTCGGTCAGGACGGTGACGTCCAGCCCGAGTCTGGCGGCGGCGGGTAGGAAACCGGAGGTGACCGAGTCGGTGGGGTTGAGGGCGAGCAGGTAGAGCCGCATGGGTTGGTGGTCCTTGAGGTGGTGGCGAGCGAGTGACGGCGGACGGGTCGCGGTGAAGGGGGATCGCGGCGAACGGACCGGGGCGAAGGGGTCGGTGCGAAAGGTCGGTGCGAACAGCGAACGGATCACAGCTGACAGATAACAGATTTCGAAATCTGTTATCTGTCAGCTGTTCGCTGACATCTGTTCGCCGTCGCACCCGCCCGCCGTCAGCTGTCAGCGGCTACTTGGGCGCGTCCACGCCCGCGGCCTTGGCGATGTCACCGAGCATGGCGTCGGCGGCCTGGACACCGATGCCGGACATCCAGGTCTCGTCCGGGACGGTGAAGACCTTGCCGTTCTTGACCGCGTTCAGGCTCTGCCAGACCGGGGTCTGCTGGACCTCGCTCTCCTTGGTCTTGGACGGGTCGTCGGCGGTGGTGACGAACACCAGGTCGGCGTCGGCCTGGTTCACCTGCTCGGCACTCACCTCGATGATGTTCTTGTCGACGTCCTGGGCGGCCGGGCGGGCCAGGCCGACGTCCTTGAGCACCACACCGCTGTAGGAGGCCTTGGCGTAGAGGCGGGTCGGTCCGGCCACGAAGCGGACCACCGAGGCGGTCGGCATGGTGCCGCCGTTCTTCGCCTTGATCTCCTCGCCGAGCTTGGCGGCCCGCGCCTGGTAGTCGGCGAGCGCCTTCTTCGCCTCGTCCTCCTTGCCGAGCGCCTGCGCGTAGAGGGCGAGGTTCTCCTTCCACGGGAACCCGGTGGTCTCGGCGAGCACGGTCGGCGCGATCGCGTTCAGCTGGTCGTAGACCTTGGCGTGGCGGACCTTGGAGGAGAGGATCAGGTCCGGCTTGAGGGAGGCGATCAGCTCCAGGTTCGGCTCGTTCATCGGGCCGACGTCCTTGGTGTCCTTGATCTTGTCCTTGAGGTAGTTCGGGAACCCGCCCTCGGTCTTCATGTGCGGCGACACCGCGCCGACCGGCGTGATGCCGAGCAACGTGACGTCGTCGAGCTCGCCGCTGTCCAGCACCACGACGCGCTTGGGCTGGGCCTTGATCTGGGCCGTCCCGGCGGCGTGGGTGACGCTGCGTGGGAAGACGGCGGAGGCGCCGGTGCTCGCGGAGGCGCCGGACTGGGCGGCGTCCCCGCCCTGCTTGCTGCCCCCGTCGCTGCCGCAGGCGGCGAGCAGCGTGGTGGAGAGGGCGACGGCGAGGACGGCGACGGGGAGTCGGCGGTTCATGGGGTTCCTTGGATCGGGACGAACGGGTCGTCGGGGGATTCGAGGGAGGGGGATTCGGGGGAGGGGGTTGGTCAGCGGCCGGTGGCACGCGACCGGGTCCGCGACCGGGGGACGACCAGCGGCGTGCCGGTCTCCGGGTCGGGCACCACCCGGCACGGCACCTGGAACACGGCCTCGACCAACTCGGCGGTGAGGACCTCCGTGGGCGGCCCGGCGGCGGCGAGCCGCCCGTCCTTGAGCACCACCAGGTGGTCGGCGTACCGGGCTGCCTGCCCGAGGTCGTGCAGCACCATGACGACGGTGCGCCCGGCCTCGGCGTGCAGATCGGCGACCAGGTCGAGGACGTCGAGCTGGTGGCGCAGGTCGAGGAAGGTGGTCGGCTCGTCGAGCAGCAGCAGTTCGGTGTCCTGGGCGAGCGCGAGCGCGATCCAGGCCCGCTGGCGCTGCCCGCCGGAGAGCCGGTCGACCTGCTGGTCGCGCAGTTCGGCGGTGCCGGTCCGGGCGAGTGCCTCCTCGACGGCCGCCTGGTCGGTCTTGGACCACGGGCTGAGCATCCGTTGGTGCGGGTACCGGCCGAGCCGTACCAGCGCCTCGACGGTGATCGCCTCGGGGGTGACCGGCTGTTGCGGCAGCAGGCCCATCCGCTTGGCGAGCGCCCGGGCGGGCATCCGGTGGACGTCGGAGCCGTCCAGGGTGACGGTGCCGGCGGCCGGGTCGAGCAGTCGGACCAGTCCGCGCAGCAGCGTCGACTTGCCGCAGGCGTTGGGCCCGACGATGGCGGTGACGGCGCCGCCGGGCAGTTCGAGGTCGAGCCCGTCGACGATCGTCCGGTCGCCGTAGCGCAGGTCGAGGCCGTGGGCGGCGAGCCGGTTGGCGGTGGTGACGGACTCGACGGTCGTCGTCGTGGACGTCATCAGGTGCTCCTCTGAGGAGGCCGGCCCTGGCGGATCATCAGCGCCAGGAGCCAGGGCGCGCCGAGCGTGGCGGTGACGGCACCGACCGGCAGGCCGTGGACGGGGATCACATGGAGTACGAGGAGGTCGGCGGACAGCAGCAGGACGGCGCCGGTGAGCGCGGTGAGTCCGAGCGTGCCGAGGGTGGGCGGTCCGGCGAGCAGCCGGACCAGGTGCGGCACGGCGAGCGCGACGAACGCGACCGGGCCGGTGAGGGCGGCGGCCAGCGAGGCGAGGGTGATGCCGAGCAGCAGCAGCCGCAGCCGGTCCCGGCCGGGGTTGAGGCCGAGGCCGCCGGCCGAGTCGTCGCCGAGGTCGAGGACCGCGACCCGCCGCTGGCAGAGCAGCACGGCGAGGGCGGTCAGCGCGATGGCGGTGCCGCCGATCCACACCTCGGTCCAGTTGCGGCCGTACAACGAGCCGGTGGTCCACTGCATCGCGGAGGCGGCCAGCTCGGCCGGGAACCGTACGATCATCAGGTTCACGGCGGCGGCGAGGCCCTGCTGTACCGCCAGACCGACCAGCACCAGCCGGGTGACGGCCATCTTCGAGCGCCAGGCGAGGCCGCCGAGCAGCAGCGCCGCCAGCAGTCCGCCGCCGAGCGCGGCCAGCGGGATCAGCTGCTGGGAGGCGCCGGTGGCGAGCATCAGCACCGCGCCGAAGGACGCGCCGCCGGTGACGCCGATGGTGTCGGGGGAGGCCAGCGGGTTGCGGAAGAGCCGCTGGAGCATCGAGCCGGCCATCGCCAGCGCGGCCCCGGCGATCAGCGCCGACACCACCCGGGGCGCCCGGAACTGCTGCACCACCAGGACGTTTCCGGGATCGCCCTGTCCGACGAGGGCACGCAGCGCGTCCCACCCGGACAGGCTCACCTGCCCGGTGCCGAGCGCGACCGCGGTCAGGACCACCAGGAGGGCGGCGGCCAGTGCCGACCACGCGGCGGTGCGGGCCCGGCGGCGGGTGAGGGTGCCGACGGGCACGGCGAGCGCGGTCACCGGGCCACCTTCCGGGCCAGGACCGCGAGCAGCGGCGCGCCGAGGAAGGCGGTCACGATGCCGACCTCGATCTCGGAGGGGCGCACCACGAGCCGTCCGAGCACGTCGGCGGCGAGCAGCAGCAGCGGACCGGCGATCAGGCAGCCGGGCAGCAGCCAGCGGTGGTCGTTGCCGAACAGCGGGCGGACCAGGTGCGGCGCGGCCAGTCCGATGAACGCCACCGGCCCGGCGACGGCGACCGCGCTGCCCGCGAGCAGGACCACGGCCAGCCCACCGGCCAGCCGGATCCGGGCCACCGGCACGCCGAGCGACTGGGCGGCCTCGTCGCCGAGGGCCAGCGCGTTGAGGGCGGGCGAGATCGCGAACGCGCCCAGCAGACCGAGCGCCAGGAACGGCAGCACGGGGGTGAGGGTGTCCAACTGCCGCCCGCCGATCGAGCCGGCCAGCCAGAACCGGGCCTCGTCCAGGGTGCGGTGACTGGCCAGCATGAGCGCGGAGGTCCACGAGGTGAGCACCACGGTGAGCACGGTGCCGCCGAGCGCGAGCCGGACCGGGTCGAGGTCGCCGCCGCGCCGGGACATCGCGTACGCGGCGACCGCGGCGACGGCCGCCCCGGCGAAGGCGAACCAGACGTACTGGACGGGCCGGCCGAGGTCCAGCGCGTAGATCGCGGCGACCACGGCGAGGCTCGCGCCGGCGTTGACACCGAGGGTGACCGGGGAGGCCAGCGGGTTGCGGGTGACGCCCTGGGCGACCGCCCCGGCGACGCCGAGCGCGGCCCCGACGGCCAGTCCGATCACCGTCCGCGGCACGCGAAGGCCCGTCACCACGTCGGCGTCGCCGCCGTGGGCGGCCCCGGTGAGCGCGTCGGCCACGGTGGACAGCGGGATGGATCGGGAGCCGAGCGCGAGGCTCAGCGCGGCACACAACACGAGCGCGCCCGCACCGGCGACCAGCAGCAGGGGCCGCCGGAGCGCCGAGGATCGAGGTGTCGCCGGGGCTGTTGTGGCCGGCGGGTCGGTTCTCAACACGGTCGACATCTTAGGTTAGGTTTCCCTAAGTTCGTCAATGTCGAGCCGGTTGTCCCGAATGTCGGAACCTTGCCCCGGTTCGACCCCGGGTGACGCACCCCTTGGGGCATTGTAAGGTGAGCCTCACCTTATTCGATCATGCGGAGTCGATCTACGGAGCGCCGATGATCCCCGGAACACCCCTGCCCGTCGCGCCGACGTCCACCCTGCCGGGCGACTACCGGCGCCTGCGGGCGCTCTGCCCGGTGCTGAAGCTGCGCCTGCTCGACGCCGCCGAACCCGACCCCCGTGCCGCCGACGGCTGGTACTCAGGGGCCGAACTCGCCACCGACGAACGGGCGCTGGCCGCCGCCCTGGCCGGCGAGGAGGAGCGCATCGCCGCCGAACACGGTCGCGCCTCCCGCCCGCACGTCACCGCCTCCCGACTGCTGCACCACTACGTCTGGTCGGCCGGCCTGCTCATCGCCGGGCCCTGGCACCTCGCCCGGAAAGTCCCCGTCATCGACCCCGCCGACCTCTGGCTGCACGCCCCCACCGGGGACCTCGCGCTGCGCCCGCGCGGCCACGTCAGCCTCCCCGGCGACGACGAACTGCGCGCCGAACTGCGGGCCGCCGTCGTCACCCACGTCGAACCGGTGCTCGCCGCGTTCGCCGCCCCCAGCCGGCGCCGGGACCGCGCGCTCTGGGGCATGGTGACGGACGACCTCGCCTCCGCCGTCTGGTACCTCGGCCGGATGCTCGGCGAGGAGGACGCCGCGGTCGCCGCCGCCGAGGCGCTCCTGCCCGGCGGCACCCTCCCGTTGCCCGGGGCCGCCGACTTCCGCCGCCTGCACACCCCCGACGGGCGCGGCCACCACACCCGTACCCGGCTCGGCTGCTGCCTCTACTACGCCGTCAAGCCCGAGGCCGTCGCCTGTCTGACCTGCCCGCGCACCGGCGACGAGGAGCGGCTGCGCCGGTTCTGAGGCGGCGTCCGCTCGCGGATCGCACGGGACGGTCGGTTGTCGGTCAGCGGCAGAGCCACGACCACCGGGAACCGGTCGGCCGTATCAGTGTCAGTGGCCTCCGCTAGGGTCGCGCCATGATCGATTCGACGACGCGGGTCAGGATCGCCCGCCCCTCGCACGACCTCGCGGCGGCCGAGCGCTTCTACGTCGGCGGCCTCGGCCTGGACGTGCTCTGGCGCACCACCGAGCGGGTGTCCGGCGAGCACGACCTGCTCATGGTCGGCCCGCCCGGCGGCGCCTGGCACTTCGAGCTCACCCACGACCCGGAGAAGCCGCTGAAGCCCACCCCGACGGTCGACGACCTGTTCGTCGTCTACCTCGGCGCGCCCGTGGACGAGGCCTTGGTCGCCCGCCTGGAGGCCGCAGGCGGCACCCGGGTCCGGGCCCACAACCCGTACTGGGAGGAGTTCGGCGTGACGATATCCGACCCGGACGGCTACCGGCTGGTGCTCTGCTCCCGTGGCTGGGGGGCCTGAGCGCTCTCCCGCTCCCGGTCGGGCCCGGCCGTCCCGCCGCCGCCGCGCAGCACCGCCACGCCCCGGTCCAGGTCCACGCCGAAGTGTGGCGGCGCCCCGGCCTGCGCGTCGTCCCGCAGCGTCAACTGCTCCCGGCGCTGCTCGATCTGCACCTGCTTGCCCGGGCTGAACAGTGCGTGCAGCTCCTCCAGGCCGCCGCCCAGGCCCACCCCGGTGGACCCGCCGTCCGGCCGCCGACGCCCCGACGACTCGCCCTGGATCTGCCACACCGCCAGCAGCACCAGCCCGAGCACTGCCGCCACCGCCGACGCCACCCCCACGATCACTCCCATGCACACCCAACGCCGCGGGGCCGTGGCGGCGTTCCCGGAAAATGCCGCGCCGAAGGCGGCGTGCACCCGTTACCCTGCCGCGCGGACCGAAGGAGAACCCTCACCATGACCGTGCGCGGAACCACCGTGGACATCCCGACGGCGGACGGCATCGCCGACGCCTACCTCACCCACCCCGACGACGGACGGGCACACCCCGGTGTCCTCCTCTACATGGACGCCTTCGGGGTCCGGCCCCACCTGCAGGAGAAGGCCGACCGGCTCGCCCAGGCCGGGTACACCGTGCTGCTCCCCAACGCCTACTACCGGCACGGCCGCGCGCCGGTCGTGGAGCTGCCGCAGCTCATCGACCCGGACAACGACCCGACGATCTTCGATCGGCTGGTCCCGCTGCTCACCACCCTCACCCCCGAGGTGACCACCCGCGACGCGGACGCCTACCTGCGCTGGCTCGCCGAGTCCCCGCTGGTCGAGAACGGCCCGGTCGGTCTCACCGGCTACTGCCGCGGCGCCCTGCTCGCCCTGCGGACGGCCGCCAGTCACCCGGACCGGGTCGCGGCCGTGGCCGGCTTCCACGGCGGCAACCTCGCCACCGAGGCGCCGGACAGCCCGCACCTGGGGGCCGGCCGGATCACCGCCGAGCTGTACTTCGGCCACGCCGACCAGGACCCGTCCCTGCCTCCCGAGCAGATCGACCGGCTCGCCGAGGCCCTCACCGCCGCCGGAGTCCGCCACCGGGCGGAGGTCTACCCGGGTGCCACGCACGGCTACACCCAGGCCGACACCACCCGCTACGTCGCGGCCGCCGACGAGCGGCACTGGGAGGCGCTGCTCGACCTGTTCAAGCGGACCCTGCCGGCCTGAGCCGGTCGGGGGCCGGTCGGGGGCCGGTCGGGACCGGTCGGGGCCGGTCGGGGGGCATACTCGGTCGACCTGGGGTGGGGGAGGCGCATACGGACGGAGCGTAGGGAGTCCGATCCGGGCCCGGGGCGGCAGAGTTGGCGGGACGGTCGACAGCGCCTGCTCTTCGCCCTTCGGCTACGTGACGGACACGAAGTATTCGGATTGCCGTGTCGCCGGGCGGCCAGGGTCTGGTGCCTGACGGCGAGTCCGGGCCGGTCGACGACCTGCCCGCCAGGGCGTCGGGGAGACGCCCAGGACTCGTAGCGGCGGTGAGTGTGGACCCGCGTCACCCGGCGCCGCAGGCCGGGACCACGCGGGCGGATCCAAGGGGGGAATCGAACATGCAGACCAAGCAGTACGTGCAGGAACTACGGGGTGCCCGGGGTGCCCGGGGCGCACGGGGCATGCGGGAGGTGCGGGACGCCATCGCGCAGGCGCTGGCCGAGCACGTCCCAGACGGCGTTCGGCAGGGCGAACTCGACCGTGGTGGACGGGTGTTGCGCTGGGTGGAGGCGGGGCACGGCGGCCCGCCGGTGGTCCTGGTCGCGGGCAACGGCACCTCGTCGCTGACCTGGGCGCCGGTACTGCCCGAACTGGCCGCGCACGGCCGGATCGTGGCGTACGACCGGGCCGGGCTCGGCGCCAGCGACCCCGACGGCGCCACCGGCCCGTCGCTGGAGTCCCCGATCGGGGACCTGGCCGCCCTGGTGGAGCACCTCGACGCCGGACCGGCCGTCCTGGTCGGGCACAGCTGGGGCGGCCAGCTGGCCCAGTTCCTCGCCTGGAAGCGGCCGGAACTGGTGGCCGGCCTGGTCCTGGTGGATCCGGCGCACGAGGAGTTCCAGCCACCGGCCATCCGCGTCGCCGAGGCCGTCCTGTTGCGGTTGTGGCAGGTCCGGGCGGCAGTGGCACCCGCCGCACGTGATGCCGGGGGACTCCTCGCGAGGGCAGAGGCGGCCGTCGGCGCCCACCGCCACCAGCGGCGGACCGTCCTCGACGAGAACCGGCTGTCGACCCTCGCGGTCTCCGAGATCCGGCGGCGGCGCCGCGGCGCGCGGCTGCCCGAGGTGCCGGTGACGGTGCTGAGCGCGACCGACGGGCTGCCCGGAGCGATGCGCGCCCGCTGGACCGTCCTGCAGTCGCGCATCGCCGCCGGGGCCGTCAGGGGTTCGCACATCGTGGTGCACGGCGCCGGCCACGCCATCCACGCCGACCAGCCGGGGGCCGTCGCCGCCGCCGTCCTGGAGGTCGTCGAGCACGCCCGGCAGGCCCGGGAGGCCTGACCGCACGGGCACCCAACCCCTGGCCGGACAGCGCCTGCTGAGCCGTCGGCCCCCTCTGGCACACTGGGGGCCGAACGGCCCGCTGGGGAGGGTCATGACACATGGGGGCGGGAGTATGGGGGGTCCGGGTGCCGTGCTCGGCGGGCGGTACACGCTGGTCGAGCGGATCGGCGGCGGGGGGATGGGCATCGTCTGGCGCGCGGACGACGCGGTGCTGGCGCGATCGGTCGCCGTCAAGATCCTGCACTCGGCGCTGTTCGAGGACGACACCTTCATCCAGCGCTTCCGGCGGGAGGCCCAACTGGTCGCCGCGATCGACCACCCCGCCGTCGTGGACGTCCACGACTACGGCGAGAGCGGCGGCAGCGGCGACGCCGGCGAAGGGGACGCGAGCGACAAGGGCGGCGAGGCCGGCGGCGACGCCGGGGAGCGCTGCGCCTACATCGTCATGGAGCTGGTCGACGGCCGGCCGCTGGACCGGGTCCTCGCCGCGGAGGGGCCGATGCCCCCCGAGCGCGCCCTCGACCTGGTCGCCGCCGCCCTGGACGGCCTGCACGCCGCGCACCGGCGGGAGATCGTGCACCGGGACCTCAAACCGTCCAACCTGATGGTGCGTTCCGACGGCCGGATGGTCATCACCGACTTCGGCATCGCCCGGGCGATCGCCAGTACCAAGATCACCGCCTCGCACGCGATCGTCGGCACCGCGCTCTACATGGCCCCCGAGCAGGCCGAGGGCGCGGGCACCGGACCGGCCTCGGACCTCTACTCGATCGGCGTGGTCTGCTACGAACTGCTCACCGGGACGCCGCCGTTCGTCGGCGAGGGAGTGTTGGAGGTCGCGCTCAAGCACGTCCGCCAGCCGGTGCCGGAGCTGCCGGGGACGTTCCCGGCGGCGGTCCGCGAGCTGGTCGCGAAGGCGCTGGCCAAGAAGCCCGAGGACCGGTACGCCGACGCCGCCGAGATGGCGGCCGCGGCCCGGGCGGCGATCGGCTCGGCGGGTGCGGCGGGCGTGGCCGGCACACCGGCCGACAGCGGGACGGTCGACCTCAGGGCGGGGGCCGGGGGAGCGCCCGGCGGAGCGGCGGTGGCAGGCGGGGCGGCGGGTGGCGGAGCCGGGAGCGCCGGGGAGGAGAAGCCGGGTGCGCCGGTGCCGGTCGCGGACGCGGCCGTCCGGCCCGGGCCGGACGAGGTCGCGAAGGTGGAGCCGCAGGCGGCGACCGAGCCGGGCAAGCGCCGATCGCGGCGCACGCTGCTGGTACCGGTGATCGTCCCCCTGGTCATCTCGATGGGGACGGCGACCGTCCTGCTCGTGGACCGGACGCCCGACCACTCGGACGCGTCCGTGCCGCCCGCCGCCCAGACGACCGTCGTCGTGACGGCCCCGGCGGCCCCGGGCACCCCGTCGGCCTCGGCCACGACGCCGCCCGCCACGCCCGTACCGACCGACACCCCGGCCGCCACCCAGTTCCCGGCCGCCGACCAGCAGACGGGCGCCCCGAACCAGCCGGGCGCACCCGCACCGGGCACCGTCCCGGGATCCGCGCAGGGCGGCAACGGCGCCTCGGCGGGCCGGGGTTCGGGCACCGGCACTGGCACCGGTGCCGGCGCGGGCGCGGCGGCCGGGGGCAACGCGGCGGGCGGCGGGTCCGCAGGCGGGGCCTCCGGCGGTCAGGCCAACCCGCCCGGCACCGGCACCGGTGCCGGAGCCGGCGGCACGGCCAACCAGCCCGCCAACTCCAACCCGCAGCCCCCGGCCCAGAACGCGGCCGGTGGCTCCCCGGCCGGGGGCGGCTCCCCGTCCGGCGGCGGATCGCCCTCGGGCGGCGGCAACCCGCCGGCCCCGCAGACCCCCGCCCGGCCCCCGTCCTGCGGCGGCAGCTCCTGGAGCACCATCGTCAGCGTCAAGGACGGTCACCCCATCGGGATGGCCCACGACGACCTGAGCGGCGACAACCCGATCGTGGTGGGCGGCGCGTCCCAGTACGGCTGGGTGCGGGCGACCAACCCCGGCTCCTGGATCCTGTTCAACGCCTGCAACAGCGGCGGTCCGCAGCTCGTCCAGACCATGGACGGCAAGGTCACCCTGAGCGGCGGTTTCAGCTTCCTGACGAACTGGACGGTGCGCAACGGCTCGGCCCAGGGCTCCTATACCCTGGCCGACTACCAGAACCAGAGCTGCATGACCGACAACGGCGTGGGGAACGCGGTCACCATGGTCACCTGCACCCCCGGCAACGCGGCCCAGGAATGGCGGTTCCAGTGACGGGCGACGCCGTTGTCCTCTACTGGCGCCCGCTGTGCACCTACTGCATGAACCTGCGCCTGGGGCTGCTCTTCACCCGCCTGCGCTACAGCCGGCGGTTCACCATGGTGAACATCTGGAAGGACCCGGACGCCGCCGCCTTCGTGCGCTCGGTCGCGGACGGCAACGAGACCGTGCCGACGGTCACCGTGGCCGGTCGCCCGATGGTGAACCCGTCGGTCCGCCAACTGCTGGCGGCCGTCCGGGAGTACGCGCCGGAAGCCGGCTCGGGGAAGTCACGTTGACGGGCCCGCGCGGGGCGGACGAACCCCGGCTCCCCCGGGCGGGGATGACGATCAGCCTCCGGATCCGCAGGGACGTGGTGGTGGTCGACCCCGAGCGCTTCCTGGCCGCGGCCCGCGCGGCGTTTCGGGAGCTCAACCCCGAGGCCACCGAGGAGGAGACGGCCCGGCACGTCCCGGACACGACCGAGGCCGTCTTCGCTCTGCTGGACCGTTTCGGCGGGCTCGCCCCCGACCTGCCGGACGCGGGGGCCGGCCGCTGCGGGCCGATCCCCGGGCGCCGCGTACTCGACCGCTCCGACGGGCTGTCCCCGGCGGGGGAGATCCTGCAGGTCGTGCTCGACGAGCCGCAGCCGCTCCAGGACGTCGCCCTCCTGCTGACCGCCGAGGGCTGGGACCCTTTCGCCCTGGGCTGTGGTCGTGGAGTCAAGGGCTGATCGCCGATCGCAGGAAGCAGGAAGCAGGAAGCAGGAAGCAGGAAGCACGGCGACCAGGCTGACGCCTGACCCACGCCTCTGGCTTTCGACAGAGCAGTACCTCATCCCCAGGTCGTATGCAGACACGCACCACGGCCGCCGACAATTGGCCGATGGCCCCCACCTCCCGAAATCCGTTCACGGCCCCTGGCGAACAGGGCCGGGGGCTGTGGCGCGCGCTCGCGGAAGTGACCGGCGGCGCGTGGCTGATGCTCCTCACCCAGGAGGTCCTACGGGGCCGGGGCCCGTCCGGAGAGGTCCAGCTCCTCCTCGGTGCCGTCGCCCTCGCCCTGCTCGCCGTCCGCCGTCGCTTCCCCGTGATCAGCCTGCTGGGCATCTCCGCCGTCCTTGGCCTGCTGCCCGCCGCCGGGTTGCCGGCCGCCATGACCGCGTACACCACGGCCAAGCACCTGGTGGTCCCCCGGCGCCGGAGCGCCGTGCTGCTGGCCCCGACCGTTCTGTCGACGCTGGCCTGTGCCGCCTTCGCCCCGGGCCTCGGGCTCGGCAGCCACCCGTTCGGGTTCGCGCTCGGCGCCGTACTCGCCGCCACCACGCTGGTGGTGCCGGGACTGCTCGGAATGTCGGGCGGACAGGAGGTGCGGCTGCTGCGGGCGCTCCGGGATCGTGCCGACGCCGCGGAGGCGACCCGCCGGCTCGCGGACAGCGAGTCCAAGATGCATGAGCGGTCCCGGATCGCCGCCGAGATGCACGACCTGGTCGGCCACCGGCTCAGCCTGATCTCGCTGCACGCGGGCGGCCTGGAGATGGCACTGCAGAAGGAGTCGCCCGAACTGCGCGACGAGGCGGTCCTGGTGCGCCGGGCCACCGGGGACGCGATGCGCGAGCTGCGTGAAGTGCTCGGCGTCCTGGGCCCGTTGGGGCGGGACACCGGGACCGACGCCCTGACCGGCAGCACGGGCACCCGATCCGACGTCGAGGCGCTGGCCGAGGAGTCGCGCGGCGGCGGCATACCCGTCGATCTCACCTGGGACGGCCCCGACCTGACCGACCGCGCGGCCCAGGTGCGGCGTGCGGTGCACCGGGTGGTGCGCGAGTCGCTGACCAACGTGCACCGGTACGCCGCCGGAGCCCGTGTCACCGTGGTGGTCACGCACACCGACAGCCGTGTGGAGGTGCTCGTACGCAACGGACTGCCGCCCGTGGCCCCGGAAGCGGCGACCGGCCTGGGCTCGGGGCGTGGCCTCGTCGGGCTGCGGGAACGGGTGGCACTGCTCGGCGGCACCCTGGAGGCGGGCCCGACGCCGGCCGGTGGTTTCGCGGTGACGGCACGGATCCCGGCGCAGCCGGACCCGGGAGCGAGCCTGGCCGCCGTGGGCGCCCCGCCGCGTGAATCGCCGTCCGAGCCGCGCTCCGACGACTCACCCGCTGGTGTCCAACGCCGTGTCGTGAGTGCCCTCAGCGGGCTCCTCGGCCTCATCGGCGTGGGCGTGATGATGATGTGCGGCTTCTTCCTGGTCGCCCAGGGGTTCCCGGACCCCGCCCCCCGCAAACCCGAGCAGCCCCGGATCGGGATGTCCCGCAAGATGGTGGAGGAGGCCCTGTACGGGGACAGCACATCGGCGCGCGCGGCGGCGACGGGTCGGGAGCCGGCCCATCCGAAGTCCGTGACGAGCTGCATGTACTCGACGTTTCAGTTCGAGGACTCCACGCCGCCGGCCGAGGGCGCCGGCCCCGGGGACGCCGCTGCCGCGGGCGCCGAGAAGGACCCCGATCACCTCAGGATCACCCGGTTCTGCTTCCGTGGCGATACCTTGGCCACGATCGACCGCTTCACCGTACCGGTGGTGTCGCGCACGCCACCGTGGGAGTCCCCATGACCGAGTTCCCCGCTTCCGACCACCGCCCGATCCGGGTCCTGCTCGCCGACGACGAGGAGCTGATCCGGCACGGCGTCCGGCTGATCCTGCGCCATGCCGAGGGCATCGAGGTGGTCGGCGAGGCGACGAACGGTGAGGAGGCCGTGCGGGTCGCCGCCGAGACCCGTCCCGACGTGGCCCTGATCGACATCCGGATGCCCGTGCTCGACGGGCTCGCCACGATCGAGCGGCTCCTCGCCCTCAGCCCCCGGCCGCAGGTCGTCATGCTCACCACCTTCGGCGACGAGCAGAACGTCACGCGCGCGCTGCGCTCCGGCGCCACCGGCTTCCTCCTCAAGGACGAGGGCCCGCACGAGCTGATCAGCGCGGTACGGGCCGCCTCTACGGGCGACGCGGTGCTCTCACCCAAGGTCACCCGCACCGTCATCGAGCGCATGCTCGACGGCGCTGCCGGTGCCGGCGCGCCGGGACCCGAAGGGGCGTCAGCACCGGCCGCCGAATCCGTCCCCGAACAGCGCCTGGCAGCGCTCACCGGCCGGGAGCGCGACGTCCTGACCCTGCTGGGCCGGGGCCTGGCCAACGCGGAGATCGGCCGTCATCTGGGCATCGGCGTGGGCACGGTGAAGACCCACGTCAGCGCCGTGCTGGTGAAGACGGGCACGGACAGCCGGGTCCAGGCGGCGGTCCTCGCCTACCGGACGGGGCTGCTGTCCTGAGCAGCGACCCCGCACACCGTCTCTGCCGTAGGACAGAGACGGCCGTCCGCCCCGAGGACTACGCGCGACCTCGCGCCGGACCTTTGACAGACGCCTCATTCACGCCCTGAGGCCGACGGTTCGGCAGTACGGCACATCGAGGATGAGAGGCAGCCGCACATCCTCCTCCCCGTACTCCCGGAGCTGACATGTCAATGCAGGCAGCCGCCCCCGTGCCCGCCCACTCCTCCACCGGCTCCGCCGCCGCCCGGGCCACCGGGCTGAGCAAGTTCTACGGCCAGGGCGAGACCCGGGTGGTCGCCCTGGACGCGGTCTCGGTGGAGTTCGGACGTGGCCGGTTCACCGCGATCATGGGGCCGTCCGGCTCCGGCAAGTCGACCCTGATGCACTGCATGGCGGGTCTCGACTCGGTCTCCGAAGGCTCCGCGCAGATCGGCGACACCGAGTTGTCCAGTCTGAACGACCGACAGCTCACCCGGCTGCGCCGGGAAAGCGTCGGTTTCGTCTTCCAGGCGTTCAACCTGCTGCCCACGCTGACGGCGCTGGAGAACATCACGCTGCCGATGGACATCGCGGGCCGCAGGCCGGACCGGCAGTGGCTGGACACGGTCGTGGCGACCGTCGGCCTCTCCGGACGGCTGAACCACCGCCCCGCCCAGCTGTCCGGCGGCCAGCAGCAGCGTGTCGCCGTGGCGCGCGCCCTCGCGTCCCGGCCGGAGATCATCTTCGCGGACGAGCCGACCGGCAATCTGGACTCCCGCGCCGGCTCCGAGATCCTGGGCTTCCTGCGGGAATCCGTAAGGGAGTTGGGCCAGACCGTCGTGATGGTCACCCACGACCCGGCGGCCGCCGCCTACGCCGACCGCGTGGTCTTCCTCGCCGACGGCCGGCTCACCGACGAGTTGCTCGCACCGACCGCCGAGGGCGTCCTGGACCGGATGAGGCGCTTCGACGCCAGGGCCCGCACGAGCTGACCCCGCTCGCCCGCTCCCCGACCGGACTTCCGCCACGCACCCCAGAACCGGGACCACCACCATGCTGCGTACAGCCCTGCGCAACGTCTTCGCGCACAAAGCCCGATTGGCCATGACCGCCCTCGCGATCATGCTCGGCGTCGCCTTCGTCTCCGGCACGCTCGTCTTCGGCGACACCGTCACCGAGGCCCTTCGCGGCGCCTCCGCCAAGAGCCTCAAGGACGTCGCCGTGTCCGTACAGGCCGAGTCCCAGCGGAACTCCGACAGCGAGGCGGACGACGGCGTGTCCACGGCGCTCACCGGTGATCTCGCCGGGAAGGTCCGCGCCGTGCCCGGCGTCACGTCCGTGCGCCCCATCGTCAACGGCACCGCCACCCTGGCCGCCAAGGACGGCCGACCGCTCAACGCCGACAGCAACTGGCAGAACCTGGCCACCAACTACTCACCGGACACACCGAACAGCGACCGGGACAGCCGCTTCCCCGTCAGCGCCGGACACGGCCCCACCACCGGTGAGGAGATCGCTCTGGACCGCCGTACCGCCGAGAAGGCCGGCTACGCCGTCGGTGACTCCGTCCGCTTCGCCACCGACGGCCCCACCCTCACCAAGAAGCTGGTCGGCACCGTCGACACCGACGACCCGCGGGTGAGGGCGGGCGGCAGCCTCGCGCTCTTCGACACCAGGACCGCACAGCAGCTCTTCCTGCAGCCGGGCCGGTTCGACGAACTGGCCGTCGGCTCCGCACCCGGCACCGACAACCAGGAGCTCGCCGACACGATCCGCGAGCTGCTGCCCGCCAAGGGCATCACGGTCACCAGCGGAGCCCAGCTCGCGCGCGAGCAGGCGGAGCGGATCGCCGAGGACACCAAGGAGCTCACCCGGATGCTCCTCGGCTTCGCCGCGATCTCGCTGTTCGTCGGCGCCTTCATCATCGCCAACACCTTCACCATGCTGATCGCCCAGCGAAGCCGTGAGACCGCGCTGCTGCGCGCCATCGGGGCCCTGCGGCGCCAGGTCGTCCGCGCGATCCTCATCGAGGCCGCGCTCCTCGGACTCGCTGCCACCGCGGCCGGATTCGCCATCGGCATCGGTATCGCGACCGCCCTCAGGCCGCTCCTCGACGCGAGCGGCCTGAGCCTGCCGGACGGCCCCCTGGTCATCTCCGCGGACACACTCATCCGGTCCCTGGTGGTCGGCGTCGGCATCACCGTGCTCGCCGCCTGGCTGCCGTCCCGCAAGGCCGCGAAGGTCGCGCCGGTGGAGGCGCTGAGCACCGTCGACCAGGCGCCGCCCAAGCGTGGCATGGCGCTCCGCAACAGCCTCGGCGGGCTGCTCACCGGCGCCGGTGTCCTTTCCCTGCTGTACGTCTCCACGCAGAAGAACGGATCCGACAGCAACCTCTATGCCGCCGGACTCGGCTCGGTGCTCACGTTGACCGGCATGATCGTGATCGCACCGCTGCTGTCCCGGCCGCTGATCCGGCTCGCGGGGGCAGCCACCACCCGGCTCTTCGGCGTCAGTGGCAAGCTCGCCAGGGAGAACGCGCTGCGCAACCCGCGCCGCACCGCCGCCACCGCCTCCGCCCTGATGATCGGGCTCACCCTGATCACGGGCCTGAGCGTGACCGGCAACTCCATGAACGCCGCCCTCAAGGACGCGGCGGTGCGGGGCCTGACCGCGGACTACAAGGTGTCCAACGCCGCCTTCGGTGGCATCGACCCCGCACTCGCCGCGAAGGTCGCCGAAGTCCCGGGCGTCGCGCAGGCCGCGCCCATCGCCTCCTCGACCCTGCGCGCGGGGGGCAGGTTCGCCTCGTTCACCGGCGCGGACCCGCAGCGGCTCGGCCAGGTCTCCGACCTGGAGTTCAGCAGCGGCTCGCTCGCGGACGTCGGCCCCGGCAGGATCGCGCTCTCCGACAAGCTGGCCAAGACCACCGGCCTGTCGAAGGGCGACACCTTCCAAGGCACGCCGGGCTTCGGCCACGACACGAAGGAGCTGACCGTCGTCGGCGTCTACCGGCAGACCCGCGTCGTCGGCGACGCCCTGGGCACCCTGACCGACGTCCTGCCGTACGCGAACGGAGGGAAGCTCGACAGCATTCTGGTCAAGGCCGAGTCCGGCCGGACCACGAGCGGCCTCGACCAGGACATCCGCCAGGCCCTCGGCAACAGCCCGCTCCTCCAGGTGCAGAACCAGGACCAGTTGACGAAGGCGCAGTCCGGCCTGATCGACACGATGCTCACCATGATGTACGGGCTGCTCGGCATGACCGTCGCCATCGGAGTGCTCGGCGTCATCAACACCCTGGCCATGTCGGTCTTCGAACGGACCCGGGAGATCGGGCTGCTGCGCGCGATCGGCCTCGACAACAAGGGCGTCAAGCAGATGGTGCGCCTGGAATCGGTGGTGATCTCGCTGTTCGGTGCGGTCCTGGGCATGGGCACGGGGATCTTCCTGGCCTGGGCGTGCGGCAGCCTGTCCCGAACCTCGTTGCCGCAGTACGAGATCGTGCTGCCCTGGGCGCGGCTCGGCCTGTTCCTGCTGATCGGCCTGGCGATCGGGGTGCTGGCGGCGGTCTGGCCGGCCCGGCGGGCGGCCCGCCTGAACATGCTGCGGGCGATCAACGCGCAGTAGCGCGGGGGCGGACTCGCACCGGCGTGCGACGAGACCGTGAGCGTCGGTGCCGTGTGGTGCCCGGCCGCCAGGCCCCCGTTCGCTTCGCGGCTGGGGGCCTGGCGGCTTCGCGTGCGCTCCCGGCCGCCGTGCCCAACGCGCCGACTGCGGTGAGGAGTCGGGCGAACACGCCGTCCGGCGCCGCTAGCAGACGCCTCGGCAGTGGACAAGGGCGGCAGGTGGCGGGACCTCGCCAAGCGGATGTCAAGAATCCGTATGGGAAATTCTACAGGGATGTAAAAGTCGATTTGGCCACACTCGGTGCCGCGCCCGGAATCGGCGCTCGATGGCCGATCGGGCGTTGGTGCAGGCGGTCGGCCGTGGTTCGGGTGGCAACCCTCTGCAAGACGGGGTGAATTGCACGGTTTTGTCGCCCTCTGGAGAGTCCCTTCGGGCTGGCGGGACCTGGCCAATAGCTGATGGAGACCTGTCAATTCACCTGATGGATTGTCATGCTTTTGGCTAGCCCCGACGGCAGCCCCACCCCCACCCCTTGGTGGCCCGCCGCTCGAACGCCCGGGGTTTCAGCACGTCAGCGCCCATTCCGCCCCACAGGTGCCGACCCCGGCCCCCGGAACGCGGCGCGACCGCGTCCACACGCGGTTTCCCGGAAGGACTCGTACGTGAAGCGAAAGCTCGCGGCCGTCGCCGTACTCTCGGCCACCGCCCTGCTGACCGGTGTGATCCAGGTGAGCACCGCCGCCCAGGCCAGTCCCGTCGCCGGCCTCCAGGCCCAGGCCGACCACCAGCACGCTGCCGTGCTCGCGCTGGCCGGCGGCCAGTCCGGCCCGCTCGCCAAGGCCCTCGCCCTCGGTGGCCAGGAGAAGCTCGTCGCCAAGGACGCCGTGGTGGACAAGGACGGCACCCGGCACCTGCGCTTCGAGCGCACCTACGCCGGCCTGCCGGTGCTCGGCGGCGACCTGGTGGTCCACCAGAAGGCCGACGGCTCGGTCAAGTCGGTCGACAAGGCGGTCTCCGCCAGGATCGCACTGCCGAGCCTGACCCCGCAGATCCCGGCCGACCAGGCCGCCACGCAGGCCACCGGCGCGGTCCAGGCCACCGTCGGGGTCACCGTCGACGCCGACGAGTCCCCGCTGGCCGATGTCCACCAGAGCGGCAAGGCCGAACTGGTGGTCTGGGCGAGCGACGGCAACCCGCGCCTGGCGTACCGGACCACCGTCGAGGGCGTGCGCGCCGACGGCACCCCGAGCAACCAGGTGCTCGTCACCGACGCCGCCACCGGCAAGGTGCTGTCGACCCACGAGAAGATCCAGACCGCCGCCGGCACCGGCAAGGGCGTGTTCGTCGGCCAGGTGCCGCTCACCACCGCGCAGAACGGCTCCAGCTACTCGCTGAAGGACGACAGCCGCGGCGGCCAGTCCACCAGCGACATGAACAACGGGACCTCGGGCAACGGCTCGCTGTTCGCCAACACCTCCAACAGCTTCGGCGACGGCACCGCCGGCAACCGCGAATCCGCCGCCGTGGACGCCCAGTTCGGCGCCGCCACCACCTGGGACTTCTACAAGAACACCTTCGGGCGCAACGGCATCCGCAACGACGGCGTCGGCGCCGCCAGCCGTGTCCACTACGGCTCCAACTACGTCAACGCCTTCTGGGACGACAGCTGCTTCTGCATGTCCTACGGCGACGGCAACGGCGACGCCGCCCCGCTCACCGAGATCGACGTGGCCGGCCACGAGATGAGCCACGGCGTCACCGCGGCCACGGCGAACCTCAACTACTCGGGTGAGTCCGGCGGCCTCAACGAGGCCACCTCCGACATCATGGGCACGATGGTCGAGTGGTACGCCAACCTGCCCTCCAACCCGCCGAACTACTGGATCGGCGAGCTGATCAACCTGCGCGGTGACGGCAGCCCGCTGCGCTACATGGACCAGCCGAGCAAGGACGGCCAGTCCGCCGACTCCTGGTCCGCCGACGTGGGCAACCTGGACGTGCACTACTCGTCGGGCGTGGCGAACCACTTCTTCTACCTGCTGTCCGAGGGCAGCGGCGCGAAGACCATCAACGGGTTCAACTACAACAGCCCGACGTCCGACGGTTCGACGCTCGCCGGCATCGGCCGGGACAAGGCCGCGCAGATCTGGTACCGCGCGCTGACCGTCTACTTCACCTCCACCACCGACTACGCGGGCGCCCGGGCGGGCACCCTCAGCGCGGCGGCGGACCTGTACGGCAACGGCAGCGCCGAGTACAACGCGGTCGCGGCCACCTGGACGGCGGTCAACGTCAACTGACACCCGCCTGAGTGGGGCCCTGCCGATCCGTGGGTGCCGGCCGGCAGGGCCGAGCGGCGGGGGCGACGGTGTGCGGACCACCGTCGCCCCCGCCGTCATGTGCGTGGCCGCCCGGGGCGATGGGTGCGGTCTGGACGGTCTCGACGGTCTGGATGGTTTGGGCGGTTTGGATGGTTTGGGCGGTGGGGGTGCGGCGGCGGTAGTGCTGCTCGGTCGCGGTGCAGGCGGCGAGCAGCAGGGCGGACGCCGCCGCGCCGGCGGTGATCGCGAACGGCGCGGCGGGCCCGAAGCGCGTGGTGGCCCAGCCGCCGAGGAAGGTGCCCGCCGACTGTGCCAGGATCAACGCGCTGACCAGCGCCGCCATCGCCTCGCCCAGCCGGACGGTCGGCACCGTCCGTTCGACCAGGCCGAACATCGTGATCATCTGCGGTGCGACCGCCACCCCGAGGAGGCCCACGGCGGCGGTCAGCGTCCACAGGCCCCCGCCGGAGACGAGCAGGACGCAGGCGGCGGCGAACAGCAGGACGGTGCCCGCCCGCAGCCGGGACGCCAGCTCCCACCGGGCGGGCAGACCCGCGGCGGCGATCCCGGCCAGGGAACTGGTGAAGCCGATGAAGCCGTAGAGCAGCCCGGCGGCGCCCGGTCGGCCCAGCGCCTCGGTGGTCGCGGTCACGCCGACCTGCACCGAGCCGAAGCACGCGCCCAGCAGCGCCATCCCGGCCAGCAGCAGGACGTAGGGCGTGCTCAGCAGGCGTTCGGCGGAGCGGGCCGGGGGTTTCGGGACGCCGGGGGAGGCCGTCGGATGCAGCGCGAACAGGGTCGCGCAGACGCCGGACAGCGCGGCGGCCACGAGCAGCCCGACGGCGGGGGAGCGACTCCTCCAACGGGCGGGCAGGGCGCGGGAATCCCTGCCCGCCCGCTGGGGCGGCTACGCCTCGGTACCGTTCTCCCGTCGCTGGCGCAGCAGTTCGTCGTACTCGGCGTGCACCCGCCGGTCCATCGCGAGGGCGAACTGGGCGTCGACGACCGTGCGGGCCAGCGGCCTCACCCGCAGGATGCGTTCGGTGAGCCGGCCCGCCTCGCCGGGCGGCAGTGGGGTGTCGGCGGCGAGGGCGCCGAGCAGGTGCTCGCTGACCACGTCGATGAAGATCTCGGCGATGGCGTCCACGTGCTCCTGGGTGCGCCGGCTGGCGTCCAGCACCACCGACAGCGGCACGCCCTCGGCGACGAGTGCGGTGGTGGCGTCCATCAAGCGGCGGCTGACGTGGGTGATCCCGTCGTCCTCGATCGTGATGTAGCCCTGGGTGATCGACTCAGCGGTGTTCTCCTCGGTGAGTTGGTCGCCGAAGACGGCCTTGAGTTCGTCCCAGTCCAGGCGCACCGGGGTCTCGTCCGACCAGGGGGCGACGATGGCCGCCTCCAGTCCGATCAGCTCGGCGACGTCCCGTCCGCTCTCGCCGGCGCCGATCAGTTCGGCGATGCCGCCCAGGGTGTGGCCGCGTTCCAGCAGCTCGCCGATCATCCGCAGTCGGGCCAGGTGCTCCTCGCCGTACCAGGCGATCCGGCCCTCCTTGCGGGGTGGCTGGAGCAGTTTGCGCTCGCGGTAGAAGCGCAGTGTCCGGGTGGTGATGCCGGCCGCCTCGGCCAGTTCCTCCACCCGGTACTCGCGTTTTCTGTCGCCCGCAGCAGCTCTGACCTTGTCCACGGCGATCAGCATAGGTCCGTCACCTCCGAAGGCTCCCGGAATCCGGGTGGTCGTGCTTCTTCCATCCGGTGTCAGCAAGGACTACCCTGCCCATCATGCCAGTGATTACTGGCGCGATTGGCGGGCTCCCGGGACCGCCCCGGGGGCAGCACCAGAACGGCAGCGCGAAGATCACCGCCCCACCCTCACGAGGAGGCCGCATGGCATCCAGCAGCAAGCGCCCCCGCTCCGGCACGTCCGGCGCCTCGACGGCGGACGAGGCCGTCCCGCACGTCCGGGTGGCGGTGATCGGCTCCGGCTTCGGCGGCCTCGGCGCCGCGGTCCGGCTGCGCCGCGCCGGGATCACCGACTTCGTCGTCCTGGAGCGCGCGGACTCGGTCGGCGGCACCTGGCGCGACAACAGCTACCCCGGCTGCGCCTGCGACGTGCCCTCCCACCTCTACTCCTTCTCCTTCGCGCCGAACCCGGAGTGGCCGCGCAGCTTCTCCGGCCAGCCGGACATCCGCGCATACCTGGAGAAGGTCGCCACCGTCTTCGGCCTGCGCCCGCACCTGCGGTTCAACACCGAAGTGCTGGAGGCCCGTTGGGAGGTCGAGCAGACCCGTTGGCGGATCACCACCTCGGCCGGTCAGTGGACCGCCGACGCCGTGGTCTCCGCCGCCGGGCCGCTCGCCGACCCGCAGATCCCCGACCTGCCGGGGCTCGACGCCTTCCCCGGCAAGGTGTTCCACTCCTCCCGCTGGGACCACGACTACGACCTGACCGGCAAGCGAGTCGCGATCGTCGGGACCGGCGCCTCGGCCGCCCAGATCATCCCGTCGATTCAGCCGCAGGTAGGCAAGTTGACGGTATTTCAACGAACCCCGGCGTGGGTCCTGCCGCGCCGTGACCGCGAGATCAGCCAGCTGGAGAAGTGGCTGCACAGCCGTCTGCCGGTGACCGGCGCCATCCGCCGCGGCACCCTGTTCGCGCTCCGCGAGCTCCAGGTGGACGCCTTCGTGCGCCGCCCCGGGCTGCTGCGCGTGGTCCAGCAAATCGCCGAACGCCACATCGCCCAGGGCGTGTCCGACCCGGCCCTGCGCGCCAAGCTCACCCCGGACTACCGGATCGGCTGCAAGCGGATCCTGCTCAGCAACACCTACTACCCGGCGCTCGCCGCGGCCAACACCGAGGTCGTCGCCTCCGGTCTGCGCGAACTGCGCGGCTCCACCCTGGTCGCCGCCGACGGCAGCGAGCACGAGGTGGACGCCATCGTCTTCGGCACCGGTTTCCACGTCACCGACATGCCCATCGGGGCCCGGGTGTTCGGCGCCGACGGCACCAGCCTGGCCGAGGAGTGGAAGGACGGGATGGAGGCACTGCGCGGCTCGACCGTGCACGGCTTCCCGAACCTGTTCTTCGTGATCGGCCCCAACACCGGCCTCGGCAACAGCTCGATGATCCTCATGATCGAGTCCCAACTCAACTACCTGATCGACGCGCTGACCACGCTCGGATCGATCGGCGCCACCGCGATGCAGCCCACCGCCCGGGCCCAGCGGCAGTGGAACCTCGAACTGCAGCACCGGATGGACCGTACCGTCTGGACCACCGGCGGCTGCCGCAGCTGGTACCTGGACCCGAACGGCAAGAACACCGTGCTCTGGCCCGGCTCCACCACGGCGTTCCGCCGCGCCACCCGTAAGGTCGACCTCGGCGAGTACGAGCTGATCATGCGTGCCGGACAGGGCGCCGCCGCCCGTACCGCCCAGGAGGTGTCCGCGTGAGGGCCGTCCCGCTGCCCGCCGAGTACATCGCACCGGCGCCCGTCGAGGAGTTGAGCGTCCGATCGGCGGACGGGATCCGGCTGCACGTCGAGGTCCACGGCCAGCCCGGGGCGCCGACCGTCGTGCTCGCCCACGGCTGGACCTGCTCAACCGCCTTCTGGGCGCCGGTGATACGCCAACTCGCCGACCGTTACCGGGTGGTGGCCTACGACCAGCGCGGCCACGGGCACAGCGAGATCCCGCCGAGCCGCGCCCGCTACTCCACCCGGGCGCTGGCCGAGGACCTCTCCGCCGTCCTCGCCCGGACCGTCCCGGTGGGGGAGCAGGCCGTACTCGCCGGGCACAGCATGGGCGGGATGACCATCATGGCCGCCGGCGGCCGCCCCGAGATCGCCGACCGCACCGCCGCCGCCGTCCTGGTCTCCACCGGGCCGGGCGAGCTGGTGGCCGAACTCGCCGTACTGCCCCAGGCGGTGCGCTCCCCGCGGCTGCGCCGCTTCCTGCACCGGCAACTGTTGCGCTCCCGGCTGCCGCTCGGTCCGGTCTCGCCGGCCAGCCGCGTCGCGCTCAAGTACGCCACGATGGGCCCTGGTTCGCCGGCTGGGCAGGTCGAGGCGACGGCCCGCATCGTGCACGCCTGTCCGACCGCCGTCCGCGCCAACTGGGCGGGCGTCCTCGACCGCCTGGACGTCCACGCCGGACTCGCCCGGCTCGCCGCGCCGACCTCCGTCGTGGTCGGCGCCGTGGACCGGCTGACGCCGCCGGTGCACGCACACCGCATCGTCGCCGAACTCGCGGATGCGCAAGGCCTGTTGCTTCTTCCCGGGGTCGGCCACATGGCGCCGCTGGAGCGGCCGGTGGAGGTCGCCGCCGAGATCCACCGGATGGCCGCCGCGTACCTGTCCGCCGCTTCCGTCCCCATGTCCGTCCCCGCTCCTGCCGCTGCCTCCGCCTCCGAGAGGAACGCCGTCGCATGAACGCCATTCCGCCGTTGTCCGCACAGGTCGTCGTCGTCACCGGGGCCGCCCGCGGGGTCGGCGCGTCGCTCGCCCGAACGCTCGCCCGGCGCGGGGCCAAGGTCGCTCTCCTCGGGCTGGAACCGGACGAACTCAAGGCCGTCGCGGCGCAGTGCGGTGCGGCCGCGACCAGTTGGGAGGTGGACGTCACCGACCTCGACGCGCTCAGTGACGCCGCCGGCCGGATCAAGGAGCACTACGGCCGGATCGACGCCGTGGTGGCCAACGCCGGCATCGCCATCGGCGGGCCGTTGACGGACAGCGACCACCGGGCGTTCAGCCGGGTCATCGAGGTCAACTTGCTCGGCAGCGTCGCCACGGCCAGGGCCTTCTTGCCCGCCCTCGCCGAAAGCCGCGGCTACCTGCTGCAGATCGCCTCGCTCGCCGCGCTGACGCCCGCGCCGCTGATGAGCGCGTACTGTGCCAGCAAGTCGGGGGTGGAGGCCTTCGCCCACTCGCTCCGGGCCGAAGTCGCCTATCAGGGTGTCAAGGTCGGTGTGGGGTATTTGAGTTGGACCGACACCGACATGGTGCGCGGCGCCGACGAGGACACCGTGCTCAAGCAGATGCGGACCCGGCTGCCGTGGCCGGCCAACAAGACCTACCCGCTGGAGCCGGCGGTGGAGCGGATCGTGGCCGGGATCGCCCGCCGGTCGGCCCATGTCTACGCCCAGGCCTGGTTGCGCGGCATGCAGCCGGTCCGCTGGCTGTTGCCGAGCCTGATCGCGGCGGTCGGCTCCCGCGATGTCGCCCGGATCGCCCCCCAGCTCGCCGCCACCGCCGCCTCCCGCCTGCGTGCCGTCGGCGCCGGCGGAGCCGCGGACACGGCCGTGCGGGGTGGTCGGAGCGACGCGGGCCGCTGACGGCCGGCGGCGGACGATCGACAGCCGACAGATTTCAGCGGACAGATAACAGATGACAGATTTCAACATCTGTTATCTGTTACTTGTTACCTGTCGGCCGTCGGCCGTCGGTGGTCCGCCCGCTCACCCGCCCGCTCACCCGCCCGCCCCCGTCACTCCACCCACTCCGCCGCCGCTCCCCGCGCGATCTGCGCGAGCGTCTCCAGCGCCCGGCCCAGGACGGGTAGCGGCGGCGAGGCCAGGGCGACCCGGACGGCGGACGGGGAGCGCCGGGGGTCGGCGGCGAACGCGGCCGCAGGCGTGACCGCGATGCCGGCGCGCGCCGCCGCCGCGACGAAGGTCTCCGCCCGCCAGGCCGCCGGAAGCTCCCACCACAGGTAGTACGAGCACGGGTCGGCCCGGACCCGCTGCCCCGCCAGCACCTCGCGCGCCAACTGCTGCCGGGCCGCCGCGTCGGCGCGCTTGGCCGTCGTGACCGCGGCGAGGGTGCCGTCCCCGATCCAGCGCACGGCCGCCTCCAGTGCGAACCCGCTGGGCGCCCAGCCACCCGAGCGCAGCGCGCCGGCCACCCGCTCGCGCAGCGCGGCCGGGACGACCGCGAACCCGGTGGTCAGTCCGGGTGCGAGCCGTTTGGAGAGGCTGTCGACGAGGACGGTGCGCTCCGGTGCGAGGGCTGCGAGCGCGGTCGACTCGGGGCGCAGGAAGGACCAGACCGCATCCTCCACGGCCCACAGGTCGAGCCGGCGCAGTTCCTCGGCGAGGGCGGCCGTCCGCTCGTACGGCAGGCTCCCGCCGAGCGGGTTCTGCAGTCGCGGCTGGACGTAGACGGCGCGCAGCGGAGCGACCCGATGGGCGGCGGCCACGGCGTCGGGCAGCAGCCCGTGCTCGTCCACGGCCAGCGGCACCAGCGTGATGCCCAGCCGCTGGGCGACTGCCTTGACCACCGGATAGGTCAGCGCCTCCACCCCGAGCCGGTGGCCGGGCGGCACCAAGGCGGACAGCGCTGCGGCGATGGCCTGCCGACCGTTGCCCGCGAACAGCAGTTCCTCCCCGGCGACCTCCCGGGATCCGTCCGACACCAGCTCCGCGAACGCCTGCCGGGCCGCGCCCGTCCCGGCCGCGCCCACCGGCGCGAGCGCGGCGCCCAGCGCGTCCGCCCGTAGCAGTGGCGCCAGCGCGGTGGCCAGTAGCCCGGACAGCTGGGGGACGGCGGGGTAGTTGAGCTCCAGGTCCACCGGCGCACCGGCCGGTTCGGCGAGCGCCACCTGGTCGCCGCCCGCCCCGCCGCTCGCCCTGCCGGCGGCCCCGTGTCCGGCCCGGACGAAGGTGCCGCGTCCGACCTCCCCGGTGGTCAGCCCGCGTCGGGCCAGCTCCCGGTAGACGCGCCCCGCCGTGGAGTTGGCGATGCCCCGGCTGCGGGCGAACGCGCGCTGAGTGGGCAGTCGCTGGCCCGGTCGCAGCCGCCCGCCCGTGATGGCGGCGGCGATCTCGTCGGCGATCAGGCGGTAGTCGTCCATCGACGGGCGTCCCTCCATGCAAGTTGACAGGATTGCACCGAGTGCAAAGTCATCATTGCATTGAGATCGATACCGGCCCTAGCCTCCTGGCATGGAAGCACTGACCCTCGCCGTAGCCGCCGGCCCCGCCGTAGCCGCGGGCCTCGCCGGATCGGCCGGATCCGCCGTATCCGCCGTGGACGGGCACGCCGTGCTCGGGGTCGCCGCCGTGGCGCTCGGCATGGTGCTGTCGCCGGGGCCCAACATGATCTACCTGGTCTCCCGGTCGATCGCCCAGGGTCGCCGTGCCGGGCTGCTGTCGCTGACCGGGGTCGCGGCCGGCTTCCTGGTCTACCTGGCCGCGGTGACGGCGGGCGTGGCCGCCGTGTTCTCGGTGGTGCCCGCCCTCTACACCGCGATCAAGCTGGCCGGCGCCGGGTACCTGCTGTGGCTGGCCTGGAAGGCCGTCCGCCCGGGCGGTACGGCGGTGTTCGCCCCGCAGCAGCTGCCGCCGGACCCGCCGCGCAGGCTGTTCGCGATGGGCTTCCTGACCTGTCTGCTCAACCCCAAGATCGCCATCATGTACATCTCGCTGCTGCCCCAGTTCGTGGCACCCGAGCGCGGTCACGTCGCGGCGCAGAGTCTGGTGCTGGGCCTGACCCAGATCGTGGTGACGGTCACCGTCAACGGGCTGATCGCGGTGAGTGCGGGCGGCATCGCCTCCTTCCTGAACCGCCGCCCGGGCTGGTTGCGGATCCAGCGCTACGCCATGGGAACGGTCCTCGGCGGCCTCGCCGTACACATCGCCGCCGACCGCGCCAAGGCCGTCGCCGCCTAGCAAGCCGTCGCGAGCGGCAGCGCGGTGAACATCTCGGTCGTCGCGCCGAGTTCGACGACGGTGTCGGGCGTGCGGGCGGCGGCCGGTCCCCGTCCGAGTGGGCCGTGGCGGCGCACGGCCTCCGGGGCCCCGCGCACGACCGTCAGGGTGCCGCCCGCTGAGCACGGATGTTGCACTCGGTGTGGGCGCGGCTGCAGCGAGTCGGTACCGTCGGGGCATGACCACAGCCTTGATCACCGGCGCGACCGCCGGCATCGGAGCCGCGTTCGCACGCCGGCTCGCCCGCAGCGGCTACCAGCTCGTCCTGGTGGCCCGGGACACCGGGCGCCTGGAGCGCGCCGCCGCCGACCTGGGCGGGAGGTTCGGCACCGAGGTGGAGGTGCTGACCGCCGACCTCGCCACCGACGAGGGCATCGCGGCCGTCGAGACCCGGCTCGCCGATTCCGACCGTCCGGTGGACCTGCTCGTCAACAACGCCGGTTTCGGTAACAAGGGTGCCTTCCTCACCGTCCCGCTGAAGGACGAGCTCGACATGCTGAAGGTCCACGTCGAGGCGATCCTGCGGCTGACCACGGCTGCTCTGCCGGGGATGCGCGAGCGCGGGCGCGGCGCGGTCGTGAACGTCGCCTCGGTGGCGGCGTTCCTACCGCGCGGCACGTACGGGGCGAGCAAGGCCTGGGTGGTGAGTTTCACCCAGGGCGTGCTGCGCGACCTCGGCGGCACCGGGGTGCGGATGATGGCGCTCTGCCCGGGCTTCACCCGGACGGAGTTCCACGAGCGGGCCGGCATGGGCACCGGCAACATCCCGGCGTGGTCCTGGCTGTCGGCCGAGCGGGTGGTGGAGGAGGCGATGCGCGACTTGGCCCGGGGCCGCTCGTTGTCCGTGCCGGGCAAGCGCTACAAGGCCGTGGTCGCCCTGGCCCGGCTGCTGCCGTCCGGCAGGCTCGGGGGTCTGTCCTCGAAGGCGGCGCGCAGCTACCGGACGAACTGACGCGAGGTCGGTCGGGCGGCCGCGGCGCGTAAAGCACCGCCCCGCACCGGACAGCACCGTCCCGCACCGTCCCGCACCGGACGGCACCGGACGGCGCGGGACGGCGCGGGACGGTGACGCACGGCGAGGAGTCGCGGGCAGTGGCGGAGAACAGTGGGGGACGGCAGGGAATAGAGCAACCCTCACTATTAGCTAGTCTAACTATGAGCTATTCTCGCTATGCTGGCGGCCGCCCGACCGCCCGACCCACGGAGGTCCGCCCTTGAGGCCCACCGCCATCGACTGGACGCCGCCCGAGCGAGCCCAGGGCGAGCCCCGCCCACCGGCCCAGTGGCGGCGCATCCTGGCACTCTTCCGGCCCTACGCGGGCCGCCTCACCGTCGTCGGTCTTCTGGTCGCCGCCTCGGCCGTCGTGTCGGTGGTCTCGCCGTTCCTGCTCAAGGCCGTGCTGGACACCGCCATCCCGCAGGGCCGTACCGGGCTGCTCAGCCTGCTCGCGCTCGGCATGGTGCTCGCGGCCGTGGTGAACAGCATCTTCAACGTCCTGCAGACGCTGATCTCCACCACCGTCGGCCAGCGCGTCATGCACGACCTGCGCACCGCGGTCTACAGCCACCTGCAGCGGCAGTCGCTGGCCTTCTTCACCCGCACCCGCACCGGCGAGGTGCAGTCCCGGATCGCCAACGACATCGGCGGCATGCAGTCCACGGTGACGTCCACCGCGACCAGCCTGGTCTCCAACTTCACCGCCGTGATCGCCTCCGTGGTCGCCATGGTCGCGCTCGACTGGCGGCTCACCGTCGTCTCGCTGCTGCTGCTCCCGGTGTTCGTCTGGATCAGCCGCCGGGTCGGCAACGAGCGCAAGAAGATCACCACCGAGCGGCAGAAGCAGCTGGCCGCGATGAGCTCGGCCGTCCAGGAGTCGCTGTCCGTCAGCGGCATCCTGCTCGGCCGCACGATGGGCCGCTCCGACTCGCTGGCCCGGGAGTTCACCGGGCAGTCCGACCAGCTGGCCGACCTCGAAGTCCGGGCCAGCATGGCGGGGCGCTGGCGGATGAACACCATCCAGATCGTGATGGCCGCGATGCCCGCGGTGATCTACTGGGCGGCGGGCCTGTCCGCCGCGGGCGGCGCGCCGATCGTCTCGGTCGGCACCCTGGTCGCCTTCGTGACCCTCCAGCAGGGCCTGTTCCGCCCGACCGTCAGCCTGCTCTCCACCGGCGTGGACGTGCAGACCTCGCTCGCGCTCTTCCAGCGCATCTTCGAGTACCTCGACCTGCCGGTGGAGATCGCCGAGCCGCCGAAGCCGCTCACCCTGACCGGCATCCGCGGCGAGGTCCGCTTCGAGGACGTCGACTTCCGCTACGACCCCGCGCAGGAGCGGCCCACCCTCTCCGGCGTCGAACTCAAGGTCCCGGCCGGGAGTTCACTGGCCGTGGTCGGCGAGACGGGCTCCGGCAAGACCACGCTCAGCTACCTCGTCCCCAGGCTGTACGACGTCACCGGCGGCCGGGTCACCATCGACGGCGTGGACGTGCGCGACCTGTCCTTCGACACGCTGGCCCGCGCGGTCGGGGTGGTCTCCCAGGAGACCTACCTCTTCCACGCCTCGGTCGCCGAGAACCTGCGCTTCGCCAAGCCGGAGGCCACCGACGCCGAACTGGTCGAGGCCGCCCGGGCCGCGCAGGTCCACGAGACCATCGCCGCCCTGCCGGACGGCTACGACACCCTGGTCGGCGAGCGCGGCTACCGCTTCTCCGGCGGCGAGAAGCAGCGCCTCGCGCTCGCCCGTACGATCCTGCGCAACCCGCCGGTGCTCATCCTCGACGAGGCCACCAGCGCGCTGGACAACCGCACCGAACACGCCGTCCAGCGGGCCGTGGACACCCTGGCCGCCGGCCGCACCACCATCACCATCGCGCACCGGCTCTCCACCGTCCGGGCCGCCGACCAGATCGCCGTCCTCGACCACGGCGAGGTCGTCGAACTCGGGACCCACGAGGAACTGGTGGAACTGGACGGCCGCTACGCGGCGCTGCTGCGCCGGGAGGCGCCGGAGCCGGCCGCCGCCGCACCGGAGCCAGCCGTGCTCGGGCACGTGTGAGCGGCCGCCTCGCGGGTGGTCGTCGTGGTCGGGCAGGTACGAGTGGCCGCGCCTACGCGGCCTTCGGCACCTCGTTGTAGCTCTCCACGACCTCCTGGCCGGAGAGCCGCTGGATCGCCGCCATCACCTCGTCGGTCACCTGCCGACGGGCCTTCAGCGAACGGGCCTGCCCGTGCAACTCGTCGAAGTGCAGCGGCTCGCCGAACCGGACGGTCACCGTCTTGATCCGCGGCACGCGCTTGCCCATCGGCAGGATCCGCTCGGGCCCCTCCAGCGCCACCGGCACCACCGGCACGCCCGCGGTGAGCGCCAGCCAGGCGACGCCGGTCTTGCCCCGGTAGAGCCGGCCGTCCAGCGACCGGGTGCCCTCGGGGTAGATGCCGAAGGCCTTGCCGTCCTCCAGGATCTCCAGCGCGGACTCCAGCGAGGCCTGAGCGGAACGGTAGGTGCCGCGCTCGACCGGCACCGCGCCGATCGCCTCGAAGAAGCCCTTGGACAGCCGGCCCTTGAGTCCCGTCCCGGTGAAGTACTCGGCCTTGGCGAGGAAGTGGACCCGGCGCGGGGTGGTGAGCGGGATCACCACGCTGTCGATGAAGGACAGGTGGTTGCTGGCCAGGATGACCCCGCCCTTGCGCGGCACGTTCTCGGCACCCTCGATGACCGGCCGCCAGATACCGCGCGAGACGGGTTTCAGCACCAGCCTGGTGGCGAGATCGAGCATGGTTCCCTCCCTGGACGAACGATCGCCCGGGAGGAGCCCGGGCCGGCAATCAGATCCGCAGACTACGACACCCACCCCCGCGCCCGTCCACTCCCGCCGACCGTGGCGCGCACCACGGCCGGGTAGGGTACGGCCGTCCGAACCGAGCACAACCCCGCAGTACCAGGAGGGCACGATGGAGACCACTGAGGCGATCAAGGCCATGTTCGACCGCTTCGACAAGGACGGTGACGGCAAGATCACCCCGGCCGAGTACGCGCTGGTCGCCAACGAGATGGGCGACCACGACGTGACCATCTCGATGGCCGAGGCGCTGATCCACACCATGGACACCGACCACGACGGCGTGCTGACCTTCGCGGAGTTCCTGGCCGCCCGCCGGCGCTGAGTCCGCGCCGACGGGGCCGGTCGCCGTACCGGCGGCGCCGGCCCCGTTCGGAGGCCCGCGAGGGCCCCTGGTATCAACGTGTCAGGACCCCACGCGGCAGGACCCCACACGTCTCCGCGGCAGGACTCCCACGTCCCCGCGTCAGGACTCCACCGGGAACACCCGGCGCACCACCCGCTCCGCCGCCCCGCCGTCGTCCCACGGGCAGAACCTCGCCCGGAACCGCGCCCGCGCGGCCGGCTCCGGATCGCCCGCCAGCAGCGCCTTCGCCAGCCCGTCCGCGTCCACCGTGACCGCCCCCGGCGGCTCCGCGAACAGGTCGAAGTAGACGCCGCGCACCCGCTGGTACTCCTCCCAGTCCGGTGCGAAGACCACGACCGGCCGGTCCAGCACCGCGTAGTCGAACATCATCGACGAGTAGTCCGTCACCAGCGCGTCCGCCGCGAGGTAGAGGTCCTCCACGGTCGGGTGGGCCGAGACGTCCACGATCGCGGCCGAGCCCTCGTCCGCCGCCAGGTCGCCCGGGCCGCCGGTGTGGAAGTAGTGCGTGCGCACCAGCAGGGTGAAGTCCGGGCCCAGCCGGCGGGCCAACTTCCGTACGTCCAGCAGTGGCAGGTAGCCGCCCTTGTCCCCGCGGTGGGTCGGGGCGTACAGCACGGCGGTGGTGCCGGGCCGCAGTCCGAACCGTTCGCGCATGGCGCGCACCTCCTCCGGTGCGGCGTTGGCCAGCCGGTCGTTGCGCGGGTAGCCGGTGTCCAGCATCTCGTACCGGCCGGGGAAGGCACGGGCGAAGTGCTCGCTGGTGTGCGGGTTGGAGGAGACCAGGAAGTCCCAGCGGTCGATGGCCTCCTGGAGCTGGTCGAAGTCCATCCCCTCGGCGGCCTCGGGGCGTTCGCGCAGGTCCATGCCCATCGCCTTGAGCGGGGTGCCGTGCTGGGTCTGCACATGGACCGTGCCCGGCCGCTTCGCCATCGTGCGCGGGAAGTTGACGTTGTTGACGAAGTACTTGGCGGTCGCCATCGCCTTCAGATAGGCGGGGGTGTTGACGATCACGTACGGCACGCCGGGCGGTATGGTCTCGGCCTGGGCGCGGTTCTCCACCACCCACACGCCCCGGATCTGCGGCGCCAGTTCCCGCGCCTTCTCGTAGATCGCCGCCGGGCTGCAGGCGTAACCCCGGTGCCAGTACGCCGCGTAGACCGCCAGGTGCTCGTCCAGTGGCAGCCGGCGGAAGGCGTTGTACGCGGTGAACCTGGCGCCGCTGCGCACGCCCTTCTTCACCGCGGGCGCCACCGCCCGTGCCCCGCGCTTGAGTTCGCGCGGCAGTCGCCCGGTGCGGCGCAGCTCCGCGTAAGCGATCCGGGCGCCGCGCGCGGCCAGCCGGTACTGCACGCCGCGCACGCCGCCGGGGTAGCGGTAGCCGGCCGGGCGGTGGCGGGTGAAGTGCCGGGCGATCTGGCGGAAGAAGTCCTTGCGCCGGTCGGCGGGGACCAGCCCGGGGGTGTCGTAGACGTTCAGCGCCTGTCGGACGGTCCGGTCGAAGACCAGGGTGCGCAGCGCGTCCGGGACGGGCCGGCCGGGGCGGTCCGGGCGGTCCAGGAAGGCGAAGATCGCGTCGTACTGGGCGAACACGTCGGCGTGCTTGGGGGAGGCGGTGGCGGTGATCGCGCCGTCCCGGCCGCGCCGGTAGAAGTAGCAGGGGCGGTCGAGGTAGCGCAGCCGCTCGGCGGCCAGCAGCGCGGGGTAGGTGACCGAGATGTCCTCGTAGTAGCCGCGGCCGAAGGAGACGCCGAGGCCCTCCAGGAAGGCGCGGCGGAACACCTTGTTCCACACCGACATCACGGTCTGGAACAGCGCCGGGTGCTCGGCCAGCGTGCAGCCCTCGACCAGCGGGGAGTCGGCCAGCACGTGGCGCCAGGGGTTGGGCTCGGTGTCGCCGTCCGGGTAGACGTGGGTGAAGCCGGTCAGCAGGACGTCGGCGGGCGTCTCGCGTGCGCGCTCCCGCTCCAGTTCGTCCAGGACCGTGCCGACCGTCTGCTCGGGCAGCCAGTCGTCGCTGTCCACGAACCAGACGAAATCGCCGCGCACCTGCGGCAGGGCGGCGGTGCGGGCGCCGCCGAGGCCCTGGTTCTCGGTGAGGTGCAGGACCCGCAGCCGGGGGTCGCGGGCCGCGTACGCGTCCAGGACGGCGCCGCAGCCGTCGGGGGAGAGGTCGTCGACCGCGATCACCTCGAAACGGGTCTCCGAGGCGGGGGTGTCGCCGAGGATCGAGTCGAGGCAGCGCGGCAGGAACCGCTCCACGCCGTGGACCGGGAGCACGATGCTGAGGAGGAGGGGCACGCTGGCCGAGTCTACCGACCCACCGGGTCCGACCTGCGGGGACGTCGGGGAGGGGGCGCCTGGCGGGCGCCGGCGGGGCGATCGGCCGCCCCGGGGGCGGGCTCCGGACCCGGAGCCGCCGGTGCCGGGCCCCGAGCGGGGTGGCACCGGCAGCCTGGTGGCGGCCCGGCCGACCCTCTACGGCCGGCCGCCGGTCCGGGCACCTCGCGAGCCTGGCCACCGCAGCGTCGAGGCGGCCGGGCAGTGGCTCGCAGGAGCCGGAGTCCTTCATCACTCGAACACATGCGTGGGTGCGATCCGGCATGAGCCCGTTCTCACAGATATTGCTTGGAGTAATCCCGGGAGTCAATCCCTCGAATGTGTTCACTTCATGAAGCGTGACCGAGTCGACCGGTCGCTTTGTCGACGACCGGGAGCTGTCCCCTATATCCGTGGCCGGGTCCGGGCCGCCTCCGTCGCCGCGATCGCCGCTGTGGCCGGTGCGACCACCGGGCCGCCCGTGAGACCCCGTGCGCCGGGCGTATATCGGGCCACCGGGCGCCGGGTCCGCGCTCCGGGCCCTGCTGACGGATGGCCGGTCGTGCACCATCATTGATGCCTAGTCGTGACCGGCCTGGTGGCCCCTGGTGCATCGTCAGTTGACGCCGCACGATACGGTGGCACAACACCAAGGACGGTTGCGCGAAGGCCGTCCATCGCGGATAGTCTTCGCCTCACGGCCCTGGCGCCTCGTAGGGGTGGGAAACTGATGGAACACATGCAAGTGCGGACTCGGCCCCGCGTGCCGGCGATCCAGTGCGGTGTCGGCACGACCGGCCGTCGGATCGATCGACACCTGGCCGTGCTCGGCGCACCCGCACTCTCGGCGGTGGACACCGCCGAGGCGCTCGGGTTGATAAGGGAGCTGACGCCGCGCGGCGAGAGCGCTCCGACGGCCAGGCGCCGCCACGTGCGGGTGTCGCTGCTGGCGCCATTGCGTCGGCTGCGGCGAAGCCTCTTCGGCAGTCGCGGCTGACCTGCTCACATGCTGGACCCGGATCCCGGCGGACCACACGGACCGCCGGGTTTTCGGTGTGCGCGGGCCCCTGACCTGCGCCCGCCCACCCCGCCCCGGCTACTTTGGTCTGAACCTTTCACCCTAGTGCAGTTTGCCTCCCCGGCAAGCGGAGTCCGCGAGGTGCTGCGCGAGGCCCCCCGGCGTGGGTGAGGATGGCGCCATGGCGGACAACACCCACTCCACCCACCCGGGCCCCTTCCAGACCACCACCTTCGAGATCACCACCGGCAGCCGCGAGGTCGCGCTCGACATCACCGACCGCTGCGCCGCGTTCCTCACCGACCGGGCCGCCGGTCGCGACGGCCTGCTCAACGTCTTCGTCCCGCACGCCACCGCCGGGATCGCCGTCCTGGAGACCGGCTCCGGCAGTGACGACGACTTCCTCGACACCCTGCGCGAGCTGCTCCCCGCCGACGACCGCTGGCGCCACCGGCACGGCAGCCCCGGCCACGGGCGGGACCACGTGGTGCCCGGCCTGGTCGCCCCGCACGCCACCCTGCCGGTGATCGGCGGCCAACTGGCGCTCGGCATCTGGCAGTCCGTGGTGCTGATCGACACCAACGGGGACAACCCGCGCCGGACCGTCCGGCTGTCCTTCCTCGGCTGACCCCGGACGGATGCTCGGCCGACCGGACGCCCTACTCGGCGGCGGGGCTGTCTGTGGGGTCGGCGACGGCGGCGGGGCCACCGGCGGGGTCGGCGGCGGGGTCGGCGACGGCGGCGGCCACCGCGGCCAGGTAGCGCTCGACCGCCAGGTGCTGGCAGAGCAGCGCGACCGGTCGGCCCAGCCGCGCGTACCAGGCGGCCAGTCTGGAGAACGCGGACACCTCGAACCACACCCCGCCGTCGGCGTCCATGGACACCAGGAACGCCTCCTCGCCGCACTCCGGGTGCCCGGGGAGGGTGCCGTACGCGAAGCCGATCCGGCCCGGATCGTCGAGCGTCCACACCACCCGGCACGGGATCACCAGCCGCGGCCACCGGCCGCCCGGCAGGCTCAGCCGCAGCAGCACCGTCGCCCCCGCCTCGGCCGGCCCGTGCGGGTACACGGCGAAGCCGGTGCCCAGCTGGCAGCCCCAGCCGAGCACGTACCGCCCGGCCCGCTCCAACACCTGCGTCCCGTGCCCCAGGTACACCCGTCGCCGCAGGTGCGCATACCCGTCCGGCAGCCGCCCGCCGAGGGTCGCGCCCACCTCGGGGTAGGAGAACCCGGCGTCGCGGGCGGCGTTCAGTCGCCGCTGAAGATCGCTGGCCATCCGCCCACCGTAGTCCCACGCCGCCAGGCCGGCGTCGGCCGGGCGGTGGGGTTTGGCCGGGTGGGGGCCCGGGGGGGGGGGGGGGGGGGGGGTGGGGGTGGGGGGGGATGGGGGTTATGGGGGGGTGGCGCGGGGGCACCGGGGGCCGCCCCCCCCGCATAAGCGGGGGCCCCCCCGGG
>NZ_JARXYZ010000015.1 GCF_029894125.1 Kitasatospora sp. MAA19
ACGCGGGATCGGGCAGCGGCTCCTTCTCCCCACCCTCCGGCCCCTTGGGCGCCTCACCATCCGCCTGGGACCGCTTGGCCGCCTCCGCAGCCTCCCTCGCCCTCCGAGCCTCCTCAAACCGAACGCGATCCGCCTCACCCTGTAGGCGTTGTTCCCGGACGCGTTCCCGCTGGAGTTCGAACTCGGACTTGGGTACGTCCTTGTCAGGACCGTTCGGGCCGGGATCCTTCCGGTCGCCCGGGCCGCCCTCGGTCTTGGGCGGCGGTCCGTCGCCGCCGCCGTCCTTCGATGGGTTCGGGTCAGGCGTCTTCGGGCCCGGCTTGTGATCAGGGTTCGGGTCGGGCTTGATCGGGCCCGGCTTGTGATCAGGGTTCGGGTCGGGCGTCTTCGGGTCCGGCCTGTTCGGGTCCGGCCTATCCGGAAGCGGCTTGTTCGGGTCCGACTTGATCGGGTCCGGCCTGTTCGGGTCCGGCCTATCCGGAAGCGGCTTGCTCGGATCCGGCTTGATCGGGTCCGGCCTGTTCGGGTCCGGCCTATCCGGAAGCGGCTTGCTCGGATCCGGCTTGATCGGGTCCGGCTTGATCGGGTCCGGCTTGCTCGGATCCGGCCTATCCGGAAGCGGCTTGCTCGGATCCGGCCTGTTCGGAAGCGGCTTGTTCGGCTCGCCGCCGCCCGCCGGCGCCGTGGTGCCACCGGTCTTCTTGCCCTGGTCGCCCCCGGACTCGGTGGGGCGGGGGGTGGCGGGGTCCGGGGCGGTCCGGCCGCCGGTGCCGGTCTGCGAGCCGGGCTTGGAGGTCTTGTCCCCGCCCGGCGCCTCCGCGCCGACCGTCGACTTCGAGCCCGTCGACCCGCCGTCCGTCTTCGACCCGCCCTCGGTGCTGGGCCCGCCGTCGGTGCGGTGCGAGCCGGACGGCGGGGTGAGCGAGGGGGTGTGGCCGCCGCCCTCGGTGCTGGTCAGGTGCGCGCCGCCCTCGGCAGGGGCGGGGAGGCGCTCGCCGAGCCTGGGCACCGGGAACGGCACGGCGTGGCCCGACAGGTTGGTGGCCACGGACAGCAGGGTGAGGGGGTGGAGCGGGTGGAAGTACTTGCTGCCGTCGTGGGGGATGTCGGCGTGCTGGAGGTCCCGGACGAAGTTGACGTACTTGGTCATCAGGGGCGAGGTGACGCCGTGCAGCAGGTGACGCGCGCCGCCCATGAGGAAGCCGGCGAGGAAGCTCGAACCGCTGGCCGAGAACTCGTGGTTCGGTTCGAAGATCAGGTTGTAGAAGCCCTCACTCAGGTACTGGTTGACGCCCATCTTGACCTGTTCGCCGAGCGCGTGGCCGAGCACGAACATCTTGTTCATCTTGTCGACACGGCCGGCGAGTTCGGGCAGCTTCTCGGCCAGGACCCGGAGTTCTCCGTTGGCGATCTTGGAACTGTTCGCGATCTCGCGCAGGGTGGCGGCCAGGCCCGCGCGGGCCCCCGGCGACTTGGCCCACTTCTCGGCGAACTCCTTGCCGAACTTCGTTCCCAGCTCGCGGGCGAGGTCCTTGCCGAGGGCGGCGCCGAGATGCTTCTCGAAGGCCTCCGCCATGCTCTTCGTGAACTGGGACCCGGCCTTGGCGCCGGTCTTGCCGGCGGCCGCGAAGCCCTTGGAGAGGTAGTTGGAGTGCTCCCGCAGGATCTTGTCGAGGCTGTTGGCGAACTCGTTCGCCGTCTTGTCGCCGATCGCCCGACCGGCGCCCGACCCGGCCTCCTTCCCCCCGAGGTTCCCGGCTTCCTTGCCACCGAGGTTGCCGAGTTCCTTGGACCCGAGGTTCTTCAGTTCCTTGGCGCCGAGGTTCGCGAGCTCCTTGGCCCCGAGCTTCTCCAGGTCCTTGGCCCCGCCCTTGGCGAGCCCGGTGGCCAGGCTCTTCAGCGAGGCACTCAGTTCCTTCGAGACGAAGAGCTTTCCGAACATCTTGCCGAAGAGCTTGCCCAGGCCCATGCCCAGCAGGTGCAGCGGACCGGCGATGACGCCGCTGATCGCGCCGAAGATCGCGGCCTGCTTGGTCAGGTCCTTGTCCCACTCGTGGCGGTCGCCCCGCCCGAACTGGATGCCCTGGATGATCCCGTCCATCACCAGGCCGCCGACCACACCGAAGAAGGTGTGCATCAGGATCACCTGGAGGAGCTTCTTCAGCAGGTTGATGATGATCGTCTTGACGACCTGCTTGCCGGGCTCGACCGCGAGGAGCGAGGCGCCGCCGGTGAACGGGGACCAGAAGATGGCCAGCGCGATCTCGATCAGCAGCTGGATGATCTGGCCGACGATCATCCACTTCGTGTACTCGACGGTGTTCGCGACCTTTCCCGCGAACCCGCTGAGCTGCTTGCAGAGTTCGGTCGCGACACCGACGTAGTCGGTGTCGCTCCCGTCGCCGATGAACCGCCCCATCTCGCGTTCGAAGGCTTCGGCGGCCTCCCCCTCGAACTGCTTCCGGCACGCGGCCACCAGATCCGCGATGTAGGTCTTGAGCTGCGGCAGCTCCTCGGCGAGCGTCGCGTACTCGTCCCGGACGTCCCGCAACGCCCCCTCGTTGGACTCCGGCCACGGCATCCCGGTGAGGATGTGGAAGAACGTCGCGACGCCGGGCGAGACGTTCATCGAGGAGTGGGCCATGGCGGGGAGCCTCCGGCTGCGAAGCCTGCTGAGTGCGGTGCGGGTGGGGAACGGCGCCGTCCGGCGCTATCGGCGGGTCACTTCACCAGCTCGGTGTTGTGCTCGTCGGTCGAGTCGAACAGGTTGGCCGTGCTCACGCCGTGCCTCCCGACGCTCGCCAGCTTGTCCCTGATGGAACCGACCAGTTCGAGCAGGTTGGCGGTCGGCTCGTCCACCTTCTCGTGGTACTGCTTGCCGATCTCGTCGGAGCCGGCCGCCGTCTTGTTCATGATGTTGACGTTGTCGACCTCGCCGTAGATCTTGTCGACGAACGCGGACATGTCGTCGAACTTGGTGAACGCTTCCTTCAGGTCCTCAAGCTTCCTCAGCTGCTTAGCCATTGAACTCGTCCTGCTTGTGGGAGGTCCTGGCCCGGTCGGCTCCCGGCCGCATCGCGGTGAGCGGCGCCAGCAGCGCGTCCAGGTCCAGACCGCCCAGCGCCGACAGCAGCGGGTCCTCCTCGCGCTCGCCGGTGACCGCCAGGCGCAGCGTCTCGCCGACCCCGTCGAAGGAACGCATCGACTGGCTGATCCGCTCGCCCATCCGGGCCTTGGCCTCGTTCAGCACGTCCTTGAGGACGGCGGCCAGTTCGGCGGGAGCCATCTCCTGGTAGGCGGTGGTGTGGAAGGTCAGCGCGAGCACCTCGCCCTGCGCGCCGACCTTCGCGGTGACCATCCGGTCCTTGGTCGTCGCCGAGGCCGTGGCCACCTGCAGTTCCCGGGCCATCTCGGCCATCTTGGCCTGCTGCTCCTCCATGGCCGCCATCGCCTGGGCGAGCTGCTCCTCGAACGAGAACGTCATCTCCGTGTTCCTTTCCACTCTCGAAACGCGAGGCCGGCTCAGCGGCCGATCACTCCGCTGACCGCACCGGTGTCGGTGCCCCAGACCTCTTCGTCCTCGGCCAGCCAGGTGGTCCGCTGACGGCCCTTCTCGCCCTGGCCGCCACCCATGCCGCCGCCCATCGGAGGCATCATGGGCATCCCGCCGCCGCTGGTGTTCACCGAGCGGCCGCGCATCGCGGCGGCCTCCTCGGCGGCGAGCGCGGAGGCCTTCTGGCTCATCGCGGACTTCTCCGCGGCGGCCGCGCCGGCACCGGCACCCGCGCCGGCACCGGTGCCGCCGACCTTCGGCGCGGGCGGCAGTCCGCCGTTCTCCGCCACCTGGGGGCCGACCCCGCTGGAGGTGTTGAGGATCCGGGGGCTGCCGCCGGAGGTGCTGAGGCCGCCCCCTCCTCCGCCCACGCCGCTGAACAGCCCCGGGTAGGAGCCGAACGAGCCGATGCCGCCGTTCTGGTCGAGGCCGCTGCCGCCGGTCCCCAGGTCCAGGGTCCAGGGCGCGCCGGTGGACGGCGGGCGCGCACCGCCGCCGATGTCACCGCCCCAGGTGATGGTTCCACCGCCGCCGCTGCCGGTGCCGCCGGCCGTGGTCCAGGCGTGCTGGAGGTCCCGCGAGCGCTGGATGTAGTCGGAGATCGGCTTCTTCTGGGCGTCCAGCAGGGTGCCGTCCTCGGCGATCGAGGAGTCCTTCTCCACCACGATCGGGTTGCCCTGGGAGTCCAGGACGGGCTTGCCGTCGGCGTCGACGACCGTGCCGTCCTCGCGGATGGTCGAGCCCTTCGGCACCTTGGCGTTGGGGCCGTAGATCCCGCCGCCGGTGCCCGCCGGCACGTTCGCGCCGGGCGGCACGACGATCGGCTTGCCGTCCTTGTCCAGCACCTCCTTGCCGTTGGCGTCGTACACCTTGCCGCCCGAGAGGTAGCCGCCGGGCGGGAGGAGGATCGGCTTCTTGTCCTTGTCCAGGAGCACGTTGCCGTCCTTGTCGCGGATCGGCGTCCCGGCACCGGTGCCGCCACCGGCACCGCCACCGGCGCCGCCGCCGTTCCCGCCGGCGCCGCTGCCACCGATGATCGGCGGGGGGATGTGCAGGTTGTTCCCGTTGCCGCCGCCCCCGCCACCGCCGGTGCCCCCGGCGCCGTCGCCGAGGTTGAACTTGTTCCCGGCGCCGCCGCCCCCGCCACCGGCCCCGCCGCTGCCCCCGCCGCTGCCCCCGCTGCCGTCGCCGATGTTGAACTTGTCGTTGCCGCCGGTGCCGGGCGGCGGAGGCGCGTCGGGGTTGTTGGGGTCGGGCACGGCCTTCGGGGGCAGCGTGATGCCGACCGGCAGGAGGTCGAAGCCGAGCTTGGAGATCAGCGGCTCGTACGCGGTCCCCAGCGCCGTCATCGCGTCGTCACCGGGCTTGTCCAGAAGGGTGGCGACCTTCTCCAGCCACCTCAGCTTGGCCTTCGCGTCGAGTGCGGTGTAGAAGGCGTCAGTGCGGGGGTCGCCCAGCGAGGAGGTGTCGTACTTCCAGGTGCTGTCCGCCGTCCAGTACATGGGCGCCTTGCCCATCTCCTCCCGCAGTACCTCCAGGATGCACTGGTACGGGAATCCGACGGCGTACCAGGCCACCTGTGCCGCGTTGACGGCCTCGATGGCGACGCCGATCCGCTGCGCCGCGAACTTGAGGTACGGCCCGTAGCCGGCTCCGACCAACTGGTGGCTCAGGTCGTCGAGTTCGACGGCGAACCGCTCAAGGAGCTTCTTGAACTCGCCCGCCGCGTCCCCCTCCCACGTGTCGCCCGGGCCGTCGATCTGGTCGGCCCACTTGCGGAACTCCTCGGCCTGTGTCGACAGCCACTTGGTGGTGTCGTCGATCGCCTTGGCCCCGGCCACCAGACTCTGCGGGTCGATCGTGTCGTTCCCGCGGGTGCTGATCGGGAACTCGCCCTGCTTGGCGTCCGGAGCCACCGTGGTCGGGACGTCCGGCCGGATCGGGCCGAGGATCAGCTCGGCCTGGTGGTTGAACTTGGAGAGCACGCCGCTGGGGTCGTTCCCCCACTTGCTGTAGTCGATGTAGACGTTGATCTTGAAGTGGCGCGGGCCCCCCGTGTTGTTGTTCGCGGTGCCGTCGTAGAAGTTCATCGCCCACCAGACGGACGGGTCACCCGTCCCCGAACCGTCCTTCAGGTACGAATGGGTGGAGGCGTCGTTCGGGTCGAAGTACCCGTTCTCGACGGTCATCTTCCCGGTCAGCCAGGGAGCGGCCTTCGGTCCCGCGACGTCCTCCCGCTTGGTGATCCCGACCGGAGACTGCTTGGATTCGAAGGCGGCGAGGACCGCCTCCCAGAGCATGGACACGAGGGTCTCCAGACGAGTAGGAGGGTTCAGGGGTTCAGGGGGCCGATCAGGAGGGGGAATCCACTACTTCCCGCCGCCTCCACCACCGCCGCCACCACCGGCGCCGATGACGTCCTGCAGGATCTGCATCACCTCGGCGGCCGTCAGGGCCTCGTCGTGAGCGGTGTCCATCGTCTTGAGGAAGTCCAGGACGTCGAGCCGGGCCTTCTCCATCTGGTTGTGGAAGATCTTGAAGTCGCCCACCACGGAGCCCGCCAGATGCGCGAACCCCTTCTGCAGGTTGGTGCCGCCGTCGAAGTTCCCTGCCAGCAGCGCGACGTAGTGGTGGTCCTTGGCCGCCGTGCCCTGGCCGCTGAAGCCCAGCATGGCCGAGTAGCCCGGGTCGGTCTCCAACTGGCTCAGGTAGGACGGCAGGATCGTGTTGGCGAAGTACTCCAGGTCGTCGTGGTTGACGCTGAGCGTGTGGCCGTGGTCCGGCTTCGAAGGCCCTGGCGGGGGCGCGGGCAGCACCGGATCAGTGGACATCGCACCCGCCCCTCCGGTCGAGCCGCTCCGTGGCCGTCATCAGATACCCGCCGCACCGCGCCGGTCCGCGTCGCGGAGCAGGCCGTGCATGGTGCGCAGGACGTCGGCGCCCTTGGTGATGTCGTCGGTCATGGCGGCGTCCTGTCCGGCCAGCACCTGGTAGAAGGAGTGGGCGGCGGCGGCCAGGTCACCCTTGAGCTGGTGCTCGGCGGTCTGGATGGCCTGCAGGCAGTCCTGCATCGCGGCGTGCATACCGCTGCCGGCCTGGGTCAGGGCGTCCGCCGCCTCGTCGATGTTGGCGTGGTGGAGTTCGATGCTTGCCATGGCTGGTCCTTTCGGTCGGCTGGGGTCCGGCCCGGGGTGGCCCGGTCCGGTGGGTCGGCGGGGGTGGGATCAGGGGTTGAGGCCCTTGTAGACCTCGGACCCCGGACCGCCGCCGCCCCAGCCGTTGTTGACGTCGAAGGCCTGGTCGTGGGCGTTGTTGATCTGGACGTGCCCGGCGGAGAAGCGCCCCTGGAAGCTCTGGTAGGCGTTCTTGAGCTGCTGGTACCGCTCCTGCCAGTCGTGGATCTTCCCCTGGTAGGCGGTGCTGCACGCGGCCTTGAAGTGCTGCTGGACCTCGTCGTTGACGTCCTGGACGCGCTGACCGGCGTTCATCATGGCCTGGATGTGGTTGTCCAGGGTCGCCATCACGGCCTTAACGGCCGCGTCGTCTGTCTGAACGATGGGAGTGCTCACTGCTTTCCCTTCCTCGGTGCGGATTCCCGGCTGCGGCGGGTGCCGCGCGGGCGGGTCGGCCGACCCGGTCCATTTGCTTCAACGGGCCCGTGGCGGACACAGGTTCACCTCGAACAGGCCGGTCCTGAGGGCCGCGGCGCGGGGGTCGCGGCGCCGGTCAGCGCGGCCGGGTCGAGGCTGGGCCCGGTCGGCAGCAGGGACAGCAGGGCCTCGGGGACGGCCGACGGGACGGTCTCGCCGTAGCCGAGCTGCTTGACGGCCGCGACGGAGGCCAGCGGGTACTTCACCCCGGCGTCGGTGACCAGGTAGAGGGTGGCGCCGACGCCCGCGCTGGACAGCGCCCGGACCAGGGCGCCGCCGCCGGGCTTGACGGCGATGCTGTCGGCGCCGGCGCAGGCCGGGTCCACGCCCGGCTGGGCGGCCGGCGGCGGGCCCGCGACGGCACCGGTGTCGACCAGGGTGACGGAGGTGGTCGGCGCCTGGTCGGTGAGCCTCAGGTCCGCGCAGACGCCCCGGCCCTGGGGGACCGTCACCAGTTCGGGCGGCGCGGTGGGCAGCCCGGCCGCGGCGGGGGCGGCCGGGGCGGGCGCGGTGTGCGCGGTGAGGTCGGCCGGGCCGAGCTGCGCGGGGGCGACGGCCTCGCCCGCGTAGGCGGCGTTCTGGGTGCGGGGGTCGTTGCGCAGCAGCTCGAAGGCCATCCGGCTGAGCGGGGCGAGCCCGGCCGTGGTCAGCAGGTAGGGGTCGCCGCCGGGGCCGGTGAACAGCTGGCCGATCCGGGTGGCGTGGGTGCCGAGCTGCGGGCCGGGCTTGCCGCGGTCCGCCGGGTCGGGGGCGGCCAGGTCCGGGCCGGCGGCCAGCGCGTTGAGGAAGGCCGCCGTCACCGGGTAGGGGGCGACGGCGGTCTGGCCGAGGGCCTGGCGGGCGCCGTTGGCGGTGTCCAGGCGCAGCCGGCGGCCGTGCCAGAGCAGGTACACGGCACCGTCCGGGGCGGAGACCAGGGCGCCCTGGCCGTCCGTCAGGCCGGTGCCGCGGCGGCCCGGGCCGACCGCCAGGGCCAGCTCCGGGAGGCGGCCGCCGGACGGTCCGGGCGTGCTGACGGCGCAGGCGAGCCAGGGCGCGTCGGCGAGCTGGTCGGCCCCGGGCAGGCCGTCGGGGGCGCCGAGGATGCCGATCGGGGCGCCGCGCGGGGTGTCGGCCAGCGAGTGCACGCTGACCTGGTCGACCACCAGCTGGTCGCCGGCCAGCAGCCGGGCGCTGGCCTCGTTCAGGACGGGGTGCAGGCTGCCGTCCAGGAAGAGGTAGCGGACGCCGCTCTCCTTGACCACCACCAGGGTGCCGGGCTTCTGCCAGCCCGTGGCGCCGCCGGGGACGAGCGCCCCGAACACGGCGGCCCCCAGGCACACCAGCACGGCGATGATCACCCCGATGACGGTGCCCCGCGAGGTGCGCCCGGCCGGGGTGTCGGCGGCATCGGGCTCGCCGCGCAGCATGCCGGTGGCGAGCCTGCCCATCACGAACAGGTGGGCCTGCACCTGGTCGCGCTTCGACTGCATCTCGTGGTTCTCCTCGGGGCGGCGGAAGGTGAGGGTCCGTCAGGGTCGGCTCAGCCGGCCAGGGCGCGCAGCTCGTGGTAGACCCCGGCCACGGCCAGGGCCAGCGGGATCACCGCCATCGCCGCGGCGGTGTGCAGCAGGTCCGCGGCCCGGCCCCAGTAGGGCAGCAGCCGGCGCCCGGGGATCGTCCAGGAGACGACGGCCAGGGCGGCCGCCAGGGCGAGCAGGCCGACCAGCACCAGCAGGCGGCCCCCGGTCCCCTCGCCGAGGGCCAGGTGGCCGAGCAGCAGCGCCAGGCCGTAGGCGCCGGGCAGCAGGACGGACAGTCGCTGCGGGATGCTGCCGATCGCCCGGGAGTGCAGCAGCAGCAGGACGGACAGGGTCACCGTCAGGGTCGTGGCCGCCCAACCGGGTTCGCCGGCCACCAGCGTCACGCATCCCGTGAGGACCGTGCCGAGCGCCAGGTGGAAGGCGGTCAGGAAGCCGTCGGCGACGTCGCTGCGGCTGCGGACGGTGGCGCTCGGGACCGGGGCGATGCCCTCCTGGAGCTCCTCGGCGTTGCGCGGCAGCGCGGGCAGCCGCAGCCCGGACAGGCGGAAGCAGATGCCCGGGACGAAGGCCCCGAGGATCACCGCGAGCACCGCCAGCACGGCCGCCACCTGCGGGCCGCCCTCCCCGCCCAGCGTCAGCCCGCCCGCCACCATGACGTACAGGGCGAACAGCACCACGCCGAGGAACAGCGGCGCCGAGCAGCCGACGGCGGCCAGCGCCAGCACCGCCGCCCCGGCGGCCGCGCAGCCGCCCGCCAGCATCCGGGCACCGACCGCGCCGGCCCCGCCACCGGCCGGCAGCAGCGCCCCGGCCATCGCGAGGTAGGGCACCGCCATGGCGCCGAGCGCGGTGCCCGCGCCGGCGTCGCCGACCGCCCGGGAGGCGCTCAGCGCACCCAGCAGCAGCAGCAGGCCGGTGACGGCGGCGGCCAGGGCGCGCGTCTGCGCCGGGCCGGGGAGCAGCAGCACCGCGAGCCCGCCGGCCAGGACGGCCACGGCCAGTCCGAGCGCCACGTGGTGGGTGAGCGCCGGGCGCCAGGTGTCGGAACGGGCCCGCATGCCGGTGGCGACGCCGTCGGCCAGGTCGTCGTAGTGCACCTCGGGCAGGGCGTCGCGGCGCGGGCGCAGGTAGAGCTCGTCCCCGTCGTGCAGGTCGAGCGCGTCGGCGCCGAGCTCCTCGTCCAGCGGCGGGCCGCCGAGGCGCTGCAGCACCCAGCCGTCGTGCTCGACGCCCTGTTCCTCCAGCTCGGGGCCGGCCTGCGCGAGGACGGCCGGCAGCAGGTCGGCCAGCGGTACATCGGCGGGGACGGCGAGTTCCAGGACCGCCTCCGGCGTCCGGAACCTCAGTCGGCACAGTCCGGCGACGGCGGTGCCGGTCGCGCTCCCGTTCACACTTCTCCCTTTTGCCCTGGCCTCCGAACGGCGTGGCGAGGTGACGGCCCGGGAGCGCCTGGGGGAGGACGAGCCCGGGCGTCACCTCACCAGGAGGGACGGCCGGTGGCGCCCGCGGGGTTCAGCGCGTGGCGGAATCCGTTCGCGCGGCCGTTCCCGGCGAGCGTTCCCGGCAGCACCGCGAGCGTTCCCGGCGAACCGGGTGAACCCGGCCGGGCCCGCCGCCCGTCGTCCCGGGTGGACGGTGCGCGTCCCGGGCCGCCGAAGCACCGAGCGGCCGTTCCCCTGCGCGAGGAGCCCTTCGTTGAGTGTGGTGCTGGTCGACCGTCCGCCGCGGCGCCCTGGCCCGGCGATGCCCGACGGCGAGATCCAGTTGCAGGAGCCGCCCGTCCTCCCCGAGGCGCAGAGCGGTATGTCGAACATGATCGCGATGGCGCCGATGGCGCTCAGCTCGCTCTCGATGGTGTTCGTCTTCCTGCGCCCCGGCGACGGCGGCGGCGTCCTGACCTACGTCGCGATCGGCATGATGGCGCTGTCCGCCGTTGGCATGCTGGTCACCCAGCTGATCCGCGGCGCCAGTGACCGCAAGCGCGAACTGCGCGCCGAACGCCGGGACTACCTGCGCTACCTCTCCCAGGTCCGCCGCCAGGTGCGCGGCCACATCGCCCGCCAGCAGGAGGCGCTTGCCTGGCGCCACCCCGCCCCCGACACGCTCGCCTCGCTCGCCCGCACCTCCCGGCTGTGGGAGCGGCGCAGCACCCACCCCGACTTCGGCGACGTCCGGATCGGCCTCGGGCACCAGCGGCTCGCGGTACGGCTGGCACCGCTGTCCACCAAGCCGGTGGAGGACCTGGAACCGCTGTGCGCGCACGCGCTGCGCCGGTTCATCAACGCCTACGGCACCGTCGCCGACCAGCCCATCGCCGTCTACCTGCGCGGGTACGCGCAGGTCCTGCTGCGCGGCGACGACCGGGCCGCGACCCGCGCCCTGGCCCGCGCCATGCTGGCGCAGCTGGCGCTCTTCCACGCCCCCGACGAGCTGCGGATCGCCGTCGTCACCGACGCAGAGCACCAGGCCGAGTGGGAGTGGACCAAGTGGCTGCCGCACGCCCTGCACCCCGAGGACACCGACGGGGTCGGTCCGGTGCGGCTGGTCGCGGGATCCGTGGTGGAGATCGAGCAGCTGCTCGGCGGCGAGTTCGCCGGCCGGCCCCCGTTCGAGCCGGAGACCCAGCCCGGCCGGGACGAGCCGTTCACCGTGATCGTGCTGGACGGCCCCCAGGCCGGGGCCACCAGCCGGGCCGCGCTGGCCGGCTGGCGCAACGCCGTCCTGATCGACCTCGGCGACACCCTCGAATGGAAGCCGCTGCGCTTCCGGCTGCGGCTGCGGATCGAGGACGGCCGACTCGACATGGTCGGCGCCGACCGCAACCACCGCGACGACGTCACCGACCTCGGCCGGCCCGACGCCCTGTCCGGGACGGCCGCCCGCCGGCTGGCCACCCTGCTCGCCCCGTACCGGATCGGCGACTCGGCGGACGCCGGGGAGCCGCTGGCCACCGACTACGACCTCGCCTCCCTGCTCGGCATCCGCGACCTGCACCGGCACGAGATCGCCCAGGGCTGGGCCGGACGCGGCGTCCGGGACCGGCTACGGGTGCCGCTCGGCGTCTCCGGCGACGGCACGCCGGTCGAACTGGACATCAAGGAGTCCGCCCAGGGCGGCATGGGCCCGCACGGCATGCTGATCGGCGCCACCGGCTCCGGCAAGTCCGAACTGCTGCGCACCCTGGTGCTGGCGCTGGCCCTCACCCACTCCTCCGAGGTGCTCAACTTCGTCCTGGTCGACTTCAAGGGCGGCGCGACCTTCCTCGGCCTCGACCGGCTGCCGCACACCTCGGCGGTGATCACCAACCTCGCCGACGAGGCCGCCCTGGTCGACCGGATGCGCGACGCCCTGCACGGCGAACTCGTCCGCCGCCAGGAGCTGCTCCGCTCCGCCGGCAACTACAGCTCGCTGCTCGACTACGAGACCGCTCGCGCCGCCGGCACCCCGCTGGAGCCGATGCCCACGCTGTTCGTGGTGGTCGACGAGTTCAGCGAACTGCTCGCCGCGCACCGCGACTTCATGGAACTCTTCATCATGATCGGCCGCCTCGGCCGCTCCCTCGGCGTGCACCTGCTGCTGGCCTCGCAGCGCCTGGACGAAGGCCGGATGCACGCCCTGGAGTCCCACCTGTCCTACCGGATCGGCCTGCGCACCTTCTCCGCGATGGAGAGCCGGGGCGTCCTCGGCGTCCCCGACGCCTACCAGCTGCCCTCCCAGCCCGGCAACGGCTTCCTGCGCAGCGACATCGCCACCCTGACCCGGTTCAAGGCCGCGTACGTCTCCGGCCCCTACCGGGCCCGGCGCGCCGCCGCCGCCCGCCAGCAGGCGGCCGGCCAGGTCGCCCGGTACGGCACCGCCTACGTGGCGCCGCGTCAGCCCCTCGCCCCGTCGGCCGCCGAGGAGCCCGAGGAGACGCCGGAGCAGACCCACACCCTGCTCGACCTCGCCGCCGAGAAGCTCACCGACGCCGGCCCGCCCGCCTACCAGGTGTGGCTGCCGCCGCTGGGCGTCCCGCCCACCCTCGACCAGCTGCTGCCGCCCCTCGCCCCGCACCCCGAGCACGGCCTCACCACCGAGAGCGCGGCCGACCGCGGCACCCTGGCCGTCCCCGTGGGCGTCATCGACCGCCCCTTCCAGCAGATCCGCGACCTGCTCACCGCCGACCTCTCCGGCGCCGGCGGCCACATCGGCATCGCCGGCGGCCCGCAGAGCGGCAAGAGCACCCTGCTGCGCACCCTGATCACCGCCCTCGCCCTCACCCACACTCCGCGCGAAGTGCAGTTCTACTGCCTGGACTTCGGCGGCGGCACGCTGTCCTCGCTGCGCGGCCTGCCGCACGTCGGCGGCATCACCGGGCGGCACGACCCCGAGCGGGTGCTGCGCACCATCGCCGAGGTCAACAGCATCCTGAGCCGGCGCGAGCAGCGCTTCGCCGAGCTCGGCATCGACTCCGTCTCCGCCTTCCGCCGCCGCCTCGCGGCCGGCGAACTGCCCGACGAGCCGCACGGCGACGTCTTCCTCGTCATCGACGGCTGGAACACCATCCGCCAGGAGTTCCCCGACCTCGCCCCCGCGCTCACCCTGATCGCCCAGCGCGGCCTCAACTACGGCATCCACCTGATCGTCGGCACCACCCGCTGGGGCGAGGTCTCCAGCGCCCTGCGCGACCTCCTCGGCACCCGCTTCGAACTGCGGCTCGGCGACGCCGTCGACTCCGCCATCAACATGCGGGCCGCCGGCACCGTGCCGAACATCCCCGGCCGGGGCCTCACCTCCGACCAGATGCACTTCCTCACCGCCCTGCCCCGGCTGGACGGCAGCGGCACCGCCGCCGACCTCGGCGAGGGCGTCGCCGACCTGGTCGACGCCGTCGCCGACCACTGGACCGGCCCGCGCGCACCGGAGATCCGGATGCTGCCGCTGCAACTGCCCGCCGCCGCCCTGCCCGCCCCCGAAGGCCGGCTGCGCATCCCGATCGGCCTCCAGGACGTCTCGCTCACCCCGCTGTGGCACGACTTCGAGGAGAGCCCGCACCTGCTGGTCGTCGGCGACAGCGAGGCCGGCAAGACCAACCTGCTGAAGCTCGTCGCCGCCGCCGTCACCAGCGCGTACCGGCCCGACGAGGCCCGGATCATGCTCATCGACTACCGCCGGGTCCTGCAGGAGGCGGTGCCCCAGGAGTACCGGCTGGGCCACGCCGTCAGCGTGGACGTGCTGCGCCAGATCGTCGACGGCGCCGCCCGCGCCATGGCCAACCGGCTGCCCGGCGCCGACATCGCCCCGGCCCGGCTGCGGCTGCGCGACTGGTGGGAGGGGCCGGAACTGTTCATCGTGGTCGACGACTACGAGCTGGTCTCCGGCTCCCCCGGCGGCCTCCACGACCACCCCTTCGCGCCGCTGCTCGACTACCTGGCGCAGGGCGTCGAACTCGGCCTGCACCTGATCGTCGCCCGCAGCGCCAACGGCATCGGGCGGGCCTCCTCCGACCAGCTGCTGCGCAAGCTGGAGGAGGTCAACACCCCGGTGGTGCTGCTGTCCTGCCCGCCCAGCGAGGGCTTCCTGTTCGGCTCCACCAAGCCCCGCGCCTTCCCGACCGGGCGCGGCCTGCACATCACCCGCCGGCGCACGGTCCAGGTGCAGACCGCCGTCCTGGAGGAGGACGAGGACGAGGGGTGAACCCGGAGGGGCACGGGGGCCGTAGAGCCGGGTGACACGTGCGGCAGACGCGGCCGGGCGGACGGAGGGCGGGACGATGAGCACATCAGCGCAAGCGGCAGGGGACGCGCCCGGCGCCGCACCGGCGAAACGCCGGCTGACCCTCCGTCGGAACTCCGCCGCCGCGACGCCCGCCACCCTGCACCAGGTGGGCCCGCACTTCGTCATCGCCCCCGGTGGCGGGGACGGCACCGGCCCGGCCGCCCCACCCGCGGCACTGACCGCGGCACTGGCCCGGCTCACCCACGTCGCCCGGACCGTCACCGTCCTCGCCGCCGCCCCCGACGCGCCGGCCGTCCTCTTCGGCCGGCTCGACGAGCTGACCCGCACCGCCACCACCCGGGACGCCACCGCGCTCGTCCTCGCCGCCTCCGGCCTGGCCACCGCCCCGGACACCGGGCGCCGACCCGCCGAACGGATCGCCGAACTGACCGGCCTCGGCGTCGTCGCCCCGGACGGGCTGGTCACCCTCCGGCCCGACGGCACCCTGCTGACCAGCGGGCCGGCCGACGACGCGCCGTCATCCTGGTGGCTCTGCACCCCGACCGGACAACTGCGCCGGCTCGGGCCGGTCTGGCCGCTGCCGACGGAGCCGGCCGCCGATCCACCGACGGAGGAACCGGCGGGCGGCGAAGCGGCGGAGACCGTGGTGATGGCGAGCCCGGTGGCGGCGGCCGAGCCGACCGTGGCGGTGTCCGTCCCGGCCGTGCCCGTCCCGCCGACGCCCGAGCCCGCCGAGCCCGCCGAGCCCGTCCGGCGCGGCCCGGCCACGCCGCCGGGCGGCGCCGCCGACCCGCTGGTCACCGCGCTGCCGCACGGCTACTGGTTCCGCAGCAAGCCCGACCCCGACGGCCCCCCTGGCCCGCTCACCAGGGCCACCGCGGGCGAGGACACGGTGATCCTCGTCGTCGGGCACCCGGGCACACCCCTGCCCCCGGCCGCCGACCTCGCCGCCCGGCTCCGCGCCCTGCTCCCCGGCCCCTCGGCCGACCTGCTGCTCAGCGCCCCCTGGGCCCCCACCACCGCGCTCACCGCCCTTGCCGCCGGGCTCGCGGCCGAACTCGGCCACGACCTCCGCGCCGCCGTCGGCCTGCCCATGCGCACCACCAGCGGCCTCTCCTCCCGCGTGCTGACCGCGGACGGCACCCCCGGCTGGGAGCCGTGGCTGACCGAGCTCACCGCCTCGCCGGAGCGGCACCGCGTCGTCGCCTCCGCCTGGCGCACCACCTCCGACGGCCCGGCCACCTGCGGACCCGCTCTCTACGAGTCCCCGGTCACGGGCTGGCGGCTTGAAGCCGTGCCCGCCGGCCTGTGGCTGCGCCCCGAGGAGCCGCCGCAGGACCGCGGCCCACGCCTGCGCGACCCGGACCCCGCCCACCCGCTGCTGATCGCCGGGGCGGACGGGCGAACGGTGCCCCCGGAGGTGCTCGCCGTCCTCGACGACCTGCGCGCAGCCCTCACCGCCCCCGGCACGACCGCACCCGAGTTGCTGATCGACGGCGCGCGCCGCCCAGGCGCCCTCCGCTCGGAACAACCCGCCCGGCCCGCCCTCCCGGCCACCCCGCAGCCCCCTGCCGAGCTCGCTGAACAGCCTGACTCTGCAGGCGAGTTCACCATCGTCGCGGCAACGGTCACGCCGGCACCCACGCCCGCTCCCACACCCGCACCCGCACCCGCACCGCAGGCCACCGCCGAACCCGCCGTCACCGCCCCCGAGCCGCCCGTCCAGACCGCCACGGCGGCCATCGGACCGGCCCCGGCCGTCCGGACCCACACCGCTGACCCCGAGGGCCGGTCCGCCACCGCGACGAGCGCGCCCGCACCCACACCCGCACCCACCCCCGTACCCGCACCCGCACCCACACCCACCCCCACCCCCGAGCCGCCGGCCCACGGCACGATCCGCCGAACCACCCCCGACGCCGAGTCCGCCGCCGCGCCGGACCCCGCCCCCCACCCCGACGCCGAGTCCGCTGCCGAACCCGGGTCCGCCCCCGAGCAGGCCGCCCCGAACCTTGAGCCGGCCACACCTCCCGACACCGCCGAGGAGCCCGCACCCCGCGCCGGCACCGCGCCCGAGGCCCCCCGCACCGCCCGACTCCTCACGCCCGACGGCACGGCGGTCTCCGGGCGGCCGAGCACGGCCGCCGAGCGGACCGCCTTCCGGGCACTGCTGGGCGAGCACTTCCAGCGCTGCGCCAGCCGCGCCGAGCAGGTCGCGATGCGGCTCCCGGCGCTGCGCTCGCACGCCCGGGACGACCTGAAGAGTGACCTCGCGGCGGTCTACCTGCACCACACCGACACGGGTGTCCCGGCCTTCCACGCAGACCTGGTCGAGGCGGCCCGCCGGCCCGGCTCCGGACCACTGGATCCGTATCTGGCGTGTCTGGGGTCCGGACTGCGGCGGCTGCCGAACCACCGGGGCGCCGTTCTGCTGGGCGCCGACGCGGGCGAGGAGGAGTTGCGCCACTACGTGCCGGGAGCGCTGCTGGCGGAGCCCGCGCCGGTGGTCGGGACGCCTGCGGCGGAGGTCGTGCCGGGGACGTCCGTCGAGTTCCTGGTGTGGTCCGCCACCGGCCGCCGCACGTCGGTGATCTCCGAGGACGGCGAGCCCGAGGTGGTGTTCCCGCCCGGCTCGTGGTTCTCCGTCCTGGAGGTCCTGCCGGGCGGCGAGGACCTCCCGACCCGCGTCCTGCTCCGCGAGGTCGGCCCGGGCACCATGTCCGGGACGGCGGACGACCGGGACCAGCAGGCCCGCGTCCGACTGCTCGCCTGGCAGTCGCGCCGCGACCTCCTCTCCCCGGACGAGCTCCGCCCCCCGTCCCGCCCCGAGCGCCTCCACCTCACCCCGGGTGTCACCACCTGCCGGTGATCGGTCCCACCCGGAAGAGGCCCTGACGGCAGGTCGACGTCCGGCACTCCCCGGACGACGGGGTGCCGACCACCGGTTACCCACGGGTAAACTTCCCGACGGCCTGTCCGGTCCCTCCGGACGACGGCGGGACGGGAGACATGGGGATACGACTGCTCGGCCCGGTCGAGCTACGGCACGGCACCGGTGCGGACGATGGCACCGACTCCGCCGTCCCCGTCGGCAGCGCGCAACGGCGGGCCGTACTCGCCCTGCTCGCACTGGAGTTGGGCCGCACCGTCGCGGTCGGCCAACTCCTCGAACTGCTCTGGGCCGAGCGGCCGCCCACCCGCGCGAAAGCCGCGCTGCAGGGGCACGTCGCCACCCTGCGCCGGCTGCTGGACGGCTCGGGCCTCGCCATCACCACCAGCGCCCCCGGCTACCGGCTCACCGGGCACCCCGAGGCCGTCGACGCCCTGCACGCCGAAGCCCTGGCCGCGCGCGCCGCCGCCACCGACGACGACACCACCGCCGCCGCGCTGCTGGAGCGGGCCCTGCGGCTGTGGCGCGGCGCGGCCCTCGCCGACCTCCCCGCCACCCCGCTCGCCGCCGCGCTCGCCGCCCGCCTCGACGACACCCGGACCGAGCTGCTCACCGCGTGGACACGATGCCTGCTGCGCCTCGGGCGCGGCCATGCGGCCGTGCCGGCGCTGGAACAGAGCGTGCGCGCGGACGGGCTGCGCGAACCCACCGCCGCCCTGCTGGTCCGGTGCCTGCACCAGAGCGGGCGCGGCGCCGACGCCGTCCGCCTCCACCGGCAGGCCACGGCCCGGCTCGACGAGGAACTCGGCGTCGGCCCTGGACCGGAGCTCCGGGCCGCCCTGGCCGAGCTGACCGAGGCCGGCGAAGCCCTCACCGACGGCGCCCCGACGATCCGCCACTTCCCCTCCGCGCCGGACGGGTTCGTCGGCCGCGAAGCCGAGGAGCGGTGGCTCGACCACCACGGCCGGGCCGAGCAGGGCGGCGGCGGGCTCGCCGTGGTGGTCGGCCCCGCCGGGGTCGGCAAGAGCGCGACCGTCCTGCGCTGGGCCCACCGCGCCGCCGCCGGTTTCCCCGACGGCCGCCTCTTCGCGGACCTGCGCGGCTTCGATCCGGCGGGCCCCGCCGACCCGGCCCAGATCCTCGGCCGCTTCCTCCGCTCCCTCGGCCTGCCCGAGCAGGCCGTCCCGGAGGGCCTCGCCGCCCGGGCCGACCTGTTCCGCGCCCTCACCCGACGCCGTCGGCTGCTGGTGGTCCTCGACAACGTGCGCACGGCCGCCGAGGCCACCGAACTGCTGCCCGCCGGACCCGCCTGCGTCACGGTCCTGACCAGCCGCAACACCCTGGAGGAACTCGTCGTCACCGACGGCGCCGCTCTGCTCCACATCGACGCACTGCCCGCCTCCGACGCGCACCGCCTGCTGGAGCATCGGCTGACCGCCGAGCGGGTGGCCGCCGAGCCCGCGGCGGCCGCCCGGCTGATCGAACTGTGCGACCGCCTCCCCCTGGCGCTGCAGATCACCGCCGACCGCCTCGCCGCCCGCCCCGGCTGGAAACTCGCCTCCCTCGTCGACGAGTTGGCCGACGAACGGACCCGCCTCACCGCCCTCCGCACCGACGGCGGCGCGGTCAGCGTCCGGACCGCGCTCTCGCGCACCTACCCCCACCTCCCCGGACCCGCCCGCCGGCTCCTCGCCCTGCTCACCGCGCACCCCGGCACCACCACCGACGTGTCCGCGGCCGCCGCCCTGCTCGCCGCCGACGCCGAGACCGCCCGGCACGCCCTCGGCAGCCTCGCCGCCCACCACCTGCTGACCGAACCCGCGCCCGGCCGCTACGGTCGCCACGACCTCGTCCGCCTCTACGGCGCCGAACTGTTCGACGGCCTCCCCGCCGAACGGCGGGACACGGCGTTCCAACGGCTCGCCGACTACGAGCTCGCCGCCGGCGGCCACGCCGTCCAGCGCACCAACCCCCACTACCGGCCGTACCGGCCGCCCGGCCCCGGCCCGCAGGCTCTCCCTCGCCTGTCCGATGTCCGCGCCACCCTCGACTGGTGCCGCGCCGAGGAACCGGTCCTGCGGGCCCTGGTCACCGCCGCCGCCGAGCGCGGCGACCACGAACGCGCCTGGCGCCTCGCCGAGGTGACCGCCGTCCTGTACTACGGCGCCGACCGGGTCGTCGACCGGCTCTCCTGCCTGCGGGCCGGCCTCCACGCCGCCCGGCTCGACGGCGGTCGGGAGGGCCTCGCCGCGATGGAGGCCGCCACCGCCTGCGCGCTCGGCACCGTCGGGTACGTCGCCGAGGCGCTGCCCCTCGCCGCCCGGGCCGTCGACCGCACCACCCCCGAGGACGGCGACCGCCACATCCACGCCCTCTCCGTCCTCTCCTCGATGACCGCCCTGTCCGGCGACCCGGCCGAGGCGGACCGGATCTCCCGGGCCGCCCTCGCCCTCGTCCGGAGCAGCGGGCTGCGCCAACACGCCGCCACCATCCTCAGCAACGCCGCCGCGATCAAGCTCAGCCTCGGCGACCCGGCCGCGGCCCTCGCCCACGCCCGCGAGACCCACACCCTGCTGCCCCACCGGCCCAGCGCCAACGCCGCCATCTGGGCAGTGGTCAGCGAAGCCCTCGCCCACCAGTCGCTCGGCGACCGCGACCGCGCCGAACTCGCCTGGCACGACGCCCTCCACCGCTGCCGCTCCACCGGCAACGTCCGCCTGCACGCCCTCGCCCACCGGCAGTTCGCCGAGTTCCTCACCGTCGGCGGCCGCTCCGCCGAAGCCGCCACCCACCACCACGCCGCCGCCGAGCTCTACACCGCCCACGGCGACGCCCCCCGCGCCGAACACCTCGACCGTCAGCTCGTCGAGCCCGCCCGCCGCACGGCCCCGCGGTAGCCCCGCCTGCCGCATCCGGTCGGTGCGCCAACCGGCCCGCACCTCGACAAGTCGTCAAGTTGTCTGTACATCTCCGGTCCCCTTGGCGGCCATCGGATCGTCATCGAACTCCCCGGCCCCGGTCATCTCGGTCCCTTACAACAAGGCTCGTCCGGGTCGAACAGATGGCCCGGCGCCCGTCAGCAAGGAGCCCCACCCGATGAGTCCGATGCCCGAACTGTCGCGCCGCAGCCTGCTCGGCGGCGCGGCGGCGGCCGCCGTGCTGTCCGCCCTCCCGATCAGCATCCAGCAGGCACTCGCCGCGCCGGCCCGGCCCGGGCGGCTGGCGGACATTCAGCACGTCGTGGTGTTCATGCAGGCAACACCAACACCAACCGCGACCACCTGATGACCGGGACCAGCGGCGGCCGTCGCCGTCCTTGGGGAAGTCCACCGTGTCGAACCAGCTGACGCCCCGGAACCTCGGGTAGCCGGGGGTGTCCCCGGACTTGACCCGCCGGAAGGACGCCTGGAACGCCTTGTCGAGACGGCGAAGCGTCGCCTGCTGCGAGCTGAACGACCAACGCCCGTGACGCTCCGGGTCGAACGCCCGGATGTCCTTGAGCTGCGCCGACTGATCGCCGTACCGGATGCTCGTCTTCGAGATGTGCCGGTAGGCGTCCCGGCGTTCCTGGAGCGCCCCGTTGTACAGCGAGCAGTGGTCGCGCAGCATCTCCCCGAGGGCCTGGGCCTGTCCCACGGTGGGCCTCATGAGGAACTTGTACGCGCGGATCATTGGGCACACCCCCTCGGCCGTTGAGGTGATCAACATGCCACACGTCACTGACAGTGCGCACTGCGCTCCGCCGCTCCGCGCCTCCGTGTCAAGGACCCATTCCCGCCCGGCCTGAAGGCCGGGATTCCCTGGGAGAAGAGGGATAGCGACGGAGACCGCGCGGCACGCGGGCCACGTCGACATCCTGCGCGAGCTCATCGACGGCGCGGCGGGGGACCACGACCGCGCCTGACGGGTGGGTCTCAGGCGCGGCCGAGGACCCGGTCGACGGCGATCTCGATGACCACCCGGTCCGGGTTCACCCGGGGCTCGCGGTAGCGCTCGGTGTAGCGCCGCTCGGCATCGACGACCTGCTCCGGCTCGTCCCGGACCACGGCCACGCCCTCCAGGGTCGACCAACGCGCCCGGTCCACCTGGCAGACCGCGACCCGCAGGCCCTGTGGCCCGGCCGCCGCCACGTTGCGCGCCTTGCGGCTGGTGCGGCTGGTGATCACCCGGGCCGTCCCGGTCTCCGGCTGGTACGTCACGCCGACCGGCACCACGTGCGGCGAGCCGTCCGGGCGGGCGGTGGTCAGGGTGGCGATGTGACGCTCGCGCCAGAAGGCGAGGAAGGCGTCGTCGAGGTCACGCGGGTCGTGGGACATGGTCGCGATCGTACGGCCCCCGGAGCAGGGTGCTGCTTCCAGGGGCCGTACGGTGCTCACTGCGCGTTCGGTGAACGCGCTCAGTGCCCGCGGGCGATCCAGTCCGGCAGGGCCGGGGCCTCGGCGCCGATGGTGGTCGGGTCGCCGTGGCCGGTGCGGACCACCGTCTCGGCCGGGAGCGACAGCAGCCGCTCGCGGATCGAGTCGATGATGGTCGGGAAGTGCGAGAACGACCGGCCGGTCGCGCCCGGGCCGCCGTGGAACAGGGTGTCGCCGGTGAAGACGGTGCCGAGCTCCGGTGCGTACAGGCAGACCGCGCCCGGGGCGTGGCCCGGCGTGTGCAGGACGGTCAGCGCGGTGCCGGCCACCTCGATCCGCTGCCCGTCGGCGAGTTCGCCGTCCGGGAGGCGCTCGGGGTGGGTGAGCTTCCACAGCGGCAGGTCGTCCGGGTGCAGCAGGATCGGCGCGCCGGTGCGGGCCGCGAGCGCCGGTGCGGCGTCGATGTGGTCGTTGTGCGCGTGGGTGGAGACGATCGCCAGCAGTCGGCGCCCGCCGAGCGCGGCCTCGATCGCGTCGGCGTCGTGCGCGGCGTCGATCACCACCGCCTCCTCGTCGTCGCCGACGATCCAGACGTTGTTCTCCACCTCCCAGCTGCCGCCGTCGAGCTCGAAGGTCCCGGCCGTCACCAGCCGGTCGATGCGGGCGCTCATGCGTCCACCTCGCTTCGCTCGGCAGGCGCTTCGCCCCACGCGCACCTCTCGACGGTTCGCTCGCTACGCTCGTTCACAGGACCACCACCGAGCGGAGCACGTCGCCCTGGTGCATGCGCTCGAACGCCTGCTCCACCGCGTCGAGTTCGATGGTCTCGGTGACGAACGCGCCGAGGTCCAGGCGGCCCTGGAGGTACAGGTCGATCAGCATCGGGAAGTCCCGGGAGGGCAGGCAGTCGCCGTACCAGGAGGACTTCAGCGCGCCGCCGCGGCCGAACACGTCGAGCAGCGGCAGTTCCAGCGTCATCTCCGGCGTGGGCACGCCGACCAGGACGACGGTGCCGGCGAGGTCGCGGGCGTAGAACGCCTGCTGATAGGTCTCCGGACGGCCGACCGCCTCCACCACCACGTCCGCGCCGTTGCCACCGGTCAGCTCGCGGATCGCCTCGACCGGGTCGGTGGTGCGGGAGTTGACGGTGTGGGTGGCGCCGAGCCGGCGCGCCGTCTCCAGCTTGCGGTCGTCGATGTCGACGGCGATGATCCGGGCCGCGCCCGCGAGGCGGGAGCCCATCACGGCCGCGCCGCCGACGCCACCGCAGCCGATCACCGCGACCGAGTCGCCGCGGCCGACGCCCCCGGTGTTGATGGCGGCGCCGAGGCCTGCCATCACACCGCAGCCCAGCAGGCCGGCGACGGCCGGCGAGGCCTCCGGGTCCACCTTGGTGCACTGGCCGGCCGCGACCAGGGTCTTCTCGGCGAACGCCCCGATGCCCAGCGCCGGGGACAGCTCGGTGCCGTCCAGCAGCGTCATCTTCTGCTTGGCGTTGTGGGTGTCGAAGCAGTACTGCGGGCGGCCACGCCGACAGGCGCGACACTGGCCGCACACCGCGCGCCAGTTGAGGACGACGAAGTCGCCGGGCGCGACCTCGGTGACGTCCTCGCCGACCGACTCGACGATGCCCGCCGCCTCGTGGCCGAGCAGGAACGGGAACTCGTCGTTGATGCCGCCCTCGCGGTAGTGCAGGTCGGTGTGGCAGACGCCGCAGGCCTGGATCCTGACCACCGCCTCGCCCGGGCCAGGGTCCGGCACCACGATCGTGGTCACCTCCACGGGCGCGCCCTTGGCGCGCGCGATGACTGCCTTGACCTGCTGGGCCATCCGAAATCCACCTCCGTCGGCCGATGCGGCTCTGCACCGGCGTGACCTGCGACAAACGACTGCCCACGAAGCGTAGCGCCCGTTGCGGCGGCCACCGACGGAACGGGCGGGGTGATCCGGCTCACCGCGGCGGCCGGGACGGCCGGATCGACCGTCATATGCCGCCGAGATATCCGCCGGTCACCCGGCCCGGCCCGGCGAGCGGGGCGCACGGGCGGCGCCGAGCGCCCGTCAGCGAGCCCCGAAGTGCCCGGAAAGGACCGCCGTTGGCTGGAAGTGCCGCTGACGCACGCACCGCGGCCCACGTACGGTCGTAGCAGAAGCGGTCCACTCGACCACGCTCAGCACACTCGCCCCACCCGACGGTGCGCCACCGCGAACCGTCCGTGCCGAGGCGTACCGACCGTCCGCCGTCGCACGATTCGCGCCATCCATCCCACCGATCGGCCCTTCGCCCCTTCGCCCCGTCCCGACCCACCCGTTCCTCCGATCCACCCGTTCCACCGATCCACCTTCGTCCCGGTCCACCCGAACCCGGCCCGAGCCGAGCCGCCGGCCCGCCCCACCCGTCCCCGCACCATCCCGGTTCCACCCCCCGTCGGGCCGCACCGCGCGGCCCCCCGCCCTGGAGTCTGGAGTACGGATGTCCGCCGAGAACAGTGCGACCGGTGCCGGAACCGGCACCGTCCCGCTCATCCCGATGCACTGCCTGCGCCGCCTGGAGCCCGGCCCGCCCCGGCTCGCCGCGCTGCCCACCGGCACCCCCGTCTGGCTGGTCAGCCGCCACGCGGACGTGCGGCAGGTGCTGACCGACCCCCGTCTGGGCCGCGCCCCGCTGTACGCCCCGGACGCGCCGCAGATCACCGTCATCCCCAACATCCTGGATGACCCGCAGAGCATGCTGAACATCGACGGCACCGAGCACCAGCGGCTGCGCCGCACCGTGCAACGGGCCTTCACCCCGCGTGCCATCGCCCGCTGGCGGCCCTGGGTCGCCTCGGTGATCGAGGCCCTGATCGACGAGCTGATCGACCACGGCTCCCCCGCCGACATCGTCGCCGGCTACACCCGCCCGCTCCCGGTCCAGGTGATCAGCCGGCTGATGGGGCTGGACAACCTGGACGGCAAGAAGCTCGCGCACTGGAGCGACCACGCGCTCTCCGCCACCGCCTACACGGCCGAGGAGATCGGCACCGCCATGGCCGAGTTCGCCGGCTTCGGCGCCGCCGTGATCGCCGACCGTCGCGCCGACCCCGGCGAGGACCTGGTCAGCAGCCTGCTCGCGGCCGCCGCCGAGGACGGCTCGATCACCGAGGGGCAGCTGGTCACGCTGGTCATCGGCCTCGTCGTGGCCGGCCACGAGACCACCATGACCAGCCTCGGCAACGCCCTGGTCTACCTGCTCTCCGACGGCCGCGAGGCCTGGCAGCGGCTGGCCGCCGACGAGGCCAGCGCCACCGCCGCGACCGAGCAGATCCTGCGCGCCGTCCCGCTCGGCGACGTCCAGCACACGCCCGGACTGCTGCGCCGCACCATCGAGGACGTCGAGATCGGCGGGGTGGTGATCCCGGCCGGCAGCGTCGTCGCCGCCGACACCGGCGCCGCCAACCAGGACCCGTCGGTCTTCACCGGGGACCTGCTGACCGAGCTGTTCTCCCCGCTGGCGGCGCCGATGCTGACCTTCGGCGCCGGGCCGCACCACTGCCTGGGCGCCTGGCTGGCCCGGATGGAGCTCGAACTCGCCCTGCACCGCCTGGCCCGCCGGCTGCCCTCGCTGCGCCTGACCGGGCCCATCGAGGGGATCGACTGGCGGCGCGGTCTGCTCACCCGCAGCCCCGAGTCCCTCCAGGTCTCCTGGTGACGGCCCGATCAGAGACGGGCGCCGACCCGGTGGTCGTCCGGGTCGACCGGGACCGCTGCATCGGCTCCGGGATGTGCGCCCTCAGCGCCCCCGGCTCGCTGGCGCTCGGCGCCGACGGGCTGGCCGAGCCGGTGGCCGAGTACGCGGCCGGCGGCGCGGAGTTGACGGAGGCGCTGACCGAGGCGGTCGACTTCTGCCCGGTCGAGGCGCTCACCCTCCACTCGGCGCTCGGCGGCCACCGGATCGCCCCGGCCGAGTGACCCCGCCCCGGTGCCGCCTCCCGCACTGCGGCGGGCGGCACCGGGGACACCCTCGGATCGATGAGCCTGGCTCATGGATGGATGAGCTCATCGATCTTGTTCGGCCCTCGGCGCGGGTGGTGGGCTGGCCCCATGACCACCGCCGAAACCCTCGCGCCCCCGGCCGCCCCCGGCAGTCCGCCCCGCTGGGCGCCGATCGTCGCCGTCGCCCTCGCCACCTTCACCGTGGTCTCCTCCGAGATGATGCCGGTGGGACTGCTGACGCCCATCTCGAAGACCCTCGCCGTCTCCGACGGCGTCACCGGGCTCTCCCTGACGATCACCGGGATCCTCGCCGCGGTCCTCTCCCCCTTCGTGCCGGCGCTCATCGGCCTCCGGGACCGCAAGGGCGTGCTGATCGCCTTCCTGCTGCTGCTGTCCCTGGCGAACGCGCTCACCGCACTCGCGCCCAACTACCCCGTCCTGGCCGTCAGTCGGGTCCTTCTCGGCCTGGCGATGGGCATCGTGTGGGGCATCACCGCCGGGCTGGGCCCCCGGCTCGCCGACGGACCGCGCATCGCGCTCGCCACCACGCTGATCTTCTCCGGTGTCTCCATCGCCTCGGTGCTCGGCGTCCCGCTCGGCACCTACCTCGCGGCCCTGCTCGGCTGGCGCTCCGCGTTCTGGACCCTCGCCCTGCTCGGCGCGGTCTCCGCCGCCGTCCTCGCCCGCACGCTCCCCGCCCTCCCGGTCCACGAGCGGGGCCGGCTCGACGGCATCGCCGACGCCCTGCGCAACCGGGGGGTCGCCGCCGGGCTCGCCGTCACGGCGCTCGTCGTGCTCGGCCACTTCACCGGCTACACCTACGTACGGCCGGTGCTCGAACTCGACGCGGGCCTGAGCAGCGGCGCCATCGCCGCCTGCCTGCTCGTCTACGGACTGGCCGGCGTCGCCGGGAACTTCACCCTCGGCCCGCTGGCCGGACGGCACCCGAAGGCGGCCGTGACCACCGCGCTCGCGGGCGTCGCGCTCGCCGCCGCCCTGCTGCCGTTCCTCACCGGGAGCCTCGCGGCGGTCCTGCTCGCACTCGCCGTCTGGGGAGCCTCGTACGGCGGGGTCTCGATCTCCACCCAGACCTGGGTCCGCACCGCCGACCCGGCCCGGATCGAGGCCTCGGCGGCGCTGTGGGCGGGCGTGTTCAACGCCGGCATCGCGCTCGGCTCGCTCGCCGGCGGGCTGGTCATCGACCGGGCCGGGAACCGCGCCGTGCTGCTCTCGGCCGGGCTGGTCACCGCGGTCGGGCTGCTGCTCGCCGCGATCTCCCGGCCGCGCGGCGGCCGGCTCACCTGACGGAGCCCGCCAGCAGCTCCACGAACCGGTCGGCCAGCGGGTGCGAGCTCCGCTCGCTCTCCACGACGAGCAGCGTCGACGGCTCCAGGTCCGGCACCGGCAGGTAGCGGATGTCGGGCCGCTGGACGTAGGCCGTGCTCGCCTCGCACAGCAGCAGCCCCCGGCGGGTGCTGGCCACCGTCGACAGCCCCTCCTGGACGGTGGCGGCGCCGGCCTGGTAGGCCAGCTCCCGCCCGTCCCGGGTCCGCCGCGGGGCGTTCGCCCGGCGCCAGTAGTCGGGGGCGGGCCCGCGCGGCTCGATCAGTGCCAGAGCGGCCAGCTCGTCCCCGGCGACGCTCGGCGCCCCGGCCAGGCGGTGCGCGGCGGACAGCGCGACGTACATCGGCTGCCGGGAGAACTCCAGCAGCACCCGCAGGCCCTCCTCCCGGCACGGGGACAGCACGATCGCCAGGTCGATCTCACCCCGGCCCAGGTGGGAGAACGGATCTCCCCAGGACAGTTCCACCAGGTGGGCCGCCCCTTCCGGCAGGCCCGCGATCGCCCGGGCGACCGGCTCGTACACGGCGCACTGGAAGCCCAGGCGCAACGGCCGGTGCGTCGAGGCCGCCCGGGCCCGGGCGGCCTCGTACCCCGCCCGCAGCCGGTCGAAGGCGGGCACCACCTGCTCGGCCAGGGCGCGGCCCAGCTCGGTCAACTCGACCCGGCGGCTGGTCCGTCGGAACACCGGGGCGCCCACCCGGCTCTCCAGTCGCTTGATCAGCTGGGAGACCCGCCCCTGGGAGACGCCCAGCAGCTCCGCCGTCCGCCCGAAGTGCAGCTGGTGCACCAGCACGGAGAAGCACTCCAGCTCCTGCAGCGGCAGCTCCGGCAGCACGGGGCCTGGCGTCGTCCGATCCACCCCGGAAGTCTACGGTCCGCCGGCCCGCCGGCCTCAAGGCCCGCCGTCAGCGCGGGCGGACGGCGCAGGCCAGGGCCGCGCGCAGCTCGGCGGCCGGATCGCCCTCGTGGTACGGGCGCTCGCTCGCCTCGATGTGGTCCAGGAACTCCTGGTACCGCAGCGCGTAGGACAGGTGGTACAGCGGCTCGACGAGTTCCAGCGCCCGCTGCGGCCGCGCGCCGGGAACGTGCTCCTGCCAGGCCCGCGACCAGACGGCGGCGAGCTGCTCCCAGCGCTCCGGCGCGAGGTAGGCGCGCGGGCGCAGCCCGTCCAGGGCGGGGTGGCCCAGGCAGGAGTCGGCGTAGTCGACGACCACCGAACGCTCGCCGTCGGAGCGCCAGTTGCCCGGGTGGAAGTCGCCGTGCACCAGCGTCTGCGGGAGTCCGCAGCTTTCCAACTCTTCCAGCAGCGACGGGAGTTCGTCGACCAGCCGACGGGCGTCGGCCAGTTCCCGCGCCGTCAGGCCGGTCGGGCCGGGGAGCCGGTCGAGCAGCGCCCGGGCCTGGGCGAGCAGGGTGCGCGGCGTCCGGTCGCGCAGCCCGGCCGCCGCCGCGCGCCCATCGGCGGCCAGTGCCGCCTGGGCGGCGACCAGCCGGGGCACCACGTCGGCGACGGTGGCGGCGGACGGGCCCCAGCAGTCCGTGCCGGGCACGTGGTCCAGCAGCAGCCGCCCGCCCGCCGGGTCGGCGGCCAGCACCGGCGGCACGAGGGCCTGGTCGACCCCGCCGAGCAGCGCGATGACCTCGCCCTCGCGGGCGTTGAAGGCGGGCGTCGTGGTCTTCAGCCAGGCGTCGCGGCCGGTGGCCGTCGGGATGCGGACGAGGCCCGAGAGGTTCCAGGTGCGGACCTGCCGTGCGGGTCCGGCCGCCGGGCGGCCCACCCGGGTGAGCTCCGCCCGCGCCCAGGCCAACGCGTCCCGCAGGCCGGCCGGGGTGGCCCAGGCGGCGCGGTGCTCGGCGGGGCCGAGCAGGGCGGCGGTGCCGGCGTCCGGCGTCCGGGCCGCCAGCGCGCCGGGCCGCTCCAGGGCCTCGGCGTGGTACCACACCTGCCCGCCGTGCCCGCCCTGCTCGCTGCGCCCCCGCACGAGCCGCACCACCAGCACCGGCACCCCGGCGAGTTCGGACGTCCGCGCCACCACCCCGTCCACCGACGACCACCACCCGCCCGCCGCCTCGAACGGGCCCACCGGCCCGAAGTACTCGTCCCCGTGGGTGAGATGGACCGTGACGGTGCGTTCACTCGCTCGCTGCATCCGGGCAGCTTCGCCCACGCCGCCCGGGTGCGCGAGCGAATATCCGGCGGCCGAGGGGGGCGTGGCGGCGGGCCCTACGGGATCGCCACCGCCGCGCCGGACACCCGCACCCGGGGGTCCTCCGCCCGCAGCTCGACCCGCAGCACGCCCGGGCGGCCCAGGTCCTCGCCCTGGTGGAGGGTCAGCACCGCCGGGGCCGTCACCGCGCCCTGGTCCCGCAGGTAGGCGCCGAAGGCGGCGGCCGCGGCGCCGGTGGCGGGGTCCTCGACGACGCCGCCGACCGGGAAGGGGTCGCGGACGTGGAAGACGTGGGCGCTCTCGCGCCAGACCAGCTGGAGGGTCACCAGGTCGCGGGCGCGCATGTAGGCGGCGAGGCCGTCGAAGTCGTAGGCGAGGCGGGCCAGGCGGTCGCGGGTGGCGGCGGCGAGCACGAGGTGGCGGGCGCCGGCGTAGGCGACCCGGGGCGGCAGCGTCGGGTCGAGGTCGGTGCGGGCCCAGCCGAGCAGCGCGAGGGCCTCGTCGACGTCGGCCGCGGTCACGTCCGCCACCCGGGGCTCGACGCTGGTGAGGGTGGCGCGCAGCACGCCGTCCGCGTCCTGGTCGACCTGGACGGGGACCTCGCCCGCCGCCGTCGTGAAGACGTAGCGCCCGGGGCCGGTGCGCCCGGCGAGGGCGACGGCGGCGGCGACCGTCGCGTGGCCGCAGAACGGCACCTCGGTGAGCGGGCTGAAGTACCGGACGTGGTGGGCGCCTTCGGTCCGGCCCGCGGTCAGGAAGGCCGTCTCGGAGTAGCCGAGCCCGGCGGCGATGGCGAGCATCCGTTCGTCGGTCAGTCCGGTGGCGTCGAGCACCACCCCGGCCGGGTTGCCGCCCTCGGGGCGGGTGGTGAAGGCGGCGTAGCGCAGGATGCGGGGCGAGGCGTCGTCGGTCATGCCCGGACGAACGCGTTCCGCTCCGCCGCTGTTCCCGGTCACCGCACCAGGGTCACCGCAGCACGGCCACCACAGCACGGCCAGCGCGGCGTGATCACCGCAGCACCGCCTCCAGGAGGTCCGAGCCGAGCCGGGCGCTGCCGGCGAGGTCGAGCTGGTAGAGCATGTACCGCCCGCGCCGCTGGGTGGTGAGCAGCCCCGCCTTGCGCAGCACGGCCAGGTGCCGGGACACCTCGGGGGCGCTGAGCATCCAGGCGGCGGCGAGTTCGCCGGTGGTGTGCGGCCCGCGCGCCATGGTGCGGGCGAGGCGCAGCCGGACGGGGTGGGCGAGGGCTTCGAGCCGCTGCTGGACGAGGGCGAGCGAGACCGGTTCGGGCAGGCCCGCCTCGGCCACGGGGTACTGGAGGACGGGCCGCCAGCCGGGGGCGTGCACCACGAGCAGGTGGGGTCGGCCGAAGGCGGTCGGGATGAAGGTGACTCCCCCGCTGTCGGTGCCGCTGGTGGAGTTGTCCTGGAGTTTGTCGATGACGATCCGCCGCCGCCCGTCCGCGCCCTGGTCGAGGGTGACGGAGGGTGAGATCGCGGCCAGCGCCTCGCCGGGGCCGCGCCGGGCGAGCAGGTCGGCCTTGTGCCGGGCGTCGGCGGCGAGGTCGGGCAGGACGCGCTGCCAGGCGTCGGCGAAGAACGCGGACTCGCAGTCCTCCAGCATCCGCCGGACCAGGGCGCGGACGGCGGGCGGGTCGGCGAGCAGCCGGTCGGCGAAGGCGGCCTGCCGGGGGCCGCGGGCGAGGGCGAGTTCACGGGCGCGCTCGTTGGCGGCTGGGTCGGTGAGCGGCGAGGCCTGCCGGTGGGCGAGCCGGGAGGAGCCGCAGGTGGTGATCAGGGCGGCGGCGACGTACAGCTCGTCGTCGATCCGGTCGACGGCGTCGAGTTCGGCCCTGAGGGTGGCGCCGGGAAGCCCTGGGACGAGGAAGTCGGCGCGGGAGGAGCGCCACAGGAAGTCGGCCTCCAGCAGCCGTTCGGACAGCTCGGGCGGGACGGCCGCGGTGGTGCTGGACGCCCAGCCGTGCAGCGCGGGGTGGTGCGCGGGCTCGGCGAGGACGTGCAGCATCGCGTTCAGCTCGCCGAGCGGGGACGGCGTGAAGAGCAGGCGCTCGTCGGGCAGGGCGGTGATGTCGATGGTCACGCTCACGGCCCCGATCCTGCCACCCGGCCCGAGCACGGCCGGCGTCGATTGACGCGAACCGTCAATCCGCGTGCCCGGCGGCCGCCGGGCGGCGGACGGTACCGGCCATGAGCCTGATCCAGGAGAAGTCCGTCCACGACCACGCCGCCGTACGGGCCGGTGAACCGCCCGCCCCGCCGGTCGGGGCCGGTCGCCGGGGCCCGTCCGCGCTGCTGAGCCTGCTGACTGCCGCGGGCGGGCCCCGCTACGCGGTCGCGCTGGCGGTGGACGCGGTGGGCGGCGGCATGCTGCGTCCGTTCCTGTTGCTGTACGGCGTCGGGGTGCTGCACCTGGGCGCGGGCGCGGCCGGGCTGGCGATGTCGGCGGGGATGGTCGCCGGCCTCCTGGTGGTGCCGCTGACCGGCCGCTGGATCGACCGCGGTGCCCGGACCCTGCCCGCCGCGGCGACGCTGGTGCTGCGGGCGGCGGGTGCGCTGACGCTGCCGGCCGCGAACGGCCTGGCCTGGTTCACCGTGGCGGCGGTGCTGTTCGGGATGGGCAGCCAGTCCTGGCCGACCACCCACGCCGCGGTGGTGTCCACGCTGACCGAGGGGCGGCTGCGGGACGCCGCGCTCGCCGCCGGGCGGTCGCTGCGCAACGCCGGGCTGGGCGCGGGCGCGCTGCTGGCCACCCTGGCGGTGACCGGCGGGGCGGGCGCGGTCCGGGCGCTGGCCTGGGTGACGGGCGCGGCCTGCCTGGTCGCCGCCGCCCTGGTGCTGTCGCTGCGGGTGCGGGCCCCGCAGGCCGTCACCGACCGTGCGGCTCGTCCGCAGGAGGCGGGCGAGCCGCTGCGGCGGATCAGCCTGCTGGGTCTCGCCAACCTGCCGTACGCGTTCTGCTTCGACGTGCTGGAGGTGGCGCTGCCAGCGCTGCTGGTGCTGCACCTGCACGCCTCGCCGGCCTGGTCCTCGGGGGTGTTCGTGGGCAACACGGTGCTGGTGATCGCCCTCCAGCTGGCCCTGGTGCTGCGGCTGGCGGGCCGGTCGCGGCGGTCCGTGCTGGCGGCCTCGGGGGTGGTGCTGGCGCTGTCCTACCTGGGGTTCTGGGCGGCCGGGTCGCTGGGCGGGGTGCCGGGGGCGGCGGGCGTCGCGGTGGTCTCGGTGCTGTACACGCTGGGCGAGATCCTCTACACCGGCTCGGGCACGGCCCTGGTCGCGGCGGTCGCCCCGCCGCACCTGCTGGGGCGGGCCCTGGCGCGCTGGGAGGTGTCGTCGGGCGTGGGCCGGGCGGCGGCGCCGGCGGTGCTGACGGCGCTGCTGGCGGTCGGCCCCGGGCTGCTGTGGCCGGTGCTCGCCGGCGCCACGCTGCTGGGGGCGCTGGCGGTGCTCCGGCTGGGGCCCGTCCGCACGCCCCCGCCTGCGCGGTGACCCGCCCTCGACGCCGAGGGCGGGCACCCCGCTGTCTCATGCCCCCGCCTGCGCGGTGACCCGGCCGGGTGCGATGGCATGATCGTCCGCATGGCGCTCACCCCCTTCCAGCAGCAGCTTCGCGACCGGGTCCTCAATGCCGAGGTGACGGCCCCGCCGGAGCCCTGGCGGCCCGTGGGCCGGGGGATGGTCCCGGTCGGCGGGCTGCTCGGCATCGGTTTCGCCACCGACCCGGGCACCGGCCACGACCTGGTGCTGGTGGTCTCCAGCAGCGGGCACGGCCTGTTCGACGCGGTCACCGGCGAGAAGCTGGAGCGCGAGTACGACCCGGAGGAGGACCCGGACGGCCCGGACCTCTCCTGCCCCGGCCTCGGCCCGGTCGCGGACCTCCGGATCCCGGTGGCCGGGCTGTGGGGCGGCGGCCTGCACACCAGCGCCGACGGCTGGGAGGTCGAGGTGGTCGCCCCGGAGTGGCCGCACCACCGGGTGCTGCTCATCGGCGGTGCGGCACCGGCGTGGAAGGGGACGCACGGCGAGACCTGGTGGCACGTCTTCGACTCCCGCTGGTCCACCTTCCGCGCCGCCGGCTTCTCCCCCTCCGGCCGCACCCTCGCCGTGGCCACCAGCAGCGACCTCACCCTCTGGAGCCGTGTCTAGGGCCTTTCGAGCGTCGGGTCCCTCCGGATGCGGGCGGGGCGCCCAGCGCCGATGCTGGCCGCGAGGCGTGCCCGGCCCAGAGGAAGGAACTCCCCCATGAGCGCACTCGACTTCGAGATCATCGACAGCCCCGACAGCTCGCTCAACAAGACCTCCGTGCTGGTCACCGGCCCCAAGGACGTCCTGCTGGTGGACGCCGGGTTCACCCGCTCCGACGGCCGCCGCCTGGTGGAGCGGATCCGCGCCACCGGCAAGCGGCTGACCACCGTCTTCATCAGCCACGGCGACCCGGACTTCTACTTCGGCGCCCAGGAGGTCCAGGACGCCTTCCCGCAGGCCCGGTTCCTGGCCACCGCCGACACCGTCGAGCACATCCAGGAGACGTACGAGGGCAAGCTCAAGGCCTGGGCCCACCTCGGCCCCGAGCTGCCCACCCGGCTGGTCCGGCCCGAGGTGATGCACGGCGACGAGATCGTCTTCGAGGGCCACCGGTTCGAGCTGCGCGGCGCCGACTTCCACCTGCCCGACCGGCACTACCTCTGGCAGCACCACCACCACGCGGTGCTCGGCGGCGTGCTGCTCTTCGAGGGCCTGCACGTGTGGACGGCCGACACCCCCTCCTACGCCCAGCGGTCCGCCTGGATCGACCTGTTGGACGGCATCGAGGCCCTCCAGCCGCAGTTCGTGGCGGCCGGCCACCGGATCGCCGGGACGCCCACCGACCTGACCTCCGTCCAGCAGACCCGGGACTACCTGCGCGCCTTCGAGACCGAGATCGACCGGGCCCCGGACGCGGCCGCCGCCAAGGAGGCGCTGGAACGGCGCTTCCCGGACCTGGGGCTGCGGATCGCCGTCGACATCGGCACCAAGGTCGTCCTGGGCGAAATGGCCTGGAGCTGAGCCGCGATGATCGAGATCCCGAGGGACACCGCCTCGTTCGCCGAGTCCGCCGCCCCCGCCGACGTGGTGCGCCGCCAGTACCTGGCCTCGGCCCGGGGCGACCTGGCCGCGCTGCGCTCCACGCTCGCCGACGACGTCGAGTGGACCGAGATGGTCGGCTTCCCGCTGGCCGGCACCTACCGCACCCCGAAGGGCGTCACCGCCAATGTGATGGAGCGTCTGGCGGCCGAGTGGGACAACTGGACGGCGCACGACGACACCTACGTCGTCGACGGCGAGAACGTGGTCGTGCTGGCCCGCTACACGGCCGTGCACAAGGCCACTGGAAGGCCGCTCGCGGTGCGGGCCGCCCACCACTTCACGGTGCGCGGCGGCCGGATCGTCCGCTTCGAGCAGTTCACCGACACCGCGCTGGTCAGGGAGGCCATGAACCCGTAGCGGCCCACCTTCACCCCCAGCGGCCCACGTTCACTCGTACGGGGGAGCGTGGCGCGGCGCGCCCGGTCCGGCCTCGACACGCCACCCGGACGGCGGCAGGCTGACCCCGAGGGCCCGCCGGCACACGCCCGCCGGGCGTCCGGACGGCGGGAGTCTCCGGAGAGCGGGAGTCCGAGGACGGGCCCTGGTTCCGGCCGGAGAGTGAGGAGTTCAGCATGGGCACGGGTACGGCGGGAACGGCGGAGGGCGGCGGGCGCGAGCGCCCGATCGTGATCGTCGGGGCGTCCCTGGGCGGCGCCAAGGCCGCGGAGGCGCTGCGCGCGGCCGGCCACCAGGGCGGCATCGTCCTGATCGGCGAGGAGCACGAACGCCCGTACGAACGGCCGCCGCTGTCGAAGGGGTACCTGCTCGGCACGACGCCCCGGGAGAAGATCTACGTCCACCCGCCGCAGTGGTACGGGGAGAACGACATCACGCTGCGGCTGGGCACCTCGGTGGTCGCGATCGACCCGGCCGGGCACACCGTGACGCTCGCCGACGACGGCCAGGTGGCGTACGCCAAGCTGCTGCTCACCACCGGCTCGGTGCCGCGCCGGCTGCCGGTGCCGGGCGAGGAGCAGGACGGCGTGCTCTACCTGCGCCGGGCCGAGGACAGCGAGCGGATCAAGGCGGTGCTGCGGCCGGGCGCCCGGATCGCGGTGATCGGCGCGGGCTGGATCGGCCTGGAGGTGGCGGCCGCGGCCCGGGCGGCGGGCGCCGAGGTGACGGTGCTGGAGGCGGCCGAGCTCCCGCTGCTGCGCGTGCTCGGCCGCGAGGTCGCGCAGGTCTTCGCCGACCTGCACCGCGACCACGGCGTGGACCTGCGCTTCGGCGTCCAGGTGACCGAACTGACCGGCACCGGCGGCACGGTGAGCGGCGTGCGGCTGGGCGACGGCACGACGGTGGCGGCCGACGCGGTGGTCGTCGGCATCGGCATCTCCCCCGCGACCGGTCTGGCCGCGGCCGCCGGGCTGGAGGTCGACAACGGGGTGAAGACCGACCAGCACCTGCGCACCTCCGACCCGGACGTCTACGCGGCCGGCGACGCCGCCAACGCCTTCCACCCGCTGTTCGGCAAGCACATCCGGGTCGAGCACTGGGCCAACGCCGTCAACCAGCCGCAGACCGCCGCCCGCGCGATGCTCGGGCAGCCGGACGCGGTGTACGACCGGGTGCCGTACTTCTTCAGCGACCAGTACGACCTGGGCATGGAGTACGTCGGCTACGTCGAACCGGGCGGCTACGACCGGGTGGTGTTCCGCGGCGATCCGGCCACCCGCGAGTTCATCGCGCTCTGGCTGGCCGACGGCCGGGTGCTGGCGGGGATGAACGTCAACGTCTGGGACGTCACCGACCCGATCCGCGAACTGATCGTGTCCAAGCGTGTGGTGGCTGCCGACCGCCTGGCGGACCCGAACGTCCCCTTCGGCGATGCCTGAGACACGGCGCCCTGGTCGGCGAGAGACCAACCGAGGCCCCGTCCGTGCACTGCCGAGGGATGCGCACGGACGGGGCCTGTTCAGTGGTCAGGGCTCCACCCGGCGCGCGTAGACCCCTTCGGCGAGCAGGGAGAAGCCGTGCCGCGCCCAGGCCCGGCGCAGCTTCTCCATCGCCTCCTCGTCCGGCCGCCGCACCTCGGGGTCATCCGAGTCGAAGCTGCACGGCTCGTCCGGCCCGTGGTCGTGGATCGGGGCCGGGTAGCAGACGGCAAGCGCCCCCGGCACGGCCAGGCGGCGGAGGGCCTCGACCGCCAAGCGCATCCCAACTCCCTTCCCCCGCCACTCGGCCGAGACCTCGACGGACTCCAGCAGGAGCAGCAGCGAGGGGCGGATCTCTGCCAGCACCGGGACGAGTCCTCCGTCCTCGGTGAAGATCACGCGGGGGATGCGGTCGAGCAGGCCGGGGTCCTGCCTCAACGCCTCGCGGGGGTTCGGCGTGGCTCCCGGGATGACTCGGGTGATGTCGGCGGTGCCGAAGACCTTGGCTCCGTTCTCGTAGAAGCTGGCCCGCCAGCGGTCCGCCTTCGCCGACCAGTCCACGTCGGCGAAGTGGCGCGACTCGTACGAGATGACGAGACGATCGGCCATCGGCGCTCTCCCTTGCAAGTGGGGGCAGGCCCCTCGCCAACACGCGCGAGGGGCCTGCCAGTGTTTCAGGAACCGCTACTGCTGCGGCGGGGTCGGCTCCGGCGCGGGCTTACCCGCGTGCTTCGGCGGCGGCTTCTCGTTGCCCTTGTGCTTGGACACGATGATCTCGACGCGCATGGGGTGACTCCTCCTACTCGACGGGGATGTTGGCGGTGGTGGCGACGTCCGCCGGCATGGCTCCGGGCGGCCGCTCGGGCTTCTTCTCCGGGTCGTGGCCCATACTGGTCACTCCTCACACTGTGAGGTCCCGACCGCCGGATGGCGGCCGGGCCGTTCGGTGTTGCGGACCCCGCTCCGATCGGTGTGCTGTCCAAGGAACGCCGATCGGGGCGGGAGCTTCGGGCCCCCGCGCGCCACGGGGGAACGACGCACGGACGGAAGTCTCAGTGGGGCAGCCGCCAGCCCAGGGCGGCCATGCACAGCAGTCCAGCCACGACGTAGGCCAAGACCTCAGCCCGGGTAGGCGGGGCGCGGTCAGCCCGTTCTGCGACCTCCCGGTACTCGGCCATCAGCCTGCCCAGGTCGGCCGCCGTGACCTGGTAGCCGGACCGGGGCGGCTCCTGGCCGCTCACGTCCGCATCCAGACCGGCAGGGAGTTGATCAGGTGCGTACGCTCCCGCAGCCTGGCCAACGTCTCGGACTCGGCAGGTTCCAGCGCGGGAGCGCCGGTATCGTCCTGCTCGGTCTCTACCGCCTCGTCCGCCTCGTCGCCGCTCACGACGCGAGCAGCTTGCGCACGTGCTCCGGAACCTCCACCCGGTCCGGCAGGCCCAACTCGGCGAGTTGGTCAAGCATCGGCCCCGTCAGCTCCCCGCGCAGCAGACGGCCGGAACACCAGGCGTGGGCCGCCACGTGCTTGGCGAACGCCTCGGCCTGCGGGAGGTTCATCCGGAGCTGCACGAGCGCGCCGCGCTCGCTGGCCATCGGGAGCACCGACACGTTCGGGAGGCCCGCCAGTCGCGCCGCCACCTCGACGGCGTCAGCTGCACGCTCCGCCTTGGCGCGGTTGGCCTGCGCCAACCCCTGTAGGTCCGTCGTCTGCGACATGGCCTCGGCTCCCGTCTCCAACTCTGATCTGTAGTCAGGACGTAGGGATGCCCAAGGACGCAGCGCCACGAAGTTCTCTGGACTTCTATGCCGATCACTCCAGGGCGTTAATCACCTCTGAGATCAAGGCCCGGGCAGCCGCCCCGTACACCGCCAGAGAGGCCAGCTCACCGAACGCCCGAACGTACTGCTTGACCTCCGTTGGCGCGGTAACGGTCACAGCAGCAGTCAGCAGTTCCACGTGCACTCGCTGATCGTCAAAGACGTTAAACGCCTCCAGGGTCCACATCTCGCGTCGGGCAGAGAACGGCACGATGCCGAGCGACACCCGAGGAAGGCTCATCAGCGCCAGCAAGTAACCGAGCTGGCCGGCCATGGTCTGCGAGTCGCCCACCTGGTTGCGCAACACCGACTCCTCGATCAGGACGGCGAACCGGTGGTCACCCTCCCGAACCACGCCGTCCGAACGGGCCAGCCGTGCCGCCACGGCCTCCGCCACGTCGTCAGGGGTCTGATGAAACCGGGTGATAGCCCGTAGCAACGCCGTCGCGTAAGGCTCGGTTTGGAACAGCCCCGGGATGACGTTGGAGCAGTAGACGCGAAAGAGCCGGGTGCGCTGGTACAGCGGCACACGGGACTCCTGCACCCGCCGCAGGCCCGCCCGTTGGACTCGACGCCACTCGACGTACATCGTGTCAGCGGCACGCGATGCCGCGATCAGGTCGTCAGTCTGATCGTCGGCACCGCACGCCGAGCACCACGCCCGAATATCCATGTCGGACGGCGGAGTTGTTCCGTTGGCAATGCGGGACACTTTGGACCCCTGCCAGCCTGTGCGCACGGCGATATCCACCTGCTTGAGCCCAGCGTCCTGACGGAGCTCCCGCAGCCGTGCGGCCACCGCATCGCGGGCCGCTTGAACGCTGGAAGAAGGGGATCGAGCCATGGATTTGAGAGCGTCAGACCTCGAAGTCCTGGTGAGGAACTCCGCGCTCCCACACCGCCTCAAAGGCGTCTACGCAGCGCTTGACCACCTCGGGGTCGTCGCTCATCACGTTGCCCAAGAACGAGCCGTCGCCGGAGAACAGGCCGAACTTCGCCACCCTGCCATCGAACAGCCACAGGTCATTGCCCGGCAGCATCAGGTCAGAAGCGAGCCGCCGGGGCAGCCAGCGGACCGACTCCCCCGCAGCGATGTTCTGGAAGGTGCACGAGTGCTCGTACCGGATGTAGTCGGTCACGGGCACCGAGACGACCCGGGCCCGGCGGAACGCCACTCCCCGGGCGACCGCTTCCGAAACCGTCGTCAGGAAGGGATTCCACCAGGACGCCCGGTCGTCCGGGTCATGGCGGTGCCCGGCCTTCCACGCGGCGAAGTCGGCGTCTTCCTCCTCGACGCCGTACACGTCGCGCATCTCCAGGTGGACGGCGCTGTATCGGCTGTCCGCCAGCAACTCAGCGAACGTCGGCACCTTCAGCGACACTGCAAGCCTCCCTGATAGCGGCCACCATCCGGGCAGGCACCCGGACGACCGCCTCGGACTCCGGGATGTGCCCCACCGTGAGGCACTCGACCTCGGTGTCGGCGTCGGCCTTCCACCCCTGAATCACAATGTCGCGCGTCTCCGGGTCCACCCAAACAGTGGGGCAGTTCTCCCCATTCGTGTTGGGGTCCTTGGCGATGAACACTAGCTTCACGCTGGCCTCCGTTGGAGGTCCCTTCCGCGATGTTCTACGCGGTTCAGCCGACGGAGTACCCATTGACGGGCCATGCGAAGCACAGGACCTCGGTCCCCGGTCGGCATGAGCTTCGATCCCCGTCTCGGTCGCGCGCCGCCTCACGCCCCGATCGCCCCCTCCAGCTGCCGATACAGCGCCCAGTCCTCGGTCCGCTGCCGGGCGTGAACATCCTTGCCGCAAGCGGCGTGGCCCTCCCGCTCACACCAGAAGCACGGCTTGTCGGCGGACTCCGCCCCGCGCTTCCGCTTTCTGGCCATCACTGCACCCCCAACGCGCCCGAGCGCCCGCTCGGCCAGCCTGACTGACCGACAGAGGCCCGTCCGACTCCTCGTCTGTAAGGGCGACACCGAGCTGTGCGACCAGCCGCGCGAACTGCCTGCGCTGGCGGTCCAGTACACCGAAAGGCGGGTGCGCGGCAGGCTGCCCAGTGGAGACCGGGCGGCTACGACCGGGTGGTGTTCCGCGGCGATCCGGCCACCCGCGAGTTCATCGCGTTCTGGCTGGCCGACGGCCGGGTGCTGGCGGGGATGAACGTCAACGTCTGGGACGTCACCGACCCGATCCGCGAACTGGTCCGCTCCGGGCGGGCGGTGGACCCGAAGGCGCTCGCCGACCCGGGCGTACCGCTCGGCGAGCTGTAGGGCCGGTCGTCGGCCCCCACCGGTGGCGGATCCGGCGGTTCACACCTGGCCGGAGTCCACGAGGTGCCCACCGGTGGGTCCGAGGCTCGGACCGTCGCCGCTTCCTCCCGCGGCGGCCTCCGCTACGACCCGCCTGCCCCGCCTCGACCTACGGCGGCCGGGCCGTGCGGGGTCCGCCGCCTCGCTCATCCGGTGCGCCAGGTAGACCGGCAGCGCCGACAGCACGATGAGTGCGGAGGCGACCACGTCCACCACCGGCCCCTGGTTCGGCCGGGCCAGGTTGTCGTAGATCCACAGCGGCAGGGTCCGGGTGCCGGGGCCCGCGGTGAAGGTCGTCACCACGATCTCGTCGAAGGACAGTGCGAAGGCCAGCAGCGCGCCCGCCAGGAGCGCGCCGCGCACCGCCGGGAGCGTCACGTACCAGAACGTCTGGAAGGTGTGCGCCCCCAGGTCCGCCGACGCGTCCTCGCTGCTCGACGGCAGCCGGCGCAGCCGTGCCGAGACGTTGTTGAAGACCACCACGATGCAGAACGTCGCATGGCCGACGACGACGGTGAACATGCCGAAGCCGATCCCGAGCGGCACCAGCACGGTGCGGAACGCGGCGTTCAACGCGATGCCGGTGACGATGCCGGGCAGCGCGATCGGCAGGATCAGCAGGAACGACACCGTCTGCCGTCCGAAGAAGCGGTAGCGCGTCGCCGCGAACGCGGCCGTGGTGCCGAGTACCAGCGCCACCGCGGTCGCGCCCAGCCCGGCACGTACGGACGTCCACAGCGCGTCCCGCAGGCCCACGAGCCGGCCGCCGCCCGCCACGCCGCGGACCACCAGCGCAGGCTGAAGCCGGTGGGCGGCCACGCGAAGGAGCGGGAGGCGTTGAACGAGTTCACCACCACGACCAGCAGCGGCTCCCGAGAGGTCAGCCGACCGGGACGCCGGGGTTGACCAGACCCCGCCCCCCGGTGACGGTGTTGCCCGGGCCGATCGTCACCGGGCAGGCGGCGGCGTAGTCGGTCACGTCGATCGCGTACCGGTCCGGCCCGGTGGCGCCGGTGAGGTCGGAGCGGTTGCCCCGGAACACCGTGCCGCAGCCCCAGCCGGGTTGGACGCTGTGGGTCTGGAAGCCGTCGTCGGTGGTGCGCACGCCGGTGTTGTTCTCGACGACGTAGCCGTTGCCCTTCACGTCGACCCAGGAGTCGTCGTAGTTGCGGCCGGTGAGGCCGTCGCCGTCGAAGGAGTTGCCGGAGACCAGGCCGCCGGTGGTGCCCTCCTTGAGGTCGACGTTCTCGGCGCCGATGTTCGGGCCGAAGGTGTTGCCGATGATCCGCACGTAGTCGCTGCGGTCGGCGAGGGTGTTGGCGGTGCCGACGTAGACGCCCTCGCCCATGCCGTCCCGGTTCAGGCCGGTGTCGTGGATGCGCGAGTTGCGCAGCGTGCCGTGCGCGCTGGAGTTGCGGAAGTGCACGCCCTCCATGGTGGTGTGATGGATCGTCACGCCGTCGATCACCACGTAGTTCGCGGCGTCCGTCATGATGCCCTTCTGGGCGCCGGTGACGGTCAGGCCCTGGACGGTCCAGTAGCTCGCACCGTTGAGGTAGAGGCCGTAGCCGCCGCCGGTCGGGGTGGTGAGCACGGCCTTGGCCGAGCCGCTGAGGGTGATCCGGGCGGCGGCGGTGCCGGGCGCGGTGGCCTTGAAGTTGCCGGTGTAGGTGCCGTCCGCGAGTTGGATGGTCTGGCCGGGCACGGCGGCCGCGAGCGCCGCCTGGAGCTGCTTGGTGGTGGTGACCTTGACGACGGCGGCCGCCGTCGGATCGGCGACGGCGGAGGGCGCGCAGCCGAGGGCGAGTGCGGTCAGCGCGGCGCCGACGGCGAGGGTACGGCGGGCGGAGGTGGGGGAGGTCACGGACGGTGCTCCTACGGGGTGGGGGGAAGGAACAGGCCGGGCCCCCACAATGGACTGGACCATTCCGGGCGTCAAGACCGCCTGCGGTCGGCGATACTGGGATTCCGGGGGCGATGCGGGCAAGGAGGCACGGTGGGCGGTACGGCCGGGTTCGCCGTGGTGGTGTTCGGTGCGCTGGGCGGCGTGGTCGCCTACCTCGCCGGGGTCGTCGGGCTGCGCGAGCTGCGACGGCTGCGCCGGGTCGGCGTCCCGGCCCTGGCGCTGGTGCGCGCCCGCGTCCCCACGCCTGAGGACCGCGCGCTTCCGCCGCGCCCGCTGCTGCAGTTCGAGACCGCGGACGGCCGGGTGGTGGAGGTCTTCTCCCCCGTCCCGTCCACCCCGCGCCACCCGCTGCCGGACGGCGGCCACGTGCCGGTCCGCTACGACCCGGCCGATCCCCGGCAGGTCCTGGTGGACGGCCACGAGCGCAGGCCGCTGGAGTACGCCTTCGTGGCGCTCGGGCTGCTGATGGTGCTGACCTCGATCACCCTGGCACTCGCCGTCCGCTGAGGCTCCGCGCCGATGGTGCCGCGCAGGTGGTGCTCCTCTCCTCGGTCCGATCGTTCTAGGGCGTGTCCGAGGGCCTGTCCGGCAGGACTGCGGCGAGCGCGCGCTGGAGGCCGTCGGGGTCGGTGCACAGGGTGTCCGCCAGGCGGCGGGCCCGGGTGTCCTCCTCCAGCAGGGTACGGACCAGCGGCCCGGTGCCCTGTCCGGCGGGGGCGCCGTCCAGGTAGGCGTCCACGGCGCGTGGGTCGGCCGGGAGCCGCACCTGGCCGACGGTCAGCGCGGTATGGGCCCGGGCGTAGTCGAGGCCGAGTCGGGCCAACAGCACGCCGCCCGCGTGCCGCTCGGCCGGGTCGGCGCCGCCCCCGCCGGCCAACTGCGGGTGCCGGCAGGCGATTTCGTGGACGGCCAGGACGGCCAGCAGGACGTGCTCGGTGCCCGGCGCGCGGCGGCCGAGGCGCTGCGCCTGCTCGTCGGTCTCCAGCCGGACCCAGGCCATCGGTGTGGTGGCGATGTTCGCTTTGGCGGAGCCCCGCCCCAGCAGCCGCTTCCAGCGCGGGAGCGGGTACGGGCGGCGGCCGAGCAGCGCGTCCCGGGTGGGGCGCAGCAGCGGGTCGAGGCCGTCGGCGGGAGCGCCGGGGCCGTCAGGGGCGGTGTCGGGGGCCTCCGGGTCGTCGGCGTCCAGGCGGTCGCGGACCGCCCGGGGTGCGGCGCCGGCCGCGTGCAGCAGTTCGACGGCCCGGGCGTGCCGGTCGGCGAGCAGGGCGCGCAGCAGGTGTTCGGCGGTGAACTTCCGCTCGCCGCCCTGCCGGGCCCGGTCCATCGCGCCGGTCAGGGCGCGGGCGGCGGCGCCGCTGAGCAGCAGGCCGCGGTCCCCGGTCGGGCCGAGCGCGTCCCGGGCGGGCACGCTCGCGCCGGCCTCGTCGTCCGAGCTCCAGCGCGCCGCGCCGTTGCCGCCCTGGCGGTCGCGCAGCGCGGCGAGCAGGGCGGTCGCGGTCGCCCCGGCGGCCGCCAGGGCCTCGCCGGCGGGGCCCTTCGTCCCGGCGACGGCGGCCAGCAGGTGTTCCGTCCCCAGTCGGCCGTCGCCGCCGCCGCGCGCGGCCCGGGCCGCGCCCAGGACGCCGAGCGTGCGCCAGTCCGGTTCCAGCGTCGTCTCCATACCGGCCCCTCCCGCAACAGTCATTTGCCGGAACTATATGCCTGCTTTGCCCACCCTTTACACGTGGTCGTGCGTCAAGGAGGCGTCAGAACCGGCCGATTCGGGGCCGTCGCCCGGCTCAGGGCGCGGCGGCCGGGTCGGCGGCGCTCACCGGGACGTCCGGGTGGCGGAACCAGGACCCCTGCAGCACCCGCTGCGCCAGCATCAACACCGCTCCGAGCAGCAGTGCGCCCAGGCCGATCACCGTCACCCCGCCGACCCGGCCGATCACCGGCAGGTCGATCGAGGTGGCGCCGTAGTCCGGGTCGGCGTAGACGTCGAAGGCGCCGTAGGCGAAGAAGTACAGCAGCATCAGGCCGCCGGCCAGCGGAAGCACGCCCTTGCCCACGAAGTCCCGGACGCTGCGGGTGAGCACCCGGCGGTAGTACCAGACGCAGGCGAAGCCGGTCAGACCGTAGTAGAAGGCGATGCCGAGGCCGACCGAGGCGATCGAGTCGGCCAGCACGTTGCCGCTGATCGCGGTGAGCAGCACGTAGAAGCCGATCGACGCCAGGCCCATGGCGACCGTCGACCAGGTCGGGGTCCGGTGGCGCGGGTGCACCCGGGCGAAGCCGCTGGGGATGGCCCGGTGGCTGGCCATCGAGAAGGTGGTGCGGGCCGTGGGCAGGATCGTCGTCTGGGTGGAGGCCGCGGCCGAGGTCAGCACCATCAGGATCAGCAGCCGGCTGAGCACCGCACCGAAGCCGGAGGTGCCGAACACCGCGTCGCCGAGGCCGGACAGCACGTCCCCCGAGTGCTGCGGGTTGCCGAGCCCGATGCCGTCGGCACCGACCCCGGCGAAGGACTGCGCCGAGGTGGCGACCAGGGCGTAGATGAAGAGCAGCAGCACGGTGGAGATGACCGCCGCGCGGCCGGGGGTGCGCGCGGAGTCGGCGGTCTCCTCGTTGACGGACACCGCGGTGTCCCAGCCCCAGTAGATGAAGACCGCGGCGAGCATCCCGGCGGTGAAGGCAGAGGTCGAGGGCACGTTGAACGGGTTGAACCAGGAGGCGTCGACCGGGATGGCGGTCGCGGGCGCGCCGGAGCTGTACGCCGTGACGAGCGCGGTGACCGAGAAGAGGACCAGCACCACCACCTCGACGGCCAGCAGCCACCGCTGCAGGGCGGCGGACAGCTCGATGCCGACGTAGCAGATGGCCGTCATCAGGACGATCCACACCACCCCCGCCGTGGTCGTCCACACCCGGCTGGCCGCGAGCGAGTCCAGGCCGACCAGCCGGAAGCCGTACACCCCGGCGATCTGCGCCAGGTTGGCCATCACGATGACGTCGGCGACGACGATGCCCCAGCCGCCCATCCAGCCGGTGCGCGGGCCGAACGCGCGGGCGGCCCAGGTGAAGGTGGTGCCGCAGTCCGGGTCGGCGGCGTTGAGCTCCTTGTAGGCGTAGGCGATCAGCAGCATCGGGATGAACGCCAGGACGGTGACGATCGGCGCCTGGAGGCCGACGCCGACCACGACGATGCCGAGCGTCGCGGCCAGGCTGTAGGCGGGGGCGGTGGAGGCGAGGCCGATGCACACCGAGGAGAGCAGGCCCAGGGCGCCGCTCTTCAGGCCCTTCTCACCCGCGCCGGAACCGGTCGGAACGCCGGTTGGGGGGCTGGTCGGGGAGGCCGACACGGGTCCCACCCCCTTGGGTGCGCAGCGGGGGCCGCGAGGACCGATCTGGTCGTCTCAGCGTAGCGCCCACCGCGGCGGGCGGCCGGGCGGCGGGGGCCCGGGGTGGGAGGCGGACGGGGCGCGCGGCGCGCGGCGGTGGTGCGGTCGCGGCGGTGCCCGACCGGATCGACGGGACCGCTGTCCGAACGGCGACCGCTCCGTCGCCACGGCGCCGCGCGCCGCCTACCTGTGTTCCACCGGTTGCCGAGGGCTCCGGAGTACCGGCCGGAGCCCGGGGTTCGGTGTGGCCCGCCGGCCGGCCCGAAGGCCGGTGACGGGCCGTCTCGGGGCCTCAGACGGGAGTGTCGAGGCGCAGCCGCGCCACCCGGACCGTCCGGCGCGGCAGGGTGGTGGGCAGGGCCACCAGCAGGGCGGTGGCGGCGAACATCGCGAGGTGCCCGCCCTCCGGCCACGGCCCGGACCAGCCCAGTTCGCCGTACCGGTGCTCGGCGAAGGCGTTGCAGCAGAGCCAGGCCGCCAGTCCGATCAGCGGCGCCGCCCGGGGCCGGGAGAAGCCGCCGACGATTCCGCACAGCGCGAGGTAGGCGACGTGGGCGAGCCAGCCGGAGTGCAGTTCGCCGAGCCCGCCGAGGCCCAGCGCCAGGGCGCCACCGGCGAGCAGGGCCACCGTGCCCGAGGTCGGGGCGGACAGCCGCTCCAGCACCGGGTGGTAGTGCCGCCCGCCGGGCCGGGCCGCGTACATCCGCACCGCGAACTAACCCTTCACGAAGAGGAGTTCGGACATCTCGCCGACCGGCAGGTGCCACCGGGTGCGCCGGTTCATGGCCTCCAGCTCGTGCAGCAGCCCGGGCACCGGGACGGTCAGCACCGGGCAGCCCGCCTTCCGCGCGCAGTACGCCGGCACCGAGCCCCGCAGCCGGCGGCGCAGCAGTCCGCCGCTCTGGCCGAGGACCAGCAGGTCCTCCGGCCGGTCGGCGGCTTGGACGAGGGCGGGCCCGGTCTCCCCCCGGATCACCAGCGGGCGCAACGGCACGCCCGGGTCGGCGCCGCCGAACGCCGCGTCGAGGGCGTCCAGCAGCCGCCGCTCGGCCGCCTCGCGCACCGCGGCGAGCAGCGGCGGGCACGGCGACCGGCGGTATCCGAACTCACCGCCGGGCGGCTCCCAGGCCAGCACCGGCACGAGTTCGGCGCCGCGGTGGCGGGCTTCCGCCACGCCGCGGTGCAGGGCGGCGAGGCTGCCCAGCGATCCGCTGACCCCGACCACCACCCTGCCGCCGCCACTGCCCTCGTGCCGTCCGTTGCCGTGCATGATCCGTCCTCGCGTCGTCGTTGCCTGCCTGGTCCGTCGCCCTCCACCCAACCGCCGCGCCCGCCGCCCGCCGCCCGTCCTTGACGCCTTCCTGACGCCCGGGGCCGCCTTCCCAACGCACTCCATACGCGGACCGGCCACCGGCACCCACCGTCACCCGTCCGGCCGAGCCGGACCTGCCCGGCCCGGAGTTCCGGCGCCGGCGATGGCCGCACCGGGCGGAGTCGACCGAAGTCGGCGCGCCACTCCGGGAGTTCGGCCTGACCGAGGGCGACCGACCCTAGCGCTGGGGCGCACCCGGGGCGCGGGCGAGGTCGAAGGTGTAGGCAGTGCCGCCGCCGGGGGCGGGTTCGGCGGTCAGTTCGCCGTTCATCGCCTCGACGAAGCCGCGTGCCACGATGAGGCCGGTGCCCTCGGCGGCCGGGCCAGGGGCCGTCACCCGGAGGTGGACCCGCCCGGCCACCGCGCCCGCGTCGACCAGGGCGGGCCGGGCGGCCGCCGTGAGGACGTCCGCGAGGGCGCGTTCCAGCAGGCCCGCGTCGGCGAGCACGGGCGGCAGGCCGTCCGCGAGGGTGAGCCGCACGCCGCCCTGCTCGCCGGGCAGGTCGGCGAGGGCGGCGGCGAGCACCGGGGCGAGGGCGGTGGGGCGCAGCAGCACCGGCTTCTCGCCGGCCCGCAGCCGGCTGAGGTCCAGCAGGTCGGCGACCAGGCGTTCCATCCGGCGCGTCTCGGCGGCGATCCGCCGCCCCGGCGGCCCCGGCAGGGCGGCGGCCTCGCGGCGCAGCGCCGCGAGCGGCGCGTGCAGGTCCTGCCCGGCGGCCTCCAGCAGCGCGGTGTGCAGGGCGTCGGCGTGGGCGAGGGTCTCGGCCGCCGCGGCCTGGACGGCCAGCCGCTCGCGCTCCCGGGCCAGCCGCAGCTGGGTGACGTAGGGGCCCAGCAGCCGGGTGTCCTCCTCGGTGAGCGCCGGTCCGCGCAGCGCCAGGACGGTGTCCGCGCCGAGGTCGACGGCGAGTGAGGCCTCGTCGGGGCGCTGCGGGAGGGTGGCGCCGGAGGCGGCGACCGGGCGCCAGAGCGGACCGGAGCGGACCAGGACGACGGAGCCCTCCAGGCCGAACACCTGGCGCAGGTCGGCGACCAGGTCGGGCAGTGCCCGGGCCCCGCCGTCGACCGTGTCGCCGGCCAGCCGGGCCAGCACGGCCGCCTCCGCGCGGGCCCGGTCGGCCTGCTGGGACCGGCGGGCGAGGCCGTCGATGAGGTGGGCGATGATCCCGGCGACGGCGAGGAAGAGCAGCAGTGCCGCGAGGTCGGCGCCGCGGGCGACGGCGAGGCTGTGCCAGGGCCGGGTGAAGAAGTAGTCGGCGGCGAGCAGCCCGACGGCGGTGCTGCCGGCGGCGGGCAGCAGGCCGCCGAGCCGGGCGGTGGCGGCGACGGCGAGCAGCAGGCAGAGCAGGGCGCCGGGTAGTGCGAGCGCGTCGCGCAGCGGGGAGAGCGCCCAGACGAGGGCTGCCGTCCCGGCCGGCCCGGTCAGCCAGGCGAGGCGTCGGCGGCGTGCCGGGACGGCGGCCGGGCGCCGGCGCCGGGGCGCGGGCGGAACGGCCAGCAGCCCGGGTTCGGGCGGGGGCACGACCCGGACGTCGATCGGTCCGGCCAGCCGGATGACGCGGTTGATCACCGAACCGGACACCAGTTCGCGCAGGCGGCTGCGGCTGGTCGGGCCGAGCAGGATCTGGGTGGCGCTCTCGGTGCGGGCGAAGTCCACCAGGGCGCGGGCGGCGTCGCCGCCGCTCACCTCGACGTAGCCGCCGTGGAGTTCGTGCAGCAGCGCGCGCTGCCCGGCGAGCGTGGGCGGCTCGCGGACGGCGGTGCCGTCGTCGAGCCGGACGTGCACGCCGATCAGGTCGCCGTGCACCCGGGCGGCGATGCGGGCGCCGCGGCGGATCAGGTGCTCGCCCTGCGGGGCCCCGTTGAGGGCGACGACGATGCGTTCCTTGGTCTCCCAGGGCGCCCGGATGCCGTGCCGGGCGCGGTAGTCGGCGAGTTCCTCCTCGACCCGGTCGGCCAGCCAGAGCAGGGCGAGTTCGCGCAGCGCGCCGAGGTTGCCGGCCCGGAAGTAGTGGTCGAGGGCGACGTCGATCCGGTCGGTCGGGTAGATGGCGCCCTGGGCCATCCGGGTGCGCAGGGCCTGCGGGCTGAGGTCGACGAGTTCGATCCGGTCGGCGGCGCGGACCACCTCGTCGGGGATCCGCTCGCGCTGGGCGACGCCGGTGATCTGTTCGACGACGTCGTTGAGGCTCTCCAGGTGCTGGATGTTGACGGTGGTGGCCACGTCGATGTCGGCGTCGAGGAGTTCGCGGACGTCCTGCCAGCGCTTGTCGTGGCTGCTGCCGGGGGCGTTGGTGTGGGCGAGTTCGTCGACGAGCGCGAGTTGGGGGCGGCGGGCGAGCAGGGCGTGGACGTCGAGTTCGGTGAACGTGGTGCCGCGGTGGCCGACCGTCCGGCGGGGCAGGACGGGCAGGTCGCCGAGCTGCTGCTCGGTGCCCCGGCGGCCGTAGGTCTCGACCAGGCCGACGACGACGTCCAGGCCCTCCTCGTCGCGCAGCCGGCGGCCCTCGGCGAGCATGGCGTACGTCTTGCCGACCCCCGGCGCCGCCCCCAGGAACACCCGCAGTCGTCCGCTCACCGCCGCGCCGCCACCTCCTCGGTGTCCATGCTCCGCCCGGGCGCCGGGGCGCGCGAGGGGACGGCCAGGGCCTGGCTTCGCCCCCGCCTGCGCGCCGACGCCGGATGATCCGCATGGTGCTATCGTCAATAGCACCATGTTGCTGAAGCTGGACACCGGCGACGCCCGCCCCCTGCACGAGCAGGTCGCGGGCGCGATCCGGCGGGCCATCGCCGAGGGCGAGTGCACGCCCGGGGACAGGCTGCCCCCGGCCCGGGAGCTCTCCCGGGCGCTGGGGGTGAACACCAACACCATCCTGCGCGGGCTGCGCACGCTGCGGGACGAGGGCGTGCTGGAGTTCCGCCGGGGCCGCGGCATCACCGTCGCGGCGGAGGCCGACACCCGCTCCGAACTCACCGAGCGGGTCCGGCAGTTGGTCGCCGACGCGGCCCGGGCCGGCTACAGCGCGAACGATCTCGTGGACATGATCAGGGGGATGTCGTGACGGACGAGGGGCCCAGGACGAACGGGCGTCAGGGGAAGGGGCGTCGGGAGAACGCGCGGCGGGGGAACGGGCCGCAGCGCGGCGCGGTCTGGGGTGCGGCGGCCTGGTCGGCCGGCGTGCTGGGACTGCTGATCGCGCTGCCGTGGGCCGCGCGCTCCCGGTTGCCGGACCGGCTCGCCACCCACTGGAGCGGGCGGAACCCGGACGGTGCCATGTCGCTGACGGCCGCCGCACTTTTCCCGGCGGCCACCTGGCTGGTGCTGGTGCTGGCCACCGCCGCCGCCTTCCGCTTCCGGCCCGCCCGCTCGCGCGGCGCCACCGGGGTGACACTGGCCACCGGCGGCGTGCTCCTGACCGGGGCGCAGACCTCCATCGTGCACGCCAACCTGGACCGCACCCGCTGGCAGGACGCCGCGCCGATGGGCGTCGAGGTGGTCCTCATCATCGCGGCGGCGGGCCTGGCCGGCCTGCTGACCTGGCTGGCCACCCGCCCGCACCAGGCCTCCCCGGCCGGGGCACGCCCGGCGACGGGGGCGCCGGTGCCGGCGGCCGCCCCGGGCGAGCAGCTGGTCTGGCTCTCCCGGGCCGTCAACCCCTGGCTGCAGCTGGCCGCCGCCGTCCTCGGGCTGGGCGCGGTGGGCGGCGTGCTGGCCCCGGCCAGCGGGCTGATCGCGCTCAACTGGTCGCTGATCGTGCCGTTCGCCTCCACCTCCGTCCTCGTGCTCGCCTGCTCCTCGGTGCAGGCCCGGGTGACCGACCGGGGCCTGTCCGTCGGCTTCGGCCCCTTCGGTTGGCCCAGCCGGCGCTGGTCCCCCGCCGACCTCGAATCGGCCCGCGCCGAGACCCGCACCCCCGCCCAGGCCGGCGGCTGGGGCTACCGCATCAACGGGCTCGGCACCACGGTGATGCTGCGCCGAGGGGTCTGCCTGGTGGTCCGCACCCGGCGCGGCGGCGAGTTCGCCGTCAGCGTGGACGACGCCGAGCGCGGCGCGGCCCTGCTCGACTCCCTCATCTCCAGGGCCGCCAGCCCCACCGGTTGACTCCCCTTCCGGCCCCGCCGCCCATCGCGTGACACTTCGCGAAACCGCCCGGTCACCCGGGGTACGGCGGGCGGCGGGGCGGGTACACCAGGTGACAGCTGGTCACTGCACGGAGGGCAAGGAGGCGTCCGTGACTCACGACGGACGGACGGCGGAAGCCCGGGGGCGCGACGAGGTCGCCGCCCGGGGAGGCACCCACACCAACCAGGACGAACGGACCATCACATTCCTACGGCTCGGCGTCGGCCTGATCGGCATAGTGCTGCCGCTCGCGCTGCCGCTGGGGAACTGGCTGTTCGCCGAGTTCCGAGGCCAGAGCACGGCGGGCTTCTGGCCGGCCTCGATGAGCGGCTCGTACTACACCAGCACCCGGAACCTCTTCGTGGGCGGCCTGTGCGCGCTCGGGGTGTTCCTGATCTGCTACCGCTTCGACCGCCGCGACGACCGCTGGAGCACCGCCGCCGGCGTGTTCGCGCTCGGGGTCGCCCTGTGCCCGACCGCACCCCGGGACGCGACGACGTTCCAGGCCACGGTCGGCGTGCTGCACCTCGTCTTCGCGAGCCTGCTGCTGTTCGTGCTGGCGATGTTCTGCCTCTTCTCCTTCCGGAACCCGAGTTCGGCCCAGCCGTCCCGGGTCGGCTGGGCGTACCTGGCGGCCGGGGTGCTGATCCTGGTCCTCCTGCTGCTCGCCGTCGTCGCCGGGGTGACCGGCATCGGTTCGAACTGGGCAGTCCGGCCGCTGTACCTCTGCGAGTGGTTCTCGACCTGGGCCTTCGGCGCCGCCTGGACGGGCGCGGCGCGTGAACTCGCCGCCGCCGGCGGATCGTACGGGAAGCACCCGGTCCTCCCGGGGCAGGCCGGCGCCCTCACCGCCGACAACCCGACGGCCCAGCCCCAGTAGTCGGCCGGGTCGCCCTGCCGGCAGCCCGGCGGGGCGACCCGGAGGCTGAGTGATCGTCATCTCGTCGTCCCGGAACACCGTTACCATGCGCACCATGGCCCGCCACCGTGGCGGCCGGTGACGGCACCCCAGCAACGGGAGGACGAGCATGTCGAACGAGGTCCGGGCGCAGCGCGGTCCGCAGGAGGAGTACCCCTCGGTGGATCTGCGGATGGACGTACCGCACTCGGCGCGGGTCTACGACTACCTCATCGGCGGCAAGACCAACTTCGAGGCGGACCGCGTCGCCGCGCACGCCTCGGTGCAGGCCTGGCCGTCGCTGCCGATCTCGATGCGCACCACCCGGGAGTTCATGCAGCGCGCCGTCCGCCACCTCGCCGAGGAGCACGGCGTCCGGCAGTTCCTGGACGTCGGCACCGGCATCCCGACCTCGCCCAACGTGCACGAGATCGCCCAGCGGATCGCCCCGGACGCCCGGGTCGCCTACGTCGACAACGACCCGATCGTGCTCACCCACGCGCGGGCCCTGATGTCCAGCACGGCCGAGGGCCGCACCTGTTACGTGGACGCCGACTTCCGCGACCCGGAGTCGATCATCCGGAACCCCCGGCTGCGCGAAGTCCTGGACCTGTCCCAGCCGGTGGCGCTGTCGCTGATCGCCATCGTCCACTTCGTGCTCGACCACGACGACCCGCAGGGCATCGTGCGCCGCTTCATGGACGCCCTCGCACCGGGCAGCTTCCTCGCCCTGACCGTGTTCACCGGCGACACCGACCCGGTGGGCGTGGGCGGCGTCGGCCGGGAGTACAACGCGCGCGGCATCCCGCTGCAGATCCGGGACCAGGCGGAGACCACGGCCTTCTTCGACGGCTACGAACTCCTCGACCCCGGCGTCACCCTGGTCCACCACTGGCGCCCGGACGCCGACGCCGCGCCGATCCGCGACCAGGACATCGCGATGTACGCGGGCGTGGCGATCAAGCGCTGAACCTCCTCAGCCCGTGACGGAGACCAGGCCCGCCTCGTAGGCCAGGATGACGAGGTGGACCCGGTCGCGGGCGTCGAGTTTGGCGAGCAGCCGGGTCATGTAGGTCTTCACGGTGGCGATGCTGAGGACCAGTTCGGCGGCGATCTCGGTGTTGGACAGGCCCCGGCCGACCAGGGTGAGGATCTCCCGCTCGCGGTCGGTGATCGCGTCGAGCCGCCGGGCGGCCGGGCTCTGCCCCGGTGCGGCGGCCGGGCTCTGCCCCGGTGCGGCGGCCGGGCTCTGCCCCGGTGCGGCGGCCGGCACCCGGGCCGGCCGCTGTTCCGCGAAGGAGGAGATCAGCCGACGGGTGACGCTCGGCGCGATCAGGGCGTCCCCGGCCGCGACCACCCGGACGGCGGCCAGGATGTCGTCCAAGGCCATGTCCTTGACCAGGAAGCCGGACGCCCCGGCGTGCAGCGCCGCGTACACGTGGTCGTCGTCGTCGAAGGTGGTGAGCACGACCACCCTGGCCGGCCCGCCGCCGCCGGTGATCAGGCGGGTGGCCTCGATGCCGTCCATGCCGGGCATCCGCAGGTCCATCACGACCACGTCGGGCCGCAGTTCCCCGGCCAGCCGGACGGCCTCGGCGCCGGTGCCGGCCTCGCCGACCACCTCGGCGTCGGTGGTCTCCGTGATGACCATCTCCAGCGCGGCCCGGACCAGCGGCTGGTCGTCGACCAGCAGGACGCGGATCACGCGCCCACCTCCACGGCGAGCGGCAGCCGGGCGGTGACCCGGAAGCCGCCCTCGGGGCGCGGCCCGGCGTCGAACTCGCCGTGCAGCAGGGCGACCCGCTCGCGCAGCCCGGCCAGGCCGAAGCCGCCGCCCGGCTCGCCGCCCCGGCCCCGGCCCCGGTCGGTGATCTCCACGGACACCTCGCCCGCCGTCCGGCGGTCGACCCGGACCAGGCAGGAGCGGGTGTCCGCGTGCCGCACCACGTTGGTGACGGACTCCTGGATGACGCGGAAGACCGAGAGGTCGACCTCCGGTGGCAGCGGGCCCTGGTCGCCCTGCCGCCGGACCTCGACCCGGACGCCGGCGGCGGTGGTCGCGGCGGCCAGCCGGTCGAGGTCGGCCAGGCCCTGCGGGACGATCGCGGACGCCTCGCCGTCGGCCCGGCGCAGCGCGACCAGCATCCGGCGCAGCCCGGCCAGGGTCTCCCGTCCGGCGTTCTCGATCTCGGCCAGCGCCTCCCGGGCCCGGTCGGGCCGGGTGTCGATGACCCGGCGGGCGGCGCCGGCCTGCAGGGCGACGATGCCGATGCTGTGGGCGACGGTGTCGTGCATCTCGCGGGCGATCCGCAGCCGTTCGGCGGTGACCGCCTCGGCGGCCGCCCGGGTGCTCAACGCCCGGGCGTGCTCGCGGTTCTCGCGCATCGAGCGGCCGACCAGCCAGGCGATCAGGGCGAGCAGCGCGGCGCCGTCGGCGGAGCCGATGTGGGTGCCGGTGAAGATGCCGACGGTGTTGCCGTGCACCAGGCCGATGTGCAGCACCAGGAAGACCATCACCAGCGTGAACGCGGCCCGGGAGCTGCGGCGCGGCCGGGTGGCGGTGATCAGGCAGAGCGCGACGTCCACGGCCAGCAGCGCGGCCGGGGGCACCTGGGTGTTCGCGGCCCAGCCGTCGGTCTCGGTGAAGGCGGCGACGAGCAGCAGGACGATCGAGAGCACCGGCAACCGGCGCACCAGCGCGGCGCCGACGAAGGCCACCGCCGTGGTGGCCAGGGTGAACGCCAGCCCGCCGTGCGCGGCGGCGCCGTGGTGCTGGCGGGCGGCGCCGCCGAGCAGGACGGCGGGGTAGGCGGCGGCCACGCACCAGGCGGCCCCGACCCAGACCTCGGGCGGGACGCGCCGGAACAGCGGCGGAGAGGGCGTCGCAGACATGTGAAGATCGTAACGACGGGCCCGGGTCCCGTCATCGGACCGTGGTTGTACGACCGGAGGTGGCAGCCGGGGCGCGGGGTGTCAGCGCCGGTCCGATGCGGTGGCCGGGCCCTGCCAGGCACCGTTGAGCCCATGATCGAAGTCACCGAGCTGACCAAGCGCTTCGGCCGCACCACCGCCGTCGACCGCCTCACCTTCACCGTCCGGCCCGGCCATGTCACTGGCTTCCTGGGCCCGAACGGCGCGGGCAAGTCCACCACCCTGCGGCTGATCCTCGGCCTCAACGACCCGACCGGCGGCACCGCCACCGTCGACGGCCGCCCGTTCCGGGCCCGGTCGCGCGGCCTGCGCGACGTCGGCGCGCTGCTCGACGCGGGCGACGTCCACGGCGGGCGCAGCGGCGCGGCCCATCTGCGGGCGCTGGCCCGCAGCAACGCGATCCCGGCCGCGCGGGTCGAGGAGGTGCTGCACGAGGTCGGGCTCACCAAGGCCGCCGGGCGCCGGATCCGCGGGTACTCGCTCGGGATGCGGCAGCGGCTCGGCATCGCCGGCGCGCTGCTGGGCGACCCGCCGGTGCTGCTGTTCGACGAGCCGCTCAACGGGCTCGATCCGGAGGGCGTGCTGTGGGTGCGCGGGCTGTTCCGCCGCCTCGCCGCCGAGGGGAGGACGGTCTTCGTCTCCAGCCACATGATGGCCGAGATGGAGCACACCGCCGACCGGCTGGTGGTGGTCGGCCGGGGCCGGCTGATCGCCGACGAGAGCCTCACCGAGTTCGCCGCCCGGGCCGGCCACACCGACGTCACCGTCCGGGCGGCCGAACCCGACCGGCTGGCGGCCGTGTTGACCGCGGCGGGCGCCACCGTCCGGCCCGGCCCGGACGGCGCGCTGGCCGTGACCGGTCCCGACGCCACCCGGATCGGCGAACTCGCCCTGGAACACCGCCTGTTGCTGAACTCCCTGACCACCCGCACCGCCTCCCTGGAGGAAGCGTTCATGGAACTGACCGCCGACAGCGTCGAATACCTCGCCGGAGAGCCCCGATGACCACGCCGACCCTCACCACCGCCACGCCCTCGACCGGTATCGGCGCCGCCCCGCGCACCCGCTTGCGTGACCTGCTCGCCGCCGAGTGGATCAAGCTCTGGTCGCTGCGCTCGACCGCCTGGGTCCTGGGCCTGAGCGCCCTGTTCGTCATCGCCGCCAACCTCAAGTCGGCCCGGTACACCTACGACCACTACACCGTCGGCGAGGGCGATCCGACCACCATGCTGCAGGTCGCGCTCGGCGACTCCTTCACCGTCATCGCGGCCGACGTCGTGATGATCGTCGCGGGCAGCGTCGGCGCGCTCGCCGTGGTCGGCGAGTACGCGAGCGGGCTGATCCGCACCACGCTGGTGGCCGTCCCGGACCGCCGGGCGGTGATCACCGCCAAGGCCTGCGTGCTGACCGTGGTCATGCTCGGCTACGGCGTCCTCACCGCGGGCGTCTCCTTCGTCGCCTGCCAGGCCGTGCTCGCCGACACGCACATCGGCCTGTCCCTCGCCCACCCGGCCGCGCTGCGCTTCGTCGCGGCCGCCGCGCTGTTCGCCCCGGTCTGCGCACTGGCCGGGTTCGCCCTCGGCGCGCTGATCCGGCACACCGCCGGCGCCGTGGTGTCCACCGTCCTGGTGCTGTTCTTCCTGCCCGCGTTCTTCAACGAGCGCTACCGCTGGTCGGCCGACCTCCTGCACGCCATGCCGCTGCAGGCCTGGCGGCGACTGTCCCAGGTCGACCTGACGCACACGCTCCCGGTGGCGCACCCCGCCACCGTCGCCGGATCCTGGGCCACCTACGCGGCCTGGGCGCTCGCCTCGGTGGCGGTCGCCGTGGCGGTGGTCCACCGGCGCGACCACTGACCGACCCCGGATTCCTAATCGCCGTGCCAGCCCGCCGCCACGTCCGCCACCGCGACCAGCAGCGCCGCCAGCACCAGGCCCGCCGCGACGGCCACGCCCAGTTGGAAGGCCCACGCCCAGTCCGGGCGCGGGCCCTGGGCGTGGGCGAAGAACACCGAGCCGACGACCGCGATGCCCACCGCCGAGCCGACCCGCTGCGCGGTCTGCAGCACACCGCCCGCGCTGCCTGCGCGGGCGACCGGCACCTGCTGGAGGGTCAGCGTCTGGTTCGGGGAGATCACCAGCCCGCTGCCCACCCCGGCGACCAGCAGCGGCAGGGCCGTCGCCCAGGCCACCGACTGCCCCGGCCACTGCTGTACCGCCAGCGCCGAGGTCAGCAGGCCGAGCAGCACCAGCAGCAGCCCGGCCAGCACCAGCCGCCGCCCCAGCCGCCCGACCAGCCGCCCGCCCACCGCCGCGGCCACGGCCGAGCCGAGCGCGAACGGCGTGACCGCCACACCCGCCGCGAGCGCCGAGTAGTGCAGGCCCGTCTGCAGGTACAGCGTGAAGATGAAGAAGATCGCGGTGAACCCGGCGAAGTACACCAGCGACAGCGTCACCCCCGCCGCGTACGGGCGGACCGCGAACAGCCCCATGCTCACCAGCGGCTCCCGGTGCCGCGCGTAGTACCGCTCCCAGCCGACGAAGGCCGCGAGCAGCACCGCCGCCAGCGGCAGCAGCAGCCAGCGGGCCGCGCTGTGCCACTGCTGCTCCTGGACGAACGGCAGCAGCACCGCGACCGTCCCGGAGCCGAGCAGCAGCATCCCGACCGGGTCGAAGTCACGGTGCCCGGCCCGCGCGGCGGCCTGCGGCGCCGGAAGCAGCCGGTAGGCCAGCGGAAGGGCGGCCACGCCGATCGGCAGGTTGACGTAGAACACCCAGCGCCAGCCGTCGTGCGGGCCGAACAGGTGGATCAGCAGCCCGCCGAGCAGCGGGCCGACGGCGGTGGACAGACCGACGGTCGCGCCGAGCGCGCCGAAGGCCCGGCCGCGCTCGGCGCCCTGGAAGAGGACCTGGATGAACCCGGACACCTGCGGGACGAGCACACCGCCCGCCGCGCCCTGGAACAGCCGGGCCAGCACCAGCCAATCCTGGTTGCGCGCCGCCCCGGCCAGCGCGCTGGCCAGCGTGAACAGGGCCAGCCCGGTGAGGAAGACGGTCCGCCGGCTGCGCGCGTCCCCCAGCCGCCCGGCCGGGACGAGCACCAGGCCGAAGGCGAGCGCGTAGCCGCTCAGCACCCACTGCAGGCCGCTGTCGGACATGTGCAGCCCGGCCCGGACGGTCGGCAGGGCGACGTTGACGATGCTGACGTCCAACAACGTCATGAACCCGGCCACCAGGCAGACCGCGAGCGCCCGCCAGCGCCGCGCCGCGGCCCGCCCGCTGACGGCGGAGGCACTGGGCGGCGGGCCGTCCGGGATCCTGCGCGAGGGTTGGGCCGTCATGGGCGCCCCTTCCGAACGTCCGGCGGGCACGTCGCCGACCGGACGAGAGAGCCAGGCGGGCACCGGGCACACGCCGTCCGGCCATCGTGCGCCCCCGCCGCCCGCCACCGCCAGGCGGGCTGGCCCGCCCGCGCGGCCCGTTCACCCGGACGGCCGAGCCCGATCGCGTCCGGCGCGCGCGCCCCGGACGCTGAGGGAATGAGCGCCGCCACCGAAAGCCCGCCGTCCGCCCCGCCGGTGCTGGACATCCGGCAGCGGAACGTCGTCTTCGCCACCATCGTGCTCGGCATGCTGCTGGCCGCCCTGGACCAGACCATCGTCGGCACCGCGCTGCCCACCATCGTCGCGGACCTCGGCGGGGCCGCGCACATGTCCTGGGTGGTGACGGCCTATCTGCTGGCCGAGACGGTGGCCACCGTGCTGGCCGGCAAGTTCGGCGACCTGTACGGGCGCAAGCTGCTGTTCCAGGTCTCGGCGATCGTCTTCATCACCGGCTCGTTCTTCTGCGGCCTGGCGACCAACATGACGCTGCTGATCGCCTGGCGGGCGCTCCAGGGCATCGGCGCGGGCGGTCTGATGGTGACGGCCATGGCCCTGATCGCGGACGTCATCCCGCTGCGCGAGCGCGGCAAGTACCAGGGCGCGATCGGCGCGGTGTTCGGCGTGGCGACGGTGATCGGGCCGCTGCTGGGCGGGCTGTTCACCGACCACCTGTCCTGGCGCTGGGCGTTCTACGTCAACGTGCCGATCGCGATCGTGGTGGTGGCCGCGGCCGCCCGGACGATTCCCTCGGTGCGTTCGGCGCTGCGCCCGGTCGTCGACTACCTGGGGATCGCGCTGGTCGCGGTCGGCGCCAGCGCCCTGATCCTGGCGACCAGTTGGGGCGGCAACGAGTACGCCTGGGGCTCCGGGGTGATCATCGCCCTGTTCGCCGGCGGCGCCGTCGCCCTCGGCCTGTTCTGCTGGGCGGAGACCAGGGCCGCCGAACCGATGCTGCCGATGCGGCTGTTCCGCAACCCGGTGTTCGCGGTCTGCTCGGTGCTCAGCTTCATCGTCGGCTTCGCGATGCTCGGCGCGCTGACCTTCCTGCCGACCTACCTGCAGTACGTCGACGGCGACTCCGCGACCGTCTCCGGCGTACGGATGCTCCCGATGGTGATCGGGCTGCTGCTCGCCTCGATCGGCAGCGGCACCGCCGTCAGCAGGACCGGGCAGTACCGGCTGTTCCCGATCGTCGGCACCCTGGTGATGGCCGTCGGCCTCTACCTGCTCTCCCGGCTCGAACCCGGGACGGGCACCGCGCTCGCCTCCTTCTACATGTTCGTCCTCGGCGTCGGCATCGGGCTGAGCATGCAGGTGCTCACCATCGCCGTGCAGAACACCGTCGACTACGCGGACCTCGGCACCGCCACCTCAGGGGTGACCTTCTTCCGCACCATCGGCAGCTCCTTCGGCACCGCCGTGTTCGGCACCATCTACGCCAACAGCCTCAAGACCGAACTGGCCAAGGGCGTGGCCGCCTCGGCCCGCCTCACCGGCGCGGACCCGGCGCTGATCGCCCGCGCCGCCGAGAGCCCGCAGGGCCTGCACGGACTGCCCGCCGCACAGGCGGCGCCGATCGTCCAGGGCTACTCCGACGCCCTGCACACCGTGTTCCTGTGGACGGTGCCGGTCGCCCTGGTCGGCTTCGTGGTCGCGCTCTTCCTCAAGCAGGTGCAGCTGCGGGACACCGCCCGGGCCGGCTCCACCGACATCGGCGAGGGCTTCGCCCAGCCGACCACCAGCGACTCCGACCCGCACCTGGAGTTCGCGGTCGGCAAACTCGTCCGCGGCGTGGACCTCGACACCGTCCGCACGATCGTCGACGACGCCGACACCCGGGTCGACCTGGCCGGGGCCTGGGCGCTGATGGAGGTCGCCGGCCACACCAAGGCCGTCGGCCAGGCCTCCCTGGACCTCATCGCCACCCGCAAGCGGGTACCGCCCGAGGTGCTGGAGCCGGTCTTCGACCGGATGGCCGCCGAGGGCTACCTCACCCGCGACGGCGACCGGCTCTCCCCCACCGAGGCCGGCACCCGGGAGGTCCGCGCCCTGGCCCGGGCCTGGTCGGACTGGCTCAACGCCCGCCTGGACGCCGACGCCGGACGCCCGCGCAGCGCCCAGCTGCGCACCGCGGCGGACGCCATCGCCTGGCGCCTGATGATCGAGGACCTCGCCAACGGCCTCCCGTCCCACGCCCGTTCGAAGGTGACCAGCCGGACGTAGGGGCCCCGGTGTCAGGGCTTCCGCGCCAGGACCAGCTCGCGCCGCTCGCCGTCGGCCATCAGGTCGCCGGGCTCGTCGGTGTCGGCGAAGCCGTTGCGGCGGTAGAGGGCGATGGCGGCGTCGTTGTCCGGGTTCACCGCCAGCTTGAGAGTGGCGTACCCCTGCTCGGCGGCCCAGCGGGCGATCTCGCCGATCAGCCGGTCCCCGACGCCCCGGCCGCGCGCCGCCGGGCCGACCCACAGGGAGATCAGCTCGGCGGCGGTCTCGTCCTCGTCGGCGGGCACGCCGCTGGCCATCGCGACCGGGCGGCCGTCCAGCACCGCCACCAGGTCCAGGGCGCCGGGGATCTCCAGCCGGGAGCGCCAGCGGGCCTCGTGGTCGCCGGCGCCCTGCCAGTCGGCCAGGGTCGAGCCGAAGGCGTACGGCGCCTCGGTCAGCGCGGCCAGGCGCAGCTCGCGCCAGAGCGGCCAGTCGTCGGAGCTGAGGCGGCGCAGTTCGGGTTCGGTCCGCTCGGGTTCGGGCCGCTCGGGTTCGGGCCGCTCGGGTTCGGGCCGCTCGGGTTCGTGCGGTTCAGGCAGTTCGCGCAGTTCAGACATGGTGCGGACCCTGCCGTACGCCCGGCCGCCGCGGCAACCCGATTATCGGCGACCCGCTTGACCGAGGAGCTGCGCGACCGGATCGGCGCTGCCCGAGGCGCTCAGCTCCTGCACCAGCTCGCAGTTCCTGGCGATCCTGCTGGAGACCCACTCGCGCAGCCACTCGGACAGGTGCGGGAGCGGCAGGTCGGACGGGGCCAGCCCGGCGAGCACGCACCCGGTTGCCGCCGCTCCGCCGACGTTGACCACCACGTCCGGCAGGACGGTGTGGCCGGCCTCGCGCAGCAACCGGCGGGCCGGAGCGGTACAGCTCAGGTTTCCGCCCTCGACCACCAGGCGGGCCCGGACCGCCGGCACCGCCTCCTCGTCGACCGCGGCGGCGGATGCCGCCAGCACCAGCACGTCGGCGTCGACGTGCAGCCACGCCTGCCCGGGCCCGTGGACCGTGACCCGGGCGGGCAGCCGGCTCCGGTCGATCGTGCCGTCGCTGCTGGTGAGCGCGGCGAGTTCGGCGACGGGCAGTCCGCGGTGGTCCTCGATGGTGCCCCGGACGTCGGCCACGGCCACCACCCGGTGGCCGTGGGCGGCCAGGTGACCGGCCACCGCGCGCCCGACGGTGCCGAAGCCCTGGATCGCGATGCGCTGCGGGGTCCGCGCACCGGAGGCCCGTAGGGCGCCGAGCACCGCGACGGCCACGCCGAACCCGGTGATGTCGGCCATGCGGTCCCACAGTTCGGCCCAGCCGACGGTGAGGCGGGTGGTGCCGGGCCGGCGGGTGACGTCGTACCCGGCGGCCTCGAAGGCCAGCTGCCGGTCGGCGTAGGTGGTGCCCTGGTCGCAGCCCAGGTACACCCCGCCGTGCAGCAGCGGGGCCGCGGCGCGGCCGAACCCCCGCATCACCACCTGCCGTTCGACGGTGGCGCCCGGATCGGGTGCGATGCCGGCCTTGGCGCCACCGATGGGCAGGCCGACCAGCGCCAGCTTGTGGGTCATCGCCCTGGCGAGCCCGGTCAGCTCCTGCTCGGTCACCGTCCGGGTCATTCTGGTGCCGCCCATGGCCAGGCCGTCGACCATGGAGTCGACGACGACCCAGCCTCGGGCCTGGCACCCCGGGAGGTTCAGGGTGGTGGAGAGCATGGGCTCGGTCACCCGGCGCGCACCGTGCGGTGCGAGCGTCCGGTTCACTGCGCACCGTCCTCCGGGACGGACCGCAGGCGCAGGCTGCGCGGGCGCATGTCGGTCCACACGCGTTCGATGTGCGCGAGGCATTCGTCCTTCGCACCCCGTACACCGATCTCGTGCCAGCCCGCCGGCGACTCGCGGTCGGCGGACCAGATCGAGTACTGCTCCTCGTCGTTGACGACGACCTTCCACTGCTCGGGTGCTTCGCTGGTCATGCCGTTACCTCCAGAGGTCGGTGGTTGGGGGGTCCGCCGGGCGGCGGACGGGTGGATCCGGTTCGAGGCCGGCGTCGAGGCGGGCGCCAAGACGGGCGTCGAGGCGGGCGTCGAGGCCGTCCAGCCATTCCGGCAGGCTGGCGGCGCGCAGGAGGCCCGTCCCGACGAGCACACCGGCGTAGCCCTCCCCGAGCAGGCGGGCGGCGTCATCGGGGCAGCGGACGGCCCCGGCACTCACCGGGCACCGGGTGCCGCTGCTCAGCACTGCGGGCAGGAGTGACGAGCTTCGCCCGAGGTCGCCCGCGCCGCGTTCGCGGGTGGCGATGTCCTTGTTGTTCACCGCGACCACGCACTCCTCGGCGCGTGGCACGCGGCTGATCTCCTCCTCGGTGGTGACCTCGACGAACGGCGTCAGGCCCAGGCGCAGGCCGAGGTCGACCAGCTGGCCCAGGGTGGCGCGCGGCAGCAGCGCGGCGGTCAGCAGGATCGCGGACGCGCCGCTCTCGCGGGCCTGGTGCAGTTGGCTCCGGCGGGTGATGAAGTCCTTCTGCAGCACGGGCAGGTCCGTCGCTGCCACGACCTCGTGCAACAGGTCCCGGGTGCCGCCGAACCACCGCCCGGTCACCACGGACAGGCAGGGTGCGCCGACGTCCTGGTAGTCGGCGACCAAACGGGCGGCCGACCTGTCACCGAACAGGTCGTGCCCTGCGGCGTCCTGCCGCTTGAGCTCCATGATCACCGGTCGGCGGGCGTCCAGCAGCGCCTCGATGAACTCGCCCGTCATCTAGTCCCTCTGCCGTCCGTCACTCCCCAGCCGCGCCGCACGGCCGTGACCCGGTCGGTGCTCAGCCGTCCGTCGAGGTCCCTGGCCGCCGTGTCCACGTCGATGCCCAGGAACAGGGGGTGGTCCACCACCGCCCGGTAGTCCTCCCGGTTGTCGGCCGAGATGCCGCCGGCCAGCAGGAAGGGGCGTGAGAGGCGGTCCGCGATCTCGATGACGGCCCCGCAGTCCGCCGGTTGCCCGGTACTGCCGATCCGGCCGTCCCCGGCCACCGCGTCCAGCAGGAAGAGGTCCGTGCCCGCCCGCTCGTACGCCGCGATCAGGGACCGCTCCGCGCGGGTGTCCGCACCGAGGTGCAGCACCTTGACCACGTTGAGGTCCGTGGTGCTCTTCAGGGCGCGGACCAGGCCCGGCGGCTGGTAGCCGTGCAGTTGGACCCACCGCACCCGGGCCGCGGCCGTCGCCGCGCGCAGCACCTCGGCGTCGCGGAGGAAGGTCACGAGGACCGGATGCAGTCGCGCCGTTCGGTGTACGACGTCCGCGAGCACCGTGAGTTGACGGAGCGTCAGCTCCGCGCGACCCCCGGGAACGCCGTGCCACAGGCCGACGAGGTCGGCCCCGGCGCTGTCGAGCGATGCCACGTCCTCGGCCGAGGCGGCTCCGCAGATCTTGACCAGCATCAGGTGTCACAACCCCAACATGGCGGCGATGCGGTTGCGTTGGATCTCCGACGTGCCCGAGTAGATCGGGCCGGCGACCGCGTCGCGCACGTCCTTCTCCAGTCCGTACTCGGCCAGGTACCCGCTGCCGCCGAAGATCTGCACGGCGGCCAGCGCGGAGGAGAGGTTGCTCTCGCTGGCGAGCAGCTTGCTGACGGCGATGTCCTTCGTGACGTTCTCGCCCTCCGCCAGCCGGACCGCCGTGTCGTAGAGCCATTTCCGCGCGGTGTCCAGGCGGATCTCCATGTCCACGAGCTTGTGGGAGATCGACTGGTACGAGCCGATCGGCTTGCCGAACTGGACGCGTTCCTTGGCGTACTCGACGCAGCGGTCGAGCCGGTACCGCATCTGCCCGGTGTTGATGACGAAGGAGCAGAGGATCTCCCACTTCATCACGTGGTCCAGGACCAGGAACCCGGATCCGACCCGGCCGATCACGGCGGATGCGGGGATCCTGCAGTCGTCGAAGTGCAGTTCGCTCAGCGGCGCGGTCCGCAGCCCCATGGTGGCGACGGGTGGCCCGACGACGAGCCCCGGGGTGTCCCGCTCCACGACGAAGGCGGTGATGCTGAGCGGGCCGTGCTTCGGGTGGGTGCGCGCGTAGACCACGAACACGTCGGCCACCGGGCCGTTGGTGACGAAGGACTTGCCGCCCCGCAGCACGAAGCCGTCGCCCTCACGGGTGGCCGTGGTCCTCATCGCCAGCGCGTCGGAGCCGCTCTCGGTCTCACTGATCGCATGCGCCCCGATCGTCTCTCCGGAGCAGATCCCCGGCAGGTGGCGCGCCTTGAGCTCCGGCGAGCCGAACCGCTGCAGCGGGACTCCGACGCTGACCAGGTGGGTGGCGACCGAGAAGTTCAGTCCGCCGTCACGGCACCCGGTACCGAGTTGTTCGAGTACGTGCATGGTGGTGAGCAGGTCCTGGCCCAGCCCGCCCCACTGCTCGTCGAACGGCAGGCCGAGGATTCCGGACCGCTGGATCAGCTTCCACTTGTCCCACGGGAAGGCGCCTTCCGCGTCCCCTTCGAGATGGCCGGAGCTGAGCTCCTCGCACCACTGGCCGATCCCCTCGCCCAGAGCGATCTGGTCGGCGTTCCACCTGATCATCTGTCAGTCCTGTTAGTACTCGGAGAAATCGGCTGAGTCCAGGTTGTGGCGTTCGTCGCCGCGCAACGCGGGCGAGAACACGCACACCAGGCGGAGGTCCTCGTCCTGGCCCGCGATCAGGAAGTGGGCGTCGTGCCGGTCGAGCGCGTACAGCGTGCCCGGCTCGATCGGGTGGGACGTGCCGTCGGCGTCCACGACCTCGCCCGTTCCCTTGATGCAGTAGCAGGCCTCCAGGTGGCGGCGGTACTCCAGCCTCGACTTGGTGCCGGCGCGGACGGTGGTGTCCGTCATCGTGTAGCCCAGGCCGTCGGATTCGAGAAGGAACCTGCGGCTGAGCCCGTTGCCCCAGTCCACGGTCGTCACCTCGTCAAGGCGTCGGACGATCATCGGGTGTGCCTCCTAGCGGCTTGCTGAATACGGCGAAATGGTGTGCACGAAGGTGTGGAACTCCTCGACCACGTCGACCCCTTCGGCGAGGGCGTGCTCGATGCGGGCGACCCCGGCGCTGCCCACGACCGCGGCGTCGGCGCCGAGGCCGTGCAGCAGGGCGATGTCCGCCCTGGAGCGGACGCCGAATCCGACGGCGATCGGTACGGCGGTCGTCTTCCGCAGTGCGGCCAGCGCGGCGGCCAGCTCCTGGCGGTCGGCCGTGAGCCTGCCGCCGCTGCGGCCGTAGTGGGCCACCAGGTACAGGTACGCGGTGGCGCACTCGGCGGCCGCGGCCTTCACCTCGGCCGCCGACGCGGCGTAGCAGGTGGCGACCAGGGGCAGCCCCGCCTCCTGCACCGCTTCGAGGCAGTCGGCCCGTAGCCGCGGTGGCAGGCCGTGGACCAGCAGCCCGTCGACGCCCGAGTCGGCGACCCGCCGGACGAAGCCGGGCACGGTCAGGTCTCTGACCGTATGGCTCCAGTCGGCCAGCAGTGCCACCCGCAGGTGGCGCAGCCGGGGCAGGATCCCGCTGAGGAAGTCGAGCACCTCGTCGAGTCCGCCGCCGTCGGCCAGGGCCCGCTGCGCCGATCGGCGGATGACCGGCCCGTCGGTGACCGAGTGGGGAAAGGGCACCGCCAGCTCCAGGCAGTCCACCCGGCAGTCGTCGAGCATCCGCATGACGTCGGCCAGGACGGACAGCGGGGGGTCTCCGGCGTTGAGGAACATCGCCAGACCGGGCTGGTCCGGTGGCCGGCGGGCGAAGAACCCGCTCACCGCGCACGCGCCGTAGCCACCACGCGGCGCGCCGGTTGCGCACGCAAGCGGTCGACGAGGTCGCGTGCGGCGCCGCTGCGAAGGGCGTCGTCGGCCGCCCTGACCGCCTCCGGCCACTCGCCGATCAGCCCGCTCGCGACGGCCAGTGCGGCGGCGTTCAGGCAGACGGTCCGCGTCGCGAGATCCGTCCCGTCTCCGGAGAGCACGCCGAGGAAGTGGTCGACCACGTCCGCTCCCCCTCCGCTCGGCCGCAGTTCGGCGATCGCGCCGGGCCCGGGACCGGAAGCCTCGGCCCGCAGCCGGATCCCGTCGGTGCCGTCATTGGTGAGGACGACGTTGTCGACGGAGCTGACGAGCTCGTCGATTCCCAGCTCGTTGGAGCACAGCCAGATCCTCCGGTCGGCAACGGTGGCGGCGACATGGCCCAGGGTCGGCAACAGCGAATGGTCCGAGACACCGACGAGCTGGGCGGAGACCGGCACCGCGGCCAGGAAGGGGCCGACGGAGTTGATGAATCCGCCGATCATCCGCAGGTCCATCGGCACGATGCTCCGGGCCAGCAGCGCGACCTCCCGCGGGTAGACGAAGTTCCCCGGGAAGGCGATGCCGAAGCGTTCCAGTACGGCGTCGGTCTGCTCGTACGAGGTGGTCGTTCCGATGCCGAGGCGGTCGAGCAGATCGTGGGAGCCGCAGGTGCTCGTGTAGGCGCGGGATCCCGTCTTGACGATGCGGACGCCCAGGGCGGCGGCGACGAACGCCGCCGCGGTGGAGATGTTGAACGTGGCCGGCCCGCCTCCGGTGCCGACGATGTTGGCCGTGTCGTCCAGCCGCGCGGCGACGGCCGGCCGGCGCTCGTCCAGCGAGCGGAGCATCCCGACCAGCGTGTCCCGATCGGGCATCCGGGTGGACAGCGAGGACAGCAGCGCCACCGTCTCGCCGGACCGGAGAGCGCCGTCACGCAGCTGGTCCCAGAAGGACCCCCACATCTCCTGATCGACGGAGCGGTCCCGGTCGATCAGCGCTCGCAGCACCTCGTGCATGACTAGTGGGAGTCCGTCCGGTGCTGCTGGGCCCGTTCGATGAACCTGCTGATCGAACCGACGGAGCGGAAGCTGTCCGGGTCGAGGTCGAGGTCGATCTCCTCAACGCGCAGGTCGAAGCGATCCTCAAGCCAGGCGATCGTCTTGAGCAGGCCCAGGCTGTCGATGACCCCGCCGTCCACGAGGTCGTAGTCGGAGTCCAGCTCGTTCGCGCCGACGTCCGGCAGGAACTCCTCGATGATGAACTGCGTGACTACCGCGGCGTGTTTCACGTGGCCGTTCCTTCGTTTGGCTGGGACGGGGAGCAGGCGCGCTCCACGGGCCTGCGGTCGATCTTTCCGGTGGACGTCCTGGGCAGCGGGTCGTCCACGATCAGCAGGGCCGAGGGGACCGCGGTGAGCGGAAGCCGTTGTGCGCAGTGCCGGCGCAGCGCCAGCGAGTTCAGCCGGCTGTCCGGGGCGCGACGGACCACGCTCCGCAGCAGGCGGCCGGCCACCGGGTCGGGCACGGCCACCACGGCCGCCTCGACGACGTCAGGATGGTCGAGCAACACCTGCTCGACCTCATGGGTGTTGACCCGCACGCCGCGGACCTTGACCTGGTGGTCGTTTCGGCCTTCCAGGGTGATGCGGCCGTCCCGGTCACGCCGCACGAGGTCGCCGCTGCGGAAGTAGCGCCGCGTCTCCCCGTCGTGGTGATGGGTCGCGAACGTGTCCGCGTCCTGTTCCCGGTCCAGGTAGCCGTCGGTCTGGAAAGGCGTCGTGACCTGGAGCTCGCCGGTTCCCGGCCCGGTCAGGATCCCGCCGTCGGCACCGACGATCACCGCGTGGACTCCGGGCAGCGGGCGCCCGATCGGCACCGGGCCGTCCGCCGGCTCGGTGCCGTCGACCTCGTGCAGGAAGCTGTCGTTGGTCTCGGTACAGCCGTAGACGTTGTAGAATCGCGCGCCGGTGAACAGCTGCGGAAATTCGGCCAGGCAGCGGGCGGGCATGCTGTCACCGGTGAAGACGACGTGCTCGACCGTGTCGAGCCGCCGGCCGCTCTCCGTGGCCGCGTCGACCAGTAGCCGGTAGAACATCGGTACCGCCTGGACGAGTTGGACCGCGTGGCGGGACACGAGGTCCAGCAGGTGGCCCGGGTGGGTGGCCCGGGCCGGATCGACCAGGACGACGCGGCCGCCGTACTTGAGCGTGGTCCAGATGTCCAGCAGGCACAGATCGAAGGTGAGCGGGGCGTAGTTGAGGACCGTCGTTCCCCGACGGATGCCGAACCGCTCGCCGGCCCAGGTGGTGAAGCGGTCCACCGCCCCCGTACTCAGTGGCACGATCTTCGGCCGCCCGGTGGAACCGGAGGTGGTGAACATGAAGGAGACGTCGGCGGGCTCCGTACGGCGGGGCGCCTTCGGTTCCGCAGGCCGGTCCGAGGCACCCGGCCCGGGTCCGGGCGCCTGGGGGCTCTCCGGCGACAGGACGTGCCGGATTCCGGCCTGCTCGACCAACGCGTGGGGCGTTCTCCCCTCCGGCGTGGGCGCCGGCAGCAGCAGAAAGCGCCGCCCCTCCAGCAGGCAGGCGAGCACCAGCGCGATCGCCGAGGGCGACTTGGCGGCCAGGATGCCGATCGGCTCGTCCTCGCCCGGGGCGAGCCGGGCGATCCGGACGCGCTCCCGCTCCGCCAGCCGGTGGAGTTCACGGTAGGTCGTCTCTTCTCCGTGCCATACCAGCGCCGGATCACCGGGGTGGCTGGTGGCGTGCGAGACGAATGAACCCACCAGGTTCTGCTGCTGCATCACGACTTCTCCGAGTTCATGCAACGGGGTGAGTTCATAGACAACGGATGAGTTCATGCAACGGGTTCACCGATCTCATTCGAAACAATGAGGGCCCGACACGAAAGGGGCCCACCCGGCCGCCCGCTGGCGACAGAAGAATTATCACGTGGTGCCCGTCCACGGAAGTGGGGCCCTCGAACCACACCATGACGGGACGTCAGAGAGGGTGCCATGGCCTGCCGCGCCGATGCTAGCCGTGGAGCGTGTTCGATCTACATAAGGATTCCCGTGGGCTGGCGTAAAGATTGTCTTGATGCCCGCAATCCTCTTCTCGATCTTGTGGAGTGAGACGGGAGCCACCTAGTATCCGCCGTACTGTTCGCGAAGTAGCGAATCGGCGAGAGGATTTCCGGGGCGCTGAAGCGTTCCCAATCGCCGTGAAAGGTGGATCCGTCATGCCTGGCCCCGATCGGCGCGCGCACGCTCCGACCCTGTTGTCCTTCGCCCAGCAACGGCTGTGGTTCCTCGATCGGCTGCGGCCGGGTCGGCCGGACCACAACGTCCCGACCGCGGTTCGCCTGCGCGGCCGGCTGGACCAGGGGGCGCTCGCCCGGGCGCTGACCGAAGTCGTGCGGCGCCACGAGGTGTTGCGCGGCAGGATCGTCGACTCCGAGGACGGCCCGTGCCACGTCACGGAGCCGGTCGAGACCTTCGTGCCGACGATCACCGATCTGACGCACACCTCGGCGGAGCAGGCCTGGCAGCGGGCCCGGGAGCTGGTGGCCGCCGATCTGGCGGCCCCGTTCGACCTCGGGACCGCTCCGATGCTGCGGGCCCGACTGATCCGCACCGCCCCCGACGACCATCTGCTGCTCCTGGTGATCCACCACATCGCCTGTGACGGCTGGTCGCTGTCGGTGTTGTGGCAGGAGTTCTCCGCCGTGTACGGCGCCGCCGTCGACGGCCGGCCGATCGCCCTGGCGGACCTGCCCGTCCAGTACGCCGATTTCGCCGACTGGCAACGGAGCCACCAGGCCGGGACAGCACTGCTGGACCAACTCGCCTACTGGCACGAGCGCTTGGCCGACCTGAGCCCGTCGGCGCTCCCGACCGACCGAACCCGCCCCGCGGTGTGGTCAGGCCGGGGCGACCAGGTCGAGATCGAGATCCCCGCAGAACTCGCCGACCGCATACGCACACTGGGGCGCGCCCACGAGGTGACGCCGTTCATGACGCTGCTGGCCGCCTTCCAGGTCCTGCTCGCGCGCTGCACGGGACAGGCCGACGTGACGGTGGGGACACCGATCTCCGGGCGGACCCGGATCGAGGTGGAGCCGCTGGTCGGCTTCTTCGTCAACACGCTCGTCCTGCGCACCGACCTGTCGGGCGACCCCGGCTTCACCGACGTGCTCGCCCGGGTACGGCGGTGCGCGGTGGAGGCCTACGCCCACCAGGACGTCCCCTTCGAACGGCTGGTGCAGGAGCTGCGGCCCGAACGCGATCTCGGCCAACACCCGCTGTTCACCGTCATGTTCCAGGTGGAGGATCCGCCCGCGCTCCCGTCCGGCCTCCCAGGGCTTGCGGTGAGTGATCATCAGATACCGAACGACGTGGCGAAGTTCGACATCGAGGTCTCCATGACGGACCGCGGCGATCGCTTCACCGGCGTCATCCGCTACGCTGCCGACCTCTTCGACCGCGACACGGTGCGTCAACTCTCCGAGGGTTTCAGGACGCTGCTCGACCATCTCGTCGGCAGTCCCGAACGGCCGATATCGGCGTGGGAGACCCCTCCCGGCCTCCGCGTGAGCCGCTCCACTCCCGCCACTCCCGCCACTCCCGCCGTGCAGCCCACGGCCCCGCAGCCCGATGCCGACCAGGCCGGCGCTCCCGCCACCAGGACCGAGACCGAGCTTCTCGTGCTGGAGACCTGGGCCGAGGTGCTCGATGTCACCCCGGACGGCGTGCACAGCGACTTCTTCGAGCTGGGCGGCCACTCGCTCCTCGCCTCGAAGGTCATGTCCCGACTCGGCCGGGCACTCGACCTCGAACTGCCGGTCGCCCTGCTGTTCTACCACCCGACCGTCGCCGAACTCGCCGGCGGCATCGACGCGGCGTTGCTGGCGGACCTCGGCGCCGCCGCCGAAGCGGAACCGCTTCCCGCCGGAAAGGCCCGTCACCCGTGAAGGCACAGCACAGTCGACCCGAGCCCGGCCAACCGACCGGTGCCACGCCCGGAGCCATCCCCTCGACCGGTGCCACGCCGGCCGCCACCCGGGCCCTGCTCGATCAACGCGTCCGCGCGGCCCGGAACAGGACCGCCGAGGGCGAGCCGGGAGCTGCGGTCCCACCCCGCCCGGAGGGTGCGCAGGTGACGTCGTTCACCCAGGAACGCATGTGGCTGATCGAGCGGCTGTCCAACGGCCCCGCGATGTACAACGTCCACGAGGTCTTCCGGCTGCACGGGCCGCTGGACGTGGCCGCCCTCGGCCACAGCCTCACCGAGCTGGTGCGGCGCCACGAAGTCCTGCGCACCGCCTTCCCCGAGCAGGACGGGCGCCCCAGCCCCTCGGTCGAGCCGGCCCGGCCGCTCGACCTGCCCGTCACGGACCTCCGGACCGAGCCCGCGGAACACCGGACGCAGCTGACCCTCGATCTCGTTCACGCCGAGATCCTGCGCCCGTTCGACCTGACCACCGCCCCGCTGCTGCGCGCATCACTGCTGCGGGTCGACGAGGACGAACACGTCCTGGTGGTGGTCGTCCACCACATCGCGGTCGACGGCTGGTCGATGCCGCTGCTGTGGGACGACCTGTCGGCGATGTACCGGAGCCGGCTGGAAGGTCGCGAGCACGAGCTGCCCCCCTTGCGGATCCAGTACGCGGACTTCGCCCACTGGCAGCGGGCCCGGCTCTCCGGCGAACGTCTGCAGCGCCAGCTGGACTACTGGCGCGCACAGCTGTCCGGGCTGTCCCCGCTGGACCTGCCCACCGACCGTCCGCGCGGACCGGTCCGCGCGGGCCGGGGCGAGCGGATCACCTTCACGGTGCCCGCGGAACTGGCCGGGCGGTTGCGGCTGCTGGGCCGACGGCACGGCGCGACGATGTTCATGACGCTGCTCGCCGCGTTCCAGGCCCTGCTCGCCCGCTACAGCGGGCAGTCCGACGTGGCGGTCGGCACACCGGTCGCGGGCCGGACCCGTCCGGAACTCGACCCGCTGGTGGGCTCGTTCATCAACACCGTGGTCATCCGCACCGACCTCTCGGGCGACCCGAGCTTCGCCGAACTGCTCGATCGGGTCCGCCGGACCGCCGTGGACGCCTACGCGCACCAGGACGTGCCGTTCGAACGGCTGGTGCAGGAGCTGCGGCCGGCCCGCGGTCTCGACCGCAACCCGCTGTTCCAGGTGATGTTCGCCGGCCTGTCCGACCCGACCGCCTCCCTCCGGCTGGTGGGGACGGAGGTCGAACAGATCGACGTCGACAACGGCACGGCCAAGGTCGACCTCAGCCTGGTGATAGCCGACCGGCCGACCGGGACAACCGGGACCGTGGCCTTCGACACCGATCTGTTCGACCGCGCGAGCGTGGAGCGTCTGGTCGGCCACTACCTCCGGCTGCTGGACGCCGCGTCCAGCGATCCCGACCGTCCCGTCTCGCGCCTGGACCTGCTCACCGAGGCCGAGCGCGAAGCGCTGCTGGTGGCCGCCAACGCCACCGACGAACCCTTTCCCGCGGACCTCTGCGTTCACGAGCTGGTCGAGGAGCAGGCCCGGCTGACCCCCGACGCGGTGGCGGTCCGCTGCGGCGCCCAGCGACTGACCTACCGGGAACTCGACTGCCGGGCCAACCAGTTGGCCCGGCACCTACGAGCCCGGGGAGCACGGCCGGAACGCCTGGTCGGCGTGTGCCTGCCGCGCTCGGCGGACCTGGTCGTGGCCCTGCTGGCCGTCCTCAAGTCGGGCGCCGCCTACCTGCCACTGGACCCGGACCTCCCGGCCCAGCGCATGTCGTTCATGCTCGCCGACGCCGAAGTGCCGCTGCTGCTCACCCAGCGCTCCCTGGCCGACCGGTTGCCGCAGCACGGCGCCGCGACGGTGTGGATGGACGCCGAGGCCCGGCTCGTCGCGGCCCTGCCCGAGGACCGGCTGCCACCGCTCGCGACGCCCGCCAACCTGGCGTACTCGATCTACACCTCCGGTTCGACCGGCCGCCCCAAGGCCGTGCTGGTCCCGCACGAGGGCGTGGTCAACTACCTGGTGGTCCGCGGCCGACAGCTGGACCTCGGCGAGGCCGATGTCGTCGCCTCGGTGGCCTCGATCTCCTTCGACGTCATCGTCCCCCAGGTGCTCATGCCCCTGGCCTGGGGCGCGAGCGTGGTGATCGCCCCGTCGGAGGTCGCGGTCGACGGCCCGCGCCTGACGGAGATGATGCGCGAGTTCGGCGTCACCACGCTCATGGCCACACCGGCCACCTGGCTCCTGCTGCTGGACGGCGGCTGGCAGGGCGGCCGGTTCCAGGCGATCTGCGTGGGCGAACCGCTCCAGCCCGCCCTGGCCCGACGGCTCCTCGACCGGGTCTCCACGCTGTGGAACGGCTACGGTCCCACCGAGGCGTCCGTCGGTTGTGTCACCCGGCGCGTGGACGCCGAACGGGATCTGGCCCGGCCAGGCGCGTCCGTGCCGATCGGCCGGCCGCTCGGCAACCTCCGGATCTACCTGCTGGACCCGGCCGGCGCCCCGGTGCCCGTCGGTGTACCGGGTGAGATCCACATCGGTGGGGTCGGCGTCACCCGCGGGTACGCCAACCGGCCGGGGCTGACCGCCGAGCGCTTCGTGCCCGATCCGTTCGGTGCCGACGGCGGCCGGCTGTACCGGACCGGCGACCTGGCGCGGTACCTGCCGGACGGCAGCCTCGTCTTCCTCGGCCGCACCGACGAGCAGGTGAAGATCCGGGGATACCGCATCGAACTGGGCGAGGTCGAGGCCGCGTTGTGCGCGCAGCCCGGTGTCGCCAGGGCCGCGGTGACGGTGCGGGGCGGCGGGACGGACGCCGAACTGGCCGGCTACCTGGTGTGGCAGGACCGGCCCGGTGACCTGGCGGTCCTGCGGCGCTCCCTGCGCGAGACCCTGCCCGAGTTCATGGTGCCCACGACGCTGACCGCACTCGACCGGATCCCGCTGACCACGAACGGCAAGGTGGATCGCGGGGCCCTGCCCGCGCCCGCCCGCCACGGCCACGAGGCGGGTGCGCTACCGCCGCGGGACCTGCTGGAACTCCTGATGACCAGGATCTGGGAGCGCGTGCTGGGCACCCCGCGGGTCGGCGTCCGGGACGACTTCTTCGCGCTGGGCGGGCATTCCCTCAGGGCGGTCGAGCTCGTGGAGGCGATCCGGCGGGAGTGGGGGGTCACCGTGCCGCTGAACACGGTGTTCCGCCATCCCACCGTCGAGGGTCTGTGCGCGGAACTGCCCAACGCGTCGCGGGCCCTGCGCCGGCTCGTGGTTCCGCTGGCCGAAGGAGACCGCCGCAGGGCGCCGCTGATCCTGGTGCACCCGCAGAGCGGCGATGTGTGCTCCTTCCTCCACCTGGCCGGACACCTCACCGAACCAGTCACTGAACCAGTCACCGAACGGCACGCCGAACCCCTCGCCGGCGGCCGGCCCGTCTACGGCCTGGAGGCCGTCGGCTACAACACCGACGAGCCGCCCCTGGCCACCGTCGAGGAGCAGGCGCAGCGCTACCTGCGGGAGCTGCGGTCCGTACTGCCCGACGGCCCGTACCTGCTGGCCGGCTGGTCCTTCGGCGGGCTGGTCGCCTTCGAGATGGCCCGCCTGCTGGAGGAGCAGGGGAACCCCCCGGGATTCCTCGGGATCATCGACGTCGGAGCACCCGCGTTCACCGGTGGGTCCACCGACGGGTCCACCGACGGGTCCGACCACGGGTCCACCGGTGGGTCCGACGACCATGACGCGCACGGGACGGCCCGGTTCGCGCTCGCCTCCGGGCTGCCCACCGGAGCCGTCGGAGACCTCCACGAGCTCGACGAGCAGGACGCCCTCTCCCTGCTGCTCCACGACGCGCACGCCCGTGAGCGCCTTCCCCTGCGGGTGCGCACCGAACAACTGCGGCGCATGGTGCGGGTCTTCACCACCAACGGCGACGCCGCCCGACGCTACCGGTCAACGGCACGGCTGCGGACACCGATCCACCTGTTCACGAGCGCCGAGACCCACCCCGCGCTCGCCGGCCCGGTCGTGGTCCCCGCCCGGTGGCGGGAACGCACCCGGGGGGCGTTGAGCGTGGTCGAGGTACCCGGCAACCACCACGACATGCTGTCGCCGCCCCACGTCGCGCCCTTCGCCGACGCGCTGTCGGCCATCCTGGAGGAGCTCGGATGAGCGACGGACACGAGCTTCCGTTGTCGTCGGCGCAGTCCGGCATCTGGTTCGCCCACCACCTGCGCCCCGGCAGCCCCGCCTACAACACCGGCGAGTACGTGGACATCCCCGGGCCGATCGACGCGGAGCTGTTCGAGACGGCCGTGCGGCGCGTGGTGGACGAGACCGAGTCACTGCGCGTTCGCCTCACCGACGGTGCCGAGGGCCCCCGGCAGGTCGTCACCCCGTCGCCCGACTGGTCGATGCACCACGTCGACCTCACGTCGACACCGGATCCGTTGCGGGCGGCCGAGCGCTGGATGCGCACCGACCTGTCCACACCGGTCGGGCTCACCCGGGACCCGCTGTTCCGCCAGGCCCTGTTCACCATCGCGCCGGACCGCTTCCTCTGGTACCAGCGCGTCCACCACATCGTGGTCGACGGCTTCAGCATGTCGCTCATCGCGCGCCGCGTCGCCAAGACCTACACCAGACTGGTCGAGGGCAGGGGCGGGGCAGGACCGACCTTCGGGCCGCTGAGCCTGCTGCTGGCGCACGACGCTGCCTACCACGCGTCGGAACAGCCCGAACAGGACCGGGCGTTCTGGGCGGACCGGCTGGCCGGCCGCCCGGATCCCGTCAGCCTCGCCAGCCGCTCGGCGGCCGCCTCGGACGGCTTCCTGCGCCGTACCAGCACCCTCGACGCGCCCACCGTGGCCGCGCTGCGGCGGGCCGCACGACCCGCCGGGGCGAGCTGGCCCACCGCCTTCACCGCAACGGTCGCCGCGTACCTCCACCGCCTCAGCGGCGAACGGGACATCGTGCTCAGCATGCCGGTGACCGGGCGCACCGGCTCCTCCGCGCCGGCCGTCCCCGGCATGGTGGCGAACGTGGTGCCGCTGCGGCTGCGCGTGCACCCGGAACAGGGTCTGTCCGCACTCGTGCGACAGGTGGCCGAGGAGATCGCCGCCCTGCGCCGGCACCAGCGCCACCGCAGCGAGGACCTGCGCAGGGAGCTGGATCCGGCACGGTCGGAACGGGTCCTGTTCGGGCCCGTCGTCAACATCATGTCCTTCTACTACCACCTGGACTTCGCGGGCGTCCGGGCCACCGCGCACAACCTGTCCAACGGGCCGGTCGAGGATCTCTCGTTCTCCGTCTACGACCGCTCCGAGGGCACCGAGCCCCGGCTCGACGTCGATGCGAACCCCGCGCTCTACTCGGAGGCCGAACTCACCGCCCACCAGCAGCGGTTCCTGCGGTTCCTGAACGCGGTGGCCGCCGCCGACCCGGGCCGGCCGATCGGCCGGCCCGACCTCCTCACCCCCGAGGAACGGCACCGGACCGTCGTGGCCGCCAACCGCACCACGCATCCGCTGCCGCACCCGACGGTGCCGCTGGCCTTCGCGGCCGAGGTCGGGCGCACGCCCGATGCGCCCGCCGTGGTGTGCGGGGAAACCACCCTGTCCTACGCGGAGTTGAACGCCCGGGCCAACCGGCTGGCCCACCGGCTCATCGCCCTGGGTGTCCGCTGCGACAGCACGGTGGCCGTACTCATGGAACGCTCCGCCGACGTGGTGGTGTCGGTCCTGGCGATCAGCAAGGCGGGCGGCGCCTACGTGCCGCTGGACACCCGGGCCCCGATCGCCCGCCTGCGTCGCGTCCTGGACGACACCGGGGCGGCGGTGCTGCTCACCCACCGGGCCACCCGGGACCACGCACTGTCCCACGGCACACCGGGTGTCGTCGTCGACGCCGACCCCGGCCTCGCCTTCGAGTCGACCACCGACCCCGTCGTGCCGCTGCGCCCGGATCACCTGGCCTGCGTCCTGTACACCTCGGGGTCCACGGGCTCGCCGAAGGGGGTGGCCCTGAGCCACCGCAACGTCGTCAGCCTGACCGCGCAACGCTGTTGGCGCGACGAGGACGGCCCGCGGGTACTCGCCCACTCCCCGCACGCCTTCGACGCCTCGACCTACGAGTGGTGGGTGCCGCTGCTCAACGGGGGCCGGGTGGTCGTGGCCCCGCCCGGCGAGCTGGCGCTCTCGGACCTCCACCGGCTCGTCGTCGATCACCGGGTCGGTGCGCTGTGGTTGACGGCCGGGCTGTTCCGGGTGTTCGCCGAGGAGTCCCCCGGCACGCTGGCCCGGGTCGGCCAGGTGTGGACCGGCGGTGACATCGTGCCGGCCGATGCGGTCCGGCGCGTCCTGGCCCGGTGTCCGAACTCCGTGGTGGTCGCCGGGTACGGCCCGACCGAAGCCACCACGTTCACCACGCGCAGGGTGCTCCGCCCCGGTCAGGCCGTGCCCGACGTCGTCCCCCTCGGCCGACCGATGGACAACCGGCGGGTGTACGTCCTGGACGAGGCGCTGTCGCCGGTGCCGCCGGGGGTGGCCGGCGTGCTGTACGTCGCCGGTGCGGGCATGGCGCGCGGGTACCTGAACGACCCCCGCCGGACGGCCGGCCAGTTCGTGCCGTGCCCGTTCGGCGAACCGGGCGAGCGGATGTACCGCACGGGTGACGTGGTCCGCTGGAACGCCGAGGGGGAACTCGAGTTCCTCGGCCGCGCGGACGAGCAGGTCAAGCTCCACGGTTTCCGCATCGAGCTGGGCGAGATCGAGGCGGTTCTGGCCGGGCATCCGGCCGTCGCCCAGGCGACCGTGGTCGCCGGCCCGGGTACCTCGCCCGGCAGGCGTCTGATCGGCTACGTCGTCCCGGCGGGGGGCTCGGGGCTCGACCCGGCGTCGGTGCGGGAGCACGCCTCCGCGGTGCTGCCGGACTACATGGTGCCCTCGGTGATCGTCACGCTCGACGCCTTTCCCCTGACGCCCAGAGGGAAGATCGACCGGGCCGCGCTGCCCGTCCCGGACCTCGCACCGGCACCGTCCGGGCCTGGGCCGCGAACCCCGGCGGAGCAGACCATGTGCGCGCTGTTCGCCGAGGTACTCGGCCTGCCCACGGTGGGCGTCGACGGCGGTTTCTTCGCGCTGGGCGGCAATTCCCTGCTCGCGACCCGGCTGGTCAACCGGGTGCGGGTGAGGTTCGGCCGTGAACTCACCCTCGGCGCCCTGTTCCAGGCACCCACGCCGGCGCGCCTGGTCGAAGCGCTCGAGGAAGCCCCGGACGCCGCGGCCGTACCGGATCTCTCACCACGTACACGACTCTGACAGCGATCACAGGAAGCACCTCGGCATGGTCCACACCCTCCCCCATCCCGACGAAACGCCGGCACCACCGGCACCACCGGAAACCCCGGTGGCCGCGGCAACCCTGACGGCCCCGGCCGACCCGGCGACCCCGGCGCTGGGGGTGTCCCAGGTCCGCCGGTACTACCAGCTCGTCGACGCCGGGGACGTGCCCGCGCTGGTCGCCCTGTTCACCCCGGACGCCCGCTACCACCGCCCCGGGTACCAACCCATGGTCGGGCATGCCGAACTGGAACGCTTCTACCGCGACCAGCGGGTGATCCGCACCGGCGTGCACACCCTGGCCACCGTGGTCACGACCGACGACGAGGTGGCGGTGCACGGCCTGTTCCGCGGCGTGCTGCACGACGGCGGTGAGGTCGAGCTGCGGTTCGCGGACTTCTTCCGGATGACGCCGCAGGGCCGCATCGCCTCGCGGGACACCTTCTTCCACGTGCCGGCGGTCTGAGGCGGTGGACGCACCCGGTGACACCGCGCACCACGTGCGGCGCATCGGCCGCCGCGACGACCGCCCACCGAACAGCGCCGACATCGCCGACAGCGCCGACAGCGGTACCGGCGGCGACAGCGACGGCCCACGCGGTCGCGCGTTCAACCCCGACGGGGACACTTCAGCACAGGAAAGCGGGAAGCAGTTGACCAAGACGGTCTTCACCTCCGACATCCCGGCGTTCGTCGGCAGCGGACGGCCACCGTTCGACGCACGGGCCATCCACGAACTGGTCGCCGAACAGGCGGAGCGGGCCCCGCACGCGCCCGCCGTCACCTGCGACGGACGGACCCTGACCTATCAGCAGCTCAACGACCGCGCCAACCGGCTCGCCGGGCGTCTGCGAGCGGCCGGACTGGCGCCGGAGGACGTCGTAGGCGTGCTGGTGCCGCGGTCGCCGGAGCTGATCGTGGCCCTGCTCGCCGTCCTCATCGCGGGCGGGGCGTACCTCGGCCTCGAACCGGACGACCCGGCCAGCCGCCACGCGCTGCTGCTCAAGGACGCCGGCGCGGGCATGGTGATCGCCGAAGCGGCCCTGCGGGAGCAACTGCCGGGCACGGTCGTCACGGTGACGGAAGGCTGCCCGACGCAGGAGTCGGCCACCGGGCCGGCGGTTCCGGCCCGCCCCGGCGACCCGGACCGGCTCGCCTACGTCAGCTACACCTCGGGCTCCACCGGCGAGCCCAAGGGTGTCGGCGTACCCCACCGGGCGATCGATCGGCTCGTCCGGGGTGCGGACTGGATGGACGTCCGCGCCGAGGACGTCTTCTTCCACCTCGCGCCGGTCGCGTTCGACGCGTCCACGTTCGAGATCTGGGCCCCCCTCGTCAACGGCTGCCGACTGGTCCTCTTCCCCCCGGTCGCCATCACGCTGGAGCACGTGGCGCGCGTCGTCCGTGCCGAGCGTGTGACGGTCCTGCTGCTGACCACCGGGCTCTTCCACCAGATGGCGAGCTCCCACCTGGAGGCGTTCGCCGACGTGCGGCACGTCCTCACCGGGGGCGACGTGGCCTCGCCGGGCCATGTCCAGCACCTGCTGGCCCGCTACCCGGAGCTGCTCTTCACCAACGGCTACGGACCGACCGAGAACACCACGTACACGACCTGCTGGACCAGCAGCACCCTCCCGGAGCTGCGGAGCGTGCCGATCGGCCGCCCGATCAGCGGCACCAGGGTCGCCGTGCTCGACGACGACCTCAGGCCGGTGCCCGTCGGCGAGTGCGGGGAACTGTACGTGGCCGGGGCGGGCCTGGCCCGCGGCTACCTGGGCCGCCCGGCCGCAACGGCCGAACGGTTCCTGCCCGATCCGTTCGGGACCGAGCCGGGGGCCCGGATGTACCGGACCGGCGACCTCGTGCGATGGCTGCCGGACGGCACGCTGGAGTTCGTCGGACGCGCGGACGACCAGGTCAAGGTTCAGGGCTACCGCGCCGAACCGCGCGCCGTCGAGGTCGAGCTGGAACGGCTCGCCGGGGTGCGGCACGCGGTCGTGCTGCCGCAGGCCGATCCGGCGGGCGGCACCCGGCTCCTGGCCTACGTCGTGCCCGCGGAGCCCGATCCGGCGGGTACCGCCGACCTCGGCCGGCGGCTGCGCCACGAACTGCGGGACAGGCTGCCGGGCTACCTGATTCCCTGGGCGATCCTCGTCCGTCCCGAGCTGCCGGTGAACCGCAACGGCAAGATCGACCGCCGGGCCCTGCCCACCGCCACCCGGGTACCGCGCAACGTGGCCAACGAGTTCGTCCCGCCCCTCACCGAGGTGCAGACGCGGCTGGCCGAGTTGTGGGGCGACGTCCTCGGCGTCGAACCGGTCGGCGTCGACGACGACTTCTTCGACCTCGGCGGACACTCCCTGCTGGCCACCGACCTCCTGGTCGCCACCCAGCGCGAGTTCGACGTGGACCTCCCCGCGCAGACCCTGTACCTGTCGCCGACCGTCGCCGGGCTGGCGACGGCCCTCACCGCCCGGATGCGGACGGCGGGCCCGGACGGCCCGACGGGGGGCCCGGCCGACGGGGCACGGGCGGAGCAGCCCCGATGACGGCGGTTCCCCCGACCACGCGATGCCCGGTCCTCTCCCCGCAGCCGGTCGATCTGATCGACCCCGACCTCTACCACGCGGGCGGGGCACACGAGGTGTGGCGACGGCTGCGCCGCCACGCCCCGGTGAGCTGGCAGCCGGTCGGCGACATCGGCTACTGGTCGATCGTCGGTTACGCGGAGGCCAACCGGGTGCTCCGCGACCACGACACGTTCACCTCCGAACAGGGCACCCTGCTCAACCTCCTCGGCAAGGGCGACCCCGCCGGCGGCCGGCAGATGGCCGCGACCGACCCGCCCCGGCACTCGCACCTGCGTGGCCCGCTGCAGCAGGCACTGTCGATCAAGACGGTGGAGAACGACCGGGAGGCCATCCGCCGGGTCGTCGTCGAGCTGCTCCGGCCGTTGGCCGACGGCGGCCCGTTCGACTTCGCCGCCGCCATGGCCACCCTGCCGATGGCGGTGATCGGCACCATGATGGCGCTACCGGAACAGGACTGGCCGCGGCTGGTCCGGCTCGCCCACGCCTGCATCGCCGCGGACGACCCCGAGTTCCAGCTCGCCGCCGGACCACGGGCCACCCTCGTGACCGCCCACCGCGAACTGTTCGCCTACTTCCAGGACATCGTCACCGCGCGTCGGCGCGCACCGGGTGACGACCTGATCAGCGTGCTGCTCACCATGGAACTGGACGGACGCCGACTGTCGCCGGGCGAGATCGTGTCCAACTGCTACAGCCTGCTGCTCGGTGCGACCGTCACCACCGCCCAGCCACCGATCGCGGCGATGGTCGAACTGGCCGGGACCGCGGTCCTGGACGACTGGGCGGCACACCCGGAACTGCTCGGCAGCGGCGTGGAGGAGGCACTGCGATGGGCTTCGCCCACCCAGCACTTCATGCGCCACGCCACCCGCGACGTCGAGATCCGGGGTGTGCCGATCCCCGCGGGGGACGCGGTCGTCGTGTGGTTGGGGTCGGCCAACCGCGACGAGACCGTGTTCGCCGACCCGGACACCTTCGACATCCGACGGCGACCCAACAAGCACATCGCGTTCGGCGTCGGCGCGCACTACTGCATCGGACACACCGTCGCACGGGTGGCCCTGCGGATCCTGTTCGCCGAACTGCTCGGCCGGTTCACCGGATTCGAACTCGCCGGTGCACCGCGGCGCATGCGCTCGAACATCATCGCGGGCTTCTCGCACCTGCCGATCACCGCGCGGACCCGATAGGAGCCGGCGCCTCGCCGCCGCCTGCCGCCACCACGGCCGCTGTCACCGCCGCCACCAGCACCACAACCGCCTTCACCACAACCGCCTTCGCCGCTGCCGGCATCACCGCAGCCGAACCCGAGAAGAAGCCCCCGAACGGAAGGTCATCAATGGACGCTCCGACGGCCCGTACCCGCAACAAGTGGTTCCTGCGCGAGCCGTCGCCGGTGGCACCGGCGCGGCTGTTCTGCCTGCCCTACTCCGGGTGCGGAGCGAGCATGTACCGCCAGTGGCCGTCATCGGTCGACGGCGTCGAGGTCTGCCCCGTGCAGCTGCCCGGCCGGGAGAACCGGATGCGCGAGCCCGCCCACACCACCTACGAGGCGCTGGCCGACGACCTCTGCGAAGCGCTGCGCCCCTACCTGGACCGTCCCTACGCACTGTTCGGGCACTGCGGCTCCGCGTTGGCGGCGTACGAGACCGCCGTACGGCTGGTCCAGAGGGGCGCTCCCGCCCCGACCCAGGTGTTCGTCTCCGCCGAGGTCGCGCCGCAGGACGGCCCCTACGGCCGCTTCCTCGGCATGAGCGACGACGAACTGGCCGCCGAACTGCGCCAGCTCGTCGCGGAACTGGGCGGCACCCTGGAACCGAGCCTGCTCGCGCTCTACCTCGGCGTCCTGCGGAACGACGTCGACATGAACAAGCGGTATCACGTGGCGCAGCCGGTCCGGCTGCCGTGCCCGATCACCGCCATCGGCTGGACCGAGGACACGGGCATCGCGCCGTCGCTGATGACCGGCTGGTCGGCCTGCGGCGAAGCGACCTTCGAACTCCTGGAGGGAGGCCACTACCGCTTCATCGAGGCGCCGGCGGAACTACTGGCGCTCCTGGTCGCGGATCTGACGCCCACCCGGTCCCGCCCCCTCTGACACTCGGCTCAAGGCCTCATGGTGAAGCCTCGCAGCTCGGCTCCCCGGGAGTCAGGTCACACTTCGGCCCGGCAGTTCACTGGGGCATCCACCAAGTCCCGCCTGCCGAAGGCCCCTTCAGGCCGACGTACAGCACCTCCCCGCCCCCGCGCGATCGCGGGCCTGGTGGCGCCGGGCGACGACGGCGCGCTCGTCGTCGCCCGGCGCGGACGGGTTCGACCCGCCCGGTCGTGCTCAGGATTCGCGGAGTCGGATGTCGTTGCCGTCGCCCCAGGAGGACACGCCACCGACGGAGTCCGTGGTCTCGTAGCAGGTCCTCGGGAAACCGGCGCCCTTGCGCCACTTGGCCTGCTGGCCCTCGCCGCCGAGGGTGTACCGGCCCTTGGCGGCCCGGCGGGTCAGCTTCACACCGTGGCCCTGGACGAAGGTGCCGTCCGGGTCACTGTTCAGGAAGCCCTGGATCTCATGGCGACCAGTTCCACCAGCGCGTCGGCGTCGACGTAGCCGGCACGCCGTTTGGCGGTCGCGCGGTACAACGTCTTGAGGACGGCGCCCGCAGCGTCGGGCCTGGCGGGGCGCCAGGCCCTGCCCGCTCGTCGTGCTCCTCGGCTCCATCCGCCACCCCTCGCCGGGCACCGTCACCTGCTCGTAGACGGGGGGCGTCCTCCTTGGCCCTGGCCTGGTACGCACCCTCGGGCTGCTTGACGCCCAGGGCCGGCGCAGGACGACGGGTGCGCGGGGCCGACGGGTGGAGATTCCGAGTGAGCGGGACGCGGCACGTCGGCATGTCGGCACGGCAGGCCCGCGGTCGACGGCTAGGACGGACGGATGCGACTTCCCTCACCGGCCGCGCTGCTGGCGGTTCCGCTCGTCATGCTCACCAGCGCCGTCCACGGCGCCGCGCCCGAATCGGCGGCGGAACCCTCGGCCGCCCGTCCCGCGCCCGTTGCCGTGCCGCCTCCCGTGTCCTCGGAACCACTGCCGGAGTACCGGTTCACCGGGGCGGGCTTCGACGCCTGTTCGGCCCCGTCGGCGGAGGCGTTGTCCGTCTGGCGCACCGCCTCTCCGTACGGTGCGGTGAACATCTACAGCAGCGGCAGCCAGCGCCACTGCGAGCAGACCCGGTTGACGCCGCAGTGGGTCGCCATCGTCCGGGCGATGGGATGGAAGCTGGTGCCCACGCACGTCGGGCTCCAGGCGCCCTGCGCCGAGCGGGAGGACAAACCGCTGCGGATCGACCCGGACCGGGCCGGGGAGCAGGGCGGACGGGAGGCGGGCGAGGCGGCGGCGGCGTTGCGGGCGCTGGGCCTGGGGCCGGGCAGCCCGGTGTACCTCGACATCGAGGCCTACCCGACGGGCGACGCGGTGTGCAGCCGGGCGGTGGTCGACTTCACCGTCGGCTGGACCCAGGCCCTGCACGCGGCCGGGTACCGGTCGGGCTTCTACTCCAGCATGAACTCCGGCATCGCGGACGTCGTCGCCGCCGTCCGGGCCGGACGCGCGCCGATGCCCGACGCGATCTGGTACGCCCGCTGGGACGGGCGCCCCACGACCAGCGGGCAGGCCGGGCTGCCCGACGACCTGTGGACCGGCCACCGCATCCACCAGTACCGGGGCAGCGCCGACGAGACGTACGGCGGCGTGACCCTCAGCGTCGACCCCGATGCGCTGGACGGGCTGGTAGCCGGCGGCGCCTGAGCCATGACGGGCGGGGCCGGAACGGGCGTGACGGCGTCCTCGCCGTCCAGGCGCTCCAGGGCGCGCTGCGCGGTGTCGTTGCCGTGGCGGCCGACGGGCAGCGGCCGGGCCTGTCTCCGCCACTCACACCGTGCCGAACCCCAAGTCGTCGGCCACCTCGACCTGTTCCAGGAAGTTGCGGAACACCGTGGCGTGCGACGGATGGGCATCGCCTGGCTGCGCCTGCGTCAGGCTGCAGAAGAGGTCGAACTTCATCCGCTTTTCTCCGGATAGGGGCCCGCGGTGGACCGGTCTCGCCCGCAGGTTCGCATGCCGATGCGCGCTCCTTCTCTCCAGTCCCGGCCGTCACTGGTACTCGTCGCGCACACCGACCGGGTGTGCGGCCTGAGCCGGGCATCGGATCTGCGGAGCGCGGCGGCCGAGCTCCCGGGCCTGCTGACCAGTGAAAACCAGTGAGCACGGTTCTCGCAGGTCAGCCGGCCAGCGGCGGGTTCAGCCGGGCGAAGGCCTCCTGGCGCCGGTAGGGGAAGTACGGGTACGGCGCGGTGCGGGCGCTCGCCGCGTCCAGCCGGGCGACCTGCTCGTCGGTCAGCGACCAGCCGACCGCGCCGAGGTTCTGCCGCAGCTGCTCCTCGTTGCGGGCGCCGATGATGACCGAGGAGACGGTCGGGCGGCGCAGCAGCCAGTTGATCGCGATCTGCGGGATGCTGCGGCCGGTCTCGGCGGCGATCTCGTCGAGCACGTCGACCACCTGGTAGAGCAGCTCGTCCTCGACCGGCGGGCCGTAGTCGGCGGTGTCGTGCAGGCGGCTGCCGGCCGGGAGCGGCCGGCCACGCCGGATCCGGCCGGTGAGGCGGCCCCAGCCGAGCGGGCTCCAGACCAGGGCGCCGACGCCCTCCTCCTGGGCGAGCGGCATGAGCTCCCACTCGTAGTCGCGGCCGACCAGCGAGTAGTAGACCTGGTGGGCGGCGTAGCGGGGGCGGCCGTAGCGCTCGGAGACGGCCAGGGACTTCATCAGCTGCCAGCCGGAGAAGTTGGAGACGCCGGTGTAGCGGATCTTGCCGGCCCGGACCAGGTCGTCCAGGGTGGCCAGCACCTCCTCGATCGGGGTGCCGGCGTCGAAGGCGTGGAGCTGGAAGAGGTCGAGGTAGTCGGTGTCGAGGCGGCGCAGCGCGTCGTCCACGGCCTTGGTGAGGCGGGCCCGGGAGGTGCCGGCGTCCTGCGGGCCGTCGCCGGTGGGCAGGCCGGCCTTGGTGGAGACGAGCACCTGGTCGCGGCGGCCGCGGATGGCCTGGCCGAGGACCTCCTCGGAGGCGCCGTCGGAGTAGACGTCGGCGGTGTCGAACAGGGTGACTCCGGCGTCGATGGCGATGTCGAGCAGGCGGCGGGCCTCCTGGACGTCGGTGGTGCCCCAGGCGCCGAACAGCGGTCCGCGGCCGCCGAAGGTGCCGGTGCCGAGGCTGAGCGCGGGGACCTTGAGTCCGGACGAGCCGAGTCGGCGGTATTCCATGGCGGTTTCCATGACAGTTCTCCCCTCAAAACCCCTTAACGGGATTACCATTCCGTTAGGATGACTCGACCCTACCAGGGTGCGCCGACCTAATGGAACAGGAATCCCGTTAATGACTGCCGAGCCCCCCGCGCCGGACACTCCGGAGACCCCCGCCCCCGGAACGGCCACCCCTGGGACCCCCACCCCCGGGACGGCCACCCCCGGGACGGTCCGCCCAGGCGGCCGTACCGCCCGGGTCCGCGCCGCCGTCCTGCGGGCCGCCGAGGACGCCCTGGTCGAGCACGGCTTCAGCGGCCTCGACCTCGGCGACGTCGCGCAGCGGGCCGAGGTCGGCCGGACCACCGTCTACCGCCGCTGGGGCACCACCTCCGCGCTGGTCGCCGACCTGCTCACGGACATGGCCGAGCAGTCGCTGCCGCGCACCCGCACCGGTTCCCTCGCCGAGGACCTGCGGGCCAACGCCCGGCTCGTCCAGCGCACGCTCGCCGACCCCCGACAGGGGGCACTGTTCCGCGCGGTGATCGTGGCCGCCACCTGCGACCCGGGCGCCGCCGAGGCCCTGCGGCGCTTCTACCTGCGCCGGGTCGAGGAGTGGGCGCCGTGCGTCACCGAGGCCGTCGAGCGCGGCGAACTCCCGCCCGACACCGATGAGTTCGAGGCGGTCCGGGCCGTCTCCGCACCCCTCTACTACCGGATGCTCACCACCGCCGAGCCCCTCGACGAGGCCGCCGCGGACCGCGCCGCGGCCGCCGCCGAGGCCGCCGCCCGGGCGGGGGCGTACCGGCGGCAGGACATCTGAGAACGCCGCAGGCCGCGCAGTTCGTCGAACTGCGCGGCCTGCGGTACACCGAGCCCGGTGGCGCCCTCCGGGGTCCGCCGGGCGAGCGGTCTAGAAGAAGCTGTCGTCGTCGCCCTCGTAGTAGTTGTTCACGACCACCTCCGGCGCGTCGTCGCTGAACGCCTCGTTGAGCAGCGCGCCGCCGACCAGGCCGGCCGCGCCCGCGCCGATCAGGGCGCCGGTGCCGAAGCGGCGGCCGCCCTGGGCCGACTGCCCCTGGGCGGGCTGGCCCTGACCCGGCACCTGCGGGTACCCCTGCTGGACCTGCTGCGGGTAGCCGGCCTGCGGCGGGGTGTAGAACGGCGGCACGGTGGTCTGCACCCGCTGGGCGCAGGCGGCGCAGGCCTCGATCTGGCGCGGCACGCCCCACTGCGGCGACCACAGCACCGCCGTCGAGCCGAGGCCGTGCGAGGGGTCGAAGAAACACGTCACGGGGGAACTCCCTGCTGCTGGCTGGGTCATCGGGACAGCGGGCGGCGCGGTGGGCAAAGCCGGCACAGCGGCCGCGATCGGGGCCGGAGCCGCAGCCGGGGCCGCCGGGGCCGGGGTCGCGGGCGCGGCGGGCGCCGGCTGCAGGACGTCCACGCCGAAGTCGCCGGCGATGCCCGCGAGCCCCGACGCGTACCCCTGCCCGACGGCCCGGAACTTCCAGTCCGTGCCGTGCCGGTAGAGCTCGCCGAACACCATCGCCGTCTCGCTGCCGGACTCCGACACCACGTCGTACCGGGCCACCTCGACGCCGCCGTCCGGGTCGGCGAGCCGGACGTACGCACCCCGGACCTGCCCGAAGCTCTGGCGCCGCTGCGCCGCGTCGTAGATCGCCACCGCGAAGACGATCTTCTCCACCCCGGCGGCGACGTCCGCGAGCCGGACGTCGATCTGCTCCTGGTCACCGCCGTCGGCGCTGCCGCCCTGGTGGCGGACCGAGCCGTCCGGGCTCTGCAGGTTGTTGAAGAAGACGAAGTGCTGGTCCGAGACGACCTTCCCGGAGGCGTCGCAGAGCAGCGCGCTGGCGTCCAGGTCGTACCCGGCGCCGGCCGTCCAGCCGAGGCCGACCCGCACGACCCGCACCCCGGGGGCCTGCTTACCCAGGGAGACGTTGCCGCCCTTCGTCAGGGCCACACTCATGGGACTTCCTCCACAACCGTCCGAATACCGCTGCTTGCGCCGTTCGACCACGACAACGCTGTAGAACTCGCGCCGGTTCCCGACCGCGGACTCAGTACCGGACGGGAAGTTCCAGCAGGCCACGGGCCCTCAGGGTCGGGCGGTGGCGCAGCTGCTCGGCCGGTACGTCCAGGGCGAGGTCGGGGAAGCGGCGCAGCAGCACGGTCAGCGCGACAGCGGTCTCCATCCGGGCCAGCGGCGCGCCCAGGCAGTAGTGGATGCCGTGACCGAGGGCGAGGTGGCCGCTCTCGCGGCGGCGCAGGTCGAGCCGGTCGGGGTCGGTGAACTGCTCGGGGTCCCAGTTGGCGGAGGCGAGGGCGAGCAGCACGGTCTCGCCGGCCGGGACGGTGACGTCGCCGATGGTGACGTCCTCGCGCGGGAAGCGGCGGATGGCCAGTGGCGCGGGGCCGTCGAAGCGGGCGAACTCCTCGACGGCGCCGGCGATGAGCTCCGGTTCGTCGCGCAGGGCGGCGAGCTGCTCGGGGTGGGTGAGCAGCGCGAGGACGGCGTTGGCGATGAGGTGGACGGTGTTCTCGTAGCCGGCGAAGAGGATGAGGAAGGCGAGGGACGTCAGTTCGTCCTCGCTGAGCCGGTCCTGTTCGTCGCGGACGGCGATCAGGTCGGAGAGCAGGTCGTCGCCCGGCTCGGTGCGCTTGCGGTCGATCAGGCCGGTGAAGAAGCCGAGCATCGCCTTGACGGCGGCGCGGGCCTGCTCGGGGCGCGAGGGGTCCGGGGTGATCAGCGTGTCGGTCCAGGCCCGGAAGTCGTGCCGGTCGTCCTCGGGGACGCCGAGCAGGTCGCAGATGACGGTGATCGGCAGCGGCGCGGCGTAGGCGGCGAGCAGGTCGGCGCGGCCCAGGGGCGCCACGGTGTCGAGCAGTTGCTCGGCGACGCGCTCGATCGGCCCGCGCAGGGCGCTGATCCGGCGCGGGGTGAAGGCCTGGACGACGAGGCGGCGGATGCGGGTGTGGTCGGGCGGGTCCATGTTCAGCAGGTTGGCGTCCAGCGCGGGCGGCAGCGCGAAGCCCCGGTAGTTGCCGGGCGCGGCGTGCGCCTTGTCGAGGGCCAGCCGGGGGTCGGCGAGGGCCTGGCGCACGTCCGGGTAGCGGGTCACCAGCCAGACGGGGAGTCCGTCCGGGCCGACGACCCGGTGGACGGGCGCATCGGCGCGCAGCTGGGTGTAGCCGCCGCAGGGGTCGGCGATCAGGGCCTTCATGCTCAGGTCACGGGGTGTCACCTGGTCAGCCTACGGGTACGGCGAGGGCCCTCTGGCGGGGCGTCAGTCTCCGGACCTATTGTCAGGTGACATGACATCATTGCGCCGCGTCGCGACCCTGGCCGCCGCCCTCGCCGGCACGCTCGCCGCCCTGCTCGCCCCGGTCACCGCCCAGGCCGCCCAGGGCGGCTGCCCGACCGTCGGCACGGCGCCGGTGGACGCCGAACAGGCCCGGCTCCAGGACCAGCGGACGGCCGCCTTCACCGAACGCTCCGGCCTGCGCGACCTGCTCCGGGGCTTCCCCGCCGCCCTGTGCGCCGCCCGGGACGCCGGCCAGGCGGAACGGGTCGCGGACAGGTGGGGGCGGGCGCTCTGGCAGGCCGGGGTGGACCGGGCCCAGGGCCGGCGCCCGAGCGGCGAACTGCCCGCCCGCGACGACCGCCCGCTGTACTGGACCAGGCTCGCCATGACCGTCCAACTGGCCCGCTGGCACCCCGGGTTCGAGGTCGACCCGACCGCGCTGCGGGCCCGCTTCGAGGACACCTCCCGAGGCCTCGACGACGGCTTCACCGCCGCCCCGGGCATCCGGCGGATCTTCGTCAGCGGCTTCGACCCGTACGGCCTCGACACCGAACCGCGCCGCGCCAACCCCTCCGGCGCGGCCGTCCTGCAACTGCACGGTCGGCGGATCACCCTCGCCGACGGCAGCCCGGCCGAGGTCCGGGCCGTCCTCCTGCCGGTCCGCTACGGCGACTTCGACGACGGGATCGTCGAGCGCGCCTTCGGCCCGCACCTCGTGCCCGGCCGGCAGGCCGCGGACCTGATCACCAGCATCAGCCAGGGCTACCCGGGCCTGTTCACCCTGGAGGCCTGGGCCGGGCGGGCCCGCTCCGCCGACCCGGCCACCGACAACACCGGCACTCTCTCCGGCGGCACCCGGGAGCACCCGGTCACCGCCCCGGGCCTGGGCGACGGCCCGGAGTTCATCCGCACCACCCTGCCGACCGACGCCATGACGGCCGTCCAGCAGCCCTACCCCGTCCGCCTCAACACCACCGTCACCGAGATCCCCGAGGGCGCCGTCCTGCCCGTCGACCGCGAGGACGGGCCGACCCCCGGCTCCCGCGCGGTCTCCGGAGGCGGCGGCGGGTACCTCTCCAACGAGGTCGCCTACCGCTCCAACCGCCTCCGCCTCGACCTCGCCCCCGACCTCCCCGGCGGCCACCTGCACACCCCCGTCCTCACCGGCCTGCCCGCGCAACCGGACCGCCTCACCGCCCCCGAGTTCGAGCAGAACGAGGCCGCCATCGCCGACCAGGTCCGCGAGATCCTGCGCCACGCCCGGTTCTGACCCCGGGTCCCGGGGCCGCGCGCACGGCGGCACCTACCCCCGGTCGGCGTAGCGAGTGCCGGACGCACGGGCCCGGGACTCGGCGATCTGCGCGTACGCGGCCGCCCGGTCCGCCCAGTGCGAGCCCACCACCGACTTGCCGTGCTCCAGGTCCTTGTAGACCTGGAAGAAGTGGGTGATCTCCAGCAGGTCGAACCTGCGCAGGTCCTCGATGTCGCGCAGGCCGGCGTAGCGCGGGTCGTGCGCGGGCACGCACAACACCTTCTGGTCCGGCCCGCGTTCGTCCCGCATCACCCACATGCCGACCGCCCGGCAGGTGAGCACGCACCCCGGCACGGCCGGTTCCCCGCCGAGCACCAGCGCGTCCAGCGGCTCCCCGTCGCCGGCCAGGGTGCCCTCGACGTAGCCGTAGTCCGCGGGGTACCGGGTGGCGGTGAACAGGGTGCGGTCGAGGCGGATCCGGCCCACCGCGAAATCCATCACGTACTTGTTCCGCGACCCCTGCGGGGTCTCGATCATCACCTCGAACTCCACCGCGGCCTCCTCCTCGGCTCCTGGGGAGATTGTCCGCCGTCCCGGCCGTCCGGGCACCCTCCGCAAACGCCCTCCGCGGCCCGGTGGCGTCCGTTAGCATCCGGATCATGGGGAGTTGGCGGGTCACGGTCCAGAACCACCATCGACGGGGCGGCGGGCGGCCGCAGGGGCGCCCGGAGGGGCCGCTGGCCCGGCGGGGCGACCTGCAGCTGCACGGCCGGGACGGCGAGGTCAGCTGCGTCGACGAAGCGGGCCGGGTCCGCTGGCGGCACGCCTGCGCGGGGCGCCCGAACGCGGCCCACCTCTCCTCCGGCCGGGTGCTGGTCACCACCGACTCCTTCGAGTACACCGCCTGGGGCCACCTCGGCCCGGCCCTGCTGCTGGACCTCGACGACGGCGCCCTGGTCGCCGAGCTGCGCGGCGAGCGCGGCGCGGCCCTGGGCGGCGGCCGCTTCGTGCTCGGCCTGGAGGGCTACGGCGGCTTCGACACCTGGGCGTACGACCCGGACGGCGCCCTGGTCGACTCCTGGCGCAGCTACGGCCACTACGTGGTCGGCAGCGGCCTGCGCGTGGTCGAGACCGACCGCCGCCGGCCCACCGGGAGCCGGGTGGTGCGGCTGCTGCCCGGCGGCGGGATCGAGCACGGCCCGCTGCTCACCGACCCGCAGGCCCCCGCGCCGGTGGTGCTGGCCGACGGCACCGTCCTGGTGCTGGACGCGGGAGTGCTGCGCGCCGTCGGGCGCGACCTGGACGACACCGTGCTCGCCGAGTTGCTCCCCCTGGCCGACGAGGACCTGCACCGGTTCACCGGCACGCTGCGCCGTACGGCCGACGGCCTGGCCGTGACGCTCGTGGAGCGCCATCCGACCCGGATGGGCCGGTACACCACCCACCGCTGGGCCCTCGGCCTGGAGGCGCCGCGCTGAGGTGCACCTGACGGCTCGGCGCGTTGCCGGTTCCCGGGGCCGTGCCCGGACGACGGGCCGGACGGCGCGGCCTGTTCACCGCGCCGCCGTCCCCACGCCCCGGTCACCGCTCCCCGGTCACGGCGCCCTGGGTCGCCCCACCCCGGTCACCGCACCACGGGCAGCTCCACGTACGACGGTCGGGCCCCGCCGTGCCCGATCCGGTAGCTCGCCCGGCCGTCGGCCGGGAGCAGCTGGAAGGAGTCGGGGTTGGCGGCGGCGACGGTGAGCCGGATCCGCTCGCCGGCCCGGAACAGCACCGCGACGGGCTGCAGGTCGATGGTGACCTGCTGGGCCCGGCCCTGCGGGAAGGGCGTCGCGTCGGTGGCCGCGTAGCTGCGGGGCGTGCGCAGCCGGCGCCAGTCGGGGTTGTCGTCCCGGTCGGCCACCGCCCGGTCGGCGAGGGCGAGTTGCCCCTCGGTCAGGTAGGTGACCCGGCCGTCGGGGGCGACGTCCTCCAGGTAGACGTGCAGGGCACCCTGGGCGGTGCCGTCGAGGCCGGTGACGTCCAGCGTGACGCGGCCGTTGCCGGTCACCCGGGTGTCCTCGGTCAGCGGCGAGGTGGTGTAGCTGAGGAGCTTGCCGTCCACCGCGGCCCGGTCGGGGTAACTGACCTGGTTTCCGGTGAGGTTGGTGTTCCAGCGGTCCAGCGGGCCGGTGCCGGCGGTGGGGTCGAGGCGCAGCAGGTCGGCGCCGGCGCGGCGGTCGTCCGGTTCGGGCCGCCGGCGGCTGAGCGCGTTGTCCTCGCCGAGGTAGAGCCGCTGCGGGCGGGTGCCGGGCAGCGGCCAGCGGGTGGTGGTGCGCCAGACGCCCTCGTTGAAGGTGTAGTAGTGCAGCTGCCGGGTGCCGTCGGGGCGGGCGTCGCCCCGCACGTAGCGGTCGAAGAAGTCGATCGTCCGCTGGGCGATCTGGGCGCGTTCCTGGTCGGTCAGGTGGCGGGCGGGCTGGAACGGGTCGGCCAGGTAGCCCTGGCCGTGGCTCCACGGGCCGATCCAGGCGTCCTGGGTGTTGCCGAGGCCGGTGAACTGGGAGAGCACGCCGTTGGCAGTGCCCGCGTCCAGCCAGCCGGCGTCGGTCAGCACGGGGACGCCGCCGGCCTCGACGGCGTCGGCCTGCTCGCCGACGCTGCCGACGGTCCAGCTCTTCGGGCCGTCCCGGTAGTCGCGGTACACGCCGGCGTGGGCCATGTCGACCAGGTTGGCGTTGCCCGCGTGCTCGGCGCGCGCGGCGACCAGCAGCGCCGGTCCGTCCGGGCCGTCCACCGGCCGGGGCACGGCGCCGGTGAGGCCGGTGGCCTGGCAGACCTGCCGGGTCTGCTCGTCGGTGTCGCAGGTGGTGCCGCCGGCCTGGTCGAGGATGCTCAACAGCAGCGCGTACGGGGCGATCCGGGGTTCGATCAGCAGGCCGCCGGGGCGCACCAGGTCCTCGTACGGGTCGAAGTCGTAGGAGATCGGTGCGGCGGCGGTGATGTGGTGGTTGCCGAGGGCGGTGGCGAGCATCGCGGTGTCGCCGCCGTAGGAGACGCCGGTGGTGCCGACCCGGCCGTTGGACCAGGGCTGGGCGGCGATCCAGTCGCTCAGCGGGCCGCTGTCGGCGACGGCGTCGGCGCCGAGTTCGGAGGTCAGGGTGCCGAAGGAGGCGCCGGTGCCGCGCAGGTCGGCGACCACGTAGGCGTAGCCGCGGGCGTTCCAGCCGTCGGCGTCGTTGCGGTAGCCGCCGTTGCCGGGCGACCCGGGGTAGACCCGGGCCCGCCAGTAACGCTGGGTGACCAGAATGGTGGGCAGGTTCGCGCCGGGCTTGGCGCCCTCGGGCAGCCAGACGTCCACGGCGAGGCGGACGCCATCGGGCATCGTCACGTAGCGCGACTGCAGGTGCGGCTCGGTCGGCCCGGTGGCCGGAGCGGCCGCGGCGGGCGCCACCGCGAGACCCAGGACGGCCGCAGCTGCGACGAACGCCGCCAGCGGGCGGCGCAGGATCCCCCCGGCCCGGCTCATCGGGCGGTCGCCTGCCAGGGGCCTTGCTCGGGCCTGGCCTCGGTGTCCGTCCCCGGCCAGGGCGGCATGGTGACGGCGACGATCCGCAGCGGCCGGTCCGCGTCCTCGTCGGCCCGGAACTGGAAGGCCGTGCCGAGCGGGATCGAGGCCGCCGTCCCGGGCCTGAGCCGGACGGTCTCCTCCCGTCCGGCCTGGCGCCGCCACAGCCGCCCGCTGCCCTCGGTGACCTGCCACAGCTCCTGCACGGTGGCGTGCGACACCGCGTGCGACACCTGCCCGGGCGCGAGCTCGAACACCGCGAGGCTCCCCCGCCCGTCCAGCACCAGCAACGGGAACACCGCAGACCCGTCCGGGGCCGTCACCACGGGGACGTCATCGACGTCCGCTGTCTCGAACGGTTGCTGGCCCACCTGATGGCTCATCCGACCCGGCCTCTCTCGTATGACGGAGTACCTCGGTCTCGCCCCCCACCGCTGATGAGAACACGCCGCGCCGGGCACCCGCCACCCTCACTTTTCTCAGGGTCGCGGGCCTGCCGGGTCAGCCTTCCGAGGGAGCGCCGAAGTCGCGCAGGGCCTCGGTGACGATCGCGTCCAGCCGGGCGTGGTGGGCGCCGCGCCAGTAGGCCTGGCCGCAGTCGACGCACTGGGCGAAGGCGTCGTAGGAGCGCTCGGTGCCGTCCCGGAGCTGTTCGAGCACCGAGGTCTTGGCGGCCTCGCGCAGCACGCCGTTGCAGGTGGTGCAGCGGCTCCACGGGGCGAGCGGGGGCGCGAAGCGGGAGAGTACGTCGCGCAGCTGCTCGGCGGGGCGGTGGCTGTAGACGTAGGCGCCGGCCCACAGTTCGCGGCGGCGCAGCAGTCCGCGGTCGCGCGAGAGCAGGACGCGCTGTTCGGCGGCGGAGCGGGCGGCGAGCGCGGCGTCGCCGATGTCCGGGTTCTCGTAGGCCGCGTCGACGCCGAGCAGGCGCAGCCGGCGGGTCAGGGTGCCGAGGTGGACGTCCAGCAGGAAGCGCGGCGGGACGGGCGACGGCTGCGGCCTGGCCACGGCCCGGACGGTGACGTGCTCCTCGTCCACCGGGACGTACGAGTCGGGCACCGGGCGGCCGTCCACCAGCAGGCTGCCGACCTCGGTGAGCGGGACGCCCAGCGACTCGACCACGTGGCCGAGGGTCGAGGTGCCGTCGGTGCGCAGCGCCGAGCGGCCCGCCCGCCGGGGCCCGGAGACGAAGAGGTGCAGCTCGGGGGCGAAGTCGAGCCAGATCTGGGGTCGGTCCACGCGGCCAGCATGCCAGCGGTCGGCGGCCCGGGGCCACCGCTTTCCGATCGGCGCCCGGAGCGGTCCCGCGTGCGCCCGGAGCGGCCTCGCGTGCGCCCGGAGCGGCTGCGGTCGGCGCGTGCGACGGCCGAGGCCAGGCCGGGCGGCGGCGGTGGACCCCCCTTCGGGCCTCGGTCGCTCATCGGACCTCGGTCGCTCATGGGGCCTCGGTCGCCGCCACCCCGACGGCAGCGGACGTCCCGACGGCTGCGCCGGGTCGCGGGGGCGCGGTCGGCGCCGGGTGGCCGCGGTCGCGCTCGGCCCAGCGGACGACCGGCCCCATCGCGTGCCCGGCCGCCAGGAAGAGGCCGCCCAGGACCAGCCAGCCCGCGAGCCCGCCGTCCAGCAGCAGGGTGGTCAGCAGCAGCGGCCCGAGCGTGCGGGCGACGGCCACGCCGGTGCCGAAGAAGCCCTGGTACTGGCCGATCCGCTCGGGTGGGGCGAGGTCGAAGCTGATCTGCCAGGAGCCCGCCGACTGCCGCATCTCCCCGATCACCTGGAGGACGGAGGCCGCCACCAGCAGTGCGGCGACCGCCCACACCGGCACGTCCAGGGCCGACAGGCCGAACACGGCGCACGAGGCCAACAGCACCACCCCGGCCGAGCGGACCGCCCGCGCGGCCGAGGCCAGGCCGGTGACGCCGCGCGCCGCCCGGACCTGGAAGACCAGCACGGCCACGGTGTTGAGGACGAACAGGGCCGAGCCGAGCCAGCCGATCCCGGGCGCGCGGTCGGCGATCCAGAGCGGGATGACCAGGCTGAGCAGCGGCATCCGCAGCAGCAGCACGGCGTTGACCAGCGCGACGGCGGCGTACCGGCGGTCCCGCAGGACGGCGAGGCGCGGCCCGGTGCCCGACTGCGCCGGGGCGGGCGGGACTTCGGGCAGTCGCAGCAGGATCAGCGCGCCGGCCAGGAAGCCGAGGGCGGTCACGGCGAAGGCGCCGAGGAACGCGGCCCGGGTGCCGACGGCGAGCGCGATGCCGCCGATGGCGGCGCCAACGGCCAGGCCCCCGTTCAGGGTTGACTGCAGGTGGGCGAGCAGGGCGGTGCGCCGGGCGGGCGGCACCAGGGCGCCGACCAGCGCCTGCCGGGCGGCGGTGAGCCCGGACTGCGTCGTCGCGTAGAGGCAGACCGCCACCAGGAACGGCGCGTAGGAGCGGATCATCAGGAAGGCGGCGACCACCACCGCCGTGGCCAGTGCTAGGGCCACCGCCGTACGGCGCGGGCCGCGGCGGTCGGCCAGGTGGCCGAGCGGGACGCCCGCCAATGAGCCGAGCGCCCAGGCGACGGCGAGGCCGAGGCCGAGCGCGGTCGCCGACATGCCGACGACGTGGGTGAAGTAGAGCGCGGAGCAGGTGTAGTAGGCGCCATCCCCGACGGCGCTCACCAACTGGGCTGCGGCAAGCGTCCGTTGGGGTCCGGCGGGCGGGATGAGTCGGGGCTCCGGGGCACTGCTGGTCGACACGTCTCTCCTGGCTGGGGGGCGGCGCGCGGGCCGGGTGCTCGCAACCGTTCGCGGTCCAGCCTAGGAAGGAACCGGCCCAGCCGAAAGATCCAGTGATCAAGGAATTTCCTGGGCCACTTCCCACCCCCGCCGCACCGGCGGGCGAGGGCTGAACCCGCGTGCGACAGTTGCCGAACACCCCATCCACGGACCCGAAACGGGCCTCGCCCGCACGGTCGCCGCGCCGTCCGTACCCGCTCCGAATCCACTCCGCCCGGCCCCCGCCGAGCGGAGACCACCCCACCGGAGGGCCAACATTGACCGTATTGACCGGTCAGTAACGCCCTCCTATGCTCAACGGCGTTCGCGATCCGGCACCGGGCCCGGCGCCGTCGTGCCCGTCGTGCCCGTCCGGTCCGCCGTCGCCATCGGCTCCGTCCTCGGCTCGAAGGGCTTCTCCCATCAGTACTCCCCTCGCCCGCTCGGACGACACCGACCGCCCGGGCGGCACCGACCGCCCGGACGCCCCCGGCCGCCCGTGCGAGGCACCCGCACCGGCCGCCGCCGGCGCGGCCCGCCGCCGCTTCCTCACCTATCTCCTGGCCGCGCCGACCCTCACCGTCGGCGCCCGGCTCGGCCTCGACGCCGCCGCGCCCGCCACCGCACAGGCCGCCGTCCGCACCGCCGCGGCCGCCCAGGACGCCGCCGCCCCCGCGCAGTTGATCGGCCTTCCCGGCATCCCGGACATCCTGGACCTCGGCGACGCGCTGATCGTCGCCGGCCTGCCGACCTCGCACCTGCTGGTGCTCGAACTCACCCCCGCCGGGCGCGCGGTGCTGCACCTGCCCCGGCTGGAGGTCGGCCAGGGCCTCACCACCGCCATCGCGATGCTCGTCGCCGAGGAACTCGACGCCCGGCTCGGCGACGTGGACGTCCCGCTCTCCGACGGCCGCCCCGAACTGCTCTTCAACCAGCTGACCGGCGCCTCCAACTCGGTGCGCTCGCTCTACGACCCGGTGCGCGCCGCGGCCGCCGCCGCCCGCGCCCGGCTGGTGACCGCCGCCGCGCGGCGCTGGAACGTTCCCCCGGACACCCTGCGCACCGCCGACTCCGCCGTCCTCGCCCCCGACGGCCGCCGGGCCGGCTACGGCGACCTCGCCGCCGACGCTGCCGCCATCGCCGTCCCGGCCGTGTCCAGCAGCCCCAAGAGCGCCGACCGGCTGCGCCTGGTCGGCCGGCCCACCGGCCGGATCGACGCCCGCGACATCGTCACCGGCCGCGCCAAGTACGCCGGGGACCTCGCGATCCCGGGCGCCGTCCCCACCGTGGTCGCCCGCCCCACCACCATCAACGGCACCCTCCGGAGCCTGGACGCCTCGGCCGCCCGCACCATGCCCGGTGTGCTCGGCGTGGTACAGATCCCCAGCGGCGTCGCCGTCCTCGCCGAGACCTTCGACCAGGCCCTCAAGGCCCGCGACGCGCTGCGCACCTCGTGGAACCCGGGGCCGGTCGCCCACCTGTCCACCTCCGACATCCGCGCCCAACTGCGCGCCGCCCACGCGCCGTTCCTCATCCCGCCGCTGCTCACCCAGTACGTGGACGGCGAGTTCGACTTCGCCTTCGTCAACCACGCGCCGATGGAGGTGCTGACGGCCGTCGCCGACGTGCGGCCGAACCGGGCCGAGCTGTGGTTCGCCTCACAGACCCCGATCATCGCCCAGCAGACCATCGCCGCCGAACTCGGCCTCCCACAGGACGCCGTCACCGTCCATGTCGTGCGCGGCGGCGGCTCGTTCGGCCGGCGGCTGTTCTTCGACGCCGCCCTGGAGGCCGCCCAGATCTCCAAGGCCGCCGGCCGGCCGGTCAAGCTCATGTGGACGCGCAACGACGACATGCGCCACGGCCGGATGCGCCCGGCCAGCCACCACCGGATCCGGGCCACCTACGGGCTCGGCCAGGTACTCAGCTACGAACACCGCGCCGCCACCGTCAAGACCGACTTCCGGCACGGGCTCGGTGAGATGCTCACCGGCGCCGGCTTCAACCTCTCGCTGGCCGGGCTCAGCCTCGCCCAGGCCTTCTTCCTGCTCAGCGAGAAGAACCCGTACAACGTCGGCATCCCCACCCAACTGCTCGCCGAAGTGCCGCTGGACGTGCACACCGGCAGCTGGCGGTCGGTCTACTCCGGCGCCGTCCGGGTCTCCGACGAGATCATGATGGACGAACTCGCCCGCCGGATGGGCCAGGACGCCGTCGCCTTCCGCCGCGCCCGACTGCGCAGCGCCGCCGGCCGGGCCGTCCTGGACACCGTCGCCAAGGCCGGGAACTGGGGCCGCCCGATGCCGCCCGGCCAGGCCCAGGGCATCGGCTACCACGACGAGAACAGCGGGTGCGCCGCCTACCTGGTCGAGCTGGACGCCACCGACCCGACCGATCCCCGGGTCACCAAGGCCGTGATCGCCGCCGACCTCGGCCGGGTCATCAACCCCACAGGCCTGGAAGCCCAGTTGACCGGCGCGCTGATCGACGGCATCTCGGTGATCCTGCACGCGGGCAACCACATCGACAACGGCGCCGTCCGCGAGGGAAGTTACGCCGACTTCCGGTACGCCCGACAGCGGCACACCCCGCCGGTCGTCGAGATCCACCTCATGCCGCCGAGCGGACCTCCCGGCGGGGCGGGCGAGTTGGGCGTCCCGGCGGCCTCCGCCGCGGTCGCCAACGCCTACGCGCGCGCGACCGGCACCAGCCCGCGCTCCTTCCCCATCAACTTCTGACCCCCGGACCAAGGAACGCCAACTCCCCATGCCCACCCACACCTTCGTCCTGAACGGGCAGCCCGTCACCGTCGAGGCCCCGGACGACATGCCGCTGCTCTGGGTGCTGCGCGACAAGCTCGGCGTCACCGGCCCCAAGTACGGCTGCGGGGTGGGCGTCTGCCGCGCCTGCACCAGCCACCTGGACGGCGAGGAGTTCCAGCCCTGCACCCGCTCCGTCAAGGACTGCGAGGGCCACCGCGTCACCACCATCGAGGGCCTGGCCGACGGCGACACCCTGCACCCCGTCCAGGAGGCCTGGCTCGGCTGCGACGTCGCCCAGTGCGGCTTCTGCCAGCCCGGCCAGATCATGACCGCCGTCGCCCTGCTGCGCCGCACCCCGAACCCGACGGACGCCGACATCGACCAGATCCAGAACATCTGCCGCTGCGGCAGCTACCCACGCATCCGCGAGGCCATCAAGCAGGCGGCGGCCCGGCAGGCCTCGGGCTGACGGCGCGCCGCGACGCGGCTGTCCCGATCGACCCGACGGTCACCGACCCCGACTACCGCGCGCCCTCCGGGTCGCGGCCGAAGAAGCCGGCGAGCCGGTCGTACGGCGAGGCGTCCTCCGGCACGGCGACCTCGGGGCCGAAGGCGTGGTGGTCCTCCTCGCCGCCGCGGTACTCGGGTGTGAGCGCACCGCGGGCCCAGGCGAGGGCGACGAGGGCCACCTCGTGGTCCAGACCGTCCGTGGACTGGTCGGTGGCATGGGCCAGATCCCAGCCGTGGACGGCGAATTCGGCGATCTGCTGGTCCACCGGGAAGCGGGCCGGCAGGGCTCCGACGCCGGGGATCTCCAGCGTCCCGGTGAGGTCGCCGGCCTCCCGCCAGGCGCCGACGAGCGCCTCGGCGCCGGCCTCGAAAGCGTGCAACCAGTCCTCCTCCACCCGCTCGAAGGGCTGCGACCAGTCCGGCTGCCCGCCCTCGGCCCGGACGGTGAACTGCCGCAGGTCGAACAGCAGATGGCTGATCAGGTCGCCGACGTCCCAGGACCGGCAGGCCGTCGGGTGGCCGGCCAGCTCGACGCCGACGCCGTCGATCAGCCCGGCGGTCTGCGCCAGCGCCCGGGCGAGCAGCTCGATCGGGTCTTCCGCTGCGGTCATGGCACACCTCTCGGTCGGCAGAACGGCTGGGAACACGAGTCGGACCGGGCGATCGTAAACGCGCCCACCGACAACCGCCCGCCGCGACACCGGCCCGGTGGTGCGACCACCGGGCCGGTGTCCGTCCCGCGGACCGTCAGGCCGCGAAGCCGCCGTCCACCGCGAGCTCCGCGCCCGTGACGTACCGGCCGTCCTCGCCCACCAGGAAGGCGACGGCGCCGGCGATGTCCGCGCCCGTGCCGAAGCGGCCGAGCGCGGTCAGGCCGCTCTGGAACCCGGCGTCCGGGCCGTCCGCCGGGTTCATGTCGGTGTCGATCGGGCCGGGGTGGAGCACGTTCGCGGTGATCCCGCGCGGGCCGAGCTCCCGGGCCAGTGCCTTGGTCAGGCCGATCAGCGCCGCCTTGCTGGTCGCGTAGAGGGTGGCGCCGGGGAAGGCGACCCGCTTGGCGATACAGCTGCCGATGGTGACGATCCGCCCGCCGTCCGCCAGGTGCGCGGCGGCCGCCTGGGCGAACAGGAACGGCGCCCGGACGTTCACCTCCAGCACCCGGTCGACGTCGTCGAGCGGCAGTTCGCCGATCAGGCCGAGCACACCGACACCCGCGTTGTTCACCAGGACGTCCAGCCGCCCGAACCGCTCCGCGACCGCGGTGACCACGGCCTGCACCTCCTGCGGGTCGGCGCTGTCCGCGCGGACGGCCCACCCGCGCCGCCCCATCGCGGTGATCTTCGCCGCGACCTCCTCGGCCAGCTCGGCCCCGCCCTGGTAGGTCAGGGCGACGTCGGCACCGTCCTCGGCCAGCCGCAGCGCGACCGCCGCCCCGATCCCCCGGCTGCCGCCGGTCACCAGGGCCACCTTGCCGTCGAGCTTCGTCGCGCCGTTCATCGTCATATCTCCAGAACTCCTCGTTCGGACCTGGTCCGACTCGTTCCGATCAGAACCCCTGGTTCCGATCGCGGACATGACTCGATCCTCGACGACGACGCCGGAACGATCCGGCGGTATTCAGACGTCGCGTTCAATCTTCAACTACAACCCCGAACGCCCGCGTGCACCACCTCACGCCCGCTCACGCGCCGCGCCGAGCGGCCGCCCCGGGGAGGGGCGACCGCTCGGCGCGGGTGCGAGGGGGCGAGGAGCCGCAGGGGCGAGGGGGCGTCAGAGGGCCAGGGTCTGGCCCGGGAAGATGAGGTCCGGGTCGCCGCCGATGGTGCGGGCGTTCTTGCCGTACAGGCTGTCGGCGTCGGTGCCGAACTTGGCCGCGATGCCGCTCAGCGTGTCGCCGCTCTTGACGGTGTAGCCGCCGCGCGAGGTGTTCTTCTCCGAGGACGGCGCCGACTGCTGCGGCTTCGACGCCTCCTGCGGCTTCGGCGCCTGCTTGCTCTTCGGCGCCTGCTGGGCCTGCGACGCCTGGGCCTGCGACGTCCGGGTCTGGGACGTCCGGGTCTGGGACGACTGGGCCTTCGGCGCCTGGGTCTTGGGCGCCGCCTTGGCGGCCGGCTTGGACGGCGCGGCGTCCGAGGTGTCGACGGCGGCCGGGGCGCCGCCCTTGCTCAGGCCCGCCTTCGCCGAGCAGACCGGCCACGCGCCGGCGCCCTGCGAGGTGAGGACCTTCTCGGCGACGGAGATCTGCTGCGCCTTGGTCGCCTGGTGGGCCTGGGAGGCGTAGGCGGTCCCGCCGTACGCGGCCCAGGTGGACGGGGTGAACTGCAGTCCGCCGTAGAAGCCGTTGCCGGTGCTGATGCTCCAGTTGCCGCCGCTCTCGCACTGGGCGACGGAGTCCCAGGCGGAGGTGGTCGCGGCGGAGGCCGGGGTGGCCGTGACGAGGCCGGCCACCGGCAGGGCCGCGACGGCGGCGCCCGCGACGACCGCCATCCGCACGCGGTTGCGCTTGGTGGCGGTGGTGTCGGTGGCAGCGGCGGTCTCGTGACGGGAAGTCATGTAAGTCCTCTCGACAAGCCCCGGGCGGGCATGCGGAACCAGGCCCACTACGGGCCGGTCGTCGCGCTCACCTCACTCGATGGGCGGCCGGACACGTGTCGGACGTGCCGTGCCGCCCCGGCCACCTCCGCTCGCCGACGGCCTGTTCGAGCCGGTCGCGTCGGCGGGCACGGCCCTCGCGCCGGGGGTCAGTCGGCGGGCCGTGCGTCGGGGTGAACCCGGGTGGTGCTCGTTGCACCGCCAATGAAGCTACGGGCCACCCCGGGGTGCAGCAAGCAATTCTTGCTCCCCGCAGGTCAGTTGACTGTTACCGGCGGTATCGATCAAGGAACTGCGTCCAGTTCGACCAGGTTTGACCACATTTTCAAGATCAAATGGTCAATTCCCGTGCCCGCGCTCACATCTGTCCATCCGTGAAGTCGCGCACACCATCAACAATCGGCAATCATGTGACGACGCACCGTCACCACCGAAGCCGGAGTTCCCCGTTCCGCACCGCCGCCGGGTGGCATCCGCCACACCCGCGACGCTCCGTCATCGAAGCGACACGCTCAGTCCCGGCCGCCGAGCTCCGCGTCCCGCGCCAGCAGCGCCGCCTGCACCCGGTTCTCGCAGCCCAGCTTGGCCAGGATCCGGCTGACGTAGGTCTTCACCGTCGCCTCGCTCATGTGGATCCGCGCCCCCGCGTCGGCGTTGGACAGACCCTCGCCGAGCAGCGCCAACACCTCCAGCTCACGGGCGGTGAGCACCTCCAGCCGGCGCCGGGCCGCCGCGCCGCGGGCGGCCACCGAACCGCTGCGCCCGGAGGCCAGCGAGTCGACGATGTGCCGGGTGGCGGCCGGGGAGAGGAAGGCGTTCCCACCGGCCGCCGCACGCACCGCCTGGATCAACTCGTGCGGCGCGGTGTCCTTGAGCAGGAATCCGGCGCCGCCCTCGGTCACGGCGCGCAGGACGTTCTCGCGCTCCCCGAAGGTGGTGAGAATTAGCGCCCGCGCGCCGGGCGCGACCTTCGGCAGCTCCCCGAGCGCCGTCAGCCCGTCCATCACCGGCATCTGGATGTCCAGCAGCACCACGTCCACCCGGTGCGCCCGCGCCAGCTCCAACGCCTCCCGGCCGTCGGCGGCCTCGGCGACCACCTCGATGTCGGTGGCGGAGCCCAGGATCATCCTGATCCCGGCCCGGATGAGCGGCTCGTCGTCGGCGACGAGGACTCGGATCACGGCTGGTCATTCCCCTCGAACGGTGCTGCGGCAGGAGCACCATCCTCACATCCCGGCCGAACGGGGCGTTCCACCCGGTCAGGACTTCGTGAGGTAGTGCTCCTTGTCCGCCAGCACCCCGTCCTTGAAGCAGAACCGCACGACGTTGTCCTGGCCCCAGGTCTCGCTGAGGTCGCTGGACAGGTACCAGCGGCAGTCCGCGCCCTCCGGCGGCGTCGGCCCGGTGCCCCGGTAGCCCTCGGTGAAGAAGTCGCTTCCCGGGGGCAGCCGGCGCAGCACATCGGCCTCCGGCGTACCGATCTGCATCTCGTCGTACACCGGCTTCTGCACCGTCGCGTCGTCGGTGCCTTGGACGAAGGCCAGCACGCCCCAGATCAGCAGCCCCAGCACGGTCAGCCCGACCACCCCCACCCCGACCGCGCAGCCGATCGCCGGGCTGCGCCGCCCGTCGCGCTCCCCGTCCACCGGCGGCAGGCCGTCCAGCACCCAGTCGTCGACCCCGGCGATCCCGGCCCCCGCGCCGCCGTCGCCCGCGCCCTCCGCCCCCTCGTACGGCAGCACGCCGGCCAGCCGGAAGCCCTGCTCGGGCGTCGGACCGGCGTGCACCATGCCGCCGACCAGCCGGGCCCGCTCGCGCAGACCGGTCAGCCCCTGGCCGCCGCTGACCGCCGGTCCCGCGCCGACGCGCGCGCCCACGAGCTCCGGCGCGCACGGATTGACGACCTCCACCACCAGCGCGTCCGGTTCGTACCGGAGCGCGACGGCGATCGGTGCGCCGAGGGAGTGCTTGTGCGCGTTGGTGAGCGCCTCCTGCACGACCCGGTACGCCGCGTGGTCGACCGCTGCGGCCAGCGGGCGCCGCTCGCCCTCCCGGGAGAAGGTGACCTCCGCCCCGGCCGCCCGCGAGGACTCCACCAGCCCCTCGATCCCGTCCACCCCGCCCCGCACCGGCGCCGCACCCGTCGCCGGCGGCACCGCCGTCGACTCGTCGTGCAGCACGCCGACCACCTCGCGCAGCTCCCGCATCGCCGCGACCGCCGCCTGCCGCAGCACCCCGACCGCCTCCCGCTGCCGGTCGCTGAGCGTACGGTCCACCTCCAGCGCGCCGGAGTGCACGGAGATCAGCGCGAGCTGGTGGCCGAGGCTGTCGTGCATGTCCTGGGCGATCCGGTGCCGCTCGCGCAGCCGCGCCTGGTGCACCACCATGACGCGCTCGCGCAGCAACTGGTCGTTGCGCTCGCGCAGCGCGTCCAGCAGGGCGCGGCGCTGCGCCCGGTAGCGGCCCCAGAGCGCGGGCAGCACCGCGACCAGCAGGAAGGCGCCGAGCGAGAGCCCGAAGATCAGCTTGGGCGAGGCCGAGCCGGCGTCCTTCAGCACCCCGGTCACGGTGAACAGCACCCAGCTCACCGCGAAGGTGCCGACCAGCGCGCCGACCCGGCGCATCCTGGCCCCGACCGTCCAGCCCGCGCAGACCAGCAGCGGCAACGTCCCGAGCGAGTCGCCGGTCGCGGCCGCGGCGAGCATCAGCACGGGGGCCGGGAACGCCGGACGCAGCACCCACAGCAGTGCCGCCCCGAACCCGACCGGCACCGCCAGGCCGGAGCCGGCGGCCGCCTCCAGCAGGGCCGCGACCCCGCCCATCAGCAGTGCGAGCGCGCTCTGGCCCACCACCCGCCGGGGCGGCCAGGGCCCCGGGAACGCCGTCCGTACCGCCTTCTTCCAGGCCCGTGCCATCGCATCCACCCGTCGAGGCTAGCGGGCCGCTCGATCCGGCCGCCGCCACCGTTCGTCGCCGCCGCCCCCGACGAAAGTCGCCGCTGCCGGGCCGGGCCCGGCCCTCGCCCGGCCCGGCCCTCAGCCGAAAGCCGTGAGCAGCAGCGCCACGTCGTCCACCCGGTGCGACGGGCCGACCTCGCGCAGCACCCGCTCCGCCAGGCCCTCCAGGTCCTCCGGCCCGTCCGCCCCGCCGCGCGCGAGCGCGGCCCGCAGCCGGTCCACCCCTTGGTCGATCGCCACCGCCGGGTCCTCCACCAGCCCGTCCGTGTACAGCGCGAGCACCGAGCCGGGCGCCAGGCACAGCTCGCTGACCGGGTACTCGGCCTCGTCGTCCACGCCCAGCAGCGCCCCGCCCGGCACGTCGAGCGCCTCGGCCCGTCCGTCCGGGTGGCGCAGCACCGGCGGCAGGTGCCCGGCCCGGGCGATCCGGACGGAGCCGTCGGCGGGGGTGAGGCGGACCAGGCAGCAGCTGGCGAGCAGGCCGGGGTCGAGGTCCAGGAGGAGCCGGTTGGTACGGCAGAGCACCTGGCCGGGCGGGTCGTCGGTGGTGGCGAAGGCGCGGACGGCGCTGCGCAGCTGGCCCATGGCGGCGGCCGCGCCGACGCTGTGGCCCTCGACGTCGCCGATCACCAGGGTGACGTCCCCGCCGGTGACGATCGCGTCGTACCAGTCGCCGCCGATCTCCATGCCCTGGGTGCCGGGCAGGTAGCGGGCGGTGATCCGGATACCGGGCACGTCCGGGAGCCGGTGCGGCAGCAACGCGTGCTGCAGGCCGCGGGCCAGGGCGAACTCGGCGTCGTACAGCCGGGCCCGCTCCAGCGCCTGGGCGATGAAGCCGCCGAGCGCGGTGAGCAGGCCGCGGTCCTCGGCGGTGAAGGGGCGCGGCCGGTCGAAGCCGAGGATGCAGCTGCCGACCGGGTGGCCGGAGGCGATCAGCGGCAGGAAGGCCCAGGCGCCCATCTCGTCGAGCGCGATGTCGGGGTAGGCGGCGGCGAGTTCCTGGACCGACTCGAAGAAGATCGGGGTGCCGGTGCTCAGCGTCTCCGCGCCCGGGATGCGGGCGCCGACCGGGGTGCCCTCGAAGCGGTCCAGGAAGCCCTCGGGGTAGCCGCTCTGCGAGACCAGGTGCAGGTGCTTGTCGCGCACCCCGTAGATGGCGAGCTCCTGGCCGCCGAAGGCCGGCAGGATCTCCTCGGCCACCACCCGGCAGACGTCCCGCACGCTGACGGCCTCGGTGAGCGCGCTGGCGAGCTGGAGCAGGTGGTAGGTGCCGCCGACGCCGGTCGGCAGGTCGGACCGGACACCGGGCGGGACGGTGGCCGGCGGCTCGGCCGTACCCGGCGGGGGCCCGGCGGCCACCACCCGGCCGGTGACGCCGTGCGCGTCGGGGTAGAGCGAGAAGGCGAGCCAGCTGCCCGGCGGGCGGAGGGCCAGGAAGGCGGTGGGCTGCTGGGAGAGCAGGGCGGCCCGGTAGCGGTTCTCGTAGAACGGGTCGGCGAGCCAGGACAGCGCGTGCCACGGGTGGTGGCCGACCAGGTCCTCGCGGCGCGCCTGCAGCAGCGGCTCGGCGCTGCGGTTGGCGTAGCTGATCCGGCCGTCCGGGTCGAGCGAGAAGACGCCGTCGCGCAGCCGCTCGACGGCGGCCGCGGCGGCGGTGAGGGTGCGGGCGTCCAGCACGGCGCCGACCAGGTGGGTACGGCCGTCGCTGATGGCGGGCACGCGCGCCCAGAGCTCCACCGGGTACGGGTGGCCGTCCGGCCCGAGCACCCGGACCCTGGCCGCCAGCACCTCGCCCCGGACCAGCGCGATCCGGGCGGCGGACCGGAACTCGGGCCGGTCTCCGGGGGCGATCCGGGCTGCCAGCGAGGCCACCGTGCCGTCGAACTCGCCGGGGCCGAAGCCGAAGATCGTCCGGAACTGCTCGTCGGCGGCCAGCGCCCCGGTGGCGACGTTCCAGTCGAACAACCCGACCCGGATGGTCGGCGCGGACGGCGACGGCAGCTCGACCACGGCCGCGTCGGCGCCGGGCTCCACCGGGTGCCCGCTTGCCACCAGCCCCGCCAGCCCGGCGGCCAGCCGCTCGGCCACCTCCACCAGCCGCCGCGGGGCGCCCTCCGGCACGCCCTCGGCCGAGGCCGGCCAGAGCGCGCTGATCACCCCGAACCGCTCCCCCCCGCTCGCCACCGGCACGCAGGCGGAGGCGAAGTCGTACGGCATGCCGACCGCGAGCTGCGGGAAGCGCCGCATGGTGTCCTCGGTGTCGGAGAGGATGATCGTCCGCCCGGTGCGGAAGCAGACCGCGACCGGCAGCGGCCCGGCGGCGGCGATCCGCCGGAACGGGCTCATGATCGACAGCGGTACGCCCGCGATCGTGCAGATCACCAGCGAACGCCCGTCCCGCGAGCGCAGGTACAGCATCACGCCGTACGCTCCGGTGTCGCCGAGCGCCCTGCGGACGGCGCCCGTCAGCAGGTCGTCCCGCTCGTGGTCCGCCGGGGCGGCGTCGGGCTCCTGCGACCGGTGCGGGTCGGGCCGCACCGCCCGGGCACGGCCCTCCGCGTGCGGATGGCGCATGCTCTTTTGCTACGCCGGGCCCAGGGGCGTGTCAAGGCGAGCCCCGGGCGGCCGGCCTCCGGCCCGGGGTGCCCGCCCACCCCGCGTGCGCCAGCATGGACGGCATGCCGCGCAACCCCGGCCGCACCACCGTGGTCAACCTCAAGGGCCACCGCGACGACCCCGCCTACGCCGACGTCGTCTACGTCGGCCGCGCCATGCACCGCGGCGGCTGGCACCTGCCCGACTCGCCGCTGCACTGCCCCTACCGGCCCGGCCCCGACCTCACCCGCGAGCAGATGGTCGTCAAGTACCGCGCCCACCTCCTCGCCCGCCCCGACCTGCTCGCCCTCGTGCCAGCGCTGCGCGGTCACCGCCTCGGCTGCTGGTGCGCCCCGCTCCCCTGCCACGCCGACGTCCTCGCCGACCTCGCCGACCACCCCCCGAACGGCTGACGGCGCACAGCCCGGAGAGGTCGGCCTCCACCGCGTCCGGCAGCACGGCCCCGACCGGCCCGGTGAACGACTCCCCCGCCCGGTACACCCGGCTCACCGCGGCGGTTTCGGGTGGTCCGGGGCCTGTTCGATATCCTCCGGGCGGGTGGTGGCGCGAGGGGCGCCCCGGGGGGAAGCGGGAGCCGGTATGCAGTCGCCATCGTCCGAGGGACCCGTGCGCGAGGCGTCGTGGCGGTGGGACGGGGAGGCGGACGGCGTCGCGCAGGCCCCCGAGGACGTGGTCGGCGGGGGCGGCGACGGGCCGCGGCTGAGCCGGCGCGGGCTGCTGGCGGGCGCCGGGGTGCTGGCGGCGGGCGGGGCGGTGTGGGCGTTCGGCCGTTCAGGTGCGGACCAGCCGGCTCCGCCGCCGAAACCGCAGCCGACCCCGCTGTCCGGGCCGACCCCGGTGTGGACGTACCGGGGGCCGGAGGCGATGACGCCCGAGCGGCTGGCCGGCCGCACGACCGGGCCGGTGTTCCTCTCCCGGGCCGGGCTCCAGGTCGTGGACCCGGCCACCGGCGCCGCCGCCCGGCTGCTGACCTTCGAGGCGCCGAGCAGGGACTGGCCGAGCGATCTGGAGCTGCTGCCGAAGGTGGTGCTGGGGCCGGACAGGATGTTCACCACGACCTCCCCCGGCCACCTCGACTCCCGCCACCTCAGCGACCCCGCCGCCGACTGGAGCCTGCCGCTGCCCGACGATCTGCAGGGCTCCCTCCACCTGGCCGGCTGCGACGACGACACCCTGTACGGCTACGCCTGGAGCCCGGGGTGGGAGAAGTCCGCCACGGTGAAGAACCGCATCTTCGCGATCCGGATCTCGGACCGCTCGGTGCTCTGGAACCTCCCCACCGACCGGGACGAGCAGCCGGTCGGTCCGGTCACGGCCCCCGGCGGCCGCATCCCGTACGTGCGCAACCTGGGCGGCCGCGCCGAGCTGGTGGTCCGGGACGCCGCCGACGGCCGGGAGCTGTGGAAGGCGACCGCCGAGGACCTGCGCTGGTGCATCTGCGGCCCGGCGAACGTCTACGTCCCCGAAGGCGCCGGCGTCCGCGCGCTGCGCCCGACCGGCGAGCCGGCCTGGACGGTCTCCCCCGCCCGGGACGAGTCGTGGCGGGCGATGCCCCCGGTCCCCGACGGCCCGCGGATCTACCTCCCGCGCGACAACGGCCTGGTCACCGGGCATGACGCGGCCACCGGTGCCCTGCAGTGGTCGTACCGGCTGCCGTTCCTGCTGGACAGCCGCAGCCACCCGCTGGTGGTCGGCGGCACGCTGTTCGTCCCCGGCCCGGCCGCCGCCGGGGTCTGCGCGATCGACACCGCGAACGGCCGGCCGCGCTGGACCTTCCGCGACTCCGGCCCCGGCAAGGACGTCTGGTCCCTCGCCGCCGACGCGGGCCACCTGTACGCCGGCCACGACGACGTCCTGCACGCCCTCCCGCTCACCTGACCGACCCACCTGACCGCCCCACGTGAACGGCCCACCCGACCGACTCACCCGAACGCCCGCCCGGCACGGCAGGATGGCCTGATGCAGGTACGCCCGATCTCCCCCGAACAGCTGGCCGAACTGCTCGCCGACCGCATCACCGCGCTGCCCGGCGCCGGCCGGCGGTGGCTGCGGGTGGCGGTGGACGGCGCCGGGCCCGCCCGCCCCGACCTGCTCGCCGACGCCCTGGTGGAGCCACTGCGGCTGCGCGGGCGCCCCGCGCTGCGGGTGTCGGCGGCGGGCTTCCTGCGCCCGGCCTCGATCCGCCTGGAGTACGGCCACCAGGACGCGGACGCCTTCCACGACCTCTGGCTGGACGACAGCGCCCTGCTGCGCGAGGTGCTGGACCCGCTGGAGCCCGGCGGCAGCGGCCGCGTCCTGTCCTCGCTCCGCGACCCGGCGACGGACCGCTCGACCCGCGTGCCGTACACCGAACTGCCGCCCGGCGGCGTGCTGTTGCTGGACGGCGCCCTGTTGCTCGGCCGCTGGCTGCCGCTGGAGCTGACCGTCCATCTGGCGCTCACCCCGACCGCCCTGGCCCGCCGCATGCCCGCCGACCAGCAGTGGACGCTGCCCGCCTTCGCCCGCTACGAGGCGGAGACCGGCCCGGCCGAGGCCGCCGACGTCACCGTACGGGTGGACGACCCGCGCCACCCGGCCCTGGTCGAGCGGACCTGAAGGGCGAACCGGCCGAACCGGCCGGCGCCGGCCCGCGCTGGCAGTAGGGGCACCAGTACGCCACCCGGTCCTGCGGGGGCGTGCCCTGGCGAGCGGTCCGGACGAGGGTGCCGCAGCGCGGGCAGGGGCGGCCGGCCCGGCCGTGGACCCAGTGCTGGTGGCCGCGTCTGGTGTCGCCGGTGGTGATGTGGCCGGGGCGCAGCCGGTTGGCGTCGAGGAGTTCCCGGGCCAGCTCCACCAGTCGGTCGGGGCACGGGAGTTGGCCGACTTCGGTCCACGGGGTGACGCCGGCCAGGTAGCACAGCTCGGCCGCGTAGACGTTGCCGATGCCGGCCAGGTTGCGCTGGTCGAGCAGCGCCTCGGCGACCGGGCGGCCGGGGTGGGCGAGCAGTCGGCGGACGGCCTCGACCGGGTCCCAGTCGGGGCCGAGCAGGTCGGGGCCGAGATGGCCGACGGCGCGCTGCTCGTCGGCGGTGCGCAGCAGTTCGACGACGGGCAGCCGGTAGCCGACGGCGGTGCCCCGGTCGGTGCCGAGGATGGCGCGGATCTGCCAGGCGGGGCCGGCGGCCCAGCGCTCGCCGGGCCGGTAGACCTCCCAGCGGCCGTCCATCCGCAGGTGGGTGTGCAGGGTGAGGCCGCCTTCGAGGCGGGTGAGCAGGTGCTTGCCGCGCGGGGCGACCTCCAGCACCCGGCGGCCGCCGAGCACGGCCGTGGCGTGCGCGGGCACCCGCAGGTCGGCGCTGGTCAGCACCTGTCCGGCGAGGGTGTCGTGCAGCCGGGCCGCCGCACGGTAGACGGAGTCACCTTCTGGCATGCCTCCATCCTCCTCCGCGCGGCGGCCCGACGGGAGCGCGGGCGGCCCTGCCGTGGGCCACCCGGCCGAGGGCTACCGGCTACTCGGCCACGGGCGCCTGGCCCTCGCGGACGACGACGACCGGGCAGGGCGCGTGCTCGGTGAGGTGGCGGCCGACCGAGCCGAGCAGCACGCCGGAGAAGCCGCCGAGGCCGCGGCTGCCGACGACGAGCAGCGCGGCGCCCTTGGCGGCCGCCAGCAGGGCCTGCGCGGCGTTGCCGGGCATCACGCTCTCGCTGATCCGCACGCCCGGGTCGTCGCCGACCACCTTGACGACGGTGTCGGAGAGGGTCTTGCCGGCCAGTTCCTCGGGGTTGAAGGCCTCGGCCGTGGGCACGCCCGCCCCGGCCCAGCCGTAGAACGCCGGGTACTCCCAGGCGGCGATCGCGTTGATGGTCCCGCCGACGGCCCGCGCGTAGTCCACCGCCCAACGCAGCGCCTGCTCCGAGGCGGGCGAGCCGTCCACGCCGACGACGATCCGGGGGTTGGCACTCATGGCGTCACTCCTTAGCGCTCTGTTCCTGCTCGGACTCCTACTCGGTCCCGACACCCCGAACATAGATCAAATCGGCTGTGCAGCCGGTATTTGCCACGCCGCGATCGCATTTCACATTCGGATCGAGCGCAGCAGGCCCGTTCGGTCTGAGGTTCTTCGAGAATGCAGGTTCTTCGAGAATGCCCGGATGCCGGGCAAGCCGCGCCGCCGTACCGGCGGATTCGCCGACCTCCTCGCCGCCCGCCACCCCGGGAGCGCGCGGGCGACGGCCGGGTGCTGCGCCACGTCGACACCTTCTGCTGACTCAACTCCGGTACGCGGCCCAGGAGTCGGACATCCGCTGGACCTGCCCGGGGGTGAACTGGGTCATGCAGGAGTCATAGCTGTAGTCCATGAAGTTGTGGATCGGGTCCAGTCCGGGACCGGTGCAGGTGTGGCGGCCCTCGGGGCAGCCGAAGGCGGCGGTGCGCTCGGGCGTGGTGTCGTCCACGTAGTCCCCCGGGGGCAGGCAGCCGCCCTGGAAGGTGTGGAAGAGGCCGAGCCAGTGGCCGATCTCGTGGGTGGCGGTGTTGCCCTCGTTGTAGTGGGTGGCGGAGCCGCCCGGCAGCGAGGCGTCGAGGAGGACCACGCCGTCGTCCGCGGGGTTCGAACGGTAGGCGCTCGGGAAGGTCGACCAGCCGAGCAAGGACTGGCCGAGCTTGGCGGTGTAGAGGTTGAGGGTGCCCGCCGCGCCCCTGCGCAGCACGCTCTTCATCGCCTGCTCGGCCGAGGAACCGGGGGTGATGCCGTTGTACCAGGAGGCGTTGTCGGTGTAGTCGGTGCCGGCCAGCTCGAAGTGGAACCGGCTGGGGGTGTTGCCGTCGCCCTGGCCCCCGTAGGCGGCGTTGAGACGGCCGATCTGGGCGGCGACGACGCCCCCGTCGAGCCGGCCGGTGTCTCCGGCGTGGATCACGTGGACGAAGACCGGGACGGTCGTCGGGGCACCGATCCGGGCGTGGGCGGAGGAGAGCTGGGCGAGCCGGTGGTCGAGGTCCGCCTGCATCGCGCGGGCCTCGGCGGCGGTGACGGCGTTCGGGTCCCGCCCGGCCTGGCTGCCGGCCGGCTTGCGGGCGGCGGCGTCGGAGCCGGCGTCGGAGTCGGACCCTGCGCAGGCCGCGGTGGCGGCGGCGGTCGCGGCGGCGGAGTGCGGGGGCGGGGCGGCGAGCTGGCCGAGGCCTGCGGCCGCGACCAGCGCGGCGGCACAGGGGAACAGGCGGGGGGCACGCGAACGCGCCCGGGCAGTACGGCGCATCTGCGCTCCTGACAGGGGAGTTGAGGGAGTGTCGGCCGCGCCCCGCCCGAGGACGTCCGCCGGGCCCGCCCGGCTCGGCGCGGATTCGCCGAGACTACGACGCGACGAAGACGATCTCCCGTAGGGCGCGCGCGGCGGCCCGGTCGAGTACCACCGCCGACGCACACCCGTCCGGCGGCCCCTCCGCCGCCGTGAGCCCGCGCCGCAGCCGGTCGACGGCGGCCCGGTGCCGGGCGAAGGCGTAGCCGGAGACGCTCTGGCCCCGGCTCTGCTGGCCCTCCCGCGCCTCGGCCGGGTCGACGTCCAGCAGCAGCAGGTGGACCCGGCGGCCCTGCCGGGCGGCGGTACGGGTCAGCCAGGCCCGCACCCAGGGCAGCGAGCCGCAGTCGTGCACCGCGAGCGGCCCGCCGGCCAGCACCGCGCGCCGCAGCCGCCGGTAGTGCGCGATCCGCGCCAGCGGGCGGTACCAGGCGTACGGGAGGCGGCCGGGCAGTCTGGCCGCGTACTCCTCGCGGACCAGCTGGGAGTCGACCAGCGGGGCGCGCACACAGCGGCGCATCAGGGTGCTCTTGCCGCCGCCGGGGAGCCCGGAGACGATCAGCAGGTCGCCGGCCGGGTAGTGCAGCGCCGCCGGGGCGGGGCCGGGCCGCAGGTCGTGCAGGCCGGGCTGCACCCGCACGGCCCGCTCCACCGGCTCGATCCGTGCGGCCCGCTCAACACGCTCGGCCCGTACCGCCTGCTCGGCCTGCTCGGCGGCGGCGCGAGGCGGCGGCACCCGTGGTGCCGCCGCCTCCACCGTTCTCGTCCTGGCCACCGGTCCTCCCCCCGTCGTTCCTCCCCTTGGAGCATTACGCATTCCCAAGGGCGAGTAAAGACCGCTGGTCGCCGGGTACGGACCGCCGCGGCGGGAACCCGGTCGGTCAGCCGAGCTGCGGGGCGACCCGGGAGGCGATGAGCTCCAGGTGGTCGAGGTCGTCCAGGTCCAGGATCTGCAGGTAGATCCGCTCGCTGCCGACCGCCGCGTACCGGCCGATCCTCTCGGCGACCTCCTCCGGGGTGCCGGCCAGGCCGTTGGCCTTCAGCTCGTCGACGTCCCGGCCGATCACGGCCGCCCGGCGGGCCACCTCGGCGTCGTCCCGGCCGACGCAGGCGACCAGCGCGTTGGAGTACACCAGGTCCTCGGCCGAACGCCCGGCCTGCTCGACAGCGGCCCTGACGCGGCCGAACTGGGCGGCGCTGTCCTCGACCGAGGCGAACGGCAGGTTGAACTCGTCGGCGAAGCGGGCGGCCAGCGCCGGGGTCCGCTTCGGGCCGAGCCCGCCGACCAGCACCGGGATCCGGTCCTGGGCCGGCTTGGGCAGCGCGGGCGAGTCGGTCAGCGTGTAGTACTCCCCGGCGAAGTCGAAGGTCTCGCCGAACTTGGTGTTCCACAGGCCGGTGATGATCGCCAGCTGCTCCTCCAGCCGACCGAACTTCTCCTTCGGGAAGGGGATGCCGTAGGCGGCGTGCTCGGCCTCGTACCAGCCGGCGCCGAGGCCGAACTCGACCCGGCCGCCGCTCATCGCGTCCACCTGGGCGACCTGGATCGCGGTGACGCCGGGGAGGCGGAAGGTGGCGGCGGTCATCAGGGTACCGAGGCGGATGGTGCGGGTTTCGCGGGCGAGGCCGGCCAGGGTGATCCAGGCGTCGGTCGGCCCGGGCAGGCCGTCGGCGTCGCCCATCTTCAGGTAGTGGTCGGAGCGGAAGAACGCGCTGAAGGCACCCAGGTCCTCGGCGGCGCGGGCGACCGTCAGAAGGGTGTCGTAGCTCGCGCCCTGCTGCGGTTCGGTGAAGATGCGGAGATCCATACGGGCCATTCTGGTACAGACCACCCGGTGATCGGCGCAGAGATCCGGCCAAGCCGCCGAACCTGCCGAAGGTGGCCAAGGTCTCAGCACGGAACCGTCACAGCCCGCCGGTCCCGCCGCCCTGCTCGCCTACGGTGGACGGATGTTCGCCACCCCCGACGAGTCCTTCCGGCGCTCCCCCGACGAGCCGGCCGGCTGCCCGCTGCCCGGCATCGTCGCCGCGTTCACGCCCCGGCTGGCCGAGTTCGCCTTCGAACCCGGCTTCGTCGCGGCGGTCGACCAGCACGCCGCGATGCTGCGGGAACTGCTGTACGCGCAGGGGCCGGAGCTGACGCCCCGGCCCCTGGACCGTGAGGAACTGTCGGACTACGCGCTGGGCTTCCTCGACGCGCTCACCGAGATCGGCTGGCGGGAGCCGGTGGGGTACGACTACGCGGTGATCCGGCTGACCGCGGTCTGCTGGCTGGTGCGCGAGGACGGCCTGCTGCGGGCCTGACCCGCCGGGCCGCCGGGTCGGTCAGCTCGGCTGGTCGCCCGGGCGACCCGGATCGATGCCCGGCGCGGGCGGGGTGGCCTGGGTGGTCGGCCGAACCGGCTGGTTGGCCAGGGCGTCCGCCCGGCCCGCCTGGTAGGCGCTGCCGCGCAGCTTGGCGCTCTCCTGCTCGGCGTTGTCCAGCCAGCGCTCCCAGCGCTGGCGCATCGGCATGATCAGACCGCCGCCGACGCCGACCACCAGCACGCCGGTGATCGTGGCGAGCGCCGCGATCAGCACCGGACCGGTGATCGCGGTGGCGATCCCGGCCTGGCCGAGCGCCGCGATGACACCGAGCGCGACGATGAACGCCCAGGCGATCCGGGAGACCGCCCGGCCGTACGAGGCGCCGGAGAGCGCGTTGCCCACGATGTCCCGCACGCCGTTGGCGATGGCCATCGCGACCACCACGATCACGACCGCCACGATGCCCTTGGGCAGCCAGGCCACGATGCTGTGGATCATCACGCTGATCGGGTTGGGACCGAAGACCCCGAACGCCAGCTGCAACGCCATCAGCAGGACCACGTAGTAGACGATCTTGCAGATGATGCCGGTCATGTCGTACTTCGACCCGCTCAGATAGCGAGTCATCCCGGCCCGCTCGGCGACCTTCTCCGAGCCGACCCGGCGCAGCACCCGGTCCAGCACCTTGGCGACGGCCTTCGCCACGAACCAGCCGATGACCAGGATCGCCAGGAAGGCGATGAACTGCGGGATGAATTTCGCGATCTTGGACCAGGCGTCGGTGAAACCCGACCCGAAGTCCACGGAGAGTGCGAGCTGCTGAGCCACGGAGTCCTCCACTCGGTGACACGGCGCCACGAGCGGCGCGCGCTGCCCCCCACCCTTCGTGGATAGCAGCCCCCCGCCCGGCCCGCGCGCGCCTGGTCCCCGGGCTGCTCCCCTCGGGCGAACGGCCCCGTCGACACCACGCGTAAAGTGGCGGTCAAGGGGGCGGGACGGGGTGGGACAGGACGGTGCGGGTGTGAGCGGCGAAACGGTGGACGGCGGTACGGCGACCGGCAGCGCGGCGACCGCGCACCCGGCCCTGCGCTGGCGGGTGCGGCCCGAGGCGCCGCGCGCCGCCGTCCTGGTGCTGCACGGCGGCGAGGAGCACAATTTCTCCCGGCCCGGGCCGATCAACCTGCCGCTGCTGCGGATGCACGGCTTCCTGCGCTCCCTGTCCAGGGACACCGCCGGCGCCGACGTGGCCGTCGGTACCGTCCGCTACCGCCACCGGGGCTGGAACGGGCAGCGCGCCGACGCCGCCCAGGACGCCCTCGCCGCACTCGACGAGCTGGCCCGGGAGCTGGGCGGGGTGCCGACCGTCCTGGTCGGGCACTCGATGGGCGGGCGCGCGGCCCTGCGGGCCGGCGGGCACCCGGCCGTCACCGGCCTGGTCGCGCTCGCCCCCTGGTGCCCGCCCGAGGACCCCTGCGAGCACCTGGCCGACCGGGACGTCCTGCTGCTGCACGGCGACCGCGACAAGGTCACCCCGCCCGCCGAGACCCGCGCCTTCGCCGCCCGCAGCCGGGCCGCCGGCGCTCGCGTCTGCGGCTACACCGTCACCGGCAGCGGCCACGCCATGCTCCAGCGCATCCCCGACTGGCACCGCGCCACCACCCACCTCGCCACCGCCCTCCTCGGCCTGCGCCCCCTCCCCGCCGAGACCGCCTCCGCGCTCGCCCTCCCGCCCACCTCCCCCGAGGCCCTCACCCTCCCCCTCCCCCGCCAGCCGCGCAGCTGACGTGCGGTCGCGGGGGCCGAGACGGGGTGGACGGGGTGGGGGTCAGCGGGCGAGGCGGGCGAGGAGAGCGGAGGCTGCGGTGATGCCGAGGACGGTGGCCCCGGTGAGAACGGCGAAGTCCAGCGGGAGGTTGGCGCGGGTGCCGATCAGGAGGCCGCGGAGGGCGTCGACCTGGTAGCTGAGGGGGTTGGCGCGGCTGACGGCCTGGAGCCAGCCGGGCATCAGGTCCACCGGGTAGAGGGCGTTGGAACCGAAGAAGAGCGGCATGGTGATGGCCTGGCCGATGCCCATCAGGCGGTCGCGGGTGAGCACGATGCCGGCGATGGTCATCGAGAGGCAGGAGAAGAAGGCCGAGCCGAGCAGCACCGCGACCACGACGCCGAGCAGCCGCAGCGGGTTCCAGGTCATCGCGACCCCGAGCAGGGCGGCGATCACCACCACGACGACGGCCTGGATCACCGCCTTCACCCCGGCGGCGAAGGCCTTGCCGGTCACCAGTGCGGCGCGCGGGGTCGGGGTGACCAGCAGTTTGGTGAGCACCCCGGAGTCCCGCTCCCAGATGATCATGATGCCGTAGAAGATCGCGATGAACATCGCGGACTGGGCGATGATCCCGGGGGCCAGGTAGTCCAGGTAGGGGATGCCGCCGGTCGGGATGGCCTTGAGCCGGGTGAAGGTCTCGCCGAAGATCAGCAGCCACAGCGCCGGCTGCACGGCCCGGGTGTAGAGCTCGGTGCGGTCGTGGCGCAGCTTCTGCAGCTCGACCGTGCACATCGCCAGCACCCGGGCCGGCACCAGCCGCCAGCCGGTGCGGGCGCGCGGCGGGACGAGCAGCAGGCCGAGGTCGGGGCGGACGGCGGTCGCGGTCGCGGCACCGGCACCGGTGCCGGTGCCGGTGCCGGTGCGGACGGCGGGGCCCGGGGGCTCAGCGGACGCGGGAGGCGGTGCGGCGGGTGCGGCGGACATCGCTGAACTCTCCTTCCGAGGACTCGTTGCGGGCCAGGTCGCGGCCCGCGAAGTGGCGGAACACATCGTCCAGGCTGGGGGCGGTCTGCTGCGGGTCCTGCTCGCGGACCTGGGCCTTGAGCTCCTCCGGGGTGCCGAGCGCGCGGATCCGGCCGTGGTCCATGAGGGCGAGCCGGTCGCAGTACCAGTCGGCCTCGTCCATGTAGTGGGTGGTGACCAGTACGGTCATCCCGGTCGCCCGCCGGACCGCGTCGACGCACTCCCACACGCCGGTGCGGGCGATCGGGTCCAGGCCGATGGTGGGCTCGTCCATGACCAGCAGGCGCGGGGCGCTGACCAGGGCCTGGGCGAGTTCCAGGCGGCGCACCATGCCGCCGGAGTAGGTGCCGGCCATCCGGTCGGCCGCGTCGGTGAGGTCCACGGCGGCCAGCGCCTGGGAGACCCGCTCGCGGCGCTCGGCGTGCGGCACGTCGAAGACGCGGGCGAACAGCGCGACGTTCTCGCGGCCGGTCAGTCCGGAGTCCGCGGAGAGCTGCTGCGGCACGTAGCCGAGCAGTCGTCGGACCTCCATGCGCTGCCGGGCCGGGTCGTGGCCGAAGACCCGCACCATGCCGGCGCGGACCGGGAGCAGCGTGGTGATCGCGCGGATCGCGGTGGTCTTGCCCGCGCCGTTGGGGCCCAGCAGGCCGAAGACCTCGCCGGTGTGCACGGTCAGGTCGACGCCGTCGACGGCCCTGGTGCTCGCGCCCTTTCCGCGCCCGTGGTGGAAGGTGTACTCCAGACCCCGGCAGACCACCGCCTCGCCGACGCCGTTCTCGGCGGACGTCATCGTTTCTCCTCTCCCGGCGGGTTGCGCAGGCCCGCCGCCACCCCACGCAGGGCGGGCAGCGCGGCCGCCAGCGCCGCCCGGTCCTCGGCGGGCAGCCCGGCCACCACCTCCCCGACCAGTGCGGTGCGGCGGGCCCGCCAGACGTCGAGGCGTTCGACGGCCTCACCGGTCGCGTACAGCAGGGCGGCCCGGCGGTCGGCCGGGTCCACCTCGCGGCGCAGCAGCCCCAGCGAGACCAGCTGGTTGACCAGCGTGGAGACGGAGTTGCCGGCCAGGCACAGTTCCTCGGCCGCGTCGGACACCCGCAGCCCCGGCGCGTCGATGACCAGGCGCAGCAGTTCGACCTGCGCCCCGCGCAGCCTCGGCTCGGTCAGGCCCTGTCGCAGCCGGCGCCGGACCAGGCGCTGGATCCCGACCAGCAGGGCGGAGAGTTCGTCGGTCGCACCGGGGTCGTCGACCGGGCGGAGGTCGGGGGCCGGTGCAGAAGTGAGCGTTTCCGGTGTCGCACCCATACCTCCGATGTTAGCTCTCAGTGAGAGCTATTCGTCCAGGGGTCGGACGGGACGGATCGGCGGACTGCCGGGCCGGGCGCGGCTGTGCGGATCTCGGGTGACCGCGTACAGACCGGCCGCCGGCCACCACCGGCTCCGACTCGGCGGCCAGCGACTGGGCGCCCGGCTCCGACAAGGGGCAGTGCGCCTCGAACGAGTACGTCGCGGGTGTCGCCTTCACCTGGCGCCGGCTGCACGCCGGAGTCCCGGACGCGCTGCTCTGCCGCCCGTCGTCCTGACCTCCCGCCGCCGGGGCCTGCCGCCTCTGGGGCCTCCCCCGCAGGCCCCAGCGGCGGCGGCGGTTCAGCCCAGCGAGGCCTGCGACTCCACGACCACGCCGTACAGGTCGCCGATCGTCGCGAGGGCGCCGGCGTGGAGCTGGGCGGCGCTCACCTGGGCGTCCGTCGAGGGGAGCGGGCGGGTCGCGCAGGCGTCGGCGACGACGGTCGGACGGTTGCCGCGCAGGAAGGCGCCCGCCGTGGTGAAGGCCACGCACATGTGGGTCATGAAGCCGGCGACCACGACGTCCTTGTGGCCGGCCTCGTCGAGCAGGGCGCCCAGGTCGGTGCCGACGAAGGCGTCCGGGGCCTGCTTGACGACGACGGGCTCGCCCTCGGCCGCCGCCACGGCGGGGTGGATCTGCCCGATCTCGGCACGGATGTCGTACGGGGTGCCCGCGCCGCCGTCGTTGATCACGTGGATGACCTCGGCGCCCGCCTCGCGTGCCCGGGCCAGCAGGGCCGCGGCCGCGTCGAGCGCCTCCCGCCAACCCTCCAGCTCCATCACGCCGCGCGTGTAGGTGTTCTGGTAGTCGATCAGGATCAGCGTGGACGCGGCGAGCACGGCGGGCGTCTCGTCGAGGCCGTTCAGGGCGCGCAGGGTCGTCGCGGGCATGGGGGCACCACCTTCGGTTCGGTACGGGGAACGGGGCGGGCGGCGGCTGCGAGGGCTGCGGCGGCCCGCCTCCGGAACGCTACGGCCGCTCGCCGGATGTCGGCAATGCCGTCTAACATGCAGATTCCGACATCGAGGGCCGACGGGGGTCGGCCAGAGCTGGTGGGGGCCGTGGACGCCGCGCAACGCCTGATCGTCATCGTCCTGTTCGAGGGCGTCGACCTGCTCGACGTCACCGGGCCGCCCGAGGTGTTCTCCCTGGTCCGGCGGGAGACCGACGACGCGACCGGCTACCGCGTCGTCCTCGCCGCCGCGACGGCGGACCCGGTCACCACCGCCGCCGGCGTGCGGATCCTGCCCGACCTCACCTTCGACGAGGCCGCCGCGGGCGGCATCGACACCCTGCTGGTGCCCGGCGCCGTCGAGGTGGACGACCTGCGCCGCGTCCACCCGCTCACCGACCCGGCCGTGGTCGACTGGGTGCGCACGCTCGCCGGGCGCTCACGCCGGGTCGCCTCGGTCTGCGTCGGCGCGCACCTGCTCGCCGCCGCCGGACTCCTCGACGGCAAGCGCGCCACCACCCACTGGTCGACCGCGGCGCAACTCGCCGCCGAGTACCCGGAGATCCAGGTCGACGCCGACCCGATCTTCATCCGCGAGGGCGACGTCTGGACGGGCGCGGGCATCAGCTCCTGCCTCGACCTCTCCCTCGCCCTGGTCACCGAGGACTTCGGCGAGGCCCTCGCCCTGCGCGTCGCCCGCCAGCTCGTGATGTACCTCAAACGCCCCAGCGGCCAGAGCCAGTTCAGCGTCCCGCTGGAACCCGTCTCCACCACCCGGCGGGTCGAGGAGCTGCGCCACCACATCCTGCGCAACCTCACCGGCCGGCTCACCGTCCCCGACCTCGCCGCCCACGCCCACGTCAGCGAGCGGCAGTTGACCCGGATCTTCAAGACCGAGCTGGGCGCCACCCCGAGCGCCTACATCGAGTCGGCGCGGGTCGAACTCGCCCGCCACCAGCTCGAATCCACCGACGCCACGCTCGACCGCATCGCCACCGACTGCGGGTTCGGCACCCCGGACACCCTGGTCCGCGCCTTCCGCCGCCGCCTCGACACCACCCCGACCGAGTACCGCCACCGCTTCCGCACCACCGCGCCCGAAGCGCCGCGGCCCGGGGTCAGATCGGCAGCCGGACCGTGAACACGGTGCGACCCGGCCGGCTGGCCGCGTCCACCTCGCCGCCGTGCGCCCGGACCACCGCCCGCACGATCGACAGGCCGAGTCCGGTCGACCCGGTCGAGCGCGAGCGCGCCCGGTCCCCCCGGACGAACCGCTCGAACATCCGCTCCGCCAGCTCCGGCGCGATCCCCGGGCCGTCGTCGGCGACGGCCAGTCGCACCTCCTGCCCCGCGCGCTCCAGGCTCAGCTCGACCTCGGTACCGGGCGGGGTGTGGGTACGGGCGTTCGCCAGCAGGTTGACCACCACCTGGCTCAGCCGGTGCTCGTCCCCGCGGACCAGCACCGGCTCCTCGGGCAGTGCCAGGCGCCACCGGTGCTCGGGCCCGGCCGCCCGCGCGTCGGCCACCGCGCTCAGCGCGATCCGGGTCAGGTCCACCTCTGCGGCGGCCAGCGGCCGACCGGCGTCCAAGCGGGCGAGCAGCAGCAGGTCCTCGACGATCGCCCCCATCCGCACCGCCTCGGCGTCGATCCGCTCCAGCGAGTGCCGCACCGGCCCGGGCACCGCACCGGGGTGGCGCAGCGCGAGTTCGGCGTGGCCGCGGACCGCCGCGACGGGGGTGCGCAACTCGTGGCTGGCGTCGGCGGCGAACGCCCGCAGCCGCTCCTCGACCGCGTGCCGACGGGCCAGGGCGTCGCCGACGTGGCCGAGCATCCGGTTGAGCGCCGCGCCGACCCGGCCGACCTCTGTGCGCGGGTCGTCGTCCGGCACCCGCTCGATCAGCGTGACGGCGCCGCTGGCGAGCGGCAGCGCGGCGACCCGCTCGGCCGTACCCACCACCCGCCCCAGCGGGCGCAGCGACCAGCGGACCCAGATCGCGCCGGCCGCCCAGGCGCCGGCCACGGCGATCGCGAAGACGGTCAGCTCCAGGGTCGCCAGCCGTTCCACGGTGTCCTCGGCCGGGCGCAGCGGCAGACCGCTGACCAGCACGTCACCGTCCCGGCCGGCCACCGCGCGCACCCGGTAGTGGCCCTGTACCCGGCCCAGGTCGACGCTGCGGGCCGGCCCGCCGACCGGCAGTGCGGCCAGCGCCTGCTGCGCGGCCGGTGAGAGCGTCACCCGGTCGTCGGCGTTGGGCCAGTCCGCATCGTCGGCGTCCCCGTCGACCACGCCCGCCGCGGTGGCCCGGCCGTCGAGCAGCCGGACGCCCAGGGTGCCCGGGGTCTGCGCCCGGGTGTCGGTGCCGCCGCCCTGGCCGGCGTGTTCCAGGCTGGCGGCGTAGCGGCCGCCGGAGTCGGCGAGCTGCTGGTCCAGGCGGTCCACCAGGAAGTGGTGCAGCGCCGCCGTGGTGGCGAGGCCGACCGCGGCGCAGGTGACCACCAGCAGCACCAGCAGGCCGGCGATCAGCCGGGCCCGCAGCGTACGCGGCAGCAGCCGGGCGGCCCGGGCCCGCGGCGTGCGCGCGACCGGGCCGCCGCTCACGGGGCCGCCGTTCACGGGGCCGCCTTGATCAGGTAGCCGGCACCGCGCACCGTGTGGATCATCGGCGTCCGGCCCGCGTCCAGCTTCTTGCGCAGATAGCTGATGTACAGCTCGACCACGTGCGCCTGCCCGCCGAAGTCGTACGACCAGACGGCGTCCAGGATCTGCGCCTTGCTGAGCACCTGCCGCGGGTGGTGCATGAGGTGGGCGAGCAGCGCGTACTCGGTCGGGCTGAGGTCGATCACCTCGCCGCCCCGGGTGACCTCGCGGGCCTGGTCGTCGAGGACGAGGTCGCCGAGCACCAGGGCGTGCGCGGGCGGCTGCCGCGACGCCCCCGGCGGGGCGGCGCGGCGCAGCAGTCCGCGCAGCCGGACCACCACCTCGGCCAGGCTGAACGGCTTGGTCACGTAGTCGTCGCCGCCCGCCGCGATGCCTGCGATCCGGTCCTCGACGGCGTCCCGGGCGGTGAGGAAGAGCACCCGGACCTCGGGCTGCTCGGCATGGATGCGGCGCAGCACCTCCATGCCGTCGAGGTCGGGAAGCATCATGTCGAGCACCACGGCGTGCGGGCGCCAGGCCGCCGCGGCCCGTACGGCGGCCAGGCCGGTGGTCTCGCCCACCGCCTGCCAGCCCTCGTAGCGGACCGCGCCGCAGACCACCTCCACCAGGTCCGGTTCGTCATCGACGACGAGGACCCGCCAGTCCCGCCGGTCGGCGCTGTCGTCCATGGTGCTCCCTCGGTGCGCGTGGTCGGCCGGGTTCATCCTGCCCGTCCCTGATGAGAAGGCCGTGAGACCCCGGGCCGCCCGTGGCGGCCGTCACAGCCACGCTGACCTGCGACGACGTGCCCGAGAGGGGTGAAGGCGGCGGGCCCGGTTCAGAGCCGGTTCAGAGGTTCGGCTGCGATCGTGGTGCGCCCCGGCGGTGCTCGCCCGCCGGGCCCGAAGGAGGATACCGATGGCCACCGCCGCCCCGCCGAGACCCGCCGCCCGCACGCACCGGGCGGCTCCCCGCCGCCCGGCCGCCGCCCGGCCGGCCGCAGTGCTGTGCCTGATCGTCGCCGGCGCGCTCGGCGTCCTCGCGCTGTGGTGGTCCGACACCCCGGTGGTCGCCGGCGCGGCCGCCTGGCTGACCGGGGCGGGCCGGATCACCGGTCTGCTCGCCGGGTACGCGGCGCCGGTGCTGCTCCTGCTGATGGCGCGGCTCCCGCTGCTGGAGCGCGGCGTCGGCGCCGACCGGCTGGCCCGCTGGCACGCCTTCGGCGGACGCTGGCTGGTGGCCCTGGTGACGGTGCACGTGCTGTCGATCGTCTGGGGGTACGCGCTGACGGACGGTCGCGGCCTGCTCGGCGAGGGCGTCGAGCTCGTCTTCCACTACCCCGAGATGCTCAAGGCCTCGCTGGCCACCCTGCTGATGCTGGGCACCGGCGCGGTGTCCGCCCGGGCCGCCCGGCGCCGCTTCTCGTACGAGGCCTGGTACTACCTGCACCTGGCCACCTACCTCGCGGTGGCGCTGGCCTTCGGCCACCAGCTGGCCACCGGCGCCGACCTCGGCGACGGCCCGGCCCGCGCCGCCTGGTACGCCCTCTACCTCGGCACCGCCGCCCTGCTCGGCTGGTACCGGCTGGCGCGGCCGTGGCTGCTCGACCGCCGGCACCGCCTGCGGGTGGCCGAGGTCCGTCCGGAGGGGCCGGGCGTGGTGTCGCTCTTCCTGACCGGCCGGCGGCTGGACGAACTCCGGGCCGAGCCGGGCCAGTTCTTCCGCCTGCAGTTCCAGGCGCCCGGCCTGCGGTGGGCCGCCAACCCGTACTCGCTGTCCGCGCCGCCGCGCCCGGACTTCCTGCGCTTCACGGTCAAGGACCTCGGCGGACACAGCGCCGCCGTGGCAGCGCTGCGCCCTGGCACCCCGGTGCGCGCCGAGGGCCCGTACGGGGCGTTCACCGGGCGGCTGCAGCGGCGGCGCCGGGTGCTGCTGCTCGGGGCGGGGGTGGGGATCACCCCGCTGCGGGCGCTGTTCGAGACGCTGCCGGGCGAGCTGACCCTGGTCCAGCGGGCCGGGCGCCCGGAGGACGTGCTGTTCCGGGCCGAGCTGGCGGAGGTCGCCCGGCGGCGGGGCGCCGTGGTGCACGAACTGGTCGGCCCGCGGGAGCGGATCGGCGACCTCGGCACCGCGCTCGCCCGGCTCGTCCCCGACCTCGCCGAGCACGAGGTCTACCTGTGCGGGCCGGACCCGCTGGCCGAGGAGGCCGTCCGCTCGCTGCGGGCCGCCGGAGTACGGGCGGGGCGCATCCACCGCGAGTCCTTCGTGCTCTGAACCCGCCGGGACCGCCCAATCCGCCCGCCCGATCCGCCCGCCTGATCCGCCCGCCCCTCCGGACCCCGAGGAGTCCCCCATGCGCCGAGCCGTCGTCACCAGCGCCGCCACCGCTGCCGGAGTCGTCCTGCTGCTCTCCCTCAAACCGCACGACGCCGCCGGGCCCGCGCCGGTGATCAGCTCCACCGGCGGGTCCGGCAGTTCGTCAGGCGCTGTCACAGGCTCCTCCGGGGCCGCCTCGGGAGCCTCCGACGCCTCCGCGGCGCCGTCGGGCTCCGCCTCCGCACCCGCCGCGTCCGGTGCGGGCGGTGCGTCCGGTGCGGGCGGCACCCGGAAGGTCGCCGGCGACGCCGTGAACACCCGCTACGGGCCGGTCCAGGTCGAGGTCACCCTCGCCGGCAGCCGGATCACCGCCGTCGACGTCGTCAAGTACCCCACCGAGGACCGCCGGGACCGCGCGATCAACAGCACCGCGCTGCCGCTGCTCAACCAGGAGGCGATAGCCGCGCAGAGCGCCCAGGTCGACGTGGTCAGCGGCGCGACCTTCACCAGCGACGGCTACGTCCGGTCCCTGCAGAGCGCGCTCGACCGCGCCGGGCGGTGAGGCGTGGTGCTCCGCCACGCCGAGCCCGTCATGGGCACCGTCTTCTCGATCGCCGTCCGCGATCCCGGCCCGGACACGCCGGCCGTCCTGCGCCGGATCGCCGACCGGCTGCACCGGATCGACGCGGTGTTCTCGCCCTACCGGCCGGACAGCGACATCAGCCGCCTCGACCGCGGCGAACTCGCCCTCTCCGCCTGCGATCCCGAGGTCCACACCGTCCTGGCGGCCTGTCGCGAGGTCGCCGCGCAGACCGACGGCTACTTCACCGCGCGGCCCGGCGACCGGCTCGACCCCAGCGGCTGGGTGAAGGGCTGGGCGGTCGAGGAAGCGGCCGCTCTGCTGCGCGCCGCCGGGGCGCGGCAGTACTGCGTCAGCGGCGGCGGGGACGTGCAGACCGCCGGCGGGCCCTGGCGGATCGGCGTCGCCCACCCGCTGCGGCCGGACTCGCTCGCCGCCGTCCTGGGCGGCGACGACCTCGCGGTGGCCACCTCCGGCACCGCCGAGCGCGGTGCGCACATCCTCGACCCGCACACCGGCCGCCCGGCGCTCGGCCTCGCCTCGCTGACCCTGGTCGGCGCCCCCGGCACCGGCATCGCCCACACCGACGCCTGGGCCACCGCCGCCTTCGCCATGGGCCCCGACCGCGCGCTCGCATGGGCCGCCCGACGCCCCGGCGTCGAGGCCCTCGCCGTCCTGCCCGACGGCTCCAAGCGCTGGACGCCCGGTCTGCCCCGGCACCTCCCACCGGCCGGCCCCGCCGACTGGCAGCCGACCGCCCCGGCGTCCTGACCTGGGCCCTTACGCCAACTGCCGTCTAAGCCCCGTCAGTTCACTCCATCAGGTGAAGAACGCGATCATGACTCGTCCGCCCCGACCCCGGTGACCGATAGTGGGACACCGATCGGACGCGGACCATCCGCTCCCACCCGAACGCGTGAACGCACGGAAAGAGGCAGTGGCGCATGCTCATTGAGGCCACCCGGCGGATCGACCTCGTCTTCGCCCTGTTCGACGCCAACCGCAACGGCGTCATCGAGGCCGACGACTTCGACCTGATGACGGACCGCGTGGTCGCGGCCGCCGCCGACTCGGACGAGGCCGCGAAGACCGCGATCCGCGCCGCCTTCCAGCGCTACTGGGTCACCCTGGCCACCGAGTTGGACACCAACGGCGACGGCGTGATCAGCCGCGAGGAGTTCAGCGGCTTCGTGCTCTCGCCCGAGCGCTTCGCCCCCACCGCCGGCGAGTTCGCCGACGCGCTCGCCGCACTCGGCGACCCTGACGGCGACGGCCTCATCGAGCGCCCCCGGTTCGTGGCACTGATGACCGCGATCGGCTTCGAACGCGCCAACATCGACGCCCTCTTCGACGCCTTCGGCCCCACCCCCGAGGACCGCGTCACGGTCGCCGCCTGGGCCGCCGAGATCCGTGACTTCTACGCCCCGGACAAGGGCGGCATCCCCGCCGACCTCCTGGTCGGCATCCCCGCCGCCTGACCCGGGCCTCGCCCGCAACCGCAACCGCGGACCGGACGCACCAGCGAAGGAGCAAGGTGAAACCTGTTGTCGCACTCGCCGTGGGCAGGGGAACGGGCGCGGAACTCTCGACCGTCTTCGAACGGACCCTGAGCCGGATCGCGGGCCTGTACGACACCGGGATCGAGCTCGTCCGCTCCCCTCGGACCTACCACTCCTACGTGTCGCTCAAGGAGGAGGTGACGGACACCGAGCAGATCCGGCGACTCACCGAGGAGGACGCCGCGCACTACGAACGGTTCTGCCGGGAGCAGGCCCGGCGCGGCACACCGGCCGTCTTCCGCACGGCCATGAACGCCCAGTCGCTCTACCTGGTGCGCCAACGCCTGCAGGCCGTCAAGGTCGAGCCGATCGCCGCCGGCGACGCCGCCCTGCTGCTGATCCGGGACGAGGCCCAGGGCTTCTACACCGGGGAGAACCTGCACTCCCCCGGCGTGGTCACCCGCACCATGGAGTTCAGCCGGGAGATCACCGCGAAGGTCCTCGAATTCGCCCTCCGGCGCGCCCGGCGGGAGTGGCCCGACGACGGACCGGCCCAGATCGTCATGGCCTACAAGTTCCACCTGCTGGACGGCGCCCTGGACCGCTGGGTCTCCGAGATCTCCCGCCGACTCGGCATGGAGGTACGGCTGTTCCAGCCCGACACGGTGAACCGCAACCTGATCACGCACGGCCTCGCCGACCGCACGGTGATCGTGGCGGGCAACGAGTGGGCCGACATCATGCACGTCGTCCTGCTCGACCGGTTCGGCGCCGAGCGGCAGGAGAACCGCTGCACGGAGAACGTCCATCTCCACCCGGAGCTACGGGAGTTGGTCGAGTACCAGACCGTGCACGGATCCGCCGACGACCTCGCCGGGAAGGACACCGTCAACCCCACCGCCACCCTGCGCGCCGCCGCTCTGATCGCCCAACGACACGCGGGCTGCCCGGGTGCCGTGGCCGCCGTCGAGCAGGCACTGCACGCCGCCGAGGAGAAGGGCATCCGCACGCCCGACCTCGGCGGACGGCACTCCACCACCGCCGTGGTCGACGCGGTGCTCGCCGCACTCGACGGCCGGGCCCCCGACACCGCGCCGACGGCCCGGCCGTGAGCGCCACGACGGACCGGCCGGCAACGGACCAGCAGGGAACGGACCAGCAGGCAACGGACCAGCCGGCAACGGACCAGCCGGCGACGAACCGCGACGCGACGGCCGGCGCCGCCACGGACCGCACCGCGACGGACCGGACCGCGCTGGTCGTCGTCGACCTGCAGAACGACTTCTGCGCCGGCCCTGTCGCCGCCGCCCGCTACCCCGGCGACCCGGCGCGGCTCGCCACCGTGGCGGCGAACACCGCCCGCGCCGTCAAGGCCGCCCGGGCACACGGCATCGAGGTCCTCCACGTCCGCTTCCTCGGCGACCCCGAGCACCAGGGCGCCAGTTGGCGCCACCGCGACGCGGCCCTCGGCAAGCGCCCCAAGTGCCTGGACGGCAGCTGGGGCGCCCAGTTCCACGCCGTGGCGCCCGTGCCCGGCGAGGCCGTCTTCACCAAGCTCGCCTGCTTCGACGCCTTCCTCAGCGACGGCTTCGAGGCCCACCTCGCCCGCCGCGACGTCCACCACCTGGTGTTCACGGGCGTGTTCGCCGACGTCTGCGTCGACAGCTCCGCGCGCACCGCCTTCCAGAAGGGCTTCCACGTGACGGTGCTCAGCGACTGCACCGCCGCCCTGCACCTGTCCGACGACACCGTCCTGCGGTTCATGCGCCGGGTCTACGGCGCCCGCGTCACCACCCACGACCGATCCGCCGTCTGGTCACGGCTTCCCGAAGTCTCCGAACAGCAGGAGGGACCATGGCCGCCGCGGCCCGAACCCGTACCGGCGTCGACGAGGGCGTCGGACTGACCGCCCTGATGGTCGCCGCCGCCCGGGCGATCGAGACCCACCGTTCCGACGCCCTCACCCGGGACGACTACGCCGAGCACTTCGTCCGCGCCGTCCCGGCGACCGCGGACTGGCCGCTCCACCCCCGGGACGTCCCGGACGGCGAGGCCGACCCGCTCTGGGGGCGGCTCGGCCGCTACCTCGCCCTGCGGACCAGGGCGTTGGACGACCAGCTGCTCTGGTCCGCCCACCTCGGCGCCCGCCAGGTGGTCCTGCTCGGCGCCGGCCTGGACTCCCGGGCCTTCCGGCTCGACTGGCCGCCCGGCCTGGCCGTCTTCGAACTCGACCGGCCCGAGGTCCTCGCGTTCAAGCAGCGCGTCCTCGACCGGCTCGACGCCCGGCCCACGGCGCGCCGCGTACCCGTGGCCGTCGACCTGCGCCTCGACTGGGCCGACGCCCTCACCTCGGCCGGCTTCGACCCCGCCGAGTCGACCGCCTGGCTCGCCGAGGGCCTGCTGCGCTACCTGCCCGGCGCCGCCGAGCGGCGGCTCGTCGCCACCCTCGACCGCCTCAGTGCCGCCACCAGCACCCTGGCGTACGAGGCCGTGATCGGGCCGGAGCCCGCGGCGGTCCGCGACAACCCCGTCTACACCGCCGCCCGTGAGCGGATCGGCGTCGACCTGCTCGCCCTGTTCGACGCCGACCCCCGCCCCGACACCGCCGCCGATCTCACCGCCCGCGGCTGGTCCACCACCGCCCACACCCCGTTCGAGTTCACCCGCCACTACGGTCGCGGCCCCCGCCCCGAACCCCACGACGCCCTCGCCGCCAACCGCTGGGTCTTCGCCACCAGGTGACGCCCCGCCCGACGGGGCCACACCTACTTTTCGTCATCTTGACGAGATCCGATCGGCACCTTTATCGTCTTCATGACGAGAAGAGGTGCCGATCCCATGGCCGACATCACCCGACGCTTCGGACTGCGCCACCTGCGCGCCGCCCCCACCGCCCACATCCGCCACCTGCACCGCGGCAAGGCCGCCCACGACGGCACCGGACTGGCCTTCTGGTTCCGCCCGCTCCCCGCCGCCCTCTCCGAGGTGCCGGTGGACGACCGCGAGCTCGCCATGCTCTTCCACGCCCGCACCTCCGACTTCCAGGACGTCACCGTCCAGGCCACGCTCACCTACCGGATCACCGAGCCCGCCATCGCGGCGAACCGGGTGGACTTCGGCATCGACCCGGACACCGGCGCCTGGCGCTCGGCCCCGCTGGACCAGCTCGCCACCCTGCTCACCGAGACCGCCCAGCAGCACGCGCTCGGCCTGCTCGCCCGCACCCCGCTGGCCACCGCCCTGGTCGACGGCGTCAGCGCCGTGCGCGAGCGGATGGCCACCGGTCTCGCCGCCGAAGCCCGGATCACCGAGACCGGGCTCGCGGTGATCGCCGCGCGGGTCGTCGCGCTGCGCCCCGAGCCCGAGGTGGAGCGGGCGCTGCGCACGCCCGCCCGGGAACTGGTCCAGCAGGAGGCGGACCGGGCCACCTTCGAGCGGCGCGCCGTCGCCGTCGAGCACGAACGCGGGATCGCCGAGAACGAGCTCGCCAACCGGATCGAACTCGCGCGCCGGGAAGAGCAGTTGCTCGCCCAGCAGGGTGCCAACAGCCGGCTCCAGGCCGAGGAGCAGGCGGTCGCCGACCGGGTCCGCACCGAGGCCGAAGCCGAGCGCCGCACCCGGCTGGCCGCCGCCGAGGCGGACGCCGCCCGCGCCCTCGGCGACGCCCGCGCCGCCGCCGAGGCGGCCTGGCTCACCGCCCACCAGCAGGCCGACCCGGCCGTCCTGCGGGCCCTCGCCCTGATGCGGCTCGCCGAGCACCTGCCGCACATCGACAGCATCACCCTCACCCCTGACGTGCTGACCGGACTGCTGGCGAAGCTCGGTGCCCCGACCGGCGGGGCCGAGCGGTGAGCCTCGCCCCGCGGGCGGTCCTGGTGCACCGCCGCACCGAGTACGAGGAGTTGCTCGCCCACCACGGCACACCCGGGCAGGCGGCGTTCTTCCTGTCCTCCCGCGGCCGCTCGGTCGACGAGGTGGAGCAGCGCCACCACCGGCAGGCCGCGGCCCTGGCCCGGGCCGCGGCCGCCGTACCGCTGGACTGGCGGCGCACCCGGGTCGAACGGACCGACCTGCCGCGCTTCCCGTTCGAGCCGGAGGACGTGGTGGTCGTGGTCGGCCAGGACGGACTGGTCGCCAACGCCGCCAAGTACCTGGACGGGCAGCCGGTGATCGGCGTCGACGCCGACCCGGGCCGCAACCCCGGCATCCTGGTCCGGCACCGCGCCTCCGCGCTCGCCGTCCTGCCGCCCGCCACCGTCGCCCGCGGCGCGGACCGGCACGTCGAGGAGCGCACCATGGTGGAGGCGGTCGCGGACGACACCCAGCGGCTGCTCGCGCTCAACGAGGTGTACGTCGGCCAGGCCGGCCACCAGACCGCCCGCTACCGGCTGGCGGTCACCGGGGACCCGGTGCTCACCGGGGAGGGGGCCGAGCCGCAGGCCTCGTCGGGCGTCCTGGTCGGCACCGGCACCGGCGCGACCGGCTGGTGCCGCTCCGCCTGGCTGGAACGCGGCGGCCCGCTCGCCCTGCCGGAGGCCGCGGCACCGGCGCTCGCCTGGTTCGTCCGCGAGGCCTGGCCCTCCCCCACCACCGGCACCAGCCGGGTGCACGGCGTGCTGGACGCCGGCCACCGGCTGGTGCTGACCGTCGAGTCCGAGCGGCTGGTCGCCTTCGGCGACGGCATCGAGGCGGACGCGCTGGAACTGACCTGGGGCCAGAGCGTCCGGATCGGCGTGGCCCAGAACCGGCTGCGCCTGGTGGTCTAGCACGAACCGCGAACCGGGGCCCGGACAGGCCCTGGCGGCGGTCCCCGCCACGGGAGTTGCGCACCCGGCCTGCGCGATGAGCCGTTCTGCGCAGGGATCGTGTTCGCGCGGCTGGCGGTGGGCACACTCTAGACTTCCGCCATGCTCAAAGCCGACCGCACCGCCCGGATCCTGTCGCACATCACCGAGGCGGGCAGCGCCGACGTACACGAGTTGGCCGGGCTCCTGGAGGTGTCGCCGGCCACCGTCCGCCGCGACCTGCAGGAACTGCACGACCAGGGACTGCTGCACCGCACCCGGGGCGGGGCGGTCACCGGTGCCGTGAATCTCGAACTGCCGCTGCGCCACAAGCACGGGAAGCGGCAGGCGGAGAAGCGGCGGATCGCCCTCGCGGCCGAGCGCCTGGTGCCGGACGGCGCCGTGGTGGGTCTGACGGGCGGCACGACGACGAGCGAGCTGGCCCGGGTGCTGGCCGAGCGTAGCGGGATCACCATCGTGACCAACGCCGTCAACATCGCGGCCGACCTCATCGTCCGGCCGGAGATCCGCCTGGTGGTGGTCGGCGGCATCGCCCGGACGACCAGTTACGAGCTGGTCGGGCCGGCCGCCGACCGGATGCTCGCCCAGTACCACCTGGACATCGCGTTCATCGGCGTGGACGGCCTGACCGCCCAGGAGGGCTGCACGACGCACGACGAGATGGAGGCGCAGACCGACCGCGCGTTCATGCGCAGCAGCGCACGGTCGGTCGTCCTGGCGGACAGCACCAAGATCGACCGGGTCACCTTCGCCAAGATCTGCCCGCTCGACGAGGTGCACGACCTCGTCACCGACGACGAGGCGACGGTGTCCCAGGAGCAGGCGATCGCCGCCTGCGGGGTGCGGGTTTCGCGCGTCTGACCTGTTCACACGGGGCGCCCGGCCGGATTCTCCCGGCCGGGCGTTCTGTTGTGCCGCCAGTTGGCATGCAACGGTCCGATAACGACATCCGGACGACACCTCGACCCGCCGGTCCGCCTCGTGAATACTGCCCGACGCAGCAAGCTCTTTCGAATCTGCTCAGAACCAGCTCTTTTCAAGCATTTTGGATCAAGCGGCGTGCAAAGGCGGTAACTGCGGTGAACAAGCGTGTACGTGCCCTCTCGACGATGTGTGCCGCCGGCGCCCTCGCCCTCACGGCGTGCGGCGGCGGCAGTGGCAGTGACAGTGACGGCGGCAGCGCCGCGGGCGGCAGTGTGACGCTCAAGCTCGTCGCCGCCGACTACGGCGAGAAGGAGTCCAACAGCTCGAAGACCTACTGGAACGGCGTCGCCACCGCGTTCACCGCGGCCAACCCCGGCATCAAGGTCGACGTCCAGGTGGTCAACTGGAACGACATCGACACCCAGGTCAAGACGATGATCCAGAGCGGCAACGTGCCGGACGTCCTGCAGACCGGCGGCTACGCGGACAAGGTCGCCGACGACCTCCTCTACAAGGCCGAGGACGTGCTGTCGGCCGACACCCGGGCCGACTTCATCCAGACCTTCGCCCAGGCCGGGCAGGTCAACGGCGTGCAGTACGGCATCCCGTTCGTCTCCTCCGCCCGCGCCCTGTTCTACAACAAGGCCGTCTTCCAGCAGGCCGGCATCACCCAGCCGCCCGCCACCTGGGACGAGGTGCGCAAGGACGCCGAGCTCATCAAGGCCAAGGCCCCCGGGGTCACCCCGTACGCGCTGCCGCTGGGCCCGGAGGAGGCCCAGGGCGAGAGCATGATCTGGGAGCTCGGCAACGGCGGCGGCCCCACCGGCAAGGACGGCGGGTACACCCTCGACAGCCCGGCCAACGTCGACACCTTCCGCTGGCTCAAGGCCAACCTCGTCGACCCCGGCCTGACCTACGCCAACCCGGCCACCACCGACCGCAAGACCGCGTTCGCCGACTTCGCCGCGGGCAAGGCGGGCATGCTCAACGGCCACCCCTCGCTGATCCAGATGGCCAAGGACGGCAAGGTCGACTACGGCGTCGCGCCCATCCCGGGCAAGTCGGCCCCGCTCGCCGCCACCCTCGGCGTCGCGGACTGGACGATGGCCTTCAAGAAGAACGGCCACCGCGACCAGATCAGGAAGTTCCTCGACTTCGCGTACTCCAAGGAGAACACGCTCGCGTTCGACGAGACCTACAACCTGATGCCGGTCACCCAGAGCACGCTGCACGAGATGACCGCCAGCGGCAAGCACCAGGACCTCGAACCGTTCTTCGCCCTCCTGCCGCAGGCCGCCTTCTACCCGCTCGGCGACACCACCTGGGACGCGGTCTCGGCCGAACTGAAGAAGAGCATCGGCACCGCCGTCACCGGTGACCCGGCCAAGGTGCTCGGCGACCTGCAGAAGAAGGCCAAGGACGCCGTCGCGAACAAGTAGCCCGCGCCCCGGCACCGGCCGTCCCGGCGCGCCCAGCCGTCCCGGCAGGCGATCCCGCCGCGCCCGGACGGCACCCTCCGCGCTCCGCCCGAAAGGCACCCTGCGTTGTCCCTCAACTCCCCCGCCCGCAAGGCCTCCAGGCCCGGCCGGCGCGCATCGACGGGTTCGCGCCCGGGCAGGCTCGGACCGCTGCCGTGGATCGCCCCCGCCGTCCTGCTGATCCTGTGCGTCGTCCTGTGGCCCGTCTACGAGATGGTCCGAACCTCGTTCCTGCGGATCAGCACCAGCGGGTTCGTCCGAGGCTCCGCCGGGCTGGACAAGTACCGCAAGCTGTTCGGCGAGGCCGACCTCGGCCACGTGCTGATCTCGACGGTGGTCTGGACGCTCGCCGTCGTCGGCCTGACGATGCTGCTCTCGCTCGGCCTGGCCCAGCTGTTCAACCAGCGGTTCCCGGGGCGGCGGTTCGCCCGCTGGGCCCTGATCGCCCCCTGGGCCGCGTCCGTCCTGATGACCGCCATCGGCTTCCGGTGGATGCTCAACCAGACCGCCGGGGTGCTCAACACCGCGCTGACCGACCTCGGCCTGGTCGACGGCCCCCGGGACTGGCTCGGCGATCCCTCGACCGCCTGGCCCTGGATGGTCTTCGTCGCCGTCTTCGTCTCGCTGCCGTTCACCACCTACACCCTGCTCGCCGGGCTGCAGACCGTCCCCGGCGAGGTGTACGAGGCGGCCAGGGTGGACGGCGCCTCCCCGTGGCAGGCGTACCTGCGGATCACCCTGCCGCTGCTGCGCCCGGCCTTCCTGGTCGGCGTCGTGATCAACCTGATCAACGTCTTCAACTCCTTCCCCGTCATCTGGGGCATGACCCAGGGCGGCCCGGGCAGTGCGACGGCCACCACCACGGTGTTCATGTACCAGCTCAAGACCACCGACATCGGCGAGTCCGCGGCCATGTCGGTGGTCAACTTCGCCTTGGTGGTGCTGATGGTGCTGGTCTTCCTCAAGGTCAGCCGCTGGAACGGGGAGGAGCGTTGACGGCCCGCCCGCCCGGGCGGCGGATCCGGCCGCGCACCCTGGTCGTGGCGGCGGTGGCCTGGCTGCTGGCGGCGGTCTTCCTGCTGCCGTACCTGGAGATGGCTGTCACCGCGCTGCGCCCGGCCGACGAACTGCGCGACGCGACGTACCTGCCACGGCACTTCGCCTGGTCCAACTTCGTCGACGTCTGGCGCGACTCGACCCTCGGCGACAACCTGAAGGTCACCCTGCTGGTCGCCGGCGGCTCCACCGTGCTGGCGCTGCTGGTCGCGCTGCCCGCCGCGTACTACACCGCCCGGATCAGGTACCGGGGCCGCAAGCTCTTCCTGCTCCTCGTCCTGGTCACCCAGATGTTCCAGCCGACCTCGCTGCTGGTGGGCCTCTACCGCGAGTTCTACCAGCTGGACATGCTCAACTCGGTCTGGACGCTGATCCTCTGCAACGCCGCCTTCAACCTGGCCTTCGCCGTCTGGATCCTCACCGCCTACATCGGCTCCATCCCGGTCGAGTTGGAGGAGGCCGCGATGATCGACGGCCTCGGCCAGCTCGGGACGCTGCGCCGGGTGGTCCTGCCGCTGGCCCTGCCCGGCGTCGTCACCGCGCTGATCTTCACCTTCATCTCCGCCTGGAACGAGTTCGTGATGGGCCTGACCCTGTCGACGGCCCCGAAGAGCCAGCCCCTCACCGTCGGCATCAACGGCTTCATCGGCAACTACACCGTGGAGTGGAACTACCTGTTCGCCGGGTCGGTCGTCGCGATCGTGCCGGTCGTAGTGCTGTTCGCCGTCATCGAGCGGCACGTGGTCTCCGGACTGACCGCCGGATCGGTCAAGTAGCCCGAGCCGCCTCCAGCCTGGCATCCCCTCCGAAGGAGTCGCTCATGACCTCCACCACGCCCTCCCACACCTCCGCCGAGATCGCCTCGCAGCCCGCGTGCTGGCGCCGGGCCGCCGAGTCCCTGCCCCGGTACGCCCCCGCGCTGCCGCGCCGGGGCGAGCGGGTCGCCGTCACCGGCTGCGGCACCTCCTGGTTCATGGCCCAGGCCTACGCGGCGCTGCGCGAGAGCGGCGGCCACGGGGTGACGGACGCGTTCGCCGCCTCGGAGTTCCCGCCCGGACGCGGCTACGACCGGATCCTGGCCATCTCCCGCTCCGGCACCACGACCGAGGTGCTGGACCTGCTCGACCGGGCCCGCGCCGCCGGAGTGCCCACCTCCGCCATCACGGCCGATCCCGCCACCCCGGTGATGGCGGTGGCCGACACCGTCGCCGTCCTGCACTTCGCCGACGAGCGGTCGGTGGTGCAGACCCGCTTCGCCACCACCGTGCTCGCCCTGCTCCGGGCCCACCTGGAGGCCGAGGGCGCCCTGCCGGACGGGGTCCGCCCGCTGGCCCGGGCGGTGCAGGACGCCGAGCGGGCCGTCGCGGCACCCCTGGCCGCCGAGGTGCGCGGCGCCGAGCAGTTCACCTTCCTGGGCCGCGGCTGGACGTACGGGCTGGCGCTGGAGGCCGGGCTGAAGATGCGCGAGGCGGCCGGCGCCTGGACCGAGGCGTACCCGGCCATGGAGTACCGGCACGGGCCGATCAGCATCACCGCGCCGGGCCGGGTGGCCTGGGCGTTCGGCCCGCTGCCCGCCGGGCTGACCGAGGACATCACCCGGGTCGGCGGCCTCCTGGTCGCCGAATCCGGCGACGCCACGGCCGACCTGGACCCGCTGGCGGACCTCGTCCGGGCCCAGCGGCTGGCCGTCGCGGTCGCCGAGGCGCGCGGCTTCGACCCGGACCGGCCGCGCCACCTCACCCGGTCCGTCGTCCTGCGGGACCACCCCGCGTAACCACCCCGTGCAACCCCCTGCGTGACCACCGGGACGCCGGCGGGCGCGGGCCCGACGTGCCGTCAAGGACCGCACCGCCATTGACATGCACCGGCAGTCGCTGTGAATGTTGCTTGAAAATCCCCTAGTTCAAGCAGATTCGCGCAGTAAGTGAACATCTCTTGCTCATTGAACGGGAGAACACACCGTGCGCTTGGTTCGACATCGCCTCCGCCGGGCCGCCCTCACCGTGGCCCTGACCAGCATCGCCGCCGCGGCCGGGCCCACCCTTCCGGCCCGGGCCGCCACCCCCGGCTCCGCCGTCCTCGACCAGGGCCACCAGAGCGTGACCTGGCAGAGCCCCCAGTACGCCAAGGGGGCCCTCGGCGGCGCCACCGCCTGCCCGTCCGCCGCCCAGGACCCGGGCGGCGCGGTCTGCGACCACTTCGACCTCACCGTCAACGTCCCGGCCGGCTACTGGGCCGACAACCCCGAGGGCGGCGTCCCGGTCTCCGTCCAGTGGCAGAACGCCACCGACGACTTCGACCTCTACATCTACGACGCCAACGGCAAGGAGGTCGCCGAGAGCGCGGGCACCGCCGACCCCGAGGCCACCGTGATCCCGCAGGCCTCCGGCACCTACCACGTGCTGGTCGTCCCCTACGACGTGCACGGCGGCTCCTACACCAGCCGGGCCTACCTGCCGCAGACCGCCGACGCGGGCGACCTGACGGCCTTCTCCGGATCCCAGGGCAGCTACGACATCGCCGCCGGCACCCTCAAGGCCAAGGTCGACTTCCTCGCCGACGACCAACTCCGCCTCCAGGCCGCCCCGGACGGCGTCCTCACCGACCCGGCCGGCCGCACCATCATCCGCAAGCAGCCCGAACCCCAGCGCGACACCAGCACCTTCGACGCCGGCGCCTACTACGGCATCCGCGCCAAGGACGTGGTCCTGCGGGTCTACAAGCACCCCCTGCGGTTCGGCCTGTACCGGGCCGACGACCGCACCGCCGTCTGGCAGGAGGACGCCCCGCTGCGCTGGAGCACCAGCGGGCTGCGGCAGAGCCTCACCCGCGGCGCCGACGAGCAGTTCTTCGGCGGCGGCGAGCAGAACGGCAGCTTCTCCCACCGCGACCAGACGATCCACGTCGCCAACAGCACCAACTGGAACGAGGGCGGCTACAACAACTCGCAGCCCTTCTACGTCTCCAGCGCCGGCTACGGGGTCTTCCGCAACACCTTCGCACCGGGCCTCTACGACTTCGGCTCGCCCGTCCGCACCGGGCAGCAGGAACGGCGCCTGGACGCCTACTACTTCACCGGCGACGTCAAGTCGGTGATCGGCCAGTACACCGCGCTGGTCGGCAAGCCCTTCATGCCACCCGTCTACGGCCTGGAGCCCGGCGACTCCGACTGCTACCTGCACAACGCCAACCGCGGCGAGCGCCACACCCTCGACGCGGTGAAGGTCGCCGACGGCTACGTCCAGAACCAGATGCCGCTGGGCTGGATGCTGGTCAACGACGGCTACGGCTGCGGCTACGAGAACCTGCCGCAGACCGGCGAGGGCCTGCGCAAGGACCACGCCCAGCTCGGGCTCTGGACCCAGAACGGCCTGCCCAACCAGGCCGAGGAGGTCAAGGCCGGCGTCCGGGTGCGCAAGCTCGACGTCGCCTGGGTCGGCAACGGCTACGACTTCGCGCTGAACGCCTGCGACCAGGCCAAGTCCGGCATCGAGGACAACAGCGACGCCCGCGGCTTCGTCTGGCTGCCCGTCTCCTGGGCCGGCGCCCAGCGCTGCGGCGTGCTCTGGAGCGGCGACCAGAGCCTGTCCTGGGACTACATCCGCTGGCAGATCCCCACCTACGCCGGCGCGACCATGTCCGGCATCGCCTACGACACCGGCGACGTCGGCTCCATCTTCCGGCGCGACCCGAAGATGTACACCCGCGACCTGCAGTGGAAGGCCTTCCTCCCGGCCATCATGACCATGGACGGCTGGGCCAAGGACATGGCCGGCAAGGAGCAGCGCGACCAGCAGCCCTGGCTGGACGGCGAGCCCTACACCTCGATCAACCGCAAGTACCTGCAGCTGAAGGAGCGGCTGCTGCCGTACATGTACACCCTGTCCGCGGAGGCCACCAGGACCGGCATCGGCGCGGTGCGCCCGCTTGCCCTGGAGTACCCGGACGACCCGGCCGCCCTCGGCCCGAACGCGAAGTACGAGTTCCTGGCCGGACCGGACTTCCTGGTCGCGCCGGTCTACTCGGACACCACCACGCGCGACGGCATCTACCTGCCCGAGGGCACCTGGACCGACTACTGGACCGGGCGCACCTACCAGGGCCCCACCACGATCAACGGCTACTCCGCCCCGCTCGACACCCTGCCGCTGTTCGTCAAGGGCGGCTCGATCGTCCCGATGTGGCCCAAGGGCACGCTGTCCTGGGAGAACCGGGACCGCGGCGAGCTCGACTACGACCTCTACCCGCAGGGCGACTCGTCCTACACCCTGTACGAGGACGACGGTGTCACCCGGCAGTTCAACGCCGGGTCCTCGGCCACCCAGCGCGTGGACGTCCACGCCAACCGCGCCGTCACCACCGTCACGGTCGGTGCCAGCGTGGGCAGTTACACCGGCAAGCCGGCCAGCCGGGGGTACCGCTTCAGCGTGCACGGCCAGCCCGCCCCGCAACTGGTGGTCACCCAGGGCGGACCGCTGCCCCGGCTGGACTCGGCGGCCGCGCTCGACTCGGCCTCCTCGGGCTGGTACTACGACGCCGCGACCGGCGTCACGCAGATCAGGACGCCCGCCGTCTCCACCGACCGCGCCTTCTCCGTCAACCTGATCCACGGCGGCCACTGACCGTCCGCCACCGCCCACCCGGCACCTGGGGCTCCCTCGCGACGCGTCGCGAGGGAGCCCTCCGCCGTCGGTGCGTGTTCCTGCTACGGGAGCGAGCTACTGGCCCACCCGGCCGTCGACGCATTCGCGCAGCAGGTCGGCGTGGCCGCAGTGGCGGGCGTACTCCTCGATCCGGTGGACCCACAGCTCGCGGACGGAGTTGCCGTCGTGCCCCACCCGCGCGCCGAGATCCGGATACTCCGCCAGCGCCGCGTCGGTGGCCGCCTGTTCGCGGGCGAGGTCGGCGAATGCGCCCTCGACCAGCTCCTGCTCCGCGGCGGCTCCCTCGAAGTCGCCGTCATCCGCGCCGTACAGCGTCGGTGCCGGCTCTCCCGGCAGGACCCAGTTGCGCCAGTCCCGCTCCACCTCGGCGAGATGGCGGACCAGCCCGAGCAGGGACATCGTCGACGGCGGGACCGACCGGCGCGCCAGCTGCTCCGGGTCCAGCCCCTCGCACTTCATCCGCAGCGTCAGCCGATAGCTCGTCAGGAAGTCCTGCAGCGTCGCCAACTCACCGTCCGGACCGGCGCCGTCATTGTTGCGGGGGTCCTCCCCCGGGTCCGCCCACATGTCGGGGTAGACGCTGGCCTGACTCCACCGCTCGGGTTTGTCGCTCATCGTCCGCATGCTCCTCAGCAGCGGTCCGACGCGCAAGTGGTTATTCAGGCGGACCCTGTCACCGGATCCGGTGTCGCCCGTGCGCGGCCGCCGTCCCCCGCTGCCGTAGGTCCCCGGTCCGCCTCGCCGAGCAGGGCGTGGAAGGCCGCCGCCACGGCGGCCGGCCGCTCCTGCATGGCGACGTGGCCCACGCCGGGCAGGGTGAGGAGGCGGACGTCGTGGAAGGCCGCGTAGGCGCGCCGTGCCGTGCGGAAGGGGACGAGCCGGTCATCCCGCCCGTAGACGAGCAGGGTGGGCGCGGTGACCCGGCGCGCCTGCCGCCACGCCGACGCCTCCCCCCGCCGCAGGAAGGCGCGGACCAGCGCGCGGGCCCCTTCGCCGAGCATGTCCTGCGCGTACGGCAGCTCCGCCCGGCGGCGGCGCTCGCGTTCCTCGACCGCCCGCTGCTCGGCGCCGACGAGCGCGGGGTCCGCGTAGATCAGCCGGTACAGCTCGTCCAGTTGGCTGTCGGGGCTCTGCGCCGCCAGGCGCCGGGAGTAGAGCCGCGGGACGCCCGGCAGCCCGAGCAGCGCCACCTGGAGGGCCCGGTACGGCGGGACGACCGGCAGCGCGGGCGAGATCAGCGTCAGCGTGCGGACCAGGTCCGGCCGGTACGCGCCGAGGCGCAGGGCGATCAGGCCGCCCAGGGAGTTGCCGACCAGGTGCACGCGGCGGTGCCCGGCGCGGTCGAGGAAGCGGGCCACGGCCGCGGCCTGTCGCTCGACGGTGATGTCCCCGTCGAGCGGGGGCGCCGAGCGGCCGAAGCCCGGGAGGTCGACGGCCAGGCAGTGCACCGACGTCCGCACGAGGTCGATCAGCCCGGCCCAGTTGTGGGTCCACCCGCCCAGGCCGTGCAGGAACACGGCGGTGTCGGTCAGCGGGTCGGCGCTGCGGACGTGCTCGACCGCGAGGGTCGGCTGCACGGTCGGCTGCATGGAGATCTGCTCCTTCGGGAGTTGTCCGAACCGGTCGTCGTCCGAACCGGTCGTCGCCTGCGCCGGTCGCCGTCTGCGCCGGTCGTCGTCTGCGCACCGGCTCACTCGTGGCGCTGCCGGGCCGTCTCGGCGATGGCGAGCCGGTAGTGCCCGACGAGTTGGTCGCCGACCGCCGCCCAGCTGCGTTCCGCCACGGCGGCACGCCCGGCCCTCCCCAGCGTCGCGCGCAGTTCGCTGTTCCGGGCGAGCCGTTCCACGGCCGCCCGGAACGCCTCCCCCGAACCGGGCGGGACGAGGTAGCCGGTCCGCCCCGGCCGTACGAGGTCCAGCGGGCCGCCGGCGGCCGGGGCAACCACGGGCAGCCCGCTCGCCATGGCCTCCTGGACCGTCTGCCCGAAGGTCTCGAACGGCCCCGCGTGGGCGAACACGTCGAACGAGGCGTAGAGCCGCGCCAGTTCGTGTCCGGTCCGGTTGCCCAGGAAGACCGCGTCCACGAGTCCGGTCTCCAGCCGCGGCCGGCAGGGCCCGTCACCGACGACCACCAGCCGTACGCCCGGGATCCGGGACACCTCCGCCAGCCGGTCGACCTGCTTCTCCGGCGCCAGTCGCCCGACGTATCCGACCAGCACCTCGCCGCCGGGCCCGAGTCGACGGCGCAACGCCTCGTCGCGGTGCCGGGGATCGAACCGCACGGAGTCCACACCTCGGGGCCACAGGTGGACCCGTGGCACGCCGTGCGCCGCCAGGGCGCGGCACGACGCCTCGGCCGGGGCCAGCGTCCGCGAGGCCGTCGCGTGGATGCGCCGGATCTGCCGCCAGGCCAGCCGCTCCCAGACGCCTCCGGCCACCGGCAGGTAGGTCCGGGCGTAGGCGGCCATGTCGGTCTGGAACACGGCGACCACCGGAATCCCGGCCCGGCCGGCCGCCGACCGCCCCGCCGCGCCCAGCACGAACGGCCCGGCCAGGTGGACCACATGGGGGCGGTACAGCTCGATCGCGTCGGCCACCTGCCGCCCCGGGAGCGCGATCCGCACGTCCGGATAGCCGGGCAGCGCGACGGACGGGACCCGGACGACCCGGTAGCCGTAGCCCGAGTCCGGGATGTCACTGCCACGCCGGCGGTCGGCCACCGCCGGCGCGACGACGATCGGGGTGTGCCCCCGGGACACGAGGTGGTCGGCCGTCCTGAGCACGCTGTGGGCCACCCCGTTGACCTGCGGCGCGAAGGACTCGGCGACGACCACGACACGGAGCCGCTCAGCGCCGCGCACCGGAGCCTCCGCAACGGGCGGCCGCTCGGAAGGGGCCCTGGTCACCGGGCGCCCTCGGTCCGCCGGGACGGCCGTACGGACCGATCCGCCGTGGCGGCGCGGCCCACCGAGCGCAGATCCCGCAGGATCTCCCGGAACGACTCGACGAGGCCGGCCTCGCAGTACTCCAGGCCGATCTCGGCGCAGTAGCCGCGCACGATGCGCGAGGCGGACCGAAGCGCCACCACCGGCATGGCGGGGAAGAGGTGGTGCTCGATCTGGTAGCCGAGGCCGCCGAACAGGAAGTGGACGAAGCGGCCCGCCCGGAGGTTGCGGGAGGGGAGCACCTGCCGGCGGAGGAAGTCCGTGCGCTCCGCGTCGCGGCCGGTCATCGGCATGCCCTTGTGGTTCGGCGCGAAGATGCATCCCAGGTAGACGCCGAAGACGGCGCCGAACAGCACGACGAAGGCCAGGGCCTGGAGCGGTGTGAGGACGACGACCACCAGGGCCGCTGCCAGGAGGTAGTGCAGCGCGGCGAGCGTCCGTTCCAGGGTCCGGTACCGGACCGAACCCCGGGTCAGGGTCAGCCAGGTGGCGACGGCGAGGCCGAGCGCCTGCAACGAGAGCAGCGGAAGGAACAGCTCCGCCTGGTGCCTGGCGACGAACCGTCGCATACCCGTGGTCCGGCCGGCCTGTTCGGCGGTCCTGACGAACAGGATCGAGTCGGCGGCGGGGTCGTGCCCCTCGCGGTTCGGCTGCGCGTGGTGGCGGTTGTGGTCGCTCACCCACCACCCGTAGCTCATCCCGACGACGAGGTTCCCCAGGAGGATCCCCATCAGATCGGTCGACCGGCGGCCGGCGCGCACCGCGCGGTGCGCGACGTCGTGGCCGAGCAGGGCCAACTGACCGAGCACGAAGGCGAAGAGGGGGGCGAGGAGCAGCTGGCGCCAGGTCGCGCCGAGTGCGGCGAACGCCGCCAGGAGCAGGCCCAGGGCGACGATCAGGGCCGAACTCCTGCCCAGGTAGTACAGCGGCCGCCTTCGCAGCAGGCCGGCATCCGAGACGCGCCGGTACAACTCGGTGAAATCGTCGCGCCTGGCCGTGCCGGCCCCCGCGGTCTCCGGAACTGTCATGCCACCGTCGCCTCTTCGGAATGCCCCGGTCGACCGTGACCGCCACACCGCACGACCCCGGACCGGAGGGCACCACCCTTCCGCAGACCTCGCACGGTGTCCCGCTACCACGCAGCGATTCCCCAGAACGAGTCACCCCGAGCCCGCTGCCGGCGCCGGGGCCGTCCTCGACCCCGATCGTCAGGGGGCGGGCGGCACGGCACCGGTACCGGTACCCGCGAACGCCGACCGCCCGGCCGCCGGCTCAGGTGTGCCGGCGACCGGGCGGTCGGCGCCCGGGTGTTCGCGCCTTCGCGCGCCCGGGTGTTCGCGCGTTCGGGTCAGACGGTGACCCGCTCGGCCGTGACGGCGGAGGCCTCCTCGGGGGCGGCGGGCGCGTTCTCCCGGGGCGCGGGGAGCACGGCCATGATCACGCCGGAGATCACGATGGTCGCCGCCCAGGCGAGCCCGTACTCACCGATGGGCGTGCCGGAGAACGGGCCGGAGAACCAGTCGCACTTGGTGAAGGCGAGGCCGAGCAGCAGCGCGACCACCCAGGACACCATCGCCTGCCAGCAGAAGCCGCCCACGTACCAGTACCGGCTGCTCCGGCCGGTGTCCATCAGCGCGGCGGCGTCGTAGCGCACGGCACGCGACCGCCGCCGCCACATGTCCACCGCGTAGACCCCGATCCAGGCCGAGAAGGAGACGGCGAGCAGGATCAGGAAGGTGATGAAGGAGCCCAGGAAGCTCTTGGCCACCAGCATCAGCATCAGACCACCGATCAGCGAGATCACGGCGTTGATGCTCACGGCCGTGGCGCGCGGCAGTTTCACGCCCATGGTCTGGGCGGTGAAGCCGGCCGAGTACATCGAGAGGCTGTTGATCAGCATCATGCCCACGATCGCGGTCAGCAGGTACGGCACGGCCAGCCAGGTCGGCAGCAGGTCGCCGAGGAAGGCGACCGGGTCCGAGGCCTCCGCCAGACCGGGCGAGGCCACCGCCATCACCCCGCCCATCAGCACCATCGGCACCATCACCAGCGCGGCGCCCGAAACCGTCACACCGGCGATCTTCCGACCGGAGGTGGCGTGCGGCAGGTAGCGCGTGAAGTCCGGGCCGGTGGGGACCCAGCTGATGCCGCCGGCGGCGATGGTCCCGATGCCCGCGATCATCATCGCGGTGGTGCCCGCGGGCTTGGAGAAGACCTCGCTCCAGTGCACGGTCGCGATCAGGTAGCCCAGCACCAGGACGCTGAAGACGCCGAAGAGGTACGTCGACCAGGTGTTGCAGACGCTCAGCGCCTTCCGGCCCATCCCGGAGACCAGGAACGTACAGGCGACGAAGCCCACGAGCGTGACGACGATCAGCGCGGTGTTGCTCTTGACGCCGAAGAGCAGGTCGAGAACGGTCAGCACGGCGTAGGCACCGGTGACGGCGTTGATCGTCTCCCAACCGAACCGGGCGATCCAGAGGATCGCGCCGGGGAACAGGTTGCCGCGCACCCCGAAGGTGGCCCGTGAGAGCGTCGCGCCCGGCGCCCCGCCCCACTTCCCGGAGACGGACAACAAGCCGACCATGCCGAACGAGGCGACCGCGGCGCACGCCGCGACGATCAGGACCTGCCAGAAGTTCAGCTTGTTGAACACCACCAGGGCCGCACCCATGGTGAGCAGCAGGACGCTGATGTTCGCCGCGACCCAGGTCGGGAAGAGCTCGCGGACCCTGCCCCGGCGCTCGTGGTCCGGGACGGGTTCGATACCGCGGGTCTCTATCGCGCCGTCGTCGGTGGCGGCGGTGGACAGGTTGTCCATGAGGGTGGCTCCGTGCGTGTGAAGCGGGAGGTAAAATCGGACATTTTCCATATTCATGGAAGTCTTCGCGCGTAGCGCGCGAGTCCAGCCATCCTACTTTGACCCGTTGATATCCATTGCTCCCCTCAGCGCTCGGACACCGCCGGCCGGTGGCGGTCGCGCTGCGCTCCTCCGGCGCCGCCTCCTGGCAGGCCCGGCGCAGCATCTGCTCGCTCTGCGTGACCACGCACACCGGGGGCAACTCACTCCCGGTCACGCCCCTCGCCGGGAAGGCCGGCAAACAGGGCAACTCCGTGGGCGCGTACACGTGCAGCGACCTCGCCTGCTCGCTCTACGTGCGCGGCGAGAAGGACGTCGGCACGTGGCTGCACGAGTCGCTCACCGTGGAGGAGAAGATCGGGCGGACCGTGGCGAATCTCACCGCCTTCGCCGCCAAGGTCACCGCCTGACCGACGACGACGGCGGCCCGGCCGACGGCTCGGGCCTCCCGTCTCAGCCTGTGACCTGGGGTCACAGGATCACCGCCTGTCTGGCTGGCCGCGGGGGTCGTCCGCAGGATGACCGCATCGGACTCCCGTCATCCACCGCGGCCGCTTCCGCCTGCCGTCCGAGGGCCCGGCCGCGCCCTCGCACGACAAGGTGGTGATCGCTGTGAGCAGCATCTCCGACCCGCCCCTGCCCGACCGGACCGAGGACGTCCCGCCCCTGGCACCGTCGGCACAGACCTTCGACCGGTGGCGCTACGCCGGAGTGTTCGTCCTGTTGTTCCTGTTCGGCACGGAGACCTTCCTGGTGTCGCCGTTGCTGCCGACCATCGCGGACTCGATCCACACCAGCGAGGCGGCCGCCGCCTCCAGCGTCACCGCCTACGTGCTGGTGTACGCCGTGGCGGCGCCCTTCCTCGGGCTGCTGAGTGACCGGTTCGGCCGCCGCCGCACCCTCGTCGCCGGCACCCTGTTGTTCGTCCTGTCGAACGCGGCGGCTGCCCTCTCCACCGACCTGACCCTGCTGGTCGTCTCCCGCGCGGTGGCCGGACTGGCGGCGGCCGCGGCCGGGCCGGCGATCTGGGCGCACATCGCGGAGACCGCGCCGGACGCGGTGCGCGGCCGGGCGCTCGGCCTGGGCATGGCGCTGTTCTCCTGCGGGCAGGTGATCGGCGTGCCGCTCGGCGGCTTCCTCGCCGGGCTGGCCGGCTGGCGGTCGGCGTTCTGGGCGCTGACCATCGGCACCGCCGCGGCCGTGCCGCTGCTGCTGCGCCAGGTCCAGGGCCGTACGGCGCAGGCGGCCGCGCCGCAGGTGGGGGCGGTCCGGGCGATCCTGGCGGGCTGGGCCGACCCGGCGCTGCGCCGCGCCCTGCTGGTCAACACGGTGTTCCACACGGCCAACCTGGGCGCGTACACCTTCCTCGGCGCGGTGCTGGTGCAGCGCTTCGACCTCTCGGTGGAGGCGCTCGGCCTGGTGGGCGTGCTGGTCGGTGCGGGCAGTCTGGTCGGCTCGCTGCTGGGCGGCCGGCTCGGTGACCGGGCCAGGACCGCCGGGCGCTCCGACCTGCCGCTGCTCCCGCTGTGGGGCGTCCTGCTGGCGGTCGGCATCGCGGTGGCGGCCAAGGGGCCGGGCCTGGTCCTCGCCCTGGCCGGGGTGGTGCTGTGGTTCCTGGCCTCGGGCGGCTTCGTGACGGACCAGCAGACGCTGGCCGGCACCATCGCCCCGGAGCTGCGTGCGACCTCCAGCGCCTGGCTGACCTCGACCATGTACGCGGGCACCGGCCTCGGCGCCTGGGCGGTCGGCGCGTTCGGCAGTGTCTCGGACGGAACCCTGCTGGTGGGCACCGGGCTCGCGGTGGTGGCCGCGCTCGGCGCGCTGGCGGTCAGCATCGGCCTGCGCCGGACCACCGCCCCGGACGCCTGACGCCGGGGCGCGGGGAGCTCCACGCCCCGCAGCCCCGTCCGGCCGACGGCTCAGCCGACCCGGCGCTCCTCCTCCGCGCCGCCGACCGCGCGCAACGGATGCTCGACCAGTTCGGACATCCGGGCCCGGTCGGCGGCGTCGGCCGGAGTGAACAGCAGCACCATCGCGGTCGGGTCGTCCACCGGGTGGAAGGACGACAGGGTCAGCCGGACCGGACCGAGTCCGGCCGGCTCGACGGTGACGGTACGGACGGTCAGCTCCGCCACCGAGTGGCACCCCCACCAGTGGCGGAGCTCCGGTGCGTCCTCGTCCAGGTGCCGGTACACCTCGCCGGTGCGGGGATCGGCCAGGGCCGGGCCGGCCTGGGCCCGGAAGTGCTGGAAGACGTTCATCGCGAGCGGTTCCCAGTCGTGGAACACCGCGCGCAGCCGCCGGTCGGCGGCCATCACCCACATCAGGTTGCGCCGGTCGGCGGGGACGCACTCGGGCGAGCCCCAGAGCGCGGCCCAGGCGGCGTTCCACCCGAGCAGGTCGAAGTGGCGGTCGAGCAGGACGGCCGGGCTGGTGGGCCAGGAGTCCAGGACCGGCCGGATGACCTCGGCGAGCCGGCCGGTGTTCTTCGCGGCGACGGCCGGTGTCGGCTCGTGGTAGCCGGCCAGGCGCATGGCGTGCCGCAGTCCGGCCGCGTCCAGCCGCAGCACGCGGGCGATCGCCTCCAGCACCTGCCGGGAGGCGGTGACCCGCCCCTGCTCCACCCAGGTGTACCAGGCCAGGCCGACGCCGGAGAGCGAGGCGACCTCCTCGCGGCGCAGGCCGGGGGTGCGGCGGCGGGTGGTGGCGGTGAGGCCGACGTCGGAGGGCTTGAGGAGTTCGCGGTGGGCGCGCAGGAAGGCGCCGAGTTCCCGTCCGGCGGGGGGAGTTGACACGGTTGGAGCTCCTCGGCCGTGGTCGGTGCTGTCGGGTTCGGGCGTGCGGGTCGGGGCTTGTCCGAGAGGTCGCTTCGCATCGACGCACGGGGTGCCGGACAAGCCCTGGCACCAGCGTAGGCGTAGCCCGCCGTTCACCCCAGGGGTGAGCGGCGGGCTACACATGCTGTTAACGAGACGTCAGCTCCCAGAGCCGGACCGGCATGTGGCTGACGTGGCCGCGCTCCTGCTGCCGGCGCCAGGCGCTCTCGCCGACGGAACGGAAGAAGGCCGCTCGCTGGTCCGCCGGAACCAGGCGGCTGTAGTAGTCGCCGAAGGTGGCGGCGTGGAAGTGCTCGTACCGGGCGGCGCCGTCGACGGTGACGACGGCGTCGCGCTCCAGGTGGCCGGCGACCTCGAGGTGCGGGCCGAGCACCGCCGTGAGGTCCTCGACGGTCCTGGTCCGGGTCGCGATCGGCAGCACCCCGCCGCGTTCGAGGACGCCGGGAACCTCGTCGTACGGGGTGCCGAGGGCGACCAGGGCGTCGCGGACCAGCTCGTCCTCGCCGCCGAGGCCGTGCTCGTCCCGGGCCGGGTGGTAGGTGGTGAGCAGGAACCGGCCGCCGGGGGCCAGGTGCGCGGCGGCCCAGGCGAAGATCCGCGCCTCGTCCGGGTACAGCCAGTGCAGCACCGAGGTCTGGGTGATCACCTCGGCCCGGAACGGCAGCGGCTCGGGCACGGTGAGGTCGGCCCGGTGCAGGGCGACCCGGTCGCCGTACGGCCGGAGCCGGGCGGCGGCCTCGGCGATGCGGTGTTCGGAGCGCTCCAGGCCGACGGCGCGCCGCAGGGAGGGGAAGCGTTCCAGCGCGGACTGCAGCAACTGGCCGATCCCGCTGCCGAGGTCGATCAGGGACTCGGGGGCACCGGTGACCTGGTCGAGCACCCAGTCGCGGTCCTGGACCTGGCGCAGCCGGCTGGCGTCGGCGTACCCCGCGAGGGTACGGGCCTGGATCTCGACGGCGGACGTGCTCACGGCTGCTTCTCCTCGACGGTGGCGGGCTGTGCGGTGGACGGCTGTGCGGTGGCGGACTGTTGTGCGGCGGGCTGGTGTGCCGCGGGCTGCTCCGCGGCGGTCCCGTCGACCAGCTGCAGCAGCCGCTCGCGGGCGGCGCTCTGGTCGTAGCGCTTGAAGATGTTGATCCGGTTGCGGGCCAGGTCGCCCCGGTGCACGTACTCGTAGAGGTCCTGGCGCTGCCCGAAGCCGTCGCCGGTCAGCTCCCAGGCGATCCGGAACAGCCGGGACTTGCGTTCGGCGTCGATGTCCCGGCCGCGCATGTAGCGGTCCAGGTGCGGGCGCAGCCGGGGGTTGGCGAGGTCGCCGGCGGTGGGCTGGATGAGCAGCCCCGAGGCGCCGATCCGGCGGACGATCTCGACCGCGCTGCCGGCCACCTCGGCCGACCAGACCCGGGAGGCCGCCGTGTCGCCGGGGGCGAACAGACCGCCGTCGGTGACGCCGCCGCGGGCTTCGGCGGCGTCCAGGAAGTACTCGGTCAGCTCGGCGTACCCGGCGAGCCGCCCGAGGTCCTCCTGGATGTTGCGGAAGCCGTCGACGCCGATCGACTCGGCGACCAGGGTGGCGCCGGCGAGCAGGGTCCGCAGCCGTTCGCGGTAGCGGATGTGGCCGACGTAGGCGCTCCAGGCGTTGATCCGGCCGAGGCCGGTCCGCGCCAGGTCCGCGTTGCGCAGCAGGAAGACGCGGTCCCAGGGCACCAGGACGTCGTCGAAGAAGAGCATCGCGTCCTGCTCGTCGAACCGCGCGCCGAGCGGGTGGGCGTGGCCCCAGGAGGCGCTGCCGAGCGGTTCGCGGGCGAGGGTGATCAGTCCGGGGGTGTTGAGCGGCAGCGCGAACCAGACCACGAACTCCTCGCCCCGGCCCTCGGTGAACGAGGCCGAGAGGTAGACCAGCACCTCGTGGGCGAGCGGGGCGAGCGTGGTGAGCTGTTTGGCGCCGCGCACCACGATGCCCTTGTCGTTCTCCGCCAGGACGCGCAGGGCGAGGTCGGGGTCGTCCAGCGGGTTGGCGGAGCGGTCGATCTGGGGGTCGCCGAGGGCGTGCGACAGGACCAGGTCGTTGGTGGCGCAGTGGCGGTACCACGCCTCGGCGTTGGCGCCGAAGCGCGGGTCGGCCTCGGCCAGCCGGTGCCGGAAGTCGTAGACGCCGACGGCGATCGAGGCCATGAAGGCGGGCGAGCGGCCCTGCTGTCCGAGCGCCTCGGCGTGCCACAACTCGGCGCTCCGGCGCTGGACCCGGAGGTCCTCCAGGGTGCGCGGGGGCTGGTAGGCACGGGCCAGCCGCAGGCCGCTGTCCGGGTCCTCCCAGGTCAGCAGGGAGCGGTGGGCGGGGTCGTGCTGGAGGTCGAGCAGGCGGGCCAGCTCGTCCACGGCCGGGCGGAACGCGGGGTGCTCGGCGGGGTTCGCGATGCGCTGACCGTCGAGGTAGAGCTCGCGGCCGTCGTCCAGTTCGGCCCGGTACCGGTCGCCGGTCAGCAGGCCGCGGGCGGTGGCGGGCGCGCCGCGACCGGGGATGGTGTCCAGCAGTGTCATGCGCCAACTCCGGTTGTGTTCAAGGGGGTCGGGGCCAGTACGCGGTACTGGCCGTCGTGGTAGAGCAGGGGGTCGCCGGCACCTCGGTCCGCCGCGGCGACCCGGCCGACCAGGATGGTGTGGTCGCCGCCGGGGAGGGTGCCGTGCAGCCCGCAGTCGAACCAGGCCAGGGCGTCCTCGACGAGCGGGGCGCCGGTGGCCACGGTCCGCATCGGCACCGCGGTGAACCCGCCGAGCGCACGCCCCGCCCCGGGGGTGGCGAACCGCCGGGCCACACTCGGCTGACGGTCCGTCAACACCGAGAGGCCGAACCGTCCGGAGGCGCGGACCGCGGCCACGAGCGGGCTGCGCCGACTGACCGCGACGGTGACCAGCAGCGGGTCGAGGGAGAGGGTGCTGAAGGAGGAGACCGTCTTGGCGAAGACCTCCTCGCCCGCGCGGGTGGTGACCACCGCGACCCCGGTGGTCCAGCCGCGGGAGGCGGCCCGGAAGGCCTCCTCGGCGGCCTGCGCGGTGGCCTTCGCCGTGGTCGCGGTCGGGGCGGAGCCGCTCATCGCAGCGCCACCCGGTAGGCGCGCAGCCACTCGTCGACCTGGACCAGGTGGTCGAGGCCGCCGACCGGGTTCGGCGCGGTGCGCGGGCTGGGCAACGGCCGGCCCTCGGCGAGCAGTCTGCGGACCGACTCCCGGTCCACCAGCTCGAAGACCGGCGCGTTCGGGTCGGCCAGCAGCTCGTTCGCCCGGGCCGTGAGCACCTCCGTGTAGCGGACGGCCGGGGTGGACGGGTAGCCGCTCTTGGGCCGGTCGGTGACCTGCGGCGGGAGCAGGTCCCGGACGGCGTCCCGGAGCAGTCCCTTGGCCCGCCCCTCAGGCGCCTTGAGCGCCCACGGGACGTTCCAGAGGTACTCCACCAGGCGGTGGTCGCAGAACGGCACCCGGACCTCCAGGCCGACCGACATCGACACCCGGTCCACCCGGTCCAGCAGCGGCGGGAGCCAGCGGGTGAGCGCGAGGTGGAAGACCTCGCGGATCCGCGCGTCGCCGGCCGGCTCGCCGGGCAGGCGCGACACCTCGCCGAGCGAGCGGTGGTACGCGGCGGCGGTGTACTCCTCGGGGCGCACCTCGGCCCGGACGTCCGGGCGCAGCAGGTCCGCCGGCGTGGCCTTGCCGTGCAGCCACGGGAAGGTCGGCGCGTGGACGGCGGCCGCGTCGTGGAAGTACGGGTAGCCGCCGAAGATCTCGTCCGCGGCCTCCCCGGAGAGCGCGACCGTGGAGCGCCGCCGCACCTCGCGGAAGAGCAGGTGCAGCGAGGCGTCCATCTCGCCCCAGCCGGGCCGGTCCCGGGCGCGCAGGACCGCGTCCCGGGCGTCCAGCAGGTCGTCGTCGGGCACCAGCACGGTGGTGTGCAGGGTGCCGATGTGCTCGGCGGCGGCGGCCACGTAGGGGGCGTCGCGGGTGGTCCGCCAGGCGTCCGGGGTGCGGTCGGCGCTGCCGGGGAAGTCCACCGAGAAGCTGGCGATCTTCCCCTGGCCGGCGCGCTCGCGGGCGGTCGCGGCCAGTGCGGTGACCGCACTCGAGTCGACGCCGCCGGAGAGCAGGGTGCACAGCGGCACGTCGCTGATCAGCTGCCGCTCGACGGCGTCCGCGAGCAGCTCCCGGACGGTCCGGCGGGTGGTCCCGGCGTCGTCCCGGTGCTCGGCCGGCTCCAGCCGCCAGTACCGGAACTCACGGGTGGCGCCACGACCGACGACCACCAGGTGACCGGGCCGGACCTCGTGGAGTCCGCGGAAGATCCCGTGGCCGGCGCTCGGCGCGGCGGGCAGCGCGAACAGCTCGGCGATGCCCTCGGCGTCCAGTTCGGCGCGGAACAGCGGATTGGCGAGCACCGCCTTCGGCTCGGAGCCGAACAGCACCCCGGTGGGGTGGGCGTGCCAGTACAGCGGCTTGATGCCGAGGTGGTCGCGGACCAGCAGCAGCTCCTCGTACCGGGCGTCCCACAGGGCGTAGGCGAAGATGCCGTTGAACCTGGTCGGCGCGTCCTTGCCCCACTGGAGGTGGGCCCGCAGGACCACCTCGGTGTCCGAGCGGGTCCGGAAGACGTGCCCGAGGGCCTCCAACTGCGCGCGCAGCTCCCGGTGGTTGTAGAGCTCGCCGTTGTAGCAGAGGACGGCGCCGGCGTCCGGCCCCGGGCCGTCCGCGAGCGGCTGGGCGCCGCCGTCCAGGTCGATCACGGACAGCCGGCGGTGGCCGAACGCGGCGTGCCGGGAGAGCCAGACGCCGTCCGCGTCCGGGCCGCGGCAGGCCAGGGTGGCGGTCATCTCCCGGACCGTCTGCGCCTGGTGGCGCAGATCGGTGTCCCAGTCGATCCAGCCGGTGACGCCGCACATGTCAGGACTCCCCGGGTTCGTCGGTGGCGGCGGCGGGCTCGGCCACGGCGCTGGACTCCCAGCGGCAGCCGTGGCCGGTCGGGCCGCTGGTCAGGCGGTGCGCGGGCCGGTAGCCCTTGGCGCGGATGTTCGCGGAGAGCGCGTCGGTGCAGTACGTGCAGGGCGACGCGAGGGTCAGCTGGACGCCCGTACGACGGGCCTTCTCGCGGTAGTCCCAGATCGCGCAGTGCGTGATGGTGAGCGCCGCGCGCTCGGCGCCGGGCGGCGTGTCCTCGTCGAACTCGTAGTCCGAGCCGTACAGTTCGGCCTGCCGGGCGATCCGGTGGATCGGGTCGGCGGCGCCCCGGCCGCGGTCGGGTTCGACCTCGCGGTGCACCTCGGCATTGGACCGGGCCCAGTCCCCGAGCACCTCCTCGCCGTAGCGGAGCACGAGGAAACGTTCCATCAGAGCCTGGCCCCGGAAGAACACCCGCTGCCACTCGACCGCCCGGGCGTCCGGTCCGGGCAGGTCGGCGAAGAGCTCGGACTGCAGCACGAACCAGTCGGTGAGGTGGAGTTCGTTCCCGCGTGACACCAGGTACCGCGTCAACCCGGCCTCGGCCTCGTGCAGCCGCTGCCGCCAGAGCGCGGACCGCTCGGCGTCCGCCATCGCGCGGTACGGGGACCTCGGCTGCTCCGCGCCGGAGTTCCGGTCGTTCCCGGCGGCCAGCACCGCCGTGCGCGGGCCGGCCTCGGCACCCGCCGCACCTCCGGAGCCGATCGGATCGCCGACCCTGTCGGACACACCCCCCATCGGGCCTTCTCCCTTCGGCTGAACGGTCCGTCGGACCGTCGTGTCGTCGTCGTTCCCGCCACGCTACGGAGCGGGGCGTGCGCCCCGGTAGCCCCGAACGGCGCCGCTCAGGCCCCCGATCGTCGCCTCGCGGATGCTCCGAAGGTCACCCCCGCAAGGGCGCCGGGACACGCCGGAGGGCGGGCCCCGCGTGCCGCGGGACCCGCCCTCCGGCGGTGCGTGGGGACCTGTCTTCGGCCGGACAGGCTCTAGCCGGCGAGGCCGTGCCGGTGCGCGTAGAGCGCGGCGCGCAACCGGTCGGGCTGCCCGATCTTGCGCATGGCCTGGGTGAGGTGCTTCTTCACGGTGGCCTCGGCCAGGGCGAGTTCACGCCCTATCTCGGCGTTGCTCAGCCCGAGCCCGAGTTTGACCAGCACCTCGCGCTCACGCTCGGTCAGCCCGGCCCGGGCCGGGGGCAGTTCGCCGACGTGCTGCGCGGGGGCCGTCGCGTGGGCCCGGGCCGGCGGTGGCGCCGGCAGGAACACCGAGCCACCGGCCGCCGCGAGTTGGACCGCGCCGATGATCCGGTCCTCGGCCAGGTCGAGCGGGAAGCACCCGCTGGCCCCGGCCAGCAGCATCCGGCTCGCCTCGGCGGTCGACTCGGCCCGGCGCAGCAGCAGCACCCGGGCGGCGGGCGCCGCGTCCGGGCCTCGTAACGCCACCACGGCGGCGAGATCCTCCTCCAGGCTCGCGCCGCGGCCGAGCAGGATGACGTCCGGTGCGATGCGGCCCACGGCCGCCACCGCGCGCAGCCGGTCACCGGTGGACCCGACCACCGCCAGTCCGGGCACCGTGGCCAGCACGCTGCGCAGCCCGGCGCTGGCCACCGAGTGCCGCTCGACCAGGAACACCCGGGCGGCCTCGGTGCGGCCGCGGCGCTCCTCCACGCACATCGGATGGCCGCACCCGCACCCGGCCGCGGCCAGCCCGGCCGACCGCGGCGGGGCCGTCTCGGCCAGCAACTGGTGACCGGCGATCAGGTCGAGCGGATTGTCGATCTCGGTGTGCAACCGGGACGCGCCCGCGGCGGGTGCGTCCACCGGGGTGGCGCCACCGCAGGCCCCGCGCCGGGCGGGGAGCCGGCGGCCGCGCGGGCCGGCCGGAACGGCGAGTTTGCTCACTGCTGCCATCCGGCACCTCCGGAGGAGGAGGCAGGACGTCTGAGGTACGGCATGGCGATTCGGTCCCCTTGCTGGTGGCGGGCCGGCCCCATGGGCACGGTGTGCTGCGGCGAGGATCCCCCGAGGACGCGGACGGGCGTCGGCCGCGGAATCCGGGACTGGGGAGAAGCGCCGACCGCGGCGGCTTGAACCGGGGCGGTCAGCGCGTTGCGCGCGGTCGACAGAGCTCGTCGAAACACCTTCGGTGCCACGAGCCGCCGATCCCGACCAGGGTGATGTCGGTCCGCCGAATAGCCATGCGGGGAACCCTAGGTCCGGTTCCTTGTGCAGGTCAAGGATGGGACCGGGCCTCGGCGTCCTGGGCAGCGGCGGTCCTGGTACCGCGGATGCTGTGACCGGAAGTAACAGCATCAAGTGCTGACTGGCTGTCCGGGCCACCCGTCCGCAACCCTCCTTCCAGCGGCTGCAGCTGCCGGAGCGTCATCGACGCCCCACGGAGCGCCCGACCGGGGCCCGTACCCGAGGCCCCGCACCCGGGGCCCGCAACCCGAGTCGCCCGAACACGGCCACCGCCCCACGGCGAACGGCCTCCCCGGGCCCGGTGCGGCGGCCCGGCACCGCGGGTGCCGCCGGTCGCAGCCCCGACGACCCGATCCGAACCGCCCTCCCCCGGAAGGACCACCAGAACCATGCCCGCCCCGCCCAGCCGGCCCGCCGCCGGCCAGTCCGGCGCCTCGCCCCGGAGGGCCGGCGGGTGACCCGATTCCTACTGCGCCGGCTCCTGCTGGCCGTGCCGACACTGCTCGGCGTCACCGCCGTCGTCTTCGCGACGGTCGCGCTGGTCCCCGGCGACCCGGTCGCCGCCTTCCTCGGCCCGGGCGCACCGCCCGAGGCCCGCCGCGAACTCACCGAACGGCTCGGCCTGGAGCAGCCGTTGCCCGTCCGCTACGCCGACTGGCTCGGACACGCGCTCACCGGCGACCTCGGCACCTCCATCTCCGGTCAGCGCCCGGTAGCCGACCTCCTGCTCCCCGCGCTCGGCCAGACCCTGACCCTGACCGCGGCCGCGTTCCTGCTGGTGCTGGCCGGCGGGGTGGCGCTCGGCGCCCTCGGCGCGCTGCGCCCGCGCAGCGCCGGCGGGCGGATCTCCGGCGCGCTGTCCGCCCTCGCGGTCTCCGCCCCGCAGTACTCGGTGGCCCTGCTGCTGATCGCCGTCTTCGCCGTCGGCCTGCGCTGGCTGCCGGCCGGCGGCACGCACGACGTGTTCGGCGACGGCGGCCCGATCGACCTGGCCCGCCACCTGATCCTGCCGGCCGTCGCCGCCGCGCTCGTCCCGCTCGGGCTCACCGCGCGGGTGTTCCGGGCCGCGCTGGGCGGCGTGCTGGCCGGCGAACTGGCCGACTCGCTGCGCGCCCGCGGCCTGCGCCCGGCCGCCGTGCTGCGGCACTGCGTGCACAACGCCTCGCCGGCGCTGCTGACCATCGGCGGCCTGCAACTCGCCTACCTCCTGGAGGGGGTGATCTTCGTGGAGACCCTGTTCGCCTGGCCCGGCATCGGCCGGCTGCTCTACGACGCTCTCACCGCCCGCGACCTGCCCCTGGTGCAGGGCGGGGTGCTGATGGTGGCGGTCGCGTTCGTCGGCGTCAACATCCTGGTGGACGCGGCGCACGCGGTGATCGACCCGCGAGTAAGGAACTGATGTGACGTCACGTGTCCTCGGCCGAGCCAACCTCGGTCTGACCTTCCCCGCCGCCCTCGCGGCGCTCCTGCTCCTGCTCGCGCTCGCCGCGCCTCTGGTGGCCCCGGACGACCCGGCCGCCGGACGGCTGGCGGACCGGCTGCTCGACCCCGGCAGCCCCGGCCACCCGCTCGGCACCGACGGCCAGGGCCGCGACCTGCTCAGTCGGCTCATCTGGGCCGGGCGCGCCTCGCTCACCGGCGGGTTCGTGCCGGTCGCGGTGGCCGCCGTCGCCGGCACGCTGCTCGGGGTGGTGGCCGGGCTCGGCGGCCGGACCACCGAGCAGGCCCTGCTGCGCCTGCTGGACGTGCTCTACGCCTTCCCCGGGGTGCTGCTGGCGATCGCCGTCGCCTCGCTGCTCACCCCCGGCCTGGGCGCGACCGTGCTCGCGCTCTCGGTGGTGCTCACCCCCGCGGTGGCGCGGGTCGCGTTCACCGAGACCCGGCGGGTCCGGAGCGCCGAGTACCTGGCGGCCGCCCGGGTCAGCGGCGCCGGCTGGGGGGCGCTGGTCCTCCGACAGGTCGCCCCGGTGGTGGCCCCGGTGGTCCTGGTGTACGCGTCCTCGCTGGTCGGGCTCGCCATCATGTACGCCGCCGGGCTGTCCTTCCTCGGGCTCGGGGTCGCCCCGCCCACCGCCGAGTGGGGCGCGATGCTGGAGGAACTGCGACCGTCCCTGCTCACCCACCCCTGGGTGGCGGTGCAGCCGGCCCTCGTCATCCTCGTCGTCTCGGTCGTCTTCAACACCCTCGGCGAGGCGTTGCGCACCCGCATCGGCGACACCGCCGCCCAACTGCCGCCGTCGGCCCCCGCGATGGCGGGCCGGCTCCCCCGGCCGATCGCCGCGAAGCGGGTGGGCGTATGAGCGCGCTGCTGGAGGTCGACGGCCTGACCGTCGAGTACCCCGGCGGGGCCCAGGCCGTCGACGGCGTGTCCCTCGCCCTTCCCGCCGGCCAGGCCCTGGTCCTGCTCGGCGAGTCCGGCAGCGGGAAGACGACCGTCGCCCGCACGGTGCTCGGGCTGCCCGGGCACGGCGCCGCCGTCACCGGAGCCGTCCGGCTGGCCGGGACCGACCTGCGGGCGCTCGGCGAACGCGAGCTGGCCGACGTCCGCGGCCGGCGGATCGGCTACGTGCCGCAGGACCCGACCGCCTCCCTCGACCCGCTGCGCCGGATCGGCCCGCAGCTCGCCGAGGTGCTGCGCCGGCACGGGATCGCGAGCGGCCGCCGGGCCGCCCGTGAGGCCGTCCCCGGGCTGCTCGCCACCGCCGGCGTACCCGACCCGGAGCGGGTCGCCCGGGCGTACCCGCACGAACTCTCCGGCGGCCTGCGCCAGCGCGCCGCGATCGCCCTCGCGATCTGCTGCGGACCGGAACTGCTGATCGCCGACGAGCCGACCACCGCGCTCGACGCGCTGGTCCGCGGCCGGATCCTGGACCTGTTCACCACCCTGCGCGCCGACTGCGGCATCGCGCTGGTGCTGGTCACCCACGACCTCACGGTGGCCCGCCGGATCGGCGGCACCGTCGCGGTCATGCGGGCCGGCCGGATCGTCGAGCTCGGCCCCGCCGACCGGGTGCTCGGGGAACCCGAACACGCCTTCACCGCCGCTCTGGTGGCCGCCGAACCGGGAGCCCGCCGATGAACACCCACGCCCGAGCAGAGGCCCACGCCCACGCACAGACCCACGCCCAAACACAGGCCCACGCCCCGGCACAGACCCACGTCCACGCCCAAACACAGACCAACGTCCACGCCCAAGCCCGTGGGCACGCCCGCGCCCTGCCGGTTGCGGCTCGGACCTCGCCCGACCCGGCCCCCGCCCTGCTCGTCGTCGACGCCGTCACCAAGCGCTACGGTGACCGGAGCGCCCTGGACGGCGTCAGCCTCTGCGTCGCGCCGGGCGAGACCGTCGGCCTGGTCGGCGAGTCGGGCTCCGGAAAGTCCACCCTGGCCCGCCTCGCCCTCGGTCTGCTGTCCCCCGACTCCGGCAGCGTCCGCTTCGCCGGCCGCGATCCGTACCGGCTGCGCGGCCGCGCCGACCGCGCGCTGCGGGGCCGGCTGCAGTTCGTCCCGCAGAACCCGCGCGGATCGCTCAACCCGAGCCTGCGGGCCGGGGAGGCGGTCGCCTTCGCGCTCCGGCTGCACGGCACGCCACGCGCCGAGCGCGCCGCGGCCGTCGCCCGGCTCTTCGCGCAGGTCGGCCTGGAGCCCGCGCTCGCCGCCCGCTACCCGCGCGAGCTGTCCGGCGGGCAGCTCCAGCGGGTGGCCGTCGCCCGGGCCCTGGCCACCGAGCCGGACCTGGTGGTCTGCGACGAGCCGACCTCCGCCCTGGACCGGAGCGTGCAGGCCCGCCTGCTCGATCTGCTGACCGACCTGCAGGAACGCACGGGCCTGGCCTACTTGTTCATCTCCCACGACCTCGCCGTCGTCCGGCACCTCGCCCACCGGGTGCTGGTGCTGCGGCACGGCCGGGTGGTCGAGGAGGGCCCCACCGATCTCCTCTGGGACTCCCCCGCGCACCCGTACACCCGGGCCCTGCTGGAGGCCGCCGGCGGCGGTTCCGGAGCGCCGTAGCGCGCTTCCCGCTCGGTACCGCCGGAGCTCCGTACCACCGGAGCTCCGTACCGCCGAAATCCCGTACCGCTCGAACCCCGCACCACTGAAACCCCGCACCACCGAACCGACGAGGAATCGCCATGACGCGCACCGCCCGGATCCGCACCAGAGCCGTCGCCCTGCCGGCCGCCGCCGTCCTGCTCACGGCGGCAGCCGGCTGCGCCGGGTCCAGCGGCGGCTCCGCGGGAGCGGGCGGCGGCAACGGCCACGGCGGCACCCTGGTCATCGGGGCCACCGGCAAACTCCCCAACCCCGACACCGTGATCGGCGGCGCCGGCTTCGAGGGCAAGCGGCTGGTCTCCTTCCAGCTCTACGAGGGCCTCACCCGGTACGAGCTGCTCAAGGACACCGACAAGCCGCCGGTCGTCACCGGCGCCCTGGCCACCGACTGGCAGGTCGCCGCCGACGCCAGGACCTGGACCTTCACCCTCCGCAAGGGCGTCACGTTCCAGGACGGCACCCCGTTCGACGCCGACGCCGTGATCTTCAACCTGGCCCGCTACCTCGACAAGAAGAGCCCCGAGTACACCGACGCCCTCGGCGCCGCCGCCGCCGAGTACGCGGGCGACATCGCCTCGTACCGCAAGACCGACGCCGACCACGTCGAACTGGTCACCAAGGACCCCAACGGCCACTTCCCCGAGGACCTCGCGCACGTCCTGATCGCGAGCCCCACCGCCGTCCGCGGCACCGGTTCGGCGCACTTCTCCCAGCACCCGGTCGGCACCGGCCCGTTCTCCTTCGTCTCGCAGACCGAGGGCCAGCAGATCGAGCTGGCCGCCAACAAGGACTACTGGCGCGGCGCCCCCAAGCTCGACCGGCTCGTGATCAAGGCCCTGCCGGACGCCGCGGCCCGCACCGCGGCCCTGCGCTCCGGCGGCGTGAACTGGATCGAGTACCCGAACCCGGACGACATCGACAGCCTCAAGGCCGACGGCGTGCAGATCGCCACGAACAGCTACGACCACCTCTGGTACTGGATCCTGGACACCTCGAAGGCGCCCTGGAACAACCCGCTGGTCCGCAAGGCCGCCAACTACGCGATCGACCGCAAGGCGATCGCCGAGAAGCTGCTGCACGGCACCGCCGACCCCGCCTACCAGACCGCGCCGCGCGCCACCGCCGCCTATGACCCCGCCGAGGACGTCTACTCCTACGACCCGGCCAAGGCACGGCAGTTGCTCACCGAGGCCGGCGTCCCGAACGGGTTCAGCACCTCCGTCACCGTGCCCACCGGCGGCAGCGGCAACCTGCTGCCGGTGCCGATCGCCGAGGCGCTCCAGCGGGACCTCGCCGCCGTCGGCATCAAGGTCGAGCTGCGCACGACCGACTGGACCACGCTGATCGGCGCCGAGGCCAAGGGCGAGGTGGCGCTCGGCTCCGACGCCGTCGCCCAGTCCACCACGCTGTTCCAGTCCGAGGCGCTGCTTCCGCTGTTCCTCGGGTCCAAGAGCCCGTTCTGGACCGGCCACTACGCCAACCCGCAGGTCGACGAGCTGCTCGCCTCCTCGGCCGCCAACGCCGACCAGGCCGCCCGGCAGGCCGGGTACCGCACGGCGCTCTCGCTGGTCACCCAGGACGCACCCTGGCTGTTCGTGGTCAACGACCGCAATCCACGGGCCCTCTCGCCGAAGGTCCAGGGGCTGGTTCAGCCGCAGTCCTGGTTCCTCGACCTGACCACGGTGTGGGTCCGCTGACCCCGGGCACCACCCCCGCTAACCCCGTACACTCCCTCCGCGCACCGAGCACCACAGGAAGGACGGCCATCCCGATGACCGCCCCGCACCGGCCCCACCACCACACCGGGATCGTCCCGCCCGACGCCCCGCACGGCACCGGGCCCGCCGCGCCGCCCAAGTGGGGCATCACCCTCCCCCTGCCCGGCCTCACCATCGACCGGCACCGGTTCCTGGTCGAGCGGCTTCCCGACCTCGGCTACACCGACGTGTGGAGCGCCGAGGGCGGCGGCACCGACGCGTTCACCCCGCTGGCCGCCACCGCGGCCTGGTCCCCGACGCTGCGGATCGGCACCGGCATCGTTCCGGTGCACACCCGCGGCCCGGCCGTGCTCGCCCAGACCGCCGCGACGCTCGCCCAACTCGCCCCGGGCCGGCTCCTGCTGGGCATCGGCGCCTCCGTCCCCGCACACGTCACCGACATCAACGGCATCCCGTTCGACGAGCCGTTCAAGCGCACCCGGGACGTGCTGCGGTTCGTCACCCGGGCGCTGCGCGGCGAGTACGTCTCGGGCGGGTTCGACACCTTCGACATCACCGGCTACCGGCTGCCGCACCCTCCGGCCGAACCGGTCAAGGTGATCCTGGGCGCGCTGCGGCCCAACATGCTCCGGCTCGGCTTCAACGAGGGCGACGGCGCCATCACCAACCTGCTGTTCCCGCACGACGTGCCGAAGATCCTGGACGCCGTCGGTCCGCAGCCGCCCGGGAAGGAACTGGTGGTCAAGGTCTTCGTCTGCCCCACCGAGGACACCGACTACGCCCACCGCGCCACCCGCCCGTTCCTGGCCTGGATCCTCAACCGCGAGCCGTACCGCAAGTTCCACGAGTGGCTGGGCCACGGCGACCTGCTCGCCGAGACCCACCGTCTCTGGGCCGCCGGCGACCCGGAGGGCGCCCAGAAGGCGCTGCCCGACGAGGTCGTCGACGGACTGTTCGTCAGCGGCTCGCCGGAGGAGTGCCGGGAGCGCATCCTCGCCTACCACCGCCCCGGCGTCACCACGATCCAGCTGTACGTGTCGCTGCCGCCCGAGGTGTTCGTCAGCCGGGCCAAGCTGCTCGACACCCTGGCCCGGCTCGGCCCGGCCGCCCACTGACCGTCGCCCTGCACCGCATCCGTCCTGCACCCCATTCGTCCTCACCGCATCCGTCCTCACAGCCCGAGGAGAGCCGTGCCCCTCGAAATCCGCGGCGGGGTTCGCGCCGCACCCGTACCCGGCCGCACCCCGCAGGAGCGCCAGGCGCTGCGCTGGGCCCCCGACGGCCGCGACCGCACCGCCGACCCCGAGCACGTCGCCCGCACCGCGCGGGAGAACGAGGAGGACGGGCTGGACAGCGCCCTGGTGGTGCAGTCCAGCTCGTGGCCCGACCCGTGGCTGGTCGCCTCGTGGGCCCTCGCCGCCACCAAACGGCTCCGCATCGCGGTCGCCCACCGCGTCGGCACCACCGCGCCGACCGTGGCCGCCCGCTCCCTGGCGACCCTGGACCGGCTCTCCGGCGGGCGGGCGGCGGCCCACGTCATCATCGGCTCCAGCGACCACGACACGGCCCGCGACGGCGATCTCCTGGACAAGCAGGACCGCTACCGCAGGGCCGACGAGTACCTCGACCTGTTCACCCGCTACCTGGCCGCCGACCAGGACATCGCCCACAAGGGCGAGTTCTACACCGTGGCCGCCGCCCGCCCCGGCCTGCACCCGAGACCGGGCGGCGAGCTGGTCTCCTTCGGCGGCTCGTCACCACAGGGCCTCGACCTGGCGGCCCGCTACGCGGAGGTGTACGCCGTCAGCCCGCTGCCCCTGCCGGACACCCGCCGGCGGATCGCCCAGGTCCGCGCCGCAGCCGCCGCACACGGCCGTACCCTGCGGATCTGGCGGCACGTCACCCTCGTCCTCGCCGACACCGACGAGGCGGCCCGCGACCGCGTCCGCCAGCTGCGCCGCGACGCCCTGCGCCTCACCGCCGGTGGCGGCGGCGGGCGCTGGGCGGAAGCCGTCCAGCTCGACCGGGACCGCGAGCGCGGCCGCTCCGACCCGTCCCGCGGCGACGAGCAGGTGGCCGCCTACGTCCGCCGCTCCCTCACCGCCGCCTACGCCGGCTCCCCCGCCACCGTCGCCGCCCGCATCGGCCTCCTCCGCTCGGCGGGCGTGGACATCGTCCAACTCGACCTCCCCGTCGAAACCGACCACGACCGCGACCTCCGCCGCACCCTCATCCGCCACCTCCGCACCGGCCGCGGCACCCCCGCCGACCGCCGCATCTGGTAACCCGCGCCCTTGCCCCGGGCGCCCCCGCCGTTCTCGCCTCCGCCCACCGTCCGCCCCTCAGGCCGCGGTACCGGGCGTACGAGGCCTCGGGGGCGCGCACCGGCGCGGTTGCTGAGGGGCACCACGGGACGGGCCCGCACCGACAGCCCGGGCCCGCACCGACAGTCCGGCAGGGAAGCCAGGACATCGCATCGGCACGGGCCCGGTCGGGTCAGGGGAGGTGGCCCCTGGTGGAGGTCTACTGCCAGGCGTCGTTGACCGTGGCCGCGTAGCGGTCGTTGTTCGTCAGCGGGTTGAGGCCGAGTGCGCCGTCGATGGTGCGCAGCAGGCCGTACTGGTCGGTGCGCTGGTTCGACTGGTAGCCGGTCTTGACGGTGTTCTGCGAGCCGAGCAGCAGGGTCGGGGTCCGGTTGGGGTAGCTCGGGCCGTAGGCCTTGGTCGCGCCCTCGTCCCAGGTCAGGATCAGCAGCGAGCGCTGGGTGGTCCACGCGGGCGAGTTGAGGATGGTCGGCAGGGTCTGCTTGAGCCAGTTGTCGCCGGAGGTGACGCCGCAGGCCTCCATGTCGGTGCAGTCGTCGGCGGCGAACCAGGCGAAGTTCGGGGTGGTCGCCGTGGATCGCAGGTCGGCGGTCATCTGGGTGAGCGGCTGCATGTGCGCCTGGCAGTAGGCGGCGTTGCTCTTCATGTTCTGGAAGTAGTAGAACGGGGCGTCGTCCGGCGCGTAGTAGCCGTGGCTCGACGTGTCGCAGTTGCCGTTCGCGCCGTCCAGGTACTCCTTCCAGGTCTTGCCGGCCTGTTCCACCGAGTTGCCCAGGTGCGGGGCGTTGATGGTGGTGGTCGAGACGCTGTTGTCGGTCAGCCCGTACAGGCCGCCTCCGGCCAGTGCGACGTAGTTCGGGTCGCTCGGGTGGGTGGTGGCGAACGACTTGGTCAACGACGTCGCCTGCGGGAGCAGGCTGTTGATGTACGGGGCCTGCGAGGTGTTGCCGATGATGTTCTCGTAGTCCTGGTTCTCCATGTAGACCAGGAAGACGTGGTCATAGCCGGGAACCGAGTTGACCGGAGCGGTCAGTACCGGGGTCGGCACCGCCGTGGTCAGGGTGAGCGAGAGGTTGTCGGCGTATCCGTCGGTGGTGTTGCCGGCCGTCCAGGTGAAGGCCAGGTCGACCTTGATCGAGCGGGTGCCGGCCGGGACCGTGCCGGTGGCCGTACGCTGCAGGAGCGCGGTGGCCAGGCCTCGGTCGGTGCTGGTCACCGGGGCGATCTGGGCGGTGGAGAGGGTGGCGCCGCCGGCGTTCAGGAAGGTGGCGGTCAGGCCGACCCGGTCGTTCTGTGCGGCGTAGCCGCCGAGCCAGCCGGAGAGGTTGTAGCCGACGGTGCCGGTGTCGATCGACTGCGCGGCCGCCGAGACGTCGACGCTCTGGGAGAGACCGGAGTTGCCGGTGGCGCCACCGGCGAAGAACGCGGCCCCGCGGCCGGTCGGGCCCGGGGTGCTCGCGTCGGGGTAGCCGCTGGCGCCGTAGCAGACCAGGTTCGGCATGCCGCTGGTGATCGTCCAGCCCGGGACGGTCATGCCGTCCAGGCCGTTGGGCGAGCAGATCGCGACGGACTCGGCACCGGGGTCGACCAGCAGGTTGTCGCTGGTGATGGAGCCGACGGCCGCGCCGGCCCACTGCTGGTTGGCCTGACCGCTGCCACAGGCCCACAGATCGACCCGGGTGCCATCGGTGGAGCTGCCGCCGAAGACGTCCAGGCAGAGGCCGGAGACCGGGTTGACCAGCGCGGTCCCCCGCACCGCCCACTGCTGGCGGGCCTGGCCGTTGCAGGTGTACAGGTCGGCGTAGGTGCCCGCGGCGGTGCCGCCGGCGGTGGCGTCCAGGCACTTGCCGAGCGTACGGATGGTGCCGTCACCCGGCAGGGTCCAGGTCTGGTTGTCGGCGCCGGTGCAGTGCCACAGGATGATCTGGTTGCCGTCGGCGGTGCCGGCACCGGAGTCGTCCAGGCACTTGCCGGCCAGGCCGGTGATCGGGCTCGACACGGCGGCGGCCTGCGCGGCCGGAGCCGCCACGAAGGCGCCGACCAGGGCGACCAGACAGGAGATGACCGCCGTCAGGGCTGTGGCGCGAACGCGCCCGGGAAGTCTGTGCAGTGGCATGGCGAAGCCTCTCGACACATGGGTTCTGGGAGCACGGAACAGAGTGGTGCGAGGGTGGGGCGGAGACATGCTGGGGAGCACACCTGTATAGCCAACATCGCCGAGGCAGCCCTAGTATGACGATCAGGCGGACTTTGGGGGCGAAGTTGTCCGAACAAGTACCCCGCCGCCACGGCCGGGCCCGCGCGGCCTCCGCGCTCCTTCCCGCCACACGCCCCCGACCCGCACCCCCGGATGTCGCACCACCCCGCACGGCCCCGATCACGACGCGCCGACCACCACCCGTACAACGCCCGTTGGACCGCGCCCCGGGGGAGTCTCCGGCCTCGTCCGCCCGCCTCAGTCGACGGCGGTCACAGAGCCGCCAGGGCTGCCTCCAGGTCGTCCAGGCCCAGGGAGCCCTGGCGCAGGGCCTCCATGTGCCAGCGCTTGAGGTCGACAATGCCCTCCGTCAGCGTGGCCCGGTAACCGTCCAGCGCGGCGGGCAGGTTGCGCAGTCGGCCCAGGACCGGGGCCCAGTCGTCGTCCTCGGCGGCGGGCATCATCGTGAAGATGCTCCGGAGCTGGTGCACCGGCGTGTGCAGGTTCCGCACGGCACGGAAGCTCTCGGCGGCGCTGCGCCGCGAAGTCGACGCGGACCAGACCGAAGCGCTGACTGACCCCCTCGGCCCGTCGAACAGGCTGTCATCCTATCCGTGACGGTGGTCCGCCAGGTCGTCGAGGAGAAGGTCGGCGACCACCTCCTCGACCACTGCGGTGCGCAGTTCGGCCATGGAGTCGACGAGCGCCCGGTCCCACGGTGCGGGCGTGAGGCGGCCCGGATCGGGGCCCGAGGGAACCCGGGGCACGGCGGCTCGGTAGTCGTCGATTGCCATTCGCCAGGGGGCGGCTCCGGTCTTGGCGAGGACGTGGGCCGCGATGCGGATGCCCTCGCCGTCGAAGTCACCGTGGTAGCGCAGGGAGGCACCATCGTCGGCGAGACGGCGCAGCAGATGGATCACGGCGGTGTTGGGCCAGCCGGACGTGCAGACGAGCGGCGGGCACTGCCGGCCGAAGCGTCGTAGGGCGAGGGCGAGCACACTGGGGTTCTCGGTGACGCACACCGGTCCTGCGGGACCGGTGAATTCGCCGGGTGAGCGCAGTTGGGCGAGGGTGAGGCTGACGGGGTGACCGGATGCGGCGCAGATCCGGGAGATCCCGGCGACCGGGCCTTCTCCCTCGGGGCGGAGACCGACGGCGAGCACGGTGGCGGACAGTTCGTCGTCGGCCACACCGGCTCGGCTCCAGAGTGCGCGTCGTCCCTCTGCGGCGTCGGGCATGTCGGTGCCGTACAGCACCGCCAGTGCGCGCAGGACGAGGGAGGACAGCCGTGTCCCGTCGTCGAGGGCGTGGGAGTCGCCGTCGAGGAGGCGGGCGGCGAGGACCGGTAGTGGCTCGCCGTCGGCCGGGAGTGCGTGAAGGACGGTCAGCGCGGCGGTCAGCAGACGCCGGGTCCGGTCGGGCGAGCCGCCTGCGAGGCCGTTGGCCCGCAGGTGGCCGACCCACTCCAGCAGAACGGGCTGGGCGGTGACCACGTCGTGGCCGGCCAGCCACCGCCACAAGGCGTCGCGTTGGCCGGTCTTGCGTTCGCGCTCGGCAGCCTGGTCGTGGACTGGGCCGAGGATCGCGGCCACCACGTCCCGGACGGGTCGGCCGCAGGCCTCCAGCACGGCGCGGTCGAGTCCGGCAAGCGGGATCGCCGGCTCGGCGCCGGGGAGCCGGTCGAGTCCGAGGAGGTCGGCCAACGCCTCGCGACCGGCGTCGTCGAGCGGTCCGGACCGCACCCGGCTGACGGGGCGGCCCGTCGACAGGCGATCGTGGACGGCCGACCAGAGGGGGCGGAGTTCGGGGACGTCGAGAGGGTGGCTGCCCGTCATGCCGATCCGTCCGGATCGGCTTCGGCGGGCAGCAGGTCGGTGCCCGTCCAGGTGAAGCGGGCGCTGGTGACGGCGTCGTCGCCGTCACCTCCGGTGATCAGCTGGTGGACGGCGATGCCGGAGAGCTCCCGGTAGGTGCACCACTCGTGGTCGGAGGTGAGCACCAGGTCGAGGTCGAGCGCCGCGAGGAGGGCGAAGACCTGCCCGCGGTTGACGGTGTCGACGCCGACGAAGACCTCGTCGAGCAGGATCAGCCGCGGGGACAGCGGCACCGCCTCGTAGTGGGCGGCCACCGCGGCGAAGAGCGGCAGGTGGAGGGCGATGGCCTTCTCGCCGCCCGACAGCGCGCCGTGGAGCTTCTTGGTGAGCAGTTGCCACCCGACGCCGTTGGCGCGGTCCAGCTTGACGACGAACTGGTGCCAGGCCGTGTAGTCGAGGACCTCCGCGAGCTGTTCCTCCCAAGTCGCCGCCGTGTTGCGGGTCTTGGCCTCCTCGATGCGGCCCCGGAAGAACGCGTGCAGGGCCTCTCGGTCGGCTTCGGTGATCCGGGCCGGGTCCTTGAGCAACAGCTCACGCGCCGTCCTGGTACCGGCGGGCAGGTCGGGGTGGATCTGCCACACCAGACGGACCGCCACCCGTGAGGCGGTGCGGACCCGTTCGAGGTGGCCGTTCATCCGCTCGACGAGTTCACCGGCCTGACGGATACGGGAGGCGAGGTGACGGCGGGTGTCGCCGGTGAGGGTCCGATCGAAGAGCCCGCGTTCGGCGGCGGTGATGTCGTCCTGGCTGCGGTCACGGTCGCCGGTGAGGATGGAGAGGAGGCCGGTCGCACCGACCCGGATGCCGTCGACGGTGGCCGTGAGGACGTGGATGTCCTCTTCGGCTTCGAGTTCGAGGTCTGCACGACTGCTGAGGCTCTGGCGAGCGCGGTGGACGGCCTCGGAGAGACGGTTGAGGGAGTCGCCGAGGTTCCTCGTGCCGTGCGGCAGGTTGGGCCAGGTGGCGGCGGTCTCACGCGCCGCTTCGAGGGTGGCGCGGGTGCCGTCCTCGGAGGTGAGGACGAGGCTGAGGCCCGCGTCCTCGGGAAATCCGAGGACACAGAGGCGCCGGAAGCTGCGGGCGGCCTCGTTGCGGGCCGCCACGGCGTCGTCGTGCCGGGTCGCGTCCTGGGCCATGGTGGCGCTCAATGAGCCGATCCGGCCTTCGAGAGCGAGGAGCTCCCGGGTGTTGTCGTCGATCTCACGGCGGGTCCGGTCGAGCGACTTCCGGAAGTCGCTGAGCCTGGCGGCCACTTGGCGGTAGTCCTCGCCGACGGTGCTCTCGACGGCCTGGAGCGCGGCTCGGAGTCCTCGGGCGGCGGCCTCCGCGTCCTCGGCTTCGCCCAGGCTCTCAGCCGCTGCGCCCTGGGACGCCTCGGCGTGGCTGCGGGCGGTGTCCCAGGCGTGCTGGGCGGCCGCCCAGGCGAGGTGGGAGTCGAGCCAGACGTCGGCCTGTTCACGCAGCGTGTCGACCGCCGTGGCGGTCGTGTCCAGCGCGGCGCGTTCGGTCGGCAGGGCGCGCTCGGCCGATGCGACGGCGAGTGCGCGCAGCGCGGCCGCGACCGTGCCCTCCTGCCGCGCGAGCCGCTCGACGGCCTCGCGTACGGTGTCCTCGCGAGCGCCCACCTCGGACTCGGACCGCTCCCAGTCACGCTTGGCCCGGTCCACCTCCCGGTGGTGCGGCCGGGAGCGGAGATCGGCACCGAGGCGGGCCCGGCGGTCGGCGAGGGTGCGCAACTGCGCGTCGAACCTTGTGACGGTGGCGTTGGCCTCGGCCAGTTCGGCGGTGAGGTGTGCGATCCGCCGCTGCCTGGCGCGTTCCCGGGCCGCGGCTCCGATATGGCTGGATTCCTCCTTGGCCCAGGAGCCGACCGCCGTCGCCAGCCGCCAGCTTCCGTCGGCCGCCACGGCGGCCGGGTGACCCGCGGGGAGTGCGGGGCCGTAGGCGATGCCGGCGAGCAGCCGCCGTACTTGGCCGACCGGCACCGGGCCGTCGGGTTCGGGAGACAGGACATCAAGCAGTGAGGGGCCCGATGCGGGCACGGCCGATGCCGGGTCAGCCAGGGTGTCGTGGCCGACGACAGCGATGCCGCCGTCGGGGGTCATCCAGGCGTCCAGCAGACCGGCCGCTTCCAGGGCCGCTTCGATGCCGGCCTGGTCGGCGGGCGGCACGCCCGGCCGGAACGCCAGCAGTTGCCACAGCGGTGCGCCCGGCAGGACGGACCGGTCGGCGGTGCGGGTGCGTGGTGGGACCGGCGGGAGGTCGGCCGCGGTCGCGGTGCGTTCCAGCTCTTCGGCGAGCCGGTCACGCCGGGCGCGGGCCTCGTCCCGGTCGGCTCGGGCGGTCGTCTCGTCGGCGGTGATGGCGCTCTCCGCCACCCGGGCGGCGGCCTCGACCAGCGCGAGGACGTCGGTCTCGACGGCAGCGCGGGAGGCGAGTTCCTCGGCGTCGCCGATCGGCAGCTCGGTGCAGTCGGCCGTCGCCCATCGGCGCAGGAGGTCGGCGTGGGCGTCGACGGCGGTCTCGTACGAGCGGGCGTTCCCGTCGCGCCGCGCGGTCGCCTCGGCCAGCCGCTCGCGCTCCGCGTCGAGGTGGTGCTCCGCCGTCGTCCGGTCCGCGACGGAACGCTCGTGGCGTTCGATGGCGGCCCGGACCTGGGCGATCTGGCCGTGCCGGGCGGCGACCGCGCCGCGCAGGAGACGACGTGCCGTACGCCCCTGCTCCCCCGTGTCCCAGGACGGACCCGGTGCGGTACCGAGCACCGTCTGCACCTCGGTGCAGACGGACTCCATGGCCGCGCGCCGCGCAGCGCCCCGGGTGTCCTCCCGGGCGGCGTGGGTGTGCGCGGCCCGTTGCTCGGAGCGCAGCCGCGCATCGTCGGCGCGCTCGGCGTCCTCGCCGGCCGCGCGGGCCTTCCTGTCCGCGACGGCCCGGAGGCGGGCGGAGGTCGCGGCGGCGTGGTCGGCCCTGCGGCGGAGCTGGTCGAGTTCCTGGCCCTGCCGGTAGACCTCGGAGTCGAGCAGCCCCCCGATGGCGCCGTCGATCTCCTGTCGTCGGTGTTCGAGCTCCTCCTTCGCTCCCCTGCTCCCGTCGCGCTGGCGTAGGGCTTCGGCGTGTGCCTCCTCGCTGTCCCGGGCGATGCGGGCGAGGTTGTCCATCTCGGTCGTCGCGGAGACGAGCGCGGCCGCCCCGGCGCGTAGGACGCGCTGGGCGTAGCCGCGTTGCTGGTTCGCGACGGCGGTGGCCGCGGCCACTTCGTCGTCCAGGGTCTTCAGGTATTCGCGCTGGCGGTCGAGGCGTTCGAAGCCCTCGGCCAGTTCGGTGATCTCGCCCTGGCCGAGCGGGGGCAGGGCCCGTGAGAGCAGGGAGGACAGCAGCGAGGGATCCAGGCGTTCGGAGAGTTTCGGGGTGCGGAGCTGGAGCAGCGCGGTGATCAGGGCGTCGTAACGCTGCTCGCTCAGCCCGGGAAAGAGCGTGCTCCGGACCGTGTTGCGGTAGTCGGTCGGTGATCCGTGCAGCTCGCCCTGGCCTTGCAGGGCTTCGGCCAGGGCGGCTCGCGTGAGCGGCTGACCCGCGTCGTTGACCAGGGAAAGACCACCGGGGCGGTCGATCCGCGCGCCGGTGGTGAAGTAGTCGGCGGTGACACCGGTGGTGTGCACGCTGGCCTGGAGCCTGGCCCCGCAGGTGAACCAGCCGGGACCGGCGTCGTCTTCTCCGTCGTCGCGGACGAACTCCAGCCACACGTATCCGACGCGGGTCTTGCCCGAGGCGCCTTCGCCCATCAGGTTCCAGTGCATGGTGCGCTCGGAGCCGCCGAAGGTGGACAGCCGGTTGGGGCGCAGGCTGGCGTCGAGCAGGAACGGCAGGAGCACCTCCAGCGCCTTGGACTTGCCCGTGCCGTTCTGCCCCCGCAGGAGCAGTCGGCCCTCGTGGAAGGTGAAGGTCTCGTCGTAGTAGCGCCAGACGTTGAGGATGCCGGCCCTGGAGGGCTGCCACCGCGCTGCCGCGGCCGCCGCCGGAAACGTGGAGGGCTGCGGGAGCTGTGTCACGGTCATCGGAAGTCCTCCCTGGTCAGGTTGTGGGACCGTCGGTCACGGTGGCCCGGTACCGGAACGCCGCGGGCCGGGGAACGGTACGGTCGCCGATCCGGCGGGCCAGGCCGAAGTCGGTGAGGACACGGACGGCGTCGACCGTGAGGCGCTGGGCGCCGTCCTCCGACTGGTAGCTCTTCGCCCACCGGGGGAAGCGCCGCAGCAGTTCGTTCGCCTCGACCGTGAGCTGTTCCGGCGTCAGCCCGCTCTCAGCGGCCGTCAGCGGTTCCAGCAGGAGCAGGGCGGCGACCCGGGCCGTCGCGGAATCGTCCGGGAAGCGGCTGTCGGTGGCGATCCCGTCCGGATCGACGAGCAGCAGGCCGTCGGCCCGTTCTTCCAGCACGAAGCCGCCCTGTTCGGCTGCGCGCCGGACGATCTGGCGTCCTGTCGGCGAGGTGAGGTAGCCCAGTTCGTCGGCGCCGAGCTCGTCATGATGGAGGACGGGATCGTCGAAGAGCCGGCGCAGCACCGAGTGCCGCAGCCTGAGGTTGCGTTGCGCGTCGGAGGCGTCGGCACCGCCGTACCGGCTCTCGCGCACAGTGCTCCGCAGGAGTTCCTCGAAGCGCAGCGGTACGTCCTCCGCCGGCACGGCCAGTCGGGACGGCCCGACGGGTGCGGCGAGCAGGCGCATCAGCACGGTGGCATCCACCCGGTAGAGCACCTTGGCCCCCGCCGAGTCGACGAAGCTCTCCGTGACGCCGTCCACGGTGAGGATCGCACCGTACGCCTCCAGTAGCTTGAGGACGTCCACGAAGGCCATGCGCTCGGGCTTGCTCGCCGTGTCGAAGGGCGGCAGCGCCTCGTCGGCCGCACAGGCCTGGACGACGCGGTCGGCGAGCAGGCCGACCGTCGTCACCGGGACCGGAAGCAGCTCGGCCGCGACGACACACAGCAGGGTGTAGCGACGGCGGTCGAACGGCGCCTTACCGGACCGCAGTCGGCGGGCGGGGCGCGATGCGTCGGGCACGGTCCGGATCTTGAGCAGACGCGCGTATCCCAGGCGCGGCTCGACCACCAGCTGCCAGCCGCAGTGGTAGTCGAACCACTTCGTCAGCGGGTCCTGACGACGGCGGACCAGCTCGAAGGCGGACGGGTCTGCGCGTTCGGTGATCAGCGGCCGGCCGAGGAGCAGTCTGATGCCCCGGGCGACGTCCTCCCGCTCGGCCAGCACCAGCTGGTTGGCAAGGGTGCTCATCCCGTCTCCTTCACGACGGACGAGAGCGGGCTGCCGGGGCTGCGGATCTCCACCAGGTAGTCGGGCCCCTCCAGCGTCCCACGAGACGTCCGCAGGACGGCCCGTCCGGCATCGGGCAGCGGCCGGAGGACGATCTCGACCCGGCCGTCCGAGGTGACCGCCCGGCGCACGCCGCTGCCGTCCGGCCGTACCGCCAGCGCCTTGCCGAGGAGGTCGAGCAGCCGCTCGAAGACGGCGTGGTCAAGCATGCCGAAGCCGGAGAGCCGCACCGGGCCGTCGGTGCCCAGGACGTCCCAGGCCGCTTCGAGTTCGGCACGCTCCTTACGGGCCCGCTCGGCCCGGGCCGCCTTGATACCGCCGATGTCGCGCACCTTGCCGGTGCGCGTGAACCTCTCGGTGCGGCCGCTGGTGCGCAGCAGGGCCGACACCTCCACCGGCGGGGCCTCGGCCCAGCTGCCCGAGGAGGGCACCAACTCGGGGTCGGGGTGCGCGAGATAGGCGTGGCGGGCAGGGCCGAGGCCGAAGGCGGCCGACCACAGGCGGTGCAGGTCGTCCTCGGTGGGGGCCGCGGCGAACCAGCGGGCCAGTTCCCGGAAGTCCTGCACGGCGCTGGAGGAGCGGCGCCGCGACTCGGTGATCCGGTCGAGGACCTGGAGGAGCGTCACGATCGCGCGGCGCGCCACGTCGTGCAGCTGTTCCACTCGGGGTCGTGCCCCGTCCGCCGGCCGGAACCAGGCTCGAAGCCCATCCCAGCGCGCCCGGCGCCGCTCCAACCACGCCGGCGCGGGATCGCCGTCGGCAACCGGCGGCAGCTCGGCCCCCCGCAGCGCCCGCTCGTGCAGCAGGCTCACCCCCCGCCCCTCGACCCGCTCCACTGCGGAGACGACCGCCTGTCCCCGCTGGTCAAGGTTGACGAGGAACTCCTGGAGATAGGCGACCGTCGCGGCCTTCACCTCGCGGAAGGTCGCCAGGTCCGCGCCCTCGGCCCGCAGCAGGCGCTGCAACTCGCCGTTGAACGCCTTGGTGTTGGCCAGCAGCGCCTCCAGATGGCCCTCCAGCTCCTGCAGCGTGCTGAAGACCCGCCGGTCCGAGGACGCGGAGTCCTCCAGCAGGACATACAGCTCGTCGAGCCGGTCCGTGATCGCCTCCAGCACCGCCGTCTGGAGCGCACCGGTCGATGCGAGGACGGACAGGGCGTGTTCGACCCCGGCGAACGCTGCCTCTCCGCGCCGGGTCAGCGAGTACTGGAGGTTGCGGCGCTCGTACTCCTCGGCGGTGCGGTAGTTCTCCGCGTGGTTCTGCACGACGTCCAGCAGCTGCCACTCCCTGAGCTTCCGCAGCGCCTCCTGAAGATCGTCGTCGTGCACCGCGTCCAGCCAGCCGACCGTCCGCAACCTGGCGCGGACTTCGTCCAACCCGAGCGCGGTCTCCAACCGCTCATTGGCCGCACCGAAGGCCTGGAGGATCGCACCGTAGAAATCGGCCTTCTCCCCCGTCGTGAACCGGAACATCTCCGGCGGCACCCTGCGCAACGGTTCCCCTCCCCTCCTCCGGGCACCACAGTACGCGGACGCACTGTCACCCCGACGGGAACCCTTGACATCGCATCCGCGCAGCCCCCGTGTGCTACACGGTGACAGCCCACGTGCATCCGGATGCACTGGAAGACGGGGCAGCTGGCCCACGGGGACTGGACCCCCGCGCCACCATGCACGGCCGCGACGAGATCCACCGCTTCAAGGCCGCCGCCCTCACCGGTCTCCGCCGGAGCGCGCTGTTCCGACGGCATCCGGCAGGTCCCCAGCGAGGCCAACGGCCCTGCTGCGCATTCGGTCCGCCGGGCCATCGCGCCCTTGACCCCGCTCGCGAGCCCGAAGCGCCGGCGGTAGCCCTCGGCCCGTCGAACACCCTGTCATCGTCAAGGGATCAACCCACGACCCCCTGCGGGCCCGACCGGACCCGAGCCCTACCATGACCGCCATGGACACAGGGGGGCCGAACAGCCGGCTCATCGATGGTCGCTTCGAACTCCTGGAGCGACTCGGCGGCGGCGGCATGGGGCTGGTGTGGCGGGCACGCGACATCGCGTTGCACCGCGAGGTCGCGCTGAAGGAGGTACGTCCGCCCGACCCGGCGCCGCTCGACGGCGACCCGAAGACCGCTCGGATCGTGCGCGAGCGGGTGCTTCGCGAGGCCCGTTCGCTGGCCCGGCTCGACAACCCGCACGTGGTGACGATCTATCACATCGTCGACCTGCCCGAGTTCCCGTATCCCTGGCTGGTCATGGAGTTGGTGACCGGCGGCTCGCTGCATGACCGGCTGGTGCGGGGCCCGATGTCGCCGGCCGAGGCCGCCCGGCTCGGCCGAGGTGTGCTGTCCGCACTGAGCGCCGCTCACGCGGCCGGTATCCAGCATCGCGATGTCAAGCCCGGGAACGTCCTGCTGCGCCCCGACGGCACACCGGTGCTCACCGACTTCGGCATCGCCGCGCTGCGGGAGTCGACCAGTCTGACCACCACCGGCGGGCTGATCGGCTCACCCGAGTACATCGCCCCCGAGCGGATCCGCGGCGAGGAGGGCAACCCGGCCTCGGACCTCTGGTCGTTGGGGATGATGCTCTACGTCGCCGTCGAGGGCCGGAACCCGCTGCGACGCGCCACCAACTTCGCCACGCTCGTCGCCGTGCTCGACGAGCCGATCCCCCCGCCCGTGCAGTCCGGGCCGCTGGGCACCGTACTCGCCGCCCTGCTGGTCCGGGACGCCGCGGCCCGGCCGGACGCCGAACAACTCGACCGGCTGCTCGCTGCGGCCGAAGCAGGGGCGGAGCCGACGGCCGAGGCCGTACGGGCCTCGATGGACACCGCACGGTTGAACTCGACGAACACCCTGCGGTTGAGTACGCGAACCGACGCGCCCTCCCCCACGCGCCTTGAGGACGAACGCCCACAACGCCTTGAGGACGAACGCCCGCAGGCGGACCGGCCCCAGCCGGTCCGCGGCCCTGCCAGGCGCACGGCGATCTGGTCCAGTTGGCTGGCCGCCGCCGTTCTGGCCACCGCCATCGGGTGGACGGTGAACCACCGCTCTTCGGAGGCCGACCCGTCGGACTACAGGCCGGCCGCCGCCTCCCCCGAGCACCCGGGCCTGATCACCCCGGAGGGCGCGCGCTCGGTGATCCAGGCGATGGGCCCGAAGATGGGAGGCACCCAGGTCGTGGAGTTCTGGCTCGCCGCGGACAACGCGTACAGTCGCGCGCCCGCCCCGGGGGACCCAAGGCTCTACGACAAGTTCAGCTACCGGGACGGCAAGCCCTCCCGGGATCCGAACGGTGGCGGCACCATGTCCAGCAGGGACAAGGCAGTGGACCTCAACGCCGTCGACTGGAACAAGCTCCCCGGGCTCCTGCAGCGGGCCTACACCACCCTCGGCATCGCCCACCCGACCGACGAGTACGTCGTCGTGCAGTACGACACCTTCAACCCGGGGCCCGCGGTGCTGGTCTACGTCAAGGACGCATCCGGCAGTGCCTACCTGTCGGCGGACTTCCAGGGCACCGTGCAGAGGACCCAGGTACGCCCCCAGTAGGGGATCCGGCCGGCGACCGCTCCGCCACACCACCGGTGCGGGACCCCGAGCCCTTCGCCGGCGGTCGCCGTCGGCCGTTCCATCCTTCGGGTCACCCAAATTCTCCTTATGGAACGGAATGTGTCACACCCGGGACCCTGGGTAACCACCGCCCTGCCCGCGGTCACCCCACAGCTGCACCACCGGTCCATAAGTGCCGTTTGGTGAGAGGCTTATGAATCGTCGTTAGACAGGGCAGCACGTTCGGCTCGATGTTGGCCGCATGACGTCTCCCACCGCGTCCGGCGCGGTCGCCGCCCGGGTCACGACACGGATCGACGACCTCGTCGTCGGCATCCGCGAGGTCATCCAGCGCGCCCAGTCGCCGGAGTTGACGGCCCATCTGGTCGGCGAGCTGCTCGCTCCCGTGCTCGGCACCGCGGATCTGCTCACCGCCGCACAGTGCGAGGGCGACCCCGACAGCTACCGGCAGCACCTGCTGCACGCCGAGCCGGACGGCAGTTTCTCGATCGTCACGCTGGTCTGGCTGCCGGGCCAGCAGACCCAGATCCACGACCACGTCTCCTGGTGCGTCACCGGCGTGCACGAGGGCCAGGAGCGCGAGCGCCGCTACCGGCTGACGACCGACGGGCGGACGTCCCGGCTGATCCCGACCGAGGACGTGGTGAACCCCACCGGCGCGATCGCCGCCTTCGCGCCGCCCGGCGACATCCACCGGGTGCGCAACTCCTGTTCGACCAAGGCGATCTCGATCCACGTCTACGGCGCGGACATCGCTCGGCTGGGCACCAGCATCCGCCGAATCTACCGCGCGCCCGAGGGCGAGCAGTGAATTCTTCTCCGGCGGCGGACAGCCGCCCGGAAAGGACAGTCTCCCCGTGAACCACAGCAGTACCACTCACGACATCGCCGTGGTGGGCGCGGGAGCCGCCGGCACCCTGACGGCGCTGCGCCTGCTCCACCACGCGGCCGCCGGCCGGCCGGCACCGGCCCGGATCTGGCTCATCGACCCCGAACCCGCAGGCGCGGGACTGGCGTTCGGCACCGACGCACCGCACCACTTGCTGAACGTCCCGGCCGGCCGGATGAGCGCCCACCGGGACGACCCCGGCCACTTCGTGCGCTGGCTCGGCAGCTACGGCGGCGAACACGACTTCGTACCCCGCCGCCTGTTCGGCCAGTACCTCGCCGAGAGCCTTCAGACGGCGAGCGACCACCGCGACACCCCCGACCTGGTCCGGGTGCCCGACCGCGTCGTCGCCATCACCCACCAACCCCGCACGGCCGCCCGGCCGCTGAGCCTGCGCCTGCGCGACGGGCAGTCACTCGAGGTCGACGCCGCGGTACTGGCCCTGGGCAACTTCGCACCCGGCCTGGCCTGGGCGCCACCGGCACTGCGCGACTCGGCGGTGTTCCTGGCCGACCCCTGGGTACCCGGCGCCCTGACGAAGGTCCCCGCAGACCGCGACGTCCTGCTCGTCGGTACCGGCCTGACCATGGTCGACATGGCACTCAGCCTGCAGCACCCCGGACGCATCGTCCACGCCGTGTCACGGCACGGCCTGATCCCCCAACCACACGCCACCACCCCGCTCATCGCCCCGAAAGCCCCGGCCACCCCGCAGCTCGACGCCCGCTCAGGACTGGCCGCACTGCGCCGCGCAGTGCTGCGCCAGATCGCCCACTGCCGCCGCGTCCACGGCGACTGGCGCGTGGGAGTCGACAGCCTCCGCCCCCTCACCAGCGCCCTGTGGCAGCAGCTGCCACCCACCGACCAGGCCCAACTGCTGGCCCAGGACCTCCGACTCTGGGAGACCCACCGCCACCGCATCCCGCCCGTCAGCGCCCAGGCCCTGCACGCCGCCATCGACGCAGGCCTGGTCAGCATCGGCCAGGGCACCGTGACCGACGCCGAGACCACTGCGGACATGCCCGGCGACGTGATCGAGGTCCAGTTGGACGACGGCCGCCGACTACGCGTGGGCGCAGTACTGAACTGCACCGGCTCCGAAACCCACCTCACCCGGACCGACGACCCCCTGGTCACCAACCTGCTCACCACCGGCCTCGGCTCACCCGCCCCCACCGGCGGCGGCTTCGACACCACCGCCCACGGCCGGCTGCGCCCCACCGAGAACCGGGCACCGGCACCGCTGTGGACGCTGGGCTCGCTGCGGCGCGGCAACCTGCTGGAGACCACCGCCATCCCGGAGATCCGCTGCCAGGCCGACGACCTCGCCCTGCTGCTGCTCGACCGCAGCACGGTCGAAACGCGGAGCGAGCCGGCACCGGCCCACTGAGCCGGCGGGTCCGTCGGCGATCAGGCGGGGCGTTCTGGTCGCAACGGTCCGCCAGGGCGGCGGCGCGGCCCCGCCGCGCCCGGTCGCCGCGCTCCCGCGCCGGATCGGGCGCCGGATCGGGCGCCGGATCGGGCGCCGGCGCCTGCGGGGTACGCCGTCGCCCTGACCAGTACGGTTACCCGCGCCCCACGGAGACGGTCGCCAGCTCGTCGAGCAGCGCGGCGACCGCGGCGTCGGTCAGCCGGTAACCGTCGGCGGCGAAGTACACGCCGATGTCGGGGTACTCCCACATGTCGATCCAGAACCGGCTGCCGAACTCGCCGCCGAGCGACTGCGGCCGCGTCCGCCCGGCACCCCGGATCCCGGTGATCTCGATGTAATCGTCGGCCCAGGAGGTCGGCTCTGCCATGGGGAAGCAGGCCCGGGTCGGAGTACCACCGTTGTGCGCGGTCATCAGCGCGAGGTAGGAGTCGGGCAGCCGGTATCCGCCGAGTTCCTCCTCCAACGACGCGATCGACTCCCGCGAGGGCGGCGCCTCCTCCACGTACTGCTCCAGCGCGTACGCCGAGTCGTCCCAGAAGCCGCCGACGTCGAAGCCCTCGAAGGGTTCCACTGCACCCTCCCGCACCTGCCCGTCCGGCGATTGTACGTTCGGCGCCCGGACGCGATCGCGGCTGCTCTCGGGTTCAGACGGATGCCGCCTCAACCTCGGATCGCCAACTACCGCCCGTGCGCGGCACGGTGGGCGGCGATCAGGTCGCGGTACCAGGCGTACGAGGCCTTCGGGGTGCGGCGCTGCGGCGCGAAGTCGACGTGGACGAGGCCGTCCCAAGCTCGGCCGACCAGGTGCCCAACGGCTGGGCGGCGCACATCGATCTGCGGCCCTGTCCCTGAGCGCGAATCGGACCGCGCGGCCGGGAGGCGTTCAGCGGGCCGCGGTGGGAGGTGGCAGGCGCAGGTCCGCCAGGTCCGGGGGCACGGCGGAGTCGGGGCGGAAGAACGGGGCGGACTCCCCGTCGGTCGCGGTGGCTGGTGCGTCGGTGAGCCGGAAGCGGTCCCGCAGGCGGCCGTAGAAGTCGGTGGGCTGGAGGCGGATGAGCCGCACGCGTTGCGGTGCACGGTAGACGCCGATCCAGTCGCCCGGGCCGAGGACTCCCCGGAGCTGGCCGTCGATGCTGACCGCGGCACGGCCGGAGTGCGGCAGGATGCGCAGCGCGACCGGTTCGTCGGGGGCTGCGACGACGGTGCGGTTGAAGGTCATGTGGGCTGCGATCGGGGTGAACACGACCGCGTCCATGTGCGGGGACAGCACGGGGCCGCCGGCGGCGAAGCTGTAGGCGGTCGAGCCGGTGGGCGTGGCGACGACGAGGGCGTCGGCCGAGTAGGCGGCGAGCAGCCTGCCGGAGATGTAGACGCCTGCGCTGAGCTGGTGGTCACGGGCGAGCTTCTCCAGCACCACGTCGTTGAGGGCGTTGACGTCCAGGGCCAGGCCCCAGCCGGCGCCCGCGGTGCTCTCCGGCCGCACCTGCAGTGGCGGCAGGGCGGGGCCGCGCCCGTAGCAGAGGAAGGCCTCCATCTCCGCGGGCACCTCCGGTGGCCTGGAGGCGCGCATGGTCAGCGTCATGCGCTCCTCGACCGGGGCGTGGCCGGTGTGGACGGCGTCGAGGCCGGCGGTGAGGTCGCAGACCGGCACCTCGGTGAGGAAGCCGACCTTTCCCAGGTCGACGCCGAGCACGCTGGCTCCGGTCTTCATGGCGATCCGGGCGCCGCGCAGGAAGGTCCCGTCCCCGCCGAGGGTGACGACCAGGTCCGGGTTCCCGGCGGCGTAGGCTTCCTCGCGTCCGGAGCGGCGCTGGTGGTCCTCCGACCAGACATCGATCTCGGTGCAGGGGACGTCGTGCGCCTCACACCAGGCGTGCACGGCGCGCGCGCCGTCCCGCGCGGCGGCGCGGCCCTGATGGACGACCAGTCCGACGCGGTGCACGGGCATGGAGGACCTTGTCTTGTTGCCGCGGTGCCACGGCTCTGCCCGCCGGGGTGCGGGGCCGCGCGCTCTTTCCTGACCCATGGTGGGGCCTCGGCGTGCAATCGGCTCGCCGGGATGGGGCCGTCAGCGGCTGGCCGGGCTTGCGAGCCGCTGCGGGAGGTGGTGTAGACGGTCAGGAAGAAGGCGCCCAGACCGAGGATCCAGGCGAAGACGCTGCCGATCACCACGTCGTCTGCGCGGCCGCGCCGGCCGAGCCCCCCGATCAGCAGGCCCACCCCGATGGTCGCGGCGAACAGCCCGAGCCGCAGGTCGTAGCCTCCGGCCAGAGCCGTCGGGCTTGATCAGGGCGACCTGGTTGGCGGGGTCGAGCGCGGCGATGATGTTGTCGCCGCCGCCGATGAAGGTGAGGTCGTCGATGCCCCCGATGTTGGCCTTGACCTGCGAGGTACCGGGGGTGCCGCAGCGCTGGATCGGGATGCGCGGCAGGACGGTAGCGGTGGATCGTGGTACGGGGGTTCGGCTGGGAACGGCAGCCCGGCCGGCGGCTCTCGTCGGCTCGGACGCACGTCGCAGGTGCGGGTACGGCGGGTCAGCGGTCCTCGGGGAAGGTGTCGCCGTACATCGGCAGGCCGCTGGCGGACTGCTCGCGGGTGGCCTCGTCCTCGATCACGTCCCAGTGCTCCGCGAGGAGGCCGTTCTCGACGCGGACGAAGTCGACGGCGATCCACGGGGCGGGCAGGCCGTGTCCGGTGAACCGGCCGCGCACGATGACCATGTCGCCTTGCGCGGCGATCAGTTCGGCCTCGTGCCCGAACCCGGCGGGCAAGCTCTTGATCAGGCCGAACAGGCCGTCGCGGCCGGGCGGGATGTGGGCGCTGTGCTGGATGTAGTCGGGGGACCAGAAGCGTTCGGCCGCGGCGTAGTCGCGCTGGTTGAACAGCGTGTCGAACGCCTCGCGGACGAGGTCCTCGTTCTGCTCCTCGGTACTCATGGTCGGTCACCTGCTCCTTGGTGAATCGGGGTGGGGTCTACTGCTTCCGGTGCGGCGGGATCAGCAGCGCGGGTCGGCGAAGTCCAGGACGAGGCGTCCGCGTACCCCGCCTGCGGCCCCACGACGACGAGCTGCCCGCCCGGGGGCAGGGCGAGCGCGTCGAGGGACAGCCGCGCGGTGACCGCGTTCAGCAGCAGCGTGGCGGCTTCGGGGAAGGTGGCCTTCGCGGGAGCGGGCACCACGGACTCCTGGGCGACGATCAACTGCTCGGCACAGGTGCCGCCGTGCGGGCCGAACGGGATGACATAGGCGACCACGCGGTCCCCGACGGCCAGGCGGCCGTCGGTGCCGGGGCCGAGCTCGTCGACCACGCCGGACACGTCCATGCCAGGCACGAACGGCGCGGTGCGCTGGGCGAGTTGCTCGACCCGGCCGCCGGTGCGGAAGGTGATGTCGGTGGGGTTGACCGCGGCCGCGTGCACGCGGATGCGCACCTCGCCGGGGCCGGGCTCGGGTTCGGGCAGGTCCACGACCTGCAGCACCTCCGGGCCGCCGAACCGCGTCAGTCCGATCGCTTTCGTGATCCGTTCACCCCTTCGTGCTGTGGTGGGTCCGGTCAGAGCTGCGTGGCCATGTAGGTGTTGAGCTCGTTGACGTAGGCGTGCTCGCCCGGTCCGGCGTTGTCCCGGTAGATCCGGGCCTGCTCGACGACGATCTCCTCGCTGTCGCCGGCCAGGGCCTCGATGGTCTGGGCGATGAACTCGTCCAGGGGCATGGCCCGCGGGTCGTCGTCGGTGCCGACCAGGCCGGTCGCGACCCACGGCGGAGTGATCTCCTGCACGCGGACCGTGGTGTCGCGCAGCGCGAAGCGCTGGGACATGGCGTAGGAGTGCAGGGCCGCCTTGGTCGCGGAGTAGACGGCGAACGAGGCGAGCGGGGTGAAGGCCAGCGTGGAGCTGTTGTAGAGGATCGTGGCGCTGGGCCGGGTCTTGAGGTGCTCGATGAAGGCGGAGGTCGTCCGCAGGGTGCCGAGCAGGTTGGTGGTGACCTCGGCGGCCACGACGTCCTCGTCCAGCGGGGCGGCCGGGTCGTCGGCGAGCATGATGCCCGCGTTGTTGACCAGGACGTTCAGGTCAGGGTGGTCGGCCAGGACCCGCTTCGCGGCCCGGGCGATGCTGTCGGGGTCGGCGATGTCGAGCTCGGCGGTGTGCATGCCGGGGTTGTCGGCGGCGACCTCGTCGAGGAGAGCGCGGCGTCGTCCGGCGACGATGACGGTGTTGCCCAGGCGGTGCAGGGCCTCGGCCAGGCCGCGGCCGATGCCACTGGTGCCGCCGGTGACCAGGACGGTGTTTCCGGTGAGCCTCATGGGGTTGTCTCCTTCGGGGTGGGTCAGCTCTGGACGGGGGCCGGGGCGAGGGCCAGGTCGCGGGTGGGAAGGGCGGGATAGTCCGTGTATCCGGCGGGGCCGGCGGCGTAGACGGTGCTCCAGTCGACGTCCGCGAGCGGGTCGCCGGCGGCCAGGCGGGCCGGCAGGTCGGGGTTGGCGATGAACGGGCGGCCGAACGCGATGACGTCGGCCAGGCCGGTCTCGATCAGGCGGGCGCCGCGTTCGCCGGTCATGCCGGTGTTGGCGATCAGCGTCCCGTCGAAGAGCGGGCGGAAGTGGGCGAACATGCCGTCACCGGACAGCGCCTCCAACGGGGTGCCGGTGAAGTCGGTCTGGGCGCCCATCAGCAGCAGGTGCGACAGGCCCGTCAGACGGGAGATGACGTACTCGGCCGCGGGCAGGGTCTCGTCGTTGGCCTGGAACGGACCGGATTCGTGCATCGGGCTCAGCTTGATCCCGGTGCGCTGCGGGCCGACCGCGGAGGCGACCGCGTCGACGATCTCCAGGGTGAGTCGGGCCCGGCCCTCGATCGACCCGCCGTAGGCGTCGGTACGCTGGTTGGTCGCCTTGTTGAGGAACTGCGCCGGCAGGTACAGGAAGTTCGCCAGGATCTGCACGCCGTCGAACCCCGCCGCGATCGCGTTGCGGGCGGCCGTCGCGTAGTCGGCCACGGTCTGGCGGATCTCGGCCACGGACATCGCCCTCGGGGTGACCGTCGGCACCCGGCCGGCCGCGGTGACGCTGCGCTGCACGGGGTCGACGGCCGAGGCGGACACCGGCAGCGCCCCGGCGCGCAGGTCCGGGTGCGAGATGGAGCCGGTGTGCCACAGCTGGGCGATCATCCGGCCGCCCGCGCCGTGCACGGCCTCCGTCACCCGCCGCCAGCCGGCCACCTGCTCCGCGCTCCACAGGCCGGGCGTGTCGTGCCAGCCGAAGCCGTCCGGGCTGACCGCGGTGGCCTCTCCCACGATCACGCCCGCCGCGGCCCGCTGGGCGTAGTACGCCGCCTGCAGATCGGTCGGCACGTGGCTGGGGTTGTCGGCGCGCATCCGGGTCAGCGGGGCCATCGCGATCCGGTTCGGCAGCTCCAGGTCGCCCATGCGGACCGGGGTGAACAACGGCGCGGGATTCATGGGGGTCTCCTTCCATCGGCCATCACAATGTCGATTGACATCGTTCTACGCCCGCCACCGAGCTTTGTCAATGTCGATCGACATCGTCTAGGGTGGGAGGACAGAAGGAGGTGCCCGCATGGGGGTGTCCAGGGAGAAGGCGGCCCAGAACCGCAAGGCGATCGTCGAGGCCTCGGAGACGCTGTTCCGCGAGCGCGGCGTCGAGGCTGTCGGGCTGGTCGAGCTGATGGCGGCCGCAGGCATGACCCGCGGCGGCTTCTACAACCACTTCGCCTCCAAGGCGGCCCTCGTGGACGAGGTCGTCGCCAGATCCATGGCCAAGGGGGAGGAAAACCTCGCCGCTCTCCTGGAGCACTCCCGGCAGCAGGGCCACGACCTGCTGCACGGCCAGATCAACTGGTACCTGTCCCCCGAGCACCGCGCCGACGTCGACCACGGCTGCCCCAACGCCGGATTCCTCGGCGACGCCCCCCGGCTCCACGACGAAGCCCGCACCGACTACACCACCGGGCTGACCGCAAACATGCGGCTCTTCGCCCGAGCCGTCGAGGAAGCCACCGGCCTGAGCGAAGAGGACGCCTGGCAGCGCGCGCTCGCCCTGTTCAGCCAGATGGCGGGCGCACTCCTCCTCGCCCGTGCGGTCGCCTCCACCGACCCGGACCTCTCCGACCAGATCCTCGCCGCCGCCCGCCAGGACCTCCACGCCCGCGCCCACCAGGACTGACATCCGGCACCGCTGCGTGTCGGCACCATGGACGACAGCACAGGTCATGGATGCGCTCAACCGGAACACGACCGACGTCCTGGCGGCCGAAGCCGCCCGTCACATGCAGTCCACGCCGTCCGGCCCCGTGGGGCTCCTGGAGCCGGCACCGCAATGATCACCAGACGCTGGTCCCGTCCGGTATCAACGGCTTGACCGGATGCCCCAGCGACCGGGGGACCAGATCCTGCCGGGTAGGACCAGCGCCAGCGGCCAATTGCTCCCCCTTCAAAACGTGAGGGAAGCTCATGTCAGCCCCGCGCCCCGGAAACGCCAGAGGCAACCAGCCGTCATCACAACGGCGTTGTTCCGTGCCTGGCTTCGGTCGACCGATCACGCGTTGGAAAGCGCCCCGCATCGACCGTCATGCGCCACATCACCTCGGGCGGCGGCCGCCGCCTCGGAGCGCACGACTGCTCATCTGCCCGGCAGCGGTGACGGCCGCCCCGGTCGGGCCGGCCTCCCCGCTCGGCCCCGCGCTCCTGACCGGGCGGGGACCCGGCCACGGCTGACGGGCCGTCCGGAGCGGACGGCCCGTCGGTTCGCGACGTGTCGGTCACGAGGCCAGGTCGTCCGGCCTCCGCCAGCTCACCAGGTGGGCCCCGTCCGGCGGGAGGTCCACGACCACCTGTCCGAAGACCCGGTTGATCGAGCTGCCCCCGTTCAGCGAGATGTCGGCGCCGTAGACGTGCAGGGAGACCGCGCGACCGGTGCCGCCGTTCGACACCCGGTGGATGTCCTCGTCGGGCGGCACCAGGAGCTGCACCCGGCCGGGAGAGCAGGTGGTCCGGCCGGACGGCACCAGCACCCTGCGACCGGATCTGGGCAGCCGCCACAGCCGGAACCCCTCGTCCACCTCGACGCCCTCCACCACGCCTGACACGCACCAGGAGACATGGTCGTGGATCGGGGTGGACTGCCCGGGCAGCCAGGTCAGGGCCACCACGGAGTGCGTCCGTCCGGCATGCAGCAGCCGCTGCGAGTAGCCGTCCGTGTCACCGGCGCACAGGTCGTCGGGAACGATCAGCCCGGCCCGCAGGTACTTGCGCAGGGTGTCCGCGGTGAGCTGGGCGGTCAGGACGTCCGCGGCGGCGTAGCGCGCGAGGTCGGCAAGGAACTCGTCGAGGTTGGAGCCTGGTTCCACGGTCTACCGCCCCACCCCGGTGAGCGCGCGGACCTCGAGCTCCTCGAAGCTGCGCCGGTCCGACTCCTCGTCGCGACGGCGGCGGCTGCCGACCAGGGACCCGAGGACCGCGGCCGCGAACCCGATCGGGATCGAGATGACGCCCGGATTCTGCAGCGGGATCGGTGCGGTGGTGGTGCAGGAGATCAGCGCCGTGGCGTTGCCGACCTGCTTGCTGGACGCCTCCACCCCGCAGTCCTTCGCCTGGGCGGCCGTCAGCTTCACGGCGTGGACCGTGCCGGTCGCGCCGCCCCAGCAGATCGGGGAGAGCAGCACCAGGCCGATCGAGCTGACCAGGCCCGCGTAGATGCCGCACTTGGCGCCGACCGTGGTGAAGCGCTTCCAGAACAGGGTCAGCAGGATCGCCGGCAGGTTGGCCGAGGCCGCGATGGCGAAGGCCAGCGCCACCAGGAACGCCACGTTGAGGTCCCTCGCGAAGATCGACAGGGCGACCGCGACCGCGCCGATGACCACGGCGGCGATCTTCGCCGTGACCAGCTCCTGCCGCTCCGTGGCCCTGCCCTTGCGGATGACGCTGGCGTACAGGTCATGGGCGAACGACGACGACGAGGTCAGGGTGAGCCCGGCGACGACCGCGAGGATGGTGGCGAACGCCACCGCCGCGATGAAGGCGAGCATCAGGGAGCCGCCGGTGGTGCCCGCGCCACCGCCGAGGTGCTCGGCCAGCAGGGTGGCGGCGGTGTTGCCGGACGGATCCTTCTCCTTGATCGTCGCCGTGCCGACCAGCGCGGCCGCGCCGAAGCCGAGCACCAGGGTCATCAGGTAGAAGACCCCGATGATGCCGATCGCCCAGTTCACCGACTTTCGCGCGTCGCGGCCGGTCGGGACGGTGTAGAAGCGGACCAGCACATGCGGAAGCGCCGCGGTGCCCAGCACCAGGGCGACGCCGAGGCTGACCAGGTCGAGCTTCGACCAGCCGTCGGTCGACCCGTACTTCAGGCCGGGCTGGAGGAAGGCGTCGCCCTTCTTGGACGCCGTGGCGGCGTCCCCGAGCAGGTGGCTGAGGTCGAACCCGTACTTCGCCAGCACCCACAGGGTCATCACGGCCGCGCCGGCGATCAGCAGCACCGCCTTGACGATCTGCACCCAGGTGGTGCCCTTCATCCCGCCGACCACGACGTAGACGATCATCAGGGCACCGACCCCGACGATGGTCCAGATCTGCGCGGAGGCGCCCTTGACGTCGAGCAGCTGCCCCACGATCGTCGCCGCGCCGACCATCTGCGCGATCAGGTAGAAGATCGAGACCACGATGGTCGACACGCCCGCGGCGGTCCGCATCGGTCCGCTGCGCAGCCGCGCGGCCAGCACGTCGGCCATGGTGAACCGCCCGGTGTTGCGCAGCAGTTCGGCGACCATCAGCAGCGCGACCAGCCAGGCGACCAGAAAGCCGATCGAGTAGAGGAAGCCGTCGTACCCGGAGAGCGCGATGATCCCGGCGATGCCGAGGAAGGAGGCCGCGGACAGGTAGTCGCCCGAGATCGCGATCCCGTTCTGCAGCGCGGAGAACTGGCCGCCGCCGGTGTAGAAGCCGCCGGTGCCCTGGGTGCTCCGCCGGGCCCAGAGGGTGATGCCGAGGGTCAGCGCCACCAGGGCGACGAACAGGCCGATGGTCAGACCCTTGTTCGATGCCGACTGCGCCGTTGCCGCGGCGAGCGGAAGGTGCTGTGTCATGCCTGGTTCTCCGTCAGTTCCTGGTCGCCGCCGCGGCCGGCCGGGGCCGGGGCGATCGGATGGGACGCCGCCACACTCCGCAGGGCCGCGGCCAGCGGGTCCAGCCGCCGAGCGGCGAACCGGCCGTAGGCCAGGGCGATGCCGAACGTCGAGGCGAACTGCAGCAGTCCGAAGACCAGGGCCACGTTGACGCTCCCGACGACCTTGGTCGCCATGAAGTCGCGGGCATAGGCCGAGCAGAGTACGTACGCCAGGAACCAGAGCAGGAACGCCGCCGTCACCGGGAACACGAACCTGCGGTAGGCGGCGCGCAACTCGGTGAATCGCGGATCGTCGCCGATCCAGGGTGTGTCACCGCGCGACGACGCGGCCGGGTCGATCATGGGAATCCTTCTGAGCAGTGCGGAACTTGCCGAAGGCCTGACCGTAGGAGTCCGTGGTAGACAAGCGATCAACGCGCGCGCGGCGACGGTCCCGGCCCGCTCAACGGGCTCTCATCAGCCGTGGATCCGCTCCGTCCAGGACCGCGGACGGCTGGGCGCCCCGGCTCCTACCCAAGGAGAACATCCATGACACACCGGCTTCCCACGCCGCCGGGGCGGCGGCGCGCTTCGTGGTGGACCGGCGGGCCCGGCCTGTCGCCCGCCGGTCCACGGTGCGCCGTCCGGCCCCGGCGGGCTCTCCGGCGCGTGTCCGGGAGCACACCCGGCGGTAGGGGTCGGGCGGCGCCCGGGCCGCACGGCAGCTCGCGAGTCAGGTGAGGTTCTGCTCCAGGGCCGCGAGGTAGTTGCGCATGAAGTGGTCGCGCACGCCGTCGCCGGCGGGGGCGAACGCGTCGGCGGTCAGGCCTTTGGCCCGGTCGCCGAGGCCGCCGAGCACGCTCATGGAGTCGCGTACCTTACCCGCGGAGTCGATGTACTTGAGCGCGTCGACGTGGGTGTAGGCGGGCTCGGGCGGCAGCTGCGGGACGATGTCGTTGTTGTTGACGAAGCGGTACATCCTCTCCTTGAAGCCCTTGTTGTAGGCGGCGGCGAGGGTGCGGTCGCAGGTGCGGGGCTGGCCGAAGGTGTAGACGCCGTCCGCCCGCAGCCGCGGCTCCTCCAGGTACATGCGCGCTCCGACGAGCATGGCGAGGGCGCCGCCGAGGCTGTGGCCGGTGAACCAGACGCTCTGGTCCCCCGTGCGCAGCTCGGCGAGGGTGTCCCGGACATCGGGGAAGACGGATGTGAGGGCCTCGGCGAAGCCGTAGTGGACGTAGCCGGTTCCGGCGGGGCCGGGCCAGGGCGGGGTGGTGGCGTCCGAGAGCCAGTCGCGGATCTCCTTCGGCTCGGTGCCGCGGAACGCGGTGACGATCATGTCGTCGCCGGCCATGGTGTAGGCCTGGGTGTCCTGGAGCGGGAAGGGCGGTGTGAAGCGGGTCCGGTGGTGGCGCACCGTGGTGAACCCCCAGGCGCGGGCCTGCTCGTCGATGGTGTCCTCGTCCTTGTAGGCGAGGTCGGCGGCTCTGGCCAGCCAGTAGGCGTGGGCGAGGCTGTAGTCCTTGGCCTGGTGGTCGAACGCGGTGGGCAGGGGCACGGCGCGGCTCCTTCTCGAATTCCGGTCGGCCTCACGCGAAGCCGGCCGCCGGTACGGGTGTCGCCCCATGTCGTACCGGCCCGGGCCGAGGGAGTGCGGACACCGCGCCCGCACCTCACCCGAACGACGGCAGGGCGAAGGCCGAGGTGTAGAAGGTGGCGGCGTGGTTCGGGTCGGCGCTCGTCGCCTGGCCGTCGGCGGTCAGGTGCTCCAGGCCGACGTGGTCGATCCACTGGCCGGCGGCGGGCCCGGCGACGACTCCCGTCAGCGGGGGCCGCTCGTCCTGACGCGGCCGGCCGGCCCGGGGAAGTCCCCGGGCCGGCCGGCCGGTTGGTGCGTTGCGGTGTGTTCGGGCCCGGGTGGGCTCAGTAGCGGGTCTTGATCTCGGTCCGGCCGTACGGCACCGTCCAGTAGTGCGCCTGCCAGACGCCGACGGTGATGCTCACCCCCCTGCTGCCCCGTCGGTTGTTCGCCTGCTCGACCGCCTTGCCGAAGTTCTTGAGCAGGAAGCCGAGGACCTTGAGGATGCCGCCGATGATCTTCGCCGCGTAGTGCGGGAAGAGGCCGACGATCAGGCCGATGATCGAGCTGATGCTGCCGGCCTTCTTCATCTTCTTGGCGAGCCGGGCCGCACTCGCCTTGCTCAGCTTGGCGGTCCAACTCTTCAGCCAGCGCAGGCCGTCGAGGTCGTCCATGGTGATCGGGTCGACCGGGTAGCCGTAGGCGTTCGGCGAGCCCTTCAGGACCGGGTCGGTCTGCAGGAAGCGGCCGGTGGTCGGGTCGTAGACCCGCACCCCCATGAGGACCAGGCCGCTGAGCGAGTCGCCGGCCCGCAGCTGGCCGCCGTGCCAGCCGTACTCGGTGGTGCCGGTGGCGTCGACGACGTTGCCGTACTCGTCGTAGTGGTAGACGGCGAGGTCCTGGGTGCCGTCGGGCGACATCTGGACCGAGGCGTCGCCGTGCAGGTTGGTCAGGACCAGGATCGCGCCGCCGTCGGTACCGGTGGCGGCCACGAGCTGGCCGCCGAGGTCGGTGACGTTGCGGGTGAGCTTGCCGTTGACCTCGCGGGACCACGTGGGCTTGTCGTCGGGGCCGTCGTAGTGGTTGGTGGAGCGGGCGGTGATCGTCCAGGTGCCGTCCTCGCCCTTGGTCTCCGTGGTGGCCGTCGCGAGGCGCCCGGCGGAGTCCAGGTCCCAGGTCTTGCGGGTGTCGCCGAGGGTCTCGCCGCGAACCAGGTCGTTGGCGTAGTAGCTCAGCTGGGTGCCCCGGGGCAGCGTCGTGGTGCGGCCGTAGGCGTCGTACGCGTAGCCGGCGTCGGTGATCCGGTCGGCGGCGTCGTACGTGTGGTTCTCGGTGGCAGTGACGGAGTCGGCGGTGGCCGGGTCGCAGTCGTCGCTGACCGTGGTGCGGTTGGTGCGGTTGCTGCTGCGGTCGAAGGCGTAGCCGCGGGTGGCGCACTCCAGGCCGTTGCCGGAGACCGTCTTCAGCAGCCGGCCGGTGGCGTCGTAGGTGTAGTCGTCGGTGGTGCTGTTGCCGTCGGTCTGGGTGCGGCCGGCCTGCTGCCCGTGGACGGTGTAGCTCGCGGTGTCGGCGAGCAGGACGGTGCCGGCCTGGTCGGCGTACGTCTTGCCGGTCTGGATGCCCCGGCTGTCGTAGCTGCCGGTGAGGGTGTTGCCGCCGGGCAGCGTCTGGGAGACCAGGCGGCCCTCGACATCGTAGCCGGCGATGAAGGTGCCCGCGACCGAGTCGGTCATGGTGGTGGGCAGGCCGCGCGGGTCCTTGGCGGTGTCGTAGCCGTAGGTGACGGTGGAGGGCACCGAGTCGGACTTCTTCACCACCCGGTCGAGCCGGTCGTACTCGGTGGTGGTGACGCTGCCGGCGCCGTCGTCGTAGGAGACGGGGCGGCCGAGCCGGTCGTAGCCCTGGGTGATGGTCGCGGTGCCGTTGCCGACGGTCGACGTCTGGCCGGTGGCCGGGTCGTAGCCGTACACGGTGTCGGCCACGGCGGTGCCGGTGCCGCCCGTCACGGAGACCTTGGTCTGGCGCCCGGCGGCGTCGTAGCCGTGGGTGGTGGTGCGGGTGACGCCGTTGGCGACCTCGGTGAGGACCGTGACGTTGCCCCAGCGGTCGTACTGGTAGGTCTTGGTCGGCAGCTGCGCCGGGGCGCTGCCGCCGGCGACGGCCGCAGCCGGTGCGGTGGAGCAGACGAGCCCGGCCCACTCCGGGTGGCCGGCGCACGCACCGGTGCCGCCCGTGCCGTAGTACGCGGTGACGGTGGTGCCCGCGTCCGAGCCGTTGGAGTTCGGGCGGGACTGCGAGACCACGCGACCGGCGGCGTCGTAGCCGGTGGCGGTGGTGATCTTCAGGCCGGCCGGGTCCTGGACGGACCGGATGGGCAGGCCCTGGGCCCAGTCGTAGGCGGTGGCGGTGGTGCGCACGTCCGCGTCGACGGCGTAGCCGTCGATCCGGGCGCCGACCGCGACCGAGGTCTCCCGGTCGCTGGCCGCGGCGTCCGCCGGGCGGTTCTCGTCGTAGGCGGTGACGGTGTGGGCGCGGGCCGCGACCTCGTCACCGGCCGCGAGGGCCGGGCTGGTGCCGGAGGCCGCCAGGTCGTGCTCCAGGGTGACGAGTTGCAGCGGGTCGTACTGCTCGACCAGCCGCTTGCCGTCCGCCGAGTACACCGACAGCGAGGACAGCACCTGGGCGCGGTCGGCGGTGGAACGGCCGGCGATGCCCAGGGCGCGCAGCTTGTTCAGGCCCTCACCGGTGGTGGCCAGGGCGAGGATGCGGTTCTCCGCTGAGAGGGTGCGCACCGGGCTGCCGTGGGCGTTGTACTCGGTGGTGGTGATGCCGCCGCCGGGGATGGCGATGTTCACCTCGCGCCCGGAGGCGTTGGTGTAGGTCACCGAGGCGCGGGCGTAGGCAGCGGTGCCGAGGGCCTTGCCGTCGTGGCCGGCCGGGACGGCGTCGGGCGGCAGCACGGCGGTGGCGTCGGTCGGGGCGTCGGTCTGGCCCCAGGCGGCGACGTCGGAAGGGGCCAGCGGGTACGGGGCGTTGGCGCCCGACAGCGGCACGTCGTAGACCACCGAGGTGGTCGCGGTGCCGTCGGTGACGTCCTTGCTGCCCTGCTTGAGGGTCGCCCGGGAGGCGGCCAGCAGCATGCCCTCGCCGGCGGTGGCGGCGGTGCCGGCCTTGCCGTACTCCAGCGTCCAGGGCAGCTCGCCGGGCTCGGTCACGGTGGTGACCCGACCGGCGGCGTCGTAGACGTAGGCGGTCTTCAGCGCGGGGCTGATCCGCGGGTCCCACACCTCGCGCAGGCGGCCCTGCTCGTCGTAGGCGTACTGGGAGACGGCGACGGGGATGGCGCTGCCCGCACCGGGGTCGGTGGACCACAGGCGGATCTGCTTCACCTGGCCGGCGACGTCGCCCAGGGCCGCCGGGGTGGCGGTGGTCGCGGTGGCGTAGACGTACTCCAGGACGCGGCAGCCGGCGGTGGCGGGCACGGCGGCGCAGTCGGCGGAGGCGGTCCCGGTGGTCGGCGCGATGACGTACTTCGGGCGGGCCAGCGTCTTGCCGCCGACCACGACCTTCTCCGAGACCACGGACGTGGTGGAGTCGGCGCTGGGCAGCGAGGAGCCGGTGGCCTGCCAGGTGGTGGCCGCCGGGTCGACCTTGCCGAAGGTGACGGTGGTGCCGGCGGTGTCCTTCAGCGTGAACGAGCCGGTCAACGCACCGCTCAGGGTCAGGTCCTCGGCACCCGGTTCGGGCTTCCAGCCGCCCGCGCCGGTCGCGGTGAAGCCGATCTCGCCGCCGTCCGAGGAGACCACCGACAGCGAGGTCGGGGAGGTCTGGCGGACGTAGGTATAGGCGGTCTCGGTGAGTTCGGCGGTGGTGCCGGCGCTCCACTGCGGGCCGAAGATCGCCGCCTGGCCCTCCTGGGCCGAGCCGTTCAGCGGCCGGCGGGAGGAGAAGGCGCGCTCGGCGCTGAGGCCGAAGCCCTGGGCGTCGGTGGCGGCGAGCGTGAGGTCACCGGTGAGGGTGTTGACCTGGCCGGGGCCGATCGGCGTCTCCGGCGCGTCGCCGGCGTTGCGGTCGACCGTGATGGTGGTCGGCTCGGTGGCGTCGGTGGCGGTGCCGTCGGTGAACACCGCGCGCACCTCCACCGGACCGTTCTCGGTGAGGGTGTCGGTGATATTCCAGGTCAGCGCGGCCGGCTTGCCGCCCGGGGCGGCGAACGGCCAGGCGGCCACCGACTTTCCGTCGGTGGTGGCGACGTTGGCCAGCGGCACGTCCTTCCACGCGTCGGTCTCACCGCGGCGGTACTGGTAGCGCACGCCGGTGTAGGTGCTGTTGCCCTCCGCCTGGAGCGAGGTGCGGCGGGCCGGACGCTCGCCCGGGCCCGGGGCCACCAGCGCGGAGCCCTTGCCCGCGTAGAAGGTGTAGGTCTTGTCGGCGGAGACGTTGCCCGCCGCGTCGCGGGTGTGCGCGGTCACCGTGTGCGCGCCCGCCTTGAAGGTGAGCTTGGCCGAGACCGGCGCACCGGTCGTCGCCGCGGTCACCCAGGTGCCGCCGTCCAGCCGGTACTGGACGTCCTTCACGTCGCTGGTCGGCGGGGTGAAGGTGAAGGTCCCGCTATAGTCGCCGTTCCCGTCCGGGGAGCCCGCCCACTGGCCGGCCGGGAAGTCCCCGGAGGAGACGGTGGTCACGCCCGGCGCCGTGGTGTCCACGGTGAAGGTGCGGAAGGCCGACCACGCGCTGTTGGCGGTGCCGTCCCAGGAGCGCGAGCGCCACTTGTAGGCGCCCGGCGCCAGCGCGGTGCCCGGGGTCCAGTTGAACGTCGAGCCCGAGGCGGCGAGGCCGGTCCGGCCGGACTGGAGGGCGGCGGTGCTGGTGGACGTCCAGACCTCGAAGTCCAGGGCGAGGTTCCCGCCGTCCGGGTCGGTCGCCTTGGCGGACAGCGTCGGCCTGGCCTCGTTGATCAGCGCGGCGTTCGCCGGGGAGACCAGGGTGGAGACCGCCGGCGGGGTGTTGTACGTCACCGACAGGTACGGGGTGTTGGACGACGCGTTGCCGGAGTTGAACTTCTTCCAGCCGTACGGGTCGGTCTCGTCGGTGGCCCGGATGCCCAGGGTGTTGTTGGTGTTGCCGTTGGCGGCCCAGGCCTTGACCAGCGCGGTGATGTCCTGGTTCACCCAGCCGTCGTTGCAGGAACTGGAGTAGCCCTTGGTCGCGGTGGAGGTGGCCCACTTGCGGTTCCAGTTGGGCTGCGCGGTCCAGCGGGTGGCGGTGGTGGCGGTGCCGGTGTCCCAGACCTCCCAGCTCTTCGCGGTGCAGGACCAGCTGTGGAAGTTCCACAGGTTGAGCTTGCCGCCGGTGATCTGCTTCCCGCTGATCTTCGCCATCGGGAACTGCAGGAAGGAGCGGGCGACCTGGCCGGAACCGTTGTTGCCCAGCTTCAGCTCGGTCTGCGAGGAGACGTCGGTGCCGTAGCCCTGCTGCACGAAGGTGTCGAAGCCCACGCCGATGTTGACCGCGGGGTCGACGGTCACCGGGTACGTGGTCTTCGGGTCGTTCAGGAAGGCCGCGTCCGGGGTGAGCGTCAGGTCTATCGCGTCGCCGTTCTGGGTGACCTTGAGCCCGACCGGCGCGGTGCGGGTGTGCTCGCCGCTGCGCTCGTCGACCTGCGCGTCCCACATCACCGGCGCCGGGAGCTGACCGGCCTCCTGACCGGTCTTCGGGTCGATGAACGACACCGAGCCGTCCGGGTTCTGCCGGGCCTGGAGGCCGGCCGCGTCGAGGGTGAGCGTCACGCTGCCGTTGGCGGCCACCGCCGAGCGGTCCTTGAGCTCCAGGAACTGCTCGAAGCCGGTCCGGGTGGACTCGATGACCAGGTCGGTGGCGGTGAGCGCGTTCGCGTACCGGGCCCGGGCGCCGTCCACCGTGGGGGCGGGCAGGGTGCCGCGCCAGGACAGCGACATGGCGGTGCCGTTGCCGTTGTCCAGCGAGACCAGCGGCGTGCTCGGGGCCTTCTCGTCCCCGGCCGGGGCGCCGGCGGCCTTGAACTTCGACGCGGCGGCGGGCGGGGTGGCGCCGGCCAGGGTGAGGTCGAGCGGGTGGCCCTTGGCCTTGACGCTGCCGTCCGACTGCTGGGCGAGGTCGACGTCGATCGGCTGGAGGCGACCGGACTTGTCCTTGTAGCGGACCGGTCCGGAGGCGACGTCCAGCGTGGTGGTGCCGTCCGGGTTGATCCAGGTGGTGGTGGACTCGGTGCGCTCGTCCAGCAGCTCGATCCGGCGGTTCTCCAGCCGCGCCTTGAGGTGGGCGGTGGCGAGGTCCTTGGCCTCGGCCGGGCCCAGGGCCTGGACGGGCTTCGGGGCCTGCTCCCGGGTGACGGCGACGGCCTGACCGGTCGCCATGATGACGACGGCCGACTCCGCGGCGAGCACCACGGCCAGGGCGACGGCGGTGTTGCGCAGCGCGGTGCGGCGGCGTGCCGGGGCGGGGGGCGGCGAGCCGGCTTCGGCCCGGGGCCGTGGCAGGTCGCCGGTGGGGCGTGACATGGAACTCCTCGACGGTCTGTTCGGAAAGGGGGTTGTTCGGGAAAGGCGCTCTGTTCGGGAAAGGCGGTTTGTTCGGAAAGGGGGAAGACCGACTTGTCGCATTCGTGTCAGTCATGCCCGGGTAAAGCGATCGCAATGAATCAGCCAATCTCCGGAGCGGTCGGGATCGGTCGAAAACCGCCCGGAAGATCGGAAACCATTCGGGCCGCGGCCAGGACCTGTCCAGCCCTATCGGCGGTCGAACGGGTACCGGCCCATGGCCACCAGGGCCCGGGTCAGCAGGCTCCGCGCCCTCGACCGGGCCGCCGTCCCGTCGGGGGCGCGGACGTAGATCACCAGGCCGACGCCGTCGGACGCGGCGCGTGCGCACACGTGCTCCAGGCCGTCACCCGGACCGGCGCACGACCACAGAGCGGCCTGGACCTCCGCGGCCGCCACCTCGCCCGACGGCGACGCGACACCGGCCGGCAGAGTCAGATGGACCGAGAACACCAGAGGTCAGGCCCGCCCGACGGCGCCGGCGGCCAGCGGGGCGTCCCAGCCGATCGACCCGGCGGAGGGGGTATCCCAGCCGATCGACCCGGCGGAGGGGGTATCCCAGCCGATCGACCCGGCGGAGGGGGCATCCCAGCCGATCGACCCGCCGGCGGCGGACGGCGCGGCCGCGGGGGCGGTCGACCCGGCGGCGAAGGCCGGTGCGAGGGAGACGGCGAGGACGAGGGTCACGAGGATGGCGGCGAGCGGACGGACGGACACGACGGAGTCCTGTTCTGTACGGGAACCACGGTGGGGGAGGGTCGAGTTCGGGGTGTCCGGGCTTTCGGGAGAGTGCGCGCACGGCGCATCCTCCCCGTCCGCGGCCTGCCGCGGGAAGCGAATCCGGGGGCAGGATCAGGTCAGGCAGCTTGCTGCAAGATCGGCCCCGGCGGCCGGGGCGGGGCGTTGACCGGATCACGCCTTGTGAGGGCGTTCCATCCGGAGGAAAGATCGACAGCGGCCGACCGGGCATGTGAAATCGTCCACGGATCAGGGGTCGTGAAGTGCTGGAACTGCTGGGGCTGGACGCCATCGCGGAAGCCGTCTACCGGGAGATGCTCACCGACCCCGAGGGCGGGGTCACCGAACTCCGCGACCGGCTCGCGCTCCCCGAGGCCACCGTGCGCGCCGCCCTCGACCGGCTCGCCGACCTCACCCTGCTACGGGCCTCCCGCGAACAGCCCGGCACCCTGCGACCGGTCAGCCCGGAGCGCGGACTGGATCTCCTGCTGCGCCGACAGGAGGAGAAACTCGCGCGCCGCCAACAGGAGTTGGCCGCTTCCAAGGCCGCCGTCGCGCGCGCCCTGGCGGGGTACGCGACGCTTCGCGCCGACACCCCGACGGGCGGCCACGAGCGGCTGGTCGGTCTGGACGCCATCCAGGACAAGCTTGAGGAGCTGGCCGCCCGACTGACCGCCGAGGTCCTGGCGGTGACGCCCGGCGGCGCACAGTCCGCCGCCAGCCTGGCCGCCTCCCGCCCGCTGGACGAGGACGCCCTGCTGCGCGGGGTCCGCCTGCGCACCATCTACCAGGACAGCGTCCACGACGACCCGGAGACCCTCGGCTACGCCCGCTGGATGGTCGGCCTCGGCGGAGAGGTGCGGACCGCTCCCGTGCTGCCGCCGAGGATGCTGGTCTTCGACCGGAGCACCGCGGTGGTGCCGATCGACCCGGAGAACACCCGGGCCGGCGCGCTGTGCACCAGGGAACCGGGCATCGTCGCCTCGCTGATCGCCCTGTTCGAGCAGACCTGGGAGACCGCCGTCCCGATCGCCGACGACCGGGCCGCGGGCGAGGAGACGGGCCTGAGCGCCGGCGAGCGCGAGCTGCTGCGGCTGCTGTCCACCGGCCTCACCGACGACGCGGCGGCCAAGCGGCTCGGCGTCTCGGTGCGCACCGTCCGACGGCAGATGGCGGCCCTGATGGAGCGTCTGGAGGCGGCGAGCCGCTTCGAGGCCGGTCTGAAGACCGCCCGGCGCGGCTGGCTCTAGCCGCCGCTTCCCCCTCCCCCGTCGTGACGGCCGCGTCAGAACGGCGGCGAGTCCGGACGCGCCGCCGGCGAACCCACAGAAGGCGAGTACGCCATTCGGAACCTGCCTCACAGGAATGCACGTGGTTGTCACGCACGGCGGGCGAGTCAGTCGCGGTCCGACTCTCCGGGAGGTGCGGGCACGGACCGGCCTGCGCGGCGGGGCCGGTCGACGCCGGCGCCCTGGTCCACGAGTCGGGACGCCAGTTGCTCCGCCAGCCGTGCGGCGGGGCCGCGGCGGCGGCGGGAGAGGGCCAGGCCCAGGTGGCGGCGCGGGCTCGGCTCGGCCAGCGGAAGCGCGACCAGCTCCGGGTGCCCGGCCAGGCCGATCTCGGGGATGAGTGCGATGCCGACGCCGGCGTGGGCGAGCGACTGGGCGAAGTCGTAGTCCGTCGCCGTGCACGCGATCCGCAGCTGGACGCCGGCCAGGTCGGCGTGGTGGGCGAACTGGGCCGCGGACTTGCGGCAGCCCAGGATCCACCGCTCGTCGGCGAGTTCGGCCAGCTGCGGCGGCTGGGACCGGTCCCGGTAGCGGGCCGCGGCCGGGTGGTGGCGTGGCACCACGAGCCGCAGCGGGTCGACCCCGAGGGACGTCCAGTCCAGGCCGGAACGGTCGCCGGGCCGCGCGGGCGGCGGGCCGTCGAAGTGGTAGGCGAGGGCGAGGTCGGCCCGTCCCTCGCGGACGGCGGGCAGGCTCTCCTCCGGTTCCGCTTCCAGGATCGTCAGTTCCACGTCCGGGTGGTCGGAGACGAACCCGGCCAGGGCGGCGGGCAGCAACCGCCGTCCGGCACTGGCGAAGGTGGCGACGGTGAGCACGGTGCGCTCGGCGGCCAGCCGGTCGATGCGCTGCTGGGTGTCGGCCAGTTCGGCGGCGATCGCGTCCGCGGCCTCCACCAGCAGGTGGCCCGCCTCCGTCAGCGTGACGCCGCGGGTGGAGCGTTCGACCGCGGGCGCACCGAGGCTCCGCTCCAGCGCGGCGATCTGCTGCGAGACGGCCGAGGGCGTGCAGTGCAGCGCCAGGGCTGCCTGGTTGAAGCTGCCGTGGCGGGCGACCTCGCGCAGCACGGCCAGCCGCTGGACGTCGATCAACAGTTCTCCTAATGACGAGGTAGCGCGATCGACACTACCGCTACTGATCACTGCCGAGCAGACTGAACGCCGAGGACGCCAAGGGACGGACCGGGAAAGGGGCCGCGGCATGGACGTGTGCGTGATCGGGGGAAGCCGCCATTTCGGGCGGCGGCTGGTCGAGGAACTGGCGGACGCGGGTGCGGCGGTGACCGTCGTCAACCGCGGATCGACGCCCGCACCACCGGGTGTGACCCACCTGTGCGCCGACCGCGACGACGAGGCCGCGCTACGCGTCGCGCTCGCCGACCGGTGCTTCGACGTCGTGGTCGACCAGGTCTGCTACTCGCCACTCCAAGCGGCCGTCGCCGCCCGGGTCTTCGCAGGCCGCACCCGGCGCTACGTGCTGACCTCGACGGTCGAGGTCTACGCCGAGCTCGGCCGGCCGGGCGGGGCGGCCCTCACGGAAGAGGCCGTCGACCCGTCTGTCTGGCCGGTGGACCTGGAACTGCCCTGGGAGGACGAGCGGTTCCGGGCGGACCACTACGGCGAGGGCAAGCGTCAGGCGGAGGCACTGCTCACCCGACAGGCGCCCTTCGACGTCGCAGCCGTCCGCACCGCGCACGTCCTGGGCGGCGCGGACTTCACCGGGCGCCTGGCCCACTACGTCGAGCGGGTCGAGCGCAGCCTGCCGGTGGCGGTCCACGCCGCGCCGCAGCCCGCGTCCTTCGTCCACGAGCCGGAGATCGCCCGCTTCCTGGCCTGGGCCGCGACGGCGGACTTCACCGGGCCCGTCAACGCGGCCTCCCACGGAACGTTGGACGCACGGGAGTTGTGCGCGGCGATCGGCAGCGTGACCGGCATCGAGCCGACACTGCACGTCGGGACGGACGGGCCGCACTCGCCGTTCTCCTTCGACCGCTGCTACACCATGGACACCGGCCGGGCGGCCGGCCTGGGGTTCCGGTTCTCCTCGGTCTCCGACTGGCTGCCGCTGGTCGTCGAGGAGGCCCGGGGATGACGGGGACCACGACTGCGCACACCGCCGCACGCACCGTCGGCGGCATCGCGGTGGGCGCCATCGGCCTCGGCGCGATGCCGCTCTCCGTCGAAGGGCGCCCCGACGAGGAGCAGGCCGTCGCCACGATCCACGCCGCGCTCGACGCGGGCGTGCGGCTGATCGACACCGCCGACAGCTACCACTGGCACGCCGGCGAACTCGGCCACAACGAACGGCTGATCGCCCGCGCACTGGCGGCCTACGGCAACGGGGCGGACGACGTGCTGGTGGCGAGCAAGGGCGGCCGGGGCCGCCCCGGCGACGGATCGTGGACGGTCGACGGCCACCCGCGCCACCTGCGTCGCGCGGCCGAGGCCTCGGCGAGCCGGCTCGGCGTGGAGGCGATCGGCCTCTACCAGCTGCACAAGCCGGACCCGGCCGTCCCCTTCGCCGACTCGGTCGGCGCGCTGCGGGACCTGGCCGAGGCCGGCACGATCCGGATGGTCGGCCTCTCCAACGTGGACCGCGAGCAGATCCGCACCGCGCGGGAGATCCTCGGCCCACGCCTGGTCTCGGTGCAGAACCGCTTCTCCCCCGCACACCCCGCCACCCGGGACACCCTCGACCTCTGCACCGAACTCGGCCTGGCCTTCCTGCCCTGGAGCCCGCTCGGCGGGATCTCGCTCAGCGCCGTCGACGATCCGGGAAGCACCGCGCCGACGCCGCACACGCCCTTCCACGCGCTCGCCCGCGCGCACGGCGTCAGCCCGCAACAGGTCTGCCTGGCCTGGCACCTGGCCCAGGCACCCGTCGTGATCCCGATCCCCGGCGCACGCCGGCCGGCCTCCGTCCGCGACTCGGCCGCGGCGGCCGGACTCGCGCTGTCGACGGCCGAGCTGGCGGGGCTGCGCCTCGACCGGGAGGACGGCCTGGAGCTGCGCGGGTAGCCCGGGGCGTGGGGGGGCGGCCCCCGCCGGGGGGGCCCCCCCCCCCCCCCCCCCCCCCCCCCCCCCCCCCCCCCCCCCCCACCCCCCCCCACCCCCCCCCCCCC
>NZ_JARXYZ010000016.1 GCF_029894125.1 Kitasatospora sp. MAA19
TGCTGCAGGACCGCCACACCAGGCGCGATTAGCTCAGCGGGAGAGCACTACCTTGACACGGTAGGGGTCACTGGTTCAATCCCAGTATCGCGCACAGTAACGGCCGGGGCCGTGACCCGTAAGGGTTGCGGCCCCGGCCGTTTTGGCGTTGTCGTGACCTCGGGCCGCAGGGCCGTCCGACCGTCGGGAAGAAGATCAGGAAAAGAGAAGAGCCGCGTACGGTCGCCCTCACCGACGTCCGTACGCGGCGTCTCCGCCTGCCGGGGCGCTCTGCGCACCACTCACGCCCGTCCGCGTGTCATTGCGGCCGCGGCCTCCCCGGCGGCACTGCTCCCCGTCCCCAGGGGACCAGTGCCCGTTCTGTGGCCGACCCCGTCGGGGCCGGCGTGATCTCAGCGGCCGATCAGATCGGCGACGGCCTGAGCCTGGTTCGCCATCTGGTCCCAGCCGCCGAACAACATCACCAGCAGCACCGCGCACGGCAGGGCCATGGCCAACGCCACGGCCGGGTGCCGGGTGGGCTGCTCCGTCGACCGGGACTGGGTGACGGCCGGCCGACGGCGGCGGGAGGTTCCCGTGAGCTGCGGTGCCATGCCCTTACTCCTGTGATCCGGTCGAGTTGGCGCGGTGGACGGCTTACCTCGGGGGACGAGCTCCCCGTCCACCGCTGAACACAACGCTATTGCTCAGGGGGCCGTCCGGGCGTCATGCCGTCGTACTGTTCCTCGGGCATCCCGGAGTATGACGCTCAGACCCAAGGCGTACTACCGCAGGGGGAGAGAGCCTTGCCCGCACCCCCGGGGGAACCCTGAGGGGCAACCCCGAGAAACGATTCGGCACCCCTATGACCTGCGGGTCAACGCAAGATCCGACAATCGCACGGCTGGTTGAGGCGTTGCGTATCAGCACACCGCAGTGGGCAGTCCGTAAGCTGTGCCAGACAGGAACTGACGATGCCCCACCCGACGGGGCCTCACCCACAGGCTGACGGGGAACGAAACATGGCGATGATGCGGCTGAGGCGTGAGGACCCCCGCATCGTCGGGCCGTACCGCCTGCACCGGCGACTGGGCGCCGGCGGCATGGGTGTGGTCTACCTCGGCTCCGACCGCCGCGGGCAGCGCGTCGCCCTCAAGCTGATCCGCGCCGAACTCGCCGAGGACCAGGAGTTCCGCACCCGCTTCGCCCGGGAGATCGCCGCCGCCTCCCGCATCCGGGGCGGCTGCACCGCCCGCGTCGTCGGCTCCGACATCGAGGCCGACCGCCCCTGGCTCGCCACCGCGTACGTGCCCGGGCCCTCGCTCTACAAGCGGGTCGGCGACGAGGGGCCGCTGAGCTGGCCCGAGGCCGCCCGGATCGGCGCCGCGCTCGCCGACGGGCTGGTCAAGGTGCACGAGGCCGGGGTCGTCCACCGCGACCTCAAGCCCTCCAACATCCTGCTGTCGCCCCGGGGCCCGCGCATCATCGACTTCGGCATCGCCTGGTCGCGCGGCGCCAGCACGCTCACCCACGTCGGCACCGCGGTCGGCTCACCCGGCTTCCTCGCGCCCGAGCAGGTGCGCGGCGCCGCCGTCACGCCCGCCACCGACGTCTTCGCCTTCGGGGCCACCCTCGCCTACGCGCTCACCGGGGACACCCCGTTCGGGTCGGGCGCGTCCTCCGAGGTCATGCTCTACCGGGTCGTCCACGAGGAACCCGACCTCTCGGCCGTACCGCCGCAGCTGGCACCGCTCATCCGGGCCTGCCTCGCCAAGGAATCCGCCGAACGGCCCGGCGCGGCCGCCCTGCACGAGCGGCTCAGCGAACTGGCGGCGCGCGGCGCGGCGACGGGAGCCGGCAGCGGCTCGCGCAGTGCACGGCCCGGCCACGGGCGGGCCGCAGCCCAGGCCTCGGCAGGCCCGACGGCCCCGTCCGCCCCCGACGGCGCGCGGCACGGCGTGCCCGCCCCCGGACGCTCCCCCGAACCCGCCGCCCCCGCGCGGGCCCGGGCTGCCGCCGCGGCTGCGGCACGGCACCCGCAGGGGGTCACCGCCCCGCTCCCCCGGCCCGAGGCGACACCGGCGACCCGCCCGCTGCGGGCCCGGCCGCAGACCCCTCCCCCCGGCCGGCCCGGCGCCCCTGACCGGGGGCGTCCCCGGGACCGCCAGCACACCCCCGCCCCGGGCGGGCGGCCCGTCGGCGCGCGGCAGCGGCTGCTGCGGCAACGCCTCATCGTCTTCGTCACCGTGACGGTCGGTGTCGCGCTGGCCATCGCGGCCGCGCAAGGGTGCGAGAACCGCAGCAACCAGGGTCTGCGGCCCTCGGGAGGATCGACCGCCAGTGCGCCGGCCACGGCCGGTGAGCGGGCTCTGGCCGGGACCTCGGTGGACGGGGCCGCCGTGTCCTCCACCGCCGCCCGGCCCTCCGCCGCCGTCCCGTCCCCCGCCGCCACCCAGCCGTCGGCCACGCCGCTCGCGGCGGCCGCGCACGGCGGCGCGGGCGACAGCCCGTTGGCGCCGCCTCAGGGAGCGGGGCCGGTGGTGGACTGGCCCAACCGCAGCTACCCCGACGGGGCCGGCGGGCCCGGCATCGCGCTGCGGGACGGCCGATCGGTCGGGGCCGGCCCGCAGGTCGCCCTCAGCACCGTACTGCCGGCCCGGTACAAGGGCGCCCCGGCAGCGGTCGTCGTGCTGCGGCGGGCTGAAGGCTCGGTGCCCGTCGACCTCGTCCAACTCTTCACCTTCACCGGGGACACCCCGGTCGCCGCCACCTCCCGCACCTCGGCGGCCGACCCGCAGGCGACGGCCGCCTGGCGGCTCGACGGCGGGACGGTCGTGCGGGAGGAGCGGGTCGCCGCGACCGGCGCGGCCACCTCCACCCGCTACACCGTCCGCGCCGACGGCACGCTGGAGGAGTCCTGGCCCGGCGCCTCCACCTCCGGCCCCGCCACGCCGCCCCCGGCCGCCGCCCCGGCTCCGCCCACCGCCCCGGCAGGCTGAGCGCAGGAAGTCGGCTGATCGATTCTGCTGGCGACGGCGTAGCAGGAGACGGCGCCGGCGCGCCGGTAGAGCGGGTCGGCGCGGTCGGGCGAGAGCAGGACGGCGTCCATGCCGAGGGCGGCGGCACTGCGGAAGACGGCGCCGACCGTCTCGGGAGCTTTCGGGCGTGCGGATGTCGGTCGTCGACGGACGCCTGTGGAAGACGGCGATCGGCCAGCGTGGGGCTCGCGGGCCGGAGCGGCACCGTGGGGCCGGCGGTGGGGCTGGATCCGGGTTCGAGCGGCTCCCCTCTGCCGATCTGTTGACATGCACTCGCCATATGGGTTTAACCTGGCGGGCCTTACCACTCAGTAGCCTTGATGTTGGACCGGATCACGGGATGGCGCAATGGTGCCCTCGCGTCCGCGGTGAGGGGTTGCCCGTGGCACCCTTCCGAATTCGCTCATGCCCCGACCTGCACCACGATGCATACCGGAGAGTCCATGAGACCCCATTGCTCACTGACCGACGTCGTCATCGGGATCACCCCGTTCCACTTACCGGACGCCGGGCTCGCCGAAGCCGTCTGCCGTGCGGGCGCACTGGGCGTGCTGGACCTGGGAGTTGGTGATCGGCGGTCGCGCGAGGAGCTCGCCGGGCTGCGGGAGCGGGCCCCGGCCGGGTTCGGTGTCCGGGTGGGCCCCGGCTGCCGGATGGTTCCCGAGGAGCTCCGCTCCGCAGGGGGCGCCGGCCCGCAGGTGGTCGTGCTGGCGGTGGACACGCCCGGCTGGGACATTGCGGCGCTCCGTGCCGAGTACCGCCTGCTGGTGGAGGTGACGGACCTGGCGCAGGCCCTGGCCGCCGTCCGCGCCGGGGCCCACGGGCTGATCGCGCGCGGCTGCGAGAGCGGCGGCCGGGTCGGGGAGTTGAGCACGTTCGTGCTGCTGCAGCAGCTGCTGGCCGCGCCCGGGATCGAGACACCGGTCTGGGCCTGGGGCGGGATCGGGCCGCGCACGGCGATGGCGGCCGTGGCCGGCGGGGCGGCCGGGGTGGTGCTGGACAGCCAGCTCGCGCTGCTGGCGGAGTCGGCGGTGCCGGAGGAGATCGCGGCGGCCGTGCGCGGCATGGACGGTTCCGAGACCGTCGTGGTCGACGGGCGGCGCGTGCTGCGCCGCAGCCGGCCGGGCGCGGCCCCGCAGGCAGACCTGACTGTCGGTCAGGACGGCTTCCTGGCCGAGCGGTTCGCCGAGCGCTGGGAGACGGTCCCACGCGCGGTGCGGGCCGTACGGGAGGCCGTCCTGGACGGCCTGCGGGCGGCGGCGGAGCCGGGTGCGGCGGCGGACCTGCTCGGGCCCGGGGCGCGGCTGGGCGAGGCGCTGGGCACTCGGCTGCCGGTGGTGCAGGGGCCGATGACCCGGGTCAGTGACCAGCCGGGATTCGCGGCGGCGGTGGCCGCGGCCGGCGCGTTGCCGTGCGTGGCGCTGGCGCTGGCCGGCGCGGAGCAGACCCGTGAGCTGCTCGCCCGGACCGCCGCGATGGTCGATGGACTCCCCTGGGGTGTCGGCGTGCTGGGATTCGCGCCGGAGGAGGTGCGCAGCGCACAGCTTGCGGAGGTCCTGGTCGCGAGACCCAGCCACGCGGTGATCGCCGGTGGGCGGCCGTCGCAGGCACGGGTGCTGGAGGAGGCGGGCATCCGCACCTTCCTGCACGTACCCTCGCCGGGGTTGCTGAGGCAGTTCCTGGAGGACGGGGCCCGCAGGTTCGTCTTCGAGGGTTCGGAGTGCGGCGGGCATGTCGGGCCGCGGCACAGCTTCCCGCTCTGGGAGGCGCAGTTGGCGGTCCTGGAGGACTTCCTGGCCGCCGCGCCGGCTGACCCGCAGGTGGAGGTGCTCTTCGCGGGCGGCGTGCACGACGCGCGCTCCGCGGCGATGGTGGCGGCGATGGCCGCGGCGCCGGCGGCCCGGGGGGTCGCCGCGGGGGTGCTGATGGGCACGGCGTACCTGTTCACCGAGGAGGCGGTGGCCTGCGGGGCGGTGCGGCCGCAGTTCCAGCGGCAGGTGCTGGCGGCGCGCGGGACGGAGCTGCTGCAGACGGCGCCCGGGCACGCCACCCGCTGTGTGCCGAGCCCCTTCACGGTGGAGTTCCGCCAGGCGCGCGAGCGGTTGCGGGCGGAGGGGGTGCCGGACCGGGAGGCCTGGGAGCAGCTGGAACGGCTGAACGTCGGCCGGCTGCGGATCGCCGCCAAGGGCGTCGACCGGGTGGCGGGGGCGCTGACCGAGGTGGACGAGCAGGGGCAGCTGGACCAGGGCATGTTCATGGCCGGGCAGGTCGCGGTGCTGCGCTCGGCCACCACGACGCTGGCCGAGCTGCACGCCGCGGTGAGCACCGGGGCGGCCCGCTTCCTGGCCGCCCGGGCCGTGGAGCTGACGGAGCGCCTGGGCCTGCTCCCCCTCGCCGAACCGGAGCCGGCGCCCGCGCCGCTGGACATCGCGGTGATCGGCATGGCGGGCATGTTCCCGCAGGCTCCCGACCTGCCCGCGTTCTGGGCGAACGTGGTGGGCGGGGTGGACGCGGTGACCGAGGTGCCGGCCGAGCGCTGGGACCCGGCGCGCTACCACGCGGCGGACGGCGGGCCCGGCACCACGCCGTCCAAGTGGGGCGGCTTCCTGCCGCGGATCCCCTTCGACCCGCTGAGCTACGGCATCCCGCCCACCGCGCTGGGCAGCATCGAGCCGGTGCAGCTGCTGGCGCTGGAGGCGGCGCGCCGGGCGCTGCTGGACGCCGGGTACGACGGCGGCGGAGAGGGCGGCGGTCGGGCCTTCGAGCGCTCGCGGACCAGCGTGGTGTTCGGCGCGGAGGCGGGCAGCGACCTCTCGAACGCCGGGGTGCTGTCGGCGGTGCTGCCCGCCTACCTGGACACGGTCCCGGAGGCGATCGCGCAGCAGCTACCGAAGCTCACCGAGGACTCGTTCCCCGGCATGCTGGCCAATGTCATCTCCGGGCGGATCGCCAACCGGCTGGACCTGGGCGGCGCCAACTTCACGGTCGACGCGGCGTGCGCCTCCTCGCTGGCGGCGTTGGACGTGGCGTGCAGGGAACTCGTCGCGGGCGCCAGCGACCTGGTGCTGTGCGGCGGAGCGGACCTGCACAACGGGATCAACGACTACCTGCTCTTCGCCTCGGTGCACGCGCTCTCGCCGACCGGCAGCTCCCGCCCGTTCGACGCGTCGGCGGACGGGATCGCACTCGGCGAGGGGGTGGGCTGCCTGGTGCTGAAGCGGCTGGCGGACGCGGAGCGCGACGGCGACCGGGTGTACGCGGTGGTGCAGGGGATCGGCAGCGCGAGTGACGGCCGGTCGCTGGGCCTGACGGCTCCCCGGCCCGAGGGGCAGCGGGCAGCGCTGGAGCGCGCCTACCGCAGTGCCGGGATCGGGCCGGCCGAGGTGGGACTGGTGGAGGCGCACGGCACCGGGACGGTGGTCGGCGACCGTACCGAACTGGCCACGCTGAGCGCGGTCTTCGCGGAGGCGGGTGCGGCGCCGCAGAGTTGCGCGCTGGGGTCGGTGAAGTCGCAGATCGGACACACCAAGTGCGCGGCCGGTCTGGCCGGGCTGATCAAGGCCTCGCTGGCTCTGTACACCGGGATCAAGCCGCCGACGCTGCACCTGACGCAGCCGAACTCGGCGTGGCAGGAAGACGTCAGCCCGTTCGCGTTCCACGCCGAGGCCCGGCCGTGGGTCGCACCGCCCGCCGAACGGGTGGCCGGTGTCAGCGCGTTCGGTTTCGGCGGCACCAACTTCCACGCCGTGCTGCGCGGTTACGACGGACCGCCGCCGGTGCACGGGCTGCAGGAGTGGCCGGCCGAGCTCTTCACCTTCCGGGGCACCGATCGGGCACGGGCGCTGCGCACAGTGGCGGAGCTGCTGCGGCAGGTGGAGGCGGACGGGTCGCCGTGGCGGCTGCGCGACCTGGCACTGACCGCCGCCGAGCGGGCGGAGTCGGCGGCCGGGCCCGTCCAGGTGGCGGTGGTGGCCTCGGACGTCGCGGAGCTGGCCGCGCTACTGCGGCTGGCGATGGCGGGGCAGGGCGACCCGGCGGCCGGGCTGCACCTGGCCGAGCCGGACGGCGCGGGACTGGGCGAGGCGGCACAGGGCGGGGCGGCGCAGGGCGAGGTGGCGCAGGGCGAGGTGGCGCAGGGCGAGGTGGCGTTCCTCTTCCCCGGGCAGGGCAGCCAGCGTCCGGGAATGTTCGCGGAGCTGTTCTCGGCGTTCCCCGCAGTGCGGCGGCATCTGCGGCTGGGGCAGGCGTACACGGACGTGCTGTACCCGCCGATGGCCTTCACGCCGCAGGCACGCGAACGGCAGCGTGCCGCGCTGACCGACACCACCGTGGCCCAGCCCGCGCTCGGGATGACCGGCCTGGCGGCGTACGAGCTACTGGGGCTCGTAGGGGTGCGTCCGCAGCTGGCGGCCGGCCACAGCTACGGTGAGCTGGTGGCGCTGTGCGCGGCGGGCGCGCTGGCGGCCGAGGACCTGCCCTCGATCAGCGCGGATCGTGCGCGCGCGATCCTGGACGCGGTCGGCGAGGGCGGCGACCCCGGGTCGATGGCCGCGGTGGCGGCCGGCGCCGAGCAGGTCGAGCAGGTGCTGGTGGCCGCCGGGCTGGCGGGTCGCGTGGTGGCGGCGAACCGCAACTCACCGCGCCAGACGGTCATCTCCGGTGGGACGCCGGAGCTGACGGCCGCGGTGCGACTGCTGGCGGAGGCCGGGTACGGCGCGAAGCGGCTGCCGGTCGCGTGCGCCTTCCACAGCCCGCTGGTCGCGGGCGCGGGCGAGCGGTTCGCCCGGGCGCTGACCGACCGCACGGTGCGCAGCCCGGAGTTCCCGGTCTGGTCGAACCGCACGGCCGCGCGCTATCCGGCGGATCCCGCCGCGGTGCGTGGCGAGCTCGCCGCGCAGCTCGGCGCCCCGGTGCGCTTCGCGGAGCAGATCGAGGCGATGTACGAGGCGGGCGCCCGGGTGTTCGTCGAGGCCGGCCCCGGCTCGGTGCTGACCCGGCTGGTCTCGGCGGTGCTGGGCGACCGGCCGCACCGGGCGGTCTCGGTGGAGGGGCGGCGCGGCGGCCTGCACGGCTTTCTCGACGCGCTGGCCGAGCTGGCCGTCGCCGGACTGCCGGTGCGTACCGGCCGGTTGCTGCGCGGCCGTGACGCGGTGGCCGCGGGCCGGACGCGGAGCACGCGCCGGCCGGGCTGGACGGTGGACGGGCAGCTGGTGCGCACCGCCGCCGGAGAACTTCTGCCCGGTGCGCTGGCACCGGCCCGACCCGTACCTGGAGCCCTCATGACGACGCAGGAACCGCACGCGAACGGTCAACAGTCTGCTGGGGACGCCCTGGTGTCGGAGTTCCTGCGGAGCAGCCGGGAGATGATCGCGGCTCAGCGGGACGTGCTGCTCACGTATCTCGGCGGGTCGGGCGTCGCGCCGGCCGTCCCGCTGCCGGTCCCGCCGACGCCGTACCCGGTGACGCAGGTCCTGCCGATGCCGGTCAGAGCGGCGGCCCTGCCCGAGTCCGCCGCCGCACCCGCTGCCGGGCTGGTGGCTCAGCCGCAGGACGGGGCGCGGCCCGCCCTCGATGAGGCCGACGTACTGCGCACGGTGGTCGAGGTGATCAGCGAACGCACCGGCTACCCGGCCGACATGATCGAACCCGACCTGGACCTCGAAGCCGACCTCAGCATCGACTCGATCAAGCGCACCGAGATCATCGGCCAACTCGCCCGCCGGCTGGCCGCCGGCCCGGGCGGCGAGCTCGTCACGCTCGGCGACGAGGGGCTGGAGCGGCTTTCCGGCGCCCGCACCGCCGCCGCCATCACCCGCTGGCTGACCGACCGGCTGGACGGGGCCGCTCCCGAGCGCAGGCCGGCCCCGGAGTCAACGGTGGCAGCAGCGTCGGCAGCGGAGCTTCCCGAGCCGTCGGACGTCGTCGGTGACGAGCCCGCCCGCCTGGAGTTCGCCGCCGTGCCGCTGGCCGGGCCCGCCCTGGCACCCCAGTCGCTGGCCGGCCGGCGCTTCGCCGTGCTGGGCTCGGACGGCGGCGCGGTCGCCGAGGCCCTGGCGGCGCGGCTCACCGCGGCCGGGGCGCAGCTGCTGGCCCTGGACGCCGGGCACCAACTGTCCACGGCAGACGGCCCGGTGGACGGTGTGCTGCTGCTGGACCCGCTCCGCGAGGACGGTGCGCCGGTGCTGCCGGGCCTTGTGCCCGCGCTCCAGAGCGCCTTGGCCGGCGCTCCCCGCTGGCTGCTCGGCGCCCGCACCGCGGCACCGGCCGGCCGCGGCCGGACGGACGGACTGCGCGGGCTGTTCCGCACCGTGAGTCGCGAGTACCCGCAGACCACCGCCCGGCTGGTCGAGTTCGGCCTCGGGGTCGGTCCGGCGCAGGTGGCGAACGCGCTGGTCGGCGAGCTGCTGGCCGAGGACCGCGAGCCGGTGGTGCTGCACGGGCCGGACGGACGCCAGGGCCTGGCGCTGGTGGAGCGCGGCCTAGGGGTGCTGGGCAGTACCGGGGCAGGGCCGGCCGGTGACGGAGTGGCGGAGGCCGCCGCGCTGGGTCTGGACCGCGACGCGGTGGTGCTGCTGGTCGGCGGGGCGCGCGGAATCACCGCGCGGTTCGCCGCGGCCCTCGCGGCGGCCTCGCGCTGCCGCCTGGAACTGCTGGGCCGCACCGCGCCGCCGGAGGGCGTCGAGGCCCCGGCGGTGGCCGCCGCCCAGGACCGGTCGGCGCTGCGGGCCGTGCTCGCCCGGCAGGGTGTGCCACTGGCCGACGTCGACCGCACCGCCGCCGGGCTGCTGGCCGGACGCGAGATCGCGGCGACGCTCGACGAGCTGTCCGCGCTGGGCTCGACGGCTCGCTACCAGGTCGTGGACGCGGCCGATCCGGCGGCCCTGCGGCAGGCGGTCAAGGAGGTGTACGCGGAACACGGCCGGCTGGACGGCGTCGTCTTCGCCGCGGGCGTGATCGAGGACAAGGTGCTCGCCGAGAAGGACCCGCAGTCGTTCCGGCGGGTCTTCGCCACCAAGGCGGACGGCGCGCGGGCCCTGCTCGACGCGCTGGCCGAGCTGCCGGCCGGGCCGCGCTTCACGGTGCTCTTCGGCAGCATCGCCGCCGCCCTGGGCAACCGCGGGCAGGCCGACTACGCGGCGGCCAACGACGCGCTGGAGGAGCTGGGCGCCCGCTGGTCGGACCGCACCGGGCGCCGGGCGCTGACCGTCCACTGGGGCCCGTGGGCACCGTCCGGCCCGCACGGCGGCATGGTCTCGCCGGAGCTGGCCCGGGACTACGCCCGCCGGGGCGTGCGGCTGATCGACCCGGGTGCGGGCACGCTGGCGCTGCTGCGCGAGCTGGCCTGGGGCGAGGAGTCGGTCCGGTCCGTGGTCTACACCGCCTCGGGCTGGTGAGGGGAGCGGTGACCGGCACTCAACTGCCGCCAGTGGCCGTGGTGGGCATGGCGGTGCTGCTGCCCGGTGCCCCGGACCTCGCGACGTACTGGCAGAACCTGGTGGGCGGCGTCGATGCGATCACCGACGTCCCCGAGGGCCGCTGGGACGCGGACTACTACGACCCGGCGGCGGCCGCCGGACCGGCCGCGCCGGACCGGCTGTACTGCCGGCGCGGCGGCTTCGTGGACCAACTGGCCGAGGTGTGTCCGACCCGGTTCGGCATCATGCCGACCTCGGTGCCCGGCACCGAGCCCGACCAGTTGATCGCGCTGCAGGTCGCCGCCGCCGCCATCGCCGACGCGGGCGGCCCGGAGCGGCTGCCCGATCGCGACCGGGTCGGCGTGGTGCTGGGCCGGGGCGGCTACCTGACGCCGGGCCTGGTCCGGCTCGACCAGCGGGTCCGCGGTGCCCACCAGCTGGTGCGCACCCTCGGCGAGCTGCTGCCCGAGCTGACCGCCGGCCAACTCGACCGGGTGCGGGCCGCGTTCACCGACCGGCTCGGCCCGGACCGGCCGGAGTCGGCGATCGGCCTAGTGCCCAACCTCGCGGCCTCCCGGCTGGCCAACCGGCTCGACCTGCGCGGCCCCGCGTACACGGTGGACGCCGCCTGCGCGTCGTCGCTGGTCGCGGTGGACCAGGCGGTCGGCGAGCTGGCGAGCGGGCGCTGCGACCTGGTGCTGGCGGGCGGCGTGCACCACTGTCACGACGTCACGCTGTGGAGCGTGTTCGCGCAGCTGCGGGCGCTCTCCCGGAGCCAGCGGATCCGCCCGTTCCACCGGGGCGCCGACGGGCTGCTGATCGGCGAGGGCACCGGTGTGGTGGTGCTCAAGCGGCTCGCCGACGCGCAGCGCGACGGCGACCGGGTGTACGCGGTGATCCGCGGCACCGGCGTGGCGAGCGACGGCCGGACCGCAGGGCCGGCCACCCCCGACCCGGGTGGCCAGAGCCGGGCGGTGCGGGCGGCCTGGCGGGCGGCCGGACTCGACCCTGCGGCCGGCGGCGCTCTCGGCCTGCTGGAGGCCCACGGCACCGCGACCCCGGCCGGGGACGCGGCCGAACTCGCCACGCTGGCCGAGGTTTTCGGCCCTGCGATGGCGGGTGAGGAGCGAGCGGTGCTCGGCTCCGTGAAGTCGATGATCGGCCACACCATGCCGGCCGCCGGCGTCGCCGGACTGGTCAAGGCGGCGCTGGCCGTGCACCACGCGGTCCTGCTGCCCACCCTGCACTGCGACGAACCGCACCCCGCGCTGGCCCGCACCCGGTTCCGGACCGTCGACACCGCGCAGCCCTGGGAGACCGCCGACGGCACGCCCCGTCGCGCCGGGGTGAACGCCTTCGGCTTCGGCGGGATCAACGCCCACGTGGTGCTGGAGCAGGCCCCGGGCCCGGCCCGGGTAGGCGCGGCAGCCGTGCGACCCACCGCGGTCGTGGCCGACACGGCCGTACGGACCACCGCGGTCGTGTCCGAACCCGAGCGGGTGCTGCGGCTCGCCGCCGACGGGCCCGAGCAGCTCGCGGAGCTGCTCGCGGCCGACGACCGCGCGCTGCTCGCCGCAGGCCTGCCCGAGCCGGGCGGCCCCGCGCCGCGCTGCCGAGTGGCGATCGCCGACCCGACCGGAAAGCGGCTGGCGCTGGCTCGCCGCGCGGTCGCCAACGGACGGGCCTGGCGCGGGCGCAGCGACGTCTGGTTCGCGCCCGAGCCGCTGCTCGCCGCCGATCGGGGAGGCCGGGCAGGCCGGGTGGCGTTCCTCTTCCCGGGCCTGGAGGCCGAGTTCGCCCCGCGGGTGGACGACGTCGCCGACCACTTCGGCCTGCCCCGCCCCGTCCTGGCGGGCGGCGTGGGCGACATCGGGCGGCACGGCGTCGGGGTCTTCGCCGTCGGCCGGCTGCTCGACGCGGCCCTGCGCCGGATCGGCGTGCGGCCGGACGCCGTGGCCGGACACAGCGTCGGCGAGTGGACGGCGATGGCCGCCGGCGGCCTCTACTCCGGTGCCTCGGTGGACGCCTTCCTGGAGGCGTTCGACCCCGACACGCTCCGCGTCCCGGGGCTCGCCTTCGCCGCGCTCGGTGCCCCGGCCGCACGGGTGCTCGACGCACTGGCGACGGTGGACGGCATGTCGCAGGTCGTGCTGTCGCACGACAACGCGCCGCAGCAGTCGATCGTCTGCGGTCCGGAGCGGCCCGTCGCCGAGCTGGTGCGCTGGTTCCGCGCGCACGGCGTGCTGGGCCAGGTGCTGCCGTTCCAGTCCGGCTTCCACACGCCGATGCTGGCCCCGTACCTGGCGCCGATCCAGCGGGCGGCCGAGGGATTCGAACTCCACCGGCCGACCGTGCCCGTCTGGTCCGGCACGACGGCCGCACCCTTCCCGGCCGCCGAGGCCGAGGTGCGCGCCCTGTTCCTCCGTCACCTGGTCGAGCCGGTGCGGTTCCGGCCGCTGGTCGAAGCCCTGTACGCGGCCGGCTTCCGCGCGTTCGTCCAGCTGGGCGGCGGGCAGCTCGCCTCGCTGGTGGGCGACACGCTGGGCGACCGGGAGCACCTGACGGTCGCGGCGAACTCCCCGCACCGCGACGGGATGGCCCAGCTGCGCCGGGTCGCCGCCGCGCTCTGGGCGGACGGCGCCGAACCGGACACGGACGCGCTGCGGCCGGCGGGTGCCCGCGCGGCGGTGGCCGGCGCCGGGGTGGCGGAACGGGCGCACCCGGCGGTACGGCTGGACCTCGGCGGTGCGCTCGTCTCGCTGGACGCGGCCGCGCTCGGCGGGCTCCGCGCCGAACTGGTCGCCGGGGCGCGGAAGTCGAGCCCGCCCGCGGCGCCGCCGCACCGGCCGGGCCCGGGCGGTGCGGACCTCGCCGAGCTGGCCGACCGCTTCCCGGTGGCGGCCGAACTCGACGCGCTGCTGCGCGACACCGAGCGGGCCGCAGTCGAACTGCTCGGCGCGGGGCGGCCCGTGAGCGAACCGCCCCGGCCGGTGAGCGATCGGCCGCGGTCGCCGACCGACCGGACGCGGTCCGTGCGCACCAGCAGCGTGCACATCTCGTGTGACGCCATGCCCTACCTGCGCGACCACTGCTTCTTCCGGCAGCGCCCCGACTGGCCCGACCTGGCGGACCGCTGGCCCGTCGTCCCGGCCACCACGATCGTGCAGCACCTGATGGACGCCGCCGAGCGGGCCGAGCCCGGCCGAGTGGCCGGCGGTGTGCGGGAGATGCGGTTCGGGCAGTGGGTGCCGGCCGCGACACCGATGGACGTGCAACTCACCCTGCAGGAGGCCGGCCCGGGCCTGTACACCGCGTCGTTCGGCGAATACGCGCGCGGCACGGTCGAACTGATGGATCGTCACGAGCCGCCGCCGGCCCCCTGGCCGGTGGACCCGGGAGGCGAGCGCACCCCGGAGCTGACGGCAGCCGGGCTGTACGAGGAGCGGTGGATGTTCCACGGCCCGGCGTTCCAGGGGCTGACCGAGCTGACCGCGCTCGGCGAGCGGCACGTACGCGGCGTGATCACCGCGCCGCCCGCCCCCGGCGCGCTGCTGGACAACGTCGGTCAGCTGCTCGGCTACTGGATCATGGCCACCCACACCGAGCGCACCGTCGTCTTCCCCGTCGGCCTGCGGCAGCTCCGCTTCCACGGACGACCGCCGCGGCCCGGCACCGAGCTCCACTGCCACATCCGGATCACCGAACTCACCGACACCACCCTCGAAGCCGACGTGCAGCTGCAGTCGGGCGGCACGGTCTGGGCTCAGCTACGCGGCTGGCAGGACCGCCGCTTCGACAGCCACCCCGAGGCCCGCCCAGTCGAGCGGTTCGTCGAGCGCAACACCCTCTCGACGCCGCAGCGCGGCGGCTGGGTGCTGCTGCACGAGCGCTGGCCCGACCTCGCCTCCCGCGACCTGATCATGCGCAACCACCTGGGTGCCGCCGAACGGGCCCGGTACGAGCAACAGCCGCCGCGCGGCCGCCGGGCGTGGCTGCTGGGGCGGATCGCGGTGAAGGACGCGGTGCGGCGGTGGCTGTGGGAGCAGGGCGAGGGTCCGGTGTTCCCCGCCGAGATCGAGGTGCGCGACGACCCGGGCGGCCGACCCCGGGTGGTCGGGCTGCACGGCCGACAGGTCCCCGAACTCGACGTCTCCCTCGCGCACCGGGACGAGGTGGCGGTCGCCCTCGTCCGGCCGCCCGGGGCCGCCGGCGGGACGGGCCCGGGCATCGGCCTGGAGGAGGTGGCGGACCGTCCGGCCCAGCCGCAGCCGCTCGCGCCAGGTCCGGCGGAGCTGGCTCTGCTGGCGACCTGCCGCGCGGCCCACGGCGGCACCGAGACGCTCTGGTTCACCCGCTTCCGGGCCGCGAAGGAGGCGGTGGCCAAGGCCGAGGGCACCGGACCCCGGGGTCTGCCACGCGACTTCACGGTCGTCCGCGCCGATCCGACCGCCCTGCTGGTCAGGGTCGCCGGGCCCGGCGGCCCACGTGCCCACCGGGTGCGCTGCACGCTGGTCGGCGGCCCGCCCGGCCTCCCGGACCGCCGCTACGTCGTGGCCTGGACCACGGACGACGCCGAGAGCCAGCACACCGAGAACCGCACCACCGAGAACGACCTCGTGGTGGACCACCTTGCCGAGACGCACGAAGGGGCAGTGACCAAGTGACCGTCAGCGAGCAGACCATGGAGCAGCGCCCGCCCACCGAGCAGGAGATTCTCGGCGAGATCGCCGGCATGCTGGCCACCGTGCTCGGCGAGTACGGCCTCGACGAGGCCGAGGTCACCATGGAGGCCCGATTCACCGAGGACCTCGAACTGGAGAGCATCGACCTGGTGACCCTGGCCGGGAAGCTCCAGGAACGCTGGGGCGCCCGGATCAACTTCGCCGAGTTCATCGCGGGCATGGAGCTCGAGGAGATCATCGGCCTGACGGTGGGCCGGTTGGTCGGCTACGTCGCGGACCGGCTGCGGACCGCGGAGCTGAGCTGACCATGGTCTTCATCGACCTCGACGGACTCAGTTTCCACGTGCAGCGGCTCGGCCCGCAGGACGCGGGCCCGCCCGCCGCGACCGTCGTCCTGCTGCACGGGCTGCTCACCGACAGCCTCGCCAGCTACTACTTCACCCTGGCCCCCACGCTCGCCGCCGCCGGGGTGGAGGTGCTGATGTACGACCAGCGCGGCCACGGCCGCACCGGGCGGCCACCGACCGGCTACCGGCTGGAGCGGTTCGTCGACGACCTGGAAGCCCTGCTGGACCGGTGGGAGGTGACCGGGCCCGTCCACCTGCTGGGCAACTCCTTCGGCGGCACGGTGGCGTTCGGCCTCGCCGCCCGGCGGCCGGAGCAGGTCGTCGGCATCCTGGCCATCGAGTCCGAGCCGGCCACCGCGGCCTGGGCCGCCAAGCTGGACGGCATCCTGCGGCGGGCCGAGACCGAGCTGGTCAAGAAGTCCACACTGGCCTGGGTGGCGGCCAAACGCGGCCGGCACACCGCCCGGCTCGCCCGCTCGGCCGGCACGATCCTGGCCGAGACCTCGCTGGCGCGGGAGATCCCCGCCAGCCGGCTGCCCGACGAGGCGCAGCTGCGGGCGATCCGCTGCCCGGTGCTGGCCGTCTACGGCACCCGGTCCGATCTGGCCGCCCAGGCCGCCTGGCTGGACGGGCTGCTGCCCGACTGCCGCAGCACCTTCGTCCCCGGGCAGGAGCACTCCGTCCTGATCGAGACCCCGGACGTGGTCCGCGAACTCGCGTTGTCCTGGCTGCGCGAGCAGGGCGCGGAGCTGCGCGGCCGGGCCGCCGACCCGCCCGTTCGCGAAGCCGTCCGGAAGCCTGCCCGGGGAGCCGTCCGGTGAGCCGCTTCCTCTTCGTCGTCCCGCCGCTGGTCGGACACGTGAACCCGGCCGTGGGCGTCGCGGCCGAGCTGGCCGCCCGCGGGCACACGACGGCCTGGGCGGGGCTGCCCGAGGTGGTCGGCGCGCTCGCCGGCCCGGATGCCGAGGTCTTCCCCTGCGCCGTCCCCGCGGCGGACGAGGCGCAGCGGCCACCGGAGCTGCGCGGGCCGGCGGCGCTGAAGTTCCTGTGGGAGGACTTCCTGGTCCCGCTCGCCGAGGCGATGGCCCCCGGCGTGGCGGAAGCGGTGCGGCGCTTCGGCCCCGACGTGGTCGTGGTGGACCAGCAGGCGGTCGCCGGCGCGCTGGTCGCCGAGCGGCTCGGCCTGCCGTGGGCCACCTCGGCGACCACCTCGGCCGAGTTCGCCGGCGCGCTGGACGGCATGCCCCTGGTGGACGCCTGGATCTCCGGCCTCCTCGCCGACCTGCGCAAGCTCATCGGTGCCCCGGACGGGACGGCCGACCCGCGGTTCTCCCCGCTGCTGACCCTCGCCTTCACCACCGCGGAGCTCGCCGGGCCCGTCGCGTCACCGGCGGGCCCGATCCGGTTCGTCGGCCCGTCGATCACGAGCCGCCCGACGGCCCCGCCGTTCCCCTGGGACTGGCTGGCCCCGGACCGCGCGACGGTGCTGGTCAGCCTCGGTACGGTCAACACCGACACGGGCGCCGCGTTCCTGACGGCCGCTCGGCAGGCACTGCGGGCCCGCGCCGAGCGGCTGCAGGCGGTGATCGTCGACCCGGGCGGGGCCCTGGGGAGCCCCGCACCCGACCCCGACGTCCTGGTACTGCCCTCCGTACCGCAGGTGCGGTTGCTGGCCCGCACCGCCGCCGTGGTCTGCCACGCCGGTCACAACACCGTCTGCGAGGCACTGTGGCACGGCGTCCCGCTGGTGGTCGCCCCGATCCGGGACGACCAGCCGGTGGTGGCCGGCCAGGTGGCGGCGGCCGGAGCCGGCGTCCGGGTGCGCTTCGGCCGGGCCGACGCGGCCAGGCTCGGCCAGGCGCTTGACGCGGTGCTCGACGATCCCGCCCACCGGGTCGCGGCGCGCCGGATCGGTGCCTCCTTCCGGTCGGCGGGCGGCGCGGCCGCGGCCGCCACCCACCTCGAACAGTTGCTGCCCGCAGGCCCGCAGCAGACGGACAGGGAGACCCGATGACCACGACCGAAGCAGGCTCGCCGGCACCCGGCCCGTCCGCAGCTCGCCCGTCCACGGGCAAGGCGGCGGCCCGCGCCGAGCGGGTCGCCGCGCTCCGTCCCGGCTACCAGGCCGACCTGGCCGACGGCACCGACCGGTTCTTCGAACCGCGCCGCACCGACTGCCCGTGGTGCGGCTCCACCCTGCTGCGGGTCCGCCTGCGCACCCGCGACCTGCTGCAGCACAAGCCGGGGCAGTTCGTGCTGGACGAGTGCCGGGACTGCGGGCACGTCTTCCAGAATCCCCGACTGACCGGTGCCGGACTGGAGTTCTACTACCGCGACTTCTACGACGGCCTCGGCGAGCAGCGGCTCGGCGGGGTGTTCGCGACCCGGGCCGGGGTCTACCGGAGCCGCGCCCGGTCGGTGGCCCCGTTCACCACCGCGCCGAGCAGGTGGCTGGACGTCGGGACAGGACACGGGCACTTCTGCGAGAGTGCCCGCGAGGTCTTCCCCGACACGCCATTCGACGGCCTGGACCTCAGCGAGGGCGTTCAACTGGCCGAGCGGGAGGGCCGGTTGGCCCGCGGCTTCCGCGGCTCCTTCACCGAGCTGGCGCCCACCATGGCCGGGCGGTACGAGGTGGTGAGCATGTTCCACTACCTGGAGCACAGCACGGACCCGGCGCGGGAACTGGCGGCCGCGCGGGAGGCGCTGCGCCCCGGCGGGTTCCTGCTGATCGAGGTCCCCGACCCGCAATGCCGCTTCGCCCGGTTGCTGGGCCGCTGGTGGCTGCCCTGGCTGCAGCCGCAGCACCTGAACCTGATGCCTGCGGCCAACCTGCGCCGTCGCCTCGGCGAGTTGGGCTTCGACGTGGTGCTGGAAGAGCACGGCGAGCCGCACGACCCGGTGGACCTGCTGGCCGCCTGCTGGCTGCTGCTGGACGCCGTCGCACCGCGCGAGGACGTGCCATGGCTGCCGGGGGCACCGCCCGGGCGGCTGCGGCGGCTGCTGCGCGGCGCCCTCTTCCTGGCCGGCGCCCCGGTGCTGCTGCCGGCAACCGTGCTCGACCGCCTGGTCGCCCGCTTCGCCGGACGCGCGCGGCTGTCCAACGCCTACCGCCTGCTCGCCCGCCGGGACGCGGCGCCGGACCAGCAGGTGCCGTAGGAGCCGTCGGTGGCCTGCTGCTCGCCCTGGGCGCCGATCCGGGGCGGCCGCCCGTGCGGACCCCCGTTTTCGCCGCCGGTGGTTACGGCGGCGGATCGGTGAGGTCACGCAGGGCCAGCTCGACCCTGATCTCCTCGACGTCCAGGAGCAGCTGCAGTCGGCGCAGGACGATGTCGTCGATGCTGCGCTGGTCCCGCAGGCGGATCAGGGCGCCGCGTTTGACGTCGATCAGGGCGCGGCGCAGTTCGAGCCCGGCACGCGCGCCGGAATCGTCCAGTGGTTCCGCGTCCTCGGCGGCGTACTGGCGCAGTTCGCTCAGGATGGCCTCGGCGGTCCTCGGCGGCGTTTGCAGGCGCTCGGCGTGCTCGGGGAGGGCTTCCATCGCGGCGGCGGCGATGTGGCGGTGGGCGCGGCGTTCCTCGGTGGTCTCCTCGGGATCTCCGTGCAGTCCGGACCAGCGGATCACCGCAGGCATGGTCGTCCCCTGGAGGACCAGTGTGACCAGGATGACGGTGACGGCGGTGAAGACCAGCAGACCGTGTCCCGCGAGCGGCCGGCCCGCGGTGGTGGTGGCCGGGACGCCGAGGACGGCTGCCAGCGACACGGCCCCGCGCACCCCGCTCCAGGCGAGTGGGAACCTCTGCCGGGCACCGGCACGCAGTGTGCGCTGGATGGGGCGGCGGTCGACGGCGCGGATGAGGTAGGGCACCGAGTACAGCCACAGCAGGCGGGTGGCGATCACGACGCCGCTGACCAGCAAGGCGGTGATGGCCGCGTGTCCCGGAGAGACGGAGCCGATCGCGCTGACGATGGCGGGTGTCTGAATGCCGACCAGGACGAAGAGAGCGCTGTTGAGGATGGAGGTGCTCACCTCCCAGAAGCAGGTGATCTGCACTCTCGCGCCCGCGCTGATCACCTTGGGGCCCGCCTGACTGAGGATGAGACCACAGGTGACCACCGCCAGGACGCCGGAGACGCCCACGGCCTGCGCGGGCAGATAGGTGGCGAACGGGGTGAGCACGCCCAAGGCGTTCTCCACCGTGCGGTCACGCAACCGCCTGCGCAGGGCCACCACGGCGGCGGCACATGCGGAGCCGATCGCGGCACCGCCCACGTAGGCGAGCAGGAATCGCACGGCGGTACCCGACCAGCTGACGGCCAGTTGCTGAACGGCGACGCCGACCACCACCGTGTACAGGGCGAGCGCGGTGCCGTCGTTGATCAGGCTCTCCGCCCGGAGGATGGTCCGGACCCTGCGGGGCAGCTTCCGGGCGACCGTCGCCACGGCGATGGCGTCGGTGGGGGCGACGACAGCACCCAGAACCCAGGCGAGCGGCCAGGAAAGGCCCAGCGCGTGCCCTACCGCGGCCACGGCGGCGGCGGTGGCCAGCACCAGGCCGGTCCCGAGCAGCACGATGGCGCGCAGGTTCGTCCGGATCTCACGGAGCGAGGTGGTCAGCGACTCCCAGTAGAGCAGTGGGGGCAGGAACAGCAGCAGGACCACCTCGGGAGGCAGGGCCAGCCTGTGGAAGTCGGGGGTCAGGCCGATCAGGCAGCCGCCCGCCACCAGCAGGACCGGCTCGTTCCACTGCAGGCGGCGAGCCAGCCACGTCATGGTCAGCACGGCCGCGAGGACCACCACGGTGACTTCCAGGCCACGCATCCGGCACCGCCTTCCTGCTGGGGCGAGTAGCCCTCGCCCTCGTGACCGGCTGCTCCCCGATGCCCGCCGGGTATCGCTCCTCCCATACTGGACAGCTGTCGGCCTTCGGCGACGGAAGGCGGGCGACGACGGCCGAGAAGGCAGCCAGGCAGCGGACATGGCGGAGGCGCCGCCTGAGCGGGGTCCTGCCAAGATCCGGCACTCCGCTCCGGGGGGCGACACTCGGCGCGGCAGGAGTGATCCGCCGGGTTGGCGGAGCGTGGGCGCCCATGAGTTGCCCTGAGTGACCTACTGGACCAGCTCACCTCGCGGGCGGGTCGCGTAGAAGGCCACCGCCGAGGCTGCTGCGACGTTGAGCGAGTCGACACCGGCATCCATCGGGATGCGGACATGCTCGTCGACCGAAGCGAGTGTGTCGGCGGCGAGGCCCGTACCCTCCGTGCCGAAAACCAGGGCGAGCTTCTCGTCGTTCCGCGCAGCGAGTTCGTCGAGGGTGATCGCCTGGTCGCTCAGGCACAGTGCCGCTACCGTGAAGCCTGCGGAACGCAGGATCTCGATGTCCTTCGGCCAGGCCTCCAGACGAGTCCACGGCACCTGGAAGACGGCGCCCATCGACACCTTCACGGACCGGCGGTAGAGGGGATCGGCACAGCGCGGGGTGAGGAGGATCCCGTCAACGCCCAGCGCAGCCGCATTCCTGAAGGCCGCCCCCATGTTGGCGTGGTCGACGATGTCCTCGAAGACGGCGACCCGGCGGGCCCCGGCGAGCAGCTCCGCGGCCTGCGGCAGCGGCGTGCGCTCCATCGAGGCGAGCGCGCCGCGGTGGACGTGGTACCCGGTGACGGCTTCGGCGAGCGCGGGTTCGACGACGTGGACGGGCGCGTCGGCCTCGGCGATGACATCGGCCATCACGTCCAGCCACTTGGAGGTCAGCAGCATCGACCGCATCCGGTAGCCGGCGGCGAGGGCGCGGCGGATGACCTTCTCCCCCTCGGCGATGAACAGGCCTTCGGCGGGTTCGCGCCGGCGGCGCAGTTCGACGTCGGTGAGGCCGGTGTAGTCGCCGAGACGAGGGTCGGCGGGGTCGGTGATGGTGCTGGGTTCGGACACCCTGCGATCCTGCCAAGGCCGGACGGGGAAGGCCAAACGGCCCAAGCCGCGGGGTGGGCTGGCCTTGGCCCTGTGCCAGCCATGGTGCAAATATGATCGTATGGCCCAGTTTCCGGGCCGATCCTGGGCTCCGTCGGCCTCTGGTGCTACTGGTTCCGCCGGCTCCTCCGGTGGGCGCCCAAACGGTCGGCAACAGCTGCCACGCCCGAAGCGGCCGTGGCCCGGGCGGCTCCGCTCGGTGGCCGGGCAGGTGTTCGCGCTGCAGATCCTCGTCGTGCTGCTGCTGGTGGCGGCGGCCGCGGTCGCGCTCGTGGTGCAGTCGGACAGCGACGTCGACCACGAGGCGCGCAGCCGGTCCGTTGCGGTCGCACAGACCTTCGCCGGCTCGCCGGGCATCGTCGAGGCCCTCCGCTCCCCCGATCCGACCGCGATCCTGCAACCGAAGGCGGAGGCCGCTCGGGTCGGGTCGGGTGTCGACTTCATCGTCGTGCTGAACGACGACGGCATCCGCTACACCCACCCCGACCCGGACCTGATCGGCCGGAAATTCGTCGGCACCTACCTGCCCGCGCTGCACGGACAGGTGGTGACCGAGCAGGTCACCAGCAGACTCGGCCCGCTGGTCCAGGCGGTGGTCCCGGTGAACGCCCCGGACGGCTCGGTGGCCGGGCTGGTCTCGGCGGGCATCACGGTGAAGCACGTCAGGAGCGCGAGCGAGCGGCAGCTGCCGGTGGTGCTGGGCACCGCCGCGGGCGCGGTCGGGCTGGCCGTCCTCGGCACGGCGCTGATCAGCCGTCGGCTGCGGCGCCACACCCGCGGCCTGGGCCCGTCCGAGATGACCCGGATGTACGAGCACCACGCGGCCGTGCTGCACGCGGTGCGCGAGGGCGTCGTGATCGTCGGCGCGGACGGTCGGCTGCTGCTCTGCAACGACGAGGCGCGGCGCCTGCTGGACCTGCCGCCGGACGCCGAGGGCCGGCCGGTGGCCGAGTTGGGGCTGGAGCCCGCGCCGCTGGCCCTGCTGACCGGCGACCGGCCGGTGACCGACGAGGTGGTGCTGGCCGGGGAGCGGCTGCTGGCGGTGAACGTCCGGCTCACCGACCAGGTGGGCGGCCCGCCGGGCTGCGTCGCCACGCTGCGCGACTCCACCGAGCTGCTGGCGCTGTCCGGCCGGGCCGAGGGCGCGCAGCGACGGCTGCGGCTGCTGTACGACGCCGGGGTGTCGGTGGGCAGTTCGCTGGACGCGACGCGGACGGCGGAGGAGCTGGCGCAGGTCGCGGTGCCCCGGTTCGCGGACTTCGTCACGGTGGACCTGGCGGACGAGGTGCTGACGGGCGACGAGCCGCCGCCGGGCTCCTCGCTGGCGCGGATGCGGCGCGCGGCCGTCGCCGGGATCCGCGACGACTCGCCGTTCTACCCGGTGGGCACGGTGCTGGACGTGGTGCCGGCCACCCCGCTGGCCGGGGCGCTGCACAGCGGGGCCCCGGGGCTGGAGCCTCGGCTGGCCGAGGCCCTGGGGTGGCGGGAGCAGGATCCGGAGCGGTCCGCGCAGGCGCTGGCGTACGGGGTGCACTCGCTGGTGCGGGTGCCGCTGCGGGCGCGCGGGGTGCTGCTGGGAGTGGCCCGGTTCTGGCGGGCGGATCGGCCGGAGCCGTTCGAGGCGGAAGACCTGACCCTGGCCGAGGAGCTGGTGGCGCACGCGGCGGTGTGCATCGACAACGCGCGCCGCTACACCCGTGAGCACGCGATGGCGGTGACCCTGCAGCACAGCCTGCTGCCGCGCAACCTGCCGCCGCAGAACGCGCTGGAGATCGCGCACCGCTACCTGCCGGCGCAGGCCGGGGTGGGTGGGGACTGGTTCGACGTGATCCCGCTGCCGGGCGCGCGGGTGGCGCTGGTGGTGGGGGACGTGGTGGGGCACGGGCTGCACGCGGCGGCGACGATGGGGCGGCTGCGGACGGCGATCCACAACTTCTCGACGCTGGACCTGCCACCGGACGAGTTGCTGGGGCACCTGGACGACCTGGTGAACCGGATCGACCAGGACGAGGCCGCGAGCGGCGAGGGCTCGGCCCTGGCCGGGGCGACCTGCCTGTACGCGATCTACGACCCGGTGTCCCGGCGGTGCACGCTGGCCAGTGCCGGGCATCCGCCGCCGGCCGTGGTGGACCCGGACGGGCGGGTGGTGTTCCCGGAGCTGGCGACCGGGCCGCCGCTGGGGCTGTCGGTGCTGCCGTTCGAGACGGTCGAGCTGGACCTCGCGGAGGGCAGCCGCCTGGTGCTGTACACGGACGGGCTGGTCGAGGACCGCGAACGGGACATCGGCGTGGGGATCGACCTGCTGCGGGCGGCGCTGACCGGGCCGCCGCGCACGCCGGAGCAGACCTGCTCGGACGTGCTCGGGGCCTTGCTGCCGGAGCATCCGCTGGACGACATCGCGCTGCTGGTCGCGCAGACCAGGGTGCTGGCGCCGGACCAGGTGGCGGAGTGGGACGTGCCGTCCGAGCCGGCGGCGGTGGGCGAGGTCCGGGCCGCGGTGGCGGAGCGGCTGGCGGCCTGGGGGCTGGACGAGGTGGCGTTCGTCACCGAGCTGATCCTGAGCGAGCTGGTGACCAATGCGATCCGGTACAGCACCGGGCCGATCCGGGTGCGGCTGCTGCGGGACCAGACGCTGATCTGCGAGGTGTCGGACGGCAGCAGCACCTCGCCGCACCTGCGGTACGCGGCGACCACGGACGAGGGCGGGCGCGGGCTGTTCCTGGTCGCGCAGTTCGCGGACCGCTGGGGGACGCGCTACACGGCGACGGGGAAGGTGATCTGGACGGAGCAGCCGCTGGAGTAGCCGGACCGGAGTAGCCGGACCGGAGTAGCCGGACCGGAGTGGGAAGTCGGCGGGACCGACTTCCCACTCCGTGGCGCTCAGTGCCGGAAGGCGGCCGCCAGGACGTTGACCACGTCGCCGACGACGATCACGGCCGGGGGCTTGATCCCCTCGGCCTCGACGGTCGCGGCGACGGTGGCCAGGGTGGCGTCCACCCGGCGCTGGGCCGCGGTGGTGCCCTCCTGGACGATCGCCACCGGGGTGTCGGCCGGGCGGCCGTGCTCGACGAGCTTCGCGGCGATCTCGCCGATCTTGTCCACGGCCATCAGCAGCACCAGGGTGCCGCGCATCTTCGCGGCGGCCTCCCAGTTGGTGAGCGAACGCTCGTCGTCCGGACCGACGTGGCCGGAGATCACGGTGAACTCGTGCGTCATGCCCCGGTGGGTGACCGGGACGCCGGCCGCCGCCGGGACGCTGATCGAGCTGGAGATGCCCGGGACGACCGTGACCGGGAGCCCGGCCTCGGCGCAGGCCAGCAGCTCCTCGCCGCCGCGCCCGAAGACGTACGGGTCGCCGCCCTTGAGCCGGACCACGAACCGGCCCGCCTTGGCGTGCTCGATCAGCGTCCGGTTGATCGCCTCCTGGGCCATGAACCGGCCGTACGGGATCTTGGACGCGTCGATCACCTCGACGTGCTCGGGCAGTTCGGCGAGCAGCTCACGCGGGGCGAGACGGTCGGCGACCACCACGTCCGCGTCGGCGAGCAGGCGGCGGCCGCGCACGGTGATGAGGTCCGGGTCGCCCGGGCCGCCGCCGACCAGGGCGACGCTCCCCTGGCCCGGCAGCCCGGAGGCACCCTCGACGCCGTGCGCACGGAACTGGCGGACGGCCAGCGAGCCGTCCCGCAGGCCGCCCACGATGGCGTCGCGCAGGGCGGCGGAGTGGCGCGGGTCGCCGGTGAGGACCGCGACGGTGGCACCCGCGTCACGACCACTGGCCGGGGTCCAGGCGGTCGCGGCGGCGGCGTCGTCGCTGCGGGCGCAGAACACCCGCTCGCGCTCAGCCTCGGCGCTGACCGCGCCGTTGACCGCCGGGTCGTCGGTGGCCACCAGGGCGTACCAGGCGCCGGCCAGGTCGCCGTCCCGGTACGGACGGACGTGCCAGGTGAGCTCGCCCGCGTCGGCCATCGCCTGGACGGCCGGGGTCGTGTCCGGCGATATCAGGTGCAGCTCCGCGCCGGTGGCGATCAGCGCCGGGAGCCGGCGCTGCGCGACCTGGCCGCCGCCGACCACGACCACGCGGCGGCCGGCGAGCAGCAGGCCGACCGGGTACGGGGTACGGCCTTCGGTGCTGGGGTGCGGGGTCGGCGCGGTCATCGGCGGTGCTCCTGATCGGGGATTCGTGGGTGCGGGTGCGGCGTGATGCCGCTCCGCGGACCGGCGCGCCCTCGGGCCGGTCCGCGGAGTGGTGACGTCGAGCGTCAGGCCTTCTCGGTGACCCCGGCGGAGTCGAAGGTGGCTACATCGTGCATCGCCCGGGCCGCACTCTGCACCAGCGGCAGGGCCAGCAGGGCACCGGTGCCCTCACCGAGCCGCAGGTCCAGGTCGATCAGCGGACGCAGGCCCAGCTTCGCCAGCGCGGCCTGGTGGCCGGGCTCGGCGGAGCGGTGCCCGGCGATGCAGGCGGCGAGCACCTCGGGGGCGATCGCCTTGGCCACCAGCGCGGCCGAACCCGCGATGACGCCGTCCAGGACCACCGGGGTGCGCAGCGAGGCCGCGCCCAGCAGGAAGCCGGCGAGGGCCGCGTGCTCCAGGCCGCCGACGGCGGCCAGGACGCCGATCGGGTCGGCCGGGTCGGGCCGGTGCAGGGCCAGCGCGGCGCGGATGACCTCGATCTTGCGGGCGTGCGTCTCGTCGTCGATGCCGGTGCCGCGGCCGGTGACCTCGGCCGGGTCGAGGCCGGTGAACACCGAGATCAGGGCGGCCGAGGCGGTGGTGTTGGCGATCCCCATGTCGCCGGTGACCAGTGCCTTGTTGCCGGCCGCGACCAGGTCGCGGGCGGTCTCGATGCCGACCTCGATGGCCTTGAGGGCCTCCTCGCGGGTCATCGCCGGGCCCTGGGTCATGTCGGCGGTGCCGGGCTTGACCTTGCGCGGCAGCAGGCCGGTGGTGCGGCCCTGCTGGATGGCGTCCGGCAGCTCGGCGGCGACGCCGACGTCGACCACGCAGACCTCGGTGCCGATCTGCTTGGCGAAGGAGTTGATCACCGCTCCCCCGGCCAGGAAGTTGCCGACCATCTGGGCGGTCACCTCCTGCGGCCACGGGCTGACGCCCTGCGCGTGCACGCCGTGGTCGCCGGCGAAGATCGCCACGCAGGCGGGCTCCGGGATCGGCGGCGGGCACTTGCGGGACAGGCCGCACAGCTGGGCGGAGATGATCTCCAGCATGCCGAGCGAGCCGGCCGGCTTGGTCATCCGCTTCTGCCGGTCCCAGGCCTCGCCGAGCGCCTTGGCGTCCAGCGGGCGGATGCCGCGCAGGGTCTCGGAGAGCAGGCTCTGCGGCTCCTCGCCGGGCAGCGCGCGGTTGCCGTACTGCTCCTCGTGGACGACCCAGGACAGCGGGCGCTTCTTGGCCCAGCCCTGCTGCTGCAGCTCGGGCTCGTCCGGGAAGGCGTCGACGTAGCCGACGCAGAGGTAGGCGACGACCTCCAGGTGTTCGGGCAGGCCGAGCTCGCGGACCAGCTCCTCGTCGTCGAAGAAGCTCACCCAGCCGACGCCCAGGCCCTCGGCGCGGGCGGCCAGCCAGAGGTTCTCGACGGCCAGGGCGGCCGAGTACGGGGCCATCTGGGGCTGGGTGTGCCGGCCCAGCGTGTGCCGACCGCCGCGGGTGCGGTCGGCCGTCACCACGATGTTGACCGGCGTCTCGAGGATGGCCTCGATCTTGATTTCCTTGAACTGCTTGGCCCGGCCCTTGGGCAGCGAGTCCGCGTACGCCTCGCGCTGGCGCTCGGCCAGGGCGTGCATCCGCCGGCGGGTCTTGGCCGAACGGATCACCACGAAGTCCCAGGGCTGCGAGTAGCCGACGCTGGGCGCGGTGTGGGCGGCCTCCAGGACGCGGATCAGCACCTCGTGCGGGATCGGGTCCGGGCGGAAGCCGTTGCGGACGTCGCGGCGCTCGCGGATGACCTGGTGAACGGCCTCGCGGCCGATCTCGTCGAAGCCGGCGGCGGCCGGGCCGCGCGGTTCGGCCGACTCCTCGGACTGCGTCTCCTCGGCCGGGTGTTCCTCGGCCGGGTGTTCCTCGGCCGGCTGCTCGTCGACCTGGGGGGCGGCCGACTGCTCGGCGGGCTGCTGGACCGGCTGTTCCTCGGCGACGGCCTCGGGGGTCTCAGCGGCTTCAGGAGTCTCGGGGGTCTCCGGGGCCTCCGGTGCCTCGGGGGCCTGGTCGGCGGCCGGGGCCTCCGGCTGGGCGGCCTCCACGGCGACGGGCTCGGCGACGGCGGACTCCGCGGCGGCCGGGGCCTGCTCGGCGGGCACGGCGGGCTCAGCGACCGGCTCGGCGACGGGCTCCGCCTGGGCCGGGATCTGAGCCTCCGACGTCGCCGGGGCCTCGACGGCGGTCTCGACGACAGCCTCGGCGGGTACGGCCGCCGGCTCGGCGACCTCGGTCGCATCAGCGGCCGGCTGTGCCCCGGCCTCCGGTGCGACGACCTCGGCCCCGGGCTCGGCCACGACGACCTCGGCGGCGGGCTCGACCGCGACCTCGGCGGCCTGGTCCACCACCGGCTCGGCCGGGACCTCGGCCGCGACGACTTCCTGCTGCGGCTGCCCGCCCTCGACGACGGGCTCGCCGACAGGCTCGCCGACGGCCTGGCCGGACGGCATCTCACCGGTACCGGCGGCGGTCTCGGCCACCGCCGCGACGACGGGCTCCGGCGCGGGCTCCACGGTCTCGGCGGTCTCCCCGGCCTCGGCGGGAGGGACGGCCTGGGCCTGCTCGGCGGCCGCTATGGGAGCGGGCTGCTGCGGCGCGGCCTCCTCGGCCACCGGGGCCACCGGGGCCACCGGGGCCTGACCGGCCGCCGAGACCGGGGGCAGGCCGTGCGGGGTGGGTGCGGCGAGGAACGCGGAGATGCGCCGCGGCTGGCCGGCCGGGGCGGCCGCCTCGGCCTGCTCCACGGGCGCGGCCACCTGCTCGGCCACCTCGGCCAGGGGCTCGACAGCGGCCTCGGCCGGGGCCGGCACGACGGACCCGGCGAGGGGCGAGGAGATCGGCGTGCCCGCCGGATCGGCGACCGGCCGACCGGCCTCCGCCGGAACCGGCTCGGCGACGACGGCCCGGGACGCGTCCGCCACGGCCTCGGCGACAGCGACGGTCTCCGGAGTCTCGACGACCTCGATCACCTCGATCGCCCCGACCATCTCGACGGCCAGCACGGCCTCGACCGGCTGCGCGGCCAGCGGCACCTGCTGGAACTCCGGAGCCTCCGCCGGCGGAGCCGCCGGAGTCACGGGCGCCACCGGCACCGGCGCCGCCGGAACGGCCTGCGGCACGGCGGCCTGCGCCGGGGCGGCGGCCTCGGCCATCGGCGGCCGACCGACCACCGGGATGCCGTGCGCGGGCGTACCGCCCTGCGACGGGCCACGGTCGGCGAGCGAACGGACCGGGACCTGGCCGGTCATCAGCGACGGGTCCGGGACCGGCGGGCCGGCGTGCAGCGGTCGGCGCGGCGGCTGAGCCGCCGTCATCGCCTCCGGGGCCTGGAGGTGCGGCGGGACGACGTGGACGGGCTGCTGCGCCTGCTCGGCGCCGAGCACCGGCGGCTCCAGCGGCGGCCACGAAGGCTCGACCGCCAGGCCGTCCTGCTGCGGTGCGAGCGGCGTCTGCTCGGTCGGGACGGACGCCAGCGGCTCGCCCCAGGAGCCCTGCGGACCGGGCATCAGCAGCACGTCGTCCTCGTCGTCCAGCAGGTCCGGCGCGTCGGGCTGGTCGAGGAAGTGGAAGGCCGGGCGCGGGGCGCCCTGGTCGACGCCCCAGTCCTCACCGGGCACGCCGTGAGCCGGAACGCCGGCCCCTGCCATGCCGGGGGCCGGAACACCGAAGCCGGACGCGCCCAGCGGCCGGCCCTGCGGCGGGATGACACCCGCGCCGGGGGGCACCGCTCCGGCCAGGCCGTGGCCCGGCACCGTCGGGTTCGGGATCACGCCACCGTCCGTCGCGACGCCCTGCAGGGGTGCAACGCCCGCGACGCCCTCCGGTCCGCCGAGCGGGTCCGGCCCGGCGTGCAGGTGCTCCGGCAGTCCCTCGCCCGGGACGTGGCCGCCATCGGTCATTGTCAAACGCTCCTTCCAGGCCGCTGCCGCGCCCTTGGCGACACGATCACCGACCGCAGCGCCCATCCGCACGGGCCGGGCCTGCACCGACCCGCTCCTCAACCACACGCGGCCGCCGCGCCGAGGCGCTGCGGCCCACGTCCTTCCGGCGCGCTGCGGCACCCCGGCCCGCGCGCCGCCCGCACGGGCGACGCACCATCTGAAACAACGACAACCCGGGGCAACCGGCACGACCGCACCGGACCCTACGGCATTCTCCAGGTCCGGCACGCGGCCCGTCGAATTGCCCACACTTCGAGCGGAACCTGGTTGCACCGCGTCAAAAAGGCGACAAACCGACCGAATCGGGTGGATCACCGACCGTCGCAGCGGCCCCAGGACGCCACACTACCGGCCCCGCACGGTCACCTCTCGAATCGGTGTCCGGATGCGACCTGGATCACCGCCGGGCCCCGTTGCGGCCACCCGGCCGCACAGGACGAGCCCGAGGCCTTCACGCGATCTGCTCACCCCAGAGCAGCAGCACACCGGTTCCACCCGCCCCCAGCGCCAGCCCCCCACCACCGTCACCGCCGGCCGCCAGCAGCGGGGTGGACTGCAGGAGCGCGCCGTCCGCCCGGTAGCCGGCCTCGGCGATCGACCGGTGCACCGTCTCCGCCTCGGCGAGGGTCCGGGGCAGCGCGACGAACCGTTCCGGCCGGCGGGCCAGCACCGCACGCACCACGTCGAGGCCGCCGGACTCCACCACCGCCGCGTCCGGCTCCGGCAGCCCGCCCAGCACCTCGGGGCCCTGCCCGTGCACGGTCTCCACCTCGACGCCGTACCGGCGGGCGTTCACGGCGAGCCGGGCGCAGGCCGAACGGGACGCCTCGACCGCGACCACGGCGGCGCCGAAGCGGGCCGCCTCCACCGCGAGGGCGCCGCTGCCCGCGCCGACCGACCAGACCAGGTCCCCGGGACGAGCACCCAGACGGGCCAGCACCAGGGCGCGCACGTGCGCGGGGAGCGCCTCCGACGCGCCCGGCTCGTCCCCCGCGCGCCCGGCGCCCGCGTAGGCGTCGCCGGGGAGCGCCCAGCCGCGGTCCGCGCCGGGGAAGCCGACCGGGCGCCCCGCCAGCCAGCCGGCCGCCGCGCCGACGCCGCCGGACTGCGGGCCGCCGCTGTTGCCGCCGATCACCAGCACCACGTTGGGGTCGCGCCACACGTGGTCGGCGATCCGGTCGGAGGTGAGGACGGTGACGTCCTCGTCCGGGGTGCCGAGGGCCTCGCAGACCACGAAGGTCCGGTGCACGCCGCGCAGCATGAGGGCCAGTTCGCTCGGGCCGGCGCCCGGCGCGGTCAGCACCGCGACCTTGGGGTGGGCCCGGCAGATGTTGGCCGCGCGGCGCAGCCGTCCGCCGTGGGCGCTGACCACCTGGGCGTCCTCCCAGGGCATGCCGGCCCGGGCGAAGGCGGCGGCGACCGAGGAGACGGCGGGCAGGACCTCCAGTTCGAGGCCGAACTCGGGGCGGCGCAGCGCGCGAACGACGCCGAAGAAGCCGGGATCGCCCTCGGCGACCACGACGGCGGCACCCCGGTGCTCGGCGATCCGCCGGGCGGCCTGCTGGACGTTGCCGAGCGTGATCCGCTCGGCGGCGTCCGGCACCGGAAGGGCGCTCAGCTGGTAGGGGGCTCCGGCCACCAGGGTCGCGGCGGCGAGCGCCGCACCGGCGGCCTCGGTCAGCGGCGTGCCGTCCCACCCGATGACCGTGATCCGGTCAGCCATCTGCGGCCGTTCTCCCTCGACTCGGTGCGCGACCCGGCAGGCGGTCCGGTGTGCCCCTGTAGTGCCAACCGGTACGCGCCTCGGTGCGCCGACAAACCGCGCCGGTGTGCGGCGCCGGTCCAGAGGCTACCGGGTGTGATCCCCTCGACGCCGACATCTCGCACACATGTCCGTGACGGGCGGGTGGCGGGTCGGCGGCGCGGGCGGCTCGGGCGGCCTTCGCGGAACGGGCGGCTCAGTCCCGCAGCACGTACCGGTGGTCGCCGTGCCAGCCGCCCCGGTGCGGCTCGGGCGCCTCCATGTCCTCCGGGAGCAGGCTCCACAGGATGAGGTCGCTGCGGCTCTCCACGACGACCTCGCCGGTTTCGCCGCGGACTATCCAGGCGCTGCGCAGCACGCCCTCGCTGATGCCGCCGATCTTCTGGGCGACCTGCTGGGCGGCGGTGTTCCCGGCGGCGGTGCGCATCTCCAGGCGCAGGAAGTCGCGGTCCTCGAACAGCCACTGGGCGACGCCGAGGACGGCCTCCGGCGCGTAGCCCTCGCCGCGGGCCCAGGGGGCGGTGACGTAGGAGATCTCGGTGGTGCGCAGCCGCCAGTCGGTGTTGCGCAGTTCGACCAGGCCGACCAGGCGCTGGGTGAGGTGCTCGGTGACGGCGAAGACGATGCCGCGGCCGGCGGCCCGGTGGGCGGGGGCGAGGGTGCGGGCGAGCTCGGCCGCGTACGCCTCGGTGAACGGGTGCGGCAGGTCCGTCCAGGCCAGGACGAGGTCGTCGGCCATCATCTCGGCCAGGCCGGGCGCGTCGTCCTCCGCAAGGGGCCGCAGCAGAAGCCGTTCGGTGCTGATGGCGGTCTCGGGGAAGCTCGCTGCCATGCCGTCTCTCCTCGCCGGGTCGTGAACACAACACCGTACGCCTCCGCCGCGCCAGGGTTACCACGCGGTGCGCCGGCCGCACGACGGTGCGTCAGAGCGCCACCGGCCAGGGCGTCCCTGGTGCATCCTGCCCGACCGGGCCCCCGCCGAGGTGCGGCGGGGGCCCGGTCGGGATCAGGGCGTGGATCGGGTGCCGGCTCAGAAGGCCGGGATGACCGAGCCCTGGAAGGTGTCGTCGATGTACTTCTTGACCTCGTCGGAGTGCAGCAGCTCGGCGAGCTTCTTCACGCGCGGGTCGTTCTCCTTGCCCTTCTTCACGGCGAGGATGTTGGCGTACGGGTTGCCCTCGGCCTTCTCCAGCACCAGCGCGTCGGTGGCCGGCTTCAGGCCGGAGTCGAGCGCGTAGTTGCCGTTGATGACGGCGGCGTCGAGGTCGGCGATGGAGCGGGGCAGCTGGGCGGCCTCCAGCTCCTTCCACTTGAGGTTCTTCGGGTTGCCCGTCACGTCGGCCGGGGTGGCGGCGGTGCCGGCGCCGTCCTTGAGGGTGATGAGCTTGTTGTCGGCGAGCAGCTTGAGCGCGCGGCCCTCGTTGGTGGCGTCGTTGGGCAGGCCGACGGTGGCGCCGTCCGGCAGGTCGGCGATCGCCTTGACCTTCTTGGAGTAGACGCCCAGCGGCTCCAGGTGCACGGGCTCCACCGAGACGATCTCGGTGCCGTGCTTCTTGTTGAAGTCCTCCAGGTACGGGACGTGCTGGAAGTAGTTGGCGTCGGCCGAACCGTCCTGCACCGCCGTGTTGGGGGTCACGTAGTCGGTGACCTCCTTGATGTCGAGCTTGAGGCCCGCCTTCTCCGCGAGGTTGTCCTTGACGAACTTGAGGATCTGCCCGTGCGGGGTGGGGCTTGCGACGACCTTGAGCGGCGCGTTCGGGTCCGAGGAGGACGACCCGGAGCTGCCGCACGCGGCCAGCGAGAGGGCGATGCCGGCGGTGGCGAGGATGCTGGTGAACTTCAGGGCGTTGCGCACGAAAAGTGCCTTTCTGCGTGATGCGGGGAGCCGCGTCCGGAGTCGGACGAGGGAGGTCTAGGAGGCGACGAGGTCCTCGTCGGGGGCGGCCGGGGTGCGGTCCCGGGAGCCGAACAGGCCGGACCGGCCGCGGTTGCCGAGGCGGCGGACGGCGTAGTCGCCGAGCATCTGGATGATCTGGACGATGATCACCAGCTCCGCGACGATGACCCACATGAAGGCGGTCTCGAAGCGGTAGTAGCCGTAGTTGACGGCGAGGGTGCCGAGGCCGCCGCCGCCGACCACGCCGGCCATCGCGGAGTAGCTGACCAGCGTGATGATCGTGGTGGTCACCGAGGCCGCCAGCGCCGGCAGCGCCTCGGGGAGCAGCGTCTTGCGGACGATCGTCCAGGTGCTGCCGCCCATCGACTGGACGGCCTCGACCAGGCCGCGGTCCACCTCGCGGACGGAGGTCTCGACCAGGCGGGCGAAGAACGGGATGGCGCCGATGGTGAGCGGCACGGTCGCCGCCTGCCAGCCGATGGAGGTGCCGACCAGCCAGCGGGTGAAGGTGATCAGCGCGATCATCAGGATGATGAACGGCACCGAGCGGGCGATGTTCACCACGAAGGCGAGGACCTTGTTGACGGCCCGGTTGGCCAGCAGGCCGCCCTTGTCGGTGAGCACCAGCAGGACGCCCAGCGGCAGGCCGATCAGCACGGTGACGACCGTGGACACCCCGACCATCTGGAGGGTCTCCTGCGTGGCGGGCCACATCAGTTCCTGCATCTGGTCCCAGGTCATGCCACCGCTCCGTCCGCCGCGCCGAGTACGTCCACCTGCAGGCCCTGCTCGCGCAGGTAGCCGATCGGCACCACGTTGTCCTGGTGGCCGCCGGACAGCTCGACCCGCATCCGGCCGACCATCCGGCCGGCGATGGTCTCCACGGCGGCGCCGAGGATGTTGATGTCGATCTGGTAGGTGCGGGCCAGCTGGGAGACGAACGGCCGAGCCGAGGTGTCGCCCTGGAAGGTGATCTCCAGCACGGTCGAGCCGGGGTGGCCGGTGCCGAACTCGCTGAGCGGGAACAGCTCGCGGGCCAGCTCGGAGCCGGGCTTGGCCAGCAGGTCGGTCAGCTCGCCGGACTCGACCACCCGGCCGCCGCGCATCAGGGCCGCGGAGTCGCAGACGGACTTGATGACGTCCATCTCGTGGGTGATCAGCAGGACGGTGAGGCCGAGCTGCTGGTTGAGGTCGCGCAGCAGCTTGAGGATCGAGCGGGTGGTCTCCGGGTCGAGCGCCGAGGTGGCCTCGTCGGAGAGCAGCACCTTGGGGTCACCGGCCAGGGCACGGGCGATGCCGACGCGCTGCTTCTGGCCGCCGGAGAGCTGGTTGGGGAAGCTGCCGGCCTTGTCGCCGAGGCCGACCAGGTCGAGCAGTTCGGCGGCCTTGCGGCGGCGCTGGGTGCGGTCCAGGCCGATGATCTCCAGCGGGAGCTCGACGTTCTGCTGGACGGTGCGCGAGGAGAGCAGGTTGAAGTGCTGGAAGACCATGCCGATCCGGCGCCGCGCCTCGCGCAGTTCCCGGCCGGCCCGGTTCTCGCCGCCCGACAGCGCGGTGAGCTCGACCCCGTCGACCGTGACGGTGCCGGACGACGGACGCTCCAGCATGTTCACGCAGCGGATGAGGGTGGACTTCCCGGCGCCGCTGGTGCCGACGACTCCGTAGACCTCACCCGGGCGGACGTGCAGGTCGACGCCGGCGAGGGCGGTCACCTCGCGGCCTCGCGAGCGGTAGACCTTCGTGAGGTCCGTGGTGGTGATCACAGCTGCTTCCGTGGGTCGGGGGCGGGCGGCGGGCGGCCACCCGACCGGGTTGCGGTCGGCGGTGCGCACGGCGCTTCGCCAGGGGGATCCGGACCTGCCACCTCTTGATCGTGGCCGCTGGACGGCCGGGCCGCGCGACGGCGTGGCCCTTACGAGTCATCGGGCACGAGGAGCCGTGGACGACCACCCGCCCATGGGTGGGCAGGGGGGAGAGGCGTGGCAGGCTGGGCGCGCTCGTACGGACGGGAACGACGCCGGGTCTCGCTTCGGGGCGCGAGGTGGGGCACCCTCGGTCGGGTGCCGGGGGCGATGGCCCTCAGCGGTGACACATTCGACGGCACATGGCGCGCTCACCTGCCGGCAGGGCGCCGGTGGGGGTCCATTTCGTCGTCGCAGTCATGTGAGCCAGTAAATCAGATGGGCCGATTTGGGCCCAATTACTTGGATGTGATGTCCGCAATGCGGACGGCCAGCCCCGCCACCAGCGACGATACGGCTCGGCGCCGCCACCGGGATGTCCGGATGGTGGCAGCGCCGGGCGGGCCGGAACGGGCGGAGGGCTCAGGCGGTCGCGGCGAGCGGCACCACGACGGGCTTCTCCAGGTGCACCATGCTGAGCCGGTCGCTGATCGGCTCGACCGCGGCCTGCCGGTAGCCCAGGCGGGCGTACAGGCGCAGGTTGCCGAGGCTGCGGTGGCCGGTGGACAGGCGGTAGGAGGTCAGCGGGCGGCCGCCCTCGGCGAGGCGGCGCTCCAGCGCGTCCAGCAGCCGGCCGCCCAGGCCGTGCCGCTGCATCCTCGGGTGGACGACCAGGCGCCCTATCCGGCCGACGCCGTCGGCGTCGACCCGGCCGCGCACGGTGCCGACCACCTCGTCGCCGAGCCGGGCGACCAGGACGTGCTGCTCGGACAGCTCGGCGCGCAGGCTCTCCAGGGTCTGCGTCAGGGGCTCGATCGCCCAGTCGCCGTACAGCTCCGCCTCGGGCTGGTAGCCGAGGTACTGGAGCTTGAGGATCTGCTCCGCGTCCTCGACGCCCGCCGCCGAGATGATCACGCTCATGCCCATGTGCTGGGGCCTCCCCATCGTCGTGCCCGGCGCGCAAACGTGAGGGTGCCGCACCGGATGCCCTGCCGGAGATGTCCCGGCCGGGGATCTGCCCTGGCCGGGGGTGGCGCACGAACGTACCAGCCGTGCGGCCCGGAAGTGACCCGGGTCGACGGCGACGCGCTCACGCTCAGTATCCGAGTGATCGCGGCACCGTCAAGAGCTACGTTCGCCAGCGCTCTACCCGCGTGTCAGCTGCTCTCAACCTCCAGGGCGTTCGACGTGGCGAGGGTCACGCGGAGATCCGGGCGGGCGGCGGACGCCGCGCGGAGGACGGGCCGGAAAGCGGCGACGGCCGGACGCGAGGGGCGTCACCCGGCCGGAGCCAGCCTCCGGGGTGACCGGGGTGAGAAGCGTCGCCCCGGCCCCTCGACTCACAGGAACCGCTCGGCGTGCAGGAGGACGCGCAGGCAGGCGAAGCAGCGGGATCGGGTGGGCCCGATCGAGCCGCGCGGCATCCCGAGGCGTTCGGAGAGCTCCCGGTAGGTGGGCGGCGGGTCCTCGGCGAGGGCGGCGACCAGCTCGGGGCAGCGGCCCGGCAGGCCGGCCACGGTCTCGCGGACCACGCGGCGGCGGCGTTCGGCGAGGTAGACGTCCTCGGCGGAGGGAACGGGCGGAAGGGTTGTGCACACACCGTGCATGACGGGCCGGGGCGGGGCCGGTTACGCCCGACCGGGGGCGCGGACACGGGAGGGGGCGCGACGGTCGGACCGTCGCGCCCCCTCCCCCGGTCGACCAGAGGTCAGCCCTGGACCCACTCCTGCTGCCGCGCCAGGTCCGCCTTCACCTCGGCGAGCTGGACCGCCACCGCCGACGGCGCGGTGCCGCCGCGCCCGTTGCGGGAGGCGATGGCGCCGTGCACGCTGAGCACCGACCGGACGTCGGGCGTCAGGTGCACCGAGATCGCGGCGAACTGCTCGTCCGTCAGGTCGGAAAGCTCGATGCCCTCGGCCTCGCAGACCTTGACGCAGGCGCCGGCCACCTCGTGCGCGACCCGGAACGGCACGCCCTGCTTGACCAGCCACTCGGCGATGTCGGTGGCGAGCGAGAAGCCCGCCGGGGCCAGCTCCTCCAGCCGCTCCCGGTGCACGGTGAGGGTGGCCATCATCCCGGTGAACGCGGGCAGCAGCACCTCCAGCGTGTCGCAGGAGTCGAAGACCGGCTCCTTGTCCTCCTGGAGGTCCCGGTTGTAGGCGAGCGGCAGGGCCTTGAGGGTGGCCAGCAGGCCGGTCAGGTTGCCGATCAGCCGGCCGGACTTGCCACGGGCGAGCTCGGCGATGTCCGGGTTCTTCTTCTGCGGCATGATCGAGGAACCGGTGGAGAAGGCGTCGTGCAGCGTGATGAAGCCGAACTCCTTGGTGTTCCAGATGATCACCTCCTCCGCGATCCGGGAGAGGTTGATGCCGATCATCGCGGTCACGAACGCGAACTCGGCGACGAAGTCGCGCGAGGCCGTGCCGTCGATGGAGTTGCCGACCGAGCCGCCCTCGAAGCCGAGGTCGGCGGCGACGGCCTGCGGGTCGAGGCCGAGCGAGGAGCCGGCCAGCGCCCCGGAGCCGTACGGGGAGACGGCGGTGCGGGCGTCCCACTGGCGCAGCCGCTCGGCGTCCCGGCCGAGGGCCTGCACGTGCGCGAGGACGTGGTGGGCGAAGAGGACGGGCTGGGCGTGCTGGAGGTGGGTGCGGCCCGGCATCGCGGTGTCCGGGTGCGCCTCGGCGAGGCCGACCAGGGCGTGCTGGAGGTCGAGCACCAGGGCGCCGATGGTCTTCGCGTGGTCCCGCAGGTACATCCGGAACAAGGTGGCGATCTGGTCGTTGCGCGAGCGTCCGGCCCGCAGCTTGCCGCCGAGTTCGGCGCCGAGGCGCTCCAGCAGGCCGCGTTCCAGGGCGGTGTGCACGTCCTCGTCGGCGACGGTGCCGGTGAAGGTGCCCGCCTGGACGTCGGCGAGCAGGGCGTCGAGGCCGGCCAGCATCGCGGCGAGCTCGTCGTCGGACAGCAGGCCGGCCTTGTGCAGGACCCGGGCGTGGGCCTTGGAGCCGGCGATGTCGTACGGCGCGAGGCGCCAGTCGAAGTGGACCGAGGCGGAGAGCTTGGCCAGCGCCTCGGACGGGCCGTCGGCGAAGCGCGCGCCCCAGAGGCGGACGTCGGCGTTCTGATCGGCGGTCATCGCGTGGGCTCCTTGCAGTGGGCGGGAGTTGGGGAGGTCAGCGGGATCAGGCCAGGTCACGGCGGGCGGCGAGCTTCGAGGACATCCCGAAGATCTCGATGAAGCCCTTGGACATCGACTGGTCGAAGGTGTCGCCGGTGTCGTAGGTGGCGAGGTTGAAGTCGTACAGCGACTGGCCGGACTTGCGGCCGTTGACCACGGCCCGGCCGCCGTGCAGGACCATCCGGATCTCGCCGGACACGTGCTGGTTCGCCTCGTTCACGAAGCCGTCCAGCGCGCGCTTGAGCGGGGAGAACCAGAGGCCGTCGTAGACGAGCTCGGCCCAGCGCTGCTCCACCTGCCGCTTGTAGCGGGCGAGTTCGCGCTCGACGGTGACGTTCTCCAGGGCCTGGTGGGCGGTGATCAGGGCGATCGCGCCGGGGGCCTCGTAGATCTCCCGGGACTTGATGCCGACCAGCCGGTCCTCGACCATGTCCAGCCGGCCGACGCCCTGGGCACCGGCCCGCCGGTTGAGCTCCTCGATCGCCTGCAGGACGGTGACCTTGCGGCCGTCGACGGCGACCGGGACGCCGGCGTCGAAGGTGATGACCACCTCGTCGGCCTCGCGCGGGGCGGCCGGGTCCTGGGTGTACTCGTAGACGTCCTCGATCGGGGCGTTCCAGATGTCCTCCAGGAAGCCGGTCTCGACGGCCCGACCGAAGACGTTCTGGTCGATCGAGTACGGGGACTTCTTGGTGGTGGCGATCGGCAGGCCCTTGGCCTCCGCGAAGGCGATCGCCTTGTCCCGGGTCATCGCGTAGTCGCGCACCGGGGCGATGCACTTCAGGCCGGGGGCCAGGGAGTTGATGCCGACCTCGAAGCGGACCTGGTCGTTGCCCTTGCCGGTGCAGCCGTGCGCGACGGTGGTGGCGCCGTGCTTGCGGGCGGCGGCGGCCAGGTGCTTGACGATGACCGGCCGGGAGAGCGCGGAGACCAGCGGGTACTGGCCCTGGTAGAGCGCGTTGGCCTTGACGGCCGGGAGGCAGTACTCGTCGGCGAACTCGTCGCGGGCGTCCGCGACCTCGGCCTCGACGGCGCCGCAGTCCAGCGCGCGCTGACGGATGACGTCCAGGTCCTCGCCGCCCTGGCCGACGTCGACGGCGACGGCGATGACCTCGGCACCGGTCTCCTCGGCGATCCAGCCGATGCAGACGGACGTGTCCAGACCGCCCGAGTAGGCGAGTACGACGCGCTCGGCCACGGCTTTCTCCTCACTGTGCTGTGTACAGGTCGTACAGGTTTGCGGCGATGGGCATAAGTATGCACTACTCCGTATGAAACACAAAACCCCGGCCGGTGGAATCCACCGGCCGGGGTCTGCGGGGGTGCCGCGCTACTGCGCCTTGGCCTGGGCGAGTTGCATGAGGTGGTCGGCGAGCGCCTGACCGCCCGCCGGATCGCGGCTGATCAGCAGGACGGTGTCGTCGCCGGCGATGGTGCCGATGATCTCGAACACCTCGGCCTGGTCGATCGCCGAGGCGAGGAACTGCGCGGCCCCCGGCGGGGTGCGCAGCACCACCAGGTTGCCGGAGGCCGTCGCGGAGACCATCAGCTCGCCGGCCAGCCGGGCCATCCGGCCCTCGCTGGCCGACTCCCCCATCGGAGCGCGCGGCGTACGGTCGCCGCCCTCCGCCGGGACGGCGTAGATCAGCGCGCCGTCCCGGTTGCGGATCTTGACCGCGCCCAGCTCGTCCAGGTCCCGGGAGAGGGTCGCCTGGGTGACCACGAGTCCGTCGTCGGCGAGCAGCTTGGCGAGCTGGCTCTGCGAGCGCACGGGCTGGCGGGTGAGCAGGTCCACGATCCGCCGGTGGCGCGCGGTGCGGGTCTGCGGCACCTGCGGCGACGGGCTTGCGGCGGACGGGCCGGACTGGGAAGCGGTCATGTGATTATTCTCCCGGACGACGGTCAACTCGCATCGGCCGGGGCGCTCTCGCGCACCGCCTGCAGGACGCCCGGCAGCGCGGCGAGGAAGGCATCCGCCTCCTGCTCGGTCAGCACCAGCGGCGGGGCCAGTCGGACGGCGTCCGGGACGGCCGCGTTGACCAGGAAGCCCGCCTCCTGCGCGGCGGCCTGCACCTTCGCCGACACCGGCTCGGTGAGCACGATGCCGAGCAGCAGGCCGGCGCCGCGCACGTGCGAGACCAGCGGGTCGCCGATCGCCTCGACGCCGTGGCGCAGCCGCTCGCTCAGCTTGCGGACGTGCTCCAGCAGGCCCTCGGACTCGATGGTGTCCAGCACCGCGAGCCCGGCCGCCGCGGCCACCGGGTTGCCGCCGAAGGTGGTGCCGTGCTGGCCCGGGGTGAGCAGTTCGGCAGCCTCGCCGAAGGCCAGCACCGCGCCCATCGGCAGCCCGCCGCCGAGCGCCTTGGCGAGGGTGACGACGTCCGGCTCGACGCCCTCGACGGCCTGGTGGGCGAACCAGTACCCGGTGCGGCCGACGCCGGTCTGGATCTCGTCCAGGACCAGCAGGGTGCCCGTCGCCCGGGTGATCTCGCGGGCCGCCCGGAGGTAGCCCTCGGGCAGCGGGACGGCGCCGTTCTCGCCCTGGATCGGCTCCAGGAAGACCGCCGCGGTCTCGGTGGTGACGGCCGCGCGCAGCGCCTCGACGTCGCCGAACGGGACGTGCGTGACGTCGCCGGGCAGCGGGCGGAACGGCTCCTGCTTGGCGGGCTGGCCGGTCAGCGCGAGGGCGCCCATCGTCCGGCCGTGGAAGGCGCCCTGGAGGGCGACCAGGTGGGTGCGGCCGGTCCGGCGGCTGATCTTGAACGCGGCCTCGTTGGCCTCGGCGCCGGAGTTGCAGAAGAACACCCGGCCGCCCTCCCGGCCGTCCAGCGCCAGCAGCCGCTCGGCGAGGGCGATGGTCGGCTCGGCCATGAAGAGGTTGGAGACGTGACCGAGGGTGGCGATCTGCCGGCTGACCGCCTCGACGACCGCCGGGTGGGCGGTGCCGAGGGCGTTGACGGCGATGCCGCCGAGCAGGTCGGTGTACTCCTTGCCGTCGGCGTCCCAGAGCTTGGCGCCGGCGCCGCGCACCAGCGGGATCCGCGGGGTGCCGTAGTTGTCGGTGAAGGTGTGCTGCCACCGGCCGGTCAGTTGCTCGTTCGCGGTCATGCCAGTCCCCCGGTCACCATCGTCTCGTCGTCCGGCACGACCATCGTGCCGATGCCCTCGTCGGTGAAGATCTCCAGCAGCAGGCTGTGCTGCACCCGGCCGTCCAGGACGCGGGCGGTGCCCACCCCGGAGCGGACGGCGCGCAGGCAGCCCTCCATCTTGGGGAGCATGCCGCTGGCCAGGCCCGGCAGCAACTCGTCCAGCTCGCTCGCGCTGAGCTGGCTGATCACGTCGTCGGAGTTCGGCCAGTCCTTGTAGAGGCCCTCGACGTCGGTCAGGACCACCAGCATCTCGGCGCCGAGCGAGACCGCCAGGGCGGCGGCGGCGGTGTCGGCGTTGATGTTGTAGACGTGGCCGTCGGCGCCGCGGGCGATCGAGGAGATGACCGGGATCCGGCCGTCGGCGATCAGCGCCTTCACCGCGCCGGCCTCGATGTTGACGATGTCGCCGACCAGGCCGATGTCGACCTGCTCGCCGTCCACCACCGCGTACCGCTTGACCGCCGTCATGGTGTGCGCGTCCTCGCCGGTCATGCCGACCGCGAACGGGCCGTGCCCGTTGAGCAGGCCGACCAGCTCGCGCTGCACCTGGCCGGCCAGCACCATCCGGACCACGTCCATGGTCTCGGGGGTGGTGACCCGCAGCCCGTTGGTGAAGTTGGACTCCAGGCCGAGCCGGTCCAGCTGGGCGCTGATCTGCGGGCCGCCGCCGTGCACCACGACGGGGTGCAGGCCGGCGTAGCGGAGGAAGACGACGTCCTGGGCGAAGGCCGCCTTGAGGCCCTCGTCCACCATGGCGTTGCCGCCGAACTTGATCACGACGGTCTTGCCGTGGAAGCGCTCCAGCCACGGCAGCGCCTCGATCAGCGTCATCGCCTTGGGCAACGCGGTGTTGTTCCGGGCCTGTTCGCCCTTGGGTGCGATCTTCACGGGTGTCCCTCGTCCGAACGGGTGTCGCGCGTCAGGTGTCGCGGATCAGGTGGAGTAGGCGCTGTTCTCGTGGACGTAGTCGGCGGTGAGGTCGTTGGTCCACAGCGAGGCGCTCGCCGTGCCGGCGTTGAGGTTCGCGGTGATGACGACCTCGCGGCCGCTCATGTCCACCAGGTCGCGGTCCTCGCCCACGCTGCCGCTCCGGCAGACCCAGACGCCGTTGATGGCCACGTCCAGCCGGTCCGGGTCGAAGGCGGCGTCGGTGGTGCCGATGGCGGCCAGCACCCGGCCCCAGTTGGGGTCCTCGCCGTGGATGGCGCACTTGAGCAGGTTGTTGCGGCTGATCGTCCGGGCGACGTCGACGGCCTCGCCCTCGGTGGCGGCGCCGGTGACGTCGATCCGGATCTCCTTGCTGGCACCCTCGGCGTCGGCGATCAGCTGGCGGGCCAGGTCGGCGCTGACGGTGCGGACGGCTTCGGCGAACTCGGCCTGGTCCGGGGTGACGCCGGAGGCGGCCGAGGCGAGCAGCAGCACGGTGTCGTTGGTGGACATGCAGCCGTCGGAGTCGATCCGGTCGAAGGTGGTACGGGTGGCGCCGCGCAGCGCGGCGTCCAGGGCGGCGCCGTCCAGGTCGGCGTCGGTGGTGATCACGACCAGCATGGTGGCCAGGCTCGGAGCGAGCATGCCCGCGCCCTTGGCCATGCCGCCGACCGTCCAGCCGGCCGGGCTGGTGACCTGGGCGGTCTTGTGCACGGTGTCGGTGGTCTTGATGGCGATCGCGGCGGCCTCGCCGCCGGTCGCGCTCAGCTCCTGGGCGGCCAGCGTGACGCCGGGCAGCAGGACGTGCATCGGGAGGCGCTCGCCGATCAGACCGGTGGAGGCGACGGCGACCTCGCCGGCGTTGAGCTTCAGCTCCTCGGCGACCTTCTCCGCGGTGGCGTGGGTGTCCTGGAAGCCGAGCGGGCCGGTGCAGGCATTGGCGCCACCGGAGTTGAGGATCACGGCGGAGACCTGGCCGCCCTTGAGGACCTGCTCGGACCAGAGGACCGGCGCGGCCTTGACCCGGTTGGCGGTGAAGACGCCGGCGGCGGCGAGCGCGGGGCCGTCGTTGACCACCAGGGCGAGGTCCGGGGTGCCGGAGGCCTTGATGCCGGCGGTGACGCCGGCGGCGCGGAAGCCCTTGGCGGCCGTCACCCCCACGTTCGTGCTGCTGCTCACGGTGCGACTCCGTTCACGGGAAGGCCCAGCTCCTCGGGCAGGCCCAGGGCGATGTTCATGCTCTGCACCGCGCCGCCCGCGGTGCCCTTCACCAGGTTGTCGATCGCGCTGATCGCGATGATCCGCCCGGCGGTGGCGTCCAGCGCGACCTGGACGAGGGCGGTGTTGGCGCCGTAGACGCTGCTGGTCTGCGGCCACTGCCCCTCGGGCAGCAGGTGGACGAACGGCTCGGCCGCGAACGCGTCGCGGTAGGCGGCGCGCAGGCTCGCGGCCGTCACCCCGGGCTTCGCCTTGGCGGAGCAGGTGGCGAGGATGCCGCGCGGCATCGGGACGAGGGTCGGCGTGAAGGAGACGGTGACCGGCTCGCCCGCGACCGGGGTGAGGTTCTGCACCATCTCCGGGGTGTGCCGGTGCACGCCGCCGACGCCGTACGGGCTGACGCTGCCCATGACCTCGCTGCCCAGCAGGTGGGTCTTGGCGGCCTTGCCCGCGCCGGAGGTGCCGGAGGCGGCGACCACGACGGCCTCCGGCTCGGCGAGCCCGGCCGCGTACGCCGGGAACAGCGCCAGAGACACGGCCGTCGGGTAGCAGCCGGGTACGGCGATCCGGTTGCTGCCCTTCAACGCGGCCCGGTGGCCGGGCAGTTCGGGCAGGCCGTAGGGCCAGGTGCCGGCGTGCGCGGAGCCGTAGAACTGCTCCCAGTCGGTGGCGGCCCGGAGCCGGAAGTCGGCGCCGCAGTCGACCACCAGGACGTTGCCGCCGAGCGCCTCAGCGACGGCCGCGGACTGGCCGTGCGGCAGCGCCAGGAACACCACGTCGTGGTCGGCCAGCACCTCGGGGGTGGTGGGTTCGAGGACGCGGTCGGCGAGCGGGATCAGGTGCGGCTGGAGCGCGCCCAGCCGGGTGCCCGCGTTCGAGCCGCCGGTCAGCGCCCCGATCTCCACCTCGGGGTGGCCGAGCAGCAGGCGCAGCACCTCGCCGCCCGCGTATCCGCTCGCGCCGGCGACGGCGACTCGCAATGCCATGGCGTTCCTCCTTTGTCGTGGCATGAATATACGCAGCACGGAACATCCATGCAAGAAGCTCCTGCCGGGACCGCGGAGAACGCCCGAAAACCGCCCCTCGCCCGCCCGGCGGACCGGGCGGGCGCCGGACTACCGCTTGACCGCGCGCAGCACCACGAACTTGGGGTTCCCCGCCACCAGTTGGCAGTTGCCGAAGAGACGGCGCAGCTTGACGTGGTAACCGAGGTGGCGGTTTCCGACCACCCACAGCTCCCCACCCGGCTTCAGTGCCCGCCGGGAACCGGTGAACATCCGCCAGGCGGTGGCGTCCGTGGTGGCCTGATGCGAGTGGAACGGCGGATTGTTCAGGACGAGGTCCACCGAACCCGGGGCGATCACCTCCGCCGCGAGCGCGTCGGCGGTCAGGAACTCGGCCCGGGCGTCCGGGCCCAGGTTGGTGCGGAAGGTCTCCTCCGCCGAGGCCACCGCCTGGTGGGACTCGTCGACGAACACCAGCTCCATACCCGGCCCGGCCAGCGCGGCGGCCGTACCGACCACGCCGTTGCCACAGCCCAGGTCGACCACCCGGGCCCCGGGGGCGGGGGTCGGCAGGTGACCGAGGAAGAAGCGGGTGCCGATGTCGAGGCGCTCGGCGCAGAAGGTGCCGGCGTGGTTGACCACCGTGCGCCCGGAGACCGGGCCGACGTCCGGCGGCAGCGCGTAGCGGTGCGGCCACGGGCTGGGGCCGGGGTCCAGCGCCGGGTCCGGGGTGCAGAAGATCAGCCGGGCCTTGCGGGCGGCGAGCGAGGTGCGGGTCGGGCCGAGGATCCGCTCGAAGAGCTGGAGGGTCGAGGTGTGGATCTCGGTGACCATGCCGGTGCCGATCACCACGGTGCCCGGGTGGACGGCGGGGGCGAGCCGGTGCAGCTGGTCCTCCAGCAGCGCCAGGCTCTTGGGGACGCGCACCAGCAGGACGTCGATCCGCTCCGGCGGGGTGTCCCGGGTGGTGCGCAGCCGGGCCGGGTCGGCGGGGGCGCCGGCCCGGGCCAGGTTGGCCAGGGTGGCCCGGCGGCCGAGGTGGGAGTCGACGATCTGGACCGGCTCGTGGGCGGCGAGCGCGGTGGTCAACGCGCCCCAGCGGTCGCCCAGGACGACGATCCGGCGGCCGGCGAGGTCCGTGGCGCCGTCGGCGCCGTCCGCCTCGCCCGCGAGGTGGCGCAGCAGGTACTCGTCGGCGGCGTCCCAGGCCCGCAGCCGCTCGCGCGGGTCCTCGGGGAAGCGGGTGAGGTCGAAGACGCCCCACGGCGTGCTGAACGGGGTCGCCGCGGCGGGCGTGATCTCGGGATTCATCGTGTTCTCAGGCTATCCGACACCCCGACGGGGAACCGTTTCGACGGATACTGAAAGAGCCCGGCCGAGAGGGGTGAGGGCGATGGACTGGAAGCTCGAGGTCTTGGTGGTCCCGGTGTCCGACGTGGACCGCGCGAAGCTGTTCTACGAGGAGCGGGCCGGCTTCACGGTCGACCACGACACCCGGCTGCGGGACGGGGTCCGGGTCGTCCAGCTGACTCCCCCGGGCTCGGCGTGCTCCATCGTGGTCGGCACCGGGGTGATCACGTCGCCGCCCGGATCGGTGAAGGGGCTGCAGCTGGTCGTGCCGGACATCGAGCGGGCCCACGACGAACTCGCGGCGCGGGGCGTCGAGGTCAGCCCGGTCCAGCACTTCGAGGCGGGGCTGCGGGTGAACGGGCACGGGGAGGCGTGGAACTCCTTCGTGTTCTTCAACGACCCGGACGGCAACGGCTGGGCGGTCCAGGAGGAGCCGCAGGCGGCTTAGCGCCCGGGTCGGCCCGGCCGGTCTCGGCCCGCGCTGGGTAGGCTCCAGGGATGGCTGAACACGAGGGAAGCGTGCGGGTGGACAGCTGGATCTGGTCGGTCCGGCTCGCCAGGACGCGGGCGCTGGCGGCCGCCGCCTGCCGGGCCGGGCACGTGCGGGTGAACGGCGAGCGGGTCAAGCCGGCCCAGGCGCTGCGCCCCGGGGACGAGGTGCGGGTGCGCGAGGAGGGCTACGAGCGGGTCGTCGTGGTGCGGAAGCTGATCCGCAAGCGGGTCGGCGCCACGGTGGCGGCGGAGTGCCTGATCGACAACAGCCCGCCGCGGCCGCCGCGCGAGGTCGTCGTGGCGGCCGGCGAGCGGGACCGGGGCGCGGGGCGCCCGACCAAGCGCGAACGGCGCGACCTCAACCACCTGCGCGGGCGCTGATCCCGTCAGGGCGTGGTGTCGCCGAGCACCTTGGCGAGGAAGGCGTCCAGGTTGCCGACCGTCCGGTCGATCTGCAGCTCCAGCGGCAGCGACTCGTCCGGCCTGGTGATCAAGGTGGACTTCTTCAGCCCGCGCACGTACAGCGAGCAGGCGAGGTCGGCGCAGATGTACGTGCCGACGGTGTTGCCCTCGCGCCCGGCCGCCCCGGCCCGGCGGCCGGCGAGCAGCGCGACGCCGGAGCCGGCGTGCGCGGTGATGCACAGTGAGCAGACGTTCGTCTTGGTGAGGCTGCGGCGGATCGTCGGCACCCGCAGCGTCACGCCGACCGGCTCGCCCGCGTACGGCGCCACCAGGTACGCCCGGTCGGGCGCGCCCTGGTCCCGCCAGCCGAGGAAGTCCAGGTTCTGCCAGGGAAGTTCGGCCAGGCCCCGGGGAAGGCTGAGCCGACGGGCCTCGCCCTTGGAGCAGTTGACGAAGGACGCGCGGATCTCGTTCTCGCTCAGGGGTTCCATGCCGCGGAAGCTAACACTCGCCCGGGCCCGGTGTCGCAGCAATTTCTCCCGATACGTCCCCGGGGCCGGGTGACGGGCTGTCAGTGCTCGACCCTAGAGTTCGGTGTGCGGGCCCGGTCCCGGCGCAGGAGGGAGGCGCCGGGACCGGTCCGCGGGTGGGGCTACTTCTTGAAGGCGACGCCCGCGTAGGCGGAGACGTCCTGCCAGCCCTCGGGGAGTTCGGTGGTCGGGACGTGGCCGGAGGTGGGGCGCCAGAGCGGGAGCTGGACCAGGCCGGGGCCGGCGAACTCGAAGTCGCCGAAGAAGGGTTCGACGTCGGCGCGCGGGCGCAGCACCAGGGGGGCGCTGGCGCTGCGGTAGATGCGGGTGCCTTCGGCGGCGCTCTCCCGGGAGGCGAAGTCGGGGCTGCCGTGGGAGAGGATCAGCGCGCTGCCGGGGGCGAGCGCGTCGCGCAGGGTGCGGACGATCTGCTGGGCACCGTCCTCGTCGCGGATGAAGTGCAGCACGGCGACCAGCATCAGCGCGACCGGCTCGGACAGGTCGACGGCGGCGCGCAGCCCCGGGTGGTCGAGGATCTCGGCCGGGTCGCGCAGGTCGGCCTCGATGACCGAGGTGTGCCCGGCGGGGTGACCGGCCAGCAGGGCGCGGGCGTGGGTGGCGACGATCGGGTCGTTGTCGACGTACACCACCCGGGCGTCCGGGGCGACCCGCTGGGCGACCTCGCTGGTGGAGCCGACGGCCGGGATGCCGGTGCCGATGTCGATGAACTGGCGGATACCCCGACCGGCGGCGAACTCGACCGCGTCGCCGAGGAACCGGCGGTTGGTGCGGGCCAGCAGCGGCAGCGCGGGGTAGGCGGCTATGGCGGCCTGGGCGGCCTTGCGGTCCGCCTCGAAGTTGTCCTTGCCGCCCAGGTAGTAGTCGTACATCCGGGCGGTGTGCGGGACGCCGGTGTCGAGCTCGCTCGGCGGCTGCCAGTCGTCCGCTCTGGCCCAGTCCCAGTCGGTGCCGGTGGCCTCGCCGACCGCCGCGGTGTCCTCGTGCATCCTGTTCCGCCCCCCAATGCAATGCTCACTGCCGGACATGGTCACCGCCGCGGCGGTCGGCGGGCCCGTCCGGTACGGCCGGTTGACCCGCCTCCGACCCCGCCATCGTTGCGTGGCGTACGGTGCGCCGTGATCGTATCCGACGACACGCCGGGGAAACAGCGGGAGTTCAGGTTTACGCAACACCCGGCCGGTGGAGTGTGTGCACGTCAACGGCGGTATCCGGACGCTCCCCGGATCGCCCCGGAGGTCCGCCCTCTCTATGCTGACTGCCGATGACTGCCGACCGCCGCACCGTACTGCGCACCGCCGCCCAGCTGGCCGCCCTGACCGCCGCCGGCGGGCTCCTGACGTCGTGCACCAGCGGCACCCCGCATCGGGCCGACACCGGAACGCTCGCCGTGCACCCGGGCACCGTCGACCCGCAGCACACCACCGACCCGGCCTGGAACGGCGGCGAGGGCCCGGCCTCCGCCGCGCCGAGCGCCCCGCCGGAGCCGCAGCCCACCGCGACCGAAACGGCCACCGCGGCCGCCACCCAGCCGCCGACGCCGCCCGTGCTGCCGCCGCTCGCCCCCGGCACCCCGGTCGAGGTGGTGAACGGGCCGCGCACCGGCAAGAACGTGGCACTCACCGTCCACGGCAGCGGTGATCCGAAGCTGGCCACCGCGCTGCTGGAGGCCGCCGAGCAGCGCGGCGCCAAGCTGACCGTGATGGCGGTCGGCAGCTGGCTCGACCAGCAGCCGCAGATGGCCCGCCGGATCCTGGACGCCGGCCACGAGCTGGGCAACCACACCCAGAACCACCTCAACATCTCCGCGATGAGCCCCGACCAGGCGCGCGCCGAGATCGCCCAGTGCGCCGACCGGCTGCAGCGGCTCACCGGCTCGATCGGCCGCTGGTTCCGCCCGTCCGCCACGCAGTACGCCAACCGGATGGTGCGCGAGCAGGCCAGGGCGGTCGGCTACGAGCACGTGCTCTCCTTCGACGTCGACCCGCGCGACTACAACGACCCGACGGCCGCCGAGCTGCAGCGCCGGGTGCTGGGCTCGGTGCGCGGCGGCTCGGTGGTCGCCCTGCACATGGGCCACCAGTGCACGGTGGACGCGCTGCCGGCCATCCTGGACGGCCTCGCCAAGGCGGGCCTGAAGCCGGTGACCGCCAGTCAGCTGTGCGCTTAGGATCCCGCCACCCGGGCCTGTTCAGCCCATCGGGTCGTCCTCCTTGTACGGGCGGAGCCGCAGCGTCCGGGCGTCCGCCGTACGGATCTCCTCGGCCCGGTTGACCAGCTCCTCCAGGTCGTCCCGCTCGGCGTGGATGAACCGTCCGTGCAGGCCGTCGAAGCGGCCGCGGGCCACGTCCGCGGTGACCGCGACCATGTACGGGATGGAGCCCCAGGTCTTCTTGTCCTTGAACATCGGCATCCCGGCGGTCATGTCGGTGGCCACCGCGCCCGGGCTGATGTCGAGGATGACGACGCCGTGCTGGGCGAGCGAGTCCGCCATGTTGTCGGAGAGCTGCAGCAGCGCGCCCTTGGAGGTGGCGTACGCGGTGTAGTCCCCGTCCGGGCGCAGCGCGAAGCCGGAGTTGAGGTTGACCACCCGGCCGTGCCGCCGGGACACCATGCCGGGCAGGACGCAGCGCAGCAGGTTGTAGGGGCCGCGCAGGTTGGTCTCGATCACCTGCCACCACTGGTTGGCGTCGGTCTCCCAGAGCGGCACCTCGGCGCGGTCGACCAGGCCGGCGTTGTTGATCAGCAGGTCGACCGGGCCGAGGTCGCGTTCGACGAGCCGGACGGCCTCCCGGACCGAGCCCGGGCGGGTGACGTCGGCGGTGACGGCGACGCCCCGGGAGCCGTGCCGGACGCACTCCTTGAGGGTGTCGGTCAGCGTCTCGTGGGTACGGCCGACCAGGCCGACGGCCATGCCCTCGGCGGCCAGGCCGATGGCGATCTCCCGGCCGATGCCCCGGCCTGCGCCGGTGATCAGGGCGACCTGTCCTGTGAGCGATACCGTCGACACCACGTGCTCCCTTCCCGTCCCCGGCCCCCGTCTGCGGCATTCTCGCGGCCACCGGGCGGGCGCGGCCCCGGGCGCACGGGCGGCGGGCGCGGCCTCACCCGATCGGGCGATCGGAAGCGGTGGCACCCGCCCGGGGAGGGGGTGACCTACTGGCCGGTACGGAGTAGTAACGTCGTCGGGGCGGTGACCGGTGCACCCATACCGGTACCCCGGCCCGCAGACCAGCAGCTCGCTGGGCCACCAGTCGCTGGGCGACCCCCAGCACCACCGAAGGGCAACTGAGTGAGTGACATCGCGCGCGTCGGAGTGATCGGCTGCGGCCTGATGGGGTCGGGCATCGCGGAGGTCTTCGCCCGGGCGGGGCTGGACGTCCTGGTGGCGGAGGCCAGCGGTGAGGCGCTGGAGTTCGGCCGCACCCGGCTGACCAACTCCCTGGACACGGCGGTCAAGCGCGGCAAGCTGACCCCCGAGCAGCGGGACGAGGCGATGGCCCGGCTGACCTTCACCGTCGAGCTGTCCGACTTCGCCGACCGAGACCTGGTGGTCGAGGCGGTCGCCGAGCGCGAGGACGTCAAGGTCAAGATCTTCCAGACCCTGGACCAGGTGGTCGAGCGCCGCGACGCGATCCTCGCCTCCAACACCTCCTCGATCCCGATCGTGAAGCTGGCCGCCGCCACCTCCCGCCCCGAGCAGGTGATCGGCCTGCACTTCTTCAACCCCGCGCCGGTGCAGAAGCTGGTCGAGGTCATCCCGACCCTGACCACCTCGGCGGTCACCACCGAGCGGGTCGAGGCCTTCGCCTCGCAGGAACTCGGCAAGGAGCCGATCCGCGCCCGGGACCGGGCCGGCTTCGTGGTCAACGCGCTGCTGGTGCCCTACCTGCTGTCCGCGGTGCGGATGTTCGAATCGGGCGTGGCCACCGCCTCCGACATCGACAAGGGCATGGAGGCCGGCTGCGCCCACCCGATGGGCCCGCTGCGGCTGTGCGACCTGATCGGCCTGGACACCATCGTCTCGATCGCCGAGTCGATGTACGACGAGTACAAGGAGCCGCTGTACGCCGCTCCCCCGCTGCTCTCCCGGATGGTCGACGCGGGCCTGCTGGGCCGCAAGTCCGGCCGCGGCTTCTACGACTACACCGCGAGCGCCTGACCTGCACGAACGCACCTCAGTTAGCTGGCGCCCAGTCAGCACAATGCGGTGTGGCCGAGACCTCGAAGGTCTCGGCCACACCGTTTGATCTTGCCCTGGAAGGCCCCCGTATAGGCTCAACTCCATGCGCTCTGTGGTGTTCGACATCGGCGAGACCTTGACCAGCGACACCCGCTACTGGGGCGACTGGGCCCGGTGGCTCGGCGTCCCAACACACACGATGTCGGCTCTGGTGGGGGCCGTACTTGCCCATGGCCGCGACAACGCGGACGCGATCCGGATCGCCCGGCCGGACGTGGACGTGGCCGCAGAGTGGCGGGCCCGGGAGGCTGCCGGACAGGGAGACCACCTCGAGGAGTCGGACCTCTACTCGGACGTGCGCCCCGCGCTGGCCAGGCTGCGGGCGGCCGGGCTGTGGGTCGGGATCGCAGGCAACCAGAACTCGGGCGTGTCGGAGCTGTTGCGCGCGCTGGACCTGTCGGCCGACGCCATCGCTACGTCCGGAGAGTGGGGGGTGTCCAAGCCGAGCCCGGCCTTCTTCGAGCGGGTGACGACGTGGGCGCCCGGTGAGCCTCACGAGATCGTGTACGTCGGCGATCACCCGGCGAACGACGTCACGCCGGCCCGGGCGGCAGGTTTGCGCGCCGCGCATCTTCGCCGGGGGCCGATCGGCCTTACGACCAGCGCGTCAGACGCGGACTGGACGGTCACCTCGCTGACCGAGCTGGCTGAGTTGCTCGTCGGCCCGTAGCAGGACCGCACCGACGGCATGACCGTCGGGGCGAATCCGCCCAGCTCCCGCTCGGGCGCCGGTACCGTTCCGCGTGCGACCACGGAACGGAGGCCGGACTATGCCCGGAACGACTGCTGCCGCACTCGGTCTGCGAATCGAAACCGCGCGCAAGGCTGCGGGGTTGAGTCGACGCCAGGTCTGGGAGTCATCTGGCGTCAGCGTCAGCATGATCCGCAAGGTGGAGGATGGCGAGCGCCGGCCCAGTGACTCGGTACTCGATGCGCTGGCCAGGACGATCGGGACCGCCCCGGAGGACCTGACGGAGGGACCGCGGCGCACGGATAGCAGGGTGCACCAGGCTATCCCTGAGCTGCAGCGTGTCATCGCCGCCTACGACCTGCCGGACGACGGCCCGGTGCGGCCGGTGTCCGCGATCGCGGGCGACGTCGATCGGACTGTCGATGACCGGGTGCAGTCCCAGTACGTCAGTCTCGCCCAGCAGATACCGCCCCTGCTGGCGGAGCTGTTTCGCGCCGTTGATCAGGCGCGCGGCGTTGAGCGTGAGCGGGCCGCGCGGCTCTTGGCGCTGGCGGTCAGGTCGGCAGACGCGGTGGCCTACAAATACGGCTACCGGGACTTAAGCGCCCGGCTGGTCGAGTTGATGCGGTGGGCGGCGGGGCTCACCAACGACCCGGCGCTGGAAGCTGCTGCCGCCTACGTCCGCATGGAGACGTTCTTCTCCGCAGGCCAGCTCGATCCTGGTCTGCGGTCGCTCCGGGCCGCAGCCGACCAAATGCCGGCGCCAACGACGGAGCCGCTGGCCGCTGCGGCTGCAGCGCTTCACATGCGGGCAGCAGTCGTGGCTGGACGAATGCGGCGCCCGGACGCGGCCCGAGAGCACCTTCGGGACGCCGAGGTGCTGTCCCGACGCGTTCGGGAGGGACTGTACGACGGGACCGCGGTTGGTCCGGACTCGCTGGAGATCCACCGGCTCTCGGTGGCAGTCGAGGTCGGCGAGCAGGAGGACCTCCGGGCGGCGGTGGAGACAGCGGCCCGGTGGGCGCCCCCGCGGGACCTCCCCGCAGAACGGCGGTCGCACTACTACATCGACCTCGGGCGCGCCCAGATGACGCTGGGACAGCCGCAGCACGCGAAGGAGTCGCTGCTGGTGGCGCGGCAGATCGCGCCCCAGCATGTTCGTGAACACGGCCAGGTGCGTGCGGAGTTGGCCACGATGGTCCGGCTGTCTCGTGGCCGGGACGAGCAGCTGCTCCAGTTCGCGCGGTGGGCCAAGGCGGTCTGAGGGGGTGCCACAGGTTGTGGCACTTTCGGGGATGGCTGCCGGGGACGCTTAGTGGCGTGACGGGGACAGCGAACCGGCAGGTTGTCGACCCGGGGTCAATAGGCCCCGCGCGGCTCCACGGGGAGGCGTGCATCAGCTGTGGCTCTCCTGAGCCTCCGATGGTTGCGGCTGGCCACGTCTACACGTCGACCGGCTCCAGGACGGCGCCGCTCGGCTGGGCTGTTGTTGCTCACCCGGCTTGCGCCGAGGAGGACCCGCGTTGATCGATGACGACCTGACCGTTTCGGTGGACAGCCGCTTGGAGCCGGTCACCGCGCCGGCGCTGCAGGCTCTGGACATCCTGTGGCAGACGCTGCGCGAGCTGCCGATCGGCGAGTACCAGCTGCGGGCGATGGAGCGGCTGGTGGGCAGCGGCGACACGCGCGACTTGGAGCGCTGGATGCACGGCGACGAGGCCACCGACTGGACGCTCGCCCTCGAAGGGGATGCCGTCGCTGTCGCGCGGGTGTCGTACGGCGACCGCCTGACCTGTCGGCAGCGCGTCGCCGCCCGCTACCGCCCGGAGCTGGTGGAACGCCCAGCTGGCCACCCCGACCAGTGGGTCGCCCTGGATCTGGTGACCGGCTACCCGGCTACCGAGCGGCCTACGAGTAGACCCGCCTCGGGACAGATCCGACCGTCCGCACGGCGGTCGTCGAACACTGCCCTGTTCTCGTTTCCTCCCAGCCTGGCGACAACACCGGGTCCGGGAGGTAGCGCCACTCGATATCACCGAGAGGAGCATCATCATGATCAGCTCGCCGATTCCGCTCGTGAGCGCGACGACGTTCGGCTCTGTCGTGTCCACCGTGCTCGACAACAACGAGGGCATGACGGTCGAGATGGCGGAGCGCATCGTTCGCGAGGCGCTCGCGTTCGTCGTCACCGGCGCCCGGCGCCCCCACCTGGCCATGGCGCCGAGTCGCATCGTGGACGAGGGCTGGCACGCACTCATCGTCCACACCGAGGTCTACTCCGAGTTGTGCGCCCGTGAGGGCGTGTTCGTCCACCACAGTCCCGGCTTCGACCCGGACAACTTCGACCCGAACATCCTGGATCAGACCCAGGACGCCATTCGGGCCGCCGGGTTCGAGGTCGACCCGGAGCTGTGGCGGGCGCCCACGGACGACTCCCTCGTATCCGTCGCGGCGAACTGCCAGCACGCGCCGCGCTGCAAGATCCGGCCCATGCCGAAACCGGAGAAGCCCTGCAACAAGCCGGCCGTTGCCTGACGGACGCGTACGCTGCCGGACAGTCGACAGGAGGTTCTCCCATGGGTGAGTACATCAACCCGCGCTACGCGCACGTTGTCGAGTGGTACCGGCAGCAGCAGGTGAGTCCCGACCCGGAACAGGCGCTCGGCCGGCCAGTCTTCCGGGCTGACGACGAGCCTGTACCTCCTCGTCTCGGGTTCCTCATGGAACCGGTCCCGAGCGAGTAGCACGCCCCTGGCCGGCCGTACGGCGACACGGCCGGCCAGGGCCTGCCGCCGCTGTACGCCGCTCCCCCGCTGCTCTCCCGGATGGTCGACGCGGGCCTGCTGGGCCGCAAGTCCGGCCGCGGCTTCTACGACTACACCGCGAGCGCCTGAGCACCGGCCGGCGGACGGCGACGGGGCCCGGGAGCATGCCGCTCCCGGGCCCAGGCCTACGTCACGTCAGCTGTTGATGGCGTAACTGTCGCCGTAGACCTTCCACTTGAGCGGCGGGTTGAGGTCGAAGTTCTTCGCGTTGAGGAAGACCGACTGCTCGGTGTCGACCCGGCTGGTGTCGGAATGCGCCTCCTCCTTCTTCATGACCACCTTGCGGGCGTCCAGGAAGGCCTTGAGGTAGGTGGCCTCGTCGCCGCCCTGGGCGGGGGTCTTGGCCTTCTTCATGGCGGCGGCGCGGATGCCACCGAAGCTGTCCGAGCTGTTGCCGGGGCCGTGCATGACGATGGCGTCGTAGTAGGCGAACTGGCCGAGCGCGCGCAGGCCGTCCGACTTGGCCTGGTTGACGGAGGGGTTGAAGTACACCCGGTCGCGCTCGTCGTCCTGGGCCTTCTGGAAGACGGTGTCCTTGGCGGCGGTGGCCCAGTCCTTGACGAAGGGGGTGCCGAGGCCGGAGTGCGAGGCGCTGCCGTTGACCTTCTTCAGGGCCGGCAGGTACTTGGCGAGGATGTTGCCGGGCTTGAGGTCCGTGTAGTGCTGGACGAGGTCGAGCATGTCACCGGTGCCGGAACAGAAGCCGATGATGCCGGCGGTGTAGCCGCGCCCGTCGCCGATGTCCTCGATGTACTTGTACTGGGCCTTCCAGTCCAGCGAGGAGTTCTCCGCGCTGGACACCAGCTGCATCGCGATGTCCTTCTTGTGCGGGTCGTCCAGCCCGACTCCCTTGAGCTGGACGGATGCCGCGGCCGCCGGGGCGGCGGCGGCCGCGCCGGCGGCCGCGACCGTGGCGGGTGCGGCCACCAGGGCGGCGGCGAGGGCTATGCGCAGGGCACGGTGGTACTGGGGACGCATACGATGCTCCGTTTCCTCGGGCGGTTAGGAAACTTTCCTAACGGGAAATTAGCGCCTCGAACCCCCGCCTCCGCAAGGGTTTTGACAGAACCTCTTCAAATTTCTTCGCTACCGGACGAAGGGCCCGGAGGCGGCCGCCACGGCAAGGGCTTTGACCGACCGTCCTCGATCTCTCCGCTCAGACCGCCCGGCGGCGCACCCACCAGACCGTCGCCGCGCACAGCGCCACCGCGAGCAGGAGCATCCACCCCAGCTCGATGAACTGGAACGACCAGTAGCGCCCGTCCGGCTGGTACGTCTCGTGCACCGAGTAGCCTCCCTCGCTCACCAGCTTCTGGGCGCCGTAGTAGTCGTGTCCCAGGTCGTAGATCTCACCACTGCGAATCCGATTCCCGGCCGGGTCGGCGTACCACACGCTCAACTCCCAGCGGTGGTCGACCGAGGACTGGGCCAGCGTGTGCACCGTCTCCTCCAGCGGGGTTCGGTAGTGGAAGCGCAGGGACTCGGCCACCAGAGTGGTCACGACCGAGGCCACCACACCGATCCCGACCGCCACCACCGTCCGCCGCAGCACCGCGCCCGCGAGCGCGGCCACCGCGAAGACCAGCAGGACCCGGCCGACCAGGGCGGGCGGAGCGGCCGAGAAGAGCAGGGGCAGGAAGCGGCCCGACTCCCCCGCCATCGGCGCGATCCACCAGCTGAACACCACGGCCACCAGTACCGTCGCGGCCGCCAGCACACCGCCCACGACGGCCAGCACACCCACCGTCCACCGGGTCCGCCCGGCCCCCTGGGTCCAGGCGAAGCGGACCGTGCCGTGCTCGAACTCCCGCGCCAGCAACGGGCCGCCCACGAAAGCGCCGAGGGCTCCGCCCAGGAAGTAGACGATGTTCCCACCGACCGTCAGCTCGGTACCGTACTCGCGCAGGAACTCCTTCCACCGCTCGTTGCAGGCCCGCGTCGTCATGTCGCAGCCACCCGCACCGGAACGCTCGAACCCGGCGTGCAGGAAGTACCCGGTGACGGCCAGCAGCAGGGTGAGCCCGGCGAGGACGCCCAGCAGGGTCCGCAGCGCGGACCGGTGGCGGAGCCAGGCCGCCCGGATCGCGCCGCTGCGGGGCAGCGCGGCGGGAACGGCGGTGACGGCACTCATGACAGCATCGCTTTCTCGGACGTACGGACGGCCCCGCGCGGGCCAGGCAGGGCGGAGACGGCCGGCTCGCGCAAGTAGGAGAGCACCAGCTCCTCCAGGCCGACACGCTGTTGGCGCCAGCCCCCGGAGACCGGCGCGTCCACGCCGCCGGTGCGGACCAGCAGGTGGGACTGGACGCCGGCCCGGCGGTCGCGGACCACCGGCAGGCGGGCGGCGAGCTCGTCCGCCTCGGCCGTCGGGCCGGTCAGCATCCGGTGGCCGCCGACCAGGTCGTCCACCTCCCCCGCCACCTGGACCCGGCCACCGCCGAGCACCACCAGGTAGTCGCAGGTCTGCTCCAGCTCGTTGACGGCGTGCGAGGAGAACACCACCGACAGGCCGTCCTCGGCCACGGCCGTCAGCAGCACGGCCATGAAGTCGTGCCGGGCCAGCGGATCCAGGGCCGCCAACGGCTCGTCCAGCAGCAGCAGTTCAGGACGCTTGGCGAGGGCCAGGGCGAGCGACACCTGGGCCTGCTGGCCGCCGGAGAGCCGGCCGTACTTGCGGTCCAGCGGGATGCCGAGACCGTCCAGGTGGGTACGCGCCCGGGCCCCGTCCCAGCGGCGGTTCAGGTGGCCGCCCATCCGGAGCAGATCGCGGACGGGCAGGCCCGGGTAGAGCGAGGCGTTCTGGGCGACGACGCCGATCCGGCCCAACGCCTCTGGTGAGCCCGGGAGTTGACCGCCGAGGACGGACAGCATGCCCTCGCTCGGCAGGGTCAGGCCGGCGGCCAGGCCCAGCAGGGTGGACTTGCCGGCGCCGTTCGGGCCGACCAGCGCCACCACGCGCCCGGCCGGGACGGCGAGGTTGCAGTCCCGCAGCGCCCAGGAGCGGCGGTAGCGCTTACCCAGCCCGCCGCAGTCGATCACCGTGTCCGCGGCCATCAGGCCACCACCCCGTCCCGTCCCTCGCGCAGGTCGCGCAGCGCGTCCTCGAACACCGCGACCATCCCCCCTTCGTCCAGCCCGGCGTTCCGCGCCGAGCGCATCCAGTCCAGCAGCCCCCGCCGCAGCGCGGCCCGTTCGCGCAGCGGCACCACTCCGGCGGGCAGCCCACGCACGAAGGTGCCCTGACCGCGCCGGCCGACCGCCAGGCCGCGGTGCTCCAGTTCGCGGTACGCCTTGAGCACGGTGTTGGGGTTGATCGCCAGCCCCGCCACCACCTCGCGTACCCGGGGCAAGCGGTCCCCCTCGGTCAACCAGCCCATCCGCAGCGCCTGTTCGACCTGCTGCACGAGTTGCAGGTAGGTCGGGACACCGGAGGCCGGGTCCAGACGGAACTCGATCGGGGAGGGCTGGTCGGCACCTTTGTCTAGTTCCATAGTTAATGAGTTAAGTGGCGATGGCGACGGGCCGTCAACCCAAGGAAAGGCAAAGGGCCCCGCCCGGACCGAGGTCCGGACGGGGCCCTTGGGCCGGGCGTGATCAGGCGCCGCGCAGCACCGCGCCGGTGCGGGCGACGGCCTCGGCGACGGCCGCTTCACGGGCGGCGGTCGCCTCCTCGGCGGTCAGCGTGCGGTCCGCGGCGCGGAAGCGCAGCGCGTACGCCAGCGACTTGCGGCCCTCGCCGACCTGCTCGCCGGTGAAGACGTCGAACAGCCGGATGGCCTCCAGCAGTTCGCCCGCGCCGGAGCGCAGCGCGGCCTCCACGTCGGCGGCCGGGACGGCGGCGTCGACGATCAGCGCGACGTCCTGGGTGGCCACCGGGAAGCCGGAGACGGCCGGGCCGTTGACCTTCTCGGCACCGTCGGCGGTGAGCAGGTCGATGTCGACCTCCATCGCGCTGGTGCGGGCCGGCAGGCCGAGCGCCTTGACGACGCGCGGGTGCAGCTCACCGGCGTGGCCGACCACCCGGTCGGTGCCGGCGACGAGCAGCTCGGCGCAGCGGCCCGGGTGCCAGGGCGCCTGCTGCCCCTGGCGGACGGTCAGCTCGACACCGGCCGCGCGGGCCACCGTGCGGGCCGCCTCGACGGCGTCCGCCCAGAACGCCTGGGCGCCCTGGCCCCACCAGCCGGAGGGCAGCCGCTCGCCCGCGAGGGCGACCGCGACCCGGCGCGGCTGGTCCGGCAGCGCGGCGTCCAGCTCGGCCAGCTCCTCGTTGCTCGGCCGGTGGTCGACGGCCGGGCGCGGGGCCACGGTCAGCTCGTCCTTGGGCAGGAAGACGGTGCCGGTCTCGTAGATCGCCAGGTCGGTGTTGCCCCGGCCGACGTTGCGGCGCAGCGCGCCGAGCAGGCCCGGCAGCAGCGTGGTGCGCAGCGCCGGCTCCTCGTCGTTGAGCGGGTTGACCAGCTTGACGGTGCGGCGGCGCCGGTCCTCCGGCTCCAGGCCGAGCGCCTCGAAGGCGCTCTCGCCGAGGAACGGGTAGTTGTTGACCTCGACGTAGCCGGCCCCGGCCAGCGCGACGCCGATCCGGCGGTGGGTGCGCTGGGCCTCGGTCAGTCCCTTGCCCGGGGGCACATTGGGCATCCGGGCGGGGACGTTGTCGTAGCCCTCCAGCCGGATGACCTCCTCCGCGAGGTCGTACGGGTCGGTGAGGTCGGGCCGCCAGGTCGGCGGGGTGACCTCCAGGATGTCGGCGCCGGCGACCGAGCAGCCGATCTCCTGCAGGCGCCGGGTGACGGTCTCGCGGCCGTACGCGGTGCCGGCGACCCGGTCGGGCAGGTCGGCGGCGATGGTGATGGTGCGCACCGGGTGCGGGGCGGCGATGTCGGTGACCCCGGCCTCGGCGGTGCCGCCGGCGATCAGGACCAGTAGGTCGACGGCGCGCTGGGCGGCGGCGCGGGCGGCCTCCGGGTCGACGCCGCGCTCGAAGCGCTTGGACGCCTCGGAGGGCAGCTTGTGCCGCTTGGCGGCGCGGGCGATGGCGACCGCGTCGAAGTGCGCCGCCTCGATGATCACCTCGGTGGTGCCCGGGCCGGCGGCCGGGTCGAGGATCTCGGTGGAGGCGCCGCCCATGACGCCGGCCAGGCCGATCGGGCCGCTGTTGTCGCAGATCAGCAGGTCCTCGGCGGAGAGCGTGCGCTTCACGCCGTCGAGGGTGGTGAGGGTCTCGCCCTGCTCCGCCCGACGGACCGTGATCGGGCCCTCCACGCGCTGCTTGTCGTAGGCGTGCAGCGGCTGGCCGACCTCCAGCATCACGTAGTTGGTGATGTCGACGGTCAGCGAGATCGGGCGGATGCCGGCCTTCTGCAGGCGGCGCTGCAGCCAGATCGGGGACTTGGCGGTCGGGTCGACGCCGACGACCGTACGGGCCACGAAGCGGTCGCAGCCGGCCGGGTCGGCGACCTTGACCAGGTAGCCGAAGGAGTTGGCCGGCGGCACGTCGAGCAGCGCCGGGTCGGCCAGCGGCAGCCCGTACGCGGCGGCGGCCTCGCGGGCGACGCCGCGCAGGGACAGGCAGTAGCCGCGGTCCGGGGTGACGGCGATGTCCAGCACCTCGTCGACCAGCTGGAGCAGCTCGATCGCGTCGGTGCCGGGCTCGAACTCCGGCGGCAGCACGATGATGCCGTCGTGGTCGTCGCCCATGCCGAGCTCGCGGGCGGAGCAGATCATGCCGGCCGAGGTCTGGCCGTAGGTCTGGCGGGCCGAGATCGGGAAGGGGCCGGGCAGCACGGCGCCCGGGAGCACCACGACGACCTTGTCGCCGACGGCGAAGTTGGTGGCACCGCAGACGATCTCCTGCGGCTCACCGGTGCCGTTGGCGTCGCCGACGTTGACGAAGCAGTGCCGGATCGGCTTCTTGAAGCCGGTCAGCTCCTCGATGGAGAGCACCTCGCCGACCACCAGCGGGCCCTTGAGGTCGCCGCCGAGCTGCTCGACGGTCTCGACCTCCAGGCCGGCCCGGACCAGGCGCTCCGCCACGTCACGGCCGGTCTCGCCGGCCGGCAGGTCGACGTACTCACGCAGCCAGGAAAGCGGGACGCGCATCAGATCTCCATCCCGAACGGGAGGGTGAAACGCACGTCACCCTCGACCATGTCGCGCATGTCGGCGACGTTGTGACGATTCATCAGGATCCGCTCCAGGCCCAGGCCGAAGGCGAACCCGCTGTAGCGGTTCGGATCGACGCCGCAGGCGACCAGCACGCGCGGGTTGACCACACCGCAGCCGCCGAGCTCGATCCAGCCCTCGGACGAGCAGGTGCGGCAGGGGCGGTCCGGGTTGCCGACGCTCTCGCCGCGGCACACGAAGCACTGCAGGTCGATCTCGGCGCTCGGCTCGGTGAACGGGAAGTACGAGGGGCGCCAGCGCAGCTCCAGGCCGCCGCCGATCAGCTTCTCGACCAGCACCTCGATGGTGCCCTTGAGGTCGGCGAAGGTGATGCCCTCGTCCACCGCGAGGCCCTCGACCTGGCGGAACACCGGGGTGTGGGTGGCGTCCAGCTCGTCGGTGCGGTAGACCCGGCCGGGGCAGACGACGTAGACGGGGGGCTCGCGGTCGAGCAGGGTGCGGGCCTGGACCGGGGAGGTCTGGGTGCGCAGCACCACGCCGGAGTCGGCGGAGCCGTCCGGGGCCTGGACGAAGAAGGTGTCCTGCATCGAGCGGGCCGGGTGGTCCGGGCCCAGGTTGAGGGCGTCGAAGTTGAGCCACTCGGCCTCGACCTCGGGGCCCTCGGCGACCTGGTAGCCCATCGCGACGAAGGTGTCCTCGATGCGCTCGGCCAGCGTGGTCAGCGGGTGCCGGGCGCCGCGCGGAGCGCGGTCGTACGGCAGCGTGACGTCCACCGCCTCCTCGACCAGCACGCGGGCGTCGCGCTCCGCCTCCAGTTCGACCTGCCGCTTGGCGAGGGCCTGGTTGACGGCGCCGCGGGCCTGGCCGATCAGCTTGCCTGCGGCGGCCTTGGCGTGCGGGGGCAGGGCGCCGATCTCGCGGTTGGCGAGGGAGAGCGCGGAGCGGTCGCCGGTGTGGGCGACCTTGGCCTGCTTCAGCTCGTCGAGCGTGCTGGCGGCGGCGAAGGCGGCGACGGCCTCGTCCCGCGCCTGCTCCACCACCTCGGGCTTGAGGGCCTCGACCTCGACCGGGTCGTACGACTTGTTGGGTGCCGACATCTCTATCTTTCCCGTGCTCCTGCTCGTCCGTGCTCAGGTAAGGGTGGCTCTCCCTCCTTGCCCGCCCTCGGGCAGGAGGGGACCTTTGCGCTACGCCCGGCGTGGCCGGGGCACGGGCAGCCGTTCTCCGCACGACGGGGAAGAGGGGTGTCCGCGGCTCAGCCGCACAGGGCGTCCCACAACGCCAAAGGTCGAGTGTAGTCGCAGCGCGTAGCGCGGCTGCCGCGATGCCCGTCCAGCGGGACCTCAGAACATGAAGTCCGGAACGCTGGCGGGCAGGATAAATCGGAACCGGGCGCCGCCGCAGGGGGCGCGGTCGACCCGGATCGAACCGCCGTGGGCCTCCACGATGCCCTTGACGATGTACAGGCCCAGACCGGTGCCGCCGCGCTTGGACCCGCGCCAGAAGCGGGTGAAGACGCGCGGCATCGACTCCTCGGGAATGCCGCTTCCTTCGTCGCTCACGGTGACCGCGGTGCCTTCCACGATGCGGGGCGGGGTGCCGGAGCGCTCCCAGACGGGTGCCTCGACGACCTCCTTGGCCGGTGCCACCTCGATCGTGACAGTTCCCTCGCCGTGGCGCACCGCGTTTTCCAGCAGGTTGGCCAGCACCTGGTCGACCTTGTCCGGGTCGGCCCACAGGACGGTCAGCGACTCGCTGATCCGGACGTCGAAGCGCTCCTCCGGGATGCCGGTGGCAACCTTGCGCTCGACGTGCCGGCGCACCGCGGCGGCCAGGTCCACCACCTGCTTGCGCAGCTCCAGCCGGCCCGCGTCGATCCGGGAGATGTCCAGCAGCTCGGCGATCAGCCGGGTGACCCGGTCGGCGTCGGCGTCCACGGTCTCCAGCATCAGCCGCTTCTGCCCGTCGGTGAACCGCTCCCACTTCGCCAGCAGCGTGGCCGTGAAGCCCTTGACGCTGGTCAGCGGCGAGCGCAGCTCGTGCGCGACGGTGGCGATCAGCTCGGCGTGGCTGCGCTCGGTGCGGCGCCGGGCCTCGGTGCCGCGCAGCGCGATCACCAGGCGCTCCGGCGGGCCCAGCGGTACGGCCCGGACGTACCGGGCGGAGACCAGCACCTCACGGCCGCCGGGCAGCAGCAGGTTGCGCTCCGGCTGGCCGGTACGGGTGGCCAGGCCGCCGTACGGGTCGGTCAGCTGCCACCAGCGGCGGCCGTCCAGGTCCTCCAGCGGGAGGACGTCCTCCAGCTCCTGCCCGAGCGCGACCTCCCGGAGCACGCCGGTGAGCCGGACCGCGGCCCGGTTGAAGCAGACCACCCGGCCCCGCCCATCGGCGACCACCAGGCCGTCCGGTAGGTCGTCCGGGTCGAGCTCTGGCCCGCTGCCGACCATGGGTGTCCTCCCCGATTACCCACCGTGCCGTTCCCCCCACCGAGGCAGACCCTAGCGCCTCGCAGCCCCCCGCAGTAGGGCCCGCGGCGGGGTGATCCGGGCGCACCACGAGCGCGCGGTTCAGGCGTTCGAGCGGCAGCCGCCGGGCGAACGCTGCGCCCGGGCCGAGGCGTACAGGCAGACGGCCGCTGCGGTGGCCAGGTTGAGGCTCTCGGCGTGCCCGTGGATCGGGACGCGCACGACCTCGTCGGCGAGCGCGCGGGTCTCCTCCGGGAGCCCCCACGCCTCGTTGCCGAACACCCACGCGCCGGGCGCGCCCAGGGTGCCCTCGTCGAGCTCCTGGTCGAGGTCGCGCTCCCCCGCGCCGTCCGCGGCGAGCACCCGGACTCCGGCCGCGCGCAGCTGCCCGACCGCCTCCTCGACCGGCACGCCGACCGCCACCGGCAGGTGGAACAGGCTGCCGACGGAGGCCCGGACGGCCTTCGGGTTGTACAGGTCCACCGAGGCGTCGGTGAGCACCACGGCGTCCGCGCCGGCCGCGTCGGCGGTGCGCAGCACGGTGCCGGCGTTGCCGGGGTCACGGACGTGGGCGAGCACCGCGACGAGCCTCGGGCGGCCCTTGAGCACCTCGGCGAACGGGGTGTCGATGAAGCGGCAGAGCGCCACGATGCCCTGCGGGGTCACCGTGTCGCAGATCTCCGCGATCACCTCGTCGGTGGCGGTCAGCACCGGCAGTCCCTCGGCCAGCGCCGCCTCGACGATGCCGGCGTGCCGCTCGGCGGCCTCCGGGGTCACGTACACCTCGACCACGGCGTGCTCGGCCGATCCCGGCAGCTGCCCGAAGGCGACGGCCTCCCGGACGGCCTGCGGGCCCTCGGCCAGGAAGCGGCGCTCCTTGGTGCGCTGGTTCCGCTTGGCGAGCCGGCGGGCGGCGACGACGCGCGGCGAGCGCACGGAGGTGAGCAGGGGGATGTCGGTGCTCGGCATGGTCTCGTTCTCTGTGGCGGGCGGCTCTGAGGATCCGGGGAAACCGCTGAAGATCCGGGGGAACGCAGAACCGGACCCGCAGGAGGGCCTGCGGGTCCGGTCAGAGCTCAACTGATCTCGGAAGATCAGGCGGCGTCGGCGGCAGCCTTGGGGGCGTTGACGTCGGCCGGCAGCGCCTTCTGGGCGACCTCGACCAGCGACGCGAAGGCGCCCGGGTCGTTGACGGCCAGGTCGGCCAGCATCTTGCGGTCGATCTCGACGCTGGCGGCCTTCAGGCCCTGCACGAAGCGGTTGTAGGTGATGCCGTTGGCACGGGCCGCAGCGTTGATGCGCTGGATCCACAGCTGACGGAAGTCGCCCTTGCGCTTCTTGCGGTCGTTGAAGTTGTAGACCAGCGAGTGGGTGACCTGCTCCTTGGCCTTGCGGTACAGCCGCGAACGCTGGCCACGGTAGCCGCTGGCGCGCTCCAGGATGACCCGGCGCTTCTTGTGGGCGTTGACTGCCCGCTTGACGCGTGCCACTTGATTACTCCTTGGATTGGACCACGGACTACTTCACGTGGTCCGTCATTCGAATGGGTCGGGAAGGATCAGCTGCCCCGCTCGGGCTCGCGCCGAGCGGGAGGGCGATCACTTGCCGAGAAGCTTCTTGATCTTCTTGGCGTCAGCGGGGGCCAGCTCGACGGTCCCGGCCAGCTTGCGGGTCAGCGTCGAGGGCTTGTGCTCCAGGAGGTGGCGGCGGCCGGCGCGCTCGCGCAGCACCTTGCCAGAGCCACTGATCTTGAAGCGCTTGCTGGCGCCACTGTGCGTCTTCTGCTTCGGCATTTCGCCGTATCTCCTCGTCGGTCCCGTCCGCGCCCGCGCGGCCTGAGCCACGCGGGCGTGAACTGGATGGATCTACGGTGACCGGGCGGGCCGCCCCGTCACCTCTGGTGGCCGGTCCCCCGGGCCGCCCTGGCCGTAACGGCTCAGGCGTCCTGGGAGGCCTCGGCCGGCTGCTCGACCTCGGCGGCGTCCTCGACGTCAGCCTCGTCGGCTTCCGCCTCGGCCGCGGCGTTCTCGGCCTCGAGCGCTGCGTCCTCGTCAGCCGCGGCGGCGTCGGAACCGGGGGTCCGGCCCTGACGCTCGGCCTTGCGGGCGTCGGCGAGCGCGCGGGCCTCGGCCATCGCCTCGGTCTTCTTCTTGTGCGGGCCAAGAACCATGATCATGTTTCGGCCGTCCTGCTTCGGCGAGGACTCGACGAAGCCCAGGTCCTGGACGTCGTCGGCGAGCCGCTGCAGCAGACGGAAGCCCAGCTCGGGGCGGGACTGCTCACGACCGCGGAACATGATCGTGATCTTGACCTTGTCGCCCTGCTTGAGGAACCGAACGACGTGACCCTTCTTGGTGTCATAGTCGTGCGGGTCGATCTTCGGCCGGAGCTTCATCTCCTTGATGACCGTGTGCGCCTGGTTCTTGCGCGCCTCACGGGCCTTCATGGCCGACTCGTACTTGAACTTGCCGTAGTCCATGAGCTTGCACACCGGCGGCCGGGCGGTCGCCGCGACCTCGACCAGGTCGAGGTCGTACTCCTGCGCGAGCTCCAGCGCCTTGGCAAGCGGCACGATGCCGACCTGCTCGCCGCTGGGACCGACGAGTCGCACCTCCGGGACGCGAATCCGGTCGTTGATGCGGGGCTCGGTGCTGATGGGGCCTCCTCGGTTGCACCTTCTGCGATGCGGCCGTCGGACGGCGGTCGCACGTAGTGGACTCGACCACTGGGCGGGGCTTCATTCGTGCTGCGCTGCCAGGCACCTGCTCGGTACCGTGTGCACCGCGACACGAAAAAAGCCCCGCTCGGTACAAGCGGGGCTCCACACAACCGGGGGCGGCGCCCTGGTGAGGAGCGCTGCGGCGACTCGGCGCCGTGGCGCCCGTCGCGGACCGGGACCCGTCGACCGCGAGGTCGACCAGGTGGGAGACTTTCGCGGTTGCCCTCTCGGGCCTCCTGGGTGGAGCCTCCTCTTGCTGGCCAGGCTCCCCTGCGGGATCCCGGCCGGTCAGTCTCGAAGCATACAGCGTTGGGCCGTAGAACACTATTCCGCCCCACTTCGGACCAACTTGTACGCTCCAGGGGTACGGACACCGGCACGACGGAACGAGCCCCCCTTGAGCAGCGAGCCCACCCAGACCCCCGGCGCGGACGACGACGCGATCGGCTTCGACGACCTCACCCGGGACATCGCCGAGGTCCCGGCCGTCGAGGTGATCACCACCGTCGCGGTGCACCTGATGAGCGCCGCCGCGGTCAAGTGCGGCCTGGCCGAGGGCGGCGACAAGGACAAGGACCTCGACGAGGCCCGCAAGCTGATCACCGCGCTGGCCGGGCTGATCACCGCCGGCGCCCCGGAGATCAGCAACTTCCACGCGGCACCGCTGCGGGACGGCCTGCGCTCGCTGCAGCTGGCCTTCCGCGAGGCCTCCATCGTCCCGGACGCCCCGGGCACGGGCCCGGGCGAGAAGTTCACCGGGCCGGTCTACTCCTGACCCGCGCACGCAGCAGGGGCAGTGGCTCTCGTGAGCCACTGCCCCTGTTCCGTTCCTCCCGCCCGAGGTGTTCCTACCGCCGGTAGAGCGGCTCGCCGGGCAGCTGCGCGGTCGCCGGCAGCACCGCCAGGTCCAGCCCCCGGTCCAGCCGCACCCGCAGCACCGGGTCCGCGGCCACCGCCCGCCCCACCCGCTGCGCGGCCGCCTGGACGCCCGGCTGGTCCAGTTCCGGGTCGAACACCACGGCGAGCACCCCGTCCGCGCCCTCAGCGGCCGCCAGCAGCCCGGTGAGCACCTGCGGCTCGGCCGCCAGCAGCGCCCGTACCGCCTCGCGCACCTCGGGGTCGCGCACCGGCGGCAGGTACGGCCGGTTCTCCGCCAGCGCCCGCAGCCGGGCCCCGGCCACCTGGTAGGCGACCGGGCCGGCCGGGTCGATCAGCAGGGTGTCGGCGCGCTCGGAGAAGGCCACCATCGCGGCCTGCGGAGCGGCCACCGGCGCCGGGCGGGCGTCGGCGCGCCAGCGGGCCATCGTCTCCAGCGACGTGAAGGCCGGCAGCGCGCGGCGCCCGTCCGGGGCCTCCAGCACCGGGACGGCCATGTCGCTGGTCTTCTCGTGCTTGTGCCCGTGCTCGTCCACCTCGACCTCGCCGAGGAGGGCGACGATCGGGACCATCAGCCGGGTCGGAGTCAGCGCCGCCAGCAGCTCGGGCTCCGCCGCGCGGTCCTGCGACCAGCGGGCGAGGGCCTCGGTGAGCGCCGGGTCGGCGGTGCCGTCGTCGTCGGCGAAGCCGGGGTTCGGGATGTTCTTGCGGTCCACCCGCCGACCCTATGCCACCGCGCGCCCCCGACCCCATTTCCCTGCACGCGGGGCCTACCCACGGGTAGGACGGTGTGGCACCCTGCGCGCATGGTCATGCTCGAAACCGCCGCCCCCGCCCCGGTCTCCGACCGCCACCGGTACGACCGGGCCACCGCACACCTGGACGGGCCGGTGGCCGTCGTCGACCTCGCCGCCTTCGACGCCAACGCCGCCGATCTGGTACGCCGGGCCGCCGGCAAGCCGATCCGGGTCGCCAGCAAGTCGGTGCGCTGCCGGGCCCTGCTGGAGCGCGCACTGGCCGTGGACGGCTTCGCCGGGGTGATGAGCTTCACCCTCGACGAGTCGCTCTGGCTGGCGCGCACCGGCGTCCGCGACATCCTGCTCGCCTATCCCTCCGCCGACCGGACCGGCTACGCCGAACTGACCGCCGATCCGGCGCTCGCCCGCGAGATCACCGTCGTCCTCGACGACCCCGCCCAGCTGGACCTGATCGACAAGGCCCGCGGCGGCGACGCCGAGGTGCGGGTCTGCCTGGAACTGGACACCGCGCTGCACCTGCTCGGCGGACGCGTCCGGGTGGGCGCCCGACGCTCCCCGCTGCGAACCCCCGAGGACCTCGGTGCCTTCGCCGAACTCGTCCAGCACCGCCGGGGGTTCCGGGTGGTCGGCCTGATGGCCTACGAGGGGCACGTCGCCGGGGTGGGCGACCAGGTGCCCGGACGGCCGGCGCGCTCGCGGCTGATCCGGCTGATGCAGGCCAAGTCCAGGACCGAACTGGCCGAGCGGCGCGCGGCCGTGGTCAGGCGGCTGCGGCGGGTGGCCGAGCTGGAGTTCGTCAACGGCGGCGGCACCGGCAGTGTGGAGTCCACCGTGGCCGAGCGCGCCGTCACCGAGGTCGCGGCCGGCTCCGGGCTCTACCTGCCCCGGCTGTTCGACAACTACCGCTCGTTCCAGGGCCGTCCGGCCGCGCTGTTCGGCCAGCCGGTGGTGCGCCGGCCCGGCGTCGGGGTGGTGACGGTGCTCGGCGGCGGCTACCCCGCCTCGGGCGCGGCCGGCCCGGACCGCTCCCCGGTGCCGTACCTGCCGCAGGGGCTGCGGTACGACCCGGTGGAGGGCGCCGGCGAGGTGCAGACCCCGTTGCTCGGCTCGGCCGCGGACGACCTGCTGATCGGCGACCGGGTCTGGTTCCGGCACGCCAAGGCGGGCGAGCTGTGCGAGCGCTTCGCCGAACTGCACCTGGTCGAGCGGGATCGGGTGGTGCGGACCGTCCCGACGTACCGGGGTGAGGGGAAGACGTTCCTCTGACCAGGCGGCCTTCGGTGCTCTACCGTGGTGCCGATACTGCGGAGCAGGGCGAGAAGGGGGCGGCATGGAAGCCGAGATCGTGCAGCAGATGGTGACGTCGGGCGCCACGTCGTTGGCCACGCTGATGGCCACCGCAGCTTGGGAGCAGGTCAGTTCGCGGATCGCCCGGCTGTTCGGGCGGGGCGAGGGTGACGAGCAGGCCGGCGCCGAGCTGGAAGCGGTCCGGACCGGACTGCTGGAGGCGGGCGAGGACCAGGAGGCCCGCGACGACCAGACCGCGGTGCTGCGCACCCGACTGCGCACGCTGTTCCGCGAGAGCCCGGAGGCCGTCGACGAACTCCGGCGGATCCTGGACGAGTTGGCACCGCAGGTGCCCACGCAGCCCGGCACGGTGCACAACGAGATCAGCGGCACCGCCACGATCCACGGCAAGGTCGTCCAGGCCCACACGATCAACGGCAGCCTGAACTTCTGACGCCCGACCTTTCCGGAGCCTTAAGCGGGCCCGATGGAACACCTAACCCGGGTGTTCCATCGGGCCTTTGCGCTGCTCCTGGGCCTACGGTCCGTCAAGAAGCGCGGCGCGCACAGCTATTGCCAGCTGGTCCAGACCAATCATACGCTCTGGCCAGGGGCCCGCGGTCCGGGTCGGCGGCCCCCGAACGGGCAGGCGTGTCCGCTCCCCCACACTCGCCCGGAACGACGGTCAAGGAGTCCCCACCCCATGTCCATCAAGCGAAGTGCCCTGTCCGTCGGTGTGGTCGGCACCGCGGTCCTCGCGGTGGCCGTTTCCACCGCCGGCACCGCCAGCGCCCACGGCACGATGACCAACCCGGTCAGCCGGGTCGCCGCCTGCTACGCCGAGGGCCCCGAGCACCCGGTGTCCCAGGTCTGCAAGGACCTCGTCGCCGCGAGCGGCACCCAGCCGCTGTACGACTGGAACGAGGTCAACATCGCCAACGCGGCCGGCAACCACCAGGCGCTGATCCCGGACGGCAAGCTCTGCTCGGCCAACCGCGACAAGTACCAGGCCCTCGACTGGCCGCGCACCGACTGGCCGGCCACCGCGGTCAAGACGGGCGCCTTCACCTTCCAGTTCCGCACCACCGCACCGCACGTCGGCACCCAGACCGTCTACATCACCAAGCCGAGCTACGACCCCACCAAGCCGCTGAAGTGGTCGGACCTCGACCCGACCCCGGTCGCCCAGGTGCAGGTCGACCGGACCGCCACCAACGGCTTCTACACCTACTCCGGCACCCTGCCGCAGCGCACCGGCCGCCAGCTGCTGTACACGGTCTGGCAGCGCAGCGACAGCCCGGAGGCGTTCTACAGCTGCTCCGACATCGACTTCGGCACGGCCGGCGCCCCGGCCGGCACGGCGCTCGCCGCGCAGGCCCCGGCCGCGCCCAGCGACGCGCAGATCGCGGCCGACGCGTCCAAGTCCACGGTCGCCCACCACGGCCACGGCGGTGACCCCAACTCCCCGGCCGGCGCGGTGATCCCGACCACCGCCGCGGCCGTCGGCACGTCGGCCACCGGTCCGCTGCTGCTGGCCGGTGCCGCCGCGATCAGCGTCGGCTGGGCCGGCATGGTGCTCCGGCGCCGTCGCATCGAGGCTGTTCGACGCGACTCCTGACGCCGGGCGCGGGACCGGGCCGGCCATACCCCCGTCCGACCCGGTTCCGTGGCTCCACCCCGTGTGAAACGAACGGCGGCGGGCCCCCCCGGGTTTGGGTTTAAGGGTGGGGGGCCGCCGCGGGTGGTGGGGGGGGGGCCGGGGGGGGTGGGGGCGGGGGCGGGGGGCCCCCCCCCGGGGCACCCGCCGGGGGGGCGTGCCCCCCCCCTGTTCCACCCGCCGGGGGCCGCCCCCGCGGCGGGGGGGGGGGGGGGGGGCCCCCCCCGCCGGGTGAGGAGCGGGTGGCTCAGGTGCTGGTGCCGCCGGTTCCGGCGGCACCACCGCCGGGAACTCCACCGGGGACGCCGCCGGGGACGCCGCCGGGCAGTCCGCCGCCCGGGAGGGACGGCAGCTTGCCCTTGTAGTCGGTGATGCCGTTGAGGATGGTGTCCATCACGCCGGGGTCCGGCGCCTTGTCGGCGATGTCGAAGCCGAAGTGCACCGAGACCAGCGCCTTGCCGTCGGCGGACGGGAAGACCACCGTCTGCACGTAGCCGTTGTTGCCCTTGGGCGCGTCGACCTTCCAGCGGACCAGGTAGCCGTCCTGGCCGTTGACCTTGACCGCCTCGGACTTCAGCTCCTGGTGCCCGGTGATGTCGCCGTACGACTCCTTGGCCGCCTTGTCGATGTCGGCCTTGGCCGCCGCCTGGGCGTCGGTGCCGCCGCCGTCGATCCGGCCGGTGGTCACGCCGCCGAGGGTGCACGTGCTGCTGCCGTCCGGGCAGGTGTACGAGCCGACGGTGAGCACGGCGTAGCCGTCGTTGGTGGCGTCGGCCCGCCAGCCGGAGGGGACGGGCAGGGTGAGCCGGTTCACCAGGTCGATCGCGTTCCCGGCGCCGGGCCTGGTCTTGCCGCTGCCGTTGCCGCCGTTCCCACCGCTCCCGTTGCCGCCACTCCCGTTGCCGCCGCTCCCGCTCCCACCGTTGCCGCTGTCGCCGTTGCCGCCGCCGAGGCCCGGGAAGCCGTTCCAGGGCCCGTTCTCGCCGTTCGGCACGACCGGTCGGGCGCTACGCTGCGTGCGGTTGTCGCCGTGGCCGTCCATCGCCAGGTAGGTGATCCCGGAACCGGCGCCCAGGCCGAGCAGCGCCGCCACGGCGGTGGCGATCACCAGCCGGGACGGGCGGCGCCGGGGCCCCCGCGGCGGGGGCGGCGCCGCGGCACCGTAGGCGGTGCCGAAGGGCGGCGGCTCCGGGTAGCGGACCGTCGGTCCGCTGTCCAGCACCTCGCCCTCCAGGACCGTGGGCTCCTCGGCCGACCCCGGCCCCGGAGACCCGGCCGCCGGGGGCACCGGCTCCGGGGCGTCCGAGGGTGCGGGCCGGGTGCTGGCCGTCCAACCCCTGCCGTCCCACCAGCGCTGCGGCCTCGGGTCGCTGCCGGTGTCCTTCGGGTCCGGGTACCACCCGGCGGGAATCTGCTCACTCACAACAGAGAATCTAAAGGCACGTGGATAAGCGCGAAATCAGCGCAGCCCGGAATTCCGGCGGTTTTCGATGAGATTACGGTGAGAAGGGCCCCGCCGCGCGGCTACAGCGGGGTCACGTACGCGCCCGAGATGCCGCCGTCCACCAGGAACTCGCTCGCCGTGATGAAGGACGAGTCGTCGCTCGCCAGGAAGGCCACCGCGGCGGCGATCTCCTCCGCCCGGGCGAACCGGCCCAACGGGATGTGCACCAGCCGGCGGGCCGCCCGCTCCGGGTCCTCGGCGAACAGCTCCCGCAGCAGCGGGGTGTCCACCGGCCCCGGCGACAGCGCGTTCACCCGGATCCCCTCCCGGGCGAACTGCACGCCCAGTTCGCGGGACATCGCGAGCACCCCGCCCTTGGAGGCGGTGTACGAGATCTGCGAGGTGGCCGCGCCCATCCGGGCCACGAAGCTGGCGGTGTTGATGATCGAGCCCCGCCCGTGCCGCCGCATGTACGGCAGCGCGGCCTTGCAACACAGGTACACCGAGGTCAGGTTGACCTCCTGGACCTTGCGCCAGGCGTCCAGCCCGGTGGTCAGGATCGAGTCGTCCTCCGGCGGCGAGATGCCCGCGTTGTTGAACGCGACGTCCACGCTGCCGTACGTCTCGTAGGCCTCGTCGAACAGCGCCTCGACCATGTACGGGTCGGTGACGTCGGTGTGCACGAACAGGCCGCCGACCTCCTTGGCGGCTGCCCGCCCCGACTCCTCGTCCAGGTCCGCGCAGACCACCTTCGCGCCCTCCGAGGCGAGCCGGCGGGCGGCCGCCAGGCCGATCCCGCTGCCCGCGCCGGTGATCACGGCGGTGCGGTCGACCAGCCGGCGGCACACCGTGGCGTCGTTGTCGGTCATCGGGCTCCTACTCCTCGCTGTGGATGAAGACGTTCTTGGTCTCGGTGAACTGGCGCAGCGCGTCCGGCCCCAGCTCCCGGCCGACGCCGGACTCGCCGTAGCCGCCGAACGGCGTCCAGTACCGCACCGAGGAGTGCGAGTTGACCGACAGGTTGCCCGCCGCGACGCCCCGGGCCAGCCGCAGCGCCCGGCCGAGGTCCCTGGTCCAGATCGAGCCGGACAGGCCGTAGCGGGTGGCGTTGGCCAACCGCAGCGCGTCCGCCTCGTCGGTGAACGGCAGCACGGCGGCGACCGGGCCGAAGATCTCCTCGGTGACCGCCGGCACCTGCGGGTCGGGCGGCGCGATCACCGTCGGCGGGTACCAGTAACCGGGCCCGTCCGGCACCGCGCCGCGGGCCAGCACCGGCAGCTCCGGGGTGAGGTAGGAGGCCACCCGGCGCACCTGGGCGGCCGAGATCAGCGGGCCGAGCCGGGTCTCGGGGTCCGCCGGGTCGCCGGTGCGCAGCGCCTCGACGGCGGGCAGCAGCAGGGCCAGGAAGTCGTCGTACACCTCCCGCTGGACCAGGATCCGGCTGCGGGCGCAGCAGTCCTGGCCGCTGTTGTCGGCGAAGGACATCGGGTCCGCGGCGCGGGCCAGGTCGGCGTCGGCGAAGACGATGCTGGGGCTCTTGCCGCCCAACTCCAGGGTGACCCGCTTGGCCCGGGCCGCGCAGCGGGCGGCCACCTCCTTGCCGACCACGGTCGAGCCGGTGAAGACGATCTTGCGGACCGCCGGATGGTCCACCAGGGCCCGCCCGGTCGTCCCGCCCGCGCCCGGCAGCACCTGGAACAGGCCCTCCGGCAGCCCTGCCGCCAGGGCGAGTTCGGCCAGGCGCAGTGCCGTCAGCGGGGTCGCCTCGGCGGGCTTCAGCAGGACCGCGTTGCCCGCCGCCAGGGCGGGCGCGAAGCCCCAGGCGGCGATCGGCATCGGGAAGTTCCACGGCGCGATCACCCCGACCACGCCGACCGGTTCGTGGAAGGTCACGTCCAGGCCGCCCGCCACCGGGATCTGGCGGCCGGTCAGCCGCTCCACTCCCCCGGCCGCGTACTCCAGCAGGTCCCGGACGTTGCCGGCCTCCCAGCGGGCGTTGCCCACGGTGTGCCCGGCCTCGCGCACCTCCAGCGCGGCCAGCTCCGGGACGTGCACCTCGACCTGGTCGGCGAACCGGCGCAGCAGCCGGGCCCGTTCACCCGGTGCCAGCGCCGCCCAGCCCGACTGGGCCTTCAGCGCGCGCTGCACCGCCGCTTCCAGCTGCTCGGCGGTGGTGTCCGGGACGGTGGCGAGCACCTCGCCGGTGGTCGGATTGCGGACGGTGCTGCTGGTGGGCCCGGTGGTAGCCGGCTCGGTCATCGGCCTCACATCCGTTCGAAGGAGCGGTAGCGCTCCCAGTCGGTCACGGCCCCGTCGAAGGCGCACTGCTCCACCCGGGCCATGTTCAGGTAGTGCTCGACCACGTCGTCGCCGAAGGCGGCCCGGGCCGGCTCGCTCTGCGCCCACAGCTCCGCCGCCTCGCGCAGCGAACCCGGCACCCGGGCGTACTCCTGCACCGCGTAGGCGTTGCCCAGGCACGGCGCGGGCAGCTCCAGCTTGCGCTGCAGTCCGTGCAGGCCGGCCGCGATCATCCCGGCCACCGCCAGGTACGGGTTGACGTCCCCGCCCGGCACCCGGTTCTCCATCCGCAGGCCGGGGCCGTGGCCGACCACCCGGTAGGCGCAGGTCCGGTTGTCCCGGCCCCAGGCCACCGCCGTCGGGGCGAACGAGCCCGGGCGGTACCGCTTGTACGAGTTGATGTTCGGCGCGTACAGCAGGCTGAACTCGCGCAGCGCCGTCAGCTGGCCGGCCAGGAAGTGCCGCATGGTGTCGGTCATCCGGCCGTCCCGGTCGGCGAAGGCCGGCGCGCCCACCGCGTCGCGCAGCGACAGGTGGATGTGGCAGCTGTTGCCCTCGCGCTCGTTGTACTTGGCCATGAAGGTCAGCGCGCAGCCCTGTTGCGCGGCGATCTCCTTCGCGCCCGTCTTGTAGACGCTGTGCTGGTCGCAGGTGGTCAGCGCGTCCGCGTAGCGGAAGGCGATCTCGTGCTGGCCCAGGTTGCACTCGCCCTTCGCGGACTCCACCACCAGGCCCGCGCCCGCCATTTCGGTGCGGATCCGGGACAGCAGCGGCTCCACCCGGGCCGTGCCCAGCATCGAGTAGTCCACGTTGTACAGGTTCGCCGGCGTCAGACCGCGGTAGCCGCCCAACCAGGCCTGCTCGTAGGTGTCCCGGAACACCAGGAACTCCAACTCGGTGCCGATGTCGGCGGCCAGCCCGTACTCCGCCAGCCGCGCGATCTGGCGGCGCAGCAGCTGGCGCGGGGCGGCGTCGACCGGGCGGCCGCCGTGCCGGGCCAGGTCCGCGGTCACCTGTGCGGTGCCCGGCTGCCAGGGGGTCAGCCGCAGGGTGCCGAGGTCGGGGCGCATCGCGAAGTCGCCGTAGCCGGTCGCCCAGGAGGAGAAGGCGTAGCCGTCCACGGTGTTCAGGTCCACGTCGACGGCCAGCAGGTAGTCGCAGGCCTCGGCGCCGTGCTCGACCACCTCGTCCAGGAAGAAGCGGGCGGCGAAGCGCTTGCCCTGCAGGCGCCCCTGCATGTCCGTGAACGCCAGCGCGACGGTGTGGACTTCTCCGGTGTCCACCAGGGTGCGCAGCTCGTCCAGGGTCAACGGCGGACGGGGCGGCACGCCCGCGGCGGCGTTCTCGGGCATGACGGAACCCTTCTCCTCGATCACTCTTCGAGATCAAGCGGTCACAGCGAACCGTACGGCCTGCGGCGGACGGCGCGGAAGAGGGCGGGCGGGTGTGGCGCGCCGATGTGCGCGATTGACGAGGGATCAGGCGGTACGGGAGGAGAATGCGCGCCATGGATCGCAGGCCTTTCATCGGCGTCAGCACCTACGTGGTCGACGCGAGTTGGAGCAACTGGCGGGGCCGCCGGGTGGCCCTGTTGCCCGAGCGGTACACCGCGTACGTCCAGGACTCCGGCGGGATCGCGGTACTCCTGCCGCCCGACGCCCCCGAACGCGCACCCGAGGTGCTCGCCCGGCTCGACGCCCTCGTCATCGCCGGCGGGCCGGACATCGACCCCGCCTACTACGGGCAGTCCGCCCACCCCCGCACCGAGGTCGACTCCCCGGAGCGGGACCAGTGGGAGGCGGCCCTGCTCCGGGCGGCCCTGGCGGCCGGGATGCCGCTGCTGGGGATCTGCCGGGGCATGCAGGTGCTCAACGTCGTCTGCGGGGGGACGCTCGTCCAACACCTCCCGGACGTCCTGCCGGTGGACGTCCACGGCGGTACCGACGGCGGGTACGGGACGCACCTGGTGCGTCCCGTACCGGGGACGCTGCTCGGCGGACTGCTGCCGGAGAGCGAGGTGGAGGTGCCGACCTTCCACCACCAGGCCGTCGACCGGGTCGGGACGGGCCTGCGGGTCGGCGCCCATGCGCCGGACGGGACGGTGGAGGCGGTCGAGGGTCCGGGGTTCACCCTGGGCGTGCAGTGGCACCCGGAGCAGGGGGACGACCTGCGGGTCATGCGGGCCCTCGTCCGGGCGGCCACCGCGGCGCAGTTGGACGCGGTGCAGGTGGACGTGGACGCGGTGCTGCCGGGGTAGCCGGGGCGCCGCCGACCGGCCGCCGGGGAGTCGGGTTTCGGCCCGGGAGGCTCCCGCGCTCCGTCCGGAGCGCGGGAGCCTCCGCGTTCGCGGGCCCCGGTGTTCCGGGGTCAGACGTGCGCGGCCGGTTCGGGGAGGTGGGCGGCGGCGAGCAGGGTGGGCAGCATCCGGGCGGCGTGGGTGGCATAGCCGTGGGGCGAGGGGTGGACGCCGTCGGGGCCGAGGAGGTGGGCCGCCTGGTCGCGGAACTCGGGGCCCGAGGTGGCGGCCAGGTGGGCGCCGACCCGGTCGGCGGTGCGGGTGTGGCGGCGGGCGAGGCGGCGGGAGCGGTGGTGGCCGATCCAGCGGGCGTGGACGCGGAAGCCGGGGGCGTGACCGGGGTCGGGGCAGGGCACCACGACCAGCTGCCAGCCGGCGTCGCGCAGGTTCTGGGCGAGGTGGGCGAAGCGGCGGGCGGCGCGGCCGAGCGGGCTCGGCAGCAGGACGTCGTTGCCACCGACGATCAGGACCGCGATGCCGGGCCGCAGCCGGGCGGCGCGCGACACCTGGCGGCCGACCGCGGCGGTGGTGGCGCCGACCCGGGCCAGGACCCGGAGGTCCACCGGGCGGCCGGTGCCCTCGGCGAGTCCCTGGGCGAGCCGGGCGCCGAGGGTCTGCTCGGGCCGGTGGGCGCCGAAGCTCTGGGCGAGCGAGTCGCCGAGCATCAGCAGGGTGAGCGGCCGGTCTTCGGCGGCGGGTTCGGCCGGCCCGTACCGCCCGTCGGCGACCGGGACGGACCAGTCGGCGGGCGGGCGGTGGGCCAGCAGGTGGGTGTACAGCCGGGCGAGCCGGGCGAGCCGGGTGGCGGGGCGGCGCATGACGGTGCTCCGGGATCAGGCGGCGGTGAGGACGAGGGCGGCGTTCTGCCCGCCGAAGCCGCTGGAGACGGACAGGGCGGCCGGGACGGCGAGCGGGCGCGGCGCCTTGGCGACCACGTCGAGGTCGATCGCGTCATCGAGCCGGTCGAGGTTGGCGGTGGGCGGGATGAGCCGGTGCTGGAGGGTGAGGACGGTGACGGCGGCCTCGATCGCGCCGGCCGCGCCCATGGTGTGGCCGATGACGCTCTTGTTGGCGGTGACCGGCGGCGGCCGGTGGAAGACCTGCCGCAGGGCGGCCGCCTCGGCGGGGTCGTTGAGCGCGGTGCCGGTGCCGTGCGCGTTGACGTGCCCGATCTCGTACGGGGCGAGCCCGGCGTCCGCGAGGGCCGCGCGGACGGCGCGGGCGAGGCCGTCGCCGCCGGGGTGCGGGGCGGTGAAGTGGTGGGCGTCGCCGGCGGCGCCGTGTCCGGCCAGGTAGGCGCGGGGGCGCGCGCCGCGGGCGCGGGCGTGTTCGGCGCGTTCGAGGACGAGGACGCCGGCGCCCTCGCCGAGGACGAAGCCGTCCCGGTCGGCGTCGAAGGGGCGGGAGGCGCCGGCCGGGTCGTGCCGTCGGCGGGAGAGCGCGCCGAGCCGGTCGAAGGCGACGGCCGTCATCGGGGTGCGGGGGCTGTCGGTGCCGCCGGCGAGGACGAGGTCGCAGGTGCCGGCCCGGATCAGGTCGGCGCCGAGGGCGAGCGCGGTGGTGCCGGAGGCGCAGGCGGTGCTGACCACCAGGCCGGGGCCGCAGATGCCCAGGTCGAGGCCGACCTCGCCGGCCGCCATGTTGGGGATGCTGCGCGGCAGCATCAGCGGGGAGACCCGGTCGGCCCGGCCCTGCTCCAGCCGGGCGTACTCGACCGCGTAGGTCTGCACGCTGTTGGCGCTGACGCCGAGGACCACGCCGACCCGGGTACCGTCCCAGGCGGCCGGGTCGAGCGCGGCGTCGGCGACGGCCTGCCGGGCGGCGACCAGGGCGAGTTGGGTGAAGCGGTCGAGGCGGCGGGCGAGCCGCCCGCCGAGGAGCGCGGACGGGTCGAAGTCGGCCACCTGGCAGGAGAAGTCGACGTTCAGGCCGGCGAGTTCGGGGTCGGGCCCGGCGGTGGGCTCGGCGCCGAGGAAGCGCTCCCAGACGGCGGCCGCCCCGGTGCCGGCGGGCGTGACCAGCCCGAGCCCGGTGACGGCCACGGCGCCGGCGCTCAACTGACGGCGCCGGCGGCCAGAGTGGCGTCCGCGTGGGCGGCGAGTTCACCGAGGGTGCGGTCCGGGGTGACGTCGGCGACGGTGACGCCGAGCCGCTCCTCCACCACCAGGGAGAGCTCGACCAGGGCGAGGCTGTCGAGCGCCAGCGAGGCGAGGGTGGCGTCGGGGGTGACCACGGTGGGGTCGACGTCGAACTCGTCGACGAGGCTGGCGCGGATCGTTTCGTAGGCGGTGGACATGGTGAACTGCCTTTCAGTTCGAGGTGGTTGAGAGGTCGCGGTCGGGCACGAGGACGGGCCGGGGCCGGCGCCCGGGCAGCCGGAACCAGGCGAGGACGGCGGCGACCAGGGCGACGGCGCCGCCCACGACGGCCGCCGCGGTGAGGCCTTCGGTGAAGGCGATCTGGTCGCCGGGCGCGGTGTCGGTGAGCGAGGTGGCGAGGACGGAACCGAGCACCGCGACTCCGAGGGTCGAACCGACCTGTCGGGTGGCGTCGTTGAGCGCGGAGCCGACGCCGGCCGCGGCGGCCGGGACGGCGCCCATCACCAGTTCGGTGGCGACCGGCGCGAGCAGCCCGGCGCCGAACCCGGCGAGGGCCTCGAAGAGCAGCACCGGGACGTCCCCCGATCCGGCTTCCAGCCCACCGAGTTGGACGAACCCGGCGGCGATCAGCAGCAGCCCCCCGGCGCACGGCATCCGCGCGCCCGACCGCCGTGCCAGCAGCGGCCCGAGGACCGCGCCGACGGCGAGGCCGAGCGAGAGCGGGATCATCCGCAACCCGGCCTGCCAGGCGGTCAGGCCGCGGATCTGCTGGAGGTAGAGGGTGAGCAGGAACATCGCGCCGAACATCGCGAAGGACATCAGGGCGAGCGCGGCAGTGGCCGGCCAGACCGGTCCGCCGCTCAGCAGCCGGACGGGCACCATCGGTGCCGCGCAGCGGAGTTGACGCCGGACGAAGGCGGCCAGCAGCAGGACGGCGAGCGCGCCGGCGGCCAGCACCCCGGGGCTGGTCCAGCCGCGGCCCGGGGCCTCGATCACGCCCCAGACCAGCGCGAGCAGCCCGGTGCAGGACAGCAGCGCGCCGGGCCCGTCCAGCGGGCGGGCATCGGGGTCGCGGGACTCGGGCAGCAGGACGACCGCCGCCGCGGCGATCACCGCGATGACCGGGACGTTCAGCCAGAACGCCGACTGCCAGCCGTACCGTTCGACCAGCAGGCCGCCGGCGACCGGGCCGAACACCGCGCCGACCCCGGCCACCGCCGCCCAGATCCCGACCGCCCGCTTCCGGGCGGCCGGTTCGGGCAGCACGTACACGACGGTGGAGAGGGTCGCGGGCATGAACAGGGCCGCGCCGAGGCCCATCCCGCACCGGGCGGCGACCAGCTGGGCGGCACCGGTGCCGAGCGTGCCGGCCGCCGAGGCGGCCGCGCAGAGCGCCAGGCCCGCGAGGAAGGCCTTCCGCCGGCCGTACCGGTCGCCGAGCGCGCCGGCGGCCAGCACGCAGCCGCCGAGCGCGAGGGCGTAGCCGTCGACGATCCACTGGGTCTCGGCGAGGGTGGGGCCGAGGTCGGTGCGCAGGCGGGGGATCGCCACGTTGAGGACGGTGAAGTCCAGACCGAGCAGGAACAGCGCGGCGCAGACCACCGTGACGGCCGCCCAGGCCCGGTGCGGCGGGAGCGCCGTGTCCGAGGGGTGCACGCCCGGGCCTCAGACCGACAGCCGGAGCGGTTCGGCACGCCGCCGGAAGCCGATCCGGTACAGCGTGGCCGCGCCGCGCAGGAAGGTCACCTCGCTGGCCCGCAGGTAGCGCCGGTAGCGCCGGTAGCCCTCGGGGCCGACCAGCCGCTCGGCCTCCTCGCGGGCCCGCAGCAGCCGCGCCGACCAGGAGGCCAGGGTGCGGGCGTAGTCCTCGGCCGAGGCGGTGAGCGCGACCACCGAGAAGTACGGGTCGCAGGCGGCGGCGATCTCGCTCAGCCGGGGCAGCCGGCCGCCCGGGAAGATGTCGCTGCCGACGAACTCGCCGACCGGGCCGGAGCCGTCGGCGGCGCCGTCGTAGGCGATGGTCTGCAGCGACATCCGGCCGCCGGGGCGCAGCCAGCGGTGGCAGGCCTCGAAGTAGCGGGCGTAACCGTCGAGCCGCTCGGCCCTGGTCATCCCGGCGGTGGCGAAGTGCTCGAAGGCGCCCATCGAGACGACGGCGTCGTAGGCGCGCTCGGGGGTGTGGTCCTCCCAGCTCTCCAGCCGGGGTTCGACGCCGGGCAGGGCGCGGGCGGTGAGGAACTCGTACTGGGCGCGGGAGATGGTCAGGCCGACGGCCTCGGCGACCCGGTCGTCGCGGCTCGCGTGCTCCAGCATCGCGCCCCAGCCGCAGCCGACGTCCAGCAACCGCAGGCCGTCGCCGGGGCGGGCGCCGACCAGGTCCAGGTGGTGGTCGAGCTTGGCGCGCTGGGCGCGGGGCAGCGCGGTGGCGTCCGGCTCGTCGCGGGCGATGCCGTCCCACCGGGCGGCGGTGTAGGCGAGCGTCTCGTCGAGCCAGAGGGCGTAGAAGTCGTTGCCGAGGTCGTAGTGGAACTCGATGTCGGCGGCGCTGCTGCCGGCGGTGGTGATGGTCATGCGGTTCCTGTTCGCTTGGGCGGCGAAGGGGCGGGGCTCAGGCGGATCCGGCGCGGCGGGCCCGGACGGCGAGGGTCCGGGCGCGGCGTTCGACGAAGCGGGCGGCCCGGGCGTCCAGCTGCTCGACGTGCGAGGCGATCCGGTCGCGGGCCTGCTCCCCGGCGGGGCCGAGCCCGGCCAGGTCGTGGACCCGGAGGGCCCGCAGCAACGGGACGAGCACCTCGTCGTGGTGCACCCGCGGGTCGTAGTCCCCGGCCACCGCGAGGACGACCGGGTCGACGGCGCGGGTGGCGTGCAGGTATCCGCGCAGGGCGGAGGCGTGCCGGTCCTCCTCGGCGGTCCACTGGTGCAGCCAGGCCCCCAGGCGCCGTCCCGGGAGGTCTGCGCGCCGACGATCCAGTGGTAGGCGGGCAGGTTGTCCTCGGTCAGCAGGTTGACGACCAGGGCGGAGCGCAGGGCGGGGCCGAGCGCGGACTGCCCGGGATGCCAGGGCTCGCCGTCGAGCGGGCCGTCGAAGTCCCGGCCGAGGCTCCACGGGACGTACTGGTATGGGAACCACTCGCGCGCCGCCGTGAGATGACGGTTCATCAGCTCTTCGGCTGTTGCCTCGAGTTCGACGAGCCGGCGGACGGTGTCCGCGGTAGCGATCTTCACGGGCCATGATCGTCGTCGAATCCCGCGTCGCCGCGCAAACTCACCTCACCCGTTCGAGTGACGCCGTCATCCGGCTCCGACCAGGGTCTATGCCACCGGCGATCCGGCCGCCGCAGCCCCCGGGTAACCCGCCGAGGGCGGCCGCGTTGAGCAGTCGGGAGGCCGCCCCGCGGGCCGCGCCACCCGTTCGGCGCAGGGCATCCGAACGGCAACGACAACGGTCACCAGTACAGCCTTTGGATCTTTGTCCGATCTGAGGTTCACTTCGGATGCGGGGCGATCGCGACCCCGCCCCTCCCACCTGTGCGTCCAGAGAGGACTTCGATGGCCGGGCACGAGCATTCCCTCGATGATCATGCGCATGACCACCAGCACGCGCACGACCACGGCCCGAAAGGCCGCGGCCACGGCGGGCACTCGCACGGCGGTCACTCGCACGGCGGTCACGGCCACGGAGGCCACGGCGGCCACTCGCACGGCGTCGCCGCCGACGCCGACCGCCGCTGGCTGCTCAGCGCCCTCGCCCTCATCGTCGTCTTCATGGCCGGCGAGGTCGTGGTCGGCTTCGCCGCGAAGTCCCTGGCCCTGATCTCCGACGCGGCGCACATGCTCACCGACGCCGCCTCGATCGTCCTCGCGCTGGTCGCGATGCGCCTCGCCGCCCGCCCGGCCCGCGGCGGCTACACCTACGGCCTCAAGCGCGCCGAGATCCTGTCCGCGCAGGCCAACGGCGTCACCCTGCTGGTGCTGTCCGCCTGGCTCGGCTACGAGGCGATCACCCGGCTGTTCGAGCCGCCGGAGGTCGCCGGCTCGCTGGTGCTGGTCACCGCGCTGATCGGGATCGTGGTCAACCTGGCCGCCGCCTGGTGCATGTCGAAGGCCAACCGCAGTTCGCTGAACGTCGAGGGTGCCTTCCAGCACGTGCTGACCGACCTGTACGCGTTCATCGCCACCGCCGTCGCCGGCGCGGTCATGCTGACCACCGGCTTCGCCCGGGCCGACGCGATCGCCTCGCTGATCGTGGTCGCGCTGATGCTCAAGGCCAGCATCGGCCTGGTCCGCGACTCCGGGCGGATCTTCCTGGAGGCCGCTCCGGCCGGGATCGACCCGGACGCGGTGGCCGACCGGATGGTCGCCCAGCCGCTGGTGGAGGAGATCCACGACCTGCACATCTGGGAGATCACCTCCGGCCAGCCGGCGCTGTCCGCGCACATCCTGGTCACCCCCGGCGGCGACTGCCACGCCGTCCGGCGCGAGCTGCAGCGCCGACTGGGCGACGAGTACGGCATCACGCACAGCACGCTCCAGGTCGACCACGTCGGCGAGGACGCGGCGGGCGCGCTGCTGCAGATCGCCGCCCCGGGCGAGCAGCCGGCCGAGCACTGCGCCGACGCGCACGGCCCGGTGCACCGCGCCGGCCCGCACGAGCACTGAAGACCGCCGGCTGTCGCCCCCGTACGGCATGATCTGACCCGTGACCGCACCGCGACTGATGCTCCTCGACTCCGCCAGCCTGTACTTCCGGGCCTACTACGGCGTGCCGGACACCCTGCGCTCCCCGCAGGGTGAACCGGTCAACGCAGTCCGCGGCCTGCTGGACTTCATCGCCCGGCTGGTACACGACCACCGCCCCGACCAGCTCGTCGCCTGCATGGACGCCGACTGGCGCCCGCAGTGGCGGGTGGACCTCATCCCCTCGTACAAGACCCACCGGGTCGCCGAGGCCGCCGAGGACGGCGAGGAGGAGGTGCCGGACACGCTGGCCCCGCAGGTCCCGGTGATCGAGCAGGTGCTGGACGCGCTCGGCATCGCCCGGATCGGCTCCCCCGGCTACGAGGCGGACGACGTGATCGGCACCCTGACCGCCCACGCGAAGGGGCCGGTGCAGATCGTCACCGGCGACCGCGACCTGTTCCAACTGGTCGACGACGCCCGCGGGATCACCGTGCTCTACCCGGTCAAGGGCATGGGCAACCTCCAGGTCACCGACGACGCGCTGCTGCTGGAGAAGTACGGCGTGCGCGGCGCCCAGTACGCCGACATGGCCGCTCTGCGCGGGGACCCGAGCGACGGCCTGCCCGGGGTCAAGGGCATCGGCGAGAAGACCGCCGCCCAGCTGATCGACGAGTACGGGGACCTCGCGGGCATCCGGGCGGCCGCACTGGACGTCGGCTCCCGGCTGACTCCGGCCCGCCGGCGCAACATCGTCGAGGGCGCGGCCTACCTCGACGTCGCCCCGACGGTGGTCCGGGTCGCCGCCGACGCCCCGCTGCCCGAGGTCGACCCGGCGCTCCCCCGCGAGCCGCTGGACCCGATGACCCTGGAGGAGCTCTCCGCCCGCTGGGGCCTCGGCACCTCCCTGGAACGCCTCCTGGAGTCCCTGGCCGCCCGCTGACCCCGCACCCGCGAAGGGGCCCGCACGTTCGAGACGGGACACCCCGTTGCTGGTCATTCCGACGCTCAGCCCCTGTTCCGGTGAGCACCGCGACCAGCGCGGACACCTCGGCGTGGAGGGTGGGTTCCCCTCCGGGGAGGTGAACCTCGCTGATGTCAAACGCCCTCGCCACGGTTCGCACCGCCCGCCGGAAGGAGATGTCCGGGGCTATCTTGGCGGAGCGGAAGTTGATGCCGTTCGTCTCGCTGTAGATCGACACGCGCCAACTTTTGCCCGGGCCCGCGACGAAGGGCGCGCCGCCGACTATCTGGCAGCCACCATCTGACCCGCCGTCCTGGCGCGGTCCGTTCACAGGAGGGGAAGCACGTGGGTGAGGTCTTCAACGTGGAAGCGCTCGGGCATGTTGTGGGAGGCCGTACGGAACCGACCGACGACTACTGGGGAGGGACGCGTGCCATCATCCGGCTCGACGGCGACAGGTTTCCGCTCGACGCGACGAAGGGGCTGGAGGAGTTCTCCCATCTCGACGTGATCTTCCGGTTCCACAAGACCGACCCGGCCGACCTGAACCTCGGCGCGCGCCGCCCCCGGGACAACCCGGACTGGCCCGAGGTCGGCGTGTTCGGCCACCGGAACATGCGGCGCATCAACTGGCTCGGTTCCTCCCGCTGCCGACTCGTCAAGGTCGATGGACTGGACCTGCACGTCGAGGACCTGGACGCCATCGACGGCACGCCAGTCATCGAAGTGAAGCCCTGGTTCGAGGAGTTCGGCCCGCGCGGAGAGGTGCGCCAACCCGCGTGGACGATGGGGATGCTCCGTGACTACTTCGCCCCGGTGGACCCTGCTCACTGAACATCTCGCCTGGGATCGCCTTGCTTCTGCCCCTGCCGATGGCAGGGGCAGAAGCGTCTTCATCCCATCCTTCGGCCCGCGCCCCAGTTCCCTGGGGCGCGGGCCTTCCACTTCCTTACGTCCCTATCAACGCGGGCCTCAGAGCTTGGAAGCAACGCCGCCGCTTCGGCTGAGCCGAAGCGGCGGCGGGAAAGGCCGGGGGTGGGGGGTGGGGTGGGTGGGGAAGCCGCCAGGTCTTCGGCCTCGGCGGCTTCCCCACCCAATTCATCGATAGGGTGTTCAGCTCACCGAGGAGTAGGCGATGATGCCCCGGCGCAGCCCGTCGACGGCCTTGCGGGCCGTCCGGCGCAGCTCGGCGTCCTCGCCGGCCGCGTCCTGGATCTGGCCGAGCACGTCGATCAGCTGCTTGGTCCAGCGGACGAAGTCGCCGGCCGGCATGTCGGCGTCGCGCAGCACCTGGTCCAGGCTGTGGCCGAGCGCCCAGCGGTGGGCGGCCCAGGCGAAGCCCAGGTCGGGCTCGCGCTGGCCGACGCCCTCGGCGGTGTTGATCCGGTGCTGCTCCTCCAGGGCGTCCAGGTGGCCCCAGATCCGGACCATCTGGCCCAGCGCCTCCTTGGCCGCGCCCTCCGGCACCCGGGGGGCGGTGGCGTCGTCCGACTGGCGCGCCTCGAAGACCAACGCCGAGGCGCAGGCTGCGAGTTCGGCGGCGTCCAGGCCGCTCCAGACGCCCTCGCGAATGCATTCGGAGGCGAGCAGGTCGAGTTCGCCGTAGAGCCGGCCGAGCCGCTTGCCGTCGTCGGTGACGGTGTCGCCGCTCAGGTAGCCGAGGTCGGTGAGCAGCCCGCAGACCCGGTCGAAGGTGCGGGCGATGGTGTGGGTGCGCGAGCGCATCCGGCGTTCCAGCAGCTCGGTGTCGCGGTGCAGGCGGTGGTAGCGCTCGGCCCAGCGGGCGTGGTCCTCGCGCTCGTCGCAGCCGTGGCAGGGGTGCTGGCGCAGTTCGGTGCGCAGCCGGGTGATCTCCGGGTCGTCGGCGGCGGCCGCCCGGCCCCGGCGGAACCGCTCGGGCTCCAGGTGGCCGGCCTTGGTACGCAGCGCGGAGGCGAGGTCCCGACGGGACTGCGGGCTGCGCGGGTTGAAGGACTTCGGGATGCGCAGCCGATCGACGGCGGCGACCGGGTACGGGAAGTCGATCATGGCGAGCCGCTTGACCTGCCGCTCGGCGGTGAGCACCACCGGGCGCGGCCCGTCCTGGAAGTCGGGGTGGCGGGCGCCGACCCGGCCGTTGCGGCTGACCGGCGGCAGGCCCGGGTCGAGGACCAGGGCGAGGCCGGCGAACTTGCCGGTGGGCACGTGGATCACGTCGCCCGGCTTGAGCTGCTCGATGGACTCGATGGCGGCGGCGCGGCGCTGGCTGCTGCCCTCGCGGGCGAGTTCGTTCTCCCGGTCCTTGAGCCGGCGGCGCAGCTCCATGTACTCGTCGAAGTCGCCGAGGTGGCAGGTCATCGACTCGCGGTAACCCTCCAGCCCCTCCTCGTTGCGCTGGACCTGGCGGGCGATGCCGACCACCGAGCGGTCGGCCTGGAACTGGGCGAAGGAGGTCTCCAGCAGTTCGCGCGAACGGTGCCGGCCGAACTGGGAGACCAGGTTGACGGCCATGTTGTAGGAGGGCCGGAACGAGGACTTGAGCGGGTAGGTGCGGGTGCCGGCCAGGCCGGCCAGCGCCTCCGGGTCGAGGCCGCGCTGCCAGAGCACCACGGCGTGGCCCTCGACGTCGATGCCGCGGCGCCCGGCCCGGCCGGTGAGCTGGGTGTACTCGCCGGGGGTGATGTCGGCGTGGGTCTCGCCGTTCCACTTGACCAGCTTCTCCATGACCACCGAGCGGGCGGGCATGTTGATGCCGAGCGCCAGGGTCTCGGTCGCGAAGACGGCCTTGACCAGGCCCTTCACGAACAGCTCCTCGACCACCTCCTTGAACCGCGGCAGCATCCCGGCGTGGTGGGCGGCGATGCCGCGCTCCAGCCCGTCCAGCCACTCGAAGTAACCGAGGACGTGCAGGTCCTCGTCGGGGATGTCGGCGCAGCGCTCCTCGACGATGGCCCGGACCCGGGCGCGGTCCGCGTCCTTGTTGAGTCGCAGGCCGGAGCTGAGGCACTGCTGGACGGCGGCCTCGCAGCCGGCCCGGCTGAAGATGAAGGTGATCGCGGGCAGCAGGCCCTCGGCGTCGAGCCGGTCGATGACGTCCACCCGGCCCGGCGTCCAGACCTTGCCCGGGCGGCCGTTGGGCATGCTGCGGCCCCGGCCGCGGCCGAACCGGTCGCGCGGGTTGCGGTCGAGCTCGGAGCGGGCGAGCCGGACCAGCTCGGGGTTGACGGCCTTGCCGGGGTTGCGAGGGCCGTCCTTGGGGCGGCCGTCCCGGTCGGGGTTGGCGAACAGGTCGTACATCCGGTTGCCGGCCATCACGTGCTGCCACAGCGGTACGGGCCGGGTCTCGGAGACGATCACCCGGGTGCCGCCGCGCACGGTGTCCAGCCAGTCGCCGAACTCCTCGGCGTTGGAGACGGTCGCGGAGAGCGAGACGAGGGTGACCGACTCGGGGAGGTGGATGATGACCTCCTCCCAGACGGCGCCGCGGAAGCGGTCGGCGAGGTAGTGCACCTCGTCCATGACGACGTAGCCGAGGCCGTCGAGGGTGCTGGAGCCCGCGTAGAGCATGTTGCGCAGCACCTCGGTGGTCATGACCACCACGGGGGCGTCGCCGTTGACGGTGTTGTCGCCGGTGAGTAGGCCGACCTTGGCGGCGCCGTAGCGCTTGACCAGGTCGCCGTACTTCTGGTTGGACAGTGCCTTGATCGGCGTCGTGTAGAAGCACTTGCGCCCGCCCAGGAGGGCCAGGTGCACGGCGAACTCGCCGACGATGGTCTTCCCGGAGCCGGTGGGCGCGGCGACCAGGACGCCGGAGCCGGCCTCCAGCGCCTCGCAGGCCTCCAGCTGGAAGTCGTCCAGCGGGAAGTCGTACAGCTGCTGGAAGCCGTGGAGGGCGGTCGCCTGCTCCTTGGCCCGGCGGCGACTGGCCGCGTACGCCTCGGCGGGGCTGAGCTCCTGGTCGACGTGGGGCTGGGGCTCAGGGGTGTTCATCGCCGTCCGGGTGTGGTTGGTGTGATCTCGCATCTCAGCGAGAGGTTACCCGGCGGCACTGACATCGATAGCACCGTTTTTCCGCAGCGCGGGATCGGCTGCGGGATCACTCCGGGATCGCTTCCCTCTCACATCCATAGTTGCAAACATCTTCAAGTGATCAGAGTCCGACCAGCTTCGGACGTCTCCGGTCATCCCCGGTGGAACCCGGCGTCGCTTCCCTACCTTCGGTGCCACAGCCACCAACTCACGGGAGGACACCGACGATGGCGAACCTGGAGACGTCCCTCAAAGAGGCCATGTCGATCGACGGCGCGATCGGCGTCGCGCTGGTCGACTACAGCAGCGGCATGGCGCTCGGCAGCCTCAGCGACGGCGGCGAACTGGATCTCAACCTCGCCGCCGCCGGGAACACCGACGTGGTTCGCGCCAAGATGCGGGCGATGGAGATGCTCAACCTCCTCGACAACGAGATCGAGGACATCCTGATCAGTCTCACCAACCAGTACCACCTGGTCCGGCCGATCACCACGCCCACCGGACGCGGCCTCTTCCTCTTCCTGGCGCTCAACCGCGGGCGTTCCAACCTGGCGATGGCCCGCCACCACCTCAGGCGGATCGAACTCTCGCTGGAGGTCTGAGCGGACCGACACCAGGAAAGGGGGCCTCGTGGCGGTAGCGCTCTACCAGGCCAAGGCCGAGTTCTTCCGGATGCTCGGCCATCCCGTCCGGATCCGGGTGCTGGAACTGCTCCAGGCCGGACCGACGCCCGTCCGCGGCCTGCTCGCCGAGCTGGAGGTCGAACGCTCCAGCCTCTCCCAGCAGCTCGCGGTGCTGCGCCGGTCCGGCATCGTCACCGCCACCCGGGAGGGCAGCACGGTGGTGTACGCACTGGCCGGCGGCGATGTCGCCGACCTGCTGCGAGCGGCCCGGCGGATCCTCACCGGGCTGCTCGCCGACCAGAACCTGCTGCTCGCCGAGCTGCGGGCCGGCTCCGAGTGATCCGGGTGACCCGCCAGCCGTTCAGGCCCGCCAGCCCTTCAACAAGGCGGCCAGCCCACCAGCCCACCAGCCCTCCAGACCCGTCAGCCCTTCAACAAGGCGGCCAGCCCGTCCGCCAGCCGCTCGTACTCCTGCGGCCGGTTGTACAGCTGCGCGCTGATCCGCAGCACCCCGCCGCCGTCCCACGGGCGGATCGCGATCCGGGTGCCGAGGCGCCGCCGCACCTCGTCCTTCAGCGGCCGCACGTCCTGCTCCGCCTCGACCCACCCGGCCGGCAGCCGCAGGGAGCGCATCCACACCCCGGGCGTCGCGGGCAGCGGCGCCAGACCGGCCCGCTCGGCGAGCACCCGCTGGCCGTACCGGGCGAGCCCGGCGTTGTGCGCGGCCACCGCCTCCGCGCCGAGCTCGCGCAGCAGGTCGAACCCGGCCGGGGCGGCCAGCCAGGGCGTGTAGTCGCAGGTGCCGCGCCACTCGACGTTGCCCGGGAAGCCCTGGTCGTGCTCCCAGGAGAGGGCGAGCGGGCGCACCCGGTCCGTCCACTGCGGGCCGACGGAGAGCACGCCGGTGGCGCGCGGGGCGAAGGCCCACTTGTGCAGGTTGCCGAACCAGAAGTCGGCGTTCGGGTCGACCGGGTCGGGCAGCATGCCGGGCGCGTGGGCGCCGTCCACGACGGTGGTCACGCCGCGTTCGCGCAGGTCGGCGAGCAGGGCCGGGCCGGCGACCAGGCGGGCGGTGGGCGAGGTGATCTGGTCCAGCACGGCGACGGTGACGCGCTCGTCGACGGCGGCGAGCACCGCCTCGCGGACGGCCTGATCGTCCGGAGCGTCCAAGGGCACCGCCGCGACGACCAGTTCGGCGCCGGTCTCGGCGGCCCTGCGGGCCACCGCCTGGGTGACCGCGCCGTAGCCGTGGTCGGTGACCAGGATCCGGTCACCGGGCGCGAACGGGATGGTGTCCAGGGCTATCGCGGCCGCCTCGGTGACGTTGGAGACCAGGGCGAGCCGGTCCGGATCGGTGGCCAGGTCGGCGGCGATCCGGCGGCGCGCCGCGCCGACCCGGGCCGGCAGGTCGGCGAAGAAGTCGTCCGGGTCCAGCTCGTGCTCGGTCCGCAACCGCTCCTGCACCCGCTGCACCGGGACGGGCACCGCGCCGAACGAACCGTGGTTCAGGTGCGCCGCGTCCGCCGAGACGCTGAACAGCCCGTCGGCGGCGGGCAACGGGGCAGGGGGTTCGGCGGTCCACAGGTCCTCGATCACGGCATCCTCCCTGATAATGATGTGTGACATTTCACATGCCAGACTACTGGTCGGGCGGCGCGCCCCGCGACCACGATCGGGCCGTGACCATCACCGACGCCTTCCTGTCCCTCAGCGCCCGTACCGGCCGGTTCGCCTTCGGTGCGCCACGCGCGTTCACCCTCGCCGAGGACGGTACCCGGCTGCTGCTGCTCCGCTCGGCCGGCCCCGAGGACCCGGTCGACCGCCTCCACCTGCTCGACGCCACCACCGGTGAGGAACGGCTGGTCGCCGACCCGGCGGTGCTCGCGCCCGGACGCGCCGGCCACCGCGACGACCTGCCCGCCGTCGAGCGCCGCCTGCGCGAACGCACCCGCCTGGTCGCCGCCGGCATCGGCACGTACGCGGCCACCGCCGACCTCGCGACCGCCGTCCTCGCCCTCGACGGCCGACTGTTCCGCATCGACACCGCGACCGGAACCGGCACCGAACTGCCCGTCGCCGGCCCCGCGTTCGACCCCCGACCGGACGCCGCCGGCGAGCGCGTCGCCTACGTCGCCGACGACGCCCTGTACGCCACCCCCGACCCCGAACCGCTCTCGCCCTCCGACGGCGCCCGCTGGGGCGTCGCCGAGTTCGCCGCCGCCGAGGAGCTCGGGCGCTCCCGCGGCCACTGGTGGCGCCCGGACGGCGGCGCGTTGCTGGCCGCCCGGGTGGACGAATCCGCCCTCCCCCGGCGCTACTTCGCCGACCCGGCCCACCCCGGCGAGCCCGCCGAGGACTTCGCCTACCCGCTGGCCGGCGGCCCCAACGCGGACGTCCAGCTCTGGGTGCTCGGCCTCGACCGCAGCCGGGTCCGCCTGCGCTGGGACACCGCCGCGTTCCCGTACCTCTGCGCCGCCGCCTGGGCCTCGGACGACGAGGTGCTGCTCACCGTCGCCGACCGGCTGCAGCAGCACGTGCTGCTGCTGACCGCCGACCCGGCCACCGGCGAGACCCGCGAACTCTCCCGCACCACCGACGAGTTCTGGGTCGACGACCTGCCCGGCACCCCCGCCCGGCTGGCCGACGGACGGCTCCTCACCGTCCACGACACCCCGCAGGCCCGCGGCCTCGCCCTGGACGGCAAGCCGCTGGACACCACCGGCCTGCAGATCCGCCGGGTGGTCGGACGGCTGCGCGGCAGGCTGCTCTGCGAGACCGGCCAGGGCGACCCGGCCGACCAGTACGTCCACCTGATCGACCCGGACGGCGGCGCGCCCGAGGCCGTCACCACCGGCCCCGGCGTGCACTCCGCGCTCGCCGCCGCCGACACCCTGCTGCTCACCACCGCCGACGCCGACGGCATCCGCCGCCGCCTGCTGCTGGACGGGCGCGAACTGCCGCTCACCGACCTGAGCGCCGCCCTGCCCCACCGGGTCCGGCCGCAGCTCGCCCGGGTCACCGAACTCGCCCTGCCCACCGCGGTGGTGTACCCGCGCGACCACGCCGCCGGCCGCCGGCTGCCGGTGCTGCTGGACGTCTACGGCGGGCCCGGCTTCCAGGCCGTGGCGGCCGAGCCGCGCCGCTGGCAGCTCCGCCAGTGGTGGGCCGACCAGGGCTTCGCCGTCGTCACCACCGACAACCGCGGCACTCCGTTCGTCTCGCCGGACTTCACCCGGGCGATCTTCCGCCGCTTCTCCCAGGTGGCGCTGGACGACCAGGTGAACGCCCTGCGGGCGCTCTCCGACGAACACCCCGACCTCGACCTCGGCCGGGTCGGCGTGCGCGGCTGGTCCTACGGCGGGTACTTCGCGGCGCTCGCCGTGCTGCGCCGCCCGGACGTCTTCCACGCCGCCTGCGCGGGCGCCCCGCCCACCGACTTCCGGCACTACGACACCGCGTACACCGAGCGCTACCTCGGACTGCCGCAGGACAACCCCGCGGGCTACGCCGACGACTGCCTGGTCACCGACGCGCCGGGGCTGACCCGGCCGCTGCTGCTGATCCACGGGCTGGCCGACGACAACGTCCACCCCTCGCACACCCTGCTGCTCTCCGAGGCCCTCACCAAGGCCGGCCGCCCGCACGCCGTGCTGCCGCTGCCGGGTGTCACCCACATGACCCCGGGCGGGGTGAACGAGCAGGTCACCCAGGCCGAACTGGCCTTCCTGCGCGCCTCCTTGGGCTGAGCCTTCGGATCCTCCGGGCAGGGGCGTCGCACCGGTGGTGCGGCGCCCTTTCCACTGCCGCCAGCTCTTCCACGTGACCCGTGACATGTGAAATATTACCTGCGCTTCACCGGACGATTACTCCCCTCCCCCGGAAAGGACCGGTCAGTTGCGCAGACTGTCCGCGGTACTCGCGGCGGCGCTCACCACGAGCGCGATAGCGGCCACCCTGCTGGGCACCCCCGCCCAGGCCGCACCGCCCGCCCCCGCCACGATCGCCGCCGCCGCCGAACAGGGCGCCGAAGCCGGCGGCGCCGAAGCCCCGCCCGCGCCGCTCGCCCCCCAGGAACGGGAGCGCCAGGCACTCCGCACCAAGGCCCTGGAACAGCTCAACAAGGGCACGGTCGCCAAGACCGCCGACAAGCGGGCCCCCGCCAAGGTGAAGGTCGGCAACGACTACGTCCAGCTGGCGCACCAGCGCACGGACAAGGTCTTCGTGATCCTCGCCCAGTTCGGCGACGAGGTCGACAACACCACCCAGTACGGCGGCCAGCCCCGCTACGGCGGCACCCCCGGCCCGCGCCACAACCAGATCCCCAAGCCGGGCAAGGACGACAACCACACGCTGTGGGCCTCGGACTTCAGCCGCGACCACTACCAGAAGATGTTCTTCGACGACACGCCCGGCGCCGTGTCGATGCGCAACTACTACCGCACCCAGTCCTCCGGCCGCTACGACGTCCAGGGCACCGTCAGCGACTGGGTCACCGTCCCGTACAACGAGGCCCGCTACGGTAGCAACAAGGGCCCGCAGGGCTCCGGCGCCTGGACCCAGGGGCAGGAGTTCATCCGGGACGCCGTCAAGGCCTGGTACGACGGCGAGATCGCCAAGGGCCGCAGCGTCGCCGACATCAGGGCGCAGCTCGCCCAGTACGACGTCCAGGACCGCTACGACCACACCAAGACCGGCGAGTTCGACCAGCCCGACGGCTACCTCGACAACGTCATCGTGGTGCACGCGGGCGTCGACGAGACCTGGGGCGGCGGCGCCCAGGGCGCCGACGCGCTGTGGGCGCACCGCAGTTGGACCTTCCCCGACGCGACCGGCCAGACCGGCCCGGAGGGCAACAAGATCGGCGGCGCGCCGGTCGGCGACACCGGCCTCTACGTCTACGACTACGTCCAGGCGGGCGAGAACAGCGGCGTCGGCCTGTTCGCCCACGAGTACGGCCACAACCTCGGCCTGCCCGACCTGTACAGCACCAACGGCGGCGACAACAGCGTCAACTTCTGGTCGCTGATGTCCTCCGGCTCGTACCTGGGCAAGGGCCCGAACACCACCGGCGGCTACCCCGGCGACCTCGACGCCTGGAGCAAGCTCCAGTTCGGCTGGCTCAACTACGACGAGGCGCAGGCCGCCACCCGCTCCAGCCACGCCCTCGGGGTGAGCAGCTACAACACCGATCAGGCCCAGGCCGTCCTGGTCCACCTGCCGGACGGCACCACCAGCACCGACCTCGCCGACCCGTACGAGGGCGGCAAACAGTGGTGGAGCGACACCGGCGACAACCTCGACAACTCCCTCAGCCGGGACGTCGACCTGCGCACCGCCACCGGCCCGGCCGCCCTGGACGCCGCGGCCTGGTACGACACCGAGCAGGACTACGACTTCCTCACCGTCGAGGCCTCCACCGACCAGGGCAAGCACTGGACCGCCCTCGGCGGCACCGTCGACGGCGCGCCGATCGGCAACACCAACGCCAACACTCCCGGCCTCAGCGGCAGTTCCGGCACCTACCGGAAGCTGCACATCCCGCTGGACGGCTACCTCGGCCAGCAGGTCCGGCTGCGTTTCCACGCCACCTCGGACAACAACACCCACGGCCGGGGCGTGCTGGTCGACGCCGTGAAGATCACCGCCGGCGGCGCCGAGCTGTTCGCCGACGGCGCCGAGAACGGCGCCAACGGCTGGACCGCCAACGGGTTCACCGTCATCACCGGCCGCACCGCCGTCAAGCAGCACCCGCGCGCCTACCTCGCCGAGAACCGCCGCTACACCGGCTACGGCGCGTTCCTGAAGACCGGCCCGTACAACTTCGGGTACGGCGGCGTCACCGGCAAGGCCAACGTCGTCGACAACTACCCCTACCAGGAGGGCGTCCTGCTCTGGCTGTGGGACACCGCGTACGGCGACAACAACACCAAGGACCACCCCGGCGGCGGGCTGATCCTGCCGATCGACGCCCACCCGGCGCCGATCCGCTTCACCGACGGCACCCTGGTCAACGCGCGGGCGCAGACCTACGACGCGCCGTTCTCGCTCAAGCCGACCACACCGTTCACCCTGCACAAGGGCGGCGTCGCGGTGCGGATCCCGTCCGAGCCGGCCGTCCCGGTCTTCAACGACCACACCGGTGTGTACGGCGACCCGGCCACCCCGCAGCTCACGGTGAAGGTGCCGGACACCAACACCAGGATCGAGGTCGTCCGGGAGTCCCAGGGCGGGCGGATCACCACCGTCCGGGTGGGCCCGGCCTCCTGAGCCGTACCCGTGCACGAAGGCCCCGGGCCCCCGACGAAAAGGGACCCGGGGCCGCTCGGAGTCACCGGCCTGAGCTCACCGCCCGCGGCGGCGGGCGGTGAGCACGGCCGTGGCCACCCCCAGCAGGGTGGCCGCGGCGATGCCGGAGGTCAGGATCGACGCCGCGGCGAGGTAACGCCCGGAGAACAGTTCACGCCAACCGCCGGCGGGCTCCTTCGACCCCGACTCCGGCGGGTAACTGTCCTGCTCCGCCATGGCAGTAGCGCTTCGTAAGGAGAATGATCCGGTCCCGTCCGGTACGCTTGATCTTCAACAGGACTTGAAGTCGAGGAGCCGTCATGGACACCGCACCGGTCGACCTGCTGAGCGTCGGCGAGGTGGCCCGGCGGGCCGGGATCGCCACCTCGGCGGTGCGCTTCTACGAGGACCAGGGCCTGATCTCCTCCGAGCGGACGACGGGCAACCAGCGCCGCTACCGACGGCACGTGCTGCGCCGGATCTCGCTGATCCTGGTCGCCAAGCGGCTCGGCATCCCGCTCTCCGAGGTGGCCGAGGTGTTCACCGGGCTCCCCGAGGACCGGATGCCGGGCAAGCACGACTGGGACCGCATCTCGCGGCGGTGGGCCGAGCAGCTGCGCGCCCGGCGGGCCGAGCTGGAGCGCCTGGAGGCGGAGCTGACCGGCTGCATCGGCTGCGGCTGCGTGTCGCTGCGCCGCTGCCGGGTGCTCAACCCCGGGGACGAACTGGCCGCCGAGGGGCCGGGCCCGCGCCGGCTGCTGCCGGGTACGGCGGGCGAGGCCAGTGCGGCGGGCGGGGCCGGCGGGGCGGCCGGGGCGTAGCAACGGCGGAACCCGGTCGGACGCGGCCCTCGTGAGGTTCCCCGCCACGTCCGACCGGGCGTGTGCGGCGAGGGGGTGCGTCCCTCGCCGGTTGGATGCCGTACCGCCCGGCGTGGGGGCAGCTGGGCGGTACGGCGGCTCTGGTGGTGGCCTCGGACCTCGGGGAGCCGCAGACTCCCCAAGGGCTCAGGCCCGGGAGAGGCTCAGGCCTCCGGGAAGTGGCAGGCCGCCTGCCGGCTGCCCGCCCCGGTGATCTGCAGCAGCGGGCGTTCCGTCCGGCAGACCTCCTGCGCCTTCGGGCAGCGCGGGTGGAAGCTGCACCCGGACGGCGGGTTCGCCGGGCTCGGCGGGTCCCCGAGCAGCACGATCCGCTCCCGCGCGCGCTCCGCCGCCGGGTCCGGCAGCGGCACGGCGGACAGCAGCGCCCTGGTGTACGGGTGCGCCGGGTTGCCGTACACCTCGCTCTTGTCGCCGATCTCGACGATCCGCCCGAGGTACATCACCGCCACCCGGTCGCAGACCCGCTTGACCACCGAGAGGTCGTGCGCGATGAACACGTACGCCAAGCCCAGCTCCTGCTGGAGCCGCTCCATCAGGTTGACCACCTGCGCCTGGATCGACACGTCGAGCGCGGAGACCGGCTCGTCGGCGATGACCAGCTTCGGCGAGGTCGCGAGCGAACGGGCGATGCCGATGCGCTGCGCCTGGCCGCCGGAGAACTCGTGCGGGTAGCGGTCGATGTGCTCGGGGATCAGCCCGACCAGTTCCATCAGCTCGCCGGCCCGCTTGCGCGCGTCGGCCGCGCTCGACCCCTGGACCAGCAGCGGCTCGGAGATGATCCGGGCCACCGTCTGCCGGGGGTTGAGCGAGGAGTACGGGTCCTGGAAGACCATCTGCAGGTGCTTGCGGTGCGGCCGCAGCTGGGCCTGGGAGAGCCCGCCGATCTCGGTGCCGCCGAAGGTGACGGTCCCCGAGGTCGGGTCGAGCAGCCGGACGATCATCCGCCCGGTGGTGGACTTGCCGCAGCCGGACTCGCCGACCAGGCCGAGCGTCTCGCCCGTGCCGACGTCGAAGCTGACGCCGTCGACGGCGCGGATCGGGGCGCCGGGCCGGCCGGTGCGCCCGCGCCGACCGGGGAAGGTCTTCACCAGGTCCCGTACGGACAGCAGGGTCTCGGTCATGCCCGGGCTCCTTCCGGCACCAGCGGCAGATGGCAGGCGGCCTGGTGGCCGGAGGCGAGCGGGCCGAGCACGGGGCGTTCGGCCAGGCAGCGGGCGTGTTCCTCGGCGGTGGCGGCGACGGTGCGGGCGCAGCGCGGGGCGAAGGCACAGCCGGGGGCGGGGGCGATCAGCGACGGCGGACTGCCGGGGATGGCCCGCAGCGGGGCGTCGTCGGTGTCGTCCAGGCGCGGCAGCGAGTCCAGCAGGCCGCGGGTGTACGGGTGCGCGGGGGTGGCGAACAGCCGGTCCACCGGGGCCTGTTCGGCGGCCCGGCCGCCGTACATGACCAGCACCTCGTGGGCGACCCGGGCGACCACGCCGAGGTCGTGGGTGATCATGACGACTCCGAGGCCGCGCTCCTGTTGGATGCGGGCGATCAGGTCGAGGATCTGCGCCTGGACGGTGACGTCGAGGGCCGTGGTGGGCTCGTCGGCGATCAGCAGTTCGGGCTCGCAGGCGAGCGCCATGGCGATCATGACGCGCTGGCGCATGCCGCCGGAGAACTGGTGCGGGTACTCGTCGACCCGGCGGGCCGGCTCCGGGATGCCGACCTCGGCCAGCATCTCGATCGCCCGCTCGCGGCCGGCCCTGCGGTTGGCCTTGAAGTGCACCCGGTAGTGCTCGGCGATCTGCTCCCCGACGGTGTAGAAGGGGTGCAGGCTGGACAGCGGGTCCTGGAAGATCATCGCGATCCGGCGGCCCCGGACGGTGCCCAGTGCCCGCTCGCCGAGCCCGTTGAGCTCCTGCCCGTTGAGCCGGATCGAGCCGGTGACGGCGGCACCGCGGTGCAGGCCCATCACGGCGAGCGAGGTGACCGACTTGCCGCTGCCGGACTCGCCGACCAGGCCGAGCGTGCGCCCGGCCTCGACGGCGAAGGAGATGCCGTCCACCGCCCGGACGACGCCGCGGGGCGTGTCGAAGGAGACCCTGAGGTCGTCGACCTCCAACAGAGTCATCAATACCTCACTCTCGGGTCGACGTACGCGTAGAGCAGGTCGACCAGCAGGTTCGCGGCGACGATGAAGGAGGCCGCGAGCAGGGTGACGCCGAGGATGACGGGCTGGTCGGAGCGGACCAGCGCGTCGTAGAACAGCCGTCCGACGCCGGGCAGGCCGAAGATGGACTCGGTGATGACGGCGCCGGCCAGCAGGCCGCCGAGGTCCATGCCGAAGATGGTGAGGATCGGCGTCATCCCGGCGCGCAGCCCGTGCTTGACGGCGACGGTGGCGGGCGGCAGGCCCTTGGCCCGGGCGGTGCGGATGTACGGCTCGGCCATCGCCTCGATCATCGAGTTGCGGCTCTGCCGGGCGTACATGGCCGCGTACAGCAGGGCCAGCGCGATCCACGGCAGCAGCAGGTTGGAGGCCCACTCGACCGGGTTGTCGGTGAACTGGTGGTACGACGGGTACGGCAGCAGGCCAGCCGTTCTGACGACGCCCCAGATCAGCATGATCGAGGTGAAGTAGACCGGAAGCGACGCGGCGCCGACCGAGGCCACCATCAGCGTCTTGTCGGTGAGGCTGCCCTTGCGCAGCGCCGAGGTGACACCGGCGCCCAGGCCGAGGACCAGCCAGAGCACGGCCGCGCCGACGGCGAGCGAGACGGAGACCGGCAGGCGGTCGGTGAGCAGGTCCCAGACCGGCAGCGAGTACTCGTAGGAGTAGCCGAGGCAGGGGAAGCCGCAGTGGGTGGCGCTGGCGCCGCTGCCGTAGTCGCGCCCGGCGAAGATGCCGGTGAGGTAGGTGGCGAACTGCTCCCAGACCGGCTTGTCCAGGCCCATCGCGATCTTGACCTCGGCGACCCGTTCGGGGCTGCAGGTCTTGCCGCAGGCGGCCACCGCCGGGTCGGAGGGCAGCAGGTAGAAGATGGTGAAGGTGATCGCGCAGACGGCCAGCAGGATGCCGGCCGCGGCGAGCAGTCGACGGCCGAGGTAGAGGATCACGACCGGCCTCCCCGGGGGTCGAGGATGTCGCGCAGCGCGTCGCCGAGCAGGGTGAAGGCGAGCACCGCGAGGAACAGGAAGACCGTCGGGATCAGGAAGTACGTCGGGTCGGTCTCGTAGTGGACGATGCTCTCGGCGATCATCTGGCCCCAGGACGGGGTCGGCGGGCGCACGCCCACGCCGAGGTAGCTGAGCGCGGCCTCGGTGGCGATCATGCCGGGGATGAGCAGCGTGGTGTAGGCGATGATCGGGCCGGAGACGTTCGGCAGGATCTCCCGGGTGAGGATCCGCCAGGAACGGGCGCCGCCGACCTTGGCCGCGTCGACGTACTCGCGGTGCTTGAGCGAGAGGGTCTGGCCGCGGACCACGCGGGCGATGCCGGGCCAGCCGAACAGGCCGATCACCAGGGTCATCAGCACGATCCGGTTGACGTCCTTGGCCACCGACATCATCGAGATCATGAAGATCAGGGACGGGAAGGACATGGTGAGGTCCATCACCCGGGAGAGCACGGCGTCGGTGCGGCCGCCGAAGTAGCCGGCGACGATGCCGGTCAGGGTGCCGACGACCACGACCACCGCGGTGGCGGTGAACGCGATCAGCAGCGAGGTCTGGCCGCCGTGCAGGACCCGGGCGAACAGGTCGCGCCCGGTCGCGGGTTCGACGCCCAGCCAGTGCCGGGTGCCGATCCCGCCGAAGTCACCGATCGGCAGGCCGCCGAGGTAGGGGTCGATCGCGCGTTTGTCGAACTCGTCGGGCGTCCAGCCGCCGAGCGCGCTCAGCGGTCCGGCCAGGGCGGTCAGCAGGACCATGAGGGCGACCGTGATCAGGCCGAAGCGGGCCGATCCCTTGGCCCACAACTGGTCCCAGACCAGCCGCCACGGCCCACGGCCGGCGGCTTTCGCGGGGCCCGCCACCGCGACCGGCGCGGCGGCGGGCTCAGTGGTTGTACTCATCGCGGACGGTCCCTCAGCCCTTGCTCTTCGAGGGGTCCTTGAGACCGATGGTGGCGAAGTCCCACTGGCCGGTCCAGACCGGGTGGCCGAAGGCGCCGGCCACGTTGGTGCCGGCCAGCAGCGGGCGGCGCTGCCACAGCATCGGCACGGTGGGCGCCTTCTTCAGCAGGTCGTCGCTGAGCTGCATCCAGGCCTTGTTGGCCTCGGTGACGTCGCTCATCGCGTTGATCTGGTCGATCCGGTCCGAGGTGGCCTGGTCGCGGAACTGCTCGACGTTGCCCTGGTTGCCCTTCTCCTTGATGGTGCGGCCGTCGAAGACCATGGGCAGGAAGGTGGCGCCCGACGGGTAGTCCGGACACCAGCCGACGATGGCGAGGTCGGGGGCGTTCTTGGTGTCGCCGATGGTGTCGTAGTAGACGGACGGGTCGGCGGTGGTGATGGTGACCTGGATGCCGACCTTGGACAGCGACTGCTGGAGCGCCTCGGCCCGGGTCTTGTCACCGGAGGAGGTGGTCAGCGAGACCTTGAGGTCGGTCTTGCCGGCGTCCTTGAGCAGCTGCTTGGCCTTCTCCGGGTCGCCGGTCGGGGCGATCTTCAGGGTGTCCTGCTTGGTGCCGCCGGTCAGCGCGGGCGGCAGGTAGGAGGTGGCCACGTCGGCCATCGCCGGGCCGCCGTACGCGGTGACCTGGGCGTCCCGGTCCACGGCGTACATCAGCGCCTCGCGCACCTTCGGGTCGTCGAACGGCGCCTTGGAGGTGTTGGGGTAGAGCATGTCGGTACAACCCTGCTGCTCGGCGATCAGCCGGGACTTCACGTCCGGCTTGGGCAGCACCTTGGAGATCGACTCCGGGCGCAGGTTCATCCACTCGATCGCGGAGGCGTCCGCGCCCTCGCTGGCGATGATCCGGTCGTCGACCTGTCCGCCCTTGAGGCCCTCGACGACCACGATCTTGTCCGGGTAGGCCTTGCGGACCGGGTCGGTGGACTGGTCCCACTTGTCGTTGCGGACCAGCGTCAGCTGCTTGCCGCGGTCGTAGGTCTCGATCTTGTACGGGCCGGAGGAGAACGGGCGCAGGTCGTACTGGGTGCCCTTGTCCTGGGACTGCGGCACCGGGGCGAAGGTCGACAGCGTCGTGGTGTAGGAGAACTCGGCGACCGGGCGCTTCAGGTGGAAGACGATGGTCTTGTCGTCCGGGGTCTCGATGCTGGACAGGTGCTCGCCGTTCAGCGGGCCCTTGTAGTTCTCGCCGTCGGCCAGGTACTGCTGGGCGTAGTCGGGGCCGCCGGTGAGGTCCGGGGCGAAGGAGCGCTCGACGTTGTACTTGACGTCGGCGGCCTTGATCGGCGTCCCGTCCTCGTACTTGACGCCGTCCTTGAGGGTGAACGACCAGGTCTTCCCGCCGTCGGAGGGGCGGCCGAGGTCGGTGGCGAGGTCGGGGACGAGCTCGCTGCCGGCGGCGCCCGGCTCGGCTTTGAAGGTGACCAGGGTGCGGTAGAGCAGCCGGATGCCGAAGTCCATGTTCGGCATGGTCCAGTTGCGGGCCGGGTCGAGGTGGGCGAAGTCCTGGTTGGACAGGACGGTGAGGGTGCCGCCCTTGACCGGGGTGCCGCCGACGATCGACCCGGACTCCGCACCCGGGCCCTTGGTGCTGGAGGGCGCGGCGTCGCCGCCACTGTCGCTCTTGTCGTTCTTGCAGGCCCCGAGGCCGAGGGTGAGGGTCGCCGCGAGGGCCGCCGCGAGGGCGGCGTGGGTGCGCCTGGTCATGTGCAACTCCGCTGTGGGGGGCCTGCCGTGAAGCCCGTGGTCCACCCCGGCAGGGATCCGGGGCCCGACCGGGAGGGCGACCGTCAAGGCCCGGCCACTCCGCGGTGTGACCCGTAACATAGTAATGTGAAATTGCACTGCACAAGAGGTGACGCCACCCGTTACCGAGCTGTGTCCGGGCCGCACCTCCCCCGCCTCCCACAGGAGTTCACCCGGGGCCCACACCCGACCCTGCTCAGCCGAGGCCCCGGGGTCGGGCGATCACGCCACCTTGACCGTCCGCTCCCCCTGCCGCACCGCCACCTCGACCTCTCCGCCGATCGCCGCCGCGTACGCCCGCAGATTTTCCAGGCTGTCCACCTGCCCGTGCTCGATCTGCGACACCCTCGCCTGGCTCACCCCCATCAGAGCGGCCACGTCCTTCTGCGTCAGCTCGGCCTTCCGCCGCAACTCGGCGAGCTCGTATCCGCGGATCCTCGCCAGCGTCTCCTGCCGGATGCGCGCCCGATCGGCCTCCGCCTCCGGCGTCGCCAGCTCGGGGTTGAGGCGGAGTGCCTCGGCCCGAACCTCCGTCCAGCTCCGACCCTTCATGCGCGCGCTCCCTTCCGCCGCTCCTCGACGTAGTCCGTATACCGCTTCTCCGCCAGAGGAATCGACTTGTCGTACCCCGACCAATGACCCGACTTGTCACCCGCCACGAGGATGATCGCCTCCCGCTCCTGGTCGAAGACGAAGAGCATGCGCACCTCGCTGCCGCCCGAGGACCCGGGCCTCAGTTCCTTGAGGTTGTGCAACCGGCTGCGGTGGATCCGGTCCACCGCAGGCCGCGCGGGGCGCGCTACCCCTGGGCGGACCGCCAGAGCCGGGTGACCAGGTCGGCCGCCGGGCCGGTGCGGGCGAGGTGGCGGGCGGTGCCGGCCCAGAGGTGCATGGCCTGGACGTCGGCACGACGGGTGGCGGCGGCGCGCAGCGGCTGGGTGAGGTGGTGCACCTCGGGGTAGGCGGGCGGCGCGTACGGACCGTGGCGGTCGATGAAGGCGTTGCGCAGGCCGCGGGCCGGGCGACCGGTGAAGGCCCGGGTGACGACCGTCTCCGGGAGGTCGGTGAGCGCCGCCCGGTGCACCGCCGAGGCGCCGGACTCGTCGGCGCGCAGCAGGGCCGTGCCCAGCTGCACCGCGACCGCCCCGGCGCGCAGCGCCGCCGCCACCGCCGGGCCGTCGCCGAGCCCGCCGGCCGCGATCAACGGCACCGTCGTCACCGCCCGTACGGCGGGCAGCAGTTCCAGCAGCGGGACGGCCCCGGGCTCGTCCTCGACGCGGTGGGTGGCGCGGTGCCCGCCGGCCTCCGGGCCCTGCACGCACAGCGCGTCCATCCCGACCGCCTCCGCCGCCCGCGCCTCGGCGGGCGTGGTGACGGTGCCGACCTGGAACGTCCCGGCCGCCCGGACCGCCGCCGCCTCCTCCGGCGCGGGCAGACCGAAGGTGTACGACACCACCGGCACCGGATCCGCCAGCAGTACGGCGAGCTTGGCCTCCCAGTCGTCCCGGTCCGGCCCGATCTCCTCGGGCAGCGCCACACCCCACCGCTCGGCCTCGGGCCGCAGCCGCTCCCGGTACGCGGCGACGGCCGCCGGATCGCCGGGCGGAGCCGGGACGAACAGGTTCACGCCGTACGGCCGATCGGTCAACTCCCGGACCAGTGCGATCTGTTCGGCCATCGTGGCGGCACTCCGGTACCCGGCGGCGAGGAACCCCAGCCCGCCGGCCCGGTTCACCGCGGCCACCAGTTCCGGGGTGGACGCCCCACCCGCCATCGGCGCGCCGACCACCGGTACGGCGAGTTCGTCGAGACGCACGGCCATCGGGAGTTCCTCCACTTCCTGCGGGCACGGACCATCCCACCCTATGCCCGGACCCGCCCTAGCGGATCAGCCCCCGCCCGCGCGCCGCCCGCACCGCCGCGGTACGCGAGTCCACCCCCAACTTGGTGTAGATGTGCACCAGATGGGACTTCACCGTGGCCTGGCTCAGGTGCAGTCGCTGGCTGATCTGCTGGTTGGTCAGCCCGTCCGCGACCAGCCCGAGCACCTCGGTCTCCCGCGCGCTGAGCGCAGCCGCGGGCGTCCGCATCCGTTCCAGCAGCCGGTCGGCGACGCTCGGCGCCAGCGCCGAGCGTCCCGCCGCGGCCGCCCGGACGGCCTGGGCCAGGTGCTCCGGCGGGGCGTCCTTGAGCAGGTAGCCGGTGGCGCCGGCCTCCAGCGCGGGCAGGGTGTCGGCGTCGGTGTCGTAGGTGGTGACGACGAGGACCCGGGGCGCGCCCGCCCGGGCGGTGATCTCGGCGGTCGCCTGGGCGCCGTTCATGGCCGAACCGGGCCCGAACTGGAGGTCCATCAGCACCACGTCGACCCCGCCCGCCGCCGCCAGCTCGACGGCCCGCTCGGCGGTCGCGGCCTCGGCGACGATGGCGAAGTCCGGTTCGCCCTCCAGCACCGCCCGCAGCCCGGCCCGCACCACCGGGTGGTCGTCCGCCAGCAGCAGCCGGATCACCGCGCCGCTCATCCGCGCTCCTCCCCACCCGGCAGATCCTCCGTACCGGGCAGATCGTCCGTACCGGGCAGATCCTCCGCGCCGGGCACGTCCTCCCCGCCAAGCGGCAGCCCCACGGCGGGCAACTGCACCGCGAGCGCCGTCCCCTCGCCGGGCGCCGACTCCACCGTGAAGGTGCCGCCCAGCGCCCGCGCCCGGGCCCGCATCGACGGCAGCCCGAACCCGCCGTCCGCACCGGTGCGACCCGCGACCGCCGCCGGATCGAATCCGGCCCCGTCGTCGAACACGTCCAACGCCACCTCGCCCTCCATGTAGCTGAGTGTCACCTCGGCGTGCGAGGCCTGCGCGTGCCGGACGGTGTTGCCGAGCGCGGACTGCGCGATCCGCAGCAACGCGACCTCCTGCGGTACCGGCAGCCGTACCGGCTCCCCGGAGACGTGCAGGTGGACGGGCAGGGCGCTGTGCGCCGTGGTGGTCGCGCAGAGCCGTTCCAGCGCGACCGGCAGTGGGTCGCCGTCCAACGCGGGCGGGGTGAGCGCGCGGACGAACCGCCGGGCCTCGTCCAGGTTGTCCTGGGCGGCCTGCCGGGCCTGTTCGACGTACCCGGCGGCGGCCTCGGTGCGTTCCGGCAGTTCCCGCTGGGCGGCCCGCAGCAGCAGCTGGATGGAGGTGAGGCTCTGCGCGAGGGTGTCGTGGATCTCCCGCGCGAGGCGCTCCCGCTCGGCGAGCACCCCGGTCATGTGGTGCGCGGCGGCGGCGTCGGCACGGGCGGCGGTCAGCTCGTCGATCAGCCGGCGCCGTTCCTCGCTCTCCCGGTACAGCGCCTGGTAGCCGAGCACGGTGGCGGTGGCGACGGCCGCGCCGAGCGCGGGCCCGATCGCGGCGGGCAGGCTGAAGGTGTGCTGGTGCCAGGACCAGGCGGCGATCGCGGTAGCGGCGGTCAGCCCGACCGCGGTGAGGCCGCCGCGCCGCCCGAGCAGGTGCAGTTCCAGGAAGTACAGCGGGAACGCCAGCCACACCCCGTCCTGGGTGGCGACCAGCACGCCCACCCAGGTCACGCCGAGCAGCGCCAGCCAGAGCGCGGCGGCCCGGCGCGAGCGGCGGACGGCGGCCAGTCGGGGCCCGACGGCGTAGACGGCGGCCATCGCGGTGGCCGCGGCGACGACGGACGCCGGCTCGGCGCCGCGGCCGACCACGGCGCGGGCGACGGCGAGTGCGAGCAGGCCCGCCACGAGCAGGTGCAGGCAGACCTGGAGGACGCGGGCGACGGGGGTGGTGCGGGATCGTTCGGTCGCCATCCGTCCAGCCTAGGTTCCGCGCCGGGCCCCGGCATCAATCAAAAGGTTGAACTCCGCTTCTGCCCTTTGATGCCGAGGATGCAATCCCCGGTGCGATGCCCGCGGGGCCCCTCCTCCGGGACGGTGGAAGCGTCGGAAAGCAGCTGTCCACAAGAAAGGCCCACCGTGTTCGTCGCCTGGAGGGATCTGGGGTTCGCCAAGGGGCGGTTCGCCCTGATGGGGACCGTCATCGTGCTGATCACCGTACTGGTCGGCCTGCTGTCCGGCCTGACCGCCGGGCTCGGCCGGCAGAACATCTCCGCGATCACCGGCCTGCCCGCCGACCACCTGGTGTTCGGCAAACCGGCCGACGGGCAGAAGCTCTCCTTCACCGACTCCCAGGTCACCCCCGAGCAGTGGCAGGCCTGGGCGCGCGAGCCGGGCGTCACCTCCGCCCAGCCGCTGGGCATCACCACCACCAAGGCCGCCGCCGGCGCCCGCACCGCCGCGCTGTCCGCCTTCGGCGTCCCGGACGGCTCCGGGCTGGCCCCGCAGGGCGCCCGGATCGCCCCCGGCCAGGCCGTCCTGTCGAAGACCGCCGCCGAGAACCTGGGCGGGCTCGCCCCCGGCGCCGACGTCACCCTGGCCGGCCACCACCTCCAGGTCGCGGCCGTCGACGGCGACGCCGCGTACAGCCACACCCCGGTGATCTGGACCAGCCTCACCGACTGGCAGCAGGCCGCCCCCGGCGGCGCCGGCCACGCGACCGTCATCGCGCTCACCACCGCCGAGGGCGCCGACCTGGGCGGCGCCGACGCCCGCCACGGCACCGTGACCCGCACCCGCGACGACGCCCTCGCCGCGATCGGCTCCTACACCTCCGAGAACGGCTCGCTGCAACTGATGCGCGGCTTCCTGTTCGCCATCTCCGCGCTGGTCATCGGCGCGTTCTTCACCGTCTGGACGATCCAGCGCAGCGGCGACATCGCGGTGCTGAAGGCCCTCGGCGCCTCCACCCGCTACCTGCTGCGCGACGCCCTCGGCCAGGCCGTCCTGCTGCTGGTGCTCGGCACCGCCCTCGGCACCGCCCTCGCGGCGGGCGTGGGGGCACTGGTCGGCTCCGCCGTGCCCTTCGTGCTGGACGCCCCGACCGTCCTGTTCCCGGCCGTGGTGATGATCGCGCTCGGCGCCGTCGGCGCGGCCCTGTCCATCCGCCGGATCACCTCCGTCGACCCGCTGACCGCCCTGGGGAGCGCCCGATGAGCCTTCACCTCGACCGCATCACCCTCACCTACCCGGACGGCGACGACCGGCTCACCGCCCTGGACGACGTCTCGCTGACCGTCCCCAAGGGCTCGATCACGGCCGTGGTCGGCCCGTCCGGCTCCGGAAAGTCCAGCCTGCTGGCGGTCGCCGCCACCCTGATCACCCCGGACTCCGGCCGGGTCGTGGTGGACGGCACCGACACCACGGGCCTCGGCCGCGCCGAGCTGACCGCGCTGCGCCGCACCCGGATCGGCATCGTCTTCCAGCAGGCCAACCTGCTGCCCTCGCTGACCGCCGCCGAACAGCTCCAGGTGATGGCCCACCTGGACGGCCGCTCCCCGCGCGCCGCCCTCCCCCGGGCCCTGGACCTGCTGGCCGCGGTCGGTCTGCGCGACCAGGCCGGCCGCCGCCCGCACCAGCTCTCCGGCGGTCAGCGCCAGCGCGTCAACATCGCCCGCGCGCTGATGAACGACCCCACCGTCCTGCTGATCGACGAACCCACCAGCGCCCTCGACCACGAGCGCGGCGCGGCCGTCCTCGACCTGATCACCGAGCTCACCCACCGCCGCGCCACCGCCACCGTCCTGGTCACCCACGACCGCACCCACCTGACCGCCGTCGACCAGGTCGCCGAGGTCCACGACGGCCGCCTGACGGTGCCCGCGGCGGCGGTCTGAGCTTCTTCCGCGCCGTCAGCACGTCGTCCACCGTGAGCGTCACCGACGCCCCGATCGACTCCGGCCGTGTGAACGGCTGCCCCGGGTGGTGGACGGCGTGCAGGCGCCTTCCGGCGCGCCCGATCCGCGGCCTTCACCCGACCGAGTGGTTTAACCCCTACCGCGCCCGCAACCGCAGCGCCGGGCGCTCCGCCTCGGCCGCCTCCTCCTGGCCCGCCCACAGCGAGCGGACGTGGCTGAGGTGGCGCGTCATGCAGGCCTCCGCCGCCTCCGCGTCGCCCGTGAGCATCAGGTCCAGCAGCTCCAGGTGCTCCTCCGCCGAGGAGGTCAGCTCACCGCGCTCGTCGAGCCGGTTGAGGCCGTACAGCCGCGAGCGCTTGCGCAGGTCGCTGACGACGTCGACGAGGCGGGCGTTCCCGGCCAGCCCCAGCAGGTCCAGGTGGAACTGCCGGTCCGCCTCCAGGTAGCCGATGAGGTCGTGCTTGCGGGCTGCGGCGACGATGGCCTCCGCCTGCGGGCGCAGCCGCTCCAGCTGCTCCTTGGTGGCGGTGCGGGTGACCCGGCCGACGGTGGGGACCTCGATCAGCGCGCGGATCTCGGTGTAGTCGTCGAGGTCGCGCTCGGTGAGCTCGGTGACCCGGAAGCCCTTGTTGCGGACGGCCTCGACGAGGCCTTCGCGGGCGAGGTCGAGCATGGCCTCGCGGACGGGGGTGGCGGAGACGCCGAAGTCGGCGGCGAGCGCGGGTGCGGAGTAGACGACGCCGGGGCGCAGTTCGCCGGAGATCAGGGCCGCCCGGAGCGCGTGGGCGACCTGGTCGCGAAGCCGCTCCTGTACGGAGATCAGGGTGCGGGGTTTGAGGTCGGCCATGGTGTTCCTCCGGGTGGGTGCAGAACACCAGTGTACAATGTCACGTTACGTTGAGTGTGCAACATTCCGCGATTCGAGCGACCTGTCAGCTACTGTCAGTTCGCCGAGCCCTCGCCGGCTCCGATCCGGCCGACGCCCATCGTGACAGCGGCCGCCGACCGTGACAACGGCCGGCGGCGCACGAGCTGCCACGCATTCTCACACGACGCTCCCCCGAGCAGACGAACGGAGCCGACGCGGCGGGGGATCCCTTCCCACCGCGCCGACCCCTGCTTCACGACTCCCGACAAGCGCCCGGAGTAATGGACTTGGGAATCGACATCGCGTTGTACGACGGCCCTTCGAACACCGGCCGCCGGCCCGGCCCGACGCTGCTGCACCTCTCCGGCGACCACGGCCCGGCACTCGCCGCCACCCCGGGCAGTCGGCGCCGCCTCCTCGGCGACTGAGCGTCAGGCGCTCCCGGCGGCCCCACCTGCCTCCGCACGCCCGGCGCTCCGGTACACCGCCGCCGCGACCGCCAGGTCCTCCCAGGCCATGCCGACGCTCTTGAAGAACCGCGGGCGGTCCCCCGGCACCGGCACCTCCCCGGCCACCAGCTCGGCCAGGTTCCACACCCGCCGCGAACCGTCCCCGCCCCCCGCGACCCCGGCCATCAGCAGGTCGCCCGCCTCCCGGGCCGCCACCGCCCGCGCCTCCACGTACAGTTCGGCCCGCTCGACCAGCACCTCGTCCACCTCCCGCGCGTCCGGCTCGTGCGAGCCGACCGCCGCGACAGCGGCGTGCGCGGGCACCAGCGCGCCGTCGAACAGCGGCGTGCGCGCGGTGGTGCAGCAGACCACCAGGTCCGCCCCGGCCACCGCCCCGGGCCCGCCGACCTCGGCCACCAGCCCGAACCCCCGCCCGTACGCGGCCAGTGCCCCGGCCCGTTCGGCGTTGCGCGCCACCACGGTGAGCCGGGTCAGCGGCCGGACGGCCAGCAGCGCGTCCAGGTGCCCGTACGCCTGCGGCCCGGAGCCGAACAGCACCAGGTGCGCGGCGTCCGGCACGGCCAGCCGGCGCAGTGCGACGGCGGTGACGGCGGGTGTGCGCAGCGTGGTGAGCGCGGCGCCGTCGAGCAGGGCGAGCGGCTGCAGGGTGGGCCCGTCGAGCAGCAGGTAGCTGCCGGTGATCCGGGGCAGCCCCCGCTCGGGGTTGGCGGGCGCGACCCCGGCGATCTTGACGCCGGCGTACGGCCCGGCGGCGGCCGGCATCATCAGCAGCTCGCCGGCCGGGACCGGGACGGCCGAGCGGGCCGGGGCCGGCTCCGGGTCGAACCCGTCGAGCAGCACCCGCTCGATCGCCGCCACGGCCCCGGCGGCCGTGACATCACCAACGCCCGGCACGGCGTACTGGAGCGGCTCAGCCGCCGCACCGGGCTGCGCGGGGGAAACCGGGACGGGGGGAATCGGGACGGGGCCGCTCACAGCAGGAACCCCGCACCCAGGTCGTCGTCCGGTTCCAGGACGAACCCGTGCTCGCCGGTGCGGTGCGCGCTGCCGGTGACCTCGGTGACGACGCCGCCCCCCAGCGGGTCGCCGCCGGGCAGGACGCGGCCGGTGAGGACCGTCCCGATGACGGACTCGTGCCGCAGCTCCTCCCCCGGCGCCAGCCGCCCCTCGGCGGCGAGCACGGCGAGCCGGGCCGAGGTGCCGGAGCCGCAGGGCGAACGGTCGATCTGCCCGTCCGCGAAGACGGTGACGTTCCGCTGGTTCACCCCCCCGTCCTCGGCCGGGAGTTCGTCGTAGAGGATGACCCCGTAGACGCCCGACAGCAGCGGGTCGGCCGGGTGCGCCACCGCCGCCGAGCCGGCCAGCAGTTCCCTGATCTCCCGCCCGGCGGCGGTGAGTTCGGGCAGCTGCCCGGGCTCCACCGCGAGGCCGAGGGCGGCCGCCGGCACCGAGGCGTAGCAGGCGCCCGCGTGCGCCACCGCGACCTCCACGGTGCCCCGCGAGGTGGCCAGCGCCAGCTTGAGCGCGCTGACCCGGGTGGGCACGTTGCGGAAGGTCACGCCGGTGGTCCGCCCGCCGGCCCGGTGCACCAGCGCGGTGACCCGGCCGGACGGCACGTCGATCCGCACCCGCGCCACGCCGTCGGCGGGGGCCGCGACCAGTCCGGAGTCCACCGCCCAGGCGCCGAGCGCGATGGTGCCGTGCCCACAGGCCGTCGAGTAGCCGTCCTTGTGCCAGAACAGCACCCCGAGGTGCGCCTCGTCGTCGTCCGGCGGCACCAGGAACCCGCCGTACATCCCGGCGTGGCCGCGCGGCTCGCGGCTGAGCAGCCGCCGGACGTCGTCCAGCGCGCTCGGCCGGGGCGCGGTCGCGCTGCCGCCGGCGCCGAGCGCGATGGCCCGCCGCTCGGCGACGGTGTCGCCGGGGATCGCCGGCACGCCGTCCAGCACGATCCGGAACGGCTCACCGGCCGCGTGGTAGTCGACGGTGCGGACGAACATCACGCACCACCGCCCGGCAGGACGCTGACCGTGCGGCTGACGGTGTAGAAGTCCAGCGCCGCCTGGCCCTGCTCGCGCTCGCCGTGGGCGGCTCCCTTGGCGCCGCCGAACGGCAGGTGGAAGTCGACGCCGCTGGACGGCGCGTTGACCCGGATCATGCCCGCGTCCAGCCGGTCGGCGGCGGCCAGCGCCACGTCCAGGCTGCGGGTGTGCACCGAGGTGGAGAGGCTGTGCGGGGTGTCGTTGGCGAGCGCGATCGCCTCGTCCAGGTCGGCGGCGGCGTGCAGCAGCGCGATCGGGCCGAAGAACTCCTCACGCGCCAGCGGGTGTTCGGCCGGCACGTCGGTGAGCAGGGCCGGTTCGACGTACCAGCCGTCCCGCTCGGGCGCCCGGCCGCCGGTGAGCAGGGTGGCCCCGGCGGCGGTGGCGGTGGCGACGGCGTCGGTGAGCCGGTCCCGGGCGGCGGCGTTGATGACCGGCCCGCAGGCCGCGTCGTCGACCAGCTCCAGCGCCTTGACCAGGGCGTCGCGCAGCGGCTCGTACGCGGCGCCGACCGCGATCACCCGGCTGGTGGCGGTGCACTTCTGCCCGGCGTACCCGGCGATGGCGGAGGCGATGTGGGCGGCGGCCTGCGCGAGGTCGGCGTCCGGCAGCACCAACGCGGCGTTCAGCCCGCCGAGTTCGGCCTGCACCGGCACGCCGCGCTCGGTGGCGGCCCGGACCACGGCCCGGCCGACGCCGGTCGAGCCGGTGAAGGAGACCACGTCCACCGCGTCGACCAGCGCCACGCCCTCCTCCGCGCCGCCCGGCAGCACGGTGAACACGTCCTCGGGCAGCCCGGCCCCCGCGGCCAGTTCGGCCAGCCGCAGCGCGCAGGCGGTCGCCTCGGGCGCCGGCTTGAGCACCGCGGTGTTGCCGACCGCCAGCGCCGGCGCGGCCTTCCAGGTCGGGATCGCCAGCGGGAAGTTCCACGGTGCGATCAGCCCGGCCACCCCGTACGGACGGCGCCGGGTGAGCAGCAGCCCGGGCCCGGCCGCGGTCTCGTGCACCGCCCCGGACGGCGCGAACGGCGCCTGTGCGTAGTACCGCCAGATCGCCGCGGTGCGGGCGACCTCGCCGCGCGCCTCGGCGAGCGGCTTGCCGACCTCGCGCACGATCAGCCCGGCCAGTTCCTCCGCGTGCGCCTCGACCGCCTCGGCGATCCGGCCGAGCGCCGCCGAGCGGGCGCCCGCACCGGCCGCGAGCCAGCCGGGCTGCGCGGCCCGGGCCCGCCCGACGGCGGCCCGGACGGCCTCCGCTCCGGGCTCCTCGACGGCGACGACGAGGTCCGCGGGGTCGGCGGGGTTGTACGAGGTGATGGTCACAACTAGCAGCCCTTCAGAGGTGGTTCAGCAGGCGTCGGAGCAGGCACCGCTCACAACAGGAATCCGGCCGGGAACGGGTCGCTCGGGTCCAGGAAGTACTGGGCGGTGCCGGTGATCCAGGCCCGCCCGGTGACGGTGGGCACCACGGCGGGCCGCCCGGCCACCTCGGTCTCCTCGACCAGGCGCCCGATGAAGGTCGTCCCGATGAAGGAGTCGTTGCGGAAGTCCCGCCCCAGCGGCAGTTCGCCGCGCGCGTGCAGCTGCGCCATCCGCGCCGAGGTGCCGGTGCCGCAGGGCGAGCGGTCGAACCAGCCGGGGTGGATGGCCATGGCGTGCCGGGAGTGCTCGGCGGTCGAACCGGGCGCGAGCAGCTGGACGTGGTGGCAGCCGTGGATGGACGCGTCCTCCGGGTGCACCGGGCGGTCGGGGCTCGCGTTGATGGCCTTCATCAGGGCCAGTCCGGCGTCCAGGATGTCCTGCTTGCGCTCGCGCTCGAACGGCAGCCCGAACTCGGCGAGCGGCAGGACGGCGTAGAAGTTGCCGCCGTACGCCAGGTCGTAGCCGACGGAGCCGTACCCGGGCACCTCGATCTTGCTGTCCAGCGCGACCGAGTAGGAGGGCACGTTGCGGATGGTCACCGCCGTCGCGGCGCCGTTCTCGACCCGCACCTCGGCGATCACCAGCCCGGCGGGCGTGTCCAGCCGGACCGTGGTGACCGGCTCGACCACGGGCACCATGCCGGTCTCGACCAGCACGGTGGCGACGCCGATGGTGCCGTGCCCGCACATCGGCAGCAGGCCGGAGACCTCGATGTAGAGCACGCCGAAGTCGGCGTCCGGCCGGGTCGGCGGCTGCAGGATGGCGCCGCTCATCGCGGCGTGGCCGCGCGGCTCGTACATCAGCAGGGTGCGGAAGTGGTCCAGGTGCTGCTGGAAGTGCACCCGGCGCTCGGCCATGGTGGCCCCGGGGATGACGCCGAAGCCGCCGGTGACGACCCGGGTCGGCATGCCCTCGGTGTGCGAGTCGACGGCGTGGAACACGTGACGGCTGCGCATGGCTTACGACTCCCGTCGGGTGGCCGTACGGACAGGACGACCGTACGGGATCGGATGGGTGGGCCGGGCCGGCTGCCCCCGCAGCCGGCCTGGTGACGATGTCCCGCAGTTACGCGAGGCCTTCGGCCAGCGCCTTCTCGGTGGCCGCGCGGACGGCCGCCTCGATCTCCGGGGTCAGCGGCTGGCGCGGCGCGCGGACCGGGCCGCCGGGGCGCCCGGCGATGTCCATGGACAGCTTGATGGCCTGCACGAACTCGGTCTTGGAGTCCCAGCGCAGCAGCGAGTGCAGCGACTTGTACAGCGGCAGCGCGGTGTCCAACTCGTGCGCCACGGCCGCCCGGTACAGCGCCACGCTGGCCTCCGGCAGCGCGTTCGGGTAGCCGGCGATCCAGCCGACCGCGCCGGCCAGCGCCAGCTCCAGCAGCACGTCGTCGGCGCCGATCAGCAGGTCCAGCCCGGGGGCCAGCTCGGCGATCTCGTAGGCCCGGCGGACGTCGCCGCTGAACTCCTTGACCGCGACGATCGAGCCCTCGCCGTGCAGCTGCGCGAGCAGCGCGGGGACGAGGTCGACCTTGGTGTCGATCGGGTTGTTGTACGCGACGACCGGCAGGCCGGCCTTGGCGACCTCGGCGTAGTGCGCGCGGACGGACGCGTGGTCGGCCCGGTAGGCGTTCGGCGGCAGCAGCAGCACGGACCCGGCACCGGCCTCGGCGGCGTTCTCGGCCCAGCGGCGGGACTCGGCACTGCCGTAGGCGGCCACGCCGGGCATGACCCGGGAGCCGTCACCGGCCGCCTCGACGGCCACCTCGACGACGCGGGCGCGCTCCTCGGCGGTGAGCGTCTGGTACTCGCCCAGCGAGCCGTTGGGGACGACGCCGTCGCAGCCGGACTCGATCAGCCAGCGGACGTGCTCGGCGTACGCGTCGTAGTCGACGGAGAGGTCCGGGCGCAGCGGGATCGTGGTGGCGACCATGATGCCGCGCCAGGGCCGGGTGGTGTCGCGCGGGGTGTTGGACACGATGAGCTCCTTGGTGAGGTGTGACATTTTATTAGAGGGGAGGGGCCGGAGACAAGAGTCCCCGGCCCACAGGTTCGAAAACCGGCCCTAGGGCCGGACAGGCCCTAGCCCTCGCCGGACGGCCCGGCCGCCAGCTGCGAGAGCGGCACCGGGCAGGCCAGCGGCCGCCGGTCCGGCCCAGGCTCACCCGGACCGGCCAGGCAGGCCACGGCCGGACCGCACATCCGGCCCTGACACCAGCCCATCCCGGCCCGGGTGAGCAGCTTGACGGTGCGCGGATCGCCCGCGCCCAGCTCGTCCACGGCCTCCCGGATCCTCGCGACCGGCACCTCCTCGCACCGGCAGACGTCGGTGTCCGGCCGCAGCCAGCCCGTCCAGCCGGGGCCGGGCCGGTGGGCCGCGGCCATCAGCTCGGCGAACTTCCGCAGCCGGGTCCGGCGGCGCAGCAGCGCGGGCTTCGGCACCCGGTCGGCCACGGCGTGCGCGGCCAGTTCGCCCTCGACGATCGCGAGATCCGCGCCGCCGACGCCGTTGGTCTCCCCCGCCGACCACAGGCCGGGCACGGTGGTGCGCAGCCGGGCGTCGACCCGGAGTCCGACCGCGCCGTCCGGTGCGGTCCGGGTGGCCGCGCCGAGTTCGGTCGCCAGGTCGATCTGCGGCAGCAGTCCGTGGCCCACGGCGACGGCGTCACAGTCGATCCGGCGCTCCGTGCCGGGCACCGGCCGCCACTCGGCGTCCAGCCGGGCCACCGTGACGGCGGTGACCCGCTCGGTCCCGTGCGCCTCGACGACGGCGCTGCGCGGACGCAGCCGGACGCCGTGCCGCAGCAGCACGCCCCCGTGCCCGGCGCCCTCGACGAGCTTGGCGGGGACGGCCGCCAGTACGCCCGGGCGCCGGGCGTAGCCGAGGTAGTCGGTGGCCTCGACCACCGCGGGCACCTCGGCCCCGGCGGTGACCAGCGAGGACGCCGCCGCGAGCAGCAGCGGCCCGCTGCCGGCCACCACGATCCGCCGCCCGGGCAGCACCAGCCCGGCCTTGAGCATGGCCTGTGCGCCGCCCGCGGTGACCACCCCGGGCAGGGTCCAGCCGGGGAACGGCAGCTGCCGCTCGTACGCGCCGGTGGCGAGCAGCACGGAGCGGGCCGGGACGGTGGTCCGGTCGGCGGCCTCCGGCCCGCGCGTCACGTGCACGGCGAAGCCGTCGGCGGTCCGCTCCAGCGCCCACACCTGGTGCCCGCCGCGGAAGCGGACCCGCTCGGCCCGCTCGTGCGCGGCGAGCCGGTCGGCCAGTCCGGTGTAGACGGACCAGCCGTGGTGGAGCCGGTCCGGGCGGGCCGCGCCGAGGCCGGGCGCGGGGTGGCGGTAGTACTGCCCGCCGGTGTCGCGGCCGCCGTCCAGCAGGACGCAGCGCAGCCCGAGGTCGGCGGCGGTGACGGCGGCGGCGAGCCCGGCCGGGCCGGCACCGACCACCGCGAGGTCGTACCGGGCGGACTGCGGCGCTTCCACGGGCTCAGACGGCGAGGTCGGCACGGCCGTTGCCCTCCTGGGTGGTCACGGTGGTGCCGGGCTCGGCGGGGAGCAGGCAGGTGCGCTGGTTGGGGCGGCCGTCGACGGTGGCCAGGCAGTCGAAGCAGGCGCCGATGCCGCAGAACACGCCGCGCGGCCGGCCGCCGACCCGGGTGGTGCGCCAGGCGAGCACGCCGTCGGCCCAGAGCGCGGCGGCGATCGACTGTCCGGGCAGGGCCGGGACGGGTCGGCCGTCGAACTCGATGTGGTGGGCGGGGCCGGGCTCGGCCCCGACCAGCTCGGCGGGGGTGCGGCGCATCAGCGGCCTCTCCGTTCCGGGGGTGGTCGACAGGGGGGTGCGGGGGGTCGGACGCAGGTCGAGGAGCCGGTTCAGGCGTCCGTACCGGTGTCCGCCGGGAAGCGGTCCGCGCGGAACGGCGCGAGGTCGAGTTCCGGCCGCTTGCCGGTCAGCTGCTCGCTGATCAGCAGGCCGGTCGCCGGGGCCAGCCCGATGCCGGCGCCCTCGTGCCCGCAGGCGTGGTGGAGCCCGGGCACCCGGGGGTCCTCGCCGATCGCCGGCAGGTGGTCCGGCAGGTACGGGCGAAAGCCCCGGTAGGTGCGCATCACGGTGACGTCCGCGAGCACCGGGAACAGCGCCGCGGCCTGTGCGGCGAGCCGCCGCAGCGCCTCCTGGGAGAGGGTCCGGTCGAAGCCGACCCGCTCGCGACTGGCGCCGATCAGCACCGGCCCGCCGGGGGTGCCCTCGACCACGGCGGAGGTCTGCAGCCCGGCCGAGCCGCTGGCGACGTCGGCCACGTAGTCGGCGGCGTAGACCTTGTGCCGGACGATCCGCGGCAGCGGCTCGGTGACCAGGACGAAGCCGCGGCGGGGCATCACCGGCAGGTGCGCCCCGGCCAGCCGGGCCAGTTCGCCGCCCCAGGTGCCGGCCGCGTTGACCACGGCGGGGGCGTCCAGCCGGCGGCGGTCGGTCCGCACGCCGCGCACGGCGCCGTCCGGCCCCCGGAGCACGGCGGTGACGGTCTCGCCGGTGATCAGCTCGGCGCCCATCCGGCGGGCCTCGCGCAGCAGGTGGGCGGCGGCGAGGGCGGGCTGGACCTGGGCGTCCTGCGGGTAGTGGAAGCCGCCGGCCAGACCGGGGGCGAGGTGCGGCTCCAGGTCGCGCAGCCGCTCGGCGGGGACCTCCTCGGCGGTGACGCCGACGGCGGCCTGCCCGGCGGCGAAGGCCCGCAGCGCGTCCTGCCCGGCCGCGGTGGCGGAGACCACCACGCCGCCCTTGGGCTCGTACTCCATGGCCGCGCCGAAGCGCTCGGCGAGCTCGCGCCAGAGCCGGGTGCTGAGCAGCGCGAGGTCGAGCTCGGGCCCGGGCTCCTTGTCGGAGACCAGCAGGTTGCCCTCACCGGCGCCGGTGGTGCCGCCGGCCACCGGCCCGCGGTCGACGACGGCGACGGTGAGCCCGGCGCGGGCCGCGTAGTAGGCGCAGGCGGCGCCGACCACGCCGGCGCCGACCACGACGACGTCCAGGGGAGGTCTCTGGGTCTTCAGCACGTCGGTAATATGTCACATGCCATCCACCCTGCCAAGACCATCCGGCCGAATCCCGAACCGGACCGGAACAGCGCAAAAGCCCCGGCCCGCCGCGTCGGGCGGCGGGCCGGGGCCCCGGGCGTGTGGCACACGCCCTCACGATGCGCTACCGGCTCAGGTGATGTCGTCGATCTGCTCGTGGCGGGCGGCCGGCACCGGGGCTCCGGCCGCCGGCGCGGTCGAGGCCTCGACCATCTCGGCACCGGCCACCGGCTGCACCGAGAGGTCCAGCTGCGAGGCCTCCTCGTCGCTCAGCCCGGCATCGGGGTTCCGGCGGAGCTTGCGCTTGTCGTTGAACAACGCGATGGCCACCGCGATGAAGTAGAGCGCCCAGATCGGCGCGGCCAGGACGAGCATGCTCACCGGATCGGCACTCGGCGTCGCGAAGGCCGCGAAGACCGTGATGCCCATGACCATGCCGCGCCACCAGCCGAGCAGCCGCTTGCCGGTGACCATGCCGACCATGTTCAGCATCACGAGCAGCAGCGGGAACTCGAAGGCCAGGCCGAAGACCAGCACCATCCGGGTGGCGATGTCGAGGTAGTCCTCGGGCGGCAGGATCGGCGTGGTGTGGTTCGGGGTGAACGAGATCAGCACGTCGACGGTGGTCGGCAGGACCAGGATGGCGCAGCCCACACCGGCCAGGAAGAGCGGTGCCCCGGCGGCCATGAAGATGACCGCGTACTTCTTCTCGTGCTTGTGCAGACCGGGCGCCACGAAGGCCCAGACCTGGTAGAGCCAGATCGGCACGGTCGCGACCACACCGGCCGTCAGCGACACCTTGAGCATCCAGGTGAAACCGGCGGTCAGACCGATGTTGGAGACCTGGGCGCACTTGCCGTGGTACTGGTCGGCGGTGTCCGGCGTGCAGTGCGGCAGCGGCGTGAGCAGGAAGTCCTCGATCTTCTTGTGGTAGATCGCCGCGATGATCGTGATCACCACGATCGCCAGGACCGACTTGACCACGCGGTTGCGAAGTTCCCGCAGGTGGTCGGCGAGGGCCATCCGCCCCTCAGGATCCTTGGACGCCTTCGACGCCTTGGAGAGCTTGCTCAACCCCGGTCCTCAACTCGTGCGTCGAGGCCCGCCGGTCGACGGGCCTCCGTGGTCGCGTTCGTCACGTGCGCCGCGCTCAGTGCGGGCGGTCGCCGTCGGGCGCGGACGGCCCGGCGGTGGGCTCGGCCACCGGACGGGCCGTGCCCGACGCGCCCGGAGCGGCCTGGATGGTCCTGGCCGCGGTCGTCGCCGGACCACCGTCGACCTGCGCCGCCGGGGGCGGCGTCGCGGCGTCGCCCTCCTCGGCGCCGTCCGAGCGCATCGCCCTGGCCTCGCTCTTCAGGATCCGCATCGACTTCCCGAGCGAACGCGCCAGATCGGGCAGCCGCTTCGCGCCGAACAGCAGGACGGCGAAAACCACGACCACCACGATCGCGGTCATCGAGATACGCATGCGCGACCACCTTCACTCATGGCGACCCGTCGGGCCGCCCGCCGCGGATGGTAACCGCTGCGGATGACGCCACGACGACGGCCTCCCTAACAGGACAGCGACCCCCGTTCGCCGTGAAGCAGTGCAGGAGCCACCTGAGAGCGTAACCCGCCCGGGCCTCCCGGCAGCAGCCCCGTCCCACCGACGGCCCCACTGTGCTACCGGACCGGCCCTACCGGCCGGGCACGGCCGAGGCCAGGTCCCCCGCCGCCTCGGCCAGCGCCCGCGAGGCCGCGTCCACGCCCTTGGCCAGCGCCCGCACGTCCAGCCAGAGCCGGATCGCGAGCGCCCCGAGGACCAGCAGGCCCGCGGTGGCGAGCAGGACGGCGGCGACGAGCATCCAGGACATGCGCCCCACCCTATACGGGCCCACCTGCGGCTCCGGCCGGGTGCGCTACCCCTCGGCCGGGACGAGCCGCATGGTGCGGACCCCGGCACCGGTGAGCGCCGCGACGATCTTCTCCCCGGCCGGCTTGCGCACCGCCGCCCCGCAGAGCGGACAGCCGAAGCTGTAGTACGCCTGGGCCGGGGTACGACCGAGGGTCAGCCGGAACTCCTCGGCCGGGAGCTCGACCTTCTCCCGGCACTCGGAGCAGTACACCTTGAATCTGGTCCCGGGCTCCACCGATCAGACCTGCCGCTCCCCGCCGACCGTCGGCTCGCCGTAGGCGGCCAGCGCCTCCAGGGCGGCCGCGCGGGCCTGTCCGGCCAGCTCGGGCGGCGAGACGATCCGGCCGTCCCGGCCCAGCCGCAGCGCCAGCGGGCGCAGCTGGGAGGGGTCGGCGCTGCGCAGGGTGATCCGCAGTCCGCCGTCGGGCAGTTCCTCGGCCCGGTCGTGGGTGTAGTACTCGGCCACCCAGCGCCCACCGGAGGAGACCTCGACGACCACCTCGGGGTCGTCCGCGGACGGGTTGACCAGCCCGCCGCTCAGGTCGCGCGGCTCGCGCCGGGGCGGGTCGGCCGGGACGTCCAGCACCCGGATCTCGGCGACCCGGTCCAGCCGGAACATCCGGTGGTCCTCGGAGGTGCGGCACCAGGCCTCGAGGTAGGTGTGGCCCTCGGTGAGCAGCCGGATCGGGTCGACCTCGCGCTCGGTCATCCCGCCGCGCCCGTGCGAGTAGTAGCGCAGCCACAGCCGGCGCCCCTCGCTGAGCGCGCGGTCGATGTCCGCGAACACGTGGCCCTCCGCCTCGAAGGTCACGCCGACCCGGGCGCTGCCGGCGGCGCTCTCTCCGGCCGCGTTCTCGATCTTGACGACGGCCCGGGTGAGCGCCTCGCGGTCGCCCGCCCGCAGGCCGGGCAGGCCGGCCACCGCACGGGCGGCGACCAGCAGCGCGGTGGCCTCGTCGGCGGCCAGGCGCAGCGGCTGGGCCACGTCGTCGACGTTGTGCCACCAGATCCGCTCGCCGTCGGTGTCGATGTCGAGCAGGTCGCCGCCGCGGAAGCTGGTGCCGCACATCGGCAGCACGTTGAGGTCCCCGATCAGCTCGCGCTCGGAGATCCCGAAGGCGCGGGCCACCTCGGCCACCTCGGCGCCGGGGCGCTCGCGCAGGTAAGTGACCAGCGACAGCATCCGCCTGGTCTGGTCGATCGCGTTGCTCACGCCCGCACTCCTTCACTCAGCCCGGCGACGGCCCGCAGCCGGTCGATCACGTCGGCCCGCAGCTCCTCGGGGCCGAGCACCAGCACGTCCGGCCCGAACTCCGCGAGGTCGGCGCCCAGCCCGTTGCCGTACGGGATCTCCAGTTCGTCCCAGTCCTCGTCCACCCGCGAGCTGCTCAGCGCCTTGGTGCGCAGCGGGAAGCCCGCCCCCCGGCGGACCCGGACGGAGGCGGTGGCGGTGGCGCCCTCACCGGCGAACTTCGCGACGGTGGCGCGGACGTCCACGTGCTCGGGCACGGTGCCGAGGAACGCGCCGGACTTGGCCCGGACCTTGCCGATGATCCGGCTGAGCCGGAACACCCGGGCGTCGCCGCGGTCGCGGTCCCACCCCGCCAGGTACCAGTGCCCGCGCCAGCACTCCAGTGCCCACGGCTCGACGCTGCGCAGTTCGACGGCGGCGGCGCCGGCCTTGCGGTACTCGAAGCCGACCGCTCGGCGGTCCCGGGCGGCGGTGAGCAGCGGCTCGAACGCGGCCTCCCGGGCGGGGATGCGCGGCTCCAGGGCGGTCCGGCCCTCGGGCTCGGCGAACGGCACCCCGGCCGCGCGCAGCTTCTGCAGCGCGCCGCTGGCCGCGCCGGACATCTTGGCCTGCTGCCAGACCCGGGCGGCCAGGGTCAGCGCGGCCGCCTCCTCGGCGTCCAGCGCGATCTCGGGCAGCCGGTTGCGGTCGGCGCGGGCCAGGTAGCCGAGTTCGCCGTCCAGGGCGTTCTCGTCCACGTCGATCACCAGGCCGAGTTCCCGCAGGTCGTCCTTGTCCCGCTCGAACATCCGGTTGAAGGCGTCCTCGCTGCTGTTCTGCCAGGCTTCGCGATACGCCTCGATGGATTCCCGCAGCTCCTTCTTGGAGAGCGGACGCCTGGTGTTCATCAGGCACAGGGCGAGATTCATCAGCCGCTCTGCCTTGGCGATCGCCATCGCTGACCCTTCCGGTGTGCCGCGCCGTGCGCGGGGTGCGCCGCCGGGTAGTCGTCACCCGGCGGGACCGACCGTACCGGTAGCGGTACGCACTGCAAAAGCGGCGTCCGGCACCTGCTCCTCAGGACACGACCGTGGGCCGAACCCCCGACGGGGTTCGGCCCACGACAGCAGGCTCAGACGCCCAGCAGGTCGACCACGAAGATCAGGGTCGAGCCCGCCGGGATGAGCGGGGTCGGCGACTGGTTGCCGTAGCCCAGGTGCGGCGGGATGACCAGCTCGCGGCGGCCGCCGACCTTCATGCCGGCGACGCCCTGGTCCCAGCCCTTGATGACCCGGCCCGCGCCCAGCGGGAACGCGAACTCGTTCGGGGTCCGGTTCCAGCTGGCGTCGAACTCCTCGCCGGTCTCGAAGGTCACGCCGACGTAGCGGACCTTGACGTTCTGACCCGGCTTGGCCTCGGCCCCGTCACCGACGACGATGTCGCGGATCTGCAGCTCCGCCGGAGCGTCACCGCCCGGGAAGTCGATCTCAGGCTTCTCGTTGAGGCTCACAGTCCCTCTTCTCGTGCTTCTCGTATTCGCTTGCGGTCACGACCAAGCGGCGGACGCCCGCACCCCGGTCCGTTCCCGGACCACGGTACGGGCGCCCGCCGCCCGTACGGGTCCGGCCACGCGGCCGGACCCGAAGGTCACACGCACACCATTGTCACCCGAAAGTGGATCAGCCCTGACCGGCGTCCAGGATGTCCACCACGAACACCAGCGGCGCGCCCGGCGGGATGTCGCCCTGGCCCTTGTCGCCGTAGGCCAGCGCGGCCGGGATCACCAGCTCCACCCGGCTGCCGACGGTCTGGCCCACCAGGCCCTGGTCCCAGCCCTGGATGACCTGACCGCCGCCGACCGGGAAGGAGAACGCCTGGCCCTTGCTGAGCGAGGAGTCGAACACCTTGCCGTCCTTGAACAGCGCGCCGGTGTACTGGACGACGACCTTCTCGCCCTTCTCCACCTTCGGCCCGGTGCCCTGGATCAGGACGTGCGTCTTCAGCTCGGTCGGGTCCTTCGCGCCGGCCACCGGGGTGATCTCGGCCGGCTTCTTGCCGTTGTCCTTGACCTGCGGGAAGTCCGCCGGCGGCGGCGTGACGGTGCCGCTCACCACCGCGTCGGGCGCGCTGGAGTTGCGGATGTCGATCACGAAGATCAGGTCGTCCTTGGCCCCGATCGACATGTCGGCCTTGCCCTGGGAGCCGAACGCGGCGGCCGGCGGGGCCACCACGAGGATCCGGCTGCCGGCCTTCTTCCCGACCACGGCCTGGTCCAGCGCCGGGATCAGCGCGTCCGTGCCGGCCTGGAAGATCTGCGGCTTGCCGTTGTTGTCGTACGAGCTCGGGATGTCCTTGCCGGTGTTCCAGTCCTTGGCGGTGTAGTCCACCGAGGTCCAGGAGTTCTTGTCCACCTTGGGGCCGGTGCCCTCGGACAGCACCTTGACCACGAAGGTGCCGTCGGACGCCTCGCCCGGCACCTGGATCTCGGCCTTCTTGCCGAAGTCGCCGGCGACCGTCGGCAGCACCTTGGCGCTGTCCTTGATCGGCGGCACCGGGTCGGCGGTCGGGGTGGGCGGCGCGGACTTGGCCGCATCCGGCTTCGCGGCGGTGTCCGACGTGGAGCCGTCCTTGTTCACCAGGTACAGCGTCACGGCGCTGCCGGCCAGCAGTACGGCCAGCACCGTGCCGAGGATCACGCCCAGCCGGCCCACCCCTGGCGGGTTCTCGTCGTACCCGGCCTCCGAGGTGTCGCCCCGGCGCACGGTGGAGGCGAAGATCTGCGGGGTGTCGTCGGTCTTGGTCCCGCCCGTGGCACGCGGCTGCTCGCCGGGCTGCGCCCAGCCGGCCTGCTGCTTCAGGATCGACGGCGGGACGACGATCGACTCACCGTCCCCCGGAAGCGGGCCGCCGGGGCGCGAGGCGGCCGGGTCACCCGCAGAGCTGTCGTTCGCCGCGGTACCGGCCCCGCCCGGGCTCGGCGTCTTCTCAGTCATGACTCCCCATCCATCTCGCCACGAGGTCTTCCAGATCTGCGACCGGCGTGCTGAGCGCCGGTCTGCCGTCGCACCATCCGCCCCGGCCTTGGCGCCGGGCGGCGCCTGCCACAGTGCGAGGGCAGTATGACAGCTCAGGATGAGGGCGGACGCTTCGTTGTACGAGCGTCCGCCCAAGCGTACGGAATCCCCCGGGCGACTTCCTAGACCGCTTCCAGAATGTCGATCACGAAGACCAGCGTGGAGTTGGGCGGCACCGAGCCCTGCGCCTGGTCCTTGTAGCCGAGCCCGGGCGGCACCACGAGCTGGACCCGGCTGCCGACGGTCTGGCCGACCAGCCCCTTGTCCCAGCCCTCGATCACGCTGCCGGTGCCGATCTGCACCGCCTGCGCGCCGCCGTGCGTCCAGGAGGCGTCGAACTGCTGGCCGTTGTTCCAGAGCACCCCGGTGTACTGCACCACCAGGGTCTGCCCGGTCTTGACCTGCTTGCCCTCGCCCTTGATGAGCACCGCCTGCTGGAGGTCGGTGGGCGCGGCCTGCCCGGCCGGGACGGTGATCGTCACCGGGGCCTTGCCGTTGTCCTTGACCTGCGGCAGGTTCGCCGGCGGCTGGGTCATGGCGCCGCTCAGCGTGGAGTCCTGCGGCAGGCTCTCCATGATGTCCAGGACGAACACCACGGTGTCGCCCTTGCTGACGCCGAGCTGGGTGCTGCCCTGCTCGCCGAAGGCCGCCGCCGGCGGGGCCACCACCAGCAGCCGGCTGCCGACCTTCTTGCCGATCACGCTCTGGTCCAGCGCCGGCACCAGCTGCCCGCTGCCCGCCTGGTAGAGCTGCGGCTTCCCGCTCGGGTCGTACGAGCTGGGCAGGTCCTTGCCGGTGGTCCAGTCCTTCGCCGTGTAGTTGACCGTCACCCAGTCGCCCTTGTTGACCGCCGGCCGGTCGCCCTCGCTGACGGTGTTCACCACGAACTGGCCGCTGGGCTGGCCCTCGGGGAGGGTGATGGTGGCCTTGCTGCCGAACCCGCCCTCCGAGAGCGTGGGCATCGGCGACGCCTCGCCGACCGGCGCGGGCACCGTCGGAGGCGCGCTCGGCGCGGACGGAGTCGCCGGGCCGGCCGCCTTGGGCGAACTGCTGCAGGCGACCGCCAGCAGCAGCGGCAGGGTGAGAAGCAAACCGGCGGTGCGGCGCACGGGGGTCCTAACTGTCGTTCGAGGTCGGCTCTCCTGACTCGACGGACAGCGTATGCCCGGACGGTGTCCGGCCCCGGTAGACACCACCGGGGCCGGACACCGCCTTGATCACAAACCCGAGGTCGCCGCGGATCACATCCCGGCGATGAGCTTCTCCACCCGCTCGTCCACCGAGCGGAACGGGTCCTTGCAGAGCACCGTCCGCTGCGCCTGGTCGTTCAGCTTCAGGTGCACCCAGTCCACCGTGAAGTCCCGGCGCTGTTCCTGCGCCCGCCGGATGAAGTCCCCGCGCAGCCGGGCCCGGGTGGTCTGCGGCGGGATCGACTTGGCCTCGAAGGTCTTGAGGTCGGTGGTCACCCGCTGCGCCTGGCCCTTGCCCTGGAGCAGGTAGAACAGCCCGCGCCGGCGGTGGATGTCGTGGTACGCGAGGTCGATCTGGGCCACCCGGGGGTTGGACATGCTCATCTGGTGCTTCTCGCGGTAGCGCTCGATGAGCTTGTACTTCATGATCCAGTCGATCTCGGTGGCCACCCCGTCCAGGTTCTCGGTGCGGACGGCCTCCAGGGTCCGGCCCCACAGGTCGAGCACCCGGGCGATGGTGCCGGTGTTGATGCCCTTGCGGTCGGCGAACTCCAACGCCTTGGTGTAGTACTCCTCCTGGATGTCCAGCGCGCTGGCCTCGCGCCCGTTGGCGAGCCGCACCTGGTGGGTGCCGGTGAGGTCGTGGCTGACCTCGCGGATCGCCCGGATCGGGTTCTCCAGGGTGAGGTCGCGCATCACCACGCCGGCCTCGATCAGCCGCAGCACCAGGTCGGTGGCGCCGACCTTGAGCAGCGTCGTGGTCTCGGACATGTTGGAGTCGCCGACGATGACGTGCAGCCGGCGGTAGCGCTCGGCGTCCGCGTGCGGCTCGTCGCGGGTGTTGATGATCGGGCGCGAGCGGGTGGTGGCGGAGCTGACGCCCTCCCAGATGTGCTCGGCGCGCTGGCTGACGCAGTAGACCGCGCCGCGCGGGGTCTGCAGCACCTTGCCGGCGCCGCAGATCAACTGCCGGGTCACCAGGAAGGGGATCAGCACGTCCGCCAGCCGGGAGAACTCCCCGTGCCGGGCCACCAGGTAGTTCTCGTGGCAGCCGTAGGAGTTGCCGGCCGAGTCGGTGTTGTTCTTGAACAGGTAGACGTCGCCCGCGATGCCCTCCTCGTGCAGCCGCCGCTCGGCGTCCACCAAGAGCCCTTCGAGGATGCGCTCGCCCGCCTTGTCGTGCGTCACCAGCTCGATCACGTCGTCGCACTCGGGGGTGGCGTACTCGGGGTGGGAGCCGACGTCGAGGTACAGCCTGGCGCCGTTGCGCAGGAAGACGTTGCTGCTGCGGCCCCAGGAGACGACGCGGCGGAACAGGTACCGCGCCACCTCGTCCGGCGACAGCCGCCGCTGCCCGCGGAACGTGCAGGTCACGCCGTACTCGTTCTCCAGCCCGAAAATCCGGCGGTCCATGAGCACTCCTATCTGGTCGGAGCTGTCCGAAACCGCCTCCACGACGACTGGGCCGCCGCAGGGGCACCGGAGCCCCGTACGGCCTCCGTCCGGCCGCCGTACGGGACTCCGCAGGCACTGCTACTCCGGCGCGGTGTCCGCCGGGTTGTCCTCGTCGTCCGTCTCGGCGGACTGGTCTCCGTCGAGCAGCCGGGCGAGCTGGTTTCCCAGGATGCGCTTGAACTTGCGCTGCTGGAAGCGCTGGCGGTCGAGGACCGCGACCTCCAGTTGCTCCGGGGTGAGGGTGCGCGGGCTGCCGCCGTTGGGGTCGCGGGCGAGCGAGTCCACGGCGGCCCGGACCACCTCGGTGAGGCTCATCCCGGCGCGGTGGCGCTGGCCCAGGTAGTTGCCGATCGAGTCGGCGTTGCCGCCGACCACGACGTAGTTCTTCTCGTCGACGATCGAGCCGTCCGGGGTGAGGCGGTAGATCTGGTCCTCGTCCGTGGTGCGGCCGACCTCGGCCACGATCAGCTCGACCTCGTAGGGCTTCTCGCCGACCGAGGAGAAGATGGTGCCGAGGGTCTGGGCGTAGACGTTGGCCAGGCCCCGGGCGGTGACGTCGGCCCGGTCGTAGGAGTAGCCGCGCAGGTCGGCGTAGCGGACGCCGCCGATGCGCAGGTTCTCGAACTCGTTGTAGCGGCCGACCGCCGCGAAGGCGATCTTGTCGTAGATCTCGGAGACCTTGTGGAGCGCTCTGGAGGTGTTCTCGGCGACGAAGACGATGCCGTCGGCGTAGGTGAGCACGACCACGCTGCGGCCGCGCGCGATGCCCTTGCGGGCGTACTCCGCGCGGTCCGCCATGGCCTGCTGGGGCGAGACGTAGAACGGTGTCGACACCGGCGGTCGTCCCTTTCCTGTGAGGTGACGGCTAGAGCAGCGGGGCCTGCGGGCCGTTGGGGTGGGAGAGACGCCGGTCGGTGATCGCGACCGCGATCTCGGCGACCTCCGCGTCGGTGAGCCGGCGGAAGCCGTCCTCGGTGATCAGCGAGACGATCGGGAAGATCTTGCGGGCGAGGTCCGGGCCGCCGGTGGCGGAGTCGTCGTCGGCCGCGTCGTAGAGCGCCTGGACGACCAGGGTCGAGGCCTGTTCGGCCGTCAGGTCGTCGCGGTAGAGCTTCTTCATCGAGCCGCGGGCGAACACCGAACCCGAACCGGTGGCGGCGAAGCCGCGCTCCTCGGAACGCCCGCCGGTGACGTCGTAGTTGAAGATCCGGCCGCGGCCGAGGTCCAGGTCGTAGCCGGCGAACATCGGGACGACCGCGAGGCCCTGCATCGCCATGCCCAGGTTGCCCCGGATCATGCTGGTGAGCCGGTTGGCCTTGCCCTCCAGGGAGAGCACGGCGCCCTCGATCTTCTCGTAGTGCTCCAGCTCCAGCTGGAACAGCCGGACCATCTCGACCGCGAGGCCGGCGGTGCCGGCGATGCCGACCGCGCTGTACTCGTCGGCCGGGAACACCTTCTCGATGTCGCGCTGGGCGATCACGTTGCCCATCGTCGCCCGGCGGTCACCGGCGATCACCACACCGCCGTCGAACACCGCGGCCACGATGGTGGTCCCGTGCGGGGCCTCGACCACGGCACCCTCGGGGAACCCGCGGTGGCCGGGGATCAGCTCCGGCCTGTGCTCGGCGAGGAAGTCCAGGAACGAGGAGGACCCCGGGGTCAGGAAGGCAGCCGGTAGACGCCCGGTGCCACGAGTGTTGGCTTCCACACGATTCCTTCCAGGTAGCTTGAAGCTCGCGCTGCCCGCACCCTACCCGTCCGACGATCACTGTCCACGTGTGGAGGGGGCCGGTGCCGGGCGACCGGGTGGCCCTCGCCACCCAGCCGCCCTCGACGGTCGCGACCGTGAATTCCCGAATACCGGTGACGGGCTATTGCCCGCCCTTCTGCACGAATCCCCGGACGAAATCCTCGGCATTCGACTCCAAGACCTCGTCGATTTCGTCCAGCACCGCGTCGACGTCGTCGCCCAGCTTTTCCTGGCGCTCCTTGAGGTCGTCGGAATTCTGGGTTTCCGCGGCCTGCTCCTCGACCTCCTCGGAGGACCGGTTTGCCCGCTGCTGGCCGCCGCCGGTGTCCTTGCTCGCCATTTCCCTCACCCCGCTCGATTCGTCTGGCACGGTTTGGTCGTTGCTTGCTGCATCGACCCTATACACAAGGTGCGACTACCGCTCCCCGTTTGCCGGTGGCGCTTCCTGTCCAACACCCGCTGCCACCCCGGATGATTCCCATTCGGCGGACGTTCACCCATGGTGATCGAAAAGTTACCCGCCGGAGAGGACCCGGAGCAGGTCCTCCGCGGTGCGGCAGCGGTCCAGCAGCTCCTTGACGTGGTTGCGGGTGCCGCGCAGCGGCTCCAGCGTGGGCACCCGCTGCAAGGAGTCCCGGCCCGGCAGGTCGAAGATCACCGAGTCCCAGGAGGCCGCCGCGACGTGGTCGGCGTACTGCTCCAGACAGCGCCCGCGGAAGTACGCCCTGGTGTCCTCCGGGGGCTTGGAGACGGCCCGCTCGACCTCCTCCTCGGTCACCAGCCGCTCGAACCGGCCACGGGCCACCAGGCGGTTGTAGAGGCCCTTCTCGGGCCGTACGTCGCTGTACTGGAGGTCGACCAGGTGCAGCCTCGGGTTCTCCCACCCCAGGGCGTCCCGGCTGCGGTAGCCCTCCAGGATCTCCCGCTTGGCGATCCAGTCCAGCTGTTTGGAGAGCGACATCGGATCGCGCTCCAGCCGGCCGAGGACGTCCTCCCAGCGGGCCAGCACGTCCGTCGTCTGCTCGTCCGCGTCGTTGCCGAAGCGGTCCTCGACGTACTTGCGGGCCAGCTCGAAGTACTCCAGCTGGAGTTGGACGGCGGTGAGCTTGCGCCCGTTGCGCAGGGTGATCAGGTGCTTGAGCGTGGGGTCGTGGGAGACCCGGTGCAGGGTGCGCACCGGCTGGTCGACGGCGAGGTCGGCGGCGATGAAGGAGTCCTCGATCATCGACAGGACCAGTGAGGTGGTGCCCAGCTTGAGGTAGGTGGAGATCTCGGAGAGGTTGGCGTCCCCGATGATCACGTGCAGCCGGCGGTACTTCTCCGCGTCGGCGTGCGGCTCGTCCCGGGTGTTGATGATCGGGCGCTTGAGCGTGGTCTCCAGGCCGACCTCGACCTCGAAGTAGTCGGCCCGCTGGCTGATCTGGAAGCCGTGCGCCGAGCCGTCCTGGCCGATGCCGACCCGGCCGGCGCCGGTGACCACCTGGCGGGAGACGAAGAACGGGGTGAGGTGGCGGACGATGTCGGCGAACGGCGTCGCCCGCTTCATCAGGTAGTTCTCGTGGGTGCCGTACGAGGCGCCCTTGTTGTCGGTGTTGTTCTTGTACAGGTGGATGTTCTGCCCGTTGGGCAGCTCCAGCGCGCGCTGCGCCGCGGCCGCCATGATCCGTTCCCCGGCCTTGTCCCAGAGCACGGCGTCGCGCGGGTTGGTGACCTCCGGCGAGCTGTACTCGGGGTGCGCGTGGTCCACGTAGAACCGGGCCCCGTTGGTGAGGATGATGTTGGCCAGGCCGATGTCCTCGTCGGTCAGCTGGCTGGCGTCCGCCACCTCACGCGCCAGGTCGAAGCCCCGGGCGTCACGCAGCGGGTTCTCCTCCTCGAAGTCCCAGCGGGCCCGCCGCGCCCGGTGCATCGCCGCCGCGTACGCGTTGACGATCTGGGACGAGGTGAGCATGGCGTTGGCGTTGGGGTGCCCGGGCACGGAGATCCCGTACTCGGTCTCGATGCCCATCACGCGCCGTACGGTCATGCGGCCCTCCTTGCCCGGTGCGCCGCCCCCCACGGGCGGAGCACGCCGACGTACCGCTGAAACAACACCGACGCCGGCGGTCTGCCCGCGGACGGTGGGTCGAGCCTAGAACCCGGCGCCGACGGGCGGGCCCCGAGACGCGCCGTCCGGCTGCGGGGCCGCGAGGCGCCACAGCCGGACGGGGTGCGTGCTGTTCCGGGGACCGCCGGGCGGCCCGGTCACCGCGTGCTTACAGGTACTGCCCCGTGTTGGCGACAGTGTCGATCGAGCGGCCGGACTCGGCGCCCTGCTTGCCGGTGACCAGCGTGCGGATGAAGACGATCCGCTCGCCCTTCTTGCCGGAGATGCGGGCCCAGTCGTCCGGGTTGGTGGTGTTCGGCAGGTCCTCGTTCTCCTTGAACTCGTCCACGCAGGCGGCGAGCAGGTGGGAGACGCGGAGTCCGCGCTGACCGTGGTCGAGGAAGTCCTTGATGGCCATCTTCTTCGCGCGGTCGACGATGTTCTGGATCATCGCGCCGGAGTTGAAGTCCTTGAAGTACAGGACCTCCTTGTCACCGTTGGCGTAGGTGACCTCCAGGAAGCGGTTCTCCTCGGTCTCGGTGTACATCCGCTCCACGACCGCCTGGATCATCGCCTCCACCGTCGCCTCGACGGAGCTGCCGTGCTCCTTGAGGTCGTCCGGGTGGAAGGGCAACGAGTCCTTGAGGTACTTGGAGAAGATGTCCTTCGCGGCCTCGGCGTCCGGGCGCTCGATCTTGATCTTGACGTCCAGGCGGCCGGGCCGCAGGATCGCCGGGTCGATCATGTCCTCGCGGTTCGAGGCGCCGATGACGATGACGTTCTCCAGGCCCTCCACGCCGTCGATCTCGGCGAGCAGCTGCGGGACGATGGTGTTCTCCACGTCCGAGCTGACGCCGGAACCGCGGGTGCGGAACAGCGACTCCATCTCGTCGAAGAAGACGATGACGGGCGTGCCCTCGCTCGCCTTCTCCCGGGCCCGCTGGAAGACCAGGCGGATCTGCCGCTCGGTCTCGCCCACGTACTTGTTGAGCAGCTCGGGGCCCTTGATGTTGAGGAAGTAGCTCTTCCCCTGGGGGCGTCCGGTGACCTCGGCGACCTTCTTGGCCAGCGAGTTGGCGACCGCCTTGGCGATCAGCGTCTTGCCGCAGCCGGGCGGGCCGTAGAGCAGCACGCCCTTGGGCGGGCGCAGCTCGTACTCCTTGAAGAGGTCGGCGTGCAGGTACGGCAGCTCGACCGCGTCGCGGATCAGCTCGATCTGGTTGCTCAGACCGCCGATCTGCCGGTAGTCGATGTCCGGGACCTCTTCGAGGACCAGCTCCTCGACCTCGGACTTCGGGACCACCTCGTACACGTAGCCGGAGCGGGGCTCCAGCAGCAGGGCGTCCCCCGCCCGGATGGTGAGCTCACGCAGCGGTTCGGCGAGGCGCACCACCCGCTCCTCGTCGGTGTGGCCGACGACCAGGGCGCGCTCGCCGTCCTCCAGGATCTCCTTGAGGGTGACGATCTCGCCGATGCGCTCGAAGGCCATCGCGTCCACGATGTTGAGGGCCTCGTTGAGCATCACCTCCTGGCCGCGCCGCAGTTCGTCGAGGGCGACGTTGGGGCTGACGTTCACGCGGAGCTTGCGCCCCCCGGTGAAGATGTCGGCGGTGCCGTCCTCGTTGGCCTCGAGGAAGGTGCCGAAACCGGCCGGGGGCTGTGCCAGCCGGTCCACTTCCTCCTTGAGGGCCACGATCTGGTCGCGGGCCTCACGCAGGGTGGAGGCGAGCCGTTCGTTCTGGGCGGTCACACCGGCCAGGTTGGTCTGGAGCTCGACGATCCGCTCTTCGAGGATCCTCGAATTGCGCGGCGAGTCGGCGAGCTTGCGGCGCAACACGGCGATTTCCTGCTCAAGGTACGAGACCTGAGCGGTCTCGTCGGAACCACGAGCGGGCCTGCCGGTGCTGCGGTTGTAGTCGTCATCGTGGGCTGCCACGGTCCTCACCTCCTCCGGGGAGCTGGACGCTTCCAGACCCTACCTGGGACCAGGGGTCCGTAAACCCCTAGATCAAGAAAGATGGAACGGGCGTGTCCGATCTTCGCCCCAGCGTGCTTCCCCTCTGCTAAGGGGATACCCACCGCGCACCACCCAAAGCGGACCAGATGTATCGTCGAGCGAAGTGATATCCGATCGCGACCGCGCAGCCAGGTCCGATCGTTGTACGAATGGCGGGATTGCCCCAGGAATAGGGCGACCCGGGACAGAAACGGCAGGGACCATGTCGGTAACCGAGCAGACGGCCACGACGGCCGAGCAGCTGGAGGTGTGGATCGACCAGGATCTGTGCACCGGCGACGGCATCTGCGCGCAGTACGCGCCCGAGGTCTTCGAGCTGGACATCGACGGCCTCGCCTACGTGAAGGGGCCGGACGACGAGCTGCGCCAGCAGCCCGGGGAGACCGCCCCGGTGCCGCTGACGATCCTTCAGGACGTGGTGGACTCGGCGAAGGAGTGCCCCGGCGACTGCATCCACGTGCGCCGGGTCTCCGACCGGGTCGAGGTGTACGGGCCGGACGCGGACTGACGCGTCCTCCCGTCAGGTCTGGCTGACCGGGGCGGCGGTCTGGGATCGTTCCCAGCCGCCGCCCTTGCGCGTCCAGGTGAGATCGAGTGAGATGTCGGGACGGAACCGCGGCACGTCCTCGCTCGAATACCCCTGCGCGTGGCCGGTGATGGCGCCGTCGGAGCGCAGCGCGAGCCGTCCGACGGTGAGGTTCTCCCGCTCGGAGAGCAGCGTGGTCAGCACCACCGGGTGGGCGCCGGGCCCGAATCCGAGCAGGTAGACGGCGTCCGGTGGGGTGCCGGTCTCGGCCGCGCAGTGCGCGGCGACCACCGTGCCGGGCCGTCCGTCGCCCAGGTCGGCGGGCATGCCGATGACCGTCTCGATCGGGAACGGGCCACATTCCAAAGGAAGTTGGGCCTTGGCCGGGTCGGGGGCGGCGCTCGCGGCGAGGGCCTTGGGAGTACTGCGGACGGGCACCGGGGTGCCGGTGGCCGGCGCGGCCGCGAGGGCGGCGGCCACCACCGCGCCGCAGCCGGCCAGGGCGAGGGCCCAGTGCCAGGGGGCGGTGCGCGCGGGTTCGGGCCCCGTGCGGCCCCGCGGTGTCTGCTGTCCAGCCGTCATCCCGACCGCGGTCTCCACCAGGCGTCCCCTCCAGTGCTCCCAGGAGCTGGTCTGCGTGCGCGAGCATCGTCCCACACGTCGGCGACCGGAATGCCGAGGGGTGGCACGAGCAGGCTCGTACCACCCCTGGGCGAAGCGATCCGGGTCAGCCGAGGTCGGGCTGCTCGGTCTCGGTGGCGCGGGCGGCGGCACGGGCCGCGGCGCGCTCCTGCAGGCTCGGCTCGGAGCCCCCGTTGTCGTAGTCCTCGCCGTACGCGCCCTTGGCCGGGCGGCGGCGGCGCAGCGGCGGCTCGACGCCGTCGGCGAGGCGGCGGGCGGTGAGCAGGAAACCGGTGTGGCCGATCATCCGGTGGTCCGGGCGGACGGCCAGGCCCTCCAGGTGCCAGGTGCGGACCATGGTCTCCCAGGCCTGCGGCTCGGTGAAGGTGCCGTGCTCGCGCAGCGCCTCGACGGTCTTGGACATCTGCGTGGTGGTGGCCACGTAGCAGCAGATGAGGCCGCCGGGGACGAGCGCCTTGGAGGCGACGTCCAGGCACTCCCAGGGGGCGAGCATGTCGAGGATGACGCGGTCGACGTCGGTCTCGACCAGGTTGTCCTGCAGGTCGCCGACGGTGAGCTTCCACGCCGGGTGCGGCCCGCCGAAGTAGCGCTCGACGTTGCTCTGGGCGATGTCGGCGAAGTCCTGCCGGCGCTCGTAGGAGGCCAGCATGCCGGTGTCGCCGACGGCGCGCAGCAGGTAGGTGGAGAGCGCGCCCGAGCCCACGCCGGCCTCGACCACGCGGGCGCCGGCGAAGATGTCGGCCATCGCCAGGATCTGCCCCGCGTCCTTGGGGTAGATCACGGCGGCGCCGCGCGGCATGGACAGGACGTAGTCGGGGAGCAGGGGGCGCAGCGCAAGATACGGGACGTTCCCCGTGGTGCGCACGACCGTGCCCTCGGGGGCGCCGATCAGCTCGTCGTGCGGGAACGCACCCTTGTGGGTGTGGAACTGGTTCCCGGCCTGGAGCGTGAACGTGTAGTGGCGGCCCTTGGGGTCGGTCAGCTGGACCTGGTCCCCGACCTGGAAGGGCCCGCGTCGGCGGGTGGCACCGGTCGGTTCGGACATGCGGACAATCCTAAGGGAAGCGGACCGGCCCGCCTGACCAGGCCCCGGTCAGCGGCCGCTGACGGCGGCGGTGAGGCGCTGCTCGATGTCGGTGAGCGCGACGACGCCGAACACCCGGCCGTCCGTCTCGACGACCAGGTACTCCCCGGCCGGGGTGGCCTGGACGGCGCGCAGCAGGTCCTCGCCGCCGAGGTCGGCGTCCAGCCGCAGGCCGGGTTCGAGGTCGCGGGCGAGCGGGCCGACCGCGACCCACGGGCGGCGGTGCTCCGGCACCCCGCGGACGGCGGACTCGCGGACGATGGCGATCGGATCGCCCCGGCCGTCCACCACCACGACCGCGCCGGCCTGGGCCTCGCGGGCGCGGCGCAGCGCCTCGCCGAGCGGGGTGTCGGCGGTGACCTCGACGGTCCGGCGGGCGAGGTCGCGCAGCCGCAGGCCGGGCAGCACCTCCTTGAGCCGGGCGTTGCGCAGGCTTCCGGTGGCGCCGTTCCAGATGATCGCGGCGAGGACGGCGGCCAGCACCGCGTCCACCAGGGTGTCGGTGGTGGTGCGCTCGATCCCGCGGGCGGAGCTGACCAGCGGCAGGCCGATCAGGACGACGACGGCCAGCGCCCGGCCGACCCAGGCGGCGGCGACCGTGCCGGTCATCGCCTTGCCGCTGATCGCCCAGACGACCGCCCGCAGCATCCGGCCGCCGTCCAGCGGCAGGCCGGGCAGCAGGTTGAACGCGGCGACCACCAGGTTGGAGACCATCAGCCCGGTGAGCAGCACCCCGGGCACGGTGGAGAGCTCCACGGCCTGCAGCCCGAGGTAGAACAGGCCGCCGAGCACCAGCGAGAGCAGCGGGCCGACGAAGGCCAGCCAGAACTCGCGCCACGGGGTCCCGGCCTCGTTCTCGATCTCGGAGACGCCGCCGAAGAACTGCAGCTGGATCCGCCGCACACCGAGTCCGTAGCGCAGCGCGACCAGGGTGTGAGCGAGCTCGTGCACCAGGACGGAGGCGTAGAAGGCGACCGCGAAGAAGAACGCGAGCAGGTACCGGGCGGCGCCGAGCTCCGGCAGGACGTCGCCGAGCTGGCCGCCGAACACCCAGGTGATCAGCGCGGCGATGACGAACCAGGACGGGGTGACGTAGATGGGCACGCCGAAGGGGCGGCCCATCAGGAGGCCGCCGCCGCGCTCGGGCGGCTGGGGCGGGCGCCCCGGGGGGCGGCTGCCGTCGTCTTGCGGTGGCTGGTCGGAGGTCTGCTGCCCCCTGCTGTCGCTCACCGTGATCCCTTCGGTCGTCTGCCCCGTCGTGCCCCGGTGCGCCCACGCTACGTGATCGCGGCGCTCCGGCGGCGCGCGCCCCTCTGTCAGGCTTCATACCCACTGTGCCGACCGGTGTGGCAGCACCGTGGCAGCGGGATGACAGCGAAGGGCAATAGGGTCGGAGGCATGCAGCAGACCGACACCACCAGTGCCGCCGGGGCCCCGGCGCGCCCGGCGGCGCCCCCGACCGGCCTGTCCCCGTCCCGTGCGGGGGACTTCCTGACCTGTCCCCTGCTGTACCGGCTGCGGGTGATCGACCGGCTGCCCGAGCCGCCGAGCGCGGCGGCGACCAGGGGCACGCTGGTGCACGCGGTGCTGGAGCGGCTGTTCGACAGCCCGGCGGCCGAGCGGACGCCGGAGCAGGCGCTGGGCCTGCTGCGCCCGCAGTGGGAGCGGCTGCTGGGCGAGCGTCCGGAGCTGGGCTCGCTCTTCCCGGACGACCCGGACGGCGCGGCGCTCACCCGCTGGCTGGCGGACGCCGAGAAGCTGGTCGGCCAGTGGTTCCGGCTGGAGGACCCGACCCGGCTGCACCCGGTGGAGCGGGAGCTGTACGTGGAGACGGCCCTGGAGTCGGGGCTGCTGCTGCGCGGCTACATCGACCGGGTGGACGTCGCCCCGACCGGTGAGGTCCGCCTGGTGGACTACAAGACCGGCCGGGCGCCCTCGCGGGACTTCGAGGGCAAGGCGATGTTCCAGATGAAGTTCTACGCGCTCGTGGTGTGGCGCTGGAAGGGCGTCATCCCCAAGCGGCTCCAGCTGGTCTACCTCGGCGGGGGCGGCGACGTGGTCAGCTACGACCCGGACGAGGCCGACCTGCTCGCGGTGGAGCGCAAGTTGCGGGCACTCTGGGAGCGGATCACCCACGCGGTGGCCACCGGGGACTTCCCGGCGACCCGCAACCGCCTCTGCGACTGGTGCGACCACCAGGCCAGCTGCCCGGAGTTCGGCGGCACTCCCCCGCCGTACCCGCTGCCCGTGCAGGTCGGCACATCGAGCCGTACGTCTGACGAAGACGATCCCACGGGGGATCTGATGAGCAAGGAGTCCTAGTGACGATCCGAGTGCTGCTGGTCGACGACCAGCCGCTGCTGCGCACCGGTTTCCGGATGATCCTGGAGGCCGAGTCCGACCTGGTGGTGGTCGGTGAGGCCGGCGACGGTCAGCAGGCGCTGGACCAGGTGCGGGCGCTGCAGCCCGACGTGGTGCTGATGGACATCCGGATGCCCAGGATGGACGGCGTCGAGGCGACCCGCAGGATCGCCGGCCCGGGGCGGGACGGCCCGGCCAAGGTGCTGGTGCTGACCACCTTCGACCTGGACGAGTACGTGGTGGAGGCGCTGCGCGCGGGCGCCAGCGGCTTCCTGCTGAAGGACGTCCCGGCCGAGGAGCTGGTGCAGGCGATCCGGGTGGTGGCGGACGGCGCGGCGATGCTGGCGCCGAGCATCACCCGCCGGCTGCTGGACATGTACGCCACCAAGCTGCCCTCGGGCGAGGAGGCGCCGCCGCAGGCGCTGGGCGCGCTGACCGAGCGCGAGCTGGAGGTGCTGAAGCTGGTGGCGCGCGGGCTGTCGAACGCGGAGATCGCGGCCGAGCTGTTCGTCAGCGAGACCACCGTGAAGACGCACGTCGGCCACGTGCTGACCAAGCTCCAGCTGCGCGACCGGGTGCAGGCGGCGGTGTACGCGTACGAGAGCGGGCTGGTGCGCCCGGGCGCCCTGTAGGGCTTGTCCCGGACGTGCCGGCGGCCCGCCCGCTTTCCCCGTGCACCCTGGGGGAGAGCGGGCGGGCCGCCGTGTCGAGGGACCCTACTTGCTGCTGCGGCTGATCTCCCAGAAGCGGAACACGCCGGTGGTGTCGACGGTGGACTCGACGCCGGTGATCGACGAACGGGCCGCGAAGAAGGCCTTGTTCTGGTACAGCGGGATGAGCGGCGCGTTCTCGGCGACGATCTGCTGGATCTGGGCGTAGCCGCCCGCCGCGGCGCTGCGGTCGGCCTGCTTCTGGCCGTCCGGCACCAGCTTCTGGCTGATCCGCGGGTCGTCCCAGCCGTGGTGGTAGGCGCCGCCGTCGACGAGCATCGGGGCGGTGTAGTTGTCGGGGTCCGGGAAGTCGGCGAACCAGCCGATGACGTACGCCTGGTAGCGGCCCTCGGCCCAGCCCGCCCGGTACTTGTCCCAGTCCGGCTCCTGCTGGACCGTCACCTGGAACAGGCCGCCGGCCTCCAACTGCTTCTTCAGCATGTCGGGCTCGGCACTGCCGGCGCGCGAGCGCGACCAGGAGAGGGTGAGCTTGACCGGGGTCTGCACCTTGGCGTCGGTGAGGATCTTCTTGGCCTTGCCGGCGTCCTGGTCGCCGTAGCGGTCGAAGAAGGCGGTGGTGTGGCCGGTGACGCCGGCCGGGACCATCGAGTACAGCGGCTGGACGGTGCGGGCGAAGACGTCGCGGGCGAGCGCCTTGCGGTCGATCAGCTGGGCGGCGGCCTGGCGGACGGCGAGGTTGCCGCCGACCGGGTCCTTGGTGTTGAAGACCAGCGAGCGGGTGTCGTTGCTGTCGCCCTCGACGACCTGCAGGTCGGTCTTGCCGCCCTGCTGGTCGGAGTGGATCTGGGCGGCGGTGTTCGGCTCCAGGCTGTTGTCGGTGAGGTCGACGTCGCCCTTGTCCAGCGCGGTCTTCAGGTCGGCGGGCTTGTCGAAGTACCGCACGGTGAACTTGCTGTTCCGCAGCTTGGCTTCGCCGCTGTACTTGTCGTTGGGCACCAGCACGACCTTGCCCAGCTGCTTGGCGGTGCCGTTGCCGCCGCCCAGGCTCTCGACCGAGTCGAAGCGGTACGGGCCGGAGCCGACCTGCTTGTCGTTGGGGGCCACCTTGTCGGCCGGGTAGACCTGGTGGTCGACGATGGCGCCGGCCGGACCGGCCAGCTTGGCCGGCAGGGTCGCGTCGGGCGCGGTCAGCTGGAAGATCACCTCGGTGTCGCCCTTGGCCTCGACGCTCTTGATCGAGGAGAGCAGGGCCGCCGGGCCGTTCTCGTCGTTGATCTTCTTGGTGCGCTCGATCGAGAACACCACGTCGGCGGCGGTCATCGGGTGACCGTTGGAGAACTTCAGGCCGGACCGCAGGGTGCAGTGGAACTGGGTGGCGTCGCCGCCGGGGAACTCACAGGACTGCGCGGCGTCCGGGGAGGGCGCGCTGGAGGCGGCCGGGAAGGCGAGCAGCGACTGGAAGGTGTTGCGCAGCAGCAGCCAGGAGCCGGAGTCGTAGGCGGCGGCCGGGTCCAGCACGCCGGTCAGCTGCGTGGTGCCCATGGTGATCGCCTTGCCGCCCTCCCCCTTGACGGCGTCGGTGACGGATCCGCAGCCGGCCGCCGTCACGGCGACAAGACCGGCGCAGCCGAGTACTGCCAGGCGTTCAGCTGAAGTCTTCACGGGGCGCGTCCTTCTGGGTACTGTCCGACCGGGGTCGGTGGCCCGCATCGAGTGCGCTCCGGGGTGCCGAAGGCGTGCGCGGGCCGGCGCCCGTACGACCGCGGGCGGGACGGGGTTGCCCGTCGTCGGCGGTGGCAGGGCGCGAGGGAGGGGAACGAACTGGAGTAGCGTGCCATATCGAACACGCACGACCGGTACCCGTGCAGATGACGTTTGGGACACGGCCGTTGGGGGCATCGCGACGCACCCGACGAGTTGTCAGGAAATGCCCGTTTTCTCCCCGGGCGGTCCTCCGCCACGACCGGATCGGGCCACTTACCGGCGAGTACGCCACCCTCGCAATGAGATGACAATCACACTCGCGAGGTGACCAGCGAGCGCAGCAGTTCAAGATCGACCTGCTCCAGCGAGGAGAGCACCAGCCGCCCCTGGGCCGGCTCGATCGGCGCCACCGAGGGCACCGCGATCACCGGGCAGCCGGCCGCCTCGGCCGCCCGCACCCCGGTCGGCGCGTCCTCGATCACCACGCAGCGGGCCGGCTCCGCACCCAGCCGGCGGGCCGCCTCCAGGTACGGGTCCGGGTGCGGCTTGGTGCGCGGCACCTCGTCCCCGGCGACCGTGAAGGCGAAGTGGTGGGCACCCAGTGAACGCAGCACGATGTCGATCACGTGCCGGTGCGAGGCGGACACCAGGGCGGCCGGGATCCCGTGCGCGGCAAGGGTGTTGAGGAGGCGTTCGGCGCCCGGCATGAGCGGCACGCCGCCCGCCAGCAGGTCGACGAAGCGCTGGTTGATCAGCGCCGTCAGGTCCGCCGGGGCGAGGTCCACCCCGGTGGTGCCGACCAGGTAGTCGATCACCCGCGTCATCGGGCCGCCGACCACCTGGGCCCGGTCCTCGTCGGTCAGCGCGTGGCCCAGCTCGGCGAACAGGGTCACCTCGGCCTGCCACCAGAAGTCCTCGGTGTCCACCAGTGTCCCGTCCATGTCCAGCAGCACCGCCTGCAGGCCGCGGCCGTCCCCGTGGTCGAGGACCCGGGTGGCGGTGGAGGTGGTGGTCATGGCGGGAGTCCTTCCGTCGGTACCCCCGGGGCGCGCCCGAGCGCACCCTGGGGATGGCACAGGCCGGCCCGCTGGTGAGCGGACCGGCCCGTTCAGGATCATCAAGGATACGCCCGTACCCCCCGGAAGGAGCGAACGCAGCAGGGCACCGGAGTTACCGGGCGTTGAAGTACTTCGCCTCCGGGTGGTGGATCACGATCGCGTCGGTGGACTGCTCCGGGTGCAGCTGGAACTCCTCGGAGAGCACCACGCCGATCCGCTCGGGCCTCAGCAGCTCGGCGATCTTGGCGCGGTCCTCCAGCTCCGGGCAGGCCCCGTAGCCGAGCGAGAACCGGGCGCCCCGGTACTTGAGCGCGAACATGTCCTTGACGTCCTGCGGGTCCTCGCCGGAGAAGCCCAGCTCGTAGCGGACCCGGGCGTGCCAGAACTCGGCCAGCGCCTCGGCCAGTTGCACCGACAGGCCGTGCAGCTCCAGGTAGTCGCGGTAGGAGTTCCCGGCGAACAGCTCGTTCGCCGCCTCCGAGATCCGGTTGCCCATGGTGACCACCTGAAGGCCCACCACGTCCCGGATGCCGGACTCCTCCGGGCGGAAGAAGTCGGCCAGGCAGAGCCGGCGACCGCGCCGCTGGCGGGGGAAGGTGAAGCGGGTCCGCTCGGTGCCGTCCTCGTGGAAGACGATCAGGTCGTCGCCCTTGGAGTTGGCCGGGTAGTAGCCGTAGACCACGGCCGCCTCCAGCCAGCCCTCGGTCTGCAGCCGGTCCAGCCAGGCCCGCAGCCGTGGCCGGCCCTCGGTCTCCACCAGCTCCTCGTAGGACGGCCCGTCGCCGCTGCGGGCCGCCTTCAGGCCCCACTGACCCTTGAACAGCGCGTCCTCGTCCAGCCAGGAGGCGTAGTCGGCGAACGGGATGCCCTTGACGATCCGATCGCCCCAGAACGGCGGAGCGGGCACGGTGTTGTCGACGGCGACGTCGGAGCGGATCTGGCCGAGGTTGACCTCCGGCTCCTCCTCCGCCACCTCGATCCGGGCGTGCCGGCGCTGCTTGAGCTCCGGCAGGGTCGCGCCCGGCACCCCGCGCTTGACGGCGATCAGCGCGTCCATCAGCCGCAGGCCCTCGAAGGCGTCCCGGGCGTAGCGGACCTCGCCCTCGTAGATCTCGTGCAGGTCCTGCTCGACGTAGGCGCGGGTGAGCGCGGCGCCGCCCAGGATCACCGGGTAACTCGCGGCCAGCTTGCGCTGGTTGAGCTCCTCCAGGTTCTCCTTCATGATCACGGTGGACTTCACCAGCAGGCCGGACATCCCGATCACGTCCGCCTTGTGCTCCTGCGCGGCGTCCAGGATCGCCGAGACCGGCTGCTTGATGCCCAGGTTGACCACGTTGTAGCCGTTGTTGGACAGGATGATGTCCACCAGGTTCTTGCCGATGTCGTGGACGTCGCCCTTGACGGTGGCCAGCACGATGGTGCCCTTGCCCTCGCTGTCGGACTTCTCCATGTACGGCTCCAGGTGGGCCACCGCGGTCTTCATCACCTCGGCGGACTGGAGCACGAACGGCAGCTGCATCTGGCCGGAGCCGAACAGTTCGCCGACCACCTTCATGCCGGACAGCAGGGTGTCGTTGATGATCTCCAGCGCGGGCCGCCCGGCCAGCGCCTCGTCCAGATCGGCCTCCAGGCCGTTGCGCTCGCCGTCGATGATCCGGCGCTGCAGCCGCTCGTCCAGCGGCAGCGCGGCCAGCTCCTCCGCCTTGGAGGCCTTGACCGAGGCCGAGGAGACGCCCTCGAACAGCTCCAGCAGGTGCTGCAGCGGGTCGTAGCCGTCCCGGCGGCGGTCGTAGACCAGGTCGAGGGCGGCCTCGCGCTGGTCCTCGGGGATCCGGGAGATCGGCAGGATCTTGGAGGCGTGCACGATCGCCGAGTCCAGGCCCGCCTCCACGCACTCGTGCAGGAAGACCGAGTTCAGCACCACGCGGGCGGCCGGGTTGAGGCCGAAGGAGATGTTGGACAGGCCCAGCGTGGTCTGCACGGCCGGGTGGCGGCGCTTGAGCTCGCGGATCGCCTCGATGGTCTCGATGCCGTCCCGGCGGGACTCCTCCTGGCCGGTGGCCAGGGTGAAGGTGAGGCAGTCGACCAGGATCGAACCCTCGTCGACGCCGTAGTCGGCGGTCAGCTCGGCGATCAGCCGCTCGGCGATCTCGACCTTCTTCCCGGCGGTGCGGGCCTGGCCCTCCTCGTCGATGGTCAGCGCGATCAGGCCGGCGCCGTGCTCGCGGGCCAGCGAGGCGATCCGGCCGAAGCGCGAGTCCGGGGCGTTGCCGTCCTCGTAGTTGACCGAGTTGAGCACCGCGCGGCCGCCGAGCGCCTCCAGACCGGCTCGCAGCACCTGCGGCTCGGTGGAGTCCAGCACGATCGGCAGGGTGGAGGCGGTGGCCAGCCGGCCGGCGATCTCCTTCATGTCGGCGACGCCGTCGCGGCCGACGTAGTCCACGCAGAGGTCCAGCAGGTGGGAGCCGTCCCGGATCTGCTCGCGGGCGATCTCCACGCAGGCCTGCCAGTCGCCGGCCAGCATCGACTCGCGGAACTTCTTCGAGCCGTTGGCGTTGGTGCGCTCGCCGATCGCCAGGTACGAGGTGTCCTGGCGGAACGGCACCGCCTGGTACAACGAGGCCGCCGAGGGCTCCGGCTGCGGGGTGCGCGGGGTGACCGGGCGGCCCTGCACCCGCTCGACCACCTGGCGCAGGTGCTCGGGGGTGGTGCCGCAGCAGCCGCCGACCAGCGAGAGGCCGTACTCGCGGGTGAACACGTCGTGCGCGTCGGCCAGTTCGGCCGGGGAGAGCGGGTAGTGGGCGCCGTCCTTGCCGAGCACCGGCAGGCCCGCGTTCGGCATGCAGGACAGGCCGATCCGCGCGTTCTTGGCCAGGTAGCGCAGGTGCTCGCTCATCTCGGCCGGGCCGGTGGCGCAGTTGAGGCCGATGTAGTCGACACCGAGCGGCTCCAGGGCCGTCAGCGCGGCGCCGATCTCGGAGCCGAGCAGCATGGTGCCGGTGGTCTCCACCGTCACCTGCACCAGCACCGGCAGGTCCAGCCCGGCCTCGGCGAGGGCGCGCTTGGAGCCGAGGATGGCGGCCTTGGTCTGCAGCAGGTCCTGGCTGGTCTCGACCAGCAGCGCGTCGGCGCCGCCGGCGATCAGGCCGGCCGCGTTCTGCTGGAAGCCGTCGCGCAGCGTCTCGTACGGGGCGTGGCCGAGGGTGGGCAGCTTGGTGCCGGGGCCGATCGAGCCGAGCACCCAGCGGGTGCGGCCGTCGGCGGCGTGCGCGTCGGCGACCTCGCGGGCGATCCGGGCGCCGGCCTCGGACAGCTCGAAGATCCGCTCCGGGATGTCGTACTCGCCGAGCGCGGAGAAGTTGGACCCGAAGGTGTTGGTCTCGACGCAGTCCACGCCCACCGAGAAGTAGGCCTCGTGGACGGAGCGGACGATGTCGGGCCGGGTGACGTTGAGGACCTCGTTGCAGCCCTCCAGGTTCTGGAAGTCCTCCAGCGTCGGATCCTGTGCCTGGAGCATGGTGCCCATCGCACCGTCGGCGACCACCACCCGGGTGGCGAGCGCTTCACGCAGCGCGTTCGCGCGGCTCTGCTGAGTGATGGACGGATCGGCTGCAGTGGCCATGGGGCTTCTCCCTGGTGCGACGGCTGTCGGCTTTGCGGGCCCGCTTACTCGGGCCCGCACGTGGCCAGCGTATCCGGCCCGCGCCCCGGCCTGCGGCGGCATTCCGTATCCTGAGCGTTCGAGCGCAAGGGGGGAGCAACCGCGTGGCCCGATTCCGGACCTTCGCACGGCGCACGGCGGGGGCCCTGGCGGCCCCGTTCCGAGCGGCGCGCAGACGCTGGCGGAGCTGGTCCTGGTGGCGCCGGGCGCTGCTGGCGCTGGGCCTCGCGGTGGCCGTGCCGGCCGCCGCACTCGGCTCGGCCTTCGTCGCGATCCGCTTGCAGTACACCGGCGACCCGTCCGCCGAGGCCCGCACCCGCGGCCGGGACGCGCTCTGGCTCGGCCACGCCTGGGTGGACGGCCGCAGGACCGAGGCCGACGTCACCGCCCTGGTGCGGCAGCTGGCCGGCACCGGCATCCGCGACCTGTACGTGCACACCGGCCCGCTGGAACACGACGGCTCACTGCCGCCGACCGTCCACCCCAGGGCCCGCTGGTTCACCGACACGGTGCACCGGGCGCTGCCGGACGTCCGGCTGCAGGGCTGGCTGGGCGACGAGGTCAAGCCGGAGAAGGACGCCCTGGACCTGGAGGACGCCCCCACCCGGGAGCGGGTCACCGCCTCCGCCCGGCAGGTGCTGGACCTCGGTTTCGACGGCGTGCACTTCGACATGGAACCGATCCGCCCCGGCAGCGCCGGCTGGCTGGCCCTGCTCGACCAGGTCCGCCCGGTGACGGCCGCGCGCGACGCGAAGCTCTCGGTGGCGGCCCCGCAGATCGATCCGGTGCCCGGCCTGCACACCGCCGGCATCCTGCTCACCGACCACGGCAAGTGGTGGGACCAGGCCTACTTCACCGAGACCGCCCGGCGGGTCGACCAGGTCGCCGTGATGACGTACGACACCAGCATGCCGACCGAGCCGCTGTACGGCGGCTACGTCGCCCTGCAGACCGAGCTGGCGCTGGAGGCCACCCCGGCGGGCGTGGACCTGCTGATCGGGCTGCCGTTCTTCTGGGACGACAAGTGGGGCCACCGGGGTGACGCCGAGACCGTGTCCGCCGCCGTCCGGGGCGTCCGGTTGGGCCTGGGCCGTCAGGACCCCGGGCGGCGGAACTTCGGCGTCGCGCTGTACGTGGACTTCGCCGCCACCCCGGAGCACTGGGCGGCGTACCGGCGCGGGTGGGTGGAGGTCTAGTCCACGGGGCCCCCGGGGCGAGGGAGCGCCCTCGCGCTGTGTGGCCGCTCCGGCACGGTCCGCACCCGCCCCGGGCGGCTGACGCACCGTCAGCCCGTGCCGTCCGGATATCCGCTGGATCGGGGCGGTCCGCTCCCCCAGACTGTCCCGGTGCCCGGCCGCGGTGCGCATCAAAGCCCGTAGGCTGGGCAGGTAGGGACCATGGGGCGAGGCGTTCCATGGGTGACGAGAGGTTCGACAGTCGGCAGCCGACCCGTCGGCGCCCCGGCAGGCCAGCCGAGGCGGCGCCGGTCCGACCGCCGGCCGGAGGGAGACGCTGGGTGATCGAGCTGGAAGATGTTCCCGAGTTGATCGACCCGGTGATGGTCTGCGCTTTCGAGGGCTGGAACGACGCGGGCGACGCCGCCTCCGCGGCTCTGGCGCATCTGGACGAGACCTGGGGCGGCAAGGTCATCGCCGCCCTGGACGCGGAGGACTACTACGACTTCCAGGTCAACCGGCCCACGGTCTGGCTGGACGGCGGCATCCGCCGGATCACCTGGCCCACCACCCGGCTCTCGGTGATCCGGGTGACCGAGCCGACCACCCGGGACCTCGTCCTGGTGCGCGGCATCGAGCCGAGCATGCGCTGGCGGTCGTTCTGCAACGAACTGCTCGGCTTCGCGCACGAGCTCGGCATCGAGCTGGTGGTGATCCTGGGCGCGCTGCTCGGCGACACCCCGCACAGCCGCCCGGTGCCGGTCAGCGGGGTCACCTCCGACCCGGAGCTGGCCCGCCGCCTGGACCTGGAGGAGAGCCGCTACGAGGGCCCGACCGGCATCGTCGGGGTGCTCCAGGAGGCCTGCACGCATGCCGGGGTACCGGCCGTGACGCTCTGGGCCGCCGTGCCGCACTACGTCGCGCAGCCGCCGAACCCCAAGGCGACGCTGGCCCTGGTCAACAAGCTGGAGGACCTGCTGGACCTGCGCATCCCGCCGGGTGAGCTCGGCGAGGACGCCCGGGCCTGGCAGCTGGGCGTGGACCAGCTGGCGGCCGAGGACAGCGAGGTGGCCGAGTACGTCCAGCAGCTGGAGGAGGCGCAGGACACCGCGGAGCTGCCGGAGGCCTCCGGCGACGCGATCGCCCGCGAGTTCGAGCGCTACCTGCGCCGCCGGGAGAACGTCGGCCCGACCGGGGAGAAGCCGGTGTCCGGGCACGCCACGGCGGAGCGGCCGGCCGAGCCGGAGGCCCCGGGGGCGGCCCGGGAGAGCCAGGACGGCGACGAGGAGTAGCCCCACGCTCCGAGAGACGCCGAAGGGGCGTCAGGACACCTGGTCCTGACGCCCCTTCGGCGTCTCTCGGAGCGGTTGCCGGCCGTCGGCCGTCGGTCAGAGCGCGACGCCGAGCAACGCGTCCACGGTGCGGCTGACCAGGCCGGGCGCGCCGATGTCCGGGCCGCCCTCGGTCTCCTGCCGGGCCGCCCAGCGGTCGACGGCTGCCAGCGCGGCGGGCGCGTCCAGGTCGTTCGCGAGCGCCGTGCGGACCTCGCCGAGCAGTTGCTCGGCGGCCGGGCCGTCCGGCCGGGAGACCGCGGCCCGCCAGCGGGCGAGGCGCTCGACGGCCTCGTCCAGGGTCGCCTTGGTCCACTCCCAGTTCTCGCGGTAGTGGCGCGAGAGCAGCGCCAGGCGGATCGCCGCCGGGTCGACGCCGTCGCGGCGCAGCGCCGAGACGAAGACCAGGTTTCCGCGGGACTTGGACATCTTGTGGCCGTCCAGGCCGACCATGCCGGCGTGCACGTACGCCTTGGCGTACGGGTGGGTGCCGGTGGCCACCTGGGCGTGCGAGGCGCCCATCTCGTGGTGCGGGAAGGAGAGGTCGCTGCCGCCGCCCTGGATGTCGAAGGACATCCCGAGGTACTGCAGCGCGATGGCGACGCACTCGATGTGCCAGCCGGGGCGGCCGTGGCCGAGTTCGGTCTCCCAGGCGGGCTCGCCCGGGCGGGCGGCGAGCCAGAGCAGGGCGTCCAGCGGGTGGCGCTTGCCGGGGCGGTCCGGGTCGCCGCCGCGCTCGGCGAAGACCGGGCGCATGGCCTCCCGGTCGAGGCCGGAGACCTGACCGAAGTGCGGGTCGGAGTCGACCGAGAAGTAGATGTCGCCGTCCACCTCGTAGGCGGCGCCGCTCGCGAGCAGCTTCTGGACCAGCGGGACGATCCACGGGATCGACTCGACGGCGCCGATGTAGTGCGCCGGCGGGAGCAGCCGCAGGGCGGTCATGTCCTCGCGGAACAGGGCCGTCTCGCGCTCGGCCAGCGCGGTCCAGTCCTGCCCGGTGGCGACGGCGCGCTCCAGCAGCGGGTCGTCCACGTCGGTGACGTTCTGGACGTACAGGACGTCGTGGCCGGCGTCCTTCCACACGCGCTGCACCAGGTCGAAGGCGTTGTAGGTGGCGGCGTGGCCCATGTGGGTCGCGTCGTAAGGGGTGATGCCGCAGACGTAGATCCGGGCGGTGCCGTCCTGCGGCACGACCTCCCGGACCGTACCCGCTGCGGTGTCGAAGATACGAAGGGGGAGCCCCTGACCAGGCAGGGCGGGAACCTCGGAGGCGGGCCAGGCATGCATGGAACTGACTTTAACCTTGCGAACATTTGAAAGCCTAACCAGTACGCAAGATCGACTGGATTCGCTTCCTGTCGTTGCCGGACCGCTTCCCGACTGATAAAGAGCGGGTCCGACGAGCCCGCCGGAGGTCTTCGGGCACGGGTGAGCGCCCGGCCGGCCCTGCCGCCGACCGGGCGCCCGGCACCCCGGGGGACGCGGCCGGAGCCGCTACGACCGCTTCCAGAGGGCCGGCACGTTCGGCGGCTCCCAGCCGACCAGGGCGGTGTGCGCCTGGAGGCAGGCGTAGGAGGCGCCGGAGTAGGTGACGCGATCGCCCGCGTTGTACGGGGTCCCCGCCTTCCAGCTGCCGCTCGGCGGCGTGCTGGGCGTTCCGGTGGGGGTGGCGGTGGGCGTCGGGCTCGGCGTGCCCGGGGTCTGCGGCACGTCCAGGACGAAGTCGAAGCTGCCTTCGCGGGCCGGGCCGTTCTGGCGGACGTTCATCAGCAGCCGGGCGTCGTAGATGGTGTCCGTGCTGTTGCGCGGCTCGCCCGGGAAGTAGAGCTGGGTGGTGATCACCGGGCGGCTGGGCGCCTGGAGCTTGACGTGGAGGTGCCGGGTCCGGCCCGGGTAGAGGCCGGGGACGATGGTGTCCAGCTTGAAGACGCCGTTCGCGTCGGTGAACTGGTGGCCGCGGAAGGTGTAGCCGCCGTTGTCGTAGGCGCCGTTGTCGTCGGCCTGCCAGAAGTCCAACAGGACGCCGGGGATCGGCCGGCAGGCGCGGCCGAAGACGTAGCCGCTGACGGTCAGCCGGGTGCCGGGGCCGTCGTCGACCAGGGAACTGCGCAGCGGGGAGTCGGGCTTGAAGTAGGGGCCCTCGGTCTGCTCGATGGTGGGGTCGTCGCCGTCGTGGCACTCGGGGGTGAAGCCGGGGGGTCGGCCGGTGCCGGCCTGCTCGCGGGCCAGCGCGACACCGCCGCCGACCAGCAGCGGGGCTGCGCCGAGCATGGCTGCGGCCTTCAGGACGGTCTTTCGGCTGATCATGCCGTCGGGGCTGGGCATGCGCCCTCTCCTTTGGGATGGGGGTGACGGAGCCGGGATGGGGTGGAGGTGAGGCGGTCCTTGCCATGGCGGGAGCATGACAAGGACCGGACCGGTCACCCGTCCGCGTGCGCCGGACCGGCCACCGGTGGCCAGCAGCAAAGTTACGGGCCTTCCGGAGCCGCCGCGATGGACGCGATCCGGGGATCGTGGTGATTTCCGTCGACCCTGGCCCGGAACTCCCCCGGCGTCATCCCGGTCTCCCGCCGGAAGAAGCGGCAGAAGTAGGCGGGGTCGGCGAATCCCGCCTCCTTCGCCACCTGGCGAATCGTCAGATCCGTGCAGGCCAGCAACCGTTTGGCCTCCAGGGTCTGCTGGCGGCGGATCAGCCTGCCCGGGGTGCGGCCGGTGGCCTGCTTGACCAGGGTCTGCAAGTGGCCCGGCGAGACGCCGAGTTCCTGCGCACTGGAGGCCACCGAGTGGCGCACGCCGCCCGGCCTGGCGATCAACCGGGTGAAGGCGGCGGCCAGTTCGGTCGGCCGACCGGGCAGTGACGGCCGGTCGGCGCGCTCGGCGGCGCGCAGCGCCCGGATGATCAGGATGTGCAGGCTGGCCCGCAGCACGCCCTGGAAACCGGGCTGCCCGGCCCGGTACTCGTCCTCCATGTCGGCGAGCAACGCGCCGATCGGCCCGGCCCGTTCGCCGAGGCCGAGCGCCGGGCGGGTCGCCAGCGCACGTAACGCGGCGAGGTCCTGCGGGTTCCTGAGCAGGAAGTCCTCGTCGAACAGGACGACCTGGCCGGTGAGTTCGTCCGCGTCCGACCAGTAGTGCACCTGGCCGGGCGTGATCACGCACAACTGCGGTGGCGCCAACGGCTGGTGGACCAGGTCCAGGACGTGGGCGCCGCGGCCGCCGGTGACGTGGACGATCTCGTAGAACGAGTGCCGGTGCGGGAAGCCCGCGCGGGAGAGCGGGCCGATCGTGTCGAAAGTGCCGATGGCGAACGGCAGCAGGGCCTGCAGCCGGTGCAACGGCAGGTCCGGCGTGGTTCGGGGGGTGGGGGTGGTCCGTCGCGCGTCCATCGGAGCAGTGTGCGACCGATTCACGTGACAGGTCCAGACCATCAACCGGCCCGTTACCTTCGCCGGTGCTACACCGGCGGCCAGGGGATCGCGGGCCAGTCCTCGGAGGGCAGCGGGTGCCGGCCGGTACGGCGAAGTCCGGCCACCCGATCGCGGGTCGCCTCCAGTTCGGCGGCGGTCAGGTGCGGGGCCAAGCGCTCGGCCAGTTCGCCGTCCAGCCGCTCGGCGAGCCGGGCCAGCACCTCCAGCGCCTCGGCGGGCAGCGGCTCGCCGGCCCAGCCCCAGAGCAGGGTGCGCAGCTTGCCCTCGGTGTTGAAGGTGACGCCGTGGTCGATGCCGTAGACCCGGCCGTCGGCGGCCGGGATCAGGTGGCCGCCCTTGCGGTCGGCGTTGTTGAGCACCGCGTCCAGCACGGCGAGCCGGCGCAACCGCTGGTCGTCGTGGTGCACCAGCAGCGCGGTGCGGCCCTCGCCGACCTCGGCCCGCACGATCGGCAGCCAGCCCTCCTCGGGGCCGCGCGGGTCCTGGAGGGCCAGCAGCGGCTCGGCCTCGTGGTCCGGCTCGACCCACAGCTGCACCATGCCGGGCCCGTGCGGGCCGTCGCGCAGCACGGTGGGCGGGACCAGCGCCCAGCCGGTCGCGGCGGACACCTCGTACGCGGCGACCTCGCGGCCGGCCAGCGTGCCGTCCGGGAAGTCCCAGAGCGGGCGCTCGCCGGCCACCGGCTTGTAGACGGCCTGCGCGCTCAGCGAGCCGTGCGTGACGGTGCAGTACAGCGCGGCGTTGGAGGCCTCGGTGAGGCGGCCGTGCACGGTCAACTCGCCCTCGCGCAGCAGCTCCAGCGCGGTGGGCACGTCGGCGGCGAGGGCGGCGGCGGCCGCCGGGTCCGCCTGGGGCGGCGTCTCGGTGTTCAGCGCCGGTAGCCGTTCGCGCGCGGGCACAGGTGGCCCTCCGGGTCGAGCGGCAGGTTGCAGAACGGGCAGGGCTTGCGACCGGCCGCGACCAGGTCCAGGGCCCGCTTGGCGAACACCCGGGCCATCGCGCCGGACAGCCGCACCCGCAGCATGTCCGGGCCGCTGTCGTCGTCCTCGAAGACCGCCGCGGTGCTGTCCTCGTCGTCGTCCTCGCCCTCGATCAGCGCCTGCGCCTCGACCACCAGGCAGCCGTCCACGCCGTCCCAGGCCAGGGCCATGGTGCCGACCCGGAACTCCTGCTCCAGCGGCAGGTCCAGCGGAGCGGTGTCGAGCAGGTCCTGCGGGGCGGCGGCCGGGATGGAGACGTCGCCGCCGCTGCGCCGCAGCGCCTCGTCGAGGACCTCCTCGATCCGCTCGGCGAGCGCCGCCACCTGGGTCTTCTCCAACAGGACGCTGGTGATCCGGCCCCGGGCGCTGGCCTGCAGGTAGAACGCCCGGGCGCCGGGCTGGCCGACAGTGCCGGCCACGAACCGTTCGGGCTGGTCGTAGAAGAAGACCTGACGGGGCACGCTCTCGCTCCGGATCGTGTCGTTCGTGGGGATCACAGGGATCGCTGGGAGGTCATGGCTCGGGCTGCCGTTCGGCGGCCCGCGCACGGGCTCGCCACGCGGCGGGGCTCGTTAGTCACCCTACGACCTCCGGGCCCCCGTCGGGGAGCCGAGCCGGACTGGCACCGGCCAGCTCAGGCGGTGCCGCCGGGTGGTGCGGGGCCTGACGATCGGCTCGGGGCGGCGGGTCGTGTCGGCGGGCGGTCGCCTCGGGCGGCGGGCCGCCGCGGCGGGCGGTTCGCCTCAGGTGGTGCCGCCGACCACCGCGTCGCCGGCCGGGGTGGCCGGGGCGGCGCCGGTGCGCGGCGCGAGCGAGGCGAGGTCGCCGGTGTCGCCCATCCTCAGCACGAAGGGCCGCTGCGGGGTGTAGCGGATCGCGGTGACCGAGCAGGGCTCGACGCTGATCCGCTGGAAGTGGTCCAGGTGCAGGCCGAGCGCGTCGGCCACCACCGCCTTGATCACGTCCCCGTGCGAGCAGGCCACCCAGACCGCGTCCTCGCCGTGCTCGGCGGCGATCTTCTCGTTCCACTCCCGGACCGCGCTCACCGTGCGGTGGCTCAGCTCGCGCAGCGACTCCCCACCCGGGAAGGCCGCGGCGGCCGCGTGGTCCTGCACGGTGCGCCAGAGCGGTTCCTTCGCCAGCTCGGCCAGCGGCCGGCCGGTCCACTCGCCGTAGTGGCACTCGCCCAGCCGTTCGTCCTCGGCCGGCGGTCCCAGCTCGGGCCGGGCCGCCAGCAGCGGCTCCAGGGTCTGCCGGCAGCGCTCCAGCGGACTGCTGACGACCCCCGCCAGCGGGATCCCGGCGAGCCGGCCGGCCAGCGCGGCGGCCTGCGCGCGCCCGGTGTCGTCGAGGTCCACGCCGGGCGTCCAACCGGCCAGGATTCCGGCGGTGTTCGCGGTCGAGCGGCCGTGGCGGACGAGCAGCAGGGTGGGCATGGGGCTTAGCCTACGGCCTCCGGGCGCAGCCGTGGGGCGGGGGTGCGGGCGCGGGCGCGGGGCCCGACCGTGGGGCGCGGGCGGGGGTGCCGGTCCCGCAGCCGTGCTGGCCCGGCTTCACACCGGACGCCCCGTCCCGGGCCACAATGGCCCGCATGATCGTCCACTGTGCCAGCTACCACGACGGCCACCGGATCGAGGCCCCCGACGACCTCGCCGGCGCGCTCGCCGCCGCCCGCGCGGCCGGGCCCGGCGGCTTCGTCTGGATAGGCCTGTTCGAGCCCACCGCCGAGGAACTCCACCACGTCGGACGGGAGTTCGCCCTGCACCCGCTCGCCGTCGAGGACGCCGTCAGCGCCCACCAGCGCCCCAAGGTCGAGCCCTACCAGGGCTCCCTGTTCGTCGCCCTCAAGACGCTCGGCTACCACCCCGGCGCCCACGCGGTGACCATCGGCGAGGTGATGGTGTTCCTCGGCGCGGACTTCGTGATGACCGTCCGGCACGGCGCCGACACCCCGCTCTCCGGCCTGCGGGCCCGACTGGAGAAGCAGCCCGAACTGCTGCGGTACGGGCCGAGCTCGGTGCTGCACTCGGTCCTCGACACCGTCGTCGACGGCTACGTGGACGTGGCCACCGGGCTGCAGGCCGACCTGGACGAACTGGAGGCGGACGTCTTCGCCCCCGGCCGGGTCGGTCGCGACACCGCCGGCCGGATCTACGGCTACAAACGCCAGGTGATGACCGTCCGCCGCGCCACCGGCCCGCTGCTGGAGCCTGCGCTGCGCCTGGCCCGGGGCGGCGAACCGTACGTCCGCCCGGAGACCCTGCCCTACCTGCGGGACGTCGCCGACCACCTGGCCCGGGTGACCGACCAGGTGGACGGCATGGACCGGCTGCTGTCCGACATCCTCAACGCCAACCTGGCGCAGGTCAGCGTGCAGCAGAACAACGACATGCGGAAGATCTCGGCCTGGGCGGCGCTGGCCGCCGTGCCGACGATGATCGCGGGCGTGTACGGGATGAACTTCGTCGACATGCCCGAACTGCGCCAGCCCTGGGGGTACCCGGCGGTGCTGTCACTGATGGTGGCGGTCTGCCTGGTGCTGCACCGGGTGTTCAAGCGGCACGACTGGCTGTAGTGCCGCTCGAAGACCCGGGTACCGCTTCGCCGGGCGCCGGTTCACCGGCCACCTGCTCGCCGGTGACGCCGGGCGCCGCTACGCCAGGCCGGCGCGCTCCAGCGCCTCGACGCCCGTGCGCAGCGCCTGGATCCGCTCGTCCAGGGTGAAGCCGGACGGGGCCAGGGTGAGCGTGGTGACGCCGGCGTCGGCGTAGGCCTGCATCCGGTCCGCGATCCGGGCGGTGTCGCCGATCAGCGAGGTGGCGTCGATCAGCTCGTGCGGGACGGCGGCCGCGGCGCCCGCGTAGTCCTTGGCCAGGTACTTCTCCTGGATCTCGTCGGCGGCCTGCTCGTAGCCCATCCGCCGGGTGAGCTGGTTGTAGAAGTTCTTCTCCTTGCTGCCCATGCCGCCGATGTACAGCGCGGCGTAGGAGCGCTGGGAGTCGACGCCGGCCTTGATGTCCTCGCCGACCGCGATGGTGACGGTCGGGCAGAGGTCGAAGCCGTCCAGGCCCTGCCCGGTCTTGGCGCGGCCGGCCTTCAGCGGGTCGAGGGAGAGCGCGGCGTGCTCGGGCGAGAAGAAGATGCCGAGCCAGCCGTCGGCGATCTCGCCGGTCTGCTCCAGGTTCTTCGGGCCGATCGCGGCGATGTACAGCGGGATGTGCTCGCGCACCGGGTGCACGGTGAGCTTGATCGGCTTGCCGGGGCCCCCGGGCAGCGGCAGCGTCCAGTGCGCGCCCTCGTGGACCAGCCGCTCGCGGGACATCGCCTTGCGGATGATCTCCACGTACTCGCGGGTGCGGGCGAGCGGCTTGTCGAACTTCACGCCGTACCAGCCCTCGGAGACCTGCGGTCCGGAAACGCCGAGGCCGAGCCGGAACCGGCCGCCGGACAGGGTGTCCAGGGTCGCCGCGGTCATCGCGGTCATCGCCGGCGTGCGGGCGGGGATCTGGAAGATGGCCGAGCCGACGTCGATCCGCTCGGTCTTGGCGGCGACGAAGCTCAGGACGGTCGCCGCGTCCGAGCCGTACGCCTCGGCCGCCCAGCACACCGCATAGCCGAGCCGGTCCGCCTCCTGGGCCACGGCGATGTTGTCGGCGTCCATGCCGAGTCCCCAGTAGCCGAGGTTGATTCCGAGTCGCATGTGCCGAACCTTCCAGTCGGTGAGGGTTGGTGGCGAGGGTAGCCGCGCACTCACCGGTCATGCTACTGACCGGTAGTGGTGGTCCGGGTCACACCCGCCGGCCCCCGGTGGCCGGTGATCGTTCTGCGGGTCGCCACCTCTGCCCGGGCACCGGCCGCTACGCTCAGCCGACGTGGGGAGCGCTCTTCCCACCTGCGCGTTTTCAGGGCCACCGGCGCTCCCGGTGCCACCGGCCAGAGGAGGGCCCGTCCGATGGAAAAGCGACACCTCGGCCGTACCGGTCTGCAGGTCTCCCGGCTCGGGCTCGGCACCATGACCTGGGGCCGCGACACCGACGAACACGAGGCCGCCGAGCAGCTCAAGGACTTCGTCGACGCCGGCGGCAACCTGCTCGACACGGCCGACGTGTACGCCGACGGCGGCGCCGAATACCTGATCTCCCGGCTCACCGACAGCCTGATCCCCCGCTCCGAACTCGTCATCGCCACCAAGGCCGGCAGCGTGCCGGAGTCCACCCGCCGCTTCGACGGCTCGCGCGGACACCTCCTCTCCGCGCTCGACGCCTCGCTGCGCCGACTCGGCACCGACTACGTCGACCTGTGGCAGGTGCACTCCTTCGACCCCATGACGCCCGTCGAGGAGACGCTCAGCGCCCTCGACATCGCCGTCTCCTCCGGACGCGCCCGGTACGTCGGGGTCTGCGACTTCAGCGGCTGGCAGCTCGCCAAGGCCGCCACCTGGCAGCGCTCCCACCACGGGCGCACGCCGCTGGCCGGGGCCCAGCTGGAGTACTCGCTGCTCCAGCGCGGCATCGAACGCGAGGCGCTGCCCGCCGCCCAGGACGCCGGGGTCGGGCTGGTCGCCTCCTCGCCGCTCGGGCGCGGGGTGCTCACCGGCAAGTACCGGCACGGCGTCCCGCAGGACTCGCGCGGCGCCTCGCCGTACCTGTCCGGGTTCGTCCAGCCGTACCTCGGGGAGCGCTCGCGGCGGATCGTCGACGCCGTCGCCACGGCCGCCGACGGGCTCGCCAGCAGCCCGCTCGCGGTCGCCCTCGCCTGGGTCCGGGACCGGCCCGGGGTGGCGAGCGCGCTGGTCGGGGCCCGTACGGTGGCCCAGCTGCAGGCGGCGCTGTCGGTGGAGGCGCTTACGCTTCCGGGTGAGATCCGTGGTGCGCTGGACGACATCTCGTCGCCCGTGCACCGCTACCCGGACCAGGGGTGGAGCGAGCTGTAGCCCCTCGTCCTGATGAACAGGCAGTGGAGTGACCTTTGGAGCGGACGATGAGTGACACGGAGAACGGCGCTCCGGAGGAGACCACCGGGGGCTCGGCCAGCTCGGCCGGCTCGGCCCGCCCGGTGGACAAGGCGGCGGCGATCGCCGAGTTGGCGCAGCGGATCCGCAGCGTCGGCCCGCAGGCCGCACCGCCGGAGGGCGGGGACCGACCGGCCGTCGCCGAGGACGCCAAGGGCGCCGAGGCCCCGGCCACCGCGCCGGCCACCACGCCGACTCCGGGCCCGGCTCCGGGCCCCGGGGAGCTCGACCGGCAGCGCGCCCAGGCGCTCAAGGACACCGCCGAGGTGCTGACCGCCGGGGGCGCCCCGATGGAGCTCGCGGCCGCCGCAGTGGCCGAGTTCGGCGACGGCGCCGCCGAACAGCTGCGCTCCGACCCGTGGGCGGTGCTGTCCCTGCCCGGCGTCCGGCCCGACCACGCGGACGGCTTCGCGCGCGGCCTGCTCGGCCCCGCCGCCGGCCCCGGCGACCCGCGCCGCGCCCAGGCGCTGGTGCCGTGGCTGCTGGAGCAAGCGGCGCTGCGCGGCCACTCCGCCGTGGAGGTCGCCGAGATCGCGGCCGGACTCGACCGCCACGGGCTGCCGGACTCGGCCGCGGCGATCCAGGCCGCCGTCCTGGACGGGCGCGCGATGCCCTTCCAGGAGGAGCTGACCGGACCGGAGGCGCACACGGCGGGCGGGGACGAGGACGAGGAGCCGCCGACCCGGACGCTGCTCGCCCTGGAGCGGCTCGCGCTGGCCGAGGAGAGCCTCGCGGACGGGCTGGTCCGGCTGATGTCGACCTTCGTGCCGGGCGAGGACTCGGAGCCGGACGAGGACTCGGTACCGGACGAGGGCCCGGAGCCGAGCGAGGAGGCTGACGCCGGCGAGGGCTCCGACTCGGGCGAGGCCGCCGACTTGAGTGAGGACGCCGACTCAGCGGCGCGCTCCGGCTCGGGCGAGCACGCCGACTCGGGCGAGGCCGCTCCGCGGGCCCCCGCCATGCCCGGCCCGACCGCGTGGGCGGCCGCCGGTGAAGCCGCGCCGTCCTCCTCCGCCACCGCCCTGATCCAGGCCGTCGCCGACAGCGCCCTGGTGCTGCACACCGGCGGCGAGGCCGCCCGGGCCGAACCCGCCGCACTGCTGGCCGCAACCCGCGGCCTCGGGCTGCGGGCCTGGGCCGCCACCTGGACCGACCAGGGCCGGGAGTCCTTCGCCGCGCTCACCGACGCCCCGGCCGCCGTGGTCACCCTCGCCGACCTGCTCTCCGGCGCCGCCGGGCCGGGCCGCTCCTCCGACGGCACGCTCGCCCTGGACGTCCTGGTCGTCCTCGACGCCCCGCTGCTGGACGTCGAACTGGCCGCCACCGTCCTGGAGTCGCTCGCCGACGGCACCCGCCTGGTGCTCAGCGGTGACCCGGGCCAGCTCTGGTCGGCCGGCCCCGGACGGTTCTTCGCCGACCTGCTGGCCGCCAAGGTCTGCCCCGCGGTCGCCTCCCGCACCCCGGACTTCGGCCCGATCGGCGAGCTGGTCTCCGGCATCGGCATCGGCGAACTCCAGCCGGTCGAGGCGCCGGACAAGGAGGTGGTCATCCTGACCGCCAAGGACGGCGGCGAGGCCGTCCACCGCGCCATCCAGCTGCTCACCGACTCCATCCCGCGCGCCCTCGGCATCCCCGCCGAGCAGGTGGTGCTGCTCACCCCGGGCCACGGCGGCCCGGCCGGCACCCGGGGCCTGAACGCCGCCGCGAAGGCCCGGCTCAACCCGGGGCCCGGCCGGTTCGGCGGCTTCGACCCGGGCGACCGGGTGGTCGAATCCCCCGCCCCCGGCATCACCCGCCCGGCCCGGGTACTGGACGGCGACGCCACCGGCCTGCACCTGGAGTACGCGGACGGCTCGCGCCGGACCGTCCCGCCCGCCGAGGCCGCCCGGCTGCGGCACGGCTGGGCGCTGACCGTCCACCAGGCGCTCGGCCGCCGTTGGCCGGGCGCGGTGGTCGTGCTCCCGGAGGACGCCGGCCCGGTGCTCACCCGGCAGTGGGTCTACACCGCCTTCGGCCGCGGCGAGCGGCACCTGTCCGTGGTGCACGCGGCGGGCCCGGCGCTCGCCCAGGCCGTCGCCGAGCGCCCGGCACAGCCGCGCACCACCCGGCTGCGGGCGATCCTCGCCGAGAACGCCGCGTCGGCGTACTGATCCGCGCACACCGGTTGACACTCCGGTCCGAACCCGCCGGACCGAAAACACAGCGGGCGGGCCCCACACCCGGTGGGGTCTGCCCGCTGCGGTCCGAGCCGGTCAGTCGTCGGGGTCCTCGTCGTCGTAGACCTCGCTCACGTCGAACCGGCAGATCAGCATCTGCGGGTCGGCGTGCTCGAAGGGCTCCGGCAGCCACTCCCCCGGCTCGGTCGGCTCCGCCGCCGCGACCCAGAGCGTCGAGTCCGCCTCCTCCAGGCCGAACTCCTCGCTGCGGGCGGCGATCTCGTCCGGCTCGTACTCGCCGAACAGCACACCGATCGCGGCGTTCACCCCGCTGGTGCCGCCCCCGCCGGGGGTCAGCGACTCGTCGAGCCGCTCGGCCTGGGCGCGCAGCCGCTTGGGGTCGGCGACGTGGTAGTCCCGGCGGATCAGCACGCTGATCGCCTCGGGCTGTTCGGGGCCGTGGTAGCCGCCCGGGCCCTCGTCCCCGGGGATCTCGAAGGGGGTGACCTCGTCGTAGACCTCGTAGAGGAGTTGGTCGTAGGCGATGGCCGCCGTCGCGAGCTGCTCGTAGGCGGCGGACACAGCGGGATCATCCGCTGCGCTGGGGCTTGACACCGCTTCCAGATGACGGTCGATGGCGGCCTTGACCGCCTCGGCGGCGGCGCGTACCTCGGCAATGGTGGGCTGCGCGGCATCAGACATGGTGCAGACGCTATCTCCCCGCGGTGTCGGTACGCACAGCGGTTGTCACCTACACCCGCGATTTCACCGCAACTTCCCCCCTGATGTCCGATCCGCGTGGTTCTGTCCCCGCGCATGCCCGGCGCAGAGGGCGTGCGGCCGGGCCCGACGAGGCCAATCGGGTGCCGCTTCGCGCGCCGGGATCGGGGTATCCCGTCCACAGGAACAACGGAACTGATGCACTGTCAGCCGGGCCGGTCCGGGCTGGTCCCGTCGGGTCGGGAGGACGGCGGGAACGACGGCAGGGAGGACGACCGGAAATACCCGGTCCGGCTGTCCGAGGCAGGTCGTAGGCTTGCGTGCAGGTGATCCTCAGGAGGAGCGTTTTGACCCCACCGAAGCCGGTCCGGCAACCGGAGTACGAGTACCAGTCGCTGCGGATGCCGCGCGGCACCACGCGCAACGCGGCACGCCAACTGCTCACCGAGCACGCCGAGTACGGACACTGGGAGCTCGACCGGTTGCGGCTGTTTCCCGACGGGAGCCGGACGGTCCGGCTGCGACGGCGGATCATCCGACAGGTCCGGAGCTGGTGACGGGCGGGCGCGCCTGAGTCCGCCCGTCACGGCGGGGGCGTACGGGCGGGGGACGTACGGGCAGATCCGCCTCGGGTGGGGAGCGGCCGGGCGGGGTGAGCCCGACCGGGAACGTGACTGCCCCGGCGGGGACTTCACGCCAGGCCTCATGCCCGGCCATCACCCCGAGACTCCACTCCGGGCTTTCACGCGCCTGCGGCCGCCCGATGGACGGGCGGCCGCGGGCGCGTCGCGCGCTCCGGCGGCGCTGCGGGGTGCGACCTACCGGCGGCTCAACGCGCGCCGGCGCGGGCGCGGCGGTAGAGCACGCCGCCGCCGAGCAGCAGGGCGAGGCCGGCGGCGCCGAGTAGTTCGACGTCACCGGCGCCGGTGGAGGCCAGCTGGCTGCCGACGGCGGTGCTCGGCGAGGCGGCTGCGGTGCGGGCCGCGACCGGGACGGCCTGACCGCTCGCGACCGGCGCGGCGGCGGGGGTCGAGCCGCCCCCGGGGGTGCCGGTTCGCGGGTTGCCCGGGGTTTCCGCGCCGCCGGTCTGCGGCGGGGCGGACGGGCTGTGGTCCTCGGGGCAGTCGTCGGTCGGCTTCGAGGCCGGGACGGAGTGGGCGACGTTGCCGCAGTCGTTGCCGAAGGCGGGGTTCCCGACGCCGACCACGTCCACGGAGTTGCCGCAGGCGTTGACCGGGACGTGCACCGGGGCCTGGACGCTGTTGCCGGAGACCACACCGGGCGAGTTGGCGGCGACACCGGAGGCGGACGCGCCCGAGGCGGACGTACCCGCGCCGGTGCTGGAACTGGAACCGGCGCCCGTGTGGGAGCCGCCCGGCTTCGCGGCCTCGTGGTGGCCGCTGACGTTGGCGCAGCGGTTGCCGTAGGACGGGTTCAGCACGCCGATCACGTCGACGGTGTTGCCGCAGGCGTTGACCGGTACCTCGACCGGCACCTGCACCGAGTTCCCGGAGGCGACACCCGCCGAACCGGCCGCACTTCCCTGCGCCTCGGAGCCCGCGTAGGCGTAGCCGGCGGTCGAGGCCAGGACACTGCCGGTGGCCACGACCGTGAGGATCCCCTTCTTGGCTACATTCCTCATCTTTTCCCCTGACGTATCGAGAACGACGTGACGACCTTGACGCGACTACCCTCCGAAAGTCGGAATTTCCGCATATCCAGATATCCGGCAAGGTCTTCGACTGCACAGGGATTAACGAGAGGGCGACGGGGAGGTTGAGCCGAACGAGCCCGCTTCACCCGATCGAGCGAGGCCCCCGCCCGGCCCGCGACTCCTCAGCTCCTCGACTCCGCGACTCCGCGACTCCGCGACTCCGCGACTCCTCAGCGTCCAATCCCCGGACATGCGAACGGCCCCCTGTGCGGCGCGTCCGCCGCACAGGGGGCCGAGTGAGTCGGCTCAACGAGCCTCAGGGGCTCGGAGCGTGGCTCAGAAGTTGGCGCAGTGGTTGCCGAACGCCGGGTTCAGCACGCCGATCACGCTGACGGTGTTGCCGCACAGGTTGATCGGGATGTGCACCGGGACCTGGACCTGGTTGCCCGCGACGACACCCGGGGAGCCGGCGGCCACACCCTCGGCGGCGGCACCGCCGTGAGCGGACGCGACACCGGCGGCGGCGATCACCAGGCCACCGGTGGCGGCGGCGACAGCGGCGATCTTCTTGACCTTCATCATTCCTCCTGTATGGACAACGCAACCCGTTCGGCGGGCTACACAGGAATGAACGACGGTGCGGCAAACGGGGTACGGAACAGATTTGCCATTCACCCGCAACGGTGAGGTCTCGCACACATACTCGACACGCATTCCCTTGCAGAATCGTTTCTGATGATCTCCCCCGCCTCGTCCCAAATCATTAGCTCGGACAATGCGGACGGCCCGTCCTCGGCACCCCGGGAACGGGCCGTCCGCACCAGCTGCCGCGCAGGTGCCCGGCAGGTGCTCAGCAGGCGTCGAGGAACCGGTCCAGCACCCGGACGCCGAACTTCAGCCCGTCCACCGGCACCCGCTCGTCCACGCCGTGGAACATCCCGGCGAAGTCCAGCTCCGGCGGCAGCTGCAGCGGCGCGAAGCCGAAGCAGCGGATCCCGAGGTCCTGGAACGACTTCGCGTCCGTCCCGCCCGACAGGCAGTACGGCACCGCGCGGGCGATCGGGTCCTCCGCCCGCAGCGCCGTCTGCATCGCCTCCACCAGCGCACCGTCGAAGCTGGTCTCGATCGCCCGGTCCGAGTGCAGGCTCTCCCGCTTCACGCGCGGGCCCAGGACGCTGTCCAGCTCCGCCAGGAACTCCTCCTCGTAACCGGGCAGGAAGCGCCCGTCCACGTGCGCGGTGGCCTGGCCGGGGATCACGTTCACCTTGTACCCGGCACCGAGCATGGTCGGCTGGGCGGTGTTGCGCAGCGTGGTGCCGATCATCTTGGCGATGCCGCCGAGCACGCGCAGCGTCTCGTCCATGTTCTCCGGGTCCAGCTCGACCCCGAGGGCGTCCGACAGCTCGTCCAGGAAGGCCCGGACGGTCTTGGTGATCCGCAGCGGGAACTTGTGCCGGCCGAGCCGGGCGACCGCCTCGCACAGCTCGGTGATCGCGTTGTCGTCGTTCTCCATCGAGCCGTGCCCGGCCCGGCCCTCGACCGTCAGGCGCATCCAGTGCATGCCCTTCTCGGCCGTCTCCACCAGGTACAGCCGCACGTGGTCGTTGACCGTGAAGGAGAAGCCGCCGACCTCGCCGATGCCCTCGGTCACGCCCTCGAACAGCTCCGGGTGCTTGTCCACCAGGAACCGCGCCCCGTACGTGCCGCCGGCCTCCTCGTCCGCGACGAACGCCAGCACCAGGTCGCGCGGGGGCTTGCGTCCGGTGCGCAGCCGGTCGCGGACCACCGCGAGGGTCATCGCGTCCATGTCCTTCATGTCGACCGCGCCGCGCCCCCAGACGCAGCCGTCCGCGATCTCCCCGCCGAACGGGTCGTGCGTCCAGTCCGCGGCGTTGGCCGGCACCACGTCGGTGTGGCCGTGGATCAGCAGGCCCGGGCGGGAACGGTCCTCGCCCTCGATCCGGACCACCGTCGAGGCGCGTCCCTTCGCCGACTCGAAGATCTGCGGCTCCACCCCGAACTCGGCGAGCTGCTCGGCGACGTACTCCGCCGCCTTGCGCTCCCCCGGGCCGGAACCGTCCCCGTAGTTGCTGGTGTCGATCCGGATCAGATCGCGACAGATCCCGGCGACCTCCGACTCAGCCGTCACCCTCGGCGTCGCCGACTCGCTCCGCTCGCTCACGGTCACTCCTCGTCTCTGGCCCGCACCGACGCACCAGCGCGCCATCCCCAGGACCTGCACCCGGGCCGTACGAGCACGTCCGCCCATCCTCCCCCAGCCCCCGGGCCGGATCCACCCCCCGCACACCCCCGAAACCCCCTGGTCACGCCCCCGCCACACACACCCCCTTGCCTCCGCCACCACCCCCGATCCCCCACCCGGAACCGTTTTGGGAGCCCAAGCCGATCTTTGCTACAGTTACATCTGTCAGCGCGGCCGACGAGAGAACGAAAGCCGCAAAGACGACACCCCGTCCGGGTGGCGGAATGGCAGACGCGCTAGCTTGAGGTGCTAGTGCCCTTTATCGGGCGTGGGGGTTCAAGTCCCCCCTCGGACACCATAAATGCGGGTCAGGAGATATCCTGGCCCGCATTTTGCGTTGGGCGTGGCCTGGGCGGCGCCCGGGCTGCGGGGGCGGTTCGGGCGCCGCGTCAGGTGGGGGCTACCTGGTGTGGAGGCGGCGGGCCGGGCCTACCGGAGGGCGGCTGCGGTGACGGCCTGGGGCGAGCGGGTGCCCCGCCGCCGTCACTGCGCCCTTCCTCGGGCTGCCGGAGCACCCGTCCCGGATGGCTCAGAAGGCTCCGGACGCCGGACGGCACCGCCGATCCGGTGGGTGACGATCAGTCCGGCGAGCCGGCGCAGAGTCGGACCACCAGCGCTGTGGCGAGTGCGGTGAGGCCGCCGAGGAGCATGACCGTGGAGGTCGAGGCGGTGTCGACCACGGCGCCGCCGAGCAGCGCGCCCAGGGAGATGGTGGCCTGGAAGGAGGAGGTGAAGACGACGGTCGCCGCCTCCGGCGCGTGGGGTGCCGCGGTGCGGAACCAGAGCTGGGAGCAGACCGGGACGGCGCCGTACGCGAGACCCCACAGGAGGAGGAGTACGGTCGCGCCAGGTGTGGTCCGCCCGAGGACGGGGAGCAGCAGGGTCGAGGCGGCGAGCAGGCAGGAGGCCGTGACGAACGCGGGGCGCAGGGCTCGTGCGGCCCAGGTGCCCACGAGGAAGTTCCCCGCGATGCCGGAGACGCCGTAGGCCAACAGGAGCACGGTGACGAGGTTCGGGCCGGCGTGGGTGACGTCCTGCAGGAACGGCGTGACGTAGGTGTACGTGCCGAAGTGGGCCGTCACGACGAGGAACGTCACCGCGATCCCGGTGCGTGCGCCCCTCGTCCGGAACAGGCCGCGCAGCACGGACAGGCTGGTGCTGGTCTGCGGCGGCAGCGGGGGCAGGGACACGGCGAGCGCGGCGAAGACGATCAGCGTCAGCGCGGCCATGGCCGCGAAGGCGGTCCGCCAGCCGGCCAGGTGGCCGAGGAAGACCCCGGCGGGCACGCCGAGGACGGAGCCGAGCGGGACGGCCGAGAAGATCACGGCGTTGGCCCTGGCCTGCCGGGCTTCGGGCACCAGGCGCGGGGCGAGGCCGGCGCCGATCGACCAGAAGGCGCCGATGACCACGCCGAGCACGATCCGGGCCACCAGCACCGCCCAGTAGGCGGGGGCCAGCGCGTTGAGGAGGTCGGCCAGGACGAGGGCGAGCATCAGCACGCAGAGCATGGTGCGCCGGTCGGTCCGCCGGGTGGCGACGGTCACCACGGGGGCGGCGACGGCGGCCACGATCCCGGGCAGGGCCATCATCAGCCCGGCCGTGCCGTCCGAGATCCGGAACGAGGCGCCGATCGGTGTCAATAGGCCGATCGGCAGGATCTCGGTGGTGACGAGGGAGAAGATACCGGTCATCACCGAGACGACGGCGAGCCAGCCGCGCGCCGGGACCCGGGCGGAGGCTGCGGGGGCGGGCGGGGCGGCGACCACCGGGTCGGGGGCGGGCGGGGCGGAGCGGGGGGAAGGGGGCACGGCGACGGTCCTGTCTGACGATCAGCGGGTGTCTCCGGACGAGTCCACCAGCCCTCCCGGGCCCCGGTCTGGCGTGATTGCGACGTCGACCGTGACGCTGGGACCTCGACATTCGGCGGGTCGGCCGGGTAAGGGTGGTGCCGGGCGCGCCAGCCCCGTGGAGCGCCTGATGCCTGGGAGGAAGCCGATGTCCGCACCTGTTCAGCACCACCGGTTCGCCGTCGACGAGGACGGCAACGACCTGGGGTACGTCCTGTCCCTGCCGGACGGGTACGACGGGGGCCCCGGGCCGTGGCCGCTGCTGCTGTTCCTGCACGGCGCCATGGAGCGCGGCGAGGACCTGGCGGCACTCGCCGCGCACGGGCCGGTGCGGCAGATCGCCGACGGGGCGAAGCTGCCGTTCGTGGTGGTGGCGCCGCAGTGCCCGGCCCACAGTTCGTGGGTGGCGGAGTTGAGCACGCTGGCGGCCCTGGTCGAGGACGTGTCGCGGACGTACCGGATCGACCCGGACCGGCGGTACGTGACCGGCCTCAGCATGGGCGGCGCCGGGGCGTGGGCGCTCGCCGCCCGGTACCCGCGCCGGTTCGCCGCGGCCGTACCGGTCTGCGGGTCCTGGCTGCAGGAGGCCGCGCCGCGCCTCGCCGCCCTCCCGGTGTGGACCTTCCACGGCGACGAGGACGACGTCGTCCCGGTCGAGCACACCGACCGACTGGTCGCGGCGCTGCGGGAGTTGGGCGGTCCGGTGCGGTTCACCCGCTACCCGGGAGTCGGCCACGACTCCTGGACGCGGACGTACGACGACCCCGAGGTCTACGCCTGGCTGCTCGCCCAGTCCCGCAGCGCGGGCTGAGGACGCGGGCCGGGCGGACCGGGGGCCGGGCGGCACCGGTGCCACCGACCTTGGGCCCGTCCGGCCCTGGCTCCACTGCCCCTGACTCCGCTGCCCCCGGTTGCGCCGGCTACTGCTGCGGGCCGGTCGCCTGGCGGGGGCGGGTGGGGCGCGGGACGGCGACGGGCAGGGCGTGCCCGGTGCGGTCGTCGGTGTGCCAGGACTGCGACTGGAAGGCCAGGAACACCGCCGCCCAACGGTTCTCCGACGGCAGGTGGATGAGCAGCGCGCCGTCCTGGTACACCCCGTCGTCCGCCCGGAACCGCCCGCCGTTGCCCTGGTTCATGTGCACGTCGTGCACGCCGTTGCCGGGCAGGAAGCCGAACACCTTGTCCGGGACGCCGGGTTCGGGCCCGAAGCGCTGCCCGAACACGTACACCGCGGCCACCGGGTCGGCGATCGCCCGCTGGACGTGCCGGTCGAGCAGGTCGGCGAGGTCGTTGTCCGGGCCCGGGAGGTCGGGCGGCAGGACGCGCATCGCCGCAGGGTCGAACAGGCGCCCGCGGACGAAGTCCAGGCTCGCCGTACCCGGCCGTGACGGGAGCGGGTGCCAGCCGCTGCCGGCCGGCGGGAGGGCTGCGGTGGCGGGGTGCCGGAAGTCCTCGACCGCGAGGTAGCGCAGGTCGGCGGGGGCCTGCTGGGAGAGGACGTTGACCGCCGCGCGGAAGTCGGTGCCCTGCGCATCGCGCAGGTGGATCTGGTAGTGCGGGGTGTCGGTGGCGCCTTCACGGCGCCGGTCGACGGCGGTGCCGGCGAGCACGCCGTAGTCACGGATCGGCATGGGTGCGGTTCCTCGGTTCGCTGGTTCCCCGCCGGCCGGTCGGCCGGGGCTTCCTCCGTTATCGCGCACCCCGCCGACCGGGTTCCGGCGCATCCCCAGGTGTTCATCTCCCGTCCGCTGAAAGGGCTTTCGCGCCGCGGGGCGTTGGCGTCCGGGCCGGCGGCAGGGGCCGAAGCCGGGCGTCGGCAGTCGGTCGGGTCACCGGCCTGGCGGGAGGCCCGGTCAGCTGGCCGGCGCCGCCGCGCCCCGGTCGGCCGGGACGGGACCACGCCTGCGCCGACCCCGGACCAGCTCGCCGGTGACGAAGGCCGTCACCGCCGCGACGATCAGCAGCGGCATCTGACGCAGGGCGGGGCCACCACTCTGCTGCTGGGGCGTCCCCGGCATCGCCGCTCCTTCGCGCTCCCGGGGCTCGCGGCCCCCGTCCTGCGACCGAGTCTCGCCCGGCGGCGGGGGGAGCGCACGGCGTGCGGCCGTCAGCCGGGCGCCGGGCGGCCGTGGTGGCGCCGTACGGGTGAGGGCGTGAAGCGTGAGGCGGTGAAGCGTGAGGCGGTGAGGCGGCCGGCGCGAGGACAGACCCCTAGGTGCACTGACCACGGAGGTTGGTGACGGGGCTCACGGAACAGAACACCTAGACCCAATACCAGTGACTTAGTAGTCCCAGGGTCGCCTGACCGTGACGGGTGGGTTGATCGGGGCGGTCTTGTGGTGCGGCGCGATGGTGACTGCTTCGACCGGGTCTCGGGTGGGTTGCGGCCAGAGTGTGTGGTCGGCCCGTTTGACGCCGAAGTTGGACATCTTGCGTTTGACGACGCGGGCGTTGGACCGTCTGCGGCGGGTGGGCAGGCGGTGGCGGGCTATCTCGCGCAGCCCGTCGGTTAGGGCTGCGGCTAGGCGGTCAGGGGGAAAAGGCCGCCTGCGCGGCGACTTGGCGTCGTGCGAGGCGGAGGGTGCGGGTGAAGGAGAGCCGGTCGGGGTCCTCGCCGATGTCCTGGGCGGCGGTGTGCATGAGCTGGCGGATCGCGTGGTGGACGAGCATGTGGCCCCAGACCTCCTGCTCGACGCCTTCGGGTGAGCGGGAGCGCAGAACCTGGGCGGGGCCGCGCTGGTGCGTCTTCAGCTCGTCCAGCGCGGTCTCGATCTCCCAGCGCTCGTTGTAGCGGACCGCCAACTCTGTTGCGGGTGCGGACTCGTGGTCGAGGATGGTGGTGATCAGCCGGTAGGGGGCGGTGTGCTGCGGGCGGCCGGGGTCGTCCAGGGTGTACTCGATGACCCGCACGACGGCCGCGTCGGCGCGCTTGCGGTCCCCGGCGGCGGCGATGTCGGACAGGTAGGAGCCGTCGGGAAGCTCCTGCCGCACGGGCAGGACCGCGTTGGACTTGATACGCCAGAGCAGGTCCGCTCCGCCGGCCGACGCGGCCCGCCACTGCTCCAGGCCGGCGAAGCCCCGGTCGGCCATCAGCAGGTCGTCGGGCCCCAGAGCGTCGAACAGCTCTCGCGCGAGCACGGACTCGGCGGTGGTGAACGGGCCCAGGGTCGCGTGGGTGATCGCGTGGGTGCCGCACTCCGCCAGCGCCACCACCCGCACCTGCGGGAACGCGGACCGCTCGCCGCGATGGGTCTTGGGACGGCCGAACCGTGCGTCGTTCTCCTCGCTGTCCGGCACGTCGAACGTCGTCCCGTCGATGGCCATCAGGCGCCAACGCCCGTACCACGCACCGGGAGTTGCCTCAGTCGCGACAGGGCCGGCGGTCTGTTCGAACAGCACCTTGAGGACCTCGGGCCCGAGCTTGACCCGGGCTCGGGAGATCGCCGCGGTCGTCGGAACCTGCCACGACCCGGACCAGCGCCTCGCCCAGGCCAGCCCCTCGGTCAGCAGCCGCGCGACCTCCTCATACCCCTGCCCGGAGAACAGGCACATCGCCAGCACGAAATAGACGACCACCCGTGGCGGCAGCAGCCGCTGGCGCTGACCGGTCCGGCCACACTCCTCCACGATCCGGTCCACCAGCTCCGGCGGGAACGTCCGCGTCAGCAGTCCGATCGCGATCCGATCCGACAGCCGCTCGTCCGTCGACGGCTTGACCTGCCCAGGGCGTGGCATACGGGCACCTCCTGGACAGGCAGCCTACCAGCAGAGACCCTTAAGTCACTGGTATTGCACCTAGACCCGCTGGACGTCGCCGAGCGCGCTCTCGATGCCCTGGACCATCCGCCACAGCGGCGCCCGGCGGCTGGCGACCAGCACCACCACGTCGTCCGCCCCGGCCTCGCCGTCCGCTCCGCCCTCGGCCGGGCGGTCGCGCCAGGTGCCGGTGACGAAGGCCATCGCCGCGTCGACCTCGGCCACCCAGTCGCTCTCCCCGCCCGATCGCAGCCAGGTGCGCAGAGCGTGGTTGTGCGCGGAGACCACGGCGGCGGCGATCACGTCGGCCCGCAGCGGGCCGTCCGGACGGTCGGCGAACCGGCCGCGCAGGTAGGCGGCGAGGGTGTGCTCGTAGCGCCAGACCACCGACAGCTCGTACGCCCGCAGGCCGGGCACCTTGCGGGTGAGGCGGTAGCGCTGGACGGAGAAGGAGGGCTGCTCGGCGTACATCCGCAGGACGAGCCGGGCCGCGTCGCAGGCGTGCTTGACCGGGTCCTCCTCGCCGGTGCCGGACTCCAGGAACTCCGTCATCTCGGCGAGGCTGCGCTCGTGGTCCGGGAAGACCACGTCCTCCTTGGCCGGGAAGTAGCGGAAGAAGGAGCGCCGGCCGACCCCGGCGAGCGAGACGATGTCGTCGATGGTGGTCTGCTCGAAGCCGCGTTCCAGGAAGAGCTCGAAGGCGGCGGCGACCAGCGCCTCGCGCATCGCCGGCTTGGCGGGCCCGTCGTTCATGGGCAGGTCCTGCTCTTCCTTCTCGCTCATTCTCGGAACATAGCATCGGCCCCGAACGGCCGGACCGGTGCCCGGTCCGGCCGTCGGTACACCTCGGAGCCGCCGTTACGGCAGGTTGCGGGCCATGACGATGCGCTGGACCTGGTTGGTCCCCTCGTAGATCTGGGTGATCTTCGCGTCCCGCATCATCCGCTCCACCGGGTAGTCCCGCGTGTACCCGTACCCACCCAGCAACTGCACCGCATCCGTGGTGATCTCCATCGCCGCATCCGACGCGAAACACTTCGCCGCCGCCCCGAAGAACGTCAGATCCCCGTCCCCACGCTGCGACTTCGCCGCCGCCGCATACGTCAACTGCCGCGCCGCCTCCAGCTTCATCGCCATGTCCGCCAACATGAACTGAACACCCTGGAACTCCGCGATCGCCTTCCCGAACTGACGACGCTCCTTCACATACCCCGCCGCGTAGTCCAACGCCCCCTGCGCGATCCCGATCGCCTGCGCCGCGATCGTCACCCGCGTGTGGTCCAACGTCCG
>NZ_JARXYZ010000017.1 GCF_029894125.1 Kitasatospora sp. MAA19
CGCCTGGCTCCACACCTACAATCACCACCGCGGACACACCGCACTCGCAGGCCAACCACCCGCAAGCCGCATCCCCAACCTCACGGGACAGAACATCTAGGGCCTGCCGTCACGTGCGGTCAGGCGGCCGGCCCGGGGCGCCGGGCGCCGGCGAACTCGCCCGCCCAGCGCGGGACGTCCAGGACGTGGTCGACCTGGGCCACCAGCGTCCCGGTGCGCTCGGCGTGGATCATCGCGCCGTCGCCGACGTGGATTCCGACGTGGTGCAACGGCGCGTCCGGGCGGGAGAAGAAGAGCAGGTCGCCCGGGGCGAGGGCGCCGCGCTCCACCGGCGCGCTGCGGTGGAACTGGGCGACGGTGTAGTGCCCGAGCTCGACGCTGCCGTGGCTGGCCAGGTACCAGCAGTGGAGGGACAGTCCGCTGCAGTCGAAGCCGACCGTGCTCTCGCCCAGGCAGGTGCCGTCGAGGTAGCCGTTCTCCTCGTCGCAGAAGCCGAGGCTCGCCCCCAGCCGGTCGCCGCCGCCCCAGGCGTACGGCACGCCGATCTGGGCGGCGGCCACCTCGGCGACCCGGCGGCCGAGGGCGGCGGACGGGAGGGCCGGGGGCGCCGCGTGGTTCGCGGCTCGGGCCGCGGCCGCGGGGGCGAGTGCCGGGATGAGTCCCGCCCCGAGCGCCAGGCCCAGCATCCGGCGCCGCCGGACTCCGAAGGCCTCGTCGCGATACGGCGGTTGGGATTCCATCGATGACCCCTGGTGTTCGGCGCGCCGTCGACGCGCGCGGTCGGAGGCACCAGGATTCCGGCCCGGCGGGTCGGCCCACCATCACCCATACCGGTGAATCGTGGGCGCACCGGGCCCGAGGTAAAGGGGAAACCGCTGGTAAATGGTTTGACGGTCGGTCAGGAGAAACCAACGATGGGCGCAAATGTTCGGTCGAGACCTTCGGAGTGCCCCATGAGCAGTGCCGTCAAGCTGATCCGAAACTCCCGCCTCACCTCGGCCGTCGACTACGCCTATGCGGCCGTGGTCGACGCCCCGGCCCGCTCGCTCTGGCTCGCGGGCGCCTGCCCGCTCGACGCCGAGGGGCGGACGGTCGCCGTCGGCGACTACGAGGGCCAGGCCCACCAGGTGATGCGCAATCTGATCACCACCTTGGAGGACGCCGGAGCCGGGCTGACCGACATCGCCCGGACGACGGTGTACGTGGCCTCCGCCGACCGGGCCGACCTGGTGGCGGTGTGGAACGTGTATCGCGAGTACATGGGGGAGCACGACGCCCCCAGCACCCTGCTCGGCGTCTCGGTGCTCGGCTACGACGACCAACTGGTGGAGGTGGAGGCGGTGGCCGTGCTGCCCTGACGCCCGCCGGCGCGGCGGGAGTTGCGCCGGCCCGGCGACCGGTCCCCCCGTAGGCCTCCGCCGAGCCTCGTGCGGTCGTCCGGCGTATTCACCGGTGTGGTTGTGGAGCCTCCGGGATCGGCTTCCGGGCCCTGGATGTCCGAATTCAGATACCGATCGTTCGGTTTTCTGCTGCCAGGTGGCGTGCGGCGCCGACCCCGCTTTTGGCCACCCGTCGACGGGCCGGCGACCCGTGGGCAAAGTGCGGACCATGCGGTGGGGAGGGGGAGCGTTTGAGGCGATTCGCCGACATCGTCTTGTCGGCCGTAGGCCACCGGTAGCTAAGATACGGGGTGTTTGGTTTTGTTTTCCGGGAGCTCTGGGTGGGGTGGTTGCGGTGGTACGGCAGGAGCGGGCGCTCCGGACGCGTCGGCTGATCCTGGAGGCGGCGGCGTCGGTCTTTGACGAGTTCGGCTACGAGGGCGCCACCATCGGCGAGGTGGTCTCGCGGGCCGGCGTGACGCGCGGTGCGGTCTATTTCCATTTCGCCTCCAAGCGGGATCTGGCCCAGGGTGTCGTCGAGGAGCAGTTCGTCCAGGACGGTGTGCCCGAACGGGTCTGCAAACTCCAGGAGTTCGTGGACACCGGGATGGTGGTGGCCTATCTGATGCCACGTGATCCGCTGCTGAGCGCGGGGGCCCGGCTCTCCCTCGGCCAGGACGTCTTCGACGACCTCGGCGGCGGTGCGATCCCGGGCTGGATCAGCCGGTTGGAGGCGCTGCTCGTCGCCGCGGGCGAGCGAGGCGAACTGCTGCCGCACGTCGTCCCGGCCGACACGGCGTGGTTGGTCACGGCCGCGTGGACGGGTGTGCAGATCCAGTCGCAGAAGCTCTCCGGGCGCGCCGACCTCGAGCGGCGGGCCGCCGGGCTGTTTCAGCACCTGATGCCGAGCGTCGCGGTGCCGGGTGTGCTCGGCTCGCTGCAGATGGGACCGGACCGCGGCGCCCAGGTGGTCGCCGAGGTGGCGGCCGCCCGGGCGGCGGCGGAGGGTGCCGAGGCGCCGGGCGAGTCGCAGCCGGAGGCGCAGGTGGTCGCGGACGGGGTCGGTGTGGGCTGACGGTCCGACAGCGGCCGGAAGTCTCGCTGGCCGGTGCGGAGTTGATCGAGGCTCGGTGGCCTCCCTGCTCGCGGGGGCGTCCGAGCGGCGGCAGACCGGGCGATGGTCGGCCGGCCGGCGGCCGGCTGGTCGGTGGTCGGTGCGGGTGTGGGCGAATTGGCGGCGGCGCGGGATCCATGGGGGTCCGACGCCGCCTTCGGTTTGTCCGTGCACGGATGCGCTGCGTGCCCGGGTCGTGGCACGGCGTGGATGCCGCGCCACGACCTTGGTGGCGGCCATTCATCCCACGGAAACAAACAGCGCGTTCGGTTTTGTATTGACAAACCGCGCGTCCTGTTTTTGACTGGTGACAGTCGCCCTAGGGGTGTCGACCCGGGTGCCAGCCGCGGCGGATCGGCCTGCGGCGTTCCGTGTGATTGGGGTGGTCATCGTGGAAATTCGGGTGCTCGGGGCGCTGGACGTCCGGGTGTGCGGAGTGTCGGTGGTGCCGTCGGCGCCGAAACCGCGTCAAGTCCTGGGGCTGCTGGCCCTGCGGGCCGACCAGGTCGTTCCGGCCGGGGTGCTGGCCGAGGAACTGTGGTCGGGCCGCCCGCCGCGCAGCGCGCGCACCACCGTGCAGACGTACGTGCTCCAGCTGCGCGACATGATCGACCGGGCGCTCGCCCGGGTGGGCACGGCCGCAGGGGTCTCCTGCGCCAAGGACGTGCTGGTGACCTCGCCCGGCGGCTACATGCTGAACAGCGGCGGCGGGTTGACGGATGTCCGCGAGTTCGAGCGGCTCGCCGGCATGGGCTACCGGGCCATGGACGGCGACGACCACCCGCTGGCCGCCAGGATGCTCGGCGAGGCGCTCGGCCTGTGGCGTGGGCCGGCCTTCGCCGATGTGCCCGCGGGCGGCCAACTCGCCGTCGAGTCCAAGCGGTTGGAGGAGACCCGGCTCTGCGCCCTGGACCAGCGGATCGAGGCGGACCTACGGCTCGGGCGCCACCGTGTGCTGCTCGCCGAACTCACCGTCCTGGTCGACCGCTACCGCACCCACGAGAGCCTGCACGGCCAGTACATGATCGCCCTGCACCGCTCCGGCCGACGAGGCGAGGCCCTGGAGGCCTACCAGCGCCTGCGCAACACCCTGGTACGGGAGCTGGGCATGGAACCCTCGGCCGGGCTGCGGCGGCTGCAGCGCTCCATCCTGCTGGCCGGCCCGGAGCGCCCGGACCGCGAAGCGGCCGGGGCCACAGCGCCGGAGGCGGCCACGGCCAGGTTCACCAGGGTCGGCTGAGGACGCGCGGAAGACGCCGGCGCCGCCGGGGCGCCGCTCGGGTGTGGTCGGAACGTGCTTGTCGTTGTGAGGGGTTGTGGGTCGGGTGGTGCAGGAGAGGTCGGAACGGACGCGCGGACGGCTGGTCGAGGCGGGGGCGGTGCTGTTCGACCGCTGCGGCTACGCCGGCGCCACGCTCGGCGAGATCGCCGGTGCGGCGGGAGTGACGAAGGGCGCGCTCTACTTTCACTTCGTGTCCAAGGAGGAGCTGGCCCAGGCGGTGTTCCAGCAGGCCGAGCGCTTGCTGCGCAGAGCCTGCGGCGCCCTGCGCGCCACCTCCTCCCCCCTCCAGGCGCTGATCGACCTGGGCCACTGGCTGGTCGACGCCCTGGAGTCGGACGCCGTGGTCCGCGCGGCGTTCCGGCTCGGCCGGGAGGGTGGCGGCTGGCAGCCGCAGGCCGCCGTGCCCCCTCCCGGCGGAGTCGCCTCCGGCGCCCTGGTCGCGGGTATGCGGGGCTTCCACGGCGTCTGGGCCGGTGTCGTCCGGGACCTGCTGACCGGCGCCCGGCGGGCCGGTGAGCTGCGTGAGCGCACGGGCGCGCTCGGGCCGGAGACCCTGGTCGTGGCGGCAGCCTGCGGGCTGGAGGTGGTGTTCGGCGACGGCTGCCCGGGCGAGGAGCGCGCCCTTCGCGTCGGCGCCCTGTGGGAGTGGCTGCTGCCCTGCCTCGTCCCCCCGGGCTCCGCCGACGGCTACCGGACCAGGCCGCTGGCACCGCTGCCCGGCTGAGCCCCGGCGGCCTGCGCCACCCCGCCGGGCGGGCGGCTCAAGAGTAGGCGGGTCAAGGGCGGGTGGTTCAAGGGTGAGCGGGTGGGGCGTTCCGTACGGCGCGCCCCACCCGGTGCGCTGGTCACGCCGAGCGGAGGCGCTCCGCCAGGCCGGCGGCGGTGAAGGCGGCCACCAGGTCGTCGCGGTCCTCGGTGAAGTGGGCCCAACTGTCGTGGTGGACGGGGACCACCCGGCGGGCGTCGAGGATCCTGGCGGCCTCGGCGGCCTGGGCGCTGTCCAGGACGAGGGGCGCGCCGTCGAAGAGAGCGGGGAAGCGGGGCGCCCCGGCGAACAGGATCGCGGTGTCCACGGGTGCGAACCGTTGGGCGATCTCCTCGACCAGGGGGAGTGAGGCGTTGTCGCCGCTGACGTAGACGGTGGGCAGCCCCTCCCCGGTCAGTACGAAACCGACGACCTGGCCGGTGACCGCCTCGACCTCCGCGCGGGACCCGGGCCCGTGGAGGGCGGGAACGCCGGTCACGGTGACGGTGCCGCCGCCGGGGCGGTCCAGCGTGATGGACTCCCAGTCGGCCAGCCCCCGGGCCGTCCCGCCGAGGCGCCGGCCGCCGCCGGGAGTGGTGAGGGTGAGCGGGACGTCGGCCAGCAGCGCCCGGCCGGAGTGGTCGAGGTTGTCGGGGTGCTCGTCGTGGGAGAGCAGGACGACGTCGACGCGGCCGGTGTCCGCGGGGCTTCCGGCCGAGGGCGCGGTCTTGGTCAGCAGTGGGCCGGCGGGCCGCTGGTAGTCGCCCGGCTCGTCGAAGGTCGGGTCGGTGAGGAACCGCAGGCCGCCGTAGTCGAAGAGGGCGGTCGGGCCGCCGAAGAGGCGGACGGGGAACTGCTCGACGGTCGTGTCGGAAGAAGCCATGGCGAAGTACACCTCACGGATTGAAGCGGTTTATCCGTGAGAAAAGCTAGCCCGTTCTCACGGATGAGCGCAACCGCTACCATGAGATTCATGACGGAGACCGACGACGACCCCGCCCCGCCGCCTGCGACGGGCGAGCAGCAGTACCCCTCGATCGCCCTGGTCAACAGCGCCGTCACGCTGCCCGGCGGACACGTGGTCGACCGCCTGGGCACACCGGCGTCCGCCGAACAGTGGCTCCTGGAGCACGAGCTCGCGCCCGCCGACGCCGGCCTGCGGGAGATGTGCACGGCGCAGGTGCGCTCGATGCGGGAGCAGATCAGGACCTTGTTCGCGGCCCGGGTCGCGGAGCTGCCCGCGCCCGCCTCCGCGCTGACCGCCGTCAACGACGCCCTGACGCGTCTCCCCACCGCCCGGCTGCTGCGGTGGGACGACGGCAACGGCCCCTACCGTGCCGCACCGCACCCCACCACCGAGATCGTCGACCACGCCCTGGCGACCCTCGCCGCCGACGCCGCGGACCTGCTCACCGGGCCCGACGCCGTCCGCCTCACCGCCTGCGGCTCCACCCCGTGCACCCGGTACCTCCTCCGGCACGGCCGCCGCCACTGGTGCTCCACCCGCTGCGGCGACCGCGCCCGCGCGGCCCGCGCCTACGCCCGACGCACCCGGCCCCAGCCGGACTGACCGCCCCGGCGGGAACCCGGGGCCGTGCCCGCGCGTCCCGCCGGTCCCGCCCGCCCGCCGGCCCGCCGGCCGGGTCGGGTCGGCGGGTCGGGTCGGGGGCCGCGTTCGGCCGGGCCGAATGTCAGTGCGGCTCGCCATGATGGCGGTATGAAGGACGCAGCCACCATGGCCTCTCCCGCCGCCCCGGCCTCCCCGCAGGCCTACGCCGATGCCGTCGCCGCCGCCGTACGGGCCGCCGCCGCGTACTACGCCGACGGCGCCACCCCGCTCGGCGACGACGAGTACGACGCCCTGGTGCGGGCGATCGAGGCCTACGAGCGCGAGCACCCGGACGAGGTGCTGCCCGAGTCGCCCACCGGCAAGGTGGCCGGTGGCGCGGCGGTCGGCGACGTCCCGCACAGCGTGCCGATGCTCTCCCTCGACAACGTCTTCTCGGCCGAGGAGCTGGAGTCCTGGGCGGCCGGCCTGGAGCGTCGACTCGGTCGCCCGGTCGCCGCCTGGTGCGTCGAGCCGAAGCTGGACGGCCTCGCCATCGCCGCCCGCTACCGGGCCGGCCGGCTCACCCGGGTGCTGACCCGAGGTGACGGCCTGGCGGGGGAGGACATCACCGCCGCGGCCGACGCCGTGCTCGGCCTGCCCGACCGGCTCGCCGAGCCGGTCGACGTCGAGCTGCGCGGTGAGGTGCTGCTCACCCACGAGCAGTTCGAGCAGGCCAACGCCGTCCGTACCGCCCACGGCGCCACCCCGTTCGCCCACCCGCGCAGCGGCGCGGCCGGCACCCTGCGAGCCAAGGACCGCGCCTACCGCGTCGAGCTCACCTTCTTCGCCTACGACGCCCTCGGCCTGCCCGGCCTCGACCACGCCGAACTGCTGGTCCGGCTGGCCGCCCTCGGCGCCCACACCGCCGCCGGCACCGCCGCCGCGCCGCGCCGCTGCGCCACCCTCGCGGAGGCGCAGCAGCGGATCGACGAGATCGCCGGCCTGCGCGCCGCGCTGCCCTTCGGGATCGACGGCGTCGTGGTGAAGGCGGACGCGGTGGCCGACCAGGAGGCGGCCGGGTCCGGCTCCCGCGCGCCGCGCTGGGCGGTCGCCCGCAAGCTGCAGGCGCAGCACCAGGTCACCCGGCTGCTCGGCGTCGAGTGGAACGTCGGCCGCACCGGGATCATCGCGCCCCGGGCCGTCCTCGAACCGGTGGTGATCGACGGCGTCACCGTCACCTACGCGACCCTGCACAACCCGGCGGACATCGAGCGCCGCGGCCTGATGATCGGCGACCAGGTGTTCGTCTACCGGGCCGGCGACGTGATCCCGCGCGTCGAGGCGCCGTTGGTCGACCAGCGCACCGGCGCCGAGCAGCCGATCGCCTTCCCCGAGGTCTGCCCGCGCTGCGGTGACGCGATCGACACCTCCGAGCAGCGCTGGCGCTGCGTGCGCGGCCGGGCCTGCCAGGCGGTGGCCTCGGTGATCTACGCGGCCGGGCGCGACCAGCTCGACATCGAGGGCCTCGGCGGCACCCGGGCCGTCCAGCTGGTCGAGGCCGGGCTGGTCGCCGACCTCGCCGACCTGTTCACCCTCACCCGGGAGCAGCTGCTCACCCTGGAGCGGATGGGCGACACCAGCGCCGACAACCTGCTCGCCGCCATCGAGACCGCCCGCAGCCGCCCCCTGAACCGGGTGTTCTGCGCCCTCGGCATCCGCGGCACCGGCCGGACGATGTCCCGCCGGATCGCCGCGCACTTCGGCAGCATGGCCGCGATCCGCGCCGCCGACGCCGAGGCGCTGGCCGGCGTGGACGGCATCGGAGCCGAGAAGGCCGCTGTGATCGTCACCGAACTCGTCGACGTGGCGGCGCTGTTGGACCGGCTCGCGGCCCAGGGCGTCGGTGCCGCGGTGACCGAGCCGACCGCTCCCGCCGCCACGTCTGCGGACGGCGGCTCGGCGGCCACGGACGGCACCGCCGCGGGCCCGCTGGCCGGACAGAGCGTGGTCGTCACCGGCAGCATGACGGGCGCCCTCGCCGAACTCTCCCGCAACGCGATGAACGAACTGATCGAACGCGCCGGCGGCAAGGCCTCCTCCTCGGTGTCCAAGCGCACCACCCTGCTCGTCGCGGGCGAGAAGGCCGGTTCCAAGCGCGCCAAGGCCGAGGAGCTCGGCGTGGCGGTCATGACCCCGGAGGAGTTCGCCGCCCTGGTGGCCGACCAGCTCGGCTGAGGGCCGGACCATCGGTGCCGAGCCCCGAGCCCCGAGCCCCGAGCCCCGAGCCCCGAGCCATCGGTGCCGAGCCCCGGGCCGTGGGTGCCGAGCCCCGGACGACCGGAGCCGAGCCCCGGAACACCGGTTGATCACCGGCGTCGGCGGTGCGGTAGGGTAACCGACGCCGAGTATGACCGCGACTCAAGGAGGTGAGCCCCATTACCGGTATGTCCGAGCGGGTGCTCCCGGAGCGCGGCCGTGCGGGCGCCCCGCGCGCGTAGCGCGGACGCGTCGGCGCGGCGCCGGCCCTTGTGGGAGCCCTGACGGAGTCGTCCGTCTCCTCCCGATTCCCCCAAGGGGTTCTCTTGTCGGTCTTTGCCTCCGCCGCCCTCCGTTCCTCGGTGATCTCCCGGCTGCGTGCCGCCGGATGCGTGTTCGCCGAGGACGAGGCGCGGATCCTGCTCGCCGCCGCCACCACACCGGCCGACCTGGGTGTGATGGTCCGCGCCAGGGCCGAGGGGCGGCCACTGGAACACGTCGTCGGCTGGGCCGAGTTCGCCGGACTGCGGATCGCCGTCGACCCCGGCGTGTTCGTCCCGCGCCGTCGCAGCGAGTTCCTGGCCGCCACCGCCACCGCGCTCACCGGCCCGGGCGCCGTGGTCGTCGACCTCTGCTGCGGCAGCGGCGCCCTCGCCGCCGCGGTGGCGGCCGCCGCCACGCACCCGGTCGAGCTCTACGCGGCCGACGTCGACCCGGTCGCCGTCCGCTGCGCCCGCCGCAACCTGGCCGGGGCCGGGGCCCTGGTCGTCGAGGGCGACCTGTTCGCTGCGCTGCCCGTCGACCTGCGCGGCCGGATCGACGTCCTGCTGGCCAACGTCCCGTACGTCCCGAGCGCCGACATCGCGCTGCTGCCGCCCGAGGCCCGTCTGCACGAGGCACGGCCGGCACTGGACGGCGGCGCGGACGGACTGGACGTGCTGCGCCGGGTGGCCGCCGAGGCACCGGGCTGGCTGGCCCCGGGCGGCTCGCTGCTGTTCGAGACCAGCGAGCGGCAGACGCCGACGGCCCTCGCCGTCGCCCGCGCGGCCGGGCTCGACGCGGCCGACGGCTGGTGCGAGGACCTCGACGCGACGGTCGTCACCGCGACCCGGCGCTGACGGGCCGCCCCGCCGCCCGGGCCCGGCGCCGACGGGCCGGGCGGCCGTGGCGGATCAGATCCGGGCGCCGTAGACGTGGTCGACCGGGACGGTGATGAGCACGCGGCGGTCGGAGACCATCGCCTGGCGGTACTCCGCCCAGTCGGGGTGTTCGCCGGCGGCCCGGCGGTAGTAGTCCACCAGCGCCTCGACCTCGGCCCCATCGGGGTCGGTGCCCGGTCCGGTCAGGCCGGCGACGCCCTCGGCGGTGGCCCAGGAGCGCCCGTCCGGCCCGGTCACCTCCAGGCTGACCCGGGCGTCCCGGCGCAGGTTGGCGGTCTTGGCCAGGCCTTCCCTGGTGGAGATGAGGATGGCGTTCGCCGCACGGTCGTAGAAGGGCATGACGGGCGAGAGCTGGGGGCGGCCGTCGGCCTTGATCGTGGCGAGGATACCGAGCCGGCTCTCCGCGAGGAGCGCGTACGGGTCGAAGGATGTGGTGGTCGTCATGGCAGCATCATCGGGCTTCACACCGGTGTGAAGGTCAAGGCGCGGCAGGCGTGTTGCGGTCGGTCGGCCGGCCTGGCTGTTGCGCGGACCCACCGTACGGCACCTGCCTGGGGAGCGGATGCCGTACGCGGGCGGCAGCCGGTCAGCTGTTGCGGCTGATGGTGTCCCGGATCCAGTCCGCGTAGGCGGGCGCACTGGTGTAGAGACCCGGACCCTGCGAACAGGGGACCCCGGGGGCGCCGGGGCCGGAGGTCACGCCGATGAGCTCCCACCGCCCGCCCCGGCCCCGCTGGATCTGCGGCCCGCCGGAGTCCCCGAAGCACGCCATGGCGTCCGGCACGCGGCTGATCGTGCACAGCCTGGTGGGGTCCGCGTAGCCGGGGGCGCACTCGCTCTCGGCTCCCCGGCGGGTGTCGAGCTCCTGCAGCCGCTCCGCGAACCGCGCGTCGGCCAGCTCGGTGATGTCGACGACCGTGCCGAAGCCCAGCAGCCGCGTGTCGGTGCCGGGCCGCCCCGGCTGCTTCGCGATCCGGACGGGCTTCTGGGCGACCGGGCGATCCAGCCGGACCAGTGCGACGTCGTCGCGGTTCGCGGCCACGTTCTCGCCATTCCGGTAGCCAGGGTGGACCACCGTCAGATCGATGGACCGGACGGTGCCGCCGGAGTGCCGCTGGGCACTGCCGATCCGGACGGTCCCGTCCAGGTCCACCGGCCCAGTCACGCAGTGGGCCGCCGTCAGCACCCACTGCGGATCGATGAGCGACGCCCCGCAGGCGCCGTCGGTCAGACCCGCGGACGGGGCCGACATCGGGATCGACGCCATGAACGGGTAGCGCTCGGTGGAGTCCCGTCCGTTGACGATCGCTCCGGCGCTTCCGGCCGTCATGGTGGCGCCCACCGCGGCGACGAGGCCGGCGACGGTCACGGCACGCGGGGTACGACGGCGCATCAACTTCGGCAAGGTGACGTTCCTTTCCTGCTGTTCGGATGTGTCCAGCCTGCGCGGTCAAGATCCACCGAACCATCAGGACAACCGGCCGACGCCTGGTGGGGACAGCCCCCGATCCCCCCGGGGGGCTGTCCTGACCAGGGGGATCAGGCGGGCGTGGGCAGCGCCCCGGCCGGTCACCCGGCTCAGAGCCCGGCGGCGGTCAGCCGTCGATGCGGTGCTCGCGCCAGAAGGGGGTCAGGTCGACCAGGGTGGCGGCCTGGGCGGCGGACTTGAAGGCGGCGGTGGTGGAGAGGCCGTACCAGTGGGTGCGGGCGTAGTCGTGCAGGAGGGCGGACATCGCGGCGGGGCCGATGAGGCGGCGCAGTTCGTGCAGGGCGCAGGCGCCGTGGTCGTAGACGACGGCCTCGTAGCGGGCGGGGTGGGCGTCCCAGTAGGCCATCGGGTTGGTCAGGCGTTCGGCGTCGGACTCCCAGGGGGTCGCGGCCGTGCAGCCCTCGCCGGTGCGGCCGAGGGCGAGGTCGGTGGCGTACTCGCTGAAGGACTCGTCCAGCCAGGGCGCGCGGTACTGGTCGTCGCCGACGATGCCGTACCACCACTGGTGCGCCAACTCGTGGACGAGAGCGCTGGGTTTGACCCGGTCGAGGACGAAGGCCGGGTACTCCATGCCGCTGAACCAGAAGGCGTTGTCCAGCACGACGGCCAACTCGCCGTACGGGTAGGGGCCGTAGCGGGCCGAGTGGGCGTCGATGGTGGCGAGGGCGAGGTCGAGCATCCGCCGGGCGTCCTCGGCGGTGACGTTCGCGGCCGCGAAGACGCCGATCCGGACACCGCCGGGGGAGCGGCCGGTGATCCGGGTGAACGGGCCGGCCGCCCAGGCGAAGTCGCGGACCTGGCGCGCGGCCGCCCGGGTGATGGTCCGGCCCTCGGCACCGGGGGCGTCGACGGCGCTGCCGGTGGCGGGGACCAGCAGCTCGGAGGGGTGGTCCAGGGTGACGGCGAAGTCGGCGGCGAGGGCGTAGAAGGACTCGCCGTTGCCGGTGTACGGGTCGAGGTGCCAGCCGGCCTCGTCGTGGACGGCGAGCACCGGCAGCGCGTTGCCGAGGAAGCTGAAGGCGCCGTCCCGTCCGAAGCGGTCGGCGGCGCCGGGGGCGTCGACGGCGAGGTCGAACTCGACGGTGCCGGCCGCTCCCGGGGGCAGCGGCCGGGGCAGGGCGACCCGTAGCGCGGTGCAGTCCAGGGAGTAGTCGCCCGGGAGGCCGGACAGCCGGACGGGCGGTGCCGCGCAGCCGCCGTGGGAGTTGTCCCAGAGCCGCAGGTACACCTCGTGCAGCGGCCGCGGCGAGGCGTTGGTGAAGGTGATCCGCTCGTGGCCCCGCCAGCTGCCGCCGGTGGCGTCGCTGCGCAGCGCGACGGTGTAGGCGGGCCGGGCCGGGGTGTGGACGGTGTCAGCCTGCGGCACAGGCACAGGCACAGGCACAGGCACAGGCGCAGGCGCAGGTGGTGACGGTGGCGGGGCCGCGGCCACCGACAGGAGCACGGCGAGGACGGCGAGCAGGATGGGGGTTCGTCTCATCGGTCGTGCTCCGATCGGTGGCCGCCGGTGCGGGTCAGCGCGCCGGGGTGGTCTCCCGGTGCCGGGCCAGCACCCGTTCGACCGCCCGGTCGACGCCGGGCAGCGCGGTGCCGAGGTCGGTGTAGACGACCTGCTCCACGGTCGCCACCGTGTGCAGGCCCTGGACCAGGAAGGTGTACTCCCGGCCGCGCTCCAGCAGCAGGACGATCGGCTTGCCGAAGGCGCTCGCCCAGCCGATCTCGATGTGGGTGCCGGGCGAGGCCGGGAAGCCGGGCAGGGCGACGAACAGTTCGGCCTTGCGGATCTCGTCCTGGTCGAGCTTGGTGCACTGCTCGGGCCGCATCAGTTCCTCGCCCCACGCCTCGCGGCGGTGGGCGTTGTGCACGGCGACGCCCTGGGCTTCGAAGTGCTTGATCAGAAGGTCGAACGGCGCCCGGGCGTCGTCCGGCATCAGGCCGGTGGCGGGGTCGAGGAGTTGGATGAACGGCCCGGCCAGGAACAGTGAGCGGACTGCGGGCGCGGCGGCGGTGGGCTGAGTGGTCATGGCGGTCAGTCCTTGATGAAGCACTGGATGTAGGCGTCGCCGCTGGTGCCGAAGGTGTACTCGGTGGTGTCGTAGGCCGTGTACGGGTGGCGCTCGACCCGGATGGAGCGGAAGTGCGGAGTGTACTGCCAGCGCAGCTCGGGCTTGGTGCTGAAGAAGGGGATGAACACGCCGCCCGGGCGCAGCGCCCGGACCACCTCGGGCATGGTCCTGGCCCACAGCTCGGCGTCGGTCCAGACCTCCATGTCCAGGGCCGGGTCGAAGAACATGCCGTCGATGCTCTCCGAGGGCAGTTCGAAGATCCGCTGGAAGAAGTCGCCGCGCTCGACGGTCAGGTTCCCGGGCAGGTCCGGGTTCTTGGCCCGGAACAACTCCTCGACCTCGTCGAAGAGTTCGAGGACGGTGTGGCGGCGGGTGGCGGGGTGTCGGGCGATCCGCAGGGCGGACAGGCCGAGGCCGAGCCCGACCTCGTAGAAGTCCTGGCCGTACTCGCAGAGCAGGTCGGCGCTGGCCCACATCAGGTCGCGCTCCCAGGCCTGCATGGCCTGTTCGCCTCCGATGCTGAGGGTTACTTCACCGTTCTGCTCGATGAGTCGGATCTCGGGCTTGGTGGCAGGCGTCGTCATGGCGGTCGTCTTTCTCGTGGTGCGGGGGATCAGCGGGGCAGGACGCCGAAGTGGCGCCGGGCGGTGGAGACGGCGAGGTCCTGCACGGCGAAGACCGTGAAGTAGTACGCCTGGGGGGCGGTGGCCGGGTCGAAGCGGACGCGGAACACGACGTACTGCGGCTGTCCGCCGGTGGCGCGCACCTTCACCAGCTCCGGTTCGACGCGGGCGTCCTCGCGCAGGTAGGTCGGCACGAACAGGCCGAGCCGGACGGGGCCGGTGCGGGCGGCGTTGAGGACGGCGCGCACCTCCAGGAAGCCGCCCTGCTCGACCTCGTCGGCGCTGTACGCGAGCAGCGAGGGCGCCTCCGGCAGCCGGAAGGTGACGTCGCCGCAGCGCATGCAGACCGCGCAGGTGGTGTCCAGGACCTGCGGGAGCAGGCCGCGGCGGGTGAACTCCTGGGCCGGGCGGCCGCAGTGGCAGGTCACCTCGCGGACCTCGTGGTCGAGCGAGCTGCGGTCGCCGAAGTGCGCCGGGTAGGTCATCAGCTCGTCCTCGGGGTTCGCCGCGACCTGCCCGGCGATCGCGTGGTCGAGCGACTGCAGGTCGGCGGTGAGCGAGGTGTGGATCTCGGCGGCGGACTGGTCGGCCAGGTGGGTGGGCCGGGCCACCCAGAGGTCCACCTTGCGGGCCAGCTTGGTCAGCCGGGGGCGCAACGTGTGGTTGTGCGGCAGGAGTTCGGAGCCGAGCAGGGCGTTCAGCCGGCGGCCGACGGTGAGCACCAGCGGGTCGGGACGGTGATCGGCGGGCTCGGGTGCGGGGTGCGGGGTGTCGGGCAGGCCGAAGCGCAGGAAGGCCGGGTAGGGGTGCGAACCGGCCAGGCTGGCGTTGAGGGTGTCGACGGTGTCGGCGCCGGTGAGGGCGGAGCGCATCCAGGCGACGTTCTCCGGCCGGTCGGAGTCGTGCACCGAGACGGCGGCGACCACCGTGCGGGCGGGCCCGTCCAGCGCGTTGAGCAGCAGCTGGTACTTCGGGTCGTACAGCGCGAGGTCGGCCAGTGGCCCGCTGTTGCAGGCGCTGAGCACCACCTCCACGGCGGTCACCCGGTGCAGCGGGACGAGCTTGTCCTCCGGCTTGTAGCAGGGCAGCCCGTACGCGCAGCGCGGGCCGAGCAGCCCCGGCCGGGACGGGACGGCCGGGTTGAGGCCGCAGATGGTGAACTCGCCCAGGTTGACGCTGTCGTCCTTGCCGTGGCCCTGGAAGGCGACCTTGCGCCAGCGGGTGCCGAGGATCGCGGACTGGATGTCGACGCGCTCGAAGTCCCGGTCGTCGAAGACCTGGACGCCGGGCAGGTGCGGCGGCCGGTCGGTGTCGGTGAACAGGCCGAGGGCGTCGATGCCGGTGTCCGCGCGGGCGTACTGCTTGGCGATGCTCCAGGCCAGCGAGGCGGCGTCCCGGCCGCTCAGCAGCGTGAGGGCGTGGGTGCGGCTGCGGTAGGTGGCGAGCAGCAGCGAGCGCACCGGGTCGAGGGTGAGCCGGTCGTAGCAGCCGATCAGCAGCAGGCTGCCCGGGTGGTCGCGCAGGAAGGCCGGGGCGTCGGCGAGTTGGTCCTCGGGCAGCCAGGTCCGGGCCAGCGGTCGGGCCAGGTCGGCGACGCCGTCCGGGAGTCGGTCCTCGCCGAGGACGACGCCGAGGTCCAGCGGCCGTGGCCGGTCGAGGGCGGTGTAGAGGCGGGAGGCGAGCTCCGCGCTCTGCGCCAGGTCGTCCCGGCCCTCGACCGGGACGGGCACCGCGACCGCGTCCGGCGCGTCCAGGAACTCCTTGACGGCGGACGGCAGGTGGGCGAACTTGACCGGCCGGAAGAGCGGGCCTGCGGGGTTCATCGTCGGTGACCTCGTGGGAAGGAGGGGTGGGAACGGGGACGGCTGCCGGATGGCGCCGGGAGTCGGTCACGCCGCGCACGTCCCGGCGGCGGGGCGGGCGCGGTCCAGCAGCGGGCGGCAGACGAAGGCCAGGGCGGCCGCGGCCAGGGCGGTGGCGAAGGCCACGGCGAAGACCCCGCGTGGCCCGAGCGGCTCCACCAGCAGGCCGCCGATCTGCTGGCCGACGGCGTCCCCCAGCACGGTGGCCAGCGAGGCCCAGGTGAAGGCCTCCGCCAGCGAGCCGCCGTCCGCCACCGAGCCGACCAGGGTCATCTCGACGGCGGACACCAGGGCGATGGGCGCGCCGCCGATCGCCAGCGCGAGCCCGAGCAACGGCTGGGAGGTGGCCGCCAGCGTCAGCCCCGTCCCCAGCGCGTACGCGAGGACCAGACGCGGGAACCGTACGGTCGCCGGGACGGCGGACTGCGAGCGCCCGAGCCAGACGGCGCCCAGCGCGCTGCCCACGCCCCAGCAGGCGTAGACCGCGCCGGTGCCGCCGGGGGAGCCGTGCGCGGCGACGAAGGCCGGGATGGCGAGCGTGAGCAGCCCGATCGGCACCGCGCAGGCCGCCATGATGCCGGTCAGCGCCAGCATGGCCGGGTTGCGCAGCGGCCCCAGCAGGTCGCGGGGCGCGGCCGGGTCGGCGGGTCGGGGGCCGGTCCCGGCCGGGAGCCGGACCAGGGCCAGGCCCAGCGCGCCCGCGCCGCCGACCGCCGCCACCGCGGTCAGCGCCAGCGCGGCCGAACCGGCGAGCATCAGCCCGGCCAGCATCAGCGGCGCCCCGATCACCAGGACCTCGGTGAGGACCGCCTCCCAGAGGTAGGCGGTGTCGCGCTCGGTGTCGCTCAGCGGCAGGCGCGCCCAGAGCGAGCGCATGCAGGCGTTGGCGGGTGGCAGCGCCACCCCGGCCAGGGCGGCGGCGGCCAGCTGGCCCCAGGTGCCGGGCCGGGTGGCCCAGGCGAGGACGGCGAGCGCCGCCGGGTAGAGCAGGCCGGTGGCCAGCAGCACCGGCCGACGCCCGGCGCGGTCGAGCCGCCGGGCGACCAGCGGCCCGCCGGCCGCCATCCCGGCCGTGTACAGCGCGCTGGTCAGCCCGGCCTGCGCGAAGCTGCCGCCCTGCTCGCGCACCACCAGGACGGTGGCCAGCGACATCAGGTAGACCGGCAGCCGGGAGACCACGCTCCACCCGGCCACGGCGCGCACGTGCGGGCGGCGCAGCAGCGAGCGGACGCGGTGCGCCAGGGTGTCGGGGGGCGGTGGCGAGGTGTCGCGGGGCAGGGTGTCGCTCACCGGTCGCCCTCCAGCGCGGGGGCGGGCGCCAGCTCGATGACGAAGGCGCCGAGGACCGCACGCATCCGCCGCTCCACCTCCTCGATCGAGGCTCCCACCACGTGGACGTACCCCGAGGCGTTGTGCGAGGCGCGCCGGGCGGACACCGCGTCGCCGACCCCGACCTTGAGCACGGCGTCGACCACCCCGGGGGCCCGCAGCAGTTCCTCCACCGGGGTGATCCGGCGGACCGTCCCGGACTCGGGCAGAGGAAGCAACAGGTCTCCGGCGCACTGTCGTTGACGATAGCTCAGATCCGGCCGCCGCCCCCGGTAGACGTCCAGGGTGGCGCCGAAGACGTCGAAGCCGTACGCGTGCCCGTGGTTGGCCGGGATCTCGCAGCCGGCCAACCGCAGTCCGATCTCCCCGGCGTACGGCTCGCCGTCGATCAGGAAGAACTCCATGTGCGCGTACCCGTGGTCGATCCCCATGCCGGTGACGATCCGCTGCAGCAGCGCGCGCAGGTCGACCGGCGGGGCCTCGTCGGTGCCGACGCTGATGTTGGCGTTCATCGCGCCCTCGACGATGTCCAGTGGGCGGCACGGCATCGCACTCGGCCAGGCGTCCAGCACCTCGCCCTGGAGGATGATCGCGCACACCTCCCACTCGACGCCGCCGAGGAACTGCTCGACCATCCAGTCCCGGGCGGTCAGGTCGACGGCGGCGAGCGACTCGGGGCCGTCCAGCCGGTGGGTGTCCACGCAGGCGAAGGAGTCCACCGGCTTGAGCACCAGCGGCCAGCCGTGCTCGGCGGCGAACCGCTCGATCTCGCCGGCCGTCCGGACCTGGGCGAACTCGGCCGTCCGCAGCCCGAGTTCGCGGAAGCGCCGCTTCATCACGGCCTTGTCGCGCACCCAGGAGACCTGCTGCGCGGTCAGGTGCGGCAGCCCGGCCAGCGCCGCGAACCGCTGGGCGACGACCTGCCGCGGCTCGGACGGGTTGCAGAACCGGCTGGGGGCGACGGGAAGCCCGGCGGCCCACTGCCGGTACCGTGCGGCCTCCTGTTCCAGCGGCACCCCGGCCCGTACCCAGAAGGCGGGCAGGTGCGCGGTGCGGTGCAGGTGCTCCGCGGAGAGGTCGGCGCGCGCCTCGTCGAAGCGCAGCAGGACGAGGTGGTCCGGGAGCGTGCGGGCCGCGTGGCGGGCGAAGGAGGAGGCGCGGTCGTCCACCATCAGCAGGACCGGACCGGGCGGGCTCACACCGCCTCCAGGACGCGCCGGATCGCCTTGACCGCGGCGGCCTGCTGCGGCTGCGGCAGTTCGGGGGAGAGCGGCACGCAGAGCGTGCGCTCCAGCAGGTCGCGGGTGCGGGCGAAGCCGTCACGGCTGAGCGCGAGCGGCCCCTCGGGGGCGTGGTTCCACGGGAAGCCGTCGGCGTACAGCGAGCGGCGGCCGGTCAGCACCGGGTGTTCGGGCAGCAGGTACTTGCCCAGCGTCCAGTTGGCGATCCCCTCGGCGGTGAGGGCCGCCACGGCGGCGTCGCGCAGCTCGCGCGACTCGCAGCGGAAGCGCAGGCTGACCTTGACGTCGCCCTCGGCGCGCGGGAGCGCCCGGAGGTCGCTGCGGTCCGGCAGTTCGGCCAGCGCGAGGGCGTACATCCGCTCCAGCCCGGCCAGCACCTCGTCGAGGTGGCGGAACTGCTGGCACTGGACGGCCGCGACCTCCTCGCTGGTGACGAAGTTCTCGCCGTAGTAGGCGTCCTGGTTCCAGGTCGGGTAGTGGCCGGGGACGCGGGCCGAGCCGTGGTCGTGGTAGCAGCGCATCGCCGCCCAGGCCTGCTCGTCGTCGGTCACCACCAGCCCGCCCTCGCCGGAGGTGAGCACCTTGTTGTGGTGGAAGCTGAACACCCCCGCGTAGCCCGCCGTCCCGACCTGTCGGCCGTCCGGGAAGCGCCCGCCGAGGGTCTGCGCGCAGTCCTCGATCACGTACGGCACGCCCTGCGGCAGGGCGGCCACCGAGCCCTCCATGTGCGCGGTGATCACCCGTCGGGCGTCCGCCGGCAGCAGGGTCGGGTCCATGCCGAGGGACTCGTCGGCGTCCACCAGCACCGGGATCAGGCCGCAGGACAGCACCGCGCCCGCCACCGCCACGAAGGTGACCGCGGGGATGTACACGAGGTCGCCGACGGAGGGCCGGGTGGAGATCAGCGCCAGCCGCAGCGCCTCGGTGCAGTTGTGCACGGCCAGCGTGTGGCCGGTGCCCAGCCGTTCGCCGACCAGGCGTTCCAGCCGGGAGGCCATGCTCTCCTGCTCGGTCTGGTAGCGGAACAGGACCTGGTGGTCGATCACCTCCTTCAGCTCCGCCATGTCGGACCAGTCGAGGTAGTTGGCGCCGTACGGGAGGAAGCGCTGGCCTTGGCGTTGGTGGAGGGTCATCGGGCGTCGGACTCCGTGATCGGGTGCGTGGTGCCGTCGACGAGGAGCTGCTGGTCGCGGAAGTTGCGCAGCAGCAGGCCGCCGTCGGGCGTCTCGGTGAAGGAGGGGCGGGCGACCGGGATCTTGCCGATCTTCGTCGTGAGGACGTACTGCGGCACGGCGAAACCGGTGATGTGGCCCTGCAGGCCCTCCATGATCTCCCAGCCCTTCTCGACGGAGGTCATGAAGTGCGCGACACCGGTGACGTTGTCGCAGTGGTACAGGTAGTACGGGCGCACCCGGATGCGCAGCAGCTCGGTCATCAGCCGGCGCATGGTCGGGACGTCGTCGTTGATCCCGCGCAGCAGCACGGTCTGGTTGCCGACCGGGATGCCGTGCCGCAGCAGGCGGTCCACCGCTGCGGCGGACTCGGGGGTGATCTCCTTGGGGTGGTTGAAGTGGGTGTTCAGCCACACCGGGTGGTAGCGGGAGAGCATCGCGCACAGCTCGTCGGTGATCCGCTGCGGCAGCAGCACGGGGAAGCGCGAGCCGATCCGGATGATCTCGACGCTGGGGATCGCCCGCAGGCCGGCGACGATCTCCTCCAGCCGGCCGTCCTGGTAGGAGAGCGGGTCGCCGCCGGTGAGCAACACGTCCCGGATCTCCGGGTGTTCGGCGATGTAGCGGAAGTCCTCGTCGTAGGTGCCGCCCTCGTCGTCCCGGAAGTAGCTGCCCTGGAGGTCGGTGGTGTGGAACTTGCGGGTGCAGTGCCGGCAGTAGACCGGGCAGGTCTCGGTGACCAGCATGATCACCCGGTCCGGGTACTTGTGCACCACCCGGTTGGTCCGGCGGTAGAGGGTGTCCCCGACCGGGTCGACCTCGGCGCCCGGGAACTCCACCAGCTCCTCGGTCGCCGGGACGGCCTGCTGGCGGACGGGGCAGAGCGGGTCGTCCGGGTCCATGAGCGAGGCGTAGTACGGGGTGACGCTCCAGCGGTACCGGCCGGCGACCCCGGCGATGGCCCGCTCCTCGTCGGCGGTGAGGTTGATCCACTGCCGGGCCTTGTCGACGGTGTTGATGCGCTTGCGCATGTGCCAGCGCCAGTCGTCCCACTCGGCGGGGGAGGCGCCGGGGCGGTTCGGCGGCGGGCCGGTGGTCCGGTCGGCTCCGGCGCCCCGGTCGGTGTCGGAGGTCTGGTCGGGCCCGGTGGTTCGTCCTGGTTCGGTGATCGGGCCTGGTTCGGTGGGGGTGGGGGACATGGCGGCTCCGTACGGGGTGGAGGACGGTGACGGCGGCTACAGCGGCGCGAGCAGCAGTTGACGGACGGCCCGGGCGACGCCCTGCGCGCCGCGCAGGTCGTCGAGCTCCGGGCCGATCGCGCCCCACTGCGCGTTCGCCCCCGGCGGCTGCCAGACGGCCGGGTCGGCGGGGTCGGCCGCCGACGGCACCGGGACGTGCCGGGTGATCCGCTCGGCCAGGTCGTGTTGGGCGGCGCCGAGCGCGGGGAGGAAGACCAGCGGGGCCCGGCGGGCCTGGGCGAGCGCGACGGCGGCCAGGGTCGGTGAGGCGAGCAGCAGTTCGGCGCCGGCGTGCAGCGCGTCCACGTCCACCTCGGCCGCGCGGCCGACGGTCACGCCCGGCAGGTGCGAGACGGCCGCCCGGACCTGGTCGAGCCCGGTGTCGCAGACCAGCTGGCAGGCCCCGGTGCGGCGGACGGACTCCCGTGCGAGGAAGAGGAGTTGATCGCCGGTGAAGGCCTCGGCCGCCGGGTGCGGCACCTGCCAGAGCGAGAGCAGCAGCAGCGTCCCCCGGCGGTTGCGGCGGCGGGCCAGTCGGGCCGGTGCGAGCAGCCCGGTGGGCCGTAGGCCGCCCGGGTGTTCCAGCCAACCGGGCCAGTGTGCGCGGTGCAGCAGCCGCTCGGTGGGCGCGGGGGCGGCCGCCGGCGCGGAGGCCAGGTGCAGCACCGGGACGCCCAGCGCGGTGAGGCGCGCGGTGGTGGCCTCCTCGTCGCAGACGAGCGCCGCGCGCGGCAGCGGCTCGTGGGAGGCGAGGACGGCCCGGGGCAGGTCGCCGAGGTGGGCGGTCACCCGGCGCAGCGCCAGCAGAGAGTCCAACTGCTCGTCCCGGCAGGCGAGCAGCACCGCCGGCTGCCGCCCAGCATCGGGGGTCAGTACCGCCACGGGGCCACCGACCCGAGCCGGGCGACGTCGTCGCTGTAGCCGGCCGCCGTGGTCGAGCAGCCGTTGCACAGCTGCGGGCCGCGCTCTCGGAAGTAGTCCGCGTGCTCCCGGAACGCGGGCGTGTCCAGCAGCAGCACCCCGCCCTCGCGCACCGGCGCCCCGCCGGGCCCGCCGCCGGTGCCCTCACGGTGCGGGATGCAGCTGCAGGCGTGCATCCGGCCGCCCTTGCCGTCGATGTAGATCACGTCGTCCGCGACGTGGCAGAGCGGCAGCGAGGCCCGGGGCGGGGTGGAGTCCTCGAAGTAGCGGGCCTGCTCCTCGGGCGTGTCCCCGTAGAAGCGCTTGCCCATCGGGACCAGCAGGGCGTCCGGGTCGGCCGCGTAGAGCGGATCGCACACCGCGCGCACGTGGTCCGGGTCCGGGTAGCGGATCGTCCGGTCCAGCTTGAGCGCCGACAGCTCCCACTGGCGGACCCCGGCCTCGGTCAACACCTGCTGGAGTTCCGGCATTTCGGTGTAGTTGTGCGGTCCGACGACGGTGTTGACGCGGGGCAGCACGCCGAGTTCCGCGGCGAGCCGCAGCCCGCGAAGGCCGCCGTCGAACATGCCGGGCGAGCGCCGGTAGGTGTCGTGGGTGGCCGCCGAGGCGCCGTCCAGGCTGACGATCACCTGGGCCAGCCCGGCCGCGGCCAACTCCGGTGCGAGCTTGGGCAGCAGGGAGCCGTTGGTGATGATCGACATCTTCATGCCGGCCGCCGTGCCGGCCCGCACCAGCTCCACGACGTCCGGGTGCATCAGCGGCTCGCCGCCGGTGAACCGAACGTAGTCGACCCCGGCGGCGCGGGCCTTCGGCAGCAGCTCGGCGAAGTCGGCGAGGGGGAAGCGGAAGGTGTCGCGGGAGAGCGCGAAGTCACACATGAAGCAGTCGGCGTTGCAGGCTTCGAGGATGCGGATGAACAGGTAGCGAGAGCGCGTACGCGTTGTGGAGGACACCCGGGACCGTTTCGTGGCTCGTGGTTCGTGGGCTCGTGGCTGGTGGTTCGAGGGGGCGGATCAGTGGACGGGGCCGGCGGCCCCCAGGAGTTCGACCAGGACGTCGGCGACCTGCGCCGCACCCCCGGTGCCGACCGCGGTGGTCAATGCGCCCCAGTCGACGCCGGGTTCCGTCTCCAGGCGGCCCAGCACCGCAAGGACGTCCTGCCGCACGGCGGTTGTCGTCTCGCGCCGGCTCTGCTCGGCGGCGCGGGCGATCCCGCCGTAGATCACGTCGAGCGCACGGCCCTCGCCCTCGGAGCGCAGCGCCAGCGCGTCGTCCTCGGCGAAGACGGCCTTGGGCCAGGCGACGCGGACATCGGTGCCCAGCGCCCTGCTGTGGAAGCGGCCGTTGAAGATCTGACTGAGGTTCTGCGGCGGCAGGCAGACCGTCGGTACCCCGAGCCGGCCCGCCTCCAGTAGCGTGGTCAGCCCGGGGGAGGTGAGCAGCACATCGCACGCGCCGAGCCGGTCGAGGAACTCGTCGTGCGCGAGCGCGCCGACCGTCGTCGTGACGGGCGCCGGACACGAGTCCACCAGCTGCCCGGCCAGCCGGGCCGGCAGGTTGCCCGCGACGTGCACCTCGCCGACCCCGTACGCGGCCAGGGCCTCCAGCGCGGCGGGCAGCACGATCCGCGGATAGCCCGACCAGTCGGCGAGTTGCGGTGCCCGCAGCCCGCCCAGGTTCACCAGCGCCCGCCGGGGCGGACGCGCCGACGCGGGCCGCGCGGCGGCCGTCCCGGTCGCGATCACCGCGTCCACCCACCGCAGGCGGCGGACGTCCGCCAGCACCCCGGCGCACTCCGGCGGCAGCTCGACGCACCGCTGGGCGCAGTACACGTCGGCGTCCAGCGGCAGATCGTCGCGGTCACCGTCCGTCCAGAGGAACGGCAGGCTGTCGACGAACACCACCGGCACCCCGCAGGAGCCGAGCGCCTTCGCGAGCCGTCCGTCCAGCACCACCAGCGCCGCCCGTACCCGCTCCGCCCGGACGACCTCGGCGACCGCCGCCGCCAACTCCCCGTCCGGCAGGTCGAACCAGCGCTCCACCGGCTGCCCGGCCAGCACCGGCCGCCCCAGCCCCGACGCCAGCCCGACGAACCTCAACCCCGGGTCGCGGCGCCCGTGCAGCGCCGACAGCACCGCGCTGATCTTCCCGGAGCTGCCCCAACCGAAGTCCACCCCGGCAACGGCTACGGTCCGGACCTCGTCGTCTGCCTTCATCCGCTCCTGCCTCGCCCCGCATCAGCCCCGCGCACACCCGCCCCGATCGGAGCAGTCGGGCACCTTCGTAGCAGCGCGGGGGAGCGGACGGTTGGCGTACCGACGGACACGCATGGCGGACCACCCTCCCAGGTGAACGCCGTGAACGCTGCGTTGACACTCGTCCCGCCGCACGCCCGTCGGGCAGAGGGCCGAGATCCCCGACGGCTTGCGCCAGGACCCTGCCACTGGCACCGCCGGTCTCACCGTGGCGTCGACGCCACGCGGTCCGCCCCGGCGCCCTCTTCCCACCCGACCCGCCCCGGCGTAGCTTCGTCTCGCCGGATTGTTTTCCATCAAAGGGGGAGAAATGAAGCTCGCATGGGGGCGCCGAGCCGCCTCGCTCGCGACGGTGGCCGCACTGACCGCGGTGGGAATGGGGCTGGCGTCGGGCAGCGCATCCGCGACCGACGCCGTCTACTTGAACACGAGCCACTCGGTGGGCATCTACAACAGCCCCAACACCTGGAACGGCAAGGTCGGCGGAGCCCCGGACTTCTCACCGGGCGGTTACGTCATGGCCGTGTGCTGGACCGTCGGACAGGGCATCGACAACCTGGGCGACACCTGGTACCAGGTCTACGCCGAACTTCCCTCGGGCAGCCACGACTGGCAGTACTGGTCGGGCTACATCTTCGCGGGGTACGCGGACGGCAACGCCCACTCGGTGAATCGCGATCCGTACATCCCCCAGTGCCCATGAGCTGACGAAGCCGTGCGGCGCCCGCGCTGTACACCCGGGTTGACAGCGCGGGCGCGTCGTGGAACTCACGGAGCATCAGGTGCGGTGCCGCTGGTGCCCCGCGCGGCGGTGGTGGGTCGTCGACGGTCCGATGGCGGATGCCCAGGATCGGCCCACGACGGTGCCCGCCCCGGGCTGGTCCCTTCAGGTGTTCCGGGCGCGCGACCGGGGGATACGGGGTCGCGCCGGGCACGCGCTCGGCTAGCTTTCGTGCCGTGGACCGTGCCCTGTGGTTGTCCCGGCTGTTGCGCCGCCCGCTGGTGGGGCGTGGCGGCGCGGTGGTAGGTCGGCTCTCCGATGTCATCGTCCGGCTGCGCGGGCGGGACTATCCGCTGGTCACGGGGCTGGTGGTGCTGATCGGGAAGCACCAGGTGTTCCTGCCCGTCGAACAGGTCGCCTCCTTCGACGCGGATCGGATCGGACTCGCCAGCGAGGTCGTGGATCTGCGCCCCTTCGAGCGTCGCGAGGGCGAGGTGCTGCTGCGCGCGGACGTCCTGGGGCATCGGGTGGTCGACGTGGCCGACGTCGAACTGGTCCGGGCCCAGGACATCGAACTCCGTGAGCGGCCCGACGGCTGGGTGGTCGATCGGCTGGGCACGCAGTCGCACCGCCCCCGGCTGTTCGGACTGGGCGCGACGGCGGAACCGCGGTGGCGGGACTGGAGGTCCTTCGAGCCGCTCATCGGCCATTCCCAATCGGCCCGCGTACGGCGCCCGTTCGGCCGACTGGGCCGCCTCAAGCCGGCCGACCTCGCGGACCTCCTGGAGAACGCCGACCGAGGGGAGTCCCACGAGATCCTGGCGACGGTCCATGCGGACCCGGAGCTGGAGGCGGACGTCTTCGAGGAACTGGAGCCCGACTCGCAGACCCGTCTGCTGGCGGAGAAGGACGACGCCGGGATCGCCGCCGTGCTCGCCCGGATGCGTGCGGACGACGCCGCCGACGCGATCAACGACCTGCCGCAGCGCCGCCGCCAACCGGTCCTGGACGCGTTGCCCGCCGGACAGCGCACCAAGGTCCTGACCCTGCTGGGGTTCAACCCGGCCAGCGCCGGCGGGCTGATGGCGCTGGACGTCCTCGCCGCCCCGGTGGACTCCACCGTCGCACAGGCGCTGGATCTCGTGCGCGGTGCACGCGCTCTTCAGCCCGAGGCGCTGACCAGCGTCTATCTGGTCGAGGCCGTCGGGCAGGAGCGGCGGCTGATCGGCACCGCCACGCTGGTCGCGCTGCTGCAGGCGGATCCGGGCGCGGCGGTGCGGCAGGTCATGGTCACCCAGCCGGTCCGGGTGCTGCCGGACACCGATGTCGAGGACGTCGCCCTGCTGATGACCGACTACAACCTGTTGACCGTGCCGGTCGTGGACGAGCAGGAGCGCGTCCTCGGCGTCATCACGGTCGACGACATCCTGGAGACCGTTATCCCTGAGGACTGGCGTCGACGCGAGCCCGCCCCGCACCCGACCCGCCGCGCGGAACACGGCCAGGCGGACGGCCCGCCGTACGACAGAACGGACCAGGGCGCGTGACCGGCGCTCAGGATCCGCCTGAGCAACCGGGGCAGCCCGGGCGGTCGGGGCAACCCGGCCGGCCCGGAAGGCCCGATCGCCCGAAGGACGAGGGCCACCCGGCCAGACCGTCCGCAGGGCGGCCCGCCGCCGGACCTCAGCCCGCGTCGTCTCCCGAACCCGCGGCCGCACCCCGCTCCAAGCCCGTCCCCGCCAAGCCCGTCCCCGCCAAGCCCGTCCCCGCCAAGCCCGCACCCGGACCGGCCCCGGCCAGCCCCCGGCCCGAAGCGAGGCGGGCAGCGAGGCCCGCAGCGAGACCCGGGGCAAGACCCGCAGCGAGACCCGGGGCGAGGCCCGCCCCGGCCCCGAGGCCCGGCGCCGTCCTCGACGAAGCCCACCTCGGCGACATCGAAGGCGCCTTCGGTCGCATCCCCCGCGAGCGCCCGGAGGAACGCCCCGGCCTCAAGACCCGCCTGCTCACCCTGCTGGCGATCATCGGGCCCGGCATCATCGTGATGGTCGGCGACAACGACGCCGGCGGCATCGCCACCTACGCCCAGGCCGGCCAGAACTACGGCTACTCCCTGCTGTGGGTCCTTCTCCTGCTCATCCCAGTGCTGGTCGTCAACCAGGAGATGGTCGTCCGCCTCGGCGCGGTCACCGGCGTCGGCCACGCCCGGCTGATCACCGAGCGCTTCGGCCGGTTCTGGGGCTGGTTCAGCGTCGGCGACCTGTTCGTCCTCAACTTCCTGACCATCGTGACGGAGTTCATCGGCATCTCCCTGGCCGCCGACTACCTCGGCGCCTCCAGGTACCTGGTCGTGCCGCTCGCCGCCCTGCTGCTGATCGCCGTCACCACCAGCGGCTCCTTCCGTCGCTGGGAACGCGCCATGTTCGCGCTCATCGCGGTGAGCCTCCTGCTGGTCCCGCTCACCTTGCTGGCGGAGCCCCAATGGGGCCGTGCCGCACACGACTTCGTGGTTCCCGGCATCCAGGGCGGCATCAGCGGCGACGCCGTTCTGCTGATCATCGCGCTCGTCGGCACCACGGTGGCCCCCTGGCAGTTGTTCTTCCAGCAGTCCAACGTCATCGACAAGCGGATCACCCCGCGCTTCATCGGCTACGAGCGCGCCGACACCGTGATCGGCTCGCTCGTGGTCGTCGTCGGCGCGGCGGCCCTGGTGATGATCGCCGACTACGCCGCCCGCGGCACTCCCTTCGCGGGCGCCTTCACAGACGCCGCCGGCGTCGCCCACGCCCTCGCCCAGCACAGCCGCGCCCTGGCCGTGATGTTCGCCGTCATCCTGATGGACGCCAGCATCATCGGCGCCGCGGCCGTCACACTCGCGACCAGCTACGCCTTCGGGGACGTGTTCAACCTGCGCCACTCCCTCCACCGGGGCTTCGGCGAAGCCAAGCAGTTCTACGCCTCCTACAGCCTGATGGTGCTGCTCGCCGCCGCCATCGTCCTGATCCCCGGCGCACCGCTCGGCGTGATCACCGAGGCCGTCCAGGCCCTCGCCGGCCTGCTCCTCCCCTCCGCCAGCGTCTTCCTGCTGCTGCTCTGCAACGATCCCGAGGTCCTCGGCCCCTGGGTCAACCCCCGCTGGCTCAACCTCGTCGCCACCCTCATCATCTCCGTCCTGCTGATGCTGTCCGGCACCCTGATGGTGACCACCCTGTTCCCCGCCGTCGACGTCGAAGCGCTCGCCGGCGGGCTCGCCATCGCCCTCGTCGTGGGACTGGCCGTGTCCGCCGTCGGCCTGCGCATCGCCCGCAGCCGCGCGGGCGCCCCGGGAAAGCCGCCACCCGCGATTCCCGCCGTGGACAAGCTGGCCTGGCGCATGCCGCCGTTGGCCCTGCTCAAGCCCGTCCGATGGTCACCGGGGGTGCGCCTCGGCATGCTGGCGCTGCGCGGGTACCTGGTGCTCAGCGCCGTCCTGCTCCTGGTCAAGGCCATCCGCCTCGGCGGCGGCTGACCGAGGACCGAAGGACCGGCGGACCGGCGGTAGTGCCACGGTCGCGCCCGCGTGCGACAGGGGATCATCCCCGACCCGGCGGGTCCTGCGCGTGGACGGCGCCGGCTTCGCGCCGTCGGGCGGCGTCGACCAGGAGGTGGGCCGTCCCGACGGGCAGGTCCACGTGGTGGGCGATCCAGGCCGCGTCGCGCCCGTGGGTGGCGAGGATCCACGCGGTGGAGAGCGTATCGGGGCTCGGCGCGTCCGGACCGTGCAGCAACGGGCGAACGGCCTCCGTCGGGAACCCCTCCAGGGTGTCGGGGCTGAACCAGTCCCCCTCCGAAGGGCTCGGGGAGGGCCGGTCCGTACCGGGGCGAGCGGCCCGATGGCCGCGCAACAGGACCGCCACCAGGACGAAGGCCGCGACCGCCGCACCGGCGAACACACCGCCGGTCACCAACCGGTCCCGCAGCGGGAGCGCGCTCAGCACGATCACTTCCAGCAGCAGGAAGGTGAGAACGCCGAGCAGCGCCGCCCCCTCACCCGTGCGCGGGTGGAACCAGGTCCGCATCATCGGAGAGCCTCCTCTCCCACCACCATCATGGCCCTCTCCCACCACCATCATGGCTCCGGTCCGGGCCGCCGCCACAGGCCGGTGGCGGTGCCGGCATCGCACCGGTCACGACGGCCGGCCGCCACCCGGACGTGCCGGTCGGCCCCGCTCGGGCCGACCGGTCAGGCGTCGGCGGCCCGGTCCAGGAGTCGGGCGACGGCGGGGTCGTCCAACTGGTAGCGGACGGTTCGCCCGTGTCGGGCCGCTGAGACGGTCCCGGTCGCCCGGAGCAGGCGCAGGGCCTGGGAGACCGTGGTGTCGCGGATGCCGGTCGCGAGGGCGAGGTCCGTGACGCAGATCGGCCCGGCGCGGCGGATGGCCAGCAGCAGGGCGAGCCGCCCGGGATCGGCGAGCAGCGCGTACCGGGCCGCCATGGCCTGCACCGCCCCCCGGTCGGCGACGGCTCCGCGGGCGGTCCGTACGGCCGGTTCATCGATGGGGCGCCGCCCGGCCGGCGGCTGGGTGTTGGTGCCCAATGCGCTGTCCTCGTTCTCCTCGGGTGTCGACCCGTGCCGAAAGGCCGGCAGGGGCGACACCCGTCGCCCCTGCCGGCCTTTCGGCACGGTGACGTGGGTGTCCTCCGGTGCTCAGTGCACCGACGCGGCCGCCTCCGGTGCGGTGCCCCGGCCGGTCGCCGCCGCGGCGGGCTCCGGCTTCGGGGCGAGGAGGCGTTCGGCGAGGTGGCCGAACAGCAGGCCGAAGGAGGCCCAGAGGGTGAGTTGGATGGCGAGCGCCGCGAGGCGGAACTGCCAGAGCAGGGTGGCCGAGAAGTCCTCGGGCACCTCGTTGACGGCGGGCAGGAAGGTGTAGGCGAGGCCGATGGCCACGCCGAAGCCGAGGATGGCGACGACGGTGGCGTACCACGTGCCCAGGCGCGGTGCGAGCCGCTTGCCGACGATCACCGAGGCGATCGCCAGCAGCACGCTGAGCGCCATCATCAGGAAGTACAGCGTGGTGCGCTTGCCGATGGTCTCCGGGTCGCCCACCGACGGCGGGTTGGCCGGGTACTTGAGGAACGGCACCACGTAGACCGCGAGCAGTGCGACGCCGGACAGCAGGAGCGCCGTGGCGCGCGGGGAGAAGCGGCCGACGCGGCCGAGGGCGAAGCAGTAGGCGAGGGCGGCGATGCCGCCGAGCGAGACGCCGTAGACGAGCACGCCGGTGGCCAGGCCGGCGGTGGACTGCAGGGAGCGGCTGACGATCTCCATGCCGTGCTCGGCGGTGTGGGCGTCCTCGTAGGCGATCGCGGCGTCCACCCGGGGTTCACCGAGCAGGTAGGCGACGATCAGGGCGAGCAGGCCGGCGCCGAGGCCGGCCAGCATGCCGCGGACGAGCAGGGATCTGACGGTTGCGGAGTTCACGTGTCGGCCCCTGGTCAGTGGCAGGGGAAGCCGAGCAGGTGGCGACCGTCGTGCACCCACTCGTGCACGTCCTCGCCGGAGATGAGGGAGGTGGCGCCCTGCTCGGCGCCGACGAAGTAGATGAGGGCCATCAGCAGGATGCCGAAGAACACGGCCCAGGGCAGGATCGCCTTGACGGAGATGGGGGTGATCGCCGGTGCGGCGGGGGCAGTGGGGGCTATGGGGTGAGCCATGGCCGACCTCCTTCTGGGGAACACGCGTCCCGTTCGGTGGAGCACGGACGACGGAGGCGGGTCTGACTTTCCGGGCCGCGATGGGGATCGCTGCTCCGGGTTCACAGTGGCGCGACCGTGCCGGGTTCTCACCGGGCTTCCGCGTACCGTCGTCTTGAGTTGTCGCAGGGACGGTACCGTGTCGGGACTGCCCGGCCAAGGGGCCTGGCAGGGGCTCACAAACGTGTGACCGGCACAGAAGGGCGCGCAGACCCTCGTACGTATGCGCGCGGGGCCTGGTTTCGGGCTCGGGGAGGAGGACGGGTGACCGTACGCGTGATCTTCGTCGCACCAGCGATCGGGTCCGAACTGCGCGCGGCCCGCTTCGGCGGCGACGGACCGGCGGACGAGGCGGCGCTGGCGGCCGCCCGCGCGGCGGCCGGCACGCTGCCGTCGGCGTCCCGCACCCTCACCTCGCCCTCCGTGCGCTGCCGTCGGACGGCCGAGGAGCTCGGCCTCGGGGCCGAGCCGGCGCAGCAGTTGGCCGACCTGGACGTCGGGGCGTGGCGCGGCCGCAGTCTCGACGAGGTCGCCGCGGGCGACCCGGCCGCGGTGTCCGCCTGGCTGACGGACCCGGCGGCGGCGCCGCACGGCGGCGAGTCGGTCACGGCCCTGGGCGCCCGGGTGGGCGGCTGGCTGGACGGGCTGGCCGAACTCCCCGGCCGGGTGGTGGCCGTGGCGGAGCCGGCGGTCGTCCGGGCCGCGGTGGTGCACGGCCTCGGTCTGCCTCCGGCGGCCTTCTGGCGGTTCGACGTGCGGCCGTTGTCGGTCACCGAGCTGTCCGGCCGCGCGGGGCGGTGGAACCTGCGCTGCGGGTGGGACCTGGTGCAGGGCGGGTCGGTCCGGGGCTCGTGACCGTCGGCTCGTGACGGCCGTCTCGTGATCGCCGCTCAGGTGGTGCGGGACGCCCGGCGGCGTCGGACGAAGCGCTCGGCCAGCAGCATCGTGGCGACCGCAGCGGCCGTGAACAGCGCGGTGTCGAGCACCGTTCCCGTGGTGGTCAGCCATGCGGGGGCGCCACCGTCCGGCAGTCTCGTCTCGGTGAACAGCCCGCCGATGCCGGTCGACAGCCCGCGCACGACGTACACGGACACCAGCGCGACGAGCCCGGCGGGAATGGGCAGCACGATCCCCGCGAGGTAGAAGCGGCCGCTCCGGGTCAGCCCGCCCGACCCGGCCATCACCCCGATCAGGGCCACGTAGCAGCCTGCCGCCCACCTGGAAGCACGCATCGGAACCCATCCCCCTTGCTCTGCGTACCGGGGCGGAAAGCGCCCCGTGCCGTCCTGCTCCTCCCTCGTCCAGGCCCTGGTCACCCTCGGCAGGGCTTGGAGTGGAGCGGCAACTCCCCGTCGGCGGGAGGGACTTCCTCCGGGGTGACCATCCGTGATCAGGGAACGTGCGGTCCGGGCGCAGGGAGCCTTCTCCGGCTACCTGTTCGGCTTCCTGCTGAACCTCTCGTTCTGGCCGTTCTCGACCGACCCGAACAGCTCGATCGCCTACCTGCCCGGGCTGCCCTTCACCGAGCAGTGGCACCGCTACCTGCTCTTCGACCTGGCCACCTCGCTCGGCTGGGACACCGGCCGCGCCGCCACCGCCTTCGTCGCCGTCCTCGTCGTCGGCCCGGCGGTCCGCACCGTGTTCCGCCGCGCGGCCCGACGCGCCAACTTCGAGCCGACCGTGCGCTTCGAGCTCCCGAGCGGGCCCGCTGCCCCGGCCGGGGCGGGAACCGCGCCCTCCTGATCTCGCCCTCCTGATCGCGCCCTCCTGATGTCGAAAGGCTTAGGCCTCGGCATCACCGTGCACGTCCGCAGGCCGCCGCGGTGGTGCGGAAGCGTGCCCGGTAGGTGGTGGGGGCGATGCCCAGGGTGTGCTGGAAGATGCGGCGCATGGTTTCCGCCGAGCCGAAGCCGCACTGCCCGGCCACCGTCTCGACGGGGTCGTCGCCCGTTTCGAGGAGCACCTGGGCGCTCTCCAGCCGGACGGATTCGAGGTACTGGCCGGGCGTCAGCCCCGTCTCGCTGCGGAAGAGCCGGCCCAGGTGGCGGGCGCTGATACCGACGTCACGGGCCAGGGACTCCATGCTGTGCGGCGCGGCCGGGTCTGCCACGACGGCGTCCATCACCTGCCGCAGTACCGCGTGCTTGGCCGTCCGGGGGGTCAGACGGGCGCTGAACTGGGACTGTCCGCCGGGGCGGGCCAGGAAGACGACCAGTTCGCGGGCGACCTCCCGCGCCAGGTCGGCGCCGTGGTCGTCCTCGACCAGGGACAGGGCCAGATCGATGCCCGCGGTGACGCCGGCGGAGGTGACGACGGGTCCGTCCTTGACGAACACCGGGTCCGCCTCGACCCGCACCCGGGGGTAGGCGGCCGCGAGCCGCCCGGCGAGGCGCCAGTGCGTGGTGGCCCGCCGCCCGTCGAGCACTCCGGCCTGGGCCAGCACGAAGGCTCCGGCACACACGGAGGTGATGCGGCGCGAGCGCTGGACAAGCCCGGTGACCAGGGCCGTCAGCTCCGGGTCGGCGACGGCCCGCTGCCAGTCCCGCCGGCCGGGCACGACCATGGTGTCCAGCCGCGCCGGCAGACTGTCCAGTGCGCCGTCCACGCCGATCCGCACGCCCGAGGAGGTGCGCACCTGCGCGCCGGTCGGGGAGACGGTCCGGACCTGGTAGCGGGCGCCGAAGAGGTTGGCCGTGGTGAAGACCTCGGCCGGGCCGGTGACGTCCAGCAACTGCACGCCGTCGAAGGCCGCCACCGCGACCACGTGGTCCGCTCGCCGCCGTGGGGTCACTCGGCCCACGGGGAGTCCAGGATGGTGCGGACGAAGTCCCCGCGCTCGAAGCCGGGCACGTAGTGGGCGAGCACATCGGCCTTGACGTTGCCGAACGTGGTCTCCGGCCTGGGCCGGACCCCCTCGGTGAACGCCTGGAGGATGCGCTGTTTGAAGTCGGGGCGCGGGTGCAGGGCGACGATCGCGGCGCGGTCGCCCTCGGTGATGTCGTGGTAGCCGATGCCCAGGACGTCGTACTCCACGCCCGCCGTCACCAGCGCCACCTCGGGCTCCATGAACTCGGGGATGCCCGGGGTGGTGTGCAGGGCGATGGCCGTCCACACCCGGCGGATGCTGTCCTCCGGCACCTGGCGCGCCCGCAGGAAGCGGCGGGCCTCATCGGCGCTGTCCACCTCGAAGCGCCGTCCGCTGCGCCGGAAGGGCTCGCCCAGTCCCAGGTCGTGGAACATGGCCGCGATGTAGAGCAGCTCGGCGTCGAAGCCCAGATCCCGGTTGCGCCCCTGGAGGGCGCCGAAGAAGTACACCCGCCGCGAGTGGTCGTAGATCAGGTCGCTCACGGTGTCCCGGACGAGCTCGGTCGCCTCCCGCGACAGCTTCGAGTCCGGCACCCGCACCCCGGCTGCGGAGGAGTCGCTCGTCATGGTCATCACCTGGTCCTTCCGTCCGCCGGCCCTTCCGGCGACGACCCCAGTCTCCGACCCGCCGGATGCCCGCGCCATGGCCATGCGGCCGGGTAGCCCACAGATACGGACCTCCCGAATCCTGGCCGGCCGGCGACGCGACCGCCCCGGTACCCACCGGCACCGGGGCGCACGGCGGAGGTGTCGTCCACCGACGGTCACAGCTCCGTGGGGTGGCCGCTGCGCGGGGATTTGGCGTTGGCGAGCTGGCGGCGGGGGGCTCTCGGGGGCCTCGACGGCGAGTCGCGCGCGGGGGAGCGCGGCGGGGAGTAGGCCAAGGTGGTGGTGGAGGGCTCCGATTCGGTGGTCCGGCCGCGCAGGGCCTGGGTTTCGACCGCTTCGGCGAGCCGCCGCAGGGCGATGCGTACCTGTGCGCTCTGTTCGTCGCCGAGTGCCCCGAGGACCTGTTGCTCGATCGCCAGGCGCTTGGGCATGACGTCGTCGACGGCGGCCGCGCCCGCGTCGGTGATGGAGACCAGGACGGCGCGCCGGTCCGCGGGGTTGACCGTCCGGACCACGAGGTCGCGCCGTTCCAGCTTCGCGAGCGCCTTGCTCAGTGCGGCCGGCGAGCGGCCCATCGAGGCGGCGAGGCGGCGTGCGATCGTCGGCTCGGCCGAGTGGCGGAGGTGGTACAGCACGTCGAACTCGGACGAGCTGACCGCCGCCGCTTCGAACACCGGTTCAAGGAGGAACTCCAGCATCGCGTGTGCGTGCTTGAGGCCGCCGAGGATCTCCATCGACGACAAGTCGAGGTCAGGACGGCTCTGTACCCACAGTTGCCATACCGCCGGCGCTTGATCCATTCGTGCACTTGCTCCAACTTGTTAACCGGTAACCTATCGGTTACCGTATGACACGTGCCCGGCTCCGAGCTGGGCGATCAGGGCAGGCTCTTCGGAGGCTTGTCCGCTTCTGGCTTTTGATGTACTTGATCTGCTCGCGTCAAGTGAACGTGGACCGCGACATCCCGCCCGATGGCTTCTCGTCTGTGACCGGAGCTGAGGAAAAGTGTCATCATGGTCATCGCACACGCCCCCGTCGCCCCGTCGCCTGGAACTGTTCCGGGACTGGGGCATCTCCGGCAGATAATAGTGGACCGGAAACGCTTTGTGTCTACCTGCGCGCAGGTGGCTTTCCTGAAGAGACGAAGCAGCGCTCGACTTTGACTTCGTCGAAGTACTCGAACGCGTCGAACGCCTCGAACGCCGGGAAACCGGCCTCGTCGGATTCGCCGTTCGTCGCGCCGGCCCCGAAGTCGTTGCGGGGGCAGGGTCGGCGGTAAGCCCGGTGCACGGCACCGTTGGTGACGGATCGTCGGCGCGTGGCGGCTGCGGGGGAGAACCGGCCGACGCGCCGCGGATCGTGGTCCGCTCGCGCCGGGGCGCTGCGCCCCGTGCTGCCGGGCTGGTCGAGGCGACCGTCACCGGCCGTCACCGGACTCCGTATCGATAGCGGGCACCCGTGCCCCGGCGCGCCGGACCGTGGCGCGCTGGACCGTGGCGCGCCGATTCACCAGCGGTTCGTCACCGAATGCCGGGCGCATTCCCGTGGCGCGCCACGGCCGACCGTGAAAACCGAATGGTCAGACTCCGGGAAAAGGTTTCCGTGCACCATGACCGATCGCTTGGGATTCAGCCTCACACAATTACGGTACTTCGTCGTGTCCGCCGAGATCGGCAACATATCGGAGGCGGCGGAGCAGTTATGCGCGTCGCAGTCGACGGTCTCGTCGGCGATCATGCGGTTGGAACGTCAGCTCGGTGTTCAGCTGCTTCTCCGTCACCATGCCCGCGGGGTCTCCCTGACGCCGAGCGGTCGCCACCTCCTGCGGGAGGCGCGGGCGTTGTTGGGGCAGGCCAGGAGTCTCAAGGCCCAGGGCGATGCCCTGGCGGGCGAGACCGCCGGCCAGCTCGACGTCGGGTTCTTCTTCCCGATCGCCCCGTTCCTGCTGCCGCAGGTCTGTCGGATGGCCGAAGAGCGGTACGGGGCACTGCAGTTGAACGTCCACGAGGCGTCCGCCGACCGGCTGCTGGAGTTTCTGCGGGACGGCCGGTGCGAACTGGCCGTCACCTATGACTTCCTGTCGGGCGACGCCAGGTTCCATCCGCTGGCCGACCTGACGGTTCACGCGCTGGTGGCGGACGACGACCCGATGGGGATGGCCGGCTCGCTCGGTCTGGGCGAGTTGGCCACCCGGCCGCTCGTCACCTTGAACACCCCGAGCGTGCTCCGCCACGTCGAGCGGATGTTCGCCCGTGCGGGCGTCCGCATGCCACGGGTGGTGGCGACGACGAGCCTTGAGACGATGCGCGGCCTGGTGGCCGCCGGTTCCGGGTTCGCGCTGATGTATCAACGCGCTTCGCACGCGCGGACGTTGGACGGCGGAAGGGTCCGTGCGGTCGACCTCGCCGACGACCTCCCTCCCTCGTCCCTGGGGGTGGCCATGATGCCCGACCTGGCCATGACCAGCCGCGGCAGGGCCTTCGTGGACGTGCTCGCGTCGGCGGTTTCGGCCGGGGCGCGGCGGGCGCAGGTCATTGCAGGTCAGCAGGTAGGCGCAGGGTGAACAGCAGGTAGGCGCACGTGGGAGGAGTGTCGTGCTGGCGGTCATCTTTGCTGGTCAGGGAAGTCAGGAAAAGGGGATGGGGGAGGAGGTTTTCGGCCGTTATCCGGGCCTTGTGCAATTCGCCTCGGACGTGCTGGGATACGACCTGGTCTCCCTGTGTACGGAAGACCCGGACGGATTGCTGGCCCGTACCGAGTACACCCAGCCGGCGCTCTACGTCGTCAATGCACTGCGGTATTTCGAGCGGGTGCACGGCGAGGACCGTAGGGCGGACTTCCTGCTGGGGCACAGCCTGGGCGAGTACAACGCCCTGCTCGCGGCGGGCGTGTTCGACTTCGAGACGGGCCTGCGGCTGGTCGCCAAGCGCGGTGAACTGATGGCGGCGGCCTCCGCGGGCGGCATGACCGCGGTGATGAACACCCCGGCGGACCAGCTGCTGAAGCTCATGGCGGAGGACGGCGTCGACGGCGTCGACCTCGCCGGCCTCAACACCGGCTCACAGATCGTCATCGCGGGCACCCCGCCCGTCCTGGCCGCGGCGCACGAGTGCCTGAAACGCCGGGAGATCCGCTTCGTACAACTCAAGGTGAGTGCGCCGTTCCACTCCCGGTACATGGAGCCGGCCCGGGTGCGGTTCGCCGAATTCCTGACGGGATTCAGTTTCGCCGAACCCGCCATCCCCGTGGTTTCCAACGTCACGGGCCGGCCCTACGAACCGGGGCAGGCGGTACGCATGCTCACCGAACAACTGGTGTCCCCGGTGCGCTGGACCGACAGCGTCCGGATGCTGCTCGACGGCGACGACGGGATGGAATTCGCCGAAATCGGGGGCCTTTCCCTCACCAACATGGTGTTCAAGATCAGGGCTGGAGTGTGACCGATGGCAACGACGACGGAAACGATCAGGAAGTACCTGGAGGACCGGTTCCTCTTCGAGTTCGACGACGTGATCACCCCGGACACCGATCTCTTCAAGGCCGGTGTCATCGACTCGTTCGGCTACGTCAGGATGATGAAGTTCCTGGAGACCGAGTTCTCCGTCGAGATCAGTCCGGAGGACATCCTCCTGAACGTCTTCGTCTCGCTCACCGCGATCGACGAATTCGTCACCAAGAAGATCTCCGCGAGCTAGAAGGACGGATCATGTGCGGGCTGGCTGGTTTCCTCTCGACCTCGCTGCACCCCGGTGCCACCGCCGAGGTCATCACCTCGATGCTGTCCAACATCCGCCACCGCGGGCCGGACGAGGCCGGCTACTACCTGGACGACGGTCTGGCCATGGGGGCGGTGCGGCTGGCCATCGTGGACCTTGCCGGTGGCTCGCAACCCATGTCGGACCCGTCACGGCGGTACTGGATCTGCTTCAACGGTGAGATCTACAACCACATCGAGCTCCGGGCGGAACTGGAGCGCCTCGGCCGGCCGTTCCGCACCGACCACTCCGACACCGAGGTGGTGCTCCAGGCGTGGATCCAGTGGGGCTCGGCCTGTTTCACCCGGCTGAACGGCGCCTTCGCCGTCGCCATCAGGGATGCGGCGACCGGTGACCTGGTCCTGGCCCGGGACCGTTACGGCAAGCGCCCGTTGTTCTACACCGACAACGACGGTGACCTGCTGTTCGCCTCCGAGATGAAGGCGTTCCGCGCCTTCCCCGGCTTCCGCTTCGAGCTCGACCCGAGGGAGCTGGCCACCACCTACGCCGCGTGGACGCCGCTGCCCGACCGCACCCCCTACCGGGGTGTGCGCCAGCTGCCGATGGGCTCCGTGCTGACCATCAGCGCGGGCCGCCGCTCGCTGCGCCCGTACGAGGAACTCGACTTCGACGTGCCGGGCTTCGACGGCACTGAGGCCGAGGCGATCGAGCTCGTCCGGCAGACCCTGCGCACCAGCGTGGAGCTGCGCCTGCGGTCCGACGTCGAGGTCGGCGTCTACCTCAGCGGCGGCCTGGACTCCTCGGTGGTGACGCGACTGGCCACCCAGCTCTCGCCGCACCAGGTCCGCACCTTCTCCGTGGCCTTCCAGGACAAGGAGTTCGACGAGTCCGACAGTCAGAGCCTGGTCGCCGAGCACCTGGGGACGGTGCACTCCACCGTCCCGATCACCAGCACGGACATCACCGACGCATTCCCGGCCGCCGTGTACCACGCCGAGGTCCCGACCTTCCGCACCTCGTTCGTGCCGATGTTCCTGCTGTCCCGGCACGTCCGCGACGCCGGGATCAAGACGATCCTCAGCGGCGAGGGCGCCGACGAGGCGTTCCTCGGCTACTCGCTGTTCCGCGAGACCCTGCTGCGCGAGCGCTGGAACGAGCTGCCCGAGGCCGAGCGCCGCACCAGGCTGGCCGGGCTGCACCCGGAGCTGGCGCACTTCGGCTCCGCCCACCAGGCCCATCTGCTCGGCCTGTACCAGCAGTTCTCGGTGGAACGGCTGCCGGGCCTGTTCTCGCACGAGATGCGCTACCAGAACGGCCGGTTCGCGGCGCGCCTGCTCGCCGACCGGTTCGACCCGTTCGCCGACCTGCTCGACCTCGTCGCCGGGACCCCGGGCTACGCGGAGATGTCCGCGGTGCACAAGGCCCAGTGGCTGGAGTACAAGACGCTGCTGCCCGGATTCCTGTTGTCCACCCAGGGAGAGCGCGCCGCGCTCGCGCACAGCGTGGAGAACCGCTGCCCGTTCCTCGACCCGGCGGTGGTGCGCGCGGCCGCGTCGGTGAACCTGCGCTACGACGACGGCCAGGTCGAGAAGGCCCTCCTGAAGAAGGCGTTCCGCGCCGAGCTCCCGGAGTGGACCACCAGCCGCCCGAAACAGCCCTACCGCGCGCCGGGCAGCGCCGCGTTCAAGGACAGCCGCCCGGACTACCTGGAACTGCTGCTGTCCGACCATGAGTTGGCGCGGATCGGCTGCGTGGACCGGAGGTTCGCCCGCCGCCTGGTCGACAAGATCATGTCCTCGCCGGTGGAGGAGATCAGCACCAAGGAGGACCAGGCCTTCCTCTACCTGCTGACGACCGCCGTGCTCCACCAGCAGTTCGTGCTGGACGGCGGGAGCCGGCCGGGCGGGTCGGCTCCCGCCGCGCTGAACCTGCGGGTGACCGTGGACAACCGCCGTGCCATGCAGCGAGTGGGGGAGAGCCGATGAGTGCCGACGACATCGCGATCATCGGTCTGGCCCTGCGGTTCCCGGGTTCCGACACGCTGGTCGAGCTGTTCGACCACCTCGCGGCGGGGCGCTCGCTGATCACCGAGGTGCCCGCGCAGCGGTGGTCCAAGGAACGCTACTTCGGCGATCCGCGCAGCGGCGAGGAGAAGACGTACAGCGTCTGGGCCGGCTTCGTCGAGGGCGCCGACCGCTTCGACGCGGCCTTCTTCAACATCTCCCCGCGCGAGGCCGAGACCATGGACCCGCAGCAGCGGTTCGCGCTGGAACTGGCCTGGCAGGCCGTCGAGGACGCGGGCTACCGGGCGGGCGAACTCGCGGGCAGCCGCACGGGCGTGTTCATGGGCCTGTGCCACGGCGACTACGCCGAGCTGATCGAACGCGACGACGTGCCGACCGACGCCTACTTCCCGACCGGCACGGCGTACTCGATCGTCGCCAACCGCCTGTCCTACTTCTTCGACTTCCACGGCCCCAGCATCGCCAACGACACCGCCTGCTCCAGCTCCCTGGTCTCGCTCTACGAGGCCGTCGCCGCGCTGCACAACGGCGACTGCGACCTGGCGCTGGCCGGCGGCGTGAACCTGTGCTGGTCGCCGAAGCTGTTCGTGGCGTTCAGCAAGGCGAGCATGCTCTCGCCCACCGGCCGGTCGCACGCCTTCGACCAGGCCGCGGACGGGTTCGTCCGGGGCGAGGGCGGCGCGGTCCTGCTGCTCAAGCCGCTGGCCAGGGCGCTGGCGGACCACGACCCGGTGTACGCGGTGATCAAGGGCGTCGGCACCAACCACGGCGGCCGGACCAACTCGCTGACCGTCACCAACCCGGCGGCGCAGGCCGCGCTGATCGAGGACGTCTACACCCGGGCCGGCGTCGCCCCCGAGACCGTGAGCTACATCGAGGCCCACGGGCCGGGCACGCCGGTCGGTGACCCGATCGAGATCGTCGGACTCAAGCGCGCCTTCCAGAGCCTGCACGACGCCAACGGGACCACGCCGAGCCCCGGCAGCACCGGCATCGGCTCGGTCAAGACCAACATCGGCCACCTGGAGTCGGCCGCGGGCGTGGCGGGCGTGGTGAAGGTGATCGGCGCGATGGCCGCAGGGATCCTGCCGGCGACGGTCAACTTCCAGACCCGCAACCAGCTGATCGACCTGGACGGCAGCCCCTTCTACATCGTCGGCGACACCCGGCCGTGGCCGGGCGGCGACGGTGCGCCGCGCCGGGCGGGCGTCAGCTCGTTCGGGTTCGGCGGGACCAACGCCCACGTGCTGCTGGAGGAACACGTCCGCCCGACGGCGGCGCACGGGAGCGGGACGCCCGAGGACGGTGCGGCGGCGTCCGAGGCGCCGGGGCCGTACGTCGTGCCGCTGTCGGCGAAGAACCCGGAGCGGCTGCGGGTGCTGGCCGCCCGGCTGCGGGAGCACCTGCTGGCCCCCGAGACCGGGCTGAGCCCGCGCCAGTCGCTGGCCGACATCGCCCACACGCTCCGGGTCGGCCGCGAGCCGATGCGGGCCAGGGCCGCGTTCGTCGTCGCGGACCGGGAGCAGCTCGCCGCCGCGCTGGAGTCCGCCGCGGACGGCGAGGTGCGCAACCCCGCCGGGGCCGGGGCCGAGGTGGTCGCGGCGGCACAGGCGTGGGCACGCGGGGGGAGCGCCGACTGGCCCCCGCTGCCCGGGGCGCAGCGCGTACGGCTGCCGACCTACCCGTTCGCCAGGGACCGGCACTGGTACGTCACGCCGCCGGCCGAGACCCCGGGCGCCGCGACGCTGCACCCGCTCGTCCACCGCAACACCTCCGACCTGGCGCAGCAGCGCTACACCTCCACCTTCACCGGAGCCGAGCCCTTCCTGGCCTCGCACCAGGTCCGCGGCCACCGGGTGCTGCCCGCGGTCGCGTACCTGGAGATGGCGCGGGCCGCGGTGGAGTTCGCGGCGGCGCGGGAGGGAGTGATCCGACTGAGCGACGTCGCGTGGATGCGGCCGGTCGTCGTCGACGAACCGGTCGACGTCGAGCTCGCACTGACGCCGCGTGCAGACGCGATCGCCTTCGAGTTCCGCCGGGGCGAGACGACCCACAGCGCGGGCTCCGCCGAGATCGTCACGGCGCCGGAGCCGGCACCACTGGACCTGGACGCCCTGCGCGCGTCCTGCCCCACCACGCGCGACCCCGCCGAGATCTACGCCGAGTTCGGTGCCCAGGGCCTGGAGTACGGGCCGGACATGCGCGCGCTGCGGGGGCTGCGGGTCGGGCGGGACGAGGCTCTCGCCCGCATCCCGGCGACCGGGGCCGAGGGGTACGTGCTGCCGCCGAGCGTCCTGGACGCCGCCTTCCAGACCTCCGTGGTCCTGATGGGCGAGGCCGCCGGCCCGACCCTGGCCTTCGCCCTCGACGAGCTGCGGGTGTACCGGCCCTGCCCGTCCGAAACCTGGGCGTGGGTGCGGCGGAGCGCGGACTCCGGGGCGCTCGCCAGGTTCGACATCGACCTGTGCGACCGCGACGGCGTGATCAGCGCCAGCCTGCGGGGGCTCGCCCAGCGCACCGCCGACGCGGGCGCGCGGGTCGTCACGGCGACCACGCGGTGGACCGACCGGCCGCTGAACGCGGGCGGCTCCTCCCGCACCGCGCACACCGTGACCCTGCCGGAGATCACCCCGGCGAGCCCGGCCGACGGCGTCGACGCCGTGACGGATCAGGTGTTCGCCGAGGCCCAGCGGCTGCTCGCGTCCGCTCCCAAGACCGAGCACCGCTTCGTGGTGCTGGTCGGCGGCCGGGTCCCGGCGCACTTCCACGCGCCGCTGGGGGGCCTGTTCCGCACGGTCGCCCTGGAGAACCCGCTGGTCTCGGGCCGGGTGGTCCGGGTCGCCGGCTTGGAGTCGGCCTCCCCGGCACAGATCGAGCGGATCGTGCGGGAGGAGTGCGCCGACGACTCCGCCGACACCGAGGTCCGCTACGCCGCCGACGGCACCCGGCAGGTGCTGGAGCCCGCCGAGACGCGGCTCGACGCCGGTCCGGAGGTGCCGGACCTGCGCCCCTGCGGCGTGTACTGGGTGACCGGCGGCCTGGGCGGCATCGGCCGGCACATCGCCCGCTACCTCGGCCGCGCCGAGGCGACGGTCGTCCTGAGCGGACGGTCCACCGCCGGCTCGGTCGAGTCCCTGCGGGCCGAGGGGGTCGACGCGCACTACCTGCCGGTCGACGTCACCGACGCCCGGGCCGTCCGCGCCGCGGTCGACACGATCGTGCGGGAGCACGGTTCGCTGCACGGCGTGGTGCACGCGGCCGGTCTGCTGCGGGACCAGTACCTGCTGCGCAAGGACCTGGCCGACGTCCGCCTGGTGACCGCGCCGAAGGTGCGCGGCACGCTCAACCTCGACGCCGCCACCCGGCACCTCGACCTGGACTTCTTCGCGCTGTTCTCCTCGGTCGCCGGCGTCTACGGCAACCCGGGGCAGGCCGACTACGCGGCGGCCAACGCGTTCCTGGACGCGTTCGCCCGGCACCGGCAGGCGCTGGTCGACGCGGGGGAGCGCAGCGGCAGGACCGTCGCCGTCAGCTGGCCGCTGTGGGCCGAGGGCGGCATGACGCTGGACGAGGTCACCCGTGAGTCGCTGCGCCGTGAGCGCGGCTGGGAGGCCCTGCCCACCGAGGACGGGCTGCGCGCCTTCGGCCGCTCCCTGCTCGCCGACGCCCCCGCGCACGTCATCGTCGGGTACGGGGCCAGGGCGAGCCTCGCGGTGCCACGCCGGGCGGCTCCGGCGCCCGTGGTGTCGGCCTCGGTCGTGCCGTCCGGCGGCGTCGTCGAGGGCGATCTGCTGGAGCGCACCGAGGGCCTGCTCAGGGAGGTCGTCGCCGGGGTCCTCCGGCACGCCCCGGAGCACATCGAGTCGACCACCAACCTGATCGAGTACGGGATCGACTCGCTGAGCATCCTGGGGGTGACCGCCGAACTGGAGAAGCTGTTCGGACCGCTGTCCAAGACGATCTTCTTCGAGTACCTGAACATCGCGGACGTGGCGGCGCACTTCGTGGAGTCGCGGCGGAGGCAACTGGAAGCCGTACTGGGGGCCGTGCCGGGGGCGACGGCGGAGGCCGGGGCGTCCGACGCACAGCCGGAAGCGCCGGCGGCACCGCCGTCGGAGACGCCCGTCGTACCGCCGGAGGCCCCGGCCGTGTCCGCCACCGCCACCACCACCGCCGAGGTCCGCGAACCCGCGCGCGAGGACCGGCACGACATCGCGATCATCGGGGTGTCCGGGCGCTACCCCGGCGCCGACACGATGGACGAGCTGTGGGAGCTGCTGGAGAACGGCCGGCACACGTTCGAGGAGGTCCCCGCCGAACGCTGGGGCCACGAGGCCATCTACGACAGCGACCGGGCCGTCCGGGGCAAGAGCGTGATCAGGACCGGCACCTTCCTCCGCGACATCGACGCGTTCGATCCCCGCTACTTCCGCATCTCCAAGCGCGAGGCCGAGCAGATGTCCCCGGAGGTGCGGCTGTTCCTCCAGGCCGGCGTGCAGGCGCTGGAGGACGCCGGCTACTCGCGGCAGACCATCCACCGCCGCTACCAGGGCGACGTCGGTGTGCTCGTGGGCACCATGAGCAACCACTACAACCTGTACGGCTTCCAGAACAGCCTCACCCGCGGCGCCCCGCAGAGCGGCAGCTACACCGGGACGCTCCCCAACATGCTGTCCTACTTCTACGGCCTGACCGGGCCGTCGATCTTCGTGGACACGATGTGCTCCGCCTCGTCGACGTGCGTGCACCAGGCCGTGCAGATGCTGCGGGCCGGCGAGTGCCGGATGGTGGTCGCGGGTGGCGTCAACCTGATGCTGCACCCGTACAACCTGATCACCTCGTCGGAGGAGCACTTCACCACCGGCACCTCCGACGTGATCCGCAGCTTCGGCCACGGCGTGGACGGCACCATCCTCGGCGAGGGCGTCGGCGCGGTCGTGCTCAAGCCGCTGGTCGACGCCGAGCGCGACGGCGACCAGGTGTACGCCGTGATCAGGGGCACCGCCCTGTCCAACGCCGGCACCCGCAACGGCTTCACCGTGCCGAACCCGGGCATGCAGGCGCACGCGATCGAGAAGGCGATCGAGGACGCCGGGGTCGACCCGAGGACGATCAGCTACGTCGAGGGGCACGGCTCGGGCACCGCGCTGGGCGACCCGATCGAGGTCCGCGCGCTCACCTCGGCGTACCGGAAGTACACGGCGGACAGCCAGTTCTGCGCGCTCGGGTCCGTCAAGGCGAACATGGGGCACCTGCTCGCGGCGGCCGGCATGATCGGCCTGGCGAAGGTGCTGCTCCAGTTCCGGCACGGCAAGCTGGTGCCCTCCCTGCACAGCACGGAACTCAACCCGGACATCGACTTCACCGACACGCCGTTCCAGGTGCAGCAGACGCTCGCCGACTGGCGGCCTGCGGTCACCGTCGTCGACGGCCGGCAGGTCACCCATCCCCGGCGGGCCGGCATCACGTCGATCGGTGCCGGCGGCATGAACTCGCACATCGTCCTGGAGGAGTATCCCGAACGTCCGGTACGTCAGGAGCCGTTCGGCGAGCAGCTGTTCGTGTTCTCCGCGATGAACGAGGCCGCGCTCGGGCGCTACCTGGCCACCTTCCGCGACCACCTCGCCGGGGCGCGGGAGGCCGATCTGCCCGACATCGCGTTCACCCTGCGGGTGGGCAAGAACGAACTGCCCCACCGGTGGGCGTTCGTGGCGGGGGACCTGCGGTCCGCGCTGGCGGCCGTCGACGGCTACCTGGCCGGGCGGCGGGAGCTGCCCGCGCACGAGCTCGGCACGACCTGGGTCGCCGGCAGGACCGTCGACTGGGACCGGCTGCCGACGGCCCGTCGGGTGTCACTGCCCGCGTACCCGTTCGAGAAGGTGCGGTGCTGGGTCGAGCAGACCGACGGCGCGCCGTCCGTGCTGGCCCCCCTGGCACTGCGCGAGCGGCTGCACCCGTTCCTGGGGCGCAACGAGTCCGACGTGCGCGGCCTGCGCTACGGCCTCGACGTCCACCTCGCCGACCTGCTGGACTACGGCTACCGCCTGGCCAAGGCGCCGACGATCGTGCCCACCTTCGCGGTGGACCTCGCGCTGGCCACCGCGAAGGTCAGCGGGTTCGCCGGGGAGGCGTCGGTCCACGACCTCCGGGTGCTGCGGCCGATCGACTGGTCGGCGACCAGGCGGCTCGTCACGGAGTTCGCCGACGGCCACGGCATCGTCCGGACCGAGGACGGGGCGGCGGCGGTCGAGTTCACCGTGCGGGCGGCCACCGCGCCGACCGGTCGGGTCGACCTGGCCGACCTGCGGCCGGTCCTCACCCGGGAACGGTTCCTGGCCGAGCTGGCCGAGGGCGGGCTGGACTACAAACCGGCGTCGTGCGCGGTCGACGGTGTGTTCCGCACGCCGGACGGCCGGACGGTGCTGGGCGTCGGCCGGCCCGACTTCCGGCAGGACCACGTCCGGCGCAACGTCACCGTCGAGCCGTTCGTGCTCGCGGTGATCGCCCAGGGCGTGCAGTGGGAGGCCAAGCGGGCCGGGGCGCCGGACTGGACCCGGGTGGCGCTCAACCGGGTCGGGGGGATCCGGGTACGGGCCGGGGTGCCGGTCACGCACGTGGTCTTCGGAGACGACCGGATCCTGCTGGTCGAGGGCTCGGGCGAGGTCGTCGGGGAACTGGACGGGGTGCGGCGCGGCGTCGGAGGGACGACGCCGGCCGAGCGGCCGGTACCGCAGGCCCGTCCGGTCCGGGTCGAGCGGGTGCAGGTCGACGCGGTGCCGGCCCAAGCGGTGCAGGGCGGCACGAAGCCGGCCGCGCCTGCGGACTCGGCCGTGGTGGACGTCCTGCGCTCCATCGCCGCGGACCTCCTCAAGTTCGAGCCGGCGGAGCTCGATCCGCGGACCGGCCTGGACGCGTTCGGCTTCGACTCCATCTCGCTGGTGGCCTTCGCGGAGGAGATCCGCGAGCGGTTCGGGGTCGTGGTGAGTCCGGCGGTGTTCTTCGACGTCAGCACGCTGGAGGCGCTGGGTGCCCACCTGGTCGACGAGCACGGAGCCACGGTCGAGCCCGGGGCCGCGCCGGTCCGGGCCGCGCCGGTGCCGCCGCCGGTCGAAGTCGAGGCAGCGGCAGAGGTCGTGGCCGCGGTCGAGCCGCAGCCGGTTCACGCCGAGGCCGATCCGCGCCTGCCGATCGCCGTCATCGGCGCGGCCGGGCGCTTCCCGGGCGCCCGCACCCTGGACGAGTACTGGGCGAACCTGCTGGCGGGCGAGGACTCCGTCACCGCCTTCCCGTGGCACCGGTACGACGAGGACCACCGCAGGACCATCGAGGCCCAGGACTTCCCCCAGCGGATCGGGGCCCTGGACGACGTCGACGCCTTCGACGCCGCCTTCTTCCGCATCCTGCCGCGCGAGGCCGAGCTGATGGACCCGCAGCACCGCCTCGTCCTGGAGACGGTGTGGCAGGCGCTGGAGGACAGCGCGTACCGCCCGGCCGACCTGCCGACCAGCACGGGAGTGTTCATCGGCGTCACGGGCAACGACTACGCGACGCTGCTCACCACCCGCGGCGTGCAACCGGACGCGTTCACGTCGACCGGGACGACGCACTCGATCCTGGCCAACCGCATCTCGTACCTGCTCGACGTGCGCGGCCCGAGCGAACCGATCGACACGGCCTGCTCCAGCTCGCTGGTGGCGGTGCACCGCGCGATCGAGGCGATCCGCTCCGGCACCTGCGAGCTGGCCGTCGCCGGCGGGGTGAACGTGCTGCTCAGCACGGACACCTTCGTCAGCGCGCACCGCGCGGGCATGCTCAGCCCGGACGGCCTGTGCAAGACCTTCGACGCCGGCGCGAACGGCTATGTGCGCGGCGAGGGCGTCGGGGTGGTTGTGCTCAAGTCCCTGGCGGCGGCGGAGCGCGACGGCGACGCGATCCTCGGTGTGCTCCGGGGCAGCGCGTACAACCACGGCGGCCGGGCCAACTCGCTGACCGCGCCGAACGCCGACGCCCAGGCCGACCTGGTGACGGCCGCCGTCGGCGACCTCGACCCGGACACCATCGGCTACATCGAGACCCACGGCACCGGCACGGCGCTCGGCGACCCGGTGGAGGTCCGCGCGCTGCGCACGGCGTTCCGCCGGCTGGGCCGCAGTGACGACGGTGCGTGCGGCCTCGGTTCGGTCAAGACCAACATCGGCCACCTGGAGTCGGCCGCGGGCATCGCGGGGCTGCTGAAGGTGCTGCTCGCGCTCAAGCACGGTGTGCTGCCCGCGACCCGGCACGTCCGGCAGGTCAACCCGTACATCGAACTGGACGGCGGCCCGTTCCACATCGTGCGGGACAACGAGCCCTGGGCGCGCCCCCGCAGCGCTGACGGCGGCCTCGCGCCGAGGCGGGCCGGGGTGAGCAGCTTCGGGTTCGGCGGCGTCAACGCCCATGTCGTCGTCGAGGAGTACGTCGGCGCCGACCAGCGCGAGCAGGGAGAGTCGGGAGAGCGAGAGCAGGACGGCGGGAGCGTCCTGGTGCCGCTGTCGGCCCGCACCGCTGGGCAGTTGACCGACCGGGCCCGGGACCTGCTGTCCTACCTGGAGCAGTCGGCGGACGTTTCGCTGCGGTCCGTCGCGTGGAGCCTGCAGGTCGGCCGCGAGGAGATGGCGGAACGGGTCGGCTGGGTCGTCTCCTCGCGTGCCGAACTCCTCGACAGGATACGGGCGTTCGTCACCACCGGGGACCGTGGCGGCAGCGCGGAGCCGATCGGGCGGTGGATCGGCGGTGGCGCCGTCGACTGGCGTTCGCTGTCCGGGGGCAGGACCCCCAAGCGCGCCCACCTGCCCGGATACCCCTTCGCCCGGGACCGGTTCTGGCTTCCCGGTAGCAGGGAATCGGTCGGCACCGGAGGTAGCGGCACGAGGGAGTCGGCCGGCACCGGGGTGGCGACCGGTACGGCCCTGCTGACCGCACGGTGGACGCCGACGCCCGCCGCCGCGACCGGCCGGTACGACCAGCGCGTCGTCCTCCTGTGCGGGGTCGACGGGCCGGTGCCCGGGGCGATCCGCCTCGACACGGCCAGGCAACGGCCGGAGAGCCGGTTCCGCGACCTGTCGTGGCAGGTGCTGGAGACCGTCCGCGGCCTCGACGCCCGGCACGGCACCACGCTGGTGCAGGTCGTCACCCACGACCTCGCCCTGGTCGGCCTGCTGCGCACCGCGACCAAGGAGAACCCGCGGATCGTCGGTCAGGTCATCGGTGTCGAGGGTGTCGCCGGCGACGACCTGGCCGCCGTCGTGGCGGAGAACGCCCGCGCCGCCGACGACCTCGTGAGCTACCGCGACGGCGTCCGGCACACGCGCAGCTGGGCCCCGGCCGTGATCCGGGGAGCAGCGTCCGACCGGCCCTGGCGGGACGGCGGCGTGTACCTGATCACGGGCGGCGCCGGTGGGATCGGCGCCGCCACCGCCCGGCGCATCGCCGCCGACGTGCGGCGACCGACCATCGTGCTCGCCGGCCGGTCGCCGGGCGACGACCGGATCGAGGGCCTGCTCGCCGAGTTGCGGCAGGCGGGTGCGGTCGCGCGGTACGTGCGCGCCGACGTCTCCCGCTGGGAGGAGGTGCGGCACCTGGTCGCCGAGGCGGGCGGGATCACCGGCATCGTGCACGCCGCCGGTGTGGTGCGCGACTCGCTGCTTGCGGACAAGACCGCCGAGCAGTGGGACGACGTGCTCGCGACCAAGGTGGACGGCCTCGTGCACCTCGACCGGGCCACCGAGCACTGCCCGCTGGAGTTCGTGCTGACGTTCTCCTCGGGCGCCGCGATCACCGGCAACCCCGGCCAGTCCGACTACGCGACCGCCAACGCCTTCCTCGACGAGTTCGCCGCCGTGCGCAACGCGCGGGTCGCGGCGGGGAGCCGCCGCGGGCGCACGTCGTCCATCGCGTGGCCGCTGTGGGAGGACGGCGGCATGCGGGTCAGCGAGCGGACCCGGGCGTACCTGTGGGAGGACCGGGGGCTGGCGCCGATGCCCACGCAGGACGGGCTCGCGGCGCTGATCGACGCCTGGAACACGGGGGCGGACCAGGTGTGGGTGCACTACGGCGACCGGGAGCGGGCGCAGACCGGGACGGGGACGGGGACGCAGGCCTCGGTGCCTGCGCCGGTGGCGACGACCGCCACGCCCAGCGCCGACCCGCATGTCCTTCACCACTTGCTCACCCTGTTCTCCGAGGTCAGCGGGCTGGCGCCGGGCTCGGTCGACCCCGACCGCCCGCTCGTCGACATCGGCCTGGACTCGGTGATGGTCATCCAGCTCAACCGGGAACTGGTCAGGACCTACCCCGAGGTGTCCTCGACGATCTTCTACGAGCAGCCGACCCTGCGGGCGGTGGCCGGTCAACTCGCCGGTCACGTCGCCGGCCGACCCGCCGGCGGACCCGTCGGCCGGCAGCCGGAACATGCGCGCCGGCAGCCGGTCGCCGACCGGCCCGCCACCATCGAGCAGCCGTCCGAGAGGCCGTCGGAGCAGCCGTCCGGGAAGCCGGTCGTCGCGACCGACGGGCCCGACGCCGTCGCCGATGAGCCGATCGCGGTCATCGGGCTGAGCGGCCGCTACCCGGGCGCCGCCGACCCCGAGGAGTTCTGGGAGAACCTCAGGGCGGGCCGCGACTGCGTCCGCGAGGTGGACCGCTGGCCGCTGGAGGGCTTCTTCGAACCGGACCGCAACACGGCGGTGGCCACCGGCCGCAGCTACAGCAAGTGGGGCGGCTTCCTCGACGACTTCGCGGCGTTCGATCCCCGGTTCTTCGGCATCGCCCCGCGCGACGCCTACGCCATGGACCCGCAGGAACGGCTGTTCGTTCAGGCCTCGTGGGAGGTGCTGGAGGACGCGGGCTACACCAGGGCGCGCCTCGCCGACCGCCACGGCCACGGGGTCGGGGTGTTCGCCGGCGTCACCAAGGTCGGCCACGCCCGACACGAGGTGGGCCGCCTGCCCTCGGGTGAACTCGTGGTGCCCGGGCTGTCGTTCGCCTCGCTGAGCGCCCGCGCCTCCTACCTGCTCGACCTGCGAGGCCCGAGCCTGACGATCGACACGATGTGCTCGGCGTCGCTGACCGCGATCCACGAGGCGTGCGAGCAACTCCGGCGCGGCGCCTGCGAGGTGGCGATCGCCGGTGGCGTGAACCTCTACGCGCACCCGCTGGACTACGTCGAACTGTGCCGCTCCGGCATGCTCTCGCCCGACCAGCACTGCCGCAGCTTCGGCACCGGCGGCCACGGGTTCGTCCCCGGCGAAGGCGTGGGCTGCGTGCTGCTCAAGCCGCTGTCCCGCGCGGTGGCCGACGGGGACCGCGTGCTCGCGGTGATCCGGGGCTCCAGCGTCAACCACGGCGGCCGCTCCACCGGCTACACGGTGCCGAGCCCGGTCGCCCAGGCCGACGTGATCCGGCGAGCGCTGGACCGGGCCGGGGTCTCCGCGCGGCAGGTCAGTTACGTCGAGGCCCACGGTACCGGCACCGAACTGGGCGATCCGATCGAGATCACCGGCCTGACCATGGCGTTCGAGCAGGACACCATGGACCGGCAGTACTGCGCGATCGGCTCGGCGAAGTCGGGCATCGGCCACCTGGAGGCCGCGGCCGGGGTGGCCGGTCTGACGAAGGTCCTGCTCCAGCTCAAGCACCGGCAGCTCGCGCCGAGCCTGCACGCCGAACAGCTCAACCCGAACATCGCCTTCGAGCGGACCCCGTTCCGGGTCCAGCGCGAGCTGAGCCCGTGGCACTCCGACGGCCCGCGGATCGCGGCGGTGTCCTCCTTCGGTGCCGGCGGCTCGAACGCGCACGTGATCGTCGAGGAGTATTCCGTGCAGCCCACAGACGGCGCGCCCAACGGCGCCGAACAGGTCGTCGTCCTCTCGGCGAGGACTCCCGAACAGCTCACCGCGTCGGTGGACCGGCTGGCCGGCTACCTCGACCGCAATCCGGACACCGATCTCGCCGACCTGGCCTTCACGCTCCAGGTCGGGCGGGAAGCGATGGCCGAGCGGTACGCGGTCGCGGCGTCGTCGACCGCGGAGCTGCGGGCCGCGCTGCGGGCGGGCCGGGGGCACCGGGGCACCGCCGGGGATGCGGGCGGTCTGCTCGCGGAGATCACCGGTGACAGCGATCTGCAGGAACTGCTGGTACGGCAGTGGGTCACCGCCGGCAAGCTGTCCAAGCTCGCGGCGCTGTGGGCGTCGGGCGTCGAGGTGGACTGGGAGCGCCTGCACCGGGGGGCGCCGCGCCGGGTGCTGTCGCTGCCGACGTACCCGTTCGCCAAGGAGCGGTTCTGGATCGGCGACCTGACCCGGCAGGCACCGGCCCCGCTGCCGGCGCCACGTCCGCCGGCCGCACCGGTGGTCACGGCACCGGTCGCGGCGGTGAGCCCCGAACCCGCCGTCGCACCACGGAGCCTGGACGAGCTCGTGCCCGCGGTGGTGCGGGAGAAGATCGCCCGGGCACTGGCGATGGAGGTCGCCGAGGTCGAGGGCGGGCTGGCGTTCGCCGACTACGGCCTGGACTCGATCCTGGCGATCCGCGTGGTGGACCAGCTCAACGACGCGTTGTCGCTGGACCTGCCGACGAGCGTGGTCTTCGACTTCAGCAGTGCCGACCGGCTGGCCGCGCACCTGCTCGCCGAGTACGGGGACACCATCGTCTACACGGAGGGCGCCCCGGCGCCGGCGGCGGCGCGCGACGATGCCCCGCAACCGGTCGCGGAGCCCGCGCCCGTGCCCGCGGCTGTGCCCGTGCCCGGGGCCGTGCCCGGGGCCGTGCCCGGGGCCGGGGATCGCGGACCGATCGCGGTGGTCGGCATGAGCGGCCGCTTCGCGGGCGCCGACTCGCTCGACGACCTGTGGACCCACCTGGTCGACGGCGACGACCTGGTCACCGAGACGACCCGGTTCGACCTCGACGGCGTGAGCACCTGCACCCGGGGCGGCTTCCTCGACCGCATCGACGAGTTCGACGCGATGTTCTTCAACATCTCCGGTACCGAGGCCGTGGTGATGGACCCGCAGCAGCGGCTGCTGCTGGAGGAGTCCTGGAAGGCGTTGGAGGACGCCGGCTACGCGGGCCGGATGGGCCGGCGGCGCTGCGGCGTCTACGTCGGGGCGTGGGCGGGGGACTACCAGACGCTGCTCGACCGGGACGCACCGGCGCAGACCCTGTGGGGCAACATGGCCTCGGTCATCCCGAGCCGGGTGGGCTACTTCCTCGACCTCAAGGGCCCGGCGATCGCCGTCGACACCTCGTGCTCCAGCTCGCTCGTGGCGATCGACCTGGCGTGCAAGGACCTGTGGTCCGGCGAGACCTCGATGGCGCTGGCGGGCGGGGTGTTCGTGCAGTCCACACCACGGCTGTACGGGCTCGCGGGCCGCGCCGGCATGCTCTCGCCGACCGGCCGCTGCCACACCTTCGACCACCGCGCCGACGGCTTCGTACCCGGCGAGGGCGTCGGGGTCGTCGTACTGAAGCGGCTCGCGGACGCACTGGCCGACGGCGACCACATCCACGGCGTGATCAAGGCCAGCGGCGTCAACCAGGACGGCGCCACCAACGGGATCACCGCGCCGAGTTCGGTGTCCCAGGAGGCTCTGCTCGGCGAGGTGTACGAGCGGTTCGACGTCGACGTGGAACGCATCGGACTCGTCGAGGCGCACGGCACCGGCACCAAGCTGGGCGACCCGATCGAGTTCCAGGCGCTGAACCGCGCGTTCCGCGCCCGCACCGACAAGGCGGAGTACTGCGCGGTCGGTTCGCTGAAGACCAACATCGGCCACGCCCAGTTCGCGGCCGGCGTCGCGGGTGTGCTGAAGGTGCTGCTGGCGATCAAACACCGGCGGATCCCCGCCTCGCTGCACTTCGAGAGCGCGAACGAGGCGATCCCGCTGGCGGGCAGCCCGTTCTACCTGAGCACCCGCACCCACGACTGGGAGACCCCCGCCGGGGTGCCGCGCTGCGGCGTGGTGAGCTCCTTCGGCGCCAGCGGGACCAACGCGCACCTCGTGATCGAGGAGGCCCCGTCCGTCGCGCGGGACGTCGCGTGGGACGTCGCGCGGACCGCCGCACCGGCCGCCGCACCGCAGGCGGAGCACGTGGTGGTGCTCTCGGCGCGGACGGAGCAGCAGCTCCTCGAACAGCGGCGCCGACTGGCCGCACACGTCCGCGCCCACGCCTCGATCGACCTCGGCGACCTCGCCTACACCCTGGCCGTCGGCCGGGAGCGGTTCGCGCACCGGTTCGCCTGCGTGGTGCGCGACCGCGAGGAGCTGATCCGGGTCCTCGACGGCACGAGCCCGGCCCGGGTGCCCGAGGACACCCGGCCCCCGGTCGAGGGCCGGCGCATCCCGCTGCCGACCTACCCCTTCGCCCGCGACCGGCACTGGCCCGCGACCGGCGGCGAAGCCGTACCGCCCGCCCGCGCGGACGCTGTGCCGCCGACCCCCGCGGACACTGCGCCACGGACCCGCGCCGACGCGGTGACGCTGACCCGCGCCCACGGCCTGCTGCGCGACCACGTGGTGCAGGGCCGTCACCTCCTGCCCGCGGTCGCCTACCTGGAACTGGCCCGCAAGGCGCTGGGCGCCACCCGGGTGCGGATGCGCAACGTGACCTGGGTGCAGCCGCTGGAGGTCGCGGACGACCCGGTCGACGTCCGGGTCGACGTGCGCGCCGACACCAAGGGCGGGCACCGGTTCGAGATCGTCGCCGGCGCCACCGTGTGCTGTGAAGGCCGCATCGCACCGTCCGACGCCCCGCGCCCGGCACCGGTCGACCTCGCCGCACTGCGCGCGGACTGCCCGGAGACCGTGTCCGGCGACCGGATCCACCAGGCCCTGGTGTCGATGGGCATCGACCACGGTCCGACCCTCCGGGCGATCCGGCGGGCGCACGTCGGCTCCGGGACGGTCCTGGCCGAACTGGTCCGGCCCGACTCGGCGGAGCCCGGCGCGCTGACGCCCGCGATGCTGGACTCGGCGATCCAGGCGGCGGTCGCGCCCCACCTCGACGGGATGAGTGACACCGCCGTGCCGTTCGCCCTGGACCGGCTCGACCTGTTCGCCCCGTGCCCGGCCACGATGTGGGCCGTCGTCCGAGGCGGCGCGTCCGGGCCGCTCGGCAAGCTGGACATCGACCTGGTCGACGCCGACGGCGCGGTCTGCGTGCGGCTGACCGGGTACACCTCGCGCCGCACGGGCCGGAGCGAGCCCGCACTGTTCGCCCCCGTCTGGGATTCGATCAGCGCGACCGACGCGCCCGTGCCCGCCCGGACCGACCGGGTCCTGGCCGTCGGCGGACCCTCGGCCCTCGCCGGCGCGCTGGCCTGGCCGCTGCCGCCGTCGGCGTCCGTCGAGGAGGTGACCGCCGCGCTGCGCGAGCTCGGGCCGATCGACCACCTGGTCTGGACCGCGCCCGAGCCCAAGCTCGACCCCGTCGACGCCGCCGGGTACGTGGCCGCCCAGGACGACGGCGTCGTCGCGGCCTTTCGCATGATCAAGGCGCTGATCGGTGCCGGGTACGACGCCCGGCCGCTGGGGATCACGCTGGTCACGACCCGCGCGCTGGCCACCCACACCGACGACCCCGTCCAGCCGGCACACGCCGGACTGCACGGCCTGTTCGGCTCGCTGGGCCGGGAGTACGCGCAGTGGACCGTCCGCCGCGTCGACCTCGACGGCCCCGAGTGGCCCGCCGACCTGCCGGCCCTGCCGGCCCGGTCGCCCGAGGACGCCTGGGTCCGGCGGGCCGGCCAGTGGCTCGCCCGGCACTGGGCGCCGTGCGAGGCGCCGGCGAAGCCGGTGTACCGCGAGGGCGGCGTCTACGTGGTGATCGGCGGGGCCGGCGGCCTGGGCACGGCGTGGACCCAGCACGTGGTGCGCGAGTTCGGCGCGCACGTCACCTGGATCGGCCGCAGCGCACCCGACGCGTCCGTCGAGGACCGGATCCGCTCCGTCCAGGGACGCGGCACCGTCCGCTACCTCAGCGCCGACGCCGCGGACCCGGCCGCGCTGCGCCGTGCCGTCGCGGCGGTCAAGGAGCGCCACCCGCGGATCGACGGGGTGGTGCAGGCCGCACTCGTGCTGCGGGACAGCACGTTCGCCAGGATGGACGAGGCCACCCTCCGCGCGGGGCTGGCGGCCAAGGTCGACGTCACCACCGCGATGGCCGAGGTCTTCGACGGCGAGCAACTGGACTTCGCGGTGCTGCTGTCGTCGATGCAGTCCTTCACGACGGCGGCCGGCCAGGGCAACTACGCGGCCGGGTGCACCTTCAGCGACGCCTACGCGCACGCGCTCGGACAGCACTGGGACACCCCGGTCAGGGTCATGAACTGGGGGTGGTGGGGCGACCTCGGGAGCGTCACGTCCGCGTTCTACCGGGAGCGGCTGAGCCGGGTCGGCCTGGTGTCGATCGAGCCGCGCGAGGGGCTGGCCGCCCTGGACGCGCTGCTCGGCGGAGGCCAGCGGCAGCTCGCCTTCGTCAAGACCAACCGGCACAACACCCTGGCGAACTTCGACCGCGCCACCAGGGTCACCGTGCACGGCCGGACGCCGTCGCGGGTCCCCGGTGAGCTGCTGATCGCGCCCGAGGGCGCGGACGACCTCATGGACGAGGTCGTGCGGTGGCGTCGAGCCGAACGGGACCCGTGGCTGGCGAAGGTGCTGGCGGCGCAGCTGGCGACCGTCGACCACGCGGCGATCCTGCCGCTGTACGCCGACTGGCTGGAGCACGCCCGGCGCGTCCTCGTCCCGGCCGAGCCGGTGGACGTCGTGCTCGGGCAGTGGGACCGGCAGTGCGAGCGGTGGTCGACCGACGCCGACCGCAGGGCCGAACTGCGGCTGGCCTCCGCCATGCTGCGGGCGCTGCCGGGCATCCTGACCGGCCGGACCAGGCCCACCGACGTGATGTTCCCGCGCGGTTCGGTGGAGTTGGTGGAGGGCTGCTACCGGGACAACCACGTCGCGGACCTGTTCAACCGTGCCATGGCCGGCGCCGCCGTCGGCGTGGTGGCGGAGCGGCTGCGCCGGGAGCCCGGCGCGCGGCTGCGGATCCTGGAGATCGGCGCCGGTACCGGCGGTACCAGCGCCGGGATGTTCGCCGCGCTCAAGCCCTACCAGGACAGCATCGAGACCTACGTCTACACGGACCTGTCCAAGGCCTTCCTCAACCACGCGCGCACCGCGTACGGGCCGGACGTGCCGTACCTGGACTGCCGGCTGCTCAACATCGAGCAGCCGCTGGCCGGGCAGGACATCGGCGAGGGCGGGTTCGACCTGGTGATCGCCGCCAACGTGCTGCACGCGACCAGGGACACCCGCAACACCCTGCGCAACGCCAAGGCCGCGATGCGGGCCGGCGGGTGGCTGCTGCTGAACGAGCTGTCGGCGTTCGACCTGTTCAGCCATGTGACGTTCGGGCTGCTCGCCGGCTGGTGGCTGTTCGACGACCGGTCGCTGCGGATCCCCGGCTCGCCGGCGCTGTCGCCGGAGAACTGGCGGGACGTGTTGGCGGGGGAGGGCTTCGGCACGGTCGTGTTCCCGCTGGCGCAGGCGCTGCCGCTGGGGCAGCAGGTCATCGCGGCGGAGAGCGACGGGGTGGCCCGGCAGGCGGTCGGCGCCGGGCCGGGGAGCGCCGCACGGCAGGGGACCGGCGGGCCGGAGCGGCCGGTACCGGCGTCGGCACCGCGACCGGAGCCCGTGCCGACCCCCGAGCCCGTGCCCGTCCCGGTTCCGGAGCCCTCGGCCGCGCCGGCGACGCCGTCCGACCTGGCCGCGCTCATCCTCGGCAAGGCGGCCGCCGTCCTCGGCATCCCGGCCGAGCGGATCGACACCACAGCGCCGCTCACCAACTACGGCCTGGACTCGATCCTCGTGCTCCAGCTCACCAACGCCCTGCGCGAGGACTTCGGTGACGACGTCTCCGCCACCCTGCTCTTCGACGTCGAGACCATCGAGGGCCTGTGCGCCCACTTCACCGGCCCGGCGGGCGGGCGGTGGAACCTCGCGCGCGGTCAGCTGACCATGTACCGGGACCAGCTGCGCTCGCCGGAGTCGACCAACTACCACCTCCCGCTGCTCTTCGAGATCCACGGCGAGCTGGACGAGGCGGCCCTGGAACGGGCGATCCGCGCGCAGACCGGGATCCACCCGGTGCTGAGCGCGGTCCTCAGCGAGCGGGACGGCGTGCCGTACCTGGACATCGACCCGACCAGGACGCCGTCCTTCGACCGGGTCGACCTCGCCACCACCTCGCGCGCCGCGCAACTGGCCGGGCTGCGCGACCTGGTGGACGTCCCGTTCGACCTGGCGACGGGCCCGCTGGTGCGGGCGCACCTGGTCTCCCTCGCCGGCGGCCGGCGGCTGCTGCTGATCACCGCGCACCACATCCTGCTGGACGGCACGTCGACGGCGGTCCTGGTCCGCACGCTCAAGGAGGCCTACCAGGGCCGGGGGAGCCTGAACCGGGCCGGCTTCGGCGACTTCGTCGCCTGGGAGGAGGCGATGCTCACCGGCCCGCAGGGACGGAAGCACCGGGACTACTGGGTCCGGGAGTTGGACGGGCCGCGGTCGGCGCTCGCGCTGCCCTGCGACCGTCCGTACGACCCGAAGCGGATGCCCCGGGTGGAGGTGGCGACGATGAGGCTGTCGCCGACGCTGGCCGGCGCACTGGCCGACACCGCGCGGGAGCACCGGGTCAGCGTCGCCATCGTGCTGTTCACCACGTACGTGCGGTTCCTGCACCGGCTGACCGGACAGGACGACGTGGTCCTGGGCATGACCGCGGCCGCCCGCTACGAGGAGCGGTTCCAGGACGTGGTCGGCCAGTTCGCGAACTGCCTGCCCATCCGCTGCACGGCCGCCGGGGGCTTCCCCGAACTGCTCAAGTCCCTGCAGCGCAAGGTGGTCGGCGGCATCGAGCACGGCGGCTACCCGCTGCCGGAGATCACCCGCGCGGTGGGATCGGACGACGAACCGCTGGTCCTGACGAACTTCCTGTTCCAGAACTTCGAGGGCGCCGACCTGCTCACCAACGAAGCGCCGGCCGGGGCCGGCGAGTTGGACCTGCGGATGTTCGACGACCTGCCGTACGCCGGGGAGTACGTCCTCGCCACGGAGTTCTACCGGGAGGGCGACGGGTACAAGGTGTTCCTCAAGTACGACGCGAACGTGTTCGACGAGGCCACGGCGCGGCGCATGACGGACGACTGGCACGCGGTCATCCGGGGCGAGCTGGGCCTGGACTGACCCGCGGTGAGCGGCCGGCCGGGCGCCGGCCGCTCACCGGTATCCGGGCGGCCTTCGCACGACAGCCGGGCCGCGACGACCGTCGCGGCCCGGCTGCGGTGGTCCACCCGCCGCGGTGGCGTCAGACCAGGGTGGTCAGCACGGCCGGGTCGTACGGGACGGTCCCGGCCAGCTCGCCGCGCAGCGCCTTCGCCGCCCAGTCCGGGTTGGCCAGCAGCGTCCTGCCCACGGCGACGAGGTCGAACTCGTCGCGCTCCAGCCGGGCCACCAGTTCGCCGATCCCGGTCACGCCGGCCTGCCCGGTGTAGCCCTGGGCGAACTGGCCCTCACCGAACTGCCGGTCCAGGCCGACCGAGCCGACCGTCACGACGGCCTTGCCGCTGAGCTTGCGCGTCCAGCCGGCCAGGTTGAGCTCGCTGCCCTCGAACTCGGGCAGCCAGTAGCGCCGGGTGGAGGCGTGGAAGACGTCGACACCCGCGTCGGCCAGCGGGGTGAGCAGCTGCTCCAGCTCCTCCGGGCTCTCGGCGATGCGGGCCCCGTAGTGGTTGACCTTCCACTGGGAGAACCGGAAGAACACCGGGAAGCCCGGGCTGACGGCCGCGCGGATGGCCTGCACGATCTCGGCGCCGAAGCGGGCCCGGGAGGCCGGGTCGCCGCCGTAGCGGTCGGTGCGCCGGTTGGTGGTGCTCCACAGGAAGTCGTCGATCAGGTAGCCGTGCGCGCCGTGCAGTTCGACGCCGTCGAACCCGAGCCGCTCGGCGGTGACGGCGGCCTCGGTGAAGGCCGCCACCGTGTCGTCGATGTCCCGCTGGGTCATCGCCCGCCCGGCCGGGGCGCCGTCCAGGCCGAGACCGGACGGGCCCTCGGTGGGCGGCTCGGTGCCGGTGCGCACCACCCCGGTGTGCCACAGCTGGGGAATGATCCTGCCGCCGGCCCGGTGCACCCGCTCCACCACGTGGGCCCACCCGGCGAGCGCCTGATCGCCGTGGAAGCGCGGCACGTCGTCGTACGCGCGGGCGGCGGCCCGGCCGACGTAGGTGCCCTCGGTGATGATCAGCCCGACCTGGTGCGCCGCCCGGCGGGCGTAGTACTCCGCAACCTCCTGGCCCGGCACGCCGCCGGGGGACTTCATCCTGGTCATCGGGGCCATCACGATGCGGTTGGGCACCGTCAGATCACCCACGACGAACGGCTCGTCCAGGCTGGCCATGGTTCCTCCCGAATTGTCGGCACTACTGGCACAAACATCCCGGGTGCGCCTTTTCCGACGCCCCGGCACATCTTTTCCGGGTCGTGCGGGAAATGGTCTGGCCGGTCGCACCCCGGTAGCGCATGATTATCGGCCCTGCTGATCGCGGCGTCCAGCCGCGGCCCGGCCGGTGGTATTGGATTGCACAAGGCGATCCAGTGCATCGACATAATCATCTTGACCGTGTCCGCGTGATCACTGATAGTGGTCCAGGTGGTTCCGCGTCGCCTTTCGAGTCGCACCGGTGAATTGATTCCCCTGGCGATGAGTGTCGCGGACAGGATTGCCGAGGAAAGAAAGGTGGCGGAACCCAGGGTGAGTCAGAGTCCCCTTACCGCGCAGATTTCCCATGAGCTGGACGGCAAGCGGGCGGTGGTCACCGGCGGCAGCCGCGGCATCGGCGCCGCCATCGTGCAGAACCTCCTCGACGCCGGCGCCACCGTCGTCACCGGCGCCCGCAGGCCCACCGAACACACTCCGTCCGCCGCCAAGTTCGTGCCGGCGGACCTCGGCACGCCGGACGGTGTGCGCGGGTTCGCGGACGCCGCGCTGGACGCGCTCGGCGGGGTGGACATCATCGTCAACAACGCGGGTGGCTGCCGGGCCTTTCAGACCGCGCTGGAGATCGAGAACGACTGGCAGTACACGGTCGACATCAATTTCCTCTCCGCCGTCCGGCTCAATTCCGCACTCGTGCCGTCCATGCGCGCGGGCGGCGGCGGGGTGATCGTCCACATGTCGTCGATCGCCACCATTTCGTCGTACCCGATGATCCTGCACTACGCCGCCGCCAAATCCGCCCTGGAGGTGTACAGCAAAGGGCTCGCGGTCGAACTGGCGCCGCACGGTATCCGCGTCGTCGCCCTCTCTCCGGGAAACGTGATGACACCGGGAGCGGACGAAGCGCGCGACAAGATCGTCGACTATCTCGGCAGCGAATCGGAGGACTGGGCCGACGAAGTTCCGCTCGGGCGGATCGGCCAGACCCAGGACATCGCCGACGCGGTCGGCTTCCTGGTGTCCCGACGCGCTTCGTGGATCACCGGCAGCAACCTCGTCATCGACGGCGGGAAGAGCGCCTCGCTGTGACCGCTCGCCACGGCGGGACTCGCCCGCCACGACTGGAAGGACTGGCACGATGACCGCGACAGGGGACGGGCCGCGGGCCTACCCGTTCGGCCCGATTGACCAGCTCAACGTCGACCCCGAGCTGGCCACGGCCTGCGCCGAACAGCCGGTCCTGCGCGTGAGCCTGCCCTACGGCGGCGACGCCTGGCTGGTCACACGGCATGCGGACGCCAAGACGGTGCTGGCCGATCCCCGGTTCAGCCGGGCCGCCGCCGTGGGCGAGGACGTGCCCCGCACGGTCTCGGCCGGCCTGCCCCGCACCTCCATGCTGAGCATGGACCCGCCGGAGCACAGCCGGCTGCGGCGCCGGGTGGCCAATCCCTTCACGGTGCGCCGGGTCGAAGCGCTGCGCCCGCGCGCCCAGGAAATCGTGGACGGCCTGCTCGACACCATGATCGCCGAAGGGGCGCCGGCCGACCTGACCCGGATGCTGACCTGGCCGCTGCCGGTCACGATGATCTGCGAGCTGCTCGGCGTGCCCTTCGCCGACCGCGAACAGTTCAACACCTGGGTGGACGGCCTGCTGATGCTCTCCGATCCGGAGCGGTCGGCGCGGGACCGCGGGCACCTCAACGACTACCTCGCCGGTCTGATCGCGGCCCGCCGGATCACCCCCACCGATGACCTGCTCGGCGAACTGGCCGCCGTCGAGGACGAGGAGAGCCGGCTCACCGAGGAGGAACTGGTCAGCCTCGGGGTCAGCCTGCTGTCCGCCGGCCAGGAGGCCACCGCCAACCAGATCGGCAACTTCGTCTACACGCTGCTGACCAGGCCCGAGCTCTGGCGGCAACTCGTCGACGATCCCGGCCTGATACCCGACGCGGTCGAGGAACTCTTCCGGATCGTCCCGATCAGCGCCACCGCGGGCTTCACCCGGATCGCCACCGAGGACGTGGAACTGAGCGGGCAGACCGTGCGCGCCGGTGACGCGGTGGTCGCCGAATTCGCCCTGGCCAACCGGGACCCTGAGGTGTTCGACCGCCCCGACGAGATCGACTTCCGCCGGGGGAGCGTCCCGCACCTCGCCTTCGGGCACGGCGTGCACCACTGCCTCGGCGCGCAGCTGGCCAGGATGGAACTGCGGGTCGTGCTGGACACCCTGGTGCGCCGGCTGCCCGGCCTGCACCTCGCCGTGCCGGCCGACCAGGTGCCCTGGCGGACCGAGCGCCTCATCCGCGGCGCGGACGCCCTGCCGGTCGGCTGGTGAGACTCGCGCCGGTGGCGGGGCGCCCGCCGGCCGGGACCACCGCCCGCCGGCGCAGGGTCCAGTCCGCAATCGACATCACCCGGACGCTACGGGAGGGCTCAGCATGGCCGAACCACTGGAGCCGGTCACCGCGGTCGTGCGTGATCCGGGCAAGGGACTTGCCGAGGTCATGGCGGCCATCATGGAGGGCTACGGGGACCGGCCCGCGCTCGGCGAACGCGCCCGGGAGCCCTCGACCGCGCGCCTGCTCCCCGGCTTCGACACCATCAGCTACCGCGAGTTGTGGGCCCGGGTGCGCGCGGTCGCCGGCGAGTGGCACCACCACCCGCAGTACCCGCTGAGCGCGGGCGACCGGCTCTGCCTCCTGGGGTTCACCAGCACCGACTACGCCACGCTCGACCTCGCGTGCATCCACGCGGGCGTCGTGGCCGTACCGCTGCAGTCCAGCGCACCGCTGTCCCAACTGGGGCCGCTCATCGCCGAGACCGAACCGCTCGCCCTCGCCGCGAGCATCGAGCGCCTGGACACCGCCGTGGAGGCCACCCTCGGGGGAACCACGATCCGACGGGTGATCGTGTTCGACTACCGCCCCGAGGTCGCGGAGCAGCGCGACGCCTTCGAGTCCGCCCGAAGGCGCCTGGCCGAAGCCGGCCGCCCGGTGGCCGTCGAACCGCTGGCCGCCGTGATCGACGCCGGAGCCGTCCTGCCACCCGCGCCCCTGTTCACCGCCGACCCGGGCGACGACCCGCTGGCCCTGATCATCTACACCTCCGGCAGCACCGGCACCCCCAAGGGGGCCATCTACACCCAACGGCTGGTCGGCACCTCGTGGAACGGGTTCACCTACGGCTCGGAGGACGTGCCCCCGATCAGCATCCACTACATGCCGCAGAGCCACCTCGCCGGCCACATGGCGCTGATGGGCTCGCTCGCCCGGGGCGGTGTCGGCTACTTCACCGCCAGGAGCGACCTGTCCACCCTGTTCGAGGACATCGGGCTGGTCCGCCCCACGGAGCTGACCATGGTCCCGCGCGTGTGCGACATGATCTTCCAGCAGTACCGGAGCGAACTGGACCGGCGGGCCGGCGAGCCGGGCGACGTCGAGACGGCGGTCAAGACCGACCTGCGGGAGAACTTCCTCGGCGGGCGCGTCGCCAAGGCCTTCTGCGGCACCGCCCCGCTGTCCGCCGAGGTGGCGGCCTTCGTCGAGTCCTGCCTCGGCTTCCACCTCTACACCGGCTACGGCTCCACCGAAGCCGGCGGGGTGCTGCTCGACACGGTGGTGCAGCGCCCGCCGGTGCTCGACTACAAGCTGGTCGACGCCCCGGAGCTGGGCTACTTCCGGACGGACGTGCCGCACCCGCGCGGCGAGCTGCTGCTCAAGACGACCACCGCCATCCCCGGGTACTACAAGCGGCCCGAGCTCACCGCCGAGATCTTCGACGCGGACGGCTACTACCGGACCGGCGACATCATGGCCGAGATCGGGCCCGACCGGCTGGTCCACGTCGACCGCACCAAGGACGTCCTGAAGCTCTCCCAGGGCGAGTTCGTGGCCGTCTCCCGCCTGGAGGGCGTCTTCGTCGCCAGCCCCCTCATCCGTCAGGTCTTCGTGTACGGCAACAGCGAGCGCGCCTACCCGCTCGCCGTGATCGTCCCCGCGCCGGACGCGCTGGCCAGGGCCGGCGGGGACACCGCCGCGCTCAAGCCGCTGCTCGCCGAGTCGCTCCAGCGGGCCGCCAAGGAGGCCGAGCTCAACTCCTACGAGATCCCGCGCGACTTCCTGATCGAGACCGAACCCTTCAGTACCGGCAACGGCCTGCTCGCCGACAGCCACAAGCTGCTGCGCCCCAGACTCCGGGAGCGCTACGGCACGGCCCTGGAGCGGCTGTACACCGAACTCGCCGACGGGCAGGCCCGACAGCTGCGCGCACTGCGGCAGGCCGGGCCGGACCAGCCGGTGGCGGAGGTGGTCGGCCGGGCCGCCCAGGCGCTGCTCGGTTGTTCCGGCACCGAGCTGAGGGCCGACGCCCACTTCACCGAGCTGGGTGGGGACTCGCTGTCCGCGCTGTCCTTCGCCACGCTCATGAAGGAGATCTTCCGGATCGAGCTGCCGGTCGGGGTGGTGATCAGCCCGGCCAACGACCTGGCGCGGCTGGCGCGGTACATCGAGGAGGAACGCGGATCCGGGGCGAAACGGCCCACCTTCGCCTCCGTCCACGGCGAGCACGGCTCCGAGGTCCGCGCGGGTGATCTGACCCTGGATCGCTTCCTCGACGCCTCGACGATCGCCGCCGCCCCGACCCTGCCCCGCCCCGACGGCGCCGTCCGCACCGTCCTGCTGACCGGGGCCACCGGCTACCTCGGCCGGTTCCTGTGCCTGGAATGGCTGGAGCGGCTGGCGTCCTCGGGCGGCCGGCTGGTCTGCGTCGTCCGGGGCGGCGACGCCGCCGCGGCGGCGCAGCGGCTGGAAGCGGCCTTCGACAGCGGTGACGCCGAACTGCTCGGGCGCTACCGGGACTTGGCCGAGGGGAGCCTGGACGTCCTCGCGGGCGACATCGGCGAGCCGCGGTTGGGCCTGGACGAGGACACCTGGCAGCGGCTGGCCGACACCGTGGACCTGATCGTCCACCCGGCCGCCCTGGTCAACCACGTGCTGCCCTACCGCGAGCTGTTCGGACCCAACGTCGTCGGCACGGCCGAACTGATCCGCCTGGCGCTCACCTCGCGGATCAAGCCCGTCACCTACGTGTCCACGGTCGCGGTGCTCGCCGGATCCGCGCCCGCAGTCCTCGACGAGGACGCCGACATCCGCCGCAGCAGCCCGGTGCGGCGGCTCGACCAGGGCTACGCCAACGGGTACGCGACCAGCAAGTGGGCGGGCGAGGTCCTGCTCCGGGAGGCGCACGACCTGTGCGGGCTGCCGGTCGTCACCCTCCGGTCGGACATGATCCTCGCGCACAGCCGGTACCGGGGGCAGCTGAACGTGCCCGACGTCTTCACCCGGCTACTGCTCAGCCTGCTCGCCACCGGCATCGCGCCGGGCTCGTTCTACCGCAACGGCAAGCGCGCGCACTACGACGGCCTGCCGGTCGACTTCACCGCCGAGGCCGTCGCCACGCTGGGCGCGCAGGCCACCGGGGGCTACCGGACCTTCAACGCGCTGAACCCGCACGACGACGGCGTCTCGCTGGACACCTTCGTCGACTGGCTCATCGAGGCCGGCCACCCGATCCGGCGGATCGACGACTACGACGACTGGCTCGCCCGCATCACGACCGCGCTCCGCGCCCTGCCGGAGAAGCAGCGCCAGGACTCGTTGCTGCCCCTGCTGCCCGCCTTCGCGCAGCCCGAGGAGGGCGTCCCCGGTTCGGCGGTTCCCGCCGCGCGGTTCCACGCCGCCGTGCGGGCCGCGAAGGTCGGCCCGGACCAGGACATCCCGCACCTGTCGGCGGCCCTGATCGGCAAGTACGTCACCGACCTGCGCCACCTCGGGCTGCTCCTTCGTTAGCCCCTGACCCATCCGACGCGGAAGAAACGGGAGTTCGACATGGCGCAGAGCATCGACGAGACGGTCCTGGCGGGTCTGCGGCGCCTGGAGGTGAGCGACTTCGCGGGCTTCCGGGCGCTGTGCACCGCCAAGGCCACGGTGTGGCAGAACGACGGGCAGGGGGAGCAGCCGATCGGCGAGCGGCTGGAGCACTTCAAGTCCTTCGCCGCGACGCTCGATTCCTTGCGGTACGACGTCATCCGCCAGTTCCGGAAGTCGGACGAGGTGCTCCAGCAGCAGGTCATCCACCTGGTGCTGACCGACGGTTCCCGCCATGAGGTCCAGACCGTCGTGTACTTCCGGTTCGAGGGTGAGCTGATCGACCGGATCGAGGAGTACGTCTACACCGTGCCGGAGAGTACGAGTCCGGAGGGTGCGAGTCCGGCGAGCACGGCGTCAGGCGACGGCGACTCCGCCGCCCGGTAGCCCGAACGACCGCCGGGGCGTGGAAGTCGGTTCCGCCGACTTCCCACGCCCCGGCGGTCGTGGCGAGCTCAGCCCTCCTGGGCGAGGCCCTTGATGTCCTCGTAGCCCATGCCGAGCTGGTTGAACATCAGGATCTGCTCCTTGGGCATGCCGAGACCGGTGAGCTCCGTGAGCTGCGCGTCGGTCAGCGGCTTGCCGGGGCCGGCCTGCGGCTTGCCGGAGGTCCCGAACCCGCCCTTCCCGGCGCCGGCCCCGGCGCTCGCGAGGGAGAGCACCGCGTTCTGGATGTCCTCCCCGGTGAGCTTGGTGGCGTCGGTCGGTGCCTGGACGGTCGGGGCGGACTGGCTGAACGCGAGCTTCACCGGGAACGCGGTGCCCGGGCCGGCCTTCGACGAGAGCTGCGCGAGGTCGAAGGTGGCCGAGGAGAACTTGCCGCCCTTCAGGTACACGTCGACGCCGATCTTGCGGTCGGGCACGTCGGCCGGGACCTTGGCGGGGAGCTTCCCGAACTGCTCCGGGAACTTCGCGGACAGCGGCTTGACGGCGTTCAGCACCCCGTCGAACACGTCGCGGGCCGGGGCGCTCATCAGGACGTGGTCGGCGCCGTCCGCCTTGCCCTTGTCCTCGAAGGTGACGGTGCGGGTGAACACGTCCTTCAGCGAGTTGGTCAGCTGCTTGGCGGTGTCCGGGTCCAGCGAGGGCTTGCCGGTCGGGGTGGTCGACTTGGCCCCGTCGGACTTCTTGGCCGCGTCCGCGAGCTCCTGCAGGTCGAGCGAGACCCACTTGCCGGCCAGCACGTCCTTGACCGGGTTCAGCTCGGCGGGCAGGTCCTTGGCGATCGCGTCCACCTGCGCCGGGTCCTCGCCGACCAGCTTCACCAGGCCCTTGGCGTCGGCGCGCACGAACGCCTTGGCGTCGACCTGGCGGTACTCCAGGAGCGCGGTGCCCTTCTTGTCGGAGAGCACGTAGGAGACGCGCAGCGACTTGTCCGGCGTCACCTCCTGGGAGCCACCCTGGTTTTGCGCGTTCTTGAAGGTGTCGAGTTCCTTGAGGGGCTTGTCGGCGGCCATCGCGACGGAGACGCTCAGCCCGGACAGGGCCTCGGCGCTCTTCTGCTCGACCTTGTCCCCGGTGGCGTTGCCGAAGGCGACGATCTGCTCGGGAGTGGCGTCCACGGAGATCGTGGCAGCGGCGGCGGTGCCGTCGCCGATCGCGCCGAAGGCCTTGGAGACCTTCTGAGCGGCCGAAAGCTGCTGGACGGTGCCGCAGGCGGTCAGACCCGCGGCGAGGACGGACGCGCAGACGGCGACGGGCATGGCGCCGCGTGCGGCCTTGCGAATAACGGTGTTGATGGTACGTCTCCCGTGTGACTGGACCTGGGCCGCGGACCGGCCGATCCCTCCCCTGTGGCGTGTGGCGCCACAGCGCTCACACATGTGATCACATTATCAACAAGTGGGTGTGTGATTTCTTCGGTCTCCGATTTCGTCAGTCGCCGGGTTCGGTAGCCATCGATTTCGTCAGTTGCCGGCTCGCAGCCCGACCCGCAGCCCGGCGAGCAGGACCGGAAGCGACCGGTGGCCGTTGGAGATCAGCGACGCGACCGGGGCCAACTCGGCACCCGGAGCGAGCGCGAGGTCCGGGAAGCGTTCGAAGAGCCTGCGCAGCGCCGTCTCGGCCTCCATCCGGGCCAGCGGCGCGCCCAGGCAGAAGTGGGGGCCGTGCCCGAAGGCGAGGTGGTCCTTCACCGGCCGGGTGACGTCGAAGGCGTCGCCGGTGTCGCCGTACCGGCAGGGGTGTCGCCCGGCGGCCGCGTAGGCGGCGAGGATGGCCTCTCCCCGGCGGATCGTCACCTCGTCCGACAGCCGGATGTCCTCGACGGCGTAGCGCAGGGGCAGGTGCGCCACCGGGGCGTCGTGGCGCAGCGCCTCCTCGACGACGTCGCTCCACCGCGCCCGGCCGGCCCGGACCTCGGCGAGCTGGTCGGGGTGGGTGAGCAGCAGCGCGATCCCGTTGTCGATCAGGTTCACCGTCGTCTCGTAGCCGGCCGAGACCACCAGCAACAGGGTGTCGCGGAGCTCCTGTTCGGTCAGGGCGGCGGCCTCGCCCTCGCCCTCGGTGTCCCGGGCCGTGACCCACACGGCCAGCGGCCAGGTGGGGACCACCTTCGGGAAGTCCGGCCAGTGCCGGTGGCCGTCCTTGGAGACCCGGGGGTCCTTCAGCAGCAGCTCCAGCAGGCCGGGGTCGGCCACGGCCCAGGCCTCGACGCCGAGGATGTCGACGGGCGTCGCCGGGCCGCGCGCGCACAACTCGGCGGTCTCGGCGTCGCGTTCGCGGCCGGTGGGATCGAGGACGAGGCGCGGGCAGTCCATGAGGGCTCCTTCGCTCGGTCGAGTCGGGCGGGAGGCACCGGAGCAGCGCTCCGGATCAAGGATGCGGCCGCAACCCCGCCCGCGTCGGGAGGGCGTCCCGGCCGACGCGGGGGTCCCCTGGAAGCCTTGGGGCGGAAGGAGTTCGCCGGTGCGGGCGGTGTGGGCGTACCCGTGGGCGCTGGCCTTCGGGGTGCGGGTCCGGGTGCGGTAGCCGACGTGGATCAGGCCGAAGCGCCTGTCGTAGCCGTGGGCCCATGCGAAGTTGTCCAGCAGGTCCTCGGGGTAGGCGCCGTCCGGCGTCGGGCCGAGGAAGACGCGGTTGCCGACGGCGTCGATCCGGGGCGGGTCACCGTCACGCCCGCGAAGCGGCCGGTGACTCCCGGAGGGTGCGGCGGGCGGCGGCTGCGGCGAGCAGGGCCCAGAGCAGGCTGAGGCCGGCCACGGCGTAGACGCCGCCGGAGAGGAAGGCGAAGTCGAGGTCCCCGGAGGCGGGCGGGGCCCAGCCCTCGGGGTCGACGAGGACGGTGGTGGTGGTGCCGATGTCGGACGATCCGTAACAGCCCGAGCCCTGGTACTCGGCGTGCGGGAGCGGCTTTCCGTCCGTGCGGCGGATGCCGCAGGTCCAGTGCGTCCTGCCGCCCTTGTCCTTGCTGCCGTGGGCCCAGGTGATGACCGCCTCGGTCCGCTCCCCGCGGTGGGCGAGGACCTCCGCCCGGGTGGTGGCCGTGGGGACGGCGAGGAGCAGGACGCCCAGCAGGACGCCGGGCCAGAGCACCCAGCCGCGGGCACGCACCGCCATCAGTGCGCCCAGCGAGGCGATGAGCGCCAGTACGGCGAGGATCGTGAAGAGGGCGGTGTGGTCCGGGTCGACGGCGAGCACCATCAGCCCGACGATCGTCACCGGGGCGAGCACCGCGACCAGGGCCGCCGTCCGGCGGATGGTCCGGGGCGACAGCGGTTTGTCCTTCCGGGGCCGCTTCCGCTGGGCGGTCTTCGGCCGTTGGGCGGCGGCCGCGTCGCTCAGCGGTCTCTTCTGCTTCTTCCGGCCCTTTGCCATGGTGGCCCCCGTTCGGTGGTTCGTCGTACTGCTCGCGACAGTGTGACCGGAGGCCTGGCGGCGTGGAAGACCGGGGCCGCTGTTCCGACCGGCCCGGGGCCGGCCGGAGGAACGGACCCGTCACGGTTCGTCATGGCTCGTCATGGACGGCCGAGACCTTCCTGTTCGAGGTCGAGGTCGCGTTGGAGGCGGCGCAGCGTGGTGTCGCTGATGCGGTGCTCCTCGTCCGGCGACGGGCGTCCGTCGGCGGTGCCCGTCAGCGGCGACCGAACAGCCGCGCCAGGAAACCGCCCCGGCCCTTCGTCCGGTCGCAGGCGCAGCGTCCGGACTCGGGCACCCCGGCGAGCACCTGGTCGACGTGCATGCCGCACCCCGCATAGCTCGCCTTGCCGCAGGTCCGGCAAGTGGTTCGTCGACACATCGCGCTACTCCTCACGTCGCACCCCCGGATGGGGCGCCGGTCCTGCCAATATACCCCTATGGGTATTTTTACGGCGCGGGGGCGGCCCGGGACCCGGACCCCGTCGTGCCCGGGCCCCGTCGTGTCCGGCTGGTCAGCCCCGGCCGGTCCGGGGCGCCGGACCGGCCGTAGCCCCGGATCAGCAGCGCCCCCCGCCGAGCATGATCCGCGCGATCAGCTCCTGCCGGCTGCCCACCCCGGTCTTGCCGAACACCGACTTCAGGTGGTCCTGCACCGTGTACGGCGTCATCGCGAGCACCCGGGACACGTCCCGGGTGTCGCTGCCGCGCACCAGCAGCAGCGCCACCTCCTGCTCGCGGGCGGTCAGCCCGTACGCGGCCAGGTGGAGCGGCATCAGCTCGGCCGGCGAGGCGGGCGAGGCCACCACCGTCACCGTGTCCGCCGCCCCGCCGCCGCGCAGCGTGGAACCGTGCAGCAGGTACCAGCGGTCGTCCCGGGTCCGGACCCGCACCGGCGTCTGCGGCACGGTCAGCCCGTGCGCCGCCCGGCGGGCGTGCTCGGCGGCCATCGCCACGCTGGTCGGGACGGTGAGCGAGGTGGGGGTGGGGTCGGCCAGCCGGACGAGCAGCTCCTCGGCCGGTCCGGACAGCGCCTGCAGCCGGTTGTGCCGGTCGAGCACCAGCACTGCCGGCCCCGGATCCACCGCGTCCGGCGCCCCGGCCGGTACGTGGCACGCCCGCAGCGCGTTGCCCAGGTGCCGGGCGGCGGCGTCGGCGAGTTCACGCTGGCGCCCCAGGTACGGGCCGCGGTCCGGGACCCGCAGGAACGCCGCGCACCCCCACATCCCGCCCGCCGCGTCGAACACCGCGCGCAGTTCGTCCCCGAATCCGGCCGGCGCGACCTGCTCCCGGTACCGCACGCTCTCCTGGAGCCGCCCCTTGGTCGCCCGGCTCAGCGTCTCGGCCTGCACCCCGCTGCGCCGGATCTTCGGAAAGGTCGCCAGATCGTCCGCCCACACCTCCAGCCGTACGGCCTGCTCGAACGCGGTCAGGCTGAGATCCTCGCTCTGCACCGAGTTCACCAGTCCGGTCGCCGGGTCCGCCGTGTGCCAGCACACCGCGTCGAACTCCAGTACCGGACGCAGCAGTTCGTCAGCCCGCCGGAACACCTCCGGCGTCGTCAGCCCCGCCCCCGCGAGCTCCCGCATCCCCTCGATCGCCGACCGCGCCGCCACCCCACGACCCCCACGAAGTCCCATGGCGGGAAGCTAACACGCGGTTCGTACTCCCACCCATGGGCCGATCGGCGGGGTGCGACTCCTCCTCGGGACGGTCCGGCGCCTCCCCGGTCTCATCCTGACGTCCCGTCAGGATGAGACCGGGGAGGCGCGGAAACGCCTCAGGCCGGGAGGGAGTCCATGAAGGAGCTGACCGAGAAGACGGCCCGTCCGGGGCCGGCCGGGCCACCCTCCCTCGACCAGGTCGCCTGACCCCACTTCGCCCTGGTTGACCCGTCAACCAGGGCTCTGGCCGGCGACGTCCACCAGTGGTTGATGGCCCCGGTGGACGGTCAACCGGCCGTCCACCAGCCCGGCAACCACCCGGGAAGGGGCATGCCGACCGCGCCGAATGCGGTCGGCACGCCCCTGCGGCGTGCGCGGATTGCCACCGTTGAGTCACGCCGAGCGATCGCGAGGGAAGTCCTGGCGGTGCTCGCCGTCTCCTACCTCTGCCACCACGTCATCGGCTGACCCCGCTCCCTCGGCCGGCGCCCGCTCCCCGTCGGCCAGGCATGACGAAGGGCCGCGCACCACCGGTGGGCGGTCTCCAGCGGTCGTCGCAACACGTGGTCGGTTTGATCAGGCCGCGAGGAGTTCAGCCAGACGCTCGGCTGGGGTTTCCCAGCCGAGCGTCTTGCGTGGACGGCGGTTGAGCTGGTCGGCGACGGCGGCCAGGTGCTCCGGGGGTGGAGCGACAGGTCGGTGCCCTTGGGGAAGTACTGCCGCAGCAGGCCGTTCGTGTTCTCGTTCGAGCCGCGCTGCCAGGGGCTGGCCGGGTCGCAGAAGTAGACCGGGACGTCGGTGGCGAGGGTGAACTCGCCGTGCCGTGCCATCTCGCTGCCCTGAGGAAGCGGTTCGGAGAGGGCGATGCTCGGCCGCTACAACGTCACTGCCTCCACCCGCTTCGCGACCCGGAAGGCCCTGACCTGGACGAGGACGACGACGGCCGGGAATGAGCCTCATCTCAGGAGCAAACCGACGAGCTGATCAGGTTGCGGGTGGCCCAGGGCGCCCGCGTTCAGGGCAAAATCCCAGCCGGACGAGTCGGACCCACGCCCGCGGCCCTTCCGTGATCGCGAGACTCGCTGTTGTGATCAACGACGATCAGTGGTGAGACAGAGCACTGCAGGCGACACCTGCCTCGGCGCGCCTCTCGCCCTCGCGTGCACTGAGAGTGATCAACTAGGGCATGGCATCGTCCTGGTCCGGCAAACGGGTGCGCCTGCGCGCTATCGAACCCGACGATTGGACGGCGTTCGCGCGCTTCGCTGACGCTGACGGTTACGGGCAGGGCCGGACCCGGCTGGACCTGCCGCGGTCCGCCGAGAGCTATCGTGCCTGGGCGCAGGGGCAAGCCGTTGCCGAGTGCGATGACGACCGTTTCCGGTTGGCAGTCGAAGCGACGGCCACGGGAGAGCTGGTCGGCACGGTCGGCTCACATCGCACCGGCCGTCCATCGGGCTGGTTCGAGTTCGATGTCACGATCGGCGCTGAGCACCGACGCAAGGGCTATGCGGCGGAAGCCGTGGTGCTGCTGCTGCGCTTCATGTTCGCCGAGCGGCGCTATCACAAATGCCTGGCGGCGGTCTTGGCCGACAACGGGGCATCGCTGGCACTCTTTCGTCGGCTCGGCTTCACCGAGGAGGGGCGCCTGCGGAAACACGTCTTCTCCGCCGGCCGGCACCACGACCTTGTCATGATGGGCATGCTCGTCGACGAGTTCGACCGGCGACACGCGATGAGCGAACCGTGAGCCGGTCATACGATCACGTGTGGAACGGCACGCGGACCTGATCAACGTTCGCTGCTCGCGGGTGGAGGCGACCTGTCACCGAAAGCGGGACTGCCCTCAGTCGCGCACGGTGGCACGCAGGCGCAGGCCGGCGGTCGCGAGACCTTCGAAGGTGGTGACCTGGTAGCTGGGTTCCGGTCCGGGCGGCTCGCTCACGTGGTAGCGGCGGGCGATCTGCGCGGTCAGGAGGGTGAGCATGGCCATGGCCAGAGCGGCTCCCTCGCAGCCGTGCGGCCCGGTACCGAAGGCGAGGAAGACCCCCGGTTTCGCCGGTGAGCCCGAATCATCGAGCCAGCGCTCGGGCCGGAACCGGTCCGGCTCGGAGTGTTCCCGTGCGTCGCGGTGGGCGGTGTAGGGGCAGACGAGAACGGTGGACCCGGCGTCGATGGTGTAGCCGGCGAGCCGAGTCTGTTGCGTGGCGCGCCGGGTCAGCAGCCAGCTCGGGGGGTGCAGTCGGAGCACCTCGCGAACCAGTGCCTGGGTGTATTGCAGGCTGTCGAGGTGGGTGCTGGTCGTCGCGGCCGGGTCCGTGGGCAGCGAGGAGGCTTCGGCCGCGATGCGGTCCGCTGCCCGGGGGTACCGGGCCAGGTGGAGCAGGATCCATCCGGCTGCCCTGGAAGGTGTCTCGAAGGTGGCGACGGTGATTCCGGGGAGGGTGTCGAGGACGGCCTCTTCCGGCAGTAGGCCGTAGCGGGGGGAGGGCCGGAGCATGTGTCCCAGCGCGTCGTCACCGAGCCGGCCCGATGAACGGCGTCGGCGGACGATCGGCCGCAACGCGTTGGTGAAGGCGACTTGCTGCCGTGTGCGGAAGCGCCGTGCCGACGTGGGGACCCAGCGCGGCCATACCCAGCGCGAGGGGCGTACGAGCAGCTCCCGGGCCACGAAGAGCTGCCAGGCGAAGGGCAGCAGAGCGGGAGCGTCCTCGGAGAAGAGGTAGCGCACGCCGACCTCTGCCAGGACGGGCCGGACGACGGGCAGAATCTCGACGTCCCGGCCCGTGGGCCACTGGTCGGCGAATCGAGCGGTGCCGGGCGCGATCTCACCGATCCGGGCCGCAACCGCCTGCGGGCGTAGTCCGCGCATGCGGGCGGCGCGGGCGTGCGAATGCTCCTCGGGCGTCGGCGCGCTGTTGGCCCGCTTCAACGGTGGGAAGAGGGGCGAGGGCGGCTTGGGGAAGTCCTGCGCGCGGTGCAGGACTTCTTCGCACGGGCCAGCCGTAGCGACTACGTAGGCACCCGGCTCCAGCTGCCAGACGTCGCCGCATTCGTCAGCGCCACGGCGCGCCAGTGCCAGCCGGTCGCGGCTCCAGGCCGCGAAGCTGCCTTCGGGCAACCGCGGCGGCTCATTCATTCGGCCCATGAGATCGCCCCTGGCGCTCGTACCCGTCCAGGCCGATATCGCCGGCAGCATGGCCAGGAGCCGGCGGGTGCCCGGGAGCACCCGCCGGCAGTGCGGTCACAGCTTGTCGGCGGACGTACCCCAGTCGTGGGCCCCGTACGCACCGTAGTTGCGCGTGAAAGACAGCTTTCGGAGCAGCTTGGCGATCATGGTGCACTCCTCTCGCCCGTGTTCAGCACCAAGTACTGTAAACACCGCATATGTCATATTTTAGAACATCAGCCGCGGCCTGGAAATAAGGCGCGTGCTCGCAGCCGCATACGACCCTCGCGGTGAACGACGCCCTCGGCATCCACGTGCCCGCAGGGCAGTTCGAAGTCGAACTCGGTCTGCAGGTCAGCCTCGTCGGGCGCCGGCAGCACACCACCGGTCCCCTGCGGGCCCTGCGGGGGTCACCAGCCGACGGGCAGGGTGCGGGGAGCCCGGGTGATCTGGCCGCGTTTCCAGTCGGGTGCACCGGCCGGGTGGAGGGTCGGGAGGTGGGTGACGAGGCCGGACAGGGCTTCCTGGAGCTGGACGCGGGCGAGTTGCGCGCCGACGCAGAAGTGGGCGCCGTGCCTGAAGGACAGGTGTGACGGGGTGTCCCGGGTGAGGTCGAGCAGGTCGGGCCGGTGGTGGACGCGCTCGTCGTGATTGGCCGAGGAGGTCAGTGCGATCACCGCCTCGCCCTCCCGGACCGTCACGCCGCCCAGCACCACGTCCTCGGTGCTGACCCGGAGGTTGGCGCCCACGGTGGCCTGCGCGTACCGCAGGAGCTCCTCGACCGCACCGGGGATCAACGCGGGCTCGCGGCATAGGAGTTCGTAGCGCTCGGGCTGCTCCAGCAGCAAGTGGACCAGGCCGGCGAGGTAGCCGGTCATCTCGTCCACGGCCGCCATCACCTCGGCGTCCGTCATGGCGGTGACGCTGCGCATCGCGTCGTCCCAGGCGTCGAGTCGGTCGCCGTCCACGCGGGGTGTCCCCAGCAGGTCGCAGATGACGGTCAGGGGGAGCGGCCGGGTGAAGTGCGCGACGAGGTCGGCGGGGCGCGGGCGCGGGGCCAGTGCGGTCAGCAGGTCGTGCGTCAGGAGGGCGATGGCGTGGCGCATCGCCTCCGCCCGGCGGGCGTTGAGCGCGGGCGCGACCAGTCGGCGCAGCCGGGAGTGGTCGGGCGGCCCGCAGCGGCAGCGCCAACCGGCCCGTCCCGATGCCGAGTTCGAGGACGGGTCCGGCGCTGGCGAGGGCGGCGAGGGCGTCGACGGTCGCCGGGCTCACGCCGGGTTTCGCGAACCAGCGGTCGTAGGTGTCGGCGAACTCGGTGGCGTAGCCGGGCCGGGGGGGCGAGGGGTCGGGGGCTGAGGTTGAGCAGGCGGCGGAGGTTGAGGGCGGCGGCGCGGTGGTGGAGCCAGGTGTCGTTCTCGATGACGCCGCGGTAGGGGACACGACGGTTGCCTTTGGCGACGAGCCAGGCGATGGCGCGTTCCACCGGTGGCCGCCAGCGGCGGTACTCGGCCTGCCAGTCCTGGCTGGTGGCGGCCTGGTCGCGGGCGGCTTTGAGCAGGTCGTACCTGGCGTGGACGGCGAAGTTGCGTCCGGTCTTGGAGCGGGTGCAGCGGTCCTTGAGCGGGCAAGTGGCGCAGAGTTTCTTGAACTGGGCCTGGCGTGCGCCGTTCGCCTGGGTCCGGCCGAGCGGGACGGTGTGTCCGGTGGGGCAGGTGACCTGGCCCTGCTCGGTGTCGACGGTGAAGTCGTCGGCGGTGAACCCGCCAGGGACAGCCGGCTTGGGCGGCGGCGACTTCAGGACCGGGTCGTGGCACTGGGCCTGGAGGTGTTCGCGCCGGTCGCCGGTGCCGTAGGCGGAGTCGCCGAGCACGGTGACCGGTAGCTCCTCCTCCGCGAGGAGGTCGCGGGCGACTGTGGCCTCGTGGTTGCCGGCGCCGCTGCCGGCGGTCAGCGCGACATCGGTGAACAGCCCGGTCTCGGGCTCGAAGGCCACATGCGCGCGGTAGCCCTCCTGGTGGCGGGTCCGGTTCTTGTGGATGTGGCGCGCTTCGGGGTCGACCGTGGAGACCGTGCGGTCGTAAACGGTGCGCCGGGCGATCTGCCAGCGCCCGTCACGGCTGTCGCTGTCGTCGGCGGGTTCCACATCCTGGCCCGCGACCAGTGCCAGCAGGCCGACTGCGTTCGCCGCGGCTTCCCCCAGTTCCTGCTCGGGTAGTCGACCCAGCAGGTTCAGCGCATCACGGACCAGGACGTCGACCAGGTCGGCGCGGGCCCGCTCGTCGTTCCAGGCGATCTTCGGTTTGCCGGGGTCGGTGTAGTCGTGGGCGGTGCACCAGGGCAGCGGTCCGCTCGGCATGGGGGACCTCGCGGATGACCCGGCGGATCGCCCCCGTCGGTGCCGGAGCCGCCGCTGAGGGCGGACTCGTCGAAGGCCATGCCGCCGCGCAGCAGGTCCTCCTTGATCACGGCTTCCCGGGGCACCTCGGGGAAGCGCTGCATGAGGTCCTCGACGAGCGCGGTGCGGCTGCGGCCCTGGGTCTCCCTGTGCTGCTCCGTCCTTCCTGGCCCCGCTCCATCACGGGGTCGGGTCCAGTGTTCTCCCCCCTTACACCCGGGAGTTCCCGCCGGTGGGTCGGGGAAGATCACCCCGCCTGTGGCGGGCCGGGCGGGTCTATGCATGAGGAGGGCGTGGTTCAACCGCGATAAGCACGCACGTTCACCTGATCGGGTGTAGAAGATCGTCCGGAGCGTTTCCGGGCCTGCCTTCACACCTACCGTTGGGGACCGAGCGAGACGGGGGCGTGTTTCGAAGATCGCCTTCCCCATGGGCGACCTGACATCCAGTCATATCGTGCGATTTCATCAGAGGAGGCTCCATGCCCCTGTGCACCAGACCGGAGACACCCCCGGAGCGCGCCGTCGCCGTGGCGGTGGGGTCATGAACTCCACGGCGATGGAGCGGGTCCTGCGCGGACCGAGCGGATTGGGCACCGCGGGCCTCTACCCGGCGCCGGGTGCGTCGGCGCCCGGTGCGGGTGACGCTGCGCCCAGTGCTCCCGTGCCGAACCTCCCGTCGTCCGGCACTCCTTCGTTCGGCAGCCCTTCGTCCGGTACTCCTACGCCGAGCGGTGCCAAGCCGAAGCCCGGCGACCCCATTCCGGGCCTCTACCACCACCCGGTGGCCGAGCCCGACCCCGTACGGGTGGAGGAGCTCAGCCTCAAGATCAAGGCCTGGGCGCTGGACGAGGTCGAGCTGTACCCGCCGGACTGGGAGGACCAGTTCGACGGCTTCTCGACCGGCCGCTACATGGTGGCCTGCCACCCCGACGCGCCCAGCGTCGACCACCTGATGCTCGCCGCCCGGCTCATGGTGGCCGAGAACGCGGTCGACGACTGCTACTGCGAGGATCACGGCGGCTCGCCGGTCGGCCTCGGCGGGCGCCTGCTGCTGGCGCACACCGCGCTCGACGCGCTGCACACCACGGCGGAGTACCAGACGCCCTGGGAGGCCTCGCTGGACGAGGACGCCCCCCGGCGGGCGTACCGCTCCGCGATGGAGTACTTCACCCGCGCGTCCACGCCCTCCCAGTCGGACCGGTTCCGGCACGACATGGCCCGGCTGCACCTCGGCTACCTCGCCGAGGCGTCCTGGGCCGAGACGGAGCACGTCCCGCAGGTGTGGGAGTACCTGGCGATGCGCCAGTTCAACAACTTCCGCCCCTGCCCGACGATCACGGACACCGTCGGCGGCTACGAGCTGCCCGCCGAACTGCACGCGCTGCCCGCCGTGCAGCGGGTGATCGCACTGGCCGGCAACGCCACCACCATCGTCAACGACCTGTACTCGTACACCAAGGAGCTGTCCACCCCCGGACTGCACCTGAACCTGCCCGTGGTGATCTCCGAACGCGAGGACTGCTCGCGCCGGGACGGGTACCTGAAGGCGGTCGAGGTCCACAACGACCTGATGCACGCCTTCGAGGCCGAGGCGGCCGCGCTGGCGGCGGCCTGTCCCGTCCCGACGCTCGTCCGGTTCCTGCGCGGCGTGTCCGCGTGGCTCGACGGCAACCACTTCTGGCACCAGACCAATTCCTTCCGCTACACCCTGCCCGACTTCTGGTAACCACCGTTCTCCGGTGACCACCACCTCTGCCGACCACCACCTCTGCCGACCACCTGCAAGGAGCTGACCCATGTCCCTGACCGACGACATCACCGCCGCCATCCCCGGCCCGGCGACTCCCTACCAGGGCGACATCGCACGCTACTGGGACCACGAGGCCCGTCCGGTCAACCTGCGTCTCGGCGACGTAGACGGCCTCTACCACCACCACTACGGCATCGGTGACGTCGACCAGGCCGCCATCGGCGACCCGTCCGACAGCGAGCGCGAGAAGAAGGTGATCACCGAGCTGCACCGCCTGGAGTCCGCGCAGGCCGAGCTGCTCTTCGACCACCTGGGCCCGATCCCGGCCGACGCCACCCTGGTGGACGCCGGCTGCGGCCGTGGCGGCTCGATGGTCATGGCCCACCAGCGCTTCGGCTGCCGGGTCCAGGGCGTCACCCTCTCCGCCAAGCAGGCCGAGTTCGGCAACGACCGGGCCCACGAGCTGGGTATCGGCGACTTCGTCCGCTCGCAGGTCTGCAACATGCTCGACATGCCGTTCGAGACCGGCCAGGTGGCGGGCTCGTGGAACAACGAGTCGAGCATGTACGTCGACCTGCACGACCTGTTCGCCGAGCACGCCCGGATCCTCGCCGTCGGCGGCCGGTACGTGACCGTCACCGGCTGCTGGAACCCCGCGTACGGGCAGCCGTCGAAGTGGGTCTCGCAGATCAACGCGCACTTCGAGTGCAACATCCACTCCCGTCGGGAGTACCTGCGGGCGATGGCCGACAACCGCCTGGTGCCGCAGGCCGTCATCGACCTGACGCCCGCCACCCTGCCCTACTGGGAGCTGCGCGCCACCTCGTCGCTGGTCACCGGCATCGAGGAGGCGTTCATCAACTCGTACCGGGACGGCTCGTTCCAGTACGTCCTGATCGCGGCCGACCGGGTCTGACGGCCGCCGCGGGCGTTCGGCCCGGGTGCGACGGTGGCCTCTCCGCGGACGCGGGGAGGCCACCGCCCGGTCATGGCGGGTGAAGGCGAGGCGGGTGGCGCCGCCCGGGCCAGGTGAGAGGCGGCCAAGGCGTCACGTTATTGTCGTGCCTTCTTCATCCGAAGCTCGCCCCGGTGGGCGATGCTTCGTCCGGCGGCCCGGGAGGGGCGGCCGGGAGGCACATTCGACTGGGGGGACAGTACCTGTGACCGTACGCCGTACCATGGCCGGATTCCTGACGGCTGGCCTGATCGCCGCTACGGCGGCCCTGATACCGACGGGCGCCGCCGGCGCGACGGAGAGCACGACCGCGAGCGGCCCGGCGGACCTGCCGTTCGGCTCGGCCACCACCGTCGGCCTGCACAACACCTACGACCCGGCCGCCTACCCGTACCTCGCCCAGGCGCTCGACACCGGCACCGGGATGATCGAGCTGGACCTCTGGACGGACATCGTCACCAAGGAGTGGAAGGTCAGCCACTCCAACCCGCTCGGCAACTCCAACAACTGCACCGCCGCGAGCACCCCGGCGCAGCTGTACAGCGGCGGCGCCAACAAGAACCTGGAGCACTGCCTCGACGACATCCGGGTCTGGCTCGGCGCCCACCCGGGCGCCGGCCCGCTGGTGGTCAAGCTGGAGCTGAAGGCTGGCTTCTCCGCCAACCACGGGATGGGGCCGACGGAGCTGGATGCGCTGATCGCCGCCCACCTGGGGTCGGCCGTGCTGCGCCCCGCCGACCTGCTCGCCAAGCCGGGCGGCGGCGCGTACGCCAGCGTCGACGAGGCGGTGCGGGCCGGCAACTGGCCGAGCCGCTCGGCGCTCGCCGGGAAGGTCCTGCTGTACGCGATCCCGGGGACGGTCGAGGAGAGCAACCCCTTCGACACCCTGCACACCGACGTCGAGTACGGCCGCCACCTGCGCGACCTCGCCGCCGCCGGCCGGATCGGGGACGCCCAGCTGTTCCCCGCCGTGCACGGCGCCGCGGCCGGTGACCCGCGCACCGTGTACACGGGAGCGGACGCGGGGATCCGTCCCTGGTTCGTGGTCTTCGACGGCGACGCGGCCACGTACGTCAACGGCATCGACACCGCCTGGTACGACCGCTCCCACTACCTCCTGGTGATGACGGACGCGCACAACGTGGCGCCCGCCATCAGCGCCACCGACCCGACGGCCGACCAGGCCCGCACGCGCACCGAGCTGCTGGCCCGGGCGCACGCCAGCATCGTCTCCAGCGACTGGCGCAAGCTCCCGGCCGTCCAGTCCCTGGTCCTCCCGCGCGGCTGACACCGGCCGCCCGACCGCGCCACCGGGGCGTTCACCGCCCCGGTGGCGCACGCGTGTCGGGCCCCGGCCCGGGGTGACGCCCGGCTCGCCGACCCGGGGCGCCTGTCGGATCGGCACCGGCAAGCGCTCGCGGGAGGACTACGACACCTGGGACCACTACGCGACCACTACGCGACCTTCCGTCTGATCAACTTCGGCTGCTGAAACGGCGCTTCGGGCCTCGGGTCCCATGTCCGAGGCCCGAAGCCCAGGCTCCAGCACGCCGCAGTGGACCCGCCCGCGGACGGTACGGCGGCCCGCGATAGCGTCGCGGCACTGTCCGACGAGCCCGACGGGGGCTCCGTCCCCTGGGAGGTTCCCGTGCCGCAGATCCTGGTCGACCACTCCGCCGACCTCGACCTGGACCATGCGGGCTTCGCCCGGGAGGTCCACCAACTGATCGCCGAGGTGATCGACACCACCGTGGCGGACTGCAAGACGCTCTTCCGCCCGTCCGGGCGCCACACGGTCGGCGACGGGACGGGCGGGCGCGCGGTGGTGCTGGTGGAGATCAAGATCCTGGCTGGTCGCAGCACCGGGCAGCGCGCCGAGCTGACGGCCCGGGTGCTCGCCGCCCTGCAGGCCCGCCTCGACGTACCGGCCGCGATCGGCGTCGAGGTCACCGAACTGGACCGCGAGACCTACCGCTTCGTCCACCACCCCGGCCGGTAGTGTCCGGCCCTGCCGATGCCCGGGGCCGTACCTGAGCCGATGCCCGGGGCCGCACCCGAGCCGATGCCCCGAGCCGCACCCGAGGGGCAGTCCTCAGGTGCGGCCCTGCGGCGGATCGACGCCGGCTGCGCGGTCGCCGGGTCAGTCCGTCGGGCAGTGCGTCCCGGCGGTCGGGACGGTGCCGTCCACCAGGAAGGTGTCGACCGCGCCGCGGATGCACGAGCTCGCGCCGTACGCGGTGTGCCCCTCGCCGTCGCGGGTGAGCAGCACGGCGTTGCCGAGTTCGGCGGTGAGCTTCTCCGCCCAGGCGTACGGGGTGGCCGGGTCACCGGTGGTGCCGACGACCACGATCGGCGCGGTGGCGGCGGACTTGATGGCGTGCGGCTTCTCGGTGGAGCGGTACGGCCAGATCCGGCAGTCCGGGTCGAACAGCGCGGCCGTCGGGTCGTGCTTGCTGACCAGCGGGGCCTTGGCGGCGAGGTCGGTGAGCGCGGCCTGCAGCTGGTCGCCGGCCGGGGCGTCGGTGGCGCCGTCGGCGCAGTGGATGGCGGTGTAGGCGTCGGCCGACTCACCGTAGTGCCCGTCCCGGTCGCGGCCGTTGTAGCCGTCGGTGAGGTCGAGCAGGTAGTCGCCCTTGCCGCGCACCATGGCCCAGCCGAGGGTGTTGCGCAGGTTGGTCCAGGCCTTCTCGCCGCCGTAGAGCTGGCTGATCACGCCGGTCCAGGCGGCGTTGGCGGTGAGGGTGCGGCCCTTGGCGGTCTTGAGCGGCTTGTCCTTGAGGCCGTCGAGGAAGTCGGCGAGCTTCTGCGGGGCCTTCGCCGGGTCCTTGCCGAGCGGGCACGGGTCCTTGCCGGCGCAGTCGGCGGCGAAGGCCTTGAGGGCGCGCTCGAAGCCGGCCTGCTGCTCGATGTTGTGCTGCACCAGGGAGGTGGACGGGGTGGTGGCGCCGTCCAGGACGAGCCGGCCGACCCGGTCCGGGAACTCCTCGGCGTAGAGCGAGCCGAGGTAGGTACCGTAGGACATGCCGAGGTAGTTGAGCTTCTGGTCGCCGACGGCGGCGCGCAGCACGTCCATGTCGCGGGCGGTGTTGCGGGTGCTGACGAAGGGCAGCACCTTGGCGTACTTGGCCTGGCAGGCGTCGGCGAGCTGCTTGCCGTGGTCGGCGCCGGGCTCGTCGGTGGTCACCCAGCCGTCCCGGGCCTGGTCGTCGAGGCAGTTGAGCGGGCTGGTGCCGGCGACGCCGCGGGGGTCGAAGCCGATCATGTCGAAGCGGTCGTGCAACGGGCCGTCGAACCCGGTGGGGTCGCCCTTGACCATCGCCACGCCGGAGCCGCCCGGGCCGCCCGGGTTGACGAGCAGGGAGCCGGCCCGCTGGTCCTGCTTGGTGGCGGGGTTGCGCACCACGGCGACGTCGAGGCTGCCGGCGTCGGGGGCGGTGTAGTCGAGCGGGACCTTGAGGGTGGCGCACTGCAGCACCGACTCGTCGACCTTGGTGGTCTTCGGGTCGTCCTGGCACGGTGCCCAGGCGATCTGCTGGCCGTAGAACGGCTTGAGTGCCGGGTCGTTGGCGCCGGTCGGCTTGACCGTCGGCGTGGGTGTGGGCGTCGGGGTGGGCGTGGCGCTCGGGCTGGAGGTCGGGCCGGTCGTGGTCGCGGACGGGGCGGCGGTGGTGCCGCCTCCGCCGCCGGTGCAGCCGGCCAGCAGAGCGGCGGCGACGGTGGCGGGCAGGGCGCGCCGGGAGATCCCGGTGATCATGGAATGCACCGCACACAAATATCACCAGATGGTCACACCGGTCACATTGGTATTCCGCGCCAGCCTCCCACTCCGGCTCAGAACCGGTCAAAGGGGACAGTGCCGCAACCGATACCGCCGCACTCCGAACGATGCCATGCTGAGGTCATGACAGATCGGACCGGAACCGCCCCGTCACGTGACGAGCCGCAAGCCGGGCGGCGGAGACGGGAGTTGGCCGCCGCCACGGTGGGCTCGGTGGTCGAGTCCTTCGACTGGAACATCTACGCCGTCCTCGCCCCGTACTTCGCGGCCGACCTCTTCGGGCACGGCAAGGGCGGGGTCAGCGGCCTGCTCGGGGCGTACGCCACCTTCGCGGTCGGGTTCGTCGCCCGGCCGGTCGGCTCGTACCTGATCGGGCGCCTCAGCGACACCCGGGGGCGGCGCTTCGCCCTGACCCTCGGGATGTCCGTGATCGCCGCCGCCAGCCTCGGCATCGCCGTGCTGCCGGACCAGAAGGCGATCGGCGCCTGGGCGGCGGTCCTGGCCGTCGCCGCGCGGGTGGTGCAGGGGCTCGCCTTCGGCGGGGAGGCGCCCAGCGTCGCCGCGTACGTCACCGAGACGGCCCCGGCCCGGCGCCGCTTCGCGTTCAGCTCGGTCTCCTACGGCGGGATCATCGTGGGCTCCCTGCTCTCCTACGGGGTGCTCGCGCTGCTCCTGCACACGCTCGGCAAGTCCGGTGTCACCGGCGGCGGTTGGCGCTGGGCCTTCGTGGTGGCCGGGCTGCTCGGGCTGGCCGCCGTCTGGGTGCGCCGGGCCGCCCCGGAGAGCGCGGAGTTCCGCCGCGCCCGGGCGGAGGGCACGGGCGGGCGACCGCCGTTCCTGCGGGTGCTCCGGGAACACCGCTGGGCGGTGCTCACCGTCTTCCTCAACACCCTGGGCGGGACGGTGGGTTACTACTTCGCCCTGGTCTACCTGCCGCAGTACGCCGCCGCCTACGGGGTGGTCGACCGGGAGACGGCGACCTCCTTCATGACCGTGGTGCTCGCGGTGGTGCTGGTCACCATGCTGCTGACCGGCGCCGCCGCCGACCGCTTCGGCCTGCTGCCGGTCGCCCGGGTCGGGTTCGCCGTGCCGGTGCTGCTGGTCCCGGTCCTGCTCACCGGGCTGCGGCAGGGCTGGCTCGCCTTCCAGGTCGTCGCCGTGCTGCTGGGCGTGCTGGTGGCGACCGTGCTGGGGACGCTCAACGTCTTCACCGGCCTGCTGTTCCCGACCGAGGTCCGGGCCCTCGGACTCGGCGTGGTCAACGCGGCCACCATCGCCGCGTTCGGCGGGAGCTTCCCGTTGCTCGCCGAGTGGCTGCACGACACCCACCACCTCGGTCTGATCCCCGGCTACGTCACCCTCTGCACGCTGGGCCCGGCGTTCGGTCTCGTCACCGCGCTACGGGTGCCGTCCTTCGCCGCCGCCGTGGTGGCACCGGCGGCCGGGGCCGGTGATCGGGTACCGTCCGGAAGCGGCTGACGTTCGATCAACTTCTGTGATTGAGTGGTCAGAGAACGAAGTGCGGGGAGGGCGAGGCATGGAGAGCAACCGTCCGGACGACTGGCTGACCGGGGTCCGGTTCGAGGAGGCGCCGCAGGTGGACCTGCGGACCGACCGCGCGCACCCCGCCCGGGTCTACGACTACCTGCTCGGCGGGAAGACCAACTTCCCGGTGGACCGCGAAGTCGGCGACCGCATCCTCGGCGAGTGGCCCGGCTCGCGCGTCGCCACCATCGCGGCCCGCGCGGTGATGCACCGGATGGTCCGCCGGCTGGTCGAGGTGCACGGCGTCCGCCAGTTCCTGGACGTCGGCACCGGCATCCCCACCGCGCCCAACCTGCACGAGATCGTCCAGGCGGTCGACCCGGCCTGCCGGGTGGTCTACGTGGACAACGACCCGATCGTGCTCGCCCACTCGCGCGCGCTGCTCTCCAGCACCCCCGAGGGCCGCACCGCGTACGTCGAGGGCGACCTGCGCGAACCGGGGCGGTTCCTCGCCGACCCCGCGGTGGCCGCCACCCTGGATCTGAGTCAGCCGATCGCGCTGACGCTGATCAACATCGTGCACTTCCTCTCCGACGAGGCCGCGCACCCGCCGGTCCGCAAGCTCGTGGACGCGCTGCCCGCCGGAAGCTTCCTGGCGCTGACCGCCGGCACCGCCGACTCGGTACCGGACCTGGTCGCGGTGGGCTCCCGCCGCTACTCGGAGGCCGGCATCGAGAACCACCTGCGCCCCCGCGCGGCCGTCGAGCGCTTCTTCGCCGGGCTGGAACTGGACGATCCGGGCGTGGTGCTGATCAACCGCTGGCACCCGGAGCTGGATGACAGTCCGGTGCTCGGCGACCACGAGGTGGCGGCGTACGGGGGGTTGGGCCGCAAGCCGTAGGCCGATGCCGGGCAGCCCGATGGTCACCTGGCCTGGAAGCAGTGCCCCTGATTCCTGATTCCTGATCCTTGGACCGCGATCCCCGGACCGTGCACCCGGTTCCCGCGTCCGACCCCCGCGTTCGACCTCTGCGTCCGGCCCCTGCGTCCGGCCCCGGCGGAGCCCCCCGGCCCCGTCGGGGCCGAAGCATGCCGGGCGCCTTCGCGGACGGGCGTACGAGTGGTTGCCGCGGGGCGTGTCGGCCGGTGTCGGGCCCGCCGTCGCAGGGGTGGTGACGCTCCGTCAAAGTGGTCGTCTTTGCATGGACATGTCTGTACAGTGCTCCGAGTCGACACCCCCACTCGACAGGCGGATTTCCATGACCATCGCACGCAGGTCCATTCTCAAAAGCACATCCGCGGCTGGTGCCGCGCTGGTCGCGGGCGGTGCCGTCGCCCAGCCGGCCTCGGCGGCCGACCCGGAGGCGGGGCCGGCCACGGGCCCATTACTGCAGTCCACCCCGCACCGGGCCGGGTCGCCCAGCGTGAGCGGACTGCACCTGCAGTTCGGTACCGACCCGTCCGGCGAGATGACCGTCTCCTGGATCACCCCGCAGTCCGTGCGCCGCCCGCAGGTGCGGCTCGGCTCGCCGGACGGTGGCCTCGGCCGGGTCGCCGCGGCGCAGACCCGCACCTACCGGGACGCGCTCGGCAAGGAGGAGGTGTACGTCCACCACGCCCGCCTCACCGGACTGCGCCCCGGCACCACCTACCTCTACAGTGCCGGCCACGACGGCGCGAACCCCGAGACGGGCTCCTTCACCACCGCCCCGCGCGGTCGCATGCCCTTCACCTTCACCAGCTTCGGCGACCAGGCCACCCCCAACCTCCGGCGCCAGGTGGTCTTCCCCGACGGTATGCCGTCACCGCTCGGCAAGTACCCGGTGTTCACCAGCAGCCAGGTCGGCACCCCGCACTCCGCCGACATCGTCGCCGCCATCGAACGCGTCGGCCCGCTGTTCAACCTGGTCAACGGCGACCTCTGCTATGCCTCCTACAGCGGCCGGCACGGCCAGAGCCGGACGCTGACCTGGGCCGACTGGTTCATCAACAACAGTCGCTCGACCCGGCTGCGGCCCTGGATGCCCTGCGCCGGCAACGGGGAGAACGAGGGCGGCAACGGCCCGATCGGCGCCCTCGGCTACCAGACCTACTTCGAACTGCCCGACTCCGCGGCCGACGACGACGAGGAGACCCGGGGCATGTGGTACGCCTTCACGGTCGGCTCGGTGCGCTTCATCAGCCTGGCCAACGACGACGTGGCCATCCAGGACAGCGGCGACCTCTATCTGCGCGGCTACTCCGGCGGTGCCCAACAGCGCTGGCTGGAGCGCGAGTTGCGCTCGGCGCGGAGCAGCCGGGCGATCGACTGGATCGTGGTCTGCATGCACCACCCGATGGTCTCCAGCTCGCAGCACGGCGCCGGCAGTGACCTCGGCATCCGCGAGGCCTGGGGCCCGCTGTTCGACGCCTACGGAGTCGACCTGGTGGTCAGCGGCCACGAGCACTACTACGAGCGCTCCCACCCCGTCCGCGGGACCCTCCCCAACGACACCCGCACCCCGGTGCCGTCCGGCACCGACCTGCGCACGGTCGACACCAGCCGCGGCACCGTCCACATGGTCATCGGCACCGGCGGCAACGCCGCCACCACCCAGGACGACCTGTTCGCGCAGCCCAAGGGCCGGGTGGTCGTCGCCCTGGAGGACAAGCCGCGCCCGCCGGCCCCGTACCGCCAGTCCGTGTGGCTGACCGAGGACGCCCCGTGGGCCGCCGTCCAGGACCGGCAGCACACCCACGGCTTCGCTGCCTTCGAGGTCGACCCCGGCGACCGGCGCGGCGGCCTGACCAGGATGCGGGTGACGTACTACACCTTCGACGGCCCGCACGGCGACCTCACCCCGGTCGACACCTTCACCCTGCAGCGCCCCCGCGCCGACCGCTGGTAGGGCGAGACGTTCGGTCAGCGTCGGGGACAGGCCGGTCAGCGTCGGAACAGGCCGGTCAACGTCCTCCACCAGCCGCGCCGCTGCGCCGGGATCCGTACGGCGGTCGGAGTCTCCTCCACCGCCGGGGCGGGCTCCGGCGCGGCGGTGGAGGCCGGAGCCGGGTCCGGGTCCGGCGCGGCGACCGGCTCGGAGTCCTCGATCGGTGTGGAGTCGGGGTGCGGCTCGATCTCGCGCGGCGTGAACTCCACCGGCAGCTCCATCAGGTGCCGGGAGATCCAGGCGGAGGTCCAGGTCAACTCCTCCTCCGGCACGGCGAGTCGAAGATCCGGCAGGAGGGTCAGCAGGATGTCGATCCCGGCCTCGGCGACGGAGCGCCCGACGTCCTGGCCCGGGCACTCGTGCGGGCCGGCGCCGAAGGACAGGTGGGAGCGGTTGCCGTACAGCGGGGTGGCCAGGTCGGGCCGCACCACCGGGTCGACGTTGCCGGCCGCGAGTCCGAGCAGCAGCATGTCGCCGGCCCTGATCTGCTGCCCGCCCAGCTCGGTGTCGGCGGTCGCCCAGCGCCCGGCGACCAGCGACATCGGCGGGGAGTCCCACAGCACCTGGTCCAGCGCCTCGCCGAGGGTCATCTGACCGCCGGACAGGTGGGCGCGGAACCGGGGGTCGGTGAGCACCATCTTCAGGGTGTCCGCGATCAGGTTGACGGTCGTCTCGTTCGCCGCGAGCAGGACGACCCGCAAGTGCTCCATCACCTCGTCGTCGGTCAGCCCGGCCGGGTGCTCCATCAGCCAGGTCACCAGGTCGGCGCCCGGATCCTCGCGCTTGGCGGCCATCGTCCGGCGCAGGCTCGCCACCACGTACTCGTTGCTGGCGACGGCCGTCTCGGTGCCCTTCATCAGGTCCCGGGCGGCGTTCACGAGCTGCGGCCCGTACTCGTCGGGCATGCCGAGCAGCTGGGTCATGACGAGCATCGGCAGGTGCTCGGCGAACTGGGTGACCAGTTCGGCCCGGCCGGTCTGCCCGACCACCTGGACCAGTTCGGTGGTGAACCGCCGGACGTGGCGGCGCACGCCGCGCCGGTCGAAGCGGTTCAGGCCGTCCAGCACGGCACCGCGCAGCCGGCGGTGCTCCTCGCCGTCCGCGAAGACGCACAGCGGCTGCCAGGCGATCACCGGCATCAGCGGGGAGTCCACCGGGACGTCGCCGGCGCGGAACGCCGACCAGAGGCGGGAGTCGCGGGAGAACAGGGACGGCGAGCGCATCGCGGTGATGTTCGCGCCGTGCCCGAGGATCAGCCAGGCGGGGAAGTCGCCGTGCAGCAGGACCGGGGCCACCTCGCCGTGTTCGGCGCGCAGCTTCTCGTACAGGCCCGCCGGGTCGGCCTCGGCCTCCGGCCCGTACAGGCGCCGCACGCCGCCGGGGCCGAGCGGTTCGACGGCGTGCCCGTGGGCCGGGCAGCCGGGGGGCGGGGTGGGGGAGGCGTCAGCGGGGAACGGGGTGCTCACAGGGTCTCCGGGGTCGGGGGCGGGTACGTTCGGGCGGATCGGCGGATCGGCGGATCGGCGGATCGGCGGACGGGTGGCCGACGGGGTGGCCGGCCGGCACGCGGCTCGTCAACGGCCCGGGGAGCGGCCGATCAGCGGGCGGGCGGGGCCGCGAGTTCGTACAGGTAGCGCATCAGGGTCATCAGGGTGTCCCGGCTGGACTCGCGGCTGCGCGCGTCGCAGGCCACGATCGGCACCTCGGGCGGCAGGTCCAGCGCGGCCCGCAGTTCCTCGACCGGGTGGTCCGGCGCCTCCGGGAAGCCGTTGACGGCCACCACGAAGGGCACGCCGCGGTCCTCCAGCCGCCCGATCACCTCGAAGCTGACCTCCAGTCGGCGGGTGTCGACCAGCACCACCGCGCCGAGGGCGCCCTCGAACAGGCCGTTCCAGAGGAACCAGAACCGCTCCTGCCCGGGGGTGCCGAAGACGTACAGCACGAGCTGGTCGCTGATGCTGATCCGGCCGAAGTCCATCGCCACGGTGGTGGAGGTCTTGCGCTCGACCCCGGTCGGGTCGTCGACACCGACCCCGGCCTGGGTCATGGTCTCCTCGGTGGTGAGCGGGCGGATCTCGCTGACCGAGCCGACCAGCGTCGTCTTGCCGACGCCGAAGCCGCCCACGATCACCACCTTGACCGCCATCGTGACGGAGTCCGGCAGCAGGTCCGCGGCCGCCGGCCCCAGCACCGTGTCAGAGCCTTTGAAGTCCATGGATCACCGCCTCCAAGAGGGCACGGTCGGGAAGTTCGGCCTTGGGGACGGCGGCGCGGGCCTCGATCCGCCCGTCGTCGAGCAGGTCCGCCAGCAGGACGGTGACGACGCTGGTGGGCAGCTCCAGGTAGGCGGAGACCTCGGCCACCGAGAGCGGTGAGCGGCACAGCCGCAGGATGGCCGCGTGCTCGGGCTGCATGGTGGGCGTCGGCTCCGTGCGGGAGACGATCAGGGTGACCAGGTCGAAGACGCCCGGTCCGGCCGGGCCGCTGCGGCCGCGGGTGATCACGTACAGGCGTTCGGGGTCAGGGCCGTCCCAACCGCCCTGGTCGGCCGTCGTCATGTGCGCGCCTCACTGTGCTCGTTCATGTGCCCACCCCGCGGTGCCGGTTCAGGCGGGCGCGGTCCGGTTGTCGTTCCGGTACGCGTTCCGGCCGGCGGTCCGGCCGGTTCACGCGACCGGCTCGGGGTTGCGCGGGGGAGCAGCCAGGTGCTCGCCGATCCGGGCGACCAGGTCGCGCATCTGCTGGCCCACCAGCCCGGCGTCGACCCCCTCGTCGGCGAGCACCGCGAGGTACGCGCGGGAGGCGGCCGCCATCAGGTAGAAGAACCCGCCGTCCACCTCGATCACCACCAGCCGCATCGAGCCGTCGCCGTGCGGGAACTCCTGCCCCACCGCGGCGGCCAGGCTCTGCAGCCCGGCGCAGGCGGCGGCGAGGCGGTCGGCGGTGTCCGGATCGGTGCCGTGCTGGGCGATCCGTAGGCCGTCGGCGGACAGCACGACGATGTGGCGGACGCACGGGACGCTGTGCGCGAGGTCCTTGAGGATCCAGTCCATGTTGCTGCGGTGCGGAATCACTGCTCGCCCTTCCCTGCCGTCTCTTCACTGGTCTGACCGTCCGAACTCGCGGACGGCCCATGGCCGTTGATCCCCTCGGTGAACGCCTCCAGCCAGAGGCCGGGCTGCACCGGCTCCTTGGCGTGGCGTCCCGTCGACCCCGGGGCGGGTCCCGCGCCGAGCCCCGAGGCCGGGTGGGTGGCCGGGTGGGTGGCCGGGTGGGTGGGCTGCCCGGCGGCGCGGGCGGGCCCGGAGTAACCCGCCCGGGGGGTCGACGGCCGGCGCCGGCGCTGCGGCAGGCCGTTCGCGGTGCGCTCGGTCACCACCACCTCGTCGTCCCCCGGGCCGGATCCGGTCGGCCCCCAGGGGCCGGCCGATCCGAAGGACGGCCCCGTCATGCCGGGAGCCGCCGTACCGGGAGCCGCCGTCCGAGCCCCCCACGGCCGCGACGGGGCGGCCGACTTGGACGGGTTCGCCGGGAGCGGCCGGGGGCCGGAGAACGCGCCGATCCCGTGTGCCCGCCCGGTCGGGGGCGCGGTGGTGACCAGCTCCTGCGGCACCACCAGCACGATGCGCACGCCGCCGTAGGCGGAGCGGCGCAGCGAGATCTGGAAGCCGTACGCCTGGCACAGCCGGCCGACCACCGCGAAGCCGAGCCGGGGCGACTCGGTGAGGTCGTCCAGGTCCTTGGAGACCTGGGCCTCGCGCAGGCTGCGCTCGGCGCGGAGCCGGGCCTCGTCGGTCAGGCCGAGGCCGCCGTCCTCGATCTCGATCGCTATACCGCTCTGCACCTCGGCGGCGCTCAGGTGCACATGGGTGTGCGGCGGCGAGTAGCGGGTGGCGTTGTCGAGCAGCTCGGCGACGGCGTGGATCAGCGGCTCGACGGCCGGGCCGATCACCGACACCTGGGCCACCGGGTGCAGGTCCACCCGCTGGTACTCCAGGATGCGCGACATACCGCCGCGCAGCACGCTGTACAGCGCCACCGGCCGGGTCCACTGGCGGCCGGGGCGGGCGCCGGACAGCACGGCGATGCTGTCGGCGAGGCGGCCGGTCAGCGCGTTGCCGTGGTCCAGGCGCAGCAGGTCGTCGAAGACCGCCGGGTCGTTGCCGTGCCGGTCCTCCATCTCGCGCAGGTCCTTGGCCTGCCGGTGGATGATCGCCTGCACCCGGCGGGCGATGTTGACGAAGGCCCGCTCGGCGGAGTCGCGCCGGTTCACCTCGTCGTCGACGGCGATGATGATCCCGCGCGCCACGGACTCCAGCGCACTGCGGAACTTCGGCGCGGCCAGCGGATCGCGCACCTGGTACGACCGGGCCAGGCTGTCGATCGACACGCCGTACCGGGTCCGGGCCACCAACCGCGGCAGCTCCTCCTTCGCCAGCCGTACCGCCTCGGCCTCCTGGCCGGCCAGCCGCCGCTGCAACTCGCCCACCTGCCGGGTGTGCTGCTCCCGCGACGCGGCCAGCGCACGACCCCGGCGGGCCGATTCGGCGGCCACCACGGCCACCAGCACGGTGGCCGTCGCCCCGCACCAGAGCACCTCCGCGCGGGCCCCGGCGGACACCACCGCCCCGGCGGCCGCCACGGCCGCCGCCATCACGGCCGTGGGCAGCAGCCACCCGAGCAGGGGCGCGGACGGCCGTCTGGCGGGTGATGATCCAGGTCGAAGCATTCGGCATCCTCAAACGATCGGAACAGTACGGGGACGGGCGACGGCCGGCGCCGGAGGCATGGTGCTGCAGCATAGCCAAGTTCAGGACATTCCTGACTGAAACTCAAAGATCCAGCTGCACAGCCGACTTGTCCCACCGTGCCGGACATGCCGGACATCTCGCACGCCAGTGGCAACCCCGGCCAACCGCCGTCCCGCCACCAGGCTTCTCGCCCCGCCCCGCCCGCACCGCCAACCCGCCCCGGATTCGCTCATGCGAAGGGTTTCCCGGCCAAGTCCCCACCCTCGGAGCCCAGTTCGTGCTACGGGCACCCCGCGACGTCAACAACCCGCCAGCTGATCACCCGCGCGGGAGCCGCCGCCACCGGCGCGGCGATGGGAAAAACCCACCGGAGCCCGCATCCGTCTGCGCGGTCGGCGGGACGGCTCCTAAGGTCATCGCATGAACGATCACGGCCAACCGCCAGACCCGCTGGGTCAGACCCTGCGCCGACTCATGGGTGACGCCACCTGGCGGAGCATGCTGGGGGAGGCCTTCGAGCGCCGGCATCCGATCGGCGCCACCCTGCTGCGCCAGGAGGAGCCCGGAACGCACGTGCTCGCCCTGCTGCGCGGGGTGGCCAAGGTGACCCGACGGGAACGCGACGGAGACCTCCGGCTGCTGGCGTTCCGCGGGCCCGGTGAACTGCTCGGCGAGGTGGCCGTGCTGGACGGCGGGGTCCGCTCGGCGAGCGTCCAGGCGATCTCGGACTGTACGGTCGCGGTACTCGCCAAGGCCGCGTTCCTGCGGTTCGTCACCGACCGGGACCTGTTCCCGGTCATGGTGCGCTACGCCATCGGCCGCCTGCGGGAGTCGGACCTGGCCCGCAGCGGCGGCGACGTCGTGGTCCGTCTGGCAGCCGCCCTGGTCGCGCTGGCCGACGTCTCGGCCGACCCGGCGGGGCCGTCGGGGCGGCCGATCGAACTCGCCCTGACCCGCGACGAGCTGGCCCAGTACCTCGGGGTGTCCCGGAACACCGTCACCTCGGGCCTGGCCGAGCTCGGCTCCCACCAGGTCCACGCCGGGCGGAAGTCCATCGTCATCGGCGACCTGGCCGCGCTCGGACGGGTTGGCGCCGGGGTGCGCGGCTGACGTCGCGTCGGCTCGTGTGACGGCCGTCACCAGGTTTCCGCACTGAGTGTGCACACCGCGCGGCGCCCGCTCGCGAAGCTTGGTGGCACAAGGTCCGCACAGGAACCACGAGGAGCAGACATGCCGCCGTTCGACCAGCCGCTGCCCGAGGCCAGCGCCCTGCCCTTCAGCCGGAGCCGCCGGCTGCCGCCGTACCGGGGGATCGTGGCCGTCGATGCCAAGGACTTCACCGGCTACCCGGCCATCGAGCACGGCATGATCAGCCAGGCCGTCCCGCAGGTCCTCCAGTGGTCCTTCGAGCGCGCCGGGCTCGCCGAGGTCTGGGAGGGTCGGAGGTTCCCCGCGTCCACCGGCGACGGATACGTCTTCGGGTTCGACCCGGCGTGGATGCCGTTCCTGATCCACCCGTGGCTGCACACCCTGCAGGAGACGCTCACCGAGTTCAACGTGCACTCGGTCGGGACGGTGCGGATCCGGCTGCGGGTCAGCCTCCACATCGGGCCGCTGCCCGACACCGGCGGCGAGTTCGACGGCAACGGCACGCCCCGCAACGACACCCACCGCCTGCTCGACTCCCGTCCGGTGAAGGCGATGCTGGCCGCGTCCAACGAGAGCATCACCCAGGTCGCCGCCATCCTCTCCGACCGGTGCTACCAGGACGCGGTGGCCGGCGGTTTCACCGGGCGGCACCCCGACCACTTCATCGAGGTGCCGGCCACCGTCGAGGGCAAGAAGTTCGACCAGCGGGCGTGGCTGTACGTGCCCGCTCCCTCGGGCAACCTCTACGACCGCCGCATCCTGGGCGACGCCGTGGTCGGGGAGCACGAACGCGCACAGGCCGAGGCGGCCGAGCCGGCGGCCGGGCAGGTGGACGGTGGCAGCGCGGGGAGCTACCGGGCCGACGGCGGAAACCTGAACACCGGCACGGTGCACGGCGGCCAGAGCGTCACCACCGTGGAGGGAGGTCAGCACGTCACCAAGGTGCGCGGCGACTCCTTCGGGGGCGACTACGTGGCGGGCCACAAGGCCGGTACGGTCCACGGCAACCTGGGCGACACCATCCACGGCGACAAGAAGGGGCGCCGCCGGTGAGCGGCGAGAACGGCTCCTCCGCGCCGGGGTCGGCCGCTGGTGCTCCCCGGCCGGACGGCGGCTCCGACAGCCGGGCACTGGACCAGGGCGAGACCGCGCCCGGGTCCGGGGACCTGGACGAGGCCGACGACTTCGCCGACCTCGACGACCTCGACGGCGGGTTCCCCGGCCGGCTCAGTGGCCGTCCGGGCTCCGATCGGCGCTATGTCATCTACGCCCCGAACGGCAACATCAACACCGGTTCGGTGCACGGGGACCAGCGCGTCGAGAACGCCGGAGCGGCGTCCGGCGCGGGCGGGCCCCGGGTGGAGGCGCACGAAGGGCCGATCTCCGCACTGGAGATCCTGGAGGCGCAAGCCGGGTTCGCCGAGCCCGAGTGGTTCCCGTCGGCCCTGGCGCAGCTGGACACCGGCCTGCTCTTCCTGGCCGGCGAGCCCGGCACCGGGCGCCGCACCGCGGCCCTCAACCTGCTGTTCCAGCACAGCGGTCGCAGCATGAAGCTGCGCGCGCTCGACAGCGACGAGGACCTGTCCGCGTGGCGCCCAGGCGATTCCGAGGCCCGCGGGTACCTGGTGCACGGCCTGCTGCCCACCGTCCGGCTCGGCCCGGCGGTGATCGCCAACCTCCGCCGCCTGCTGAGAGTCGCCGACGCTCGCATGGTGGTCATGCTGCCGCACGACGCGGACCTGCTCCGCAGCCTCGCCCGGGAGTCGGACCTCACCCCGATGCCCTGCGTTCCCCCGCCGGCCGGCGCGGTCTTCGAGACGCGGATGAAGGCCGCCGTGCCCGACCCTGCCCGACGCCGAGCGCTCCTGGAGCGATTGGGACCGGGGCTGGACGACCTCCTGGCGTCGGAGCTGATGCCCGCCCAGGTCGCCGAACTGGTCGCCGAGGTGGCCAGGGCCGGCGACGAGGGCCCCGACCTCGCCGATCTCGGCAGGCGGCTCAGCTTCCTCGCCGAGAAGGAGGTCCCAGACCTGCTGAAGAAGCTCCGCGACGACCCGGACGGACTCGCGTTCCTGCTGGCGACCAGCGTCTTCGAGGGGCTCGACCACCGGATCGTCCGGGACGAGGCCGACCGGCTGCTCGCACTGGCCGACGGGCGCCTCGACTCCGTCCTGCGGGAGGGCGGTGGGGAGGACGGCGGCCAGGCCCGGGCGGTGCGCGGGGAGGCCCTCCGTCCGAACCCGCGGTTCGTCTTCCGGCGCTCGCTGGACGAACTCCTGGCGACGGTCCGGGCCGAGTGCGCACCCGTCGAGATCCGGGCGAGCTCCGGCTTCACCTACGCCGTGGAGCCGGTGCGCTTCACCCGGCACCGGCAGGCGGAGACGGTGTTGCGGCATGTCTGGCGGCAGTACGGCGAGCTGTCCGGACTGCTGACCGACTGGATGGACGACGTGCCCGGCAGGGAGACCGAACTGGCCGAGCCCGTGGGCCGCGTCATGGGACTGGCCGCCGGCTGGGGCGGTGGGCGGCGGGCCCTGGTACACATTCTCAAGCTGGCCGGGTCCGAGCGCGGGCGAAGCCGCAGCACGGCCGCGGCCGCGCTGGGCATCGCGGCGCAGGACCCGGTCCTGGCCGGTGAGGTCAAGTACCGCCTCAACCGTTGGAGCAGGGAAGGTAGCTGGCGGGTGCGGTCCACGGTCGCCGACGCCTGCGGCCGGGAGTTCGGGACGTCCCGGCCGGAGCTCGCACTGTCTCTTCTGCGGAACTGCTACCGGGGGTGGGCGGGAGAGGAGGACGTGGTGGCCAGGGCCGTCCGCTCCTCGCTGTGGGAGCTCTTCGCCGCAGGTAACCAGTCGACCGTCCTGCGTCAGCTGGCGGACTGGGCGGACCGTCCGGGGCCCGGGGCCGAGCTCGCGGTTCACGCCTTTCCCCAACTGCTGTGGGACCGGTCCTGGTTCCAGGAACAGCTGCTCACCGTGGGGGAGTTCACCGACACCGTGATCGCCTTGGTCCGGCGATCGCTCAACCACGACGGCCTCTTCGACCGGACCTGTGGCGCACTGCTCAGCTGGTGCACCTCGGCGGCCTGGAACGAACCGCTGCGTACCGCGGTGGAGACGTTGCTGACCGCGCTCGCCCAGGAGATGCGCATCGGCGAAATGCGCCTGTTCGTCGAGATCGAGCGCCAGACCGACCGCGACCTGGCCGGACGGCACATCGCCCAGCACGCCCTGGACGCCTGGCGCCGGGGCGAATCGCAGCCGTACCGAACCGTCCCTGCGAACGGAGAACCCCGATGACCGCCGACAGCGACTCGCCCGTCTACACCCGTGCCACCCAGGCGCCCTGGCGGGAGATCCTGCGCCACCGCTGGTCCGGTCGGCGTGACCGGGCCCTCGTCCTGCAGGACCGGGACGGGCTCTACCATCCGTCGGGACACCGCCGCCGCGCACTCGCGGGTGAAGACCCGGAAGCGGATGGCCAGTTGGCCGCCCCACTGGGGCTGCGCGGATTCGTCGGGGCGTACCTCGTCGATCTCGACGAACGCTCCGGCACCCGGGCTGTCGGCCTGCCGACCCCGTACGGCACCGAATCGGTGGACATCCACGTCCTGTGGTGGGTCCACGACGCCGCGAACGTCGTGCGGACGCGGACCGCGCGGGGCTGGCTGCCGGTCCGCAAGGATCTCGAACGGCGTCTGCGTCAGCTCAGAGAGCAGTTCGCCACCGCCGGGCACCGGCTGAGCGCGGCCGAGCTGATGCAGTACCTCGCCGCACCCCACCTGATGCCGGACTGCGGCCTCGGCTACCGCGTCACGGACGTCTCCGCCCGGGAGCACGACGCCGAATTGCGGTTGGGGGACCCGGACGGGGCCGACGTGCCCTACAACTGGACGGACAAGAGCCAGGACGAGTACGCGTTCTGCCGTCGGGCCGTCCAGGAGGGCCCGGTGTCGCTTGCGGCGCTCTGGCTGGCGAGGCACCCGGAACAGGTCCGCGAGGTCCTGGACTGGGCCGTCGGCCACGCCGACCTACTCCGGGGTGAGACCACCTGGCAGGATCAACTGGCGATGATGCTCGGCAAGTTGAGTGATCAGGAGCAGCAGGAGATGTCCCGGATGCTGAGGGACCGCCTGGTCTCCCTTGGCCGGCGGGTACCCGGGCCGGGACCGCAGAGCCCCGGGCCGAAGTTCGTCAGGATCCGCTCGCAGGCCAACGGCTGGGCGGGTGGCGTGGCGAACGGGAGGCCGGTGTGACCAGGGCCGCCGTCGGCCGAGGCGCGGTACGGCGGGCGTCGCACGGCGCGGCGGCCCGGCCGCGGCGGTCGCCCCAGGGGCGACGTCGTCGCCCGCCGGCCGGGCGCTCCAGCCGGCGGGCGACGACGCTGCCGGGGCCGCCGACGGTGGCGGCGATCGAGCGTCTGGTGGCCGCCAACAGCGCGGAGCTCGCGCGGGCCGATGCCAAGGCCGCCGTGTTCCTGGCGTTCACCGGCGCGCTCCTCGGGGTCTTCATCCCGCTGAGCGGCGGCGACGACGGTGGATCCGGCGCCCGCGCCTGGCCGGTCCAGGTCCTGTGGTGGACCGCCGTGGCGAGTGCGTTGCTGGCCGCGGCCTGCTTCGTGGTCGCTCTCGTCCCCCGGTACCGGAAGGGTGCGCGGCGTGCCCCGGCGGGCCCTGCCTACTTCGGGCACATCGCGGGGGGTGTGGGCGTGGACCGGCTGCGCGGTGCCTTCGAGCGCGCGGGGTGCGATCCGGTGGGGCCGCTGCTGTCCTCGTTGGCCGGGACCAGCGCGATCATCCGCGCGAAGTACCGCTGGATCGAGGCCGGAGTCGCCTTGCTCCTCCTGGTGCTGCCCCAGTTCGCGCTCACCCTCCGGCCTTCCTGAGGCGCGGGCGGCGGGGCGCAAGGATGAATGAGCGTTCATATGTACATGTATCCTGGGCGGGAAGTGAGTCCGGCCTGCCCGAAGGGTCCCACCTGCCATGCCCGCCACCCTGACCGAGCGCCCCGCGCCCCCGCTCGCACCTCCGGTTCCCGCCCCGCGGCGCCGCACCCGGGTGCTCGCGCTGCCCGAGGCCCGCTGGGCCGCCGCCGCGACGGTGCTGTTCCTGATCGCCCTGCCGCTCCAGCTCACCGGCGCCCCCGCCTGGGCCTGGGGCCCGCTGTACGCCCTCGCCTACGCCACCGGCGGCTGGGAACCCGCCTGGGCCGGGCTCCAGGCCTTGCGGGAGAAGACCCTCGACGTCGACCTGCTGATGATCGTCGCCGCCCTCGGCGCCGCGGCCGTCGGTCAGGTCATGGACGGCGCCCTGCTGATCGTCATCTTCGCCACCTCCGGCGCGCTGGAGGCCCTGGCCACCGCCCGCACCGCCGACTCGGTGCGCGGACTGCTCGACCTCGCCCCGGCCACCGCCACCCGGCTGCGTGCCGACGGTGGTGAGGAGACCGTCCCGACGCAGGAACTCGCCGTCGGCGACACCGTCCTGGTCCGGCCCGGCGAGCGGATCGGCGCCGACGGCCGGGTGCTGGACGGCGCCGGCGAGGTCGACCAGGCCACCATCACCGGCGAGCCGCTGCCGGCGGCCAAGGAGCGCGGCGACGAGGTGTTCGCCGGCACCCTCAACGGCACCGGCGCGCTGCGGATCCGGGTCGAACGCGACGCCTCCGAGACGGTGATCGCCCGGATCGTGGCGATGGTCGAGGAGGCGTCCGAGACCAAGGCGCCCACCCAGCTGTTCATCGAGAAGGTCGAACAGCGCTACTCGCTCGGCATGGTGGCCGCCACCCTCGCCGTCTTCGCCGTCCCGCTCGCGTTCGGCGCGGCCTTCACCGGCTCGCTGCTGCGGGCGATGACCTTCATGATCGTCGCCTCGCCCTGCGCCGTGGTGCTGGCCACCATGCCGCCACTGCTGTCGGCCATCGCCAACGCCGGCCGCCACGGCGTCCTGGTCAAGTCCGCCGTGGTGATGGAACGCCTCGGTCAGGTGGACGCCGTCGCCCTGGACAAGACCGGCACCCTCACCGAGGGCACCCCCCGGGTCACCGAACTGCGCCCGCTGGCCGGCTCCGGCCTGGACGAGGACGCCCTGCTGGCCCTGGCCGCCGCCGCCGAGCACCCCAGCGAGCACCCGCTGGGCCGCGCGGTCGTCGCCGCCGCGCGCGGCCGCGGCCTCACCCCGGCCGCCGCCGAGGACTTCGCCTCCGCCCCCGGCATCGGTGTCAGCGCCACCGTCGACGGCCGGGTGATCGCCGTCGCCGCGCCCGCCCGGCTGCTCGACGGCCGGGAGGACGCCCCCTCCGCCCCCTCCGCCCCCTCCGCCCCCTTCGACCGCGCCGCCGCCGCCGTCGCCGCCGAACTGGAGCAGGCCGGCCGCACCGCCGTCGTGGTCGAGGCGGACGGCGTCCCGGTCGGGCTGATCGGCATCGCCGACCGGCTGCGCCCGGACGCCGCCGACACCGTCGCCGCCCTGGCCGCGCTGACCGGCACCGCGCCGATGCTGGTCACCGGCGACAACCCGCGCGCCGCGGCCCACCTGGCCGCCGAGGCCGGCATCACCGACGTCCGCGCCGGGCTGCTGCCGCAGGACAAGGTCGCGGCCGTCCGGGAACAGGAGGCCGCCGGGCGCAAGGTGCTGGTGATCGGCGACGGGGTCAACGACGCCCCGGCGCTGGCCGCCGCCCACACCGGCGTCGCGATGGGCCGGGCCGGCTCCGACCTGGCCCTGGAGACCGCCGACGCGGTCGTGGTCCGCGACGAACTCGCCACCGTCCCGGCGGTGATCGCGCTGTCCCGCCGGGCCCGCCGCCTGGTCGCCCAGAACCTGGTGCTCGCCGGGGTGTTCATCTCCGTCCTGGTCCTCTGGGACCTGGTCGCCACCCTGCCGCTGCCGCTCGGCGTGCTCGGCCACGAGGGCTCGACCGTCCTGGTCGGTCTCAACGGCCTGCGGCTGCTGCGCGAGGCCGCCTGGACCGGGGCCCGTACCGAGGGCGCCCGTCAGGAGTCGACGAGCGCCACGCGGTAGGCGGTGCTGACCAGCTGTGCGCGGTCCCGGGCGGCGCGACACCCGACCCGCCAACGCGAGGCCCGCCCCGCGCACGCGGTGCCGGCCTCCCCACCCGGGAGGCCGGCACCGCGATGGCGCCCCGCGTCAGGGCAGCGGGATCCGCACGACCTGCGGGTCGTGGTCGCTCAGCTGGGTGCTGAACTCGCTGTTGATGTGCACGATGTCGTAGCTGTACGGCTTCGCTGCCAGTGTGCCGGAGATGAGGATGTGGTCCAGCACCTGGGAGTTGCCCTCGTACACGTAGGTGTAGCGCTCGGGCAGCGGCAGCGTGCGGGGCAGGTCGGTCAGTGAGTTGCCGGCGGTGAGGATGTCGGCGGTCTGCGAGAACTCGAAGTCGTTGAGGTCGCCGAGCACGATGACCGCCGCGTTCGGGTCCACCGCCAGGATCCGGTCGGTGAAGTCCTTCACCGCGGCGGCCTGGTTGTGGCGCTGGGCCTCGGACGGGTGCGCGGGCGGCTGGTAGCGGCCGAACAGGGGCTGGTCACCGCCCTTGGAGTTGAAGTGGTTGGCGATCACGAAGACCGGCTTGCCGTTCCAGCGGAACTCCCCGGCGAGCGGCTTGCGGCTGGAGGTGAACGCCGCGTTGGTCGGGTCGATCCGGCCGGGGGAGTAGGCGAGTCGGGGCGTGCCGCCGTTGTTGACGACCGAGTCGGCGGTGGTGGAGCCGGCGCCGGGCCGGTCGGTGAAACTCAGGCCGCGGTCGGTGCGGAACAGGAACACCTGGCGGATGTTGCCGCCGGGCTGGCCGCCGTCCTGGCCGTCCACCGGGTCGATCTGGCGGTAGGAGTAGGCCGGGCCGCCGGCCGCCGCGATGGCGGCGGTGAGCTTGGCGAGGGTCTGGTCGGGAGCCGTGGTGCCGTCGTCGGTGGGGCCGCTGTTGTCCTGGATCTCCTCCAGGGCGACCAGGTCGGGAGAGCGCAGGTTGGTGACGATGCCGGCCGCGAGGCCGTCGAACTTGCTCTGCGGGTCGGCGGGGGAGAGGTTCTCCACGTTGAAGGTGGCGGCGGCGAGTTGGCCGGCCGCCGGGGCGGCGGTGACCTCGGGGGCGAGGCCACCGGGCGTGACCGCGGGAGTCGCGGTGACCTGAAGCTTGAAGGTGCCGAAGGAGTAGTCGAGCACGCCGACGGTCGCGCCGGTCAGGGTGTCGCCGACGTTGGCGGTCGGGGTGGGCGCGAGCGCGCCGGCCAGGGTCACCCGCTCCGGGTTGCCGTCGCCCGCCTGGAGCAGGATGCCGCCCCGGTCGGTGCGGGTGGTGCTGCCCGGCGGGACGACCGGGACCTCGCCGTACTTGTTGCTGGGGCCGACCACGGCCGCGTTGTCGATCTCGACCCGCATGCCCTCCAGGGACGCCCAGAAGTCCAGGCCGTCGGTGGCGGGTTGGTAGGCGCCGGCGGTCTCGACGTCACCGGTGGTGACGCTGGAGATCACCGCCGCCGGGGGCACCCGCCCGCCGGGGCCGACCAGGGTGGCGGCGGGCAGCGGCGCGTTGTGGGCGAGCACGGTGACGGTGGGCGCGGTGAGTTCGGTGATCGACAGGTTGGTGGTGCCGCCGCTGCCGCCGGGGCGGTACTGGCTGACGGTGGCGCTCACCGTGACCGAGTCGCCGACCGCGACGGAGGGCGCGCCGGCGGTGTAGACGTAGACGCCCTCGCTGGTGCCGGGGTCGTTGTCGGGCTGCGGGTCCTGGTACCAGAACCCGTTGGGCCCGACGGCGGTGACCACGCCGGGCACCGCGCTCACCGCACCGCCGGCGAGTGGGGAGGTGCGAGCCGCGCCCTGGATGTCGTGTATTCGGGCGCCGGTGGTGCTGCCGCCGCCGGTGGACGCGGAGTTGCGCGGCGCCGGTGCGCCGACCGTGAAGTCCGCCGCGTTGTTGTCGGTGTCGGTGGCGCCGCCGCCGACGCGCAGGGCGGCGGTGGCGTTCGACAGGTTGCCGGTCGGCGAGCCCTCGGCGGTACTGGCGCTCGACCCGTAGCCGACCAGGTCCTTCACCCCGGGCTGGGTCGCGCAGCCCGAACTGCAGGTCAGTGCAGTGCCGTTGGTGACCAGCGCGACCTTGCCGGTGGTCGCGGCCAGGGCGATCGTCCCGGTGGCGTCCGGCGTCGGCAGGGCAGCCCCGGCCCCGGCCCCGGCGGCCTCCTGCACGAGGAGGAAGCGCCCCGGCGCGATCGTGCCGGACAACGTGGTCCGCGCCCAGGACGCGCCGCCCGCCGAGGCGTACTGCACCGTCCAGCCGGCGACGGACACCGGCGCGCTGCCCCGGTTGTACAGCTCGATGAAGTCATTGGCGTACGGCGCACCGGAGTTGCCGCCGCCGCCGTACACCTGACTGATCACGACGTCGGGCGACGCCGCCTGGGCCACGCCGCCGGGCAGCGCCAGCAGCGCCCCCACCACGGCCGCGGCGGACGCGCCCGCCATCGCGCTGCGCCGGACTCGCTGGGTTCTCCGCATGAGGCTTCCTCCTGACGGCCGCGCGGGCGGGTGGCCCGGCGGTGTGAACACGGACAGGAAAGTTCGGGCGCTGCGGTTGTAGCAACGCCACCCGATCCCTACCGTGCGCGGCAGGCGACGACCAGATGTACGGCGGAAGAACGGTTCGCAGGGCAACAAGTGGGAGCCGGGGTTCCGGCGCGGCCGACCCGTACGGACCGTCAGCAGTCGGACCTGGGGCGGTGGTTGCCGGTGGTCGGTTGTCGGCCGTCGTCGGAGCGGGTGGAGCGAGGCGGCCGCCCGGGACGCCTTCGCTCAGGCCAGGCGCAGCACCAGCTTGCCGGTGTTCTCCCCGCGGAACAGCATCCCGAGGACCTCCGGGAAGTCGTCCACCGTCCCCTCCACCACGTGCTCCTTGACCTTGATCCGGCCGTCCGCGATCCAGCCCGTGAGCTCCTTGGCCGCCTCCGGGTACCGGCGCGCGTAGTCGAACACCACGAAGCCCTCCATCCGGGCCCGCCGCACCAGCAGCGACAGGTAGTTGGAGGGGCCCTGAACGGCGGTCTCGGTGTTGTACTGGCTGATCGCCCCGCAGATCACCACCCGGGCGTGCATCGCGAGCCTGGTCAGCGCGGCGTCCAGGATGGCGCCGCCGACGTTGTCGAAGTACACGTCGATGCCGTCCGGGGCGTGGGTGCGCAGCGCCTTGCGGACGTCCTCCGAGCGGTAGTCGATCGCCGCGTCGAAGCCCAGCTCGCCGGTCAGCAGCGCGCACTTCTCGGGGCCGCCCGCGATGCCGACCACCCGGCAGCCCTTCACCTTGGCGATCTGCCCGACCATGGTGCCGACCGCCCCGGCGGCGCCGGAGACCACCACGGTCTCGCCCTCCTTCAGCGCCGCGACGTCCAGCAGCCCGAAGTAGGCCGTCATCCCGGGCAGGCCGAGCGCGCCGAGGTACGTGGACGGCGGCGCGAGCGCGGTGTCGATCTTCAGGGTGCCCTTGCCGTCCGAGACCACGTACTCCTGGACTCCGAAGGTCCCCACCACGTGGTCGCCGACCCGGTACTTCGGGTGGTTCGACTCGACGACCTCCACCACCGACCCGGCCCGCATCACCTCGCCCAGCGCCACCGGCGGAACGTACGACGGACGGTCGTCGAGCCACCCGCGCATCGCCGGGTCCAGCGAGATGTACCGCGTCCGCCCCACGAACTCCCCGGCCCCCGCCGCCCCCACCGGTTCCGCCCCGTGCGCCCAGTCCTCCGCCTGCACTTCCCCGACCGGCCGGCGGGCGAGGCGGATCTGACGGTTGATCGCGGTCATGGCGTCTCCTGTGGGCGTGCTCGGTCCTGCTCCGGACGCCTGATTCTAAGCAAGCGCTTAGTCATCTGGCCAGAACCCGCCCCGATCCCGTGTCCCGGGTGGTTCCCTGCCCGTACCGTGGGGGTTCGGACCGACCAGGGGCTCGCCTGTTCGAGTTGTCGTCGATCGGCACCGCTCCCTCCTCGGTGCGTTCCGGGCAACCGCCGGCTGAGGGCCCCGGCCGGTCAGCCGCGCCCGGTGGCCGGCTGCCAGCCGAGGGCGGGGCCGAGGCGGGTGGCGATGTCGGTGAGGATCTGGACGTAGTCCTCCCGGGCGAAGGTGAACGGCAGCGCGAAGGCGACCTCGTCGACCTCCCGGTACCCGGCGTGGGCCCGCAGCCGCTCGGCGATCTCCGCGGACGTGCCGACCAGGTCGGGCGCGAACACCATCCGGGCCGGGCCCTGCGGGGCGAGGGTGCGTGGGGTGCGGGCGAGGGCGTACGCCTCGTACCTGGCGCGCTGCTCGGGCGTGGCGCTGTCGGTGGGGATGACGACGAGCCCCTGGGAGACGCGGGCGCGCTCGCCGTCGGGGTGGTGGGCGCGGAAGGCGCGGATCTGGGCGAGCTGGATCTCGGCGAAGTCCTCGGACTCCTCGGCCTTGACGACGCTGCTGGTGAGCAGATTGAGCCCGTGTTCGCCGGCCCAGCGGGCGGAGCGCAGGCTGCCGGCGCCGTACCAGAGCCGGGCGGCCAGACCGGGGGAGTGCGGCTGGACCCGACGGGAGTACACCTCGATGCCCTCGGTGCCGGCGAAGTCGGAGGCGGGTTCGCCGCGGACGAGGTCGAGGAGGCGCTCGGCGCGGCGGGGGCTGAAGTCCTCGTGTTCGCCGGTGTCGGGGTAGAGCGCGCCGCGGACCCGGTCGTAGTGGGTGGGCGGGCCGACGCTGAACCCGGCGTTCATGCGGCCGCCGGACAGGACGTCGACGGTGGCGAGGTCCTCGGCGAGGCGCAGCGGGTTCTCCCAGCCGAGCGGGGTGACGGCGGTGCCGAGGTGGATCCGGCCGGTGCGCTGGGAGGCGGCGGCGAGGACGGCGATCGGGGAGGAGATGCCGTACTGGAGGTGGCGGTGGCGGAGCCAGGCGCTGTCGAAGCCGAGCTGCTCGCCGAGGACGATGAGGTCGAGGGTGGATTCGTGGCCCTGGCGGGGGTCGGCCTCGTCGAACAGCCCGATGGTCAGGAAGCCGAGTTTCCGCAGCGGTCGTGGGGTCGGCGGCATGGTGGGTGGCTCCGGGTGGTGTGAGGCGGCCCCCGGGAGGGCCGGGCGGGCCGGGTGGGCGGTGCCCTTCGAACGTACGCAGGTGGTTCGCGACCCCACAAGATCGGCGCGGGATCGGACATCCGCGTGTTACGCGGCGCAATCCCGGTTCACCGTCCTCGGCACCTGCCGTCCGGCCTCGCGCAGTGCGGCGGGCTCCGCCCGGGCGGAGCCCGCCGCGCCGTCGTCGGTCAGCAGCTGCGCAGCTCGGGGCTCTGGTTCCGGATCTGGTTCCGCAGCGAGGTGAACTCGCGGTAGGCGTCGCCGTCCTCGGTGCCGGGGCGGAACGCGCCGACGCGGTGGCAGTTGACGAAGGCGAGCTTGACGCCGAAGTGGCCCTCCAGGCTGCCGCGGATGGCGTTGCTGGCGAGCGCGCGCAGCAGCTGGGCGCGCTCCTCGTCGGTGGGCGTGGTGTTGTCGGTGGTGAACTCGGCCTCGGTGGAGCAGAGTTCGGTGCTGAGGCCGGCGACGACCTGGTAGGCGTAGGGGAGGGAGGCGCGGACGGTGTCGAGGAAGTCGGCCTCGCTGACCTGGCCGTGCTCGGCCTGGGCGAGGAGGGCGGGGGAGACGTCGAGCGACATGGGTGTCCTCTTTCGCGGTGTCTGGTTATCGAAGATGAAAACCATTGCAAGATGGACTGTCTTCGATGCCCGGACACCCTGTCAAGTGCCGTCCCCCGAAGGGCTGACGGGCGGCGCCTCCCGGCGGGCCGTGAGGACGAACAGGGCGATCGCCACCGCGAGCGCCGCGAACACCAGGCCCAGCTCGAACGCGTTGGAGATGCCGTGCACCAGCACCTCCGAGGAGTAGGGCGCCGGAAGCTTCCCGGTCGCCCCGAACTCGGCCGCCTGCTGCGGATCGGCCTGCCGCAGGAACGCGCCGACCTGCCGCCGGGTCTCGTTCCGGCTGGCCGTGCCGTACACCGTGACCAGGATCGACAGGCCCAGCGAGCCGCCCACCTGCTGGGTGGTGTTGAGCGTGCCGGTGGCCGCGCCGGTCTCGTGCGGGGCCACGTGGGAGACGGCGGTCAGCATCACCGGGACGAAGATCGAACCCATCCCGAAGCCGAACAGCAGGGTCGGGCCGAGGACCCCTCCGAGGTAGCCGGTGTCGACGTCGATCCGGGTGGACCACAGGACCCCGCCCAGCACCAGCAGCGAGCCCGCCACCAGGAAGGGCTTGGGACCGTACCGCAGCTGGTTGCGGGCGGCGAACTGGGCGGCGGTGACGATCGCCACGCTGATCGGCAGGAACGCGAAGCCGGCCCGCAGCGGGCTGAATCCGAGGATGTCCTGGACGAACAGCGTGATGAAGAAGAAGACGCTGAACATCGTCGCGGCGACGCAGAGCATCAGCCCGTAGGCACCGGCGCGGTTGCGGTCGCGGAACAGGTGCAGCGGGGTGATCGGCTGTGGCATCCGTCGCTCGGTGAACAGGAAGGCCGCCAGCAGCACCACGGCGAGGCTGAACGCGGTGAGCGTCACGGAGTCCGTCCAGCCGTGATCGGAGGCCCGGATGAAGCCGAGGACCAGCGAGACCATGCCCGCCGTGGCGGTGAACGCGTCGGCCAGGTCGAAGCGCCCGGGGCGCCGTTCGGACTCGTTGATGTACAGCGGCGCCAGCAGCGCGATCGCCAGGCCGATCGGCACGTTGACGAAGCGCACCCACCGCCAGGACAGCCAGGAGGTCAGCATGCCGCCGGCGAGCAGGCCGACGGCGCCGCCCGCCCCGGCGACGGCGGAGTAGACGCCGAAGGCGCGGTTGCGCGCCGGGCCCTCCTCGAAGTTGGTCGCGATCAGCGCGAGCGCGGTCGGCGAGGCGATGGCCCCGCCCGTGCCCTGCAGCGAGCGGGCCGCCAGCAGCCAGGCGGGGGAGGTGGCCAGGCCGCCGAGCAGCGAGGCGAAGCTGAACAGCAGGACACCGACCTGCTAATTCCGGACACCCCGCGACCGCGGGTGCCCGGCCCCGGGCGGTGGTTGCCGCTCGGGACCGGGCACGGTGCGATGGGTCGGCTCAGGAGCGCCGGGGGCTATGGCAGGGTCCACCGCTGGTTGGTGCCGCCGTTGCAGTCCCAGATCTCCAGCGGGGTGCCGTTGGCGGTGGCCGCCGCCGGGTCGTCGAGGCAGCGGCCGGACTGGGCGCTCTTCAGGGTGCCGTCCGGCTGGGGGAGCCACTGCTGGTTGGCGGCGCCGTTGCAGTCCCACAGCCCGACCGTGGTGCCGTTGACGGTGCCCTGGCCGGTGACGTCGAGGCACTTGCCGTTGTGGGTGAGGGTGCCGTTGGTGCGGGTCCACACCTGCTGGGCGCTGCCGTCGCAGGCCCACAGCTGCACGGCGGCGCCGCTGGTGCCGGCGGTGGGTCGGGCGCAGGTGCCGGGCAGGGCGGAGGCGATCGGGCCGGTGTGGGTGGCGGGAGTGCCGGGGGTGAGGGCGAAGTTGTCGAACTGGTCGGTCTGGTAGCCGGTCACGCCGAGGCCGGCGCGTCCGTTGGTGAAGCTGGCGTCGGTCGTGCTGCCCACGGCGGTGCCGTCGATGCTCGCGGTGAGCGTCGCGTTGTCCAGAGTGAGCGCGACGGTGTGCCAACGGCCGGTGCCGAGGGCGGTGGTGGTGCCGGAGGCGAGGGTGGTGAAGTTCCAGCGGGTGTCGCTCTTGTCGATGGACCAGGCGCCGGTGTCGCTGACCCGCAGGTGGTAGGCGTTCAGGCCGTTGTTGTTGCGGCCCTGCTGGTTGACCCGGCCGAGGAGTTCGACGGTGCTCGACTGCTCGAACAGGGTGTCGGCGGTGACGGTGTAGTTGGACCAGCTGCCGTCGCCCATCATCGTGTACGGGGCGTTGTACGGCTCGTCGGTCCAGTTGATCGGCCTGGTCGGGGCCATCTGGCGCAGGCAGGTGCCGGTGCGGCCGCCGCCGCAGGCGACGGTCTGGAAGGCGCCGTTCATGTCCGCGAAGTACTTCGGCGAGGTGGTCGTCGCGGGCGTCTCGAAGGTGTCCGCGTAGGGCAGCTTCATCGGCGCGGCGGGCGGCGGGGTGGCGGTGCCCTTGCCCTGTCCGGTGGTGGTGGTCACGGTGTAGACCCGGCCGGGCTGCAGGGTGAGGGTGTACGTGCCGTGGGCCGGGGTGACGTCCTGCTGGTGGACGAACCAGTCGGCGGAGTTGGTGGAGTTGAGGTCGGTGGACCAGACGTGGACCTTGCCGGTGGACAGGCCACCGGTGACGGTGAAGCTCGCGGTCTGGGCGGTGGTGGCGTCCATCGTCTCGATGACGGTGCTGTAGTCGCGGTTGTTCGCGCCCTTCAGCGTGACGTAGCTGCCGTTGGTGCGGGCGCCGCCGAGGTAGCCGCTCGCGGAGTCGATGTAGCGCCAACCGGGCTTGGTGAACTGGGTGGTGTGCGCGGTGACCCAGGTGGTCTTGCCGATCGTGTAGTTGCCGGACCAGGGCTGGTTGGCGATCGACATGCCGTCGGTGGAGAAGAACAGGTCGGGGTAGAGCGCGGCGATGACCGGCCAGTTGATGAACGAGGTCATCTTGCCGTCGAGGTAGCCGCGGTTGATCCCGCGCGCCACCGCCGGGGCGCCGCCGTCGGCGTCCTCGGAGCCGTTCTCGCTCGCCCACAGCGGCTTGCCGAGCGCCTGGGCGTTCGCCGGGCTGGGGCAGTTGCTGAAGTCGCTCATGTACCCGCAGGGGTAGTGGACGCCGACGATGTCGACGGCGTTCTTGAATGCCGGGTCGGTGGCCATGGCGTCGGCCACGTCCCAGGTGTCGTCGGCGGCGACGACCTTGGTGGCGCCGTAACCGCGTGCCACGAGCGTGCTCTTCAGGTTCTCGTACCAGGCCTTGTCGAAGCCGCGCTCGTTCCACCCGCCGAGGTAGGAGACGTTCAGGTGGTGTTGGGTGGCGCAGCCCATCCAGTCCATCAGGTAGTTGACGCTGTCCTGGGACCAGAAGTTGCCGCCGCTGCCGGTGTTGCCGATCCAGCCGGGGGCGCCCCAGGACAGGCCGTAGAACGTGATGTCGGGGTTGCGGGCCTTGGCCTGCTCGGCCAGCCACCACTCGTAGCCCTGGTGGCAGTCGACGGTGCCGCGGGTGTGCTCGATGCTGGGTTCGGCGCCGTCGGTGGAGTTGGTGTCGCCGCCGATCTCCAGCTTCAGCGTCTGCAGCGAGGCTCCGTAGCCGGGCTTGAACAGGTAGTCGAGCAGTTGGCTGCGCTGGGGCTCCGGATAGTCCACCAGCAGGCGGGAGTTGCCGCCGCCGCCGGAGATGGCGCCGACGCCGTCGAAGGTGAGGCCCGGCTTGGCGCCGTCGATGGTGACGGCGGTGGGGGTGGCGGCCTGGGCGGCCGACGGCGCGGTCAGGCCGCCCAGCGCGCCGGCGAGGACGAGCGCCGCGCTCAGGGCGGTGCGCCAGGTCGATGACAGGTGTTGACGGCCCATGGGCGTCTCCTGGGTGTGGGGAGGGGTGGCGGTCCGTGCCGGGCGCCCGCAGGCGCCCGGCACGACGTGGGGGCAGGGGCTTCGCCGGTCCCGTTACGAGACGGTCCACTCCTGGTTGGCCCGGCCGGTGCCGCAGGTCCACTGGACGACCTGGGCTCCGTCGGCCGTCGAGGCGCCCGTGACGTCCAGGCACTTGCCGCTGTTGGCCGACACCAGCTGAACGCGGGCCCCGGTGGCCGGGACGGGGGTCCACTGCTGGTTGGCCTTGCCGGTGCCGCAGGTCCACTGGACGACCTGGGCCCCGTCAGCGGTGGACGCGCCCGTGACGTCCAGGCACTTGCCGCTGTTGGCCGACACCAGCTGGACGGTGCCGGTTCCGGCGACCGGGACGAGAGTCCACTGCTGGTTGGCCTTGCCGGTGCCGCAGGTCCACTGGACGACCTGGGCTCCGTCAGCGGTGGACGCGCCCGTGACGTCCAGGCACTTGCCGCTGTTGGCGCTGGTCACGGTGTGGGTGGCCGGTGCGGCCAGCGGCGTCACGGTGGTGTTGGCGAAATCGGCGTGCTGGAAGCCGCCGACTCCCAGGCCGATCTGCCCGACGAGGTGGGAGGCGTCGGCGACCGAGGCGACCTGCGTGTGGTCGATCGACGCGGTGATGTTCTGGCCCTGCACGGCCAGTGTGAGGTTGTGCCAGGTGCCGGCCCCGGCGCCGGGGTAGCTGCCGCTCGCCAGCACGGTGTCGGCTCCGGCGCGGTCCTCGGTGAACAGGCTCCAGGCGCCGGTGTCGTCGATCTTCAGGTGGTAGCCGGAGCGGTCGTGGTCGACGTGGTCGATGCGGCCGAGCAGTTCGGCGGAGGTGCCGGCCTGTTCGAGGACGACGTCGGTGCTCGCCTGGTAGTGCGCCCGGGACGGGTCGCCCAGGAGGGTGAGCGGGGTGTAGTTCATGTCGTCGTGCCACGGGATGGGCGCCCGGGTGATCACCTGGCGCAGGCACATCGGGGTGGTCGCCCCGGTCGGGCAGGGCGCGGTCTCGAAGGCGCCGGCCCAGTCGTGGAAGTAGCGGGCGGTGGCACCGGCGGGGTATCCGCTGAGGTCGGCCCGGTAGGGCAGCGGCATCGCGGTGGACGGGGGTGCCGCGGCGGTGCCCTTGCCCTGGCCGGTGGTGGTGGTCACCGTGTAGACGTAACCGGGCTGCACGGTGAGGGAGTACGAACCGCCCTTCGGCGTCAGGTCCTGGGTGTGGACGAACCACCTCGACGGGTCGGTGGAGTTCATGTCGGTGGCCCAGACGTGCACCGGGCCGGTGGACAGGCCGCCGGCGACCTTGACGTTGACGGTCTGCGCGGCGGTGGCGTCGGTGGACTCGATGACCGTGCTGTAGTCCCGGCCGGACTTGAGCGTGATGTAACTCCCGCTGTGCGGGTCGCCGTTGGCGCCGGCACCGGCGAGGTAGCCGCTGGAGGCGTCCAGGTACTGCCAGCCGGGCTTGGCGAACTGCGTGGTGTGCGCCATCACCCAGATGTCGCGGCCCACCGCGTAGTTGCCGGACCAGGGCTGGTCGGCGGCCATCAGGCCGGCGCCCGCGTAGGGCAGCTCCGAGGGCCAGGAGCTGACCAGCGCCCACTTGATGTCCGAGGTGATCCGGGCGTCGAGGTACTCGCGGTTGACGTTGCGGGCCAGGGCGGCCGGGTCGGCTCCGTAGCTGTCGTTGTCGTCCTCGGAGGCCCACAGCTTCTTGCCCAGCCCGGTCGCGGTGCTGCTGCCCGGACAGGCCGTGTAGACCGGGGTCGAGTGCCAGCAGGTGCCGTGCAGGCCGATGACGCCGACGGCCTTGGCGAAGGCGGGGTCGCTCGCCATGTCCGCGGCGATCGACCAGTGCTCGTCGTCGCTGTCGGAAGCGACCAGGACGGTGTCCTGGTGGCCGTGGCCGTCCAGGTCGGCACGCAGCTTCTCGAACCAGGCCTTGTCGTAACCGCGTTCGTTCCAGCCGCCGAGGTAGCCGACGTTCAGTCCGTGGCTCCGGGCGCACCCGAGCCAGGACTCCAGGTAGGTGATGTTGTCTTGCGACCAGATTCCGCCGTTCAACCAGCCCGGCGCGGCCCACTCCAGGCCGTAGAAGGTGATCCCGGGGTTGCGGGCCTTGGCCTGCTCCATGAGCCACCACTCGTAGCCCCGATTGCAGTCGACCTCGGTGGGGGTGCGCATGTGGGACGGCTCGGGGCCGTCGGAGGAGTTGGCGTCGCCGCCGATCTCCACCTTCAGCGTCTGCAGCGAGGCGCCGTAGCCGGGCTTGAAGAGGTAGTCCAGGACCTGGCTGCGCTGGGGCTCGGGGTAGTCGACCAGCAACCGCGAGGTGGCCCCGCCGCCGCTGATCGCGCCGAGACCGTCGAACGCCCGTCCTGGTGAGGAGCCGTCGAGCGTCACGGACTGGCCGGCCGTCGCCGGGGCCGGTGCCGCAACCGCCGCCGGCGAGGACATGAGGGTGGTTGCGATGCCCAGGGCGAACGTCGCCATCGCGGTGATCCCTCTGCGCAGTGGGTGGGGAGGTTTTCTCATCGACTACTCCTGTCCTGCGGCTCTGGCGGCATGTGTGCGGGGGTGGCAGGACTCGGGCCGCGGACGGTCGGCTGGCCGGGGCAGCGAGCGCTGTCGGGTGCATGCCGGAACACCGGGCAGGAGCGTAGACCCAACGTCCAACATTAATCAACAATTTGGCATTAAATTCAACGTCGTTGAGCAACGGCAGGGTGCTCCGCCGCACGCCCGGACGCCGCGCCGGGCGGCCCGTCGCGCGACGGGCGCCCAGGCGCGGACCGGCCGTCTGTATGTGCTCCCACCTCGTGCTATTGACGCCGCGCCGACCTTGCCCGAAGCTGTCCGGGGCAACACCTTGCCGGCCGGTAGGAAGTGCTGGGACGGCCCGTCCGGACCGCCCCCGATCAGGGCAATCGCCAGGACGGCACCGAACGTGCAAGGCCGCCTCGTTGCACATCCCCCGGGAGGGGTACGGGCCGCCCTCGAGCGCGTGCGCGACCTTTCGGTCCGTCAACTCTCATGTACAACAGGGACTCTGAATGGACATAACAAGAGGGTCTCGAAACTTCCCGGTTGGGAACATGGGCTTGACTCGGGCCTGGATCCAGGCGCTTCCTGTGCTTCGTCGCGTTTGATTGCGACGCTTTCTGATCGGTTGTGTTGCTTCTAGCTGGTCGGTCCCACACCAGGAGTCCCCACCATGCGCCTCTCCCTCCGCGGCCTCCTGGCCCCGACCGCCGCGTTGAGCCTGGCCACCGTCCTCGGGCTGGCCGCGTGCTCGACCGGACAGGCGTCCTCGAACACTGCCGACGCGCCGGTGGCGCCGGCCTCCGGCAAGATCTCGATCACCTACCTGCAGAAGTAGGGGGACCGGTAGTACTTCGTGGACGAGGCCGCGGGGGCGAAGGCCAAGGCGGCCGAGCTGGGCGCCGATCTGAAGGTCGTGAACCTCGGCAACGACGCGAACAAGACGGTCAGCGAGGTCCAGTCCGCGATCGCGCGGAAGAGCGACGGCCTGATCATCGTGGTGCCGGACCCGGCGGTCGGCCAGCAGGTGGTCCAGACGGCCCGGGACGCCAGGGCTGCGCTGCTCACCGCGGACGACCAGGTCTGCGCGAGCGGGCCGTCCCCGGCGCAGTGCGCCGCGTCCGACCTGGTGCCCCGGATCGGCTTCTCCGGCCGGCAGATGGGCCGGCGGGTCGGCCAGCGCGCCGCGGAGGAGTTCAAGAAGGCCGGCTGGAACCCGGCGGACACCCGGATCATCTCCGCGTGGAAGCAGGACGTCACCGTCTTCGGGGACCGGGTGAAGGCCGCCAAGGACGCCTTCGACCAGGGCCGTGCCGGGAGCGCTTATGACAACATCATTGACGTGTTAACGCCGCCGCCGGTTTGATGGCTCGCATTCCCCCACACGTGCACTTCCCCACACGTGCACCCCCACAGCCAAGGCGGTGATCTGTTGGCATCGACGGAGAAGGCCACGGGCAGCGGTCCGAGACCGGACGCGAGCAGCGGCCCCGGAGCGGATACGAGCAGCGGCCCCGGAACGGACCCGGGCGGCGGTCCGGGAGCGGACCCGAGCAGCGCCCACGTCACCATGCCCCAGTCCCTCGGCCTGCTGGACGGGGCGGTGATCGCCGCCTCCAGTACGGCCGCCACCAGCAGCATCGGCATCGGCCTGGGGCTGATGGCCGGCATCGTCGGCCTGCACCTGCCGGCGATCATGCTGCTGGCCTTCCTGCCGGTGCTCGCCATCGCCGGCGGGTACGGGCGGCTGAACGCGGTCGACCCGGACGCGGGCAGCAGTTATCGGTGGGTCGGCCGCACGCTCAGCCCCTGGCTGGGCTTCCTCACCGGGTGGGTGAACACCGTGGGGACCGTGGTCTTCATGGCGTACACCACCACCGTCACCGGCTCCTCGATCATCCAGCTGCTCGACCAGGCGCACCTGCGCAGCGTCGCCGGGCTCCGGCTGGACGCGGACTCGACCGCCCAGTGCACGCTGCTCGGCCTGGTCGTCCTGGTGGGCGCGGCGCTGGTCGCGGTCCGGGGGCTGGATCTGGCGGCCCGGCTGCAGAAGGCGCTGCTGGTGTTCGAGTACGCGGTGCTGCTCGGCTTCTGCGGGTACGGGCTGTTCGCTGGCGACCAACCGTTCTCGCTGCAGTGGTTCAACCCCTTCGACATCCCGTCCTTCGGCGCGGTGGCGCAGGGCATGGTGCTGGCCGTGTTCTGCTACTGGGGCTTCGAGTCGGTGTTCAGCGTCGGCGAGGAGGTACGGAACCCGCGGGACGCGTCCCGCGGCGGCCTGCTGGCCCTGGTGGTGATGCTGCTGATGTTCCTGCTCGCCGGTACGGCCTTCCAACGGGTGCTGCCGATCGACGAGTTGGCCGACAACGGCGCGCACGGCCTCACCTACTTCGGCGCGAAGCTGGCCCACCAGCCGCTGGCCGCACTGCCGTTGATCGCGCTGATGTTCTCCGCCGTGGCCTCGCTGCAGTCCTCGGTGATCCCGACCGCCCGCGGGCTGTACGCGATGGGGCGCGACCAGGTGCTCGGCCCGGTCTGGACCCGGCTGCACCCCAAGCACTCCACCCCCGCCGTCGGCACGCTGCTGATCACCGGCATCGCGGTGGTCCTGGCCCTGGGGTCGCTCGCCATCCCGACCGTCGGCGACCTGATCTCGGCCTCCGTCAACGCGATCGGCATCGTCGTCGCCCTCTACTACGCGCTGACGGCCGTCGCCGCCGCCGTCCAGTTCCGCCACCTGCTGCGCACCAGCCCGCTGGAGGGGCTGCGCGCGGTGGTCCTCCCGCTGCTGGGCGCGGCGGCGCTGCTCGCGGTCGGCGGCTACCTGGCCTGGAGCTTCTACGACTCCGCCGACCACTTCGAACTGGCCGCCGACAACGGGTGGTTCGAGCTGTCCGTGCCGGTACTGATGATCGTGAGCGGACTGCCGGCGGCCGCCTGGGCCCGCTGGCGGAGGCGCTCACCGTACTTCCTGCACGACGCGCACTGAGAAAAACCAGGGAACGGAGCACCACCCATGACCAAGGCCGATCTGGTCTTCACCCACGGCCCCGTGCACACCGGCGACGCCGCCCGCACCCGGGCGACCGGCCTGGCCGTGACCGACGGGCGGATCACCGCCGTCGGGCACGACGAGGTCCGGGAGCTGATCGGGCCGGGAACCGAGGTCGTGGACCTCGCCGGCAAGCTGCTGCTGCCGGGCTTCCAGGACGCACACATCCACGCGGTGTACGGCGGAACGGAGTTGGCCGCCTGCGACCTGACCGGGACGATCGGCGTCGCCGACTACCTGGAGCGCGTCCGCGCCTACGCCGAGGCCAATCCCGGGCTGGAGTGGATCACCGGCAGCGGCTGGTCGATGGAGAGCTTCGACGGTGGCCTGCCGACCCGGCAGCTGCTCGACTCCGCCGTCCCCGACCGCCCGGTGTACCTCACCAACCGCGACCACCACGGCGCCTGGGCCAACACCCGGGCCCTGGAACTCGCCGGCCTCACCCGGGACACCCCCGACCCGGCCGACGGGCGGATCGAGCGCGAGGCCGACGGCACCCCGAGCGGCACGCTCCAGGAGGGCGCCACCACCCTGGTCGCCCGGCTGATCCCGCCCGCCACCGCCGCCGACCGGCTGGACGGGCTGCTGCGCGCCCAGCGGCTGCTGCACTCGCTCGGCATCACCGGCTGGCAGGACGCGCTGCTCGGCGAGTTCAACGGCCAGCCGGACCCCTCCGACGCCTACCTGACGGCCGCCCGCTCCGGCGCGCTCACCGCCCGGGTGACCGGCGCGCTCTGGTGGGACCGCGACCGGGGCGCCGAGCAGATCCCCGAACTCGTCGACCGGCGAGCGAAGTCGGGCCACGGACGGTTCCGGGCCGGCTCGGTGAAGATCATGCAGGACGGCATCGCGGAGAACTTCACCGCCGCGATGACCAGCCCCTACCTGGACGGCTGCGGCTGCGCCACCGCCAACTCCGGCCTCAGCTTCGTCGATCCGACCGCGCTGCGCGGGTACGTCACCGAACTGGACGCGCTCGGCTTCCAGGTGCACTTCCACGCGCTCGGCGACCGGGCCGTCCGCGAGGCGCTGGACGCGATCGAGGCCGCCCGCGCCGCGAACGGCCGGCGCGACACCCGCCACCACCTGGCCCACCTCCAGGTGGTCCACCCGGACGACCTGCCGCGCTTCGCGCGACTCGGTGCGGTCGCCAACATCCAGCCGCTGTGGGCCGCCCACGAACCGCAGATGGACGAGCTGACCATCCCCTTCCTCGGCCCCGAGCGCGCCGCCTGGCAGTACCCGTTCGGCGCCCTCCAGCGCGCGGGCGCCACCCTGGCGGCGGGCAGCGACTGGCCGGTGAGCAGCCCGGACCCGCTGGCCGGCCTGCACGTGGCCGTCAACCGGATGGAGCCGGAGGCCACCGACGGCCGGGTTTTCCTGCCCGAGCAGCGGCTCGACCTGGCCTCCGCCATCGCCGCGTACACGGCCGGGACCGCGTACGTGAACGGGCACGACGACGCGGGCACGCTCACCCCCGGACACCTGGCCGACCTCGTCGTCCTCGACCGGGACATCCTCACCGCCCCCGCCGAGGAGATCGCCGACGCCCGGGTGCTGCGCACCTACGTCGGGGGAGAGCTCGTCCACACGGCCGACTGACCGCCGTGCCGCCGCGACCGGGCCGTCTCCACACGGAGGCGGCCCGGTCGGCGTGCACCTCGACGGACCCGGCCGCCGCCGGCCCGACCGTCGACGGGTGTCAGCTGTCCGGGTCGGGGTCCGTCGCCCGCAGGCGGGCCTCGGCGGCGTCGAGGAGCAGTTCGAGGGCGTACGGGTAGCCGCTGCGGCGCATGTCGGCGGCGAGCAGGTGGGCGGTGGCGGCGATGCGCGGGTGGGTGGTGGCGTCGAGGCGGGCGTAGGAGGCCTGCCAGACCCGCAGGTCCGCGGCCTGGGCGGCGGCGGGCAGGGCGAGGGCGGCGGCGTCGAGGACCGCGAAGCCGAGGCTCTGGTCGACGAAGGCGTGGTAGACGCGGACGGCCTCGGGATCCGGGAAGCCGGCGGTGCGCAGGACGCCCAGGATGGCCTCGACGGCCGCGATCTCGTGGGCGCGGCCGGTGGTGCGGTGGGCGGCGAGCAGGGCGGCCTGGGGATGGGCCTGGTAGTTGGCGTGGATGCGCAGGCCGATGGCACGCAGGTCCGCCCGCCAGTCGCCGGTGGGCTGCCAACCGTGCTGGGCGCGGCCGACGAGCTCGTCGGCGACGGCGAGCAGCAGGTCGTCCGTGTTGCGGAAGTACCGGTAGACGGCGCTGGGATCGGCGCCGAGGGCGGCACCGAGCCGCCGGACGGTGAGCGCGTCGGCGCCGTGCTGCCCGACCAGCCGCAGCGCCGTGTCGACGATCAGCTCGGTGGAGAGGACGACACCCTGCTTGGTGGGCCGCCGACGCCTCCGCCGGGGCTCGGGGACTACACGATCGCTCATCCGGGCAGACTATGACAACGTCCTTGACGTAGGAAGGGGGATCAGCGCTCCGCCACCCCGTGCGCGCCCTGCTCCTCCTCGTCGGGGAGCCGCTGCGCGACGAGCACGGCGACGTCGTCGTCGAGGGCGGCACCGTTGTAGGCGAGCAGATCCTGGTGCAGGTGGTTCAAGAGCTCGCGTGGCGGTAGCGCGGTCCAGGCGCGAACGCGCTCGGTGAGCGGGTAGAAGGCCCCGGTGCGGTCGCGGGTCTCGGTCACGCCGTCGGTGTACAGCAACAGCTGGTCGCCCGGGCGGAAGGGCTCCACGTCGACGTGGTAGTCGCCGCCGAGCAGCACACCGAGGTTGAGGGGCGGTGACGGATCGCGCGGGGCCAGTTCGGTGACCCGGCCCCGGTCGATGAGCAGTGGAGGGGGGTGACCGCAGTTGACGATGCGGACCACGGGCTCGTCGCCGGGAATCTCGGCGAGCACCGTGGTGATGAAGCGTTCCTCGCTGCCGGGGAGCTGATCGGCTCGGCGGCTCATGCTCCGCTCCAGTCTGCGCGCTATCGCGGGCAGATCGGGCTCGTCGTAGGCGGCCTCGCGGAAGGCGGCCAGCATCGTCGCGGCCGTCTCCACCGCGAGCAGGCCCTTGCCCCGGACATCGCCGATCAGCAGGCGCACACCGTGCGCGGTGTTCATCGCCTCGAAGAGGTCGCCGCCGATCCGGGCCTCCGCGGCCGCCGACAGGTACAGGGTTTCGAGGCTGACGCGGCCCAGGAGGTGGGGCACCGGGCGCAGCAACACGCGCTGCGCCGTCTCGGCCACCGAGCGCACGGTGGCCAGGGTGCGCTCCCGCCGCGTCCGGTGGGCCGCCAGCAGGGCGCCCAGCGCCCCGACCAGCGCCGTGGAGATGTAGGTGAACACGTAGCTGCGCTCCCACAGATAGCCCACGGTGCGGCCCGCACAGCACGGAGTCCCCGCCAGGACGCCTTCGAGGACCACGGCGAACACCGTGACGGCGCCGACGAAGGCGGGACCGTGGGCGTAGGCGGCGACGACGGGCAGGGCGATGAGCAGGAAGCTCACCGGCCACTCCACGGGAGTGATCGGTTCCAGCGCCAGGATGGCCGCGCCGTAGATGGCCGGCAGCCAGCGAATCCAGGCCGGAGGCGCGGGCACCTGCGGCTCCGTGCCGCCCGGCTCCGTTGCACTGTGCCGGTCCGGCCCACCGCGGTGGAGGAGCCTCACCGCTCGCTCCGATGGCGGGCGCCATCCGGTTCGCGATCCGCCTGTACACCCATGCATCAATCATCACGGCGAAGCCGCCACTGCCGCCCGTCGGCGGAGTCGATCACGCGACCGCGCGGCGCTCGGGCCGTCGCGCGACGCGGCGGTCCGACTCCGGTGGGTGGGCTTCGGTCGGCACTGCCCTCGCTACCTGCCCCAGATCGTCCGGTACGCCTGCCGGTAGCCCGGCGGGTCCCAGGAGGTCGCCCCGCCGCTGTTGGCGGCCGTGGTGATGTGGGCCGGGGCGGCGTAGCCGCTGGGGGGCTGGTGGGAGAAGGCGCGGTTGAACTCGTCGATGATCTGCCAGCCCTGCTCGGTGAGGGGTTCGGGGACGGTGGCGGCCTGGAACTGTCTGCTGTTGATGCGCTGGAAGGCCGAGGGGTCGCCGTCGCCCGCGCCGATGTTGTACGGGGCGGCGTTGCCGGGCCGGCCGGCCGCGCGCAGGGCGGGCGCGGCATCGGCGAAGTACAGGTCGTTGATGGCGACGGAGTGCGTCCACTGGCCCTGGAAGCCGGCGAGGAGGGCGGAGACCGCCTGGGGGGTGCGACCGGACGCGTCCGGGATGGGGATGTTCTCGGAGGCCAGCAGCCGCACACCGGGGCAGGTGGCGAGCTCGGCCTTGATCAGTTGGGACTTGGTCCGGGCGAACGAGGTCGAGTCGTCGGTGAAGACGACGACTCCGGCGTTGCCGTTGGACTCCGCGATGACCCAGTGCGCGCTGATCCGCGCGACGTCGCCGACGCTGGTGGTGACGTTGCTGTAGAGCGGGGGGTTCTGGCTCGGCCCGGGGGCCGGGGCCGCGTGCCAGCCGATGAGCGGGATGTGCGCCGCGCCGGCCTGCGCGACCTGCTGCGAGGTCAGGTTCGGGTCGAAGCCGCCGATGACGATGCCCGAGGGTGCGAGGGCGACCGCCTGGCCGAGGGCCGCCTGGATGCCGGCGGGCGTGCCCTGCCCGTCGATCACCCGGACGTTCCAGCCGATGACCGTCGCGGCTTCGGTGACGCCCCTGGCGACGCCCGCGACGCCGGGGTTGGTCATGGTCTCGGCGACGTAGACGACGGTCCTGCCGGGAACCGCCCGGGGGCCGCTGGTGGGGCCGTTCCAGGGGGCGCCGACCTGTTCGGCCTGCCGGACGTCCGCCTCCGCCCTGGCGAGGGTGGCGGGGCAGCCGGCGCCCGACGCCCCCGGGGCGGCGGCCCCGGTTCCGGCCGGCAGGCCGCGCTGGCAGCCGGCCAGCGCGGTGGCGGCCGTGGCCAGCAGGACTGCCGCCAGCACCGCCGCGGCACCACGGTTCACGGCGTGTCCCGGGAGAGCGCCCGGTCCGTCGGCGGCGGTGCGGGCGGACGGCGGGTCTCGCCGGCGCCGGCGCGCAGCCGGCGGCGTGCCGAGTAGCCCGCCAGGCCGACGGCGAGGAGCAGCGTCGCGCCGTTGAACAGCGGCACGGCCCAGAAGTCGGCGCCGAGCTGCCCCATACCGGCCAGGCCGATGGCGAGGACGGCGACGGCGACCACGGTGCCCAGGGGGTTGGCCCGTCCGGGTTTGATCGCGGTGGAGCCGAGCAGCGCGCCGACGAACGCGGGCAGCAGGTATTCCAGGCCGACGCTCGGGTTGCCGATCTGCTGCTGCGCGGCGAGTAGGACCCCCGCGAAGCCGACGACCAGGCCCGATCCGGCGAAGGCGTAGACGCTGTAGCGGCGGACGGGGATGCCGACGAGCTCGGCGGCGCGTGGGTTGGAGCCGATGACGTACAGGTACCGGCCGAGCGGCAGCCGCTCCAGCAGCAGCCACAGGGCGACCGCGAGTGCGAGCACGTAGGACGCGGACACCGGCAGTCCGAGGAAGGTGGAGTCGTAGAGGTCGGTGAAGGCGACCGGCAGACCGCCCGCGCCGGGGACGATCCGGGCGCCGCCGGTGATCCAGCCGGTGAAGGCGTACAGGATGCTCCCGGTGCCGAGCGTGGCGATGAAGGAGTCGATCCGCCCGAACTCGACGACGACACCGTTGAGGGCCCCGAAGGCGGCTGCGCCCAGGACCACCACCAGGCAGGCGAGCGGCCAGGGCCAGTTGCCGTCGACGACGAGCCGCAGGACCAGGACGTGCGCGAGACCGAGGCCGTAGCCGATGGACAGGTCGAACTTGCCGGTGGCGATCGGGAGCGTCGCACCGAGCGCGAGGATGGCGGGGATCGACTGGTTGGACAGGATCGAGGAGACGTTGTCGAGGGTGGGGAAGGTGTCCGGCAGCGCGACGGAGAAGGCCAGGAACAGCAGGGCGGCGAGGACTGGCAGGCCGTAGCCGCCGATCAGGTGCCCGTGCCGGCGGCCCCGCGGGGACCGGCGGGAGGGGGTCGCGGTCATCGGCCGGTCGCGGGCCCGTTGCCGTCACCGCCGGTGACGGGAGGCAAGGCCGAGGCGGTGGTGGTGAGTTCCGTGACGGTGAGGCTCGTACCGGTCAGCTCGGCGGTCACGGTCCCGCGGACGAACACGAGGGCGCGGTGGCACACGGTGGCGACCTCCTCGAAGTCGGTGGAGATGAGCAGGACCGCGAGGCCGGCGGCCAGCGCCCGGTCGAGCAGGCGGTAGAGCTCGGCCTTGGCACCGACGTCCACGCTGGCGGTCGGCTCCTCAAGGATCAACAGCCGGCGGTGCAGCCGGAGCCACCGGCCGACCATGATCTTCTGCTGGTTCCCGCCGGACAGCGTGGCGATCCGCGCCTCGCTGTCGCGGGGCCGCACCGAGAACCGTTCGATCAGGGTGGCGGCCTCGGCCCGCTCGCGCCTGGGGCTGATCCAGTGCAGCGCCGATCGGCCGCCCGCCCGGGGGTTGGCCAGGAAGTTCTCGCGGACCGTCAGTTCAGCGGCACAGCCCTCCTCCTGACGGTTGCCGGCGACCAGGCCGACGCCGGAGTCGACGGCGCCGGCCACCGTGTGCGGGGTGTACGGCCGGCCGTCGAGCAGGGCCCGCCCGCCGAGGATCGGACGGGATCCGGCGAGGGCACGACCCAGGTCGAGCTGGCCGGCGCCGGTGAGGCCCACTATGCCGAGGATTTCGCCGGCGCGCAGCTCCAGACTGATCGGTCCGGCGTTCGCGGTGCGCACCCCGTCGAGGCTCAGCACCACCGGGCCCTCGGCGGGGGTGACCGGGACGGCCCGGTGGCCGACCGGTTCGCGGCCCACGATGTCGTGGACCAGGCGCCGGCGGCTGTGGCCGGCGAGCGGGCCGGAGCTGATCAGGCGGCCGTCACGGAGGACGGCGAAGGTGTCGGCGACCTGGTGGACCTCGTCGAGCCGGTGGGTGACGTAGACGATGCCGTGTCCTCGGTCGCGCAGGGTGCGCAGCACGGCGAAGAGCCGGGCGCAGTCCGCGGCGGGGAGGCCGGCGGTCGGCTCGTCCAGGACGATGAGCTCCGCCCGGGTGGCCAGCGCACGGGCGATGGCGACCAGCGAGCGTTCGGCGGGGGCGAGGTCGGCGATCGGCGCGTCGGGGTCGAGGTGCCCGGCGACCAGGGCGAGGGCGTCGGCGCAGCGCTCGCGGGTCCGGCGCCAGGAGATCAGTCCGTGACGGCGCGGGTAGCCGGCGACCAGGGCGATGTTCTCGGCGACCGTCATCCACTCGACGAGGCCGAGGTCCTGGTGGATGAAGGCCATCTGGCGGGCGGCGGCCTCGGTGCCGAGGGGGTGCCCGGCCACCGTCACCGCGCCCTGGTCGGCCTGGTGGATACCGGCGAGTGTCCGGATGAGGGTGGATTTGCCGGCGCCGTTGGGGCCGAGCAGGGCCAGGATGCTGCCGCGATGGATGTCGAGGTCGATCCCGGCGAGCGCGAGGGTGCCGCCGAAGCGCTTTCCGAGGCCGCGGATGCGGACGAGTGGGGCGCGCTGCGCGGGTGGGGCCACCGAGGGGTCGGGAGCGTTGTGCACGGGTCACCGTCCCTGCCGGCTCGGCCCGGCCGTCGTGGTCTCGACACGCCACGGTCCCCGGTGGTGTCCGCGAGGAGCGGTGTCCGCGGGGGTTGTGTCCGAGGGGGTCGTGTCCGGAAGGCGGCTCATTCGAGCCCGGGGATGTCGGCGAACCCGCTCTCGAGGAAGTGGCTCTCGAAGAGGTCGGGGATGCCGCTGTCCGCGTCCAGGGCGCATTCGGCCCAGATGACCTTGCCCCGGGCGGTGTGGCGGGTGCCCCAGGCCTGGGTGAGCTGGGCGACGAGGAACAGGCCGCGGCCGCCCTCGTCGGTGGTGGCCGCGTGGCGCAGGTGCGGGGCGGTGCTGCTGCCGTCGGAGACCTCGCAGATCAGGGTGCGGTCGTGGATCAGACGGACCCGGATGGGCTCGGTGCCGTAGCGGATGGCGTTGGTGACCAGCTCGCTGAGCAGCAGTTCGGTGACGAAGGCGACCTCGTCCAGCCCCCAGTCGCTCAGCCGGCGGGCGGCGGCGACGCGGATCTCGGAGACGCGGGCCGGGTCGGCGGGCAGGTCCCAGGTGGCGATCCGGTCGGGGTGGAGGGCGTGGGTGCGGGCGATGAGCAGCGTGACGTCGTCGACCGGGTGTTCCGGCACCACGGTCTCCACGACCGCGCGGCAGGTGTCGTCGGGTGAGCGGTTCGGGCGGGCCAGGGCGGCGCGCAGCCGGTCGAGGGCCGCGTCGGGGTCGCGTTGGTGGTCTTCGAGGAGTCCGTCGGAGTACAGGACCAGCTGACTGCCCTCGGGGAGGTGGAACTCGGAGCTTTCGAACGGCAGACCGCCCAGGCCGAGCGGGGGACCGGCGGGGAGGTCGGGGAGGGTGACCGTGCCGTCCGGGTGGACCACCGCGGGTGGCGGGTGGCCGGCGCGGGCCATGGTGCAGCGCTGCGAGGTCGGGTCGTAGACGGCGTACAGGCAGGAGGCGCCGACGATGCCGTCGTTGCCGGTGGCGGGCTCCGGGCCGTCCTCGTCCCGGTCCAGGCGCCCCACGAGGTTGTCCAGGTGGGTGAGGAGCTCGTCGGGCGCGAGGTCGAGTTCGGTGAAGTTGTGCACGGCGGTGCGCAGGCGGCCCATGGTGGCGGCGGCGTGCAGTCCGCGGCCGACGACGTCGCCGACGACCAGGGCGACCCGGGCACCGGAGAGGGGGATGACGTCGAACCAGTCCCCGCGCACCCCGGACTCGGCGGGCAGGTAGAGGTGGGCGACCTCGACGGCGCTCTGCTCGGGCAGGCTGCGCGGGAGCAGGCTGCGCTGGAGGGCCAGGACCACGGCGTGTTCGCGGGTGTAGCGGCGGGCGTTGTCGATGCAGATGGCGGCGCGGGTGGCCAGCTCCTGGGCCAGCGAGCGGTCGTCGTCCCCGTAGGGGGCGGGGTCCTGCGCGCGGTAGAAGCAGGCGATGCCCAGCACGACGCCGCGGGCCAGCAGCGGGACGGCGATGAGGGAGTGGACCTGGTGCGCGAAGAGGCGCTCGGCCGCCTCGGGGCCCTGTGCGATCCAGCCGGGGGCGTTGCGCAGATCGGGTTCCAGCACCGTCTGTCCGCTGGCCAGGCAGCGGCGATGGGGCGTGCTGGGGTTGAGGTCGACCCGTTCGCCGACCGGGTAGAAGGGGCAGTCGGTGCGGATGCCGTGGACCACCGTGCGGTGCAGCTCGTTGCCGGGGTGGGTGGGCTCCTCGCCGCGCAGGACGGTCTCGGGCAGGTCGATGGTGACGTAGTCGGCCAGCCGCGGGACGGCCATCTCGGCGAGTTCCCAGGCGGTGCGGCTCACGTCCAGGGTGGTGCCGATGCGGGTGCTGGCCTCGGACAGCAGCTCCAGGCGGCGGCGGGCCGCGACGGCGTACTGCCCCACGCCCGGCTCGCCCAGCAGCAGCAGCCTGGTGACCGCGCCGCCCGCGGGGGCGGCCGGCGCCGTGGCCGCGCGGTCGGGTGCGTCGCCCGGAGGGTGGCCGAGCGGTGGTACGGCGGAGGTTGCGGCGGGCGCCGGGGGGCCGACCGGCCGGCCGGCCCGGTCGGGGGTGGTGAGCCGGGGCAGTGAGTCGCCGTGCAGGACCGCCTCGATGACGAAGCCCTCCACCCCGGACGGGCTGGTCAGCGGGCGGCTCAACAGGGTGACCTGCCGGCCGTGGGAGAGGGCCACCTCGACCGCGGTGCGCTGGGCCGAGGAGATCAGCTCGGTGGCGATCTGTTCGAGCAGCATCTGGTCGCGCCGGTCCAGCCCGCTTCGGGGCAGCTCGTCCATCCCGACCAGGCGCCCGTCCCCGGCCGCCTCGCCGGTCTGCGCGTGCTGCCTGGAGTCGAGGTACGCGCGCAGCAGGGCGCGCTCCCGCGCCGAACTCTGCGCCAGCAGGCGCCGCTCGATGGCGGTGGCGGCCTTGCGGATCAGGATCTCCAGCTGGGGGTCCGCGTACGTGCGCGGATAGCCGAAGCAGAGGACGCCCTCGATCCGTCCGCTGAGGGGGTCGCGGACGGGAGTCGCCGTGCAGGCGTTCGACTGGGCGCGCTCGGCGAAGTGCTCGGCTCCGAAGATGTGGACGAGCCGCCGTTCCGCGAGCGCCAGCCCGATGCCGTTGGTCCCCCCGTACTGCTCGGCGAACACGAAGCCCGGGACGCTCTGGATCGCGGGCAGCTGCCTGACCATGGACGCTTCGCCGAAACGGCGTTGCAGCACCGCTCCGTCCGCGTCGGCCAGGGCCACGTTCATCCGGCTGCCGGCGAACCTGGAGGCCAGCCGGTCCAGCACGGGCCTGGCAGCGCGGACCAGCCGGCCGTCCAGATCGATGTCCGGCCGGTACGGAAGCCCGGACCGGTCCGGTGAGAGCCCCAGTGAGCGGCAGCGCTGCCAGGAGTCCAGGATCAGACTCCGCACGCCGCCCTCGATCGGTTCACCGAGCATGAACCGCTCCCGGACCCGTGTGGGGCCGGTCGGCACCTCACTCGAAGCTGTCATGATCGCCACAGCGCTCACATTCCGTGGAGCTGTACCCTTCGGTGCAATATTAGGACTTTGCCTATAAAGAGGCTTATCGCCGGATTGCGCAGACCTCCGGCACAGTGGCGGCGTGGTGACCGTTACCGCATCATCGGCAGTGCGGGGGACGGCTGAGGAGCGCCATGACCAGTGCCAATGGGCCGGCGATGACCCGCGACGAGTTCGACGCTCTCTTCGAGCGGATCCGGCGCGACCGTCTCCCCGGGCCGGTCGAAGGAAGACGGCGGGTGGCGGCTGCCGGACTCGTACGCACGGGTGAGGTCGTCGCCATGGGGCGGCCGTGGGACCGCGTGCCGGGGCCCGACAACCCCAGGCCGGCGCTGCACCAGATGACCGAGCTGGCGGACGTCATGGCCCCCGAGCCGACCGCGTACCGGGACTTCATCGCCTCCGACTACCACGGCAAGGCGCAGACGCACCTGGACGCGCTCTGCCACATCGCGTACGGCGGACTGCTCTTCGCGGGAGTGCGGGCCCGGGAGGTGGTCTCCTCGCAAGGTGCCGCCTACGGCGCGGTGACCGACCTGCTGCCCGGGCTGGTGGGGCGGGGTGTCCTGCTGGACGTGGCACGCCTGCAGGGCCGCGCCTGGCTGGAGCCGGGCGAGGCGGTCGGCGGCCCGGAGCTGTTGGTCTGTGCCGAGGAACAGGGCAGCCCGTTCCACCCCGGAGACATCGTCCTGGTCCGCACGGGCCACCTCGCCCGACGCGAGCGGCTCGGCGGGTGGGACCCGGACACCCTCAGCGCGGGACTGCATCCGGGCGCGATGCGCGTGCTGAGCGAGTCACGGGCCTCGGCGCTGGGCGGCGACGGCGACAGCGACGTGCGGCCGAGCCCGGTCGAGGGCGTCCACTCGCCGATCCATGTGCTGGCCATCACCGCCCTGGGCCTGCCGCTGATCGACAACCTGGACCTGGAGCCGCTGGCCGAGGCGTGCGCGCGCACCTCGCGATGGGAGTTCCTCTTCGTCGCCGCACCCCTGAACATCCCTGGCGGCACCGGGTCCCCGGTCAATCCGCTCGCGGTGTTCTGAGCGGGGCCGGGAGCCGGTCCGCGCCGTCGTGACGCAGGCGTGAGCGCACCGCCTCCCGTGCTCCGGGCGACACCGTCACCATTCGTCGTAGTCGCGGATCACCCGGAAGCTGCCCACGACGCCGTCGTGACCGAACGCGACCCCGTGGCCGGAACGGGCCGCGACGCCGTTGGTGGAGCTGTGGGGACCCACGGTGGCGACCGGACCGCCGTTGTCACAGGAGAAGCCGCGGTAGACCTCGACGGTCCTCCGGCTGTCGTTGAAGACGCTGAAGCTGCGGGCGCCCAATCCGCTGGCCGCAGTGATGCAGCCCTCGGAGGAGGCGGAGTACGTGCGTTCGTTGAAGTAGATCCTTCCTTCTTCCCGGTGGCCGCGTCCGCCCTCCCCGCGGTCTCGGCCCTCGCGTCCGCCCTCCCCGCGGTCTCGGCCCTCGCGTCCGCCCTCCCCGCGGTCTCGGCCCTCCTCCTTCCCTCCGCCCCCGCCCCCGCCCCCGCCGCCGCCCGCGACGGCCTCGGCCGGGGCGGCTTGCTGGGCAGCCGGTGCCGCCGGGGCAGCTGGTGCGGCCGGTGCCGCCGGGGCGGCCTGCTGGACGGGCGGGGCGGCCTGCTGGACAGGCGGGGACCCCGGCTTGGATTCGTCGATCGAGGCGTAGGTGATACCGGTGGCGGCAAGGACCGCCGCGCCTACTCCGGCAGCGGCCACGGCCAATCTGCGCGTGCGCATGTCACTTCTCTCTGTTTCACGGATGTCGGCCGGATGACCGACCTGCGACGAACGTAAAGACGGCCCTTGGGGTTGTCATGCCGGACATGTCCAAGGTGTGACGCGATGGGTCCAGTCGGGTGGAAACGCAGCGCGTATCGCATACCGATGAGGGATCGGCACCGCACACGGTGTCGTCCGGGTCGAGATCCGTTCTGCGCGGCCGTCCGTCAACGCGCGGATGAAACCGACCACTTGGAAGGGCTGGTCAACCGGTCGGCGGGCGCGCCGCCGGTGGTTTCGGACAGGGGGCTCCGGACCGAACGCGGCTCCGAGCAGGAGCCTCACCCGATGAGGTGAACAGTCCGGCGGAGATCCGCTATGTCCCGATTGTCGGAGCGGGTGAGTGGGCCGCTCGGATGGGATGGCGGTGAAGGTCCCGTCACCGAACCACCCCGCCACACCGCCGGAGCAGACATGAAGGTCCCAGGAACCAGGCTCGCCCAACTCGCGGCCGTCGCAGTGAGCACGCTGTCGCTCGGCACCATCACCGCGGCCGCCACGCCCGCCGTGGCGCAGCCCCCGATCTGCGGCGGGACGGACTGCCCCAGCCTGGCGCCCGCCGGCCTGAGTGCCAGCCAGGGCACCCTGAACATCACCTCCATGCAGCTGGAGAACATCACCGCCAGCGCCACCGACGTCCGCACCGGACGACCGCTGGTCGGCGCGCTGATCCGCTTCTACACCTCCGGCGGCCGGCTGCTGGGCTCGGCCTACACCAACTACGGTGGCATGGCCGGCATCACCGCCTCGGAGAACCTCGGCCCCGGCACCATTCAGGAACTGCTGAACGGCTACGACGCCGTCCTGGTCGGCGACGGCGTCTACGTTCCGGCCACGGCGCACGCGGCGATCACCATCGGCACGGACTGCGCCAGCACGCCGCCCCCCAGCGACCGCCGGCTCAAGTGCGCCGTCGTCCCGGTCGACTGGAGCCGCTGACCGTGCGACTCTTCCGACGCTCCGGCACGGCCGGCCGCGCCGCCCGGGGCATCCCGGCAGACCAGGCCGACCAGGCCGACCAGGCCGTTCCGGCCGACCGGGCCGCCGCGGACACGGAGGCGGTCGCCCCGGTCGGGGCCGTCAACGGCTACCAGGTCCTGGAGACGGTCACGGCCCTGCCGATCAGCACCTGGCGCTACCTGTGGGAGCCCGAGCAGGTGCGCCACCTCGGGCCGATGGCCCAGGACTGGCACGCCGCCTTCGACTTCCACCACGCGAACACCGGTGTGATCCCGATCGTCGACGCCAACGGTGTGGCCCTGGTCTGCATCCAGGCCCTGAACCGGCGCATCGACGAACTCACCGCCGAGGTCCACCGTCTGCGCGGACTCTCCGACACGCCACGGGAGCAGGTGAGTGGCGAGTGAAGGCCGAGCTGCCCGCCGCGAGGGACGAGACAACGGCCGAGGCCGATGACGCGGGCCTGTCGGCCCTGCGGGAGCTGGTGGCCGCGCCCGCCGGTCGCTTCCGGCAGCGCCCGGCGCCCGGACCGGCCGCCGCGCCCCGCACCCTCACGGTGGGCATGTCGACGTACGACGACTACGACGGCGTGTACTTCACCGTGAGCAGCCTGCTGCTCTACCACCCCGAGGTCATGGACCGGGTCGACTTCCTGGTGGTCGACAACCACCCGACCGGCCCGCACGCCTGGGCGCTGAAGCGGCTGGAGGAGGAGATCCCGCAGCTGCGGTACGTCCCGTACGACCGGCGGGTGGGGACCGCCGCCCGCGACCGGGTCTTCCGCGAGGCCGTCTCGGACTGGGTGCTGTGCGTGGACTCCCACGTCCAACTGCCGGCCGGGGCCCTGGCGGCGCTCCTGGACTACATCGACGAGCACCCCGACAGCGGCGACCTGATCCAGGGGCCGCTGGTGTCCACCGACGGGCGCACGGTCTCCACGCACTGGGAACCCCGCTGGGAACGCTGCATGTTCGGGGTCTGGGGCACCGACCCGCGCGGGATCGACCCGGCCGCGCCACCGTTCGAGATCGGCCTGCAGGGCTTGGGCCTGTTCGCCTGCCGGACGAAGGCGTGGCCCGGTCTGAGCCCCGCCTTCACCGGCCACGGCGGCGAGGAGGGCCACCTGCACGAGAAGTTCCGCCGCGCCGGCCACACCGTCCAGTGCCTGCCCGCCCTGCGCTGGACCCACCGCTTCGACGTGTCCAGGCCCACCCGGCCCCACCACACCTGGACCCAGCGGCTCCGGAACTACCTCGTCGGCTTCGACGAACTCGGCCTGCCCGCCGACGAGGCCCTCGACCACTTCACCGGCCTGCTGGGCGAGGAGACCGTCCAGGAGGTGCTGGCCGGCTACGAGACCGAGAAGCGCAATCCCTTCAGCTCCTTCGACGGCATCACCTGCCTCAACCTCGACGACCGCCCCGACCGCTGGCAGGAGATGGCACGGCGGCTCCGCGCCCTGGGCATCCCGGCCGAGCGGGTCCACCGCCAAGCCGCCACCGCCACCCCGGCCAACCACCACGTCGGCTGCGCGCTCTCCCACCGCCGGGCCGTCGAGCAGGCGCACCGCGACGGCCTCGAATCCCTGCTCGTCCTGGAGGACGACGCCGTCTTCCTCCTCGGCACCACCTGGGTGCTGCGCCGCGCCCTGGCGGAACTCGCCGCGCGGCCGTGGTCGTTGCTCTACCTCGGCGGTTTCGACTGGGGGCGCTCGTTCCCCCGCGCCGAGGGCTGCCACCACCTCGAACCCGTCTCCGGCATCACCACCACCCACGCCATCGCCTACCACCGCAGCGTGTTCGCCCGGCTGCTCGACGAACTCCCCGACACCGTCGAGGGCATGGCCGCCTGGATCCAGCAGCACACCGCCCTCGACCAGTACCTCGGCCGCTGGGACCGGCCCGACTGCTACCGCACCGTTCCCGTGGTCGCCGCCCAGACCGACCAGATTCCGCTGGTGGCAGAGGACTTGCGTGACCAGTTCGCCCTCTGAAGCACTTCGCGCCGGAAGGAGGGCGATGAACGCCCCTCGGGCTCTTCGTGACGGGCTGCGCATCAAGGAGATCGCCGACGGGCGCCTCGCCGTCTACGACGAACGCGCCGAACAGGGCCACCTCCTCGGCCCGCTCAGCGCCGCCGTCTACCGGCTCGCCGATGGCACCCGGACACTCGCCGACCTCGCCGCAGCCGTCACCCGCGCCCACCCGGGCGCCGATCTCGCCACCGTCCGGCTCGCGCTCACCGAACTCGACGCCGCCGGCCTGGTCGGCATCTGACCGGGCGCACGTCGGCACTGGCCGGGCCCGTACCGGTACTGGCACTGGCCGGGCGCACGTCGGCACCGACCGGGTCCGCACCGGTACTGGCACTGACCGGGCGCGCACGTCGGCACTGGCCGGGCCCGCACGGACGCGGATCCCCTCCTGGACCCGGTCCGGCTACGGCCGTCCAGAGTCACGGCGGCTGCGCGCTCGCCCGCGCGACTGCGGCCCCGGCCGCTCGGGCGGGCCGTGGTCCCGCAGTTCGGTGATCACCGCCCAGGCCACCGACACCACCGGGACGGCCACCACCGCGCCCAGGACACCGGCCAGGACGGCGCCGCCGGTCACCGACAGAGCGACCGCGACCGGGTGGATCCGGACCGACCAGCTGAGCACGAGCGGGTGCAGCAGGTGGCCCTCGATCTGGCCGATGACCACGATCAGAGCGAGGACGAGCAGCGCGACCACCGGCCCACGGGCGGCCAGGGCGACCAGCGCGGCGACGGCCAAGGCGATGGGGGAGCCGATCAGCGGGACGAGCGACGCGAAGAACTCCAGCACCACCAGCGGCAGGACCAGCGGCACCCGCAGCACGGCGAGTGCGATGCCGACCAGCACGGCGTTGGTCGACGCCACGATCAGCACGCCGCGGGTGTAGCCGGCGAAGGTGCGCCAGGCGGCACGCCCGGCCCGGTCCCAGGTCGGCCGTGCGCCGGCCGGGAGCCGGTGTTCGGCCCAGCACCACATCCGGTCGCCGGAGTGCAGGAAGAACACCGAGCAGAACACCGCGAGCGCCAGTCCGGTCAGCAGCTCGATGACCCGGCTCGCACCGCTGAGCGCGGTGCTGAGGAGCGCCGAGCGGTGGGCGGTGACGAATTCGCCGATCTTGGCCCGCAGGTCGGTGACGGTGCCGGGCCGCAGGTGGAACGGGGCGCCGGACAGCCAGTGGTCGATGCGCCCGAGTCCGCCGCGCGTCTCGGCGCCCAGGCTGCTCCACTCGTCGGCGACGGTCGTGCCGACCAGCGTGAGGACCCCGGCGACGACCGCGATGCCGCAGACGAAGGCGAGCAGGACGGCGACCGGGCGGGGCAGCACCCGCGCCAGCAGGTCGACCAGCGGCCGCAGGACGGAGGTGATGACCAGCGCCAGGAACACCGCGATGACCGGCAGTTCGAGCCGGGTGAGGACGCCGGCGAGCAGGTAGGCGGCCACGCCCAGCAGGACCAGCCGCCAGGCGTACCCGGCGGCGGTCCGGAGTCCGGGCGGCACCCGGTCCGCGCACGCGGCGGGGCGGCACCGGGGCCGTGGCCGGGCCCCCCGGGGCCGCCGGGCGGGTCCGGGCCTTGGGGGTACGCGGTTCACGCGCACGGGATGCCTCTCCGGCGTCGGATCAGGGCTTCCCCGCGTCCTTGATCTTCTCGGCGGCCTGTTTCAGGTCGCTCTTCACCTGCGTGCCCCGGCCCTTGGCCTCGACGGTGCGGTCACCCGTGGCCCGCCCGACGGCCTCCTTGACCTTGCCGCGGGCCTTCTCGGCGGCGTTGCGCAGCTTGTCCTCGGTACCCATGGTGTGCACTCCTCTCGTCGTCGGGGCGATGTCGCCCCGCGCGGCGTCTGCCCGGGAAGCGCGGTCCCATGCCCCGAACCAGAGGATTTCCTTCCGGACCGGCCGACGCCGGCCCGCTGCCCGTGGCGCCGATGGCCCGACTGCCGTCCGGCGTCGTCGGCGCGCCCGCCACCGTCGCTGCCGTGTCCGGCGTGTAGCCGCGCCGCACCTGGGCAAGCGCCGGGCATGGACGACGAACGGCCGGCCGGAGGGCGCGGTGTGAGGGGCGCGCGATGAGCAGCACGACCGCCGACGGCCCACCCGACCCGGAGCAGACGAGGCGCCTCGTCCTGGACGGCAGCGAGGGCACCGTCCAGCGGGCCCGCGACTTCAGTCGGCGGGCCCTGCTCGACTGGCAGTGGCTGCCCGCCGCCGGGGCCGAACAGCAGGCCGTCGCGGAGGACGTCCTGCTGATGGTCTCGGAACTGGTCACCAACGCCTGCCTGCACGCCCCGGGGGGCCCGCGCGAGCTGCGGCTGTACTGGAACGGAGTCCGCTTGCTGGTGGAGGTGGCGGACACGAGCCCGGTGCCACCGCGGCTGCACCCGCACGCCGATCCGGGGCGGCCGGGCGGGCACGGTCTGCGGATCGTGGACCGGCTCGCCCGGGCCTGGGGATCGGTGCCGCAGAACGGCGGCAAGCTCGTCTGGCTGGAGGTGCCGTCCCCGTTGACGCAGCCGAGGGGTCGGGATCACCAGGCGTCCGACCCGTCAGTGGCCACGTGAAGACCTGACTGGTCGTCAATTCGGCAAGCAGGACCGGGTTGTGGTCTTCCCCGGCCGGATGGCGGCGGGCGGTCATGGCGGCGGCGTTCGGGCCGCTGGAGGAGCGGGGGGCAGGGGTGGCGCACGCGGCGGGCGCAGTAAGGCGGCGCCCAGGACGTCTTCGGCCCGGGCGCCGCCGGTCAGGGTGCATCAGCCGGTCGTCACCGCCAACTGGCTGTCACCGGAGTCGTGTTGCCGGTCGGTGGTCTACGGTCACCGGCCCGCTTCGCACATGGCCTCGCGGACGGTGACGAGGCAGGGGTCGCAGTAGCGGTCCGGGAACGCCGGACCGGCGCCCTCCGGTGCCACCACCACGCGTTGGGACGGTTCGAGGAACCGCCCGCACAGGGACGCCGTCGCGTCGTCCTTCGCCACCACGTGCCACACCACGGCGGGCGGAGAAACCGCCGGGTCGTGCTCAGCCCACATCTCGTACACGGCACAGCCTCCCGGATGGTCGGAGCTCGGTCTCTCCATGCAAACCCGGCGCATTCCGATCGGCCACCGGACCGGACCCGGTGGGATGCCCTCGGGCCGGTCTTCAAACCCCTGTCGCCCGCTCGGAGGACGGGGGTTTGAAGACCGCTCCTGGGCCGCTTCACCCCGTTCGGGAGCGGAACGTTCGAGCGCCGCGTTCGCCCGCAACGGGCCGGCTCGTTCACGGAGGCGGGGACCAGTACACCCATTCGCGTGTCCTGGTGGAGATCGGACGCCAGGGTGCGGGGCGCCGTCGCATCCGGGGTCGGCCGCCCGGGCGTGACCTGTCAGGCATGACGCGAATGATTTGTCATGTTTTCTTCATCGTGAATCGACGGTCGTATCCTGGCTGGATGGACGATGTGGCGGCGACGGCACGGCAGTGGACCTTCTTGACCAACCACGCCCGTGTCCTCGTACAGATCGCTCGGGACCCAGGCATCCGGGTCCGCGACATAGCGGCCAGCTGCCTGCTGACCGAGCGCGCCGTCCAGCGGATCATCGTGGACCTGGAGGAGGCGGGGTACCTCACCCACGAGCGCCAGGGCCGCGCCAACCACTACCACGTGATCGACGGCAAGCAGCTACGCCATCCGGCCGACAGCGGCCCCACCCTTGCCGAACTGCTCGCCGTCCTGCTGCGCTGACCCCGCCCGCCCGCCCGCCCGCCCGCCCGCCCGCCCGTCCGCCCGTCCGCCCGCCCGCCCGCCGCCCGCCCGCCCGCGGCGAGCGGACGGCCGGCGGCTCAGCTGCCGTAGCGCCGCCGGCGGGCGGCGAAGCTGCGGACCGCGCGCAGGAAGTCGATCTCGCGGAACGCGGGCCAGTAGGCCTCGCAGAAGTACAGCTCGGAGTAGGCGCTCTGCCAGAGCAGGAAGTTCGACAGCCGCTGTTCGCCGCTGGTGCGGATCACCAGGTCGGGGTCGGGCTGGCCGGCGGTGTACAGGTGCGGTGCGATGTCGTCGACGGTCAGGGCGTCGGCCAGCCCGGTCAGCGACTCGCCGGCTTCGGCCCGCGCGTACATCAGCTCGCGCAGGGCGTCGATCACCTCCTGGCGACCGCCGTAGCCGACCGCCAGGGTGACGTGGGCGCCGGTGCGGCAGGTGCGGGTGGTCTCGACCGCCTCCTTGAGCGCGAGAGCCGTGCTGTCGGGCAGCGCGTCGACCATTCCCGCCAGATGGACCTGCCAGCGGGCGTCCGGCCTGGTGAGCCGTTCGGCCACCACCTGCTCGATCAGCTGCATCAGGAAGGCGACCTCGGCGTCGCCGCGGTGCTGCAGGTTCTCGGTCGAGCAGACGAAGACGGTGATGTGCTTGATGCCCAGCGCCTCGCACCAGGACAACACCTCCTCGACGTGCTCGGCGCCCACCTGGTGGCCGAGGCTGGGGCTGGACAGGCCCATCTGGCGGGCCCAGCGGCGGTTGCCGTCCATGATCAGTCCGACGTGCCTGGGCAGCGGGCCCGCCGAGACCTGGCGGCGCAGGCGGCGGGTGTAGAGGGCGCGGAACAGGTCGGGCATGAGCACCGTCCAAGTGGTCGGGGGCGCCCGCCGGTTGGGGCGGGTCCGAGGTCGCGGTCTCCGGACAGGAAGGGGTTCACGGCCTTTCGGCGGTGGCGGCGGCTGTGCGTGCTCAGTCGGTCGACGCCAGGTCGAGCAGATCGCGCAGGTCGCGCAGGGTGCCCGCGCACACCGCCGTGAGGAGCAGGAGGCCGACCCCGACGGCGGCGCCGAGCAGGTGGAGGCCGTCGGCGGCCAGGGAGGCGCCGAGGATGGTCGCGCCGCCGGTCGCGCTGGCGGCGGCGAGCGTCCAGACCCCGAGGCGGAGCCTGCCGGGGTGCGGCGGCACGACCGCGTCCGCGCCGACGCCGGTGAAGATCCGGGGGATCTGGATCGCGCCCAGTCCCAGGGCGATCCACCAGCCGGCGAGCACGGCGGTGCGCAGGGTCGGTGGCGAGGCCGTCGCATCGACGCCACCGTGCACCAGGGCGACGACGGTCGCGCCGAGCGCCGTCGGCACCGCGAGGCGCCGAACCGCCCAGCGCAGCAGGGTGGTTGCGGCCCCCAGGGTCGGCCGTGGCCTGGGGGCGACCAGGGCGATGCCGAGCAGCAGCAGCGTGGTGCAGCCGTGCATGATCCCCTTGCGGACGCCGTCGGCGGGAAGCGGGCCGCCCTGCTCGGCCACCAGGTGGCTGAGGAAGCAGGCGGCGAGCGCGACCGTGATGCCCATGGTCGCGACCCGGCGCTGCCGCTGGGCCGGCGAGTCGGCGGGCCAGACCGCCGGGTGCAGCCACATGTGGGCGATGCCCGCGATCAGGTCGGGCCACGACTTCCAGCCCGCGCCGTGGGCCTCCTCCTCCACCAGGGCGCCCCAGCGCTCCCGGAAGGCGTCCGGGTAGAGCCTGACCAGGCTCCTGGCGACGACGCTCACGCGGGGTTCACCCCCAGGCTGCGCAGCCCGGCGTCGGCCACCCGGGCCATCGCCCGGAGCTCGCGTTCCAGCACCTCGCGGCCCAGGGGCGTCAGCCGTACCGGGCGCTGGCGACCCTGCCCGTCGAGCGGCTCGATCAGCCGCTTGGACTCCAGCCTGGCCAGCGCCCCGTACAGGCTGCCGGGCCCCAGGCGCTCACCGGTCAGTTCCTCGATCGCGGTGTTGATCGCGTATCCGTGCAGTGGCCCGTCGGCCAGTGCACAGAGCACCAGCGTCTGGGCATCGTTGGCTTGCATGCCGTCCCTCCTGTTTCTGACGCAGCACCATACTACGCGCCGTGAAGTACGTGCCACGTAGTACGCGGCATGTACTATCGCCGCCATGTGTAAGAAACTGACACATCATCACATCGCCGTCCTGCCCGTCGGGAACCGTGCGCGACCGGTCGCGGCCGCAGCACTGTGGGCCTCCGTCGCGGGCGCCGGTGTCTTCACGGCGTTCGCCTACGTCACCACCCAGGTGCACGCCGTACGGGCGGGCAGCCCCTGGCAGAGCGACCCGTACGACGTGGTCGTGACCTTCACGATGTTCTTCGCGCCGCTGCTCGGCGCGCTCGGTTCGGTGCGGACCCTGCTGTGCCGGCGCGACGAACCGTTGCCGCTGTACCGGATCGAGCAGCTCCTGAGGGTCTCGTTGGTCTGCACCCTGCTCGTCGCGGCCACCGTCGCCGCCGACTGGGCGGCCGTGGCCGCACACGCGGACCGCGAGCTCTGGAACCACGGCACGCCCTGGCTGATCGCCTCCCTGCTGCCGCTCACCGGGGTGGTCGCCGCCGTCCTGCTGCTGCACCGGCGGGCGGTACGGCTACTGCCGAGGACACCGGGCGAAGGCCGCCGCCGGGCGGACGGGGACTGGCTCGACGACCTCGCCCCCCTGGTCGACGCGCTCACCGCACGCCACCCCCGTGCGGTGCGCACCCTCGCCGCCCGGATCCGCCACAGCAGCACGATCGGCTTCGTCCGCCGCCACTTCACCGCTCTCGCCGCGGCGGTCGGCCTCGCCGCGGGCCTCCTGGTCGCGACCGGGCTGGCGTCCGGCGAGGACTGGCCCGGAGCGCCGCTCTTCGCCATCGAGACCGCCGTGTTCGCGGGCGGCACCTTCGCGTTCCTCATGATCTGCAACGGCGTGCTGCGGCTCGCCATGCCCACCACGGTGTCCGCACCGCGACGAGCGGCCCGGACCGCCGCCACCGCCACGGCGGCGGTCGCGCCCGTCTCACTGGCACTGCGCGACGCCCTGTGGCGCGCCCTGGGGTTCGGCGGCCAGGTCCACTCCCTCGGCCAATGGGCGGCCGTCACCCTTGCGGGCGCCCTGCTGATCGGCGCGATCGCCTTCGCCGTCGCGATGATCGGAATTCGGGAGTGACGGCGCCGGACTCCTTCGCCGGACCTCGGTCGCAGTTGCGGCCGCGGTTCCTGTCGAATGATCAACTGTTCGTGTCTGGTGAACAGTTCATGCATAGGGTGAGCCGGTAGGTCTTTCCGTGGTGAAGAAGGGACGGCAAGCATGACGAACAGTGCGCTCCTCGTGATGGACGTGCAACGGAGCATCGTGGAGATCACCGACGCCGGCTCCGGATACCTGCGACGCGTGCGCAAGGCGATCGACGGTGCCCGGGCGGCGGGCATCCCCGTGATCTACGTGGTCATCGGTTTCCGTCCCGGCCACCCGGACGTCAGCCCGCACCACAGGGCGCTCAACACCATCGTGCAGGCAGGGCTGTTCACGGAGGGCGATCCCGGCACCGGGATCCATCCCGACGTCGCGCCCCGGCAGGAGGACGTCGTGGTCACCAAGCGACGGGCGAGCGCGTTCTCCGGCAGCGACCTCGACCTGGTGCTCAGGGCTCGGGGCATCGACAGCCTGATCCTCACCGGCATCGCGACGAGCGCCGTCGTGCTGTCCACCGTGTGCCAGGCCAACGACCTGGACCTCAGGCTCACCGTCCTCGCGGACGCCTGCCACGACACCGACTCCGAGCTGCACCGGACCCTCACCGAGCGGCTGTTCCCGCTGTGGGCCGACGTCCTCACCGTCGACGACTGGTGCGACGCCGTCGCACCGTAGCCGGCGGGCCGGCCGACGCCCTGCCCGGTCAACCGGCGCTCCGGTGCGTGACCTTGCCCGTGCACGCCAGCGGCGCGCGCCGGGGTCCGAGCGGCCCGGACCGGTGCAGTCGCTCGTTCCGCGCGGCCTACGGCGTCCCGCCCGGCGAACACCGCCGCGCGGTGCAGGGTCGTTCGGCCCTGGTTCGGAGCCGGGGTCCGGGCTGATGCTCGAATCATCAGCGCTCCACGCGGGCAGGGAGTGAACGATCATGACCACCGAAGCGGCCCTCACCACCGCCGACCTGCGCCTGCTGGCCGAGGCCGGCGGGGCGGCGCCCTCGCTGCACAACAGCCAACCCTGGCGTTTCCGCCCGACGGCGGACCGGCTCGGACTGGAGGTCCACGCGGACCGGAGCCGGGCCGTGCCGGCCGCCGACCCGGAGGGGAGGGCGCTGTACGTCTCGATCGGCGCCGCCCTGTTCAACCTGCGGGTGGCCGCCGACCGGCTCGGCCGTGACACCACCGTCCGACTGCTTCCGGCCGGTGCCGGCGCGCAGCCGTGCGCCGTGCTCGACCTCTCCGCACCGGCCCGCACACCGCGGCCCTTCGGAGCGGACCTCTACCCGGCCATCGCCCGCCGCCACTCCAGTCGGCAGCCGTTCACCAACCGGGACGTCCCCGAGCGGCTCGTCGCCGACCTCATGCTGGCGGCCCGAGACGAAGACGTCACGCTGACCCTGCTGGAGGAGCACGGCGTACGCCGCGTCCTCGACCTCACCTCCGAGGCCGAGGCCCGGATCGCCGCCGACGTCACCCGCGAGGCCGAGACCCGCCGCTGGCTGCGCCTGGAACCGTCCTACGACGGCATCCCGCTCGCCGCCCTGGGCTCGCACGACCGGGACGCCCGCATCCCGATGCGGGGCTTCGCCGGACACCCGCCCCGGTACGCCACCCCGGCCGAGCGCTTCGAGGCGCTGCCCCAGCTCGCCACCCTCACCACCCACCTCGACGGTCAGGCGGACTGGCTGCGCACCGGACAGGCGCTGGAACGGGTGTGGCTGCTCGCCACCGTCCACGGCCTGCAGGCCTGCGTCCTGCACCAGGCCGTGGAGATCCCCGACATCCGCTGGCGCCTGCGCGACCCCGCCGACGGCCCGGCCCACGTCCAGCTGGTCCTGCGCGTGGGCTACGGCCCGCCCGGTACGGCCAGCCCGCGCCGCCCGGTCGAGGACGTCCTCGACCCGTCGGCGGGGTAGGCCGATCGCCAACGCCTCGGCCTGGACGCTGACGAGGGCGGAGGGCCGCCCGCCCCGGGTGGTCCCCGTGGTCGGCCTGGCCGGCTGCCTGGTGCTGGCGTTCGCCCTGCCGCTGTCCTCGGTGGTCTCCGGCGCCGCCGTCCTGGCGGCCGGCGCCGTCGCCCACGCGGCGCGTCGGGCCGCCGCCTCGTAGCGGCGACCGGCTCAGGTCGGGCCGAGTCATGGCGAACCCGAGGAGGGGCGAGCGATTGGGAGCGGACGGGTTCGTTCACTAACATCGACAGCGGGCCCGGGACACAGGGAACACGGTCGTTCATCGCGGACAGCCGATGAACGGGCGCGAACCGCCGAGAGCGGAACCCAGGAAGGTGCGCAGCCATGCCCGCTGAAACCGCAGCCGCGTGCGGCCCGGCGGCGGCCGCCCCGCTCCGGCGGCGCGGCGAGGCGCTGGAGAGTGCGATCTTCGAGGCCGCCCTCCAGCAGCTCACCGTCGACGGCTACGCCCGGCTCACCATGGAAGGCGTCGCCGCCGCCGCACAGACCGGCAAGGCCGCGCTGTACCGCCGCTGGTCCTCCAAGGAGGAACTGGTGAAGGACGCGCTGCGCGCGTGCCTGCCGCCGGTCGGCCCGGCCCCCGACACCGGCGGCCTGCGCGGGGACCTGCTGGAGGTGGTGGCCAGGCTGCGTGCGGCGATGCTGAGCGAGCCCGGCGCCGCCGTCCGGTCGATCATGGGCGAGCTGGACCAGCGGCAGGCCCACGCCTTCCTGGCGATCGTGCTGGAGCGGGTGGTGGAGCCCACCACCGCGCTGATCGCCGAGGTCCTCGCCCGCGGTGCCGCCCGGGGCGAGGTCCGCCCCGGCTCCGTCACCCCGCTGGTCACCGACGTCGTCCCGGCGCTGATGCTGTACCGGATCAAGACGTGCGGCGGCGCCCCGGTGCAGCTTCACCCGGCGGACATCGTCGACGAGGTGCTGCTGCCGATCGTGCGTTAGACGTGCACCTCGCGGGACTTCAGCAGGGCGTCGGCGGCGTAGGTGCCGGCGGGGCGCCGGCCTCGGCGGCCCGGGCGGCGGAGGCCTCGAAGAAGCGCAGCAGCTCCACCGGGAACGGCAGCACCAGCGTCGAGTTCCGCTCCGCCGCGACCTCGACCACGGTCTGCAGCAGCCGCAGCTGCATCGCCGCCGGGGTCTCGGACATCTTGACGGCGGCCTCGGCGAGCTTGGCGGCGGCCTGGAACTCGCCGTCCGCGGTGATGATCCGGGCCCGGCGCTCGCGGTCGGCCTCGGCCTGGCGGGCCATCGAGCGCTTCATCGAGTCGGGCAGGCTGACGTCCTTGATCTCCACCCGGTCGATGTGCACGCCCCACCCGGCGGCCGGGCTCTCCAGCATCAGCTCCAGCCCCTGGTGCAGGTTCTCCCGGCCGGAGAGCAGGTCGTCCAGCTCGCTCTTGCCGATGACCGAGCGCAGGGAGGTCTGGGCGACCTGCAGCATGGCGAAGGAGTAGTTCTGGACGTCCACCGTGGCCTTGATCGGCTCGACGACGCGGAAGTACAGCACCGCGTCGACGCTGACGGAGACGTTGTCCTTGGTGATGCCCTCCTGGGCGGGCACCGGCATGGTGATGACCTGGACGTTGACCTTGCGCATCCGGTCGACCACCGGCACCAGCAGGGTGATCCCCGGCTGACGGACCTGCCCGCGCACCCGGCCGAGCCGGAACACCACGCCGCGCTCGTACTGCTGCACCACCCGCACGCCGGTGACCATCCAGAACAGCGCCAGCGCGACGAGAATGACGACTATGGCCACGTTCGACCGACCTTCCCCGTTGCGGCGCAGCCGGGCCGGGTCCGGAGTGGGCCCCGTCGCTCGGGTGCGAGCCGCGCAGGACAGTATGCGCCCTGGCCGCGACGATCGACAGCCGCGTGCGCCGGGATCCTGACGGACCGTCGGCGCAGGTCGACCGGCCGGGTGGCGGACGGTGGACGGCGGGTGGCGGGTGGTGGCCGGGTGGCGGGCGGCGGGCGGGCGGCGGCGTGGAGCGGGGCCTTACCGGTGATCCACCCGGGCCGATACCGTCATCGCGTGACCACGTCGCTCGACTCCTCCGCCCGGCAAGCCGACCCGGCTCGGCCGCCGCTGGTGACGCGCGCCCTGCTGCTGCGCTTCGTCTCCATCGTCGGCGCCTCGATCGGCTTCAACCTGCTGCTGTCCGTCGTCCCGCTGTACGCCCAGGAGTCGGGCGGGGGCGAGCACGCCGCGGGCCTCGCCACCGGCGCGCTGATGCTGGCCACCGTGATCGGCGAGCTCGCCACCCCCGCCCTCGCCGCCCGCCTCGGCTACCGCCCGGTGCTGGCCGCCGGGTTGGTGCTGCTCGGCGCCCCCGCGCTGGTGCTGACGGCCACCGGGAGCATGGCGGCGGTGGTGGCGGTCTGCCTGCTGCGCGGGCTCGGGTTCGCGATCACCATCGTCGCGGGCGGGGCGCTGACGGCCACGCTGATCCCGCCCGAGCGGCGCGGCGAGGGGCTCGCGCTGGTCGGCGTGGTGTCCGGCCTGCCGTCCCTGATCGGCCTGCCGTTCGGCGTCTGGCTGGCCCAACACGTCGGCTATGGCCTGGTGTTGACGATCGGCGCGGTGGCGCCGCTGGCCGCGGTCGCCTCCGTGCCCGCACTGCCGAACGGGGCGCGGGCCGGTGGACCGTCGGTCGGCATCCGGCAGGGCCTGCGCAGCGGCGGCCTGCTGCGGCCCGCCGTCGTGTTCGCCTCCACGGCGCTGGCCGCCGGGATCATCGTCACCTTCCTGCCGCTCGCCGTCCCGTCGCCGGGCGTGGTCGCGGTGGCGCTGCTGGTGCAGCCCGGCGCGTCCACCGTGGCCCGCTGGCTGGCGGGGCGCCACGGGGACCGGCGCGGCTCCGCCGGGCTCGTGCTGCCGGCCGTACTGGCCTCGGCGGCCGGGGTGCTGCTGCTCGCCCGCACCGCCGACCCGGTCGCCGTCGTCGCCGGGGCGGCGCTGTTCGGCCTCGGCTTCGGCGCCGCCCAGAACGCCACCCTGATGCTGATGTACGCGCGGGTGCCCGCGGCCGGGTTCGACACCGTCACCGCGCTGTGGAACGTCGCCTATGACGGTGCGATGGGCGTCGGTGCCGTCGCCTTCGGCGCGGTCGCCGGCGGAGCGGGCTACCCGTGGGCCTTCGTCCTCACCGCGGCCGTGACGCTGGTCGCGCTCGTCCCGGCCTGGCGGGACCGCGGCACGGCGTCGGCGGACGCCTGACGCCGGTGGCGCGCCTGCCCGTGGTGCGCTCGTGGTGCGCCTGCCGGGGCCGGGGCGGCGCACCACGGGCGTCAGACCGTGCTCAGCCGCCGAAGACGGCCGCGTGCTCGGCGGCGAACTCGGTGAAGGAGCGCGCCGGGCGGCCGGTGAGCTTCTCCACGTCCGAGCTGACCTCGGCGGCGTGCCCGGCCGCGTACAGCCCGTACAGCTCGATCATGCCCTCGGCCCGCCACCGGTCCCAGCCCGCGTCGAGCATCCCGGCCAGGGCCGTCGCGGGCGCGATCGCGGTGTACGCCACCGGGCGGCCCGCGACGGCGGCGAACTGCTCGGCGACCGCGTCGAGCGGCAGCGCCGCCGGGCCGGTCAGGGTGTAGACCGCACCCTCGTGGCCCTCGGTGGCCAGCACCTCGACGGCCGCCGCCGCCACGTCCCGGGCGTCCACGTAGGACACCGCGCCCTCGCCGCCGGGCACCGCGAGGGTGCCGGTCCTGACGCTCTCGGCCGCGCCCAGGAAGTTCTGGTAGAAGCCGTTCGGCGCGACCACCGTCCACGGCAGCCCGGAGTCCCGCAGGTGGTCCAGGCCGCTGACGTGCGCGCCGACGAACCGGACGCCCTCCGGCCGGTGCTCGACGCCCGCCGCCGCGTGCAGCACGATCCGCGGCCGCCGGCCGGTGCGGACGGCCGCGTCGATCACGTTCCGCTCGTGGGCGGCCATCTGAGGGTGGACGGCGACCAGCAGGTAGACGACGTCGGCCCCGGCCAGGGCGGCGTCGAGCGAGTCCGGGTCCGAGAAGTCGGCGGCCACCCGCTCGACCGCGTCGTCCCACTCCGCGGGGCCCGACGAACCGGCCCGCAGCAGCGCCCGCACCGCCTCGCCGCGCTCACGCAGCCCCACGACGACCTTCGACCCGACCGTACCGGTGGCACCCGTCACAACGATCACGGATGGCTCTCCTCCCCGTTGGCGACACCGACCTGATTCGGCGTCAGCGCGATGATCGCAGGCGGGTCGGAACGGATCAAGGTCGGGGTCCGACGGGTGGGCCGCCGGACCGGCCCGGCCTGCGCCGATGCCCGTGGTGCCGGTGCGTACGGTGCCGACACGCACGGTGCCCCGCTCTTCCTCGACTTGTCGCAGGCCGGGCGCTTGGATGGATCCGGCCTGGCCGCCGCCCGGACGCGAGCCCGGGCACCCACCGGCAAGTCGAGGAGCCACCACCGTGAACGACACCCCCGACGACATCCACCGGGCCGATCCCGCCGCCGTGGCCCGCCGGATCGCCGATCGGCGCGAACAGCTCGGGGTCAGCGAGGAGGCCCTCGCCCAAATGGCGGCCATGGCTCCCCGCTACCTGAGCTACCTGTTGGAGGCCGGACCGGCCTTCGACCCCGGCGGCTTCCTCCGGATCGCCGCCGCGCTCGGCCTCAGCCGGGGCGAACTGCTCGAAGGCCGCACCGAGGGCCCGCCCGGCCAGGGCGGCCCCGGCCCCCACCCGCGACTGCTCGGCCTCACCGAAGCCGAATGCTGGGACCTGGTCGGCACCCACGGCATCGGCCGCATCGCCCTCCCCGTCCACCCGGGCCCGATCGTCTTTCCCGTCAACTACGTCGTCGACGACGGCACCTTCGCCTACCGCACCGGCGACCGCACCGCCCCATCCGAGGGCACTGAGCTCTCCTTCCAGGTCGACCACATCGACGAGTACCTCGGGCGCGGCTGGAGCGTCCTGGCAATCGGCACCGCCGAGCCCGTCCACGATCCCGCCGTCCGGCACCACCTGGCCGGCCTCCCCGGCGCCATCCCCTGGCCCGGCGGCGACCGCCCCCGCTGGGTCCGGCTCCGCCCGGACGAGATCACCGGCCGCCGCCTGGTCAGCGACTGACCGGGGCCGGGCGGGGCCTGGTGGTGGTCGACGCCGAACGGCATGATGCGCTCCGGGCCGGTGGTGTCCGCCGCCGCGGCCTTCCGGGGGCCGGCCGCCCCCGTGGCCGCGGTGTGCCGGTCGGTCTGGAAATGTGCGTCGTGGCATTCCAGTTGGCGGTGTCCGACCTCTGTCGCGGGCCCGGTGGCGTGGCTAGCATGAGGCGCCAGCCGCAAGGAGCATCGACCGAGCCCACAGGGAGGAACCACCCATGAGCGCATTGGTGACCGAGATCCGCGACGCAGGCCTGCTGGACATCGACGAGGACGCCATCGTGTTCGAGGACGAGTACGACGCGGACCTCGCCCCCGTGGCGTGTCTCGCCGACCCGTGGGTCACCTACGTCCCGACGCGCTTCGAGTGCGCCGTGGACTGCTGACCCGGGCAGGGAGGAACCGGATCCGGGGGAGGGAGGGCTGATGGCCGCACCGCCCGACCCCGGCTCCGCCGAGGCGCTGCGGCGAAGGGTCGCCGACCTCGCCGCCGTCGCGCCCGGCCCGCGGCGGCCGCTGCACACCGACGGGCAGTGGTGGTACCTGCAGGACCCGCGGATGCCGTCGCGCGCCCACGGTTGGAAGCTCCACCTGTCCGCCCGGCAGGGTCAATTGCCGCAGCTGCTGGACGTGGTGGTCCCGATCCTGCTGCGGCACACCTGCGACGCGAAGTTCGCCGCGGGCGCGGCCGTGCTGCGGGAGCTCAACAGCGGACTGCGCGGCCCCGCGGCCGTGGGCAAGGCAGTGACGGTCTACCCGCAGGAGGCGGAAGTCGTCCGGCTGGGCCTGGAGTTGGCGGAGGCGCTGGCGGGGTGGGCCGGTCCGCAGGTGGTGAGTGATCGTCGGATTCGGTCGGACGCACCTGTGTTCTACCGCTACGGGCTGTTCCGCATGGCGGACGGCGATGGTGGCGGCGACGCGGACTACGGCATGGCCGGTCCGGACGGGTCGGTCTTCCCCGGCCTGGCCGAGGCCCGCTACCGCCAACCGCCCTGGGCGCGCGACCCGTTCACGCCGGTCTCGACCGCCGTCCGGCCGTCGACCACCCGGGTCGGCGTGGGCCGGTACCGGATCACCGCAGGGATCACCCGCTCGCCGAACGGCCACGTCTACCGCGCGGTCGAAGTCGTCACCGGGCGCGAGGTGGTGGTCAAACAGGCCCGTGCCTACGTCGCCGAGGACGGCGCGGGCACCGACGCGCGCGGCCGGCTCCGGCACGAGCGCCGGGTGCTCGCGGCCCTGGCCGGGGTTCCCGGAGTCCCGCCCCTGGTCGACTACTTCCGGCACGGCCCCGACGAGTACCTGGTCAGCGGCGCGTGCGGGCCGCGCGACCTGCGGCGGGACGTCCTCGCCGCAGGCCCGTACGACTCCCGTGCGGGTGCGGGCGGGCGCGACTGGTGGGCGCTGGCGCGCGGGCTGCTGCGGGTCCTGGACGCGGTGCACGCGCGCGGCGTCGTGGTGTGCGACCTCAAGCCCGCGAACGTGGTGCTCGACACCGGCGGCGGCTGCTCGCTGGTGGACTTCGGCGTGAGCGCCCTCGACGGCGACCGCCCGCCGGGAGCCACGGCGGGCTACGGTCTGCCCGGCGCCACCGGCACCGACCCCGCCGAGGACTACTACGCGCTGGGCACCACGCTGCACCACGCCCTCACCGGCCTCGACCCGGTGGTGATCGACCCCGATCCGGCGACCAACCGCGACCGCACCCTGGCCTGCCTGCGCGCGGCCCTCCCGGCGCCGATCCCCTCGGAAACCGTTCCCCCGGAGACCGCGCATCCGGAGACCGCACATCCGGCGCTGGCCCTGGTCACGGGCCTGCTGAGCCTGGATCCGGCGCGGCGCTTGGCCGCCGCGTCGAGCCTGCGAGGCGGGGGAGCGGCTGTCCGCCCCCCGGCCCGGCCGCCGGCGGGGCCGCGCCGGGCCCCGCTGGACGAGGTGCTCGACCACACCGTGGGCACCTGCGTGCGGATGGCCCACGACCTGGTGGCCGGCGGCCCCGGCCGGGCCGGCGAGCCCCGCACGCTGCTCTCGCTCTACGACGGCGCCGCCGGCCTCGGCCTCGAACTGCTGCAGCACGCGGACCGCCCCGACGCCCGGGCCGCCGCCACCGCCCTGGCGGGCTGGACGGCCGCCCACCCGGCCCTCGACCGCCTCGACGGCTCGCTCTACCAGGGCCGGACGGGCGTCGAGCTGTTCCTCGCGCAGGCCGCCGCCGCCCTCGGGACGCCCGCGCCGCACCACCGCCACCACGAGCCCGTCGGTGCGGACCAGATCGCCGGGGCGGCCGGGCTCGGCACCGGCCACCTGCTGCTCGCCGCCCTCGGCCGGGACGCCGACCGCCACCTCTCGGCGGCCGCCGCCTGTGCCGCGGGGCTGACCTCCCGCCCGCTCGAAGAGCCCGGGGAAGTGCCCAACCCCGGCACCGCCGCCCTCGCCGAGGGCTTCGCGCACGGCCGCGCGGGCATCGCCCACTTCCTCCTCGCCATGCCCGACGAAGCGTCCGGCCGGGCGGCCCGCCGCTTCGTCGACGGACTCGCCGCCGACCTCCCGCGCATCATCGCCGCCGCCCTCCGGCCCGGGGCCACCCGCCGCTACCTCTCCTGGTGCCGGGGCCTGGCCGGCCTCGGCACGGTCCTGGTCCAGGCCGGGCACCGGTACGGCGACGACGCCCTCCTCGCGCTGGCCGCCGACGCGGCCGACGCCTGTCGCACGCTCGCCCCGCGCACCGCTCTGGTCGTCCGCTGCTGCGGCCTGGCGGGCGTCGGGGACCTCCTCGTCGACCTCGCCACGGCCACCGGCGACCCCCGCCACTGGCAGGCGGCGGAGGACCTGGCCGCCCTGCTCCTCACCCGCTCCGGCGGCCCGCCCGGCCGCCCGGTGTTCCCCGGCGGCGACCCCACCGCCGAGTCCCGCGCCTGGGCCGTCGGCACGCCCGGCGTGCTGACCTTCCTGCGCCGCCTGTCCCGCCACGGCGGCCCCGTGCCCGGCCTGCTGCCGCTCGGCTGAACCGAGCGGTCGTCATCCGTGCGGTGTGGCACGGGCGAGCTGAGACGGCTGCGGCCACGAACCGCCGTCGGCATAGCGCGAAAAGGCGGCGGCCCGTACGAGCAGGGTGCTCGTACGGGCCGCCGCCGTTGGCTCGGCCGTGGGCCCGGTCAGGCCTTCTTGACCACGCTCGACTTGAGCTGCATCGCGCCGAACCCCTCGATCCGGCAGTCGATGTCGTGGCCGTCGACGCCGTCCACCAGGCGGATGTTGCGGACCTTGGTGCCGGCCTTGATGCCCGAGACGCTGCCCTTGACCTTGAGGGCCTTGACGACGGTCACGGTGTCGCCGTCGCTCAGCACGTTGCCGACCGCGTCCCGGATCACCCGCTCGCCCGCACCGGCCGGTTCGGCGCTCCCGCCCGCCGCGGGGACCCACTCGTGGCCGCACTCCGGGCAGACCATGAGGGAGTTCATCTCATAGGTGTACTCGCTGGAGCACGACGGGCACGGGGGGAGGTTGTCGCTCATGCGCGCAGGCTGTCCTATCGGGTCGGGTAGGGGGTCGGCGGCACGCCAGCATGTATGAAGTTGAAGAATTTTTCAAATCGCTTGTTCGACAGGGCTCGACCCCGGACGGTGACGGCCCGCGCGGAGTGTGCCCGGGCCGTGGACGAGGGCGCCCGATGACTGGTATTCAGGCCACTGGCAGCCGGTTCGCGTCCCGCCGCGCCTGCGGGCTCACGGGCCCCGGGCGCGCGAGTGTCGGGCCGGGCCAGGACGGACAACCAGGAGAGCGGAGACGATGCGCAGAGTTCTGATCGTCGGTGCCGGGCAGGCCGGCCTTCAACTGGCCCTGGGGCTCCAGGCCCACGGCTACGACGTGACGGTGATGACCGATCGTGACGCGGACGCGGTCCGCGGCGGTCGGGTGCTGTCCACCCAGTGCATGTTCGACGCCGCGCTGCGGACCGAGCGCGACCTCGGCCTGGACCTCTGGGCGCAGGACGCACCCCGGATCGAGGGGGTCGGGGTCTCGGTGGCGGGGCCGGAGTCCGCGCGGGTGATCGACTGGGTCGGGCGCCTGTCCGGGTACGCGCAGTCCGTCGACCAGCGGCTGAAGATGTCGACCTGGCTGGAGATGTTCGCCGGGCGTGGCGGCCGGGTGGTGGTCCGGCCGGCGACCGTCACCGACCTCGAACACCTCTCCGGCTCGTACGACCTGGTCCTGGTCGCGACGGGCAAGGGCGACCTGGCCGCGATGTTCGAGCGTGACCACGAGCGGTCCCGGTACGACCGGCCGCAGCGCGCGCTGGCCGGCAGCTACGTGTACGGGCTCGGTCCGCGCCCCGAGCACGACTTCCCGGCCGTCCGCTGCAACGTGGTGCCCGGCGTCGGCGAACTGTTCGTCATGCCGGCGCTGACCGCGGCGGGTCCGTGCGACATCCTGCTCTGGGAGGCCCTCCCGGGCGGCCCGGCGGACGCCTTCGACGGCGTCCGTGACCCGGCCGAACACCTGCGGGTGACGCTCGACCTGATGAAGTCCTTCACCCCCTGGGAGTACGACCGGACCCGCGCCGGCGTGGAGCTCACCGACGCCGGGGCCACCCTGGCCGGGCGCTTCACCCCCACGGTCCGCCGCCCGGTCGGTGAACTGCCGGGCGGAGGGGCGGTGTTGGGCGTGGCGGACGTGGTGGTCGTCAACGACCCGATCACCGGGCAGGGCTCCAACAACGCCGCCAAGGGCGCGGCCGGTTACCTCGACGCGATCCTCGCCCACGGCGACAAGCCGTTCGACCGCGACTTCATGCAGGCCGCCTTCGACCGCTTCTGGCAGGTCGCGCGCCCCGCCACCGCCTGGACCAACGCGATGCTCGCGCCGCCGCCCGAGCACGTGCTCCGCCTGCTCGGCGCGGCCGGTGAACTCCCGGCCGTGGCCGACCGGTTCGCCGAGGCCTTCAACGACCCGGCCGACCTGGAGCAGTGGTTCCTCGACCCCGCGAAGGCGGCGGCCTACCTGGACGCGGCCACGCCACCGCACTGACCGGCGCGGATCGCCCGGGGCTCCCGCACGGACGGTGGGCCCCGGTCGATCCGCCGAACACGCCCGGCCGAGGACCGGACGCCATCGGTGTCGAGGAGACCCCAGCCGCCCACGGCGACCTCGCCCACGGACTCCTCAGCCGGGACGAGCCCGTGCGGTACCTCCTCCCACCGGGGCGCCCCGGCGCGGCCCCCGTCAGCGTGAGTGGGCGGCGAGGCTGAGCAGGAGGTGGGCGGACTCGGGGTGGTGGAAGTCGGAGTGGGCGCCCGCCGGGTTGAGCCGGGTGGCCAGGCCGCCGCGGTAGACCCGGGCGGCGTCGATGTTGACGATCGGGTGGTCCAACTCGGTGTGCGGGTACGGGGAGGCGGTCGGGCGCAGCCGGGTGGTGAACTGCGGGACCGGGGCGACGCCCGTGCCGGAGTGGCCGATCCCCGGGCGGCCCTCGGCGCGCAGGTGCCAGAAGCCGGTGGCGCGGTCCCACCGGGAGTGGGTGAGCACCAGCGGCCCGCGCAGCGGCGCGCCGGGGCGGCCGGGGCCGAGGAACAGCCGGGGGAAGAGGTGGGCGAAGGCGTCGCGCGGCGCGGCCATCTGGAAGATCAGCGCGCTGTCGACGGTGAACGGGCGGGTGGGGTCGCCCGGTCGGCTCCAGCCCAGCACCGGCGGCCCGGCGGGCCGGTCGGCCGCGTACTGGACGGCCTCGCAGAGGAAGCGGCCACCGAAGGAGTGGCCGACCAGGTGCAGGTACTGGCCGCCGCGGTTGGCCAGGACACGGGGTGCGTCCGGGTGCCCGCGGTCGGCGTCCAGGTAGCCGAGCAGGTGGCCGAGGACCCGGCCGGCCTGCCCCTGGGCGCTCATGGTGTGCGCCCGTTCCCGGATCCGGCGGTAGCCGGCCGGTGACGGGAGGCTGGAGGAGGGCCAGCGCACCACCACGCACCACGGACGGAATCCCCTGGCCAGCCCCGGGTAGGCGGTCGGCGCGTCCCGGTGCAGGGCGGCGGCCCGGGTGAGCAGGGCGGTGGCCGAGCGGTCCGCGGCGGCGGGGCTGGTCTGCCAGCCGTGGACGTAGACGAAGATGTCGGTGGCACGGTCGGGGATGCGCAGGTGCCGGGCGAGGTGCTGGGCGACCCGCGACCCGGGCACCGGCGTCCGGGTGCCGGGGACGAGCAGTCGGCCGTGCTCGTCCAGGTCCACGGTGGCCGTCCGGACGACCGGGGCGGGTCCGGCGGGGGTGCGTGCCGTCACGGGGTCAGCTCCAGGATGCTGTCGATGCCGCAGTGCAGGGAGTAGGCGAGCGCCAGCGGGTTGCGGTACTCGCGGGCGAACCACCGGACCAGCTGCTGGGTGATCTCGCCCGCCGTGAACTCCCCGGTCAGGTACAGGTCGAGGAAGGCGAAGGCGTACTCGGCGGCGAACTCCTGCGGGATCTCGATCTGCGGGCCGAGCACGCCGTTGGCGCCGAGGTCGACCAGCGCCCGGCCCAGGTGCTCCAGTTCGGCGGCCGCCGACTGCCCGGTGTGGCAGGCGTTCAGCAGCACGAACGGCCGGAACATGGCGTCCGGGGCCTCGGCGTGCCGCCGGCGGTGGCGGCGCACCAGCTCGGCGTCGATCTGGCGGTCGTCGGAGAGCCGGACGGCGAGCTGCTCGTACGGGGAGTCGTTCGCGACGAACTGGCCGTGGCACCAGAAGTACATGACGTCCTCGTCCAGCACGGCGGAGGACAGCGCCTTGAGCAGCAGCTCGGACTCGGTGCGCACGGTCAGCTGGGAGCGGTCCTCCAGCAGCTTGCGGACCTCGGGGGCCCGGCCGACGTCGGTGAGCTGGTCGTCGGTGTTGAGGCTGGTGACGGGCCTGGTCCGGGCCGGGTAGGGCGGCTGGATCGGCGGGTAGCCGGCACCGGTCTGCTCGACCTGGTGGCGGTGGCCGAGGAAGTCGGCCCACGGATCGGCGGCGCCGCTGTCGACGGCGAGCATCGGCCAGGGCAGGTGGAGGTCGGAGTCGAAGCTGATCCGCAGCGAGCCGTGCTCGGTGAGCGTGCGGGTGAGGTACTCGCGGAAGACGGTCAGCTCGCGGTCCGGCCCGTCGAGCATCACCTCCAGGAAGTACCGCCCCTCCTCGGCCAGTTCGGCGACCTGCCGCTCGGCGACCCCGGCCAGCCGGGAGAAGTCGACGGCCTGGGCGAAGGGGTAGCCGCCGATCGGCTCGGGGTCGTACTGGACCAAGCGGTCGCGCCAGATGGTCCGCAGGCGGGCGGCCCGGGCGAGCAGGACGGCCTTGGATACCTTCAGCTCCGCGTGGTGGGGGCGGGTCCAGGGCGTGCGCTCGCCGGGCCGGTACGCGGAGACCAGCAGGTCGCCGCGGTGGTGGCGGAGCGAGACGACGAGGTCCAGCGGGTCCGGCTCCTTGGCCGGCCGGGCGTCCGCCGGGTGGCGCGGGCCGCGGGGCCGGGGGAGCCGGGTGTAGTCGGCGGAGGGGTTCTGGTGGATCTCGACGAGGAGGTCCCGGGGCACGTCGATTACTCCTGCTCCTGGGCGACTTGGGGTTCCTGGGCGGCTGCGCTCTCGTGGCCGGGGGCGTCGCGGGCGGTGTCGTGGGGGACGTCGACGACGGCGGAGAGGTCCTGGAGGACGGCGCCGTGCCCCCGGTCGTACACGGTGATCCGCACGGTGTGCGGCCCCGGGACGGTCGGCGTCAGCGCGAACCGGGCCGGCTCCCCGGCCGGGGTGTAGTCGGCGACGGGCGGTTCGAGCACGGCGTCCGAGGCGGCGACGGCCACCAGGCGCAGGTCCGGCAGCTCGGCGGGGTCGGCCGACGGCGCTTCGGATTCCAGCCGCAGCTCCAGGCGCACGGTGGCCCCCACCACGGGTTCTTCCAGCAGGGTGAGCCGGGGCCGCCAGGCGGTCCGTGGCGCCGCAGGCGCGGCGGCGGCGCGGCGTACGGACCCGCGCGAGCGCCGCAGCAGCGGTGCCGGCTCGGACGGGGGTGGCGCCGGTTCCGTGTGGGCGGGCAGGGCCCCGGGCGGCGACGGCGGCTCGCCGCCGTCCAGCTGGGCCAGCGCCGTCCGGCACTCCACCGCGAGCGGGTGGCCGGGGTCCATCAGGGACTCCCGCCCGGCGTGGACGGCTGCCAGTAGCTCGCGGGCGGCCTCCCGGTGCCCGCTCGCGGCGAGTGCGGCGGCCAGGCCGACGGCGAGGGTGGGGAACACCGGGAGCAGGCCGGGGCGTAGCGCGCCCAGGCTGACGGCGGCGTCGTCGGCCCCCCGGTGCCCGGCCAGGAGGGCCCCGGCGGGGGAGGAACCGGCGTCCGGGAGGCGGTCCGCGATGATGCCCCCGTACACCCGGGCCGCCCCGACGGCGTCGCCGGCCCGCAGGCGTGCGTGGGCGAGGCTCTGGCGGATGCTCAGGGTCAGGGAGTTGCGCGGGCCGTGGCTCGCGGCGCACTCCTCGGCGAGCTCCTCCAGCCGGACGACGGCGCGCAGCGGCCGCGCTCCGTAGGCCAGCAGCAGCGCGTGGGTCTCGCGGGCGGTCAGGGTGGCGTCGTCCGTCCCGCCGAGGGCGGTGTCGGCGGCGTCGGCGAGGGCGGCGGCCAGGCGTGCCGCGGCCTCCTGCTCCCCGTTCAGGTGCCGGGCGAAGGCGAGCATGCAGCCGGCCAGGACGAGGCCTGCCACGGCGGGGCCGGTCGGCCTGGTCCAGTCCGCCGCCAGGGGCGAGAGCTCGGCGATCGCTCCGCCGTGGTCCCCGGCGAGCAGCAGGGCCTGGGCGCGGCCGTACCGCAGGGAGCGGGGCAGGAGGTGGTCGGGTCCGACGGCCTCGACGGCGGCGTCCAGGACCTCCTGGTAGCAGGAGGCGGCCTCGCTGTACCGGCCGGCTTCGAGGAGGTTGAGCGCGAGGCTGTCCCAGGCGTCGAGGGTGTCCGAGTGGTCGGCACCGAGGGTCCGGGCGTAGTCGGACCGCAGGCTCAGGTAGAGCGCGGCGGCGCGGTCGTGGTCCCAGCGGTGGCGGTGGGCGTGGGCGAGGGAGGACCGGGCGGTCAGGGTCGCGGGGTGGTCCGGGCCGTGGACGCGCTCACGGTCGGCCGCCAGGGCCGCTCGGTCGGCCACCTCCTGGCGGTGTCGACCGGCGAAGCGCCTGGTGAGGGCGAGGCTGTTCCGATCGTGGAGGGTGTCCGGGTGATCGGGGCCCTGGACGCGGGCGCGGTGGGCGATCAGCTCCGTGAACTGGGCAACGGCTCGGTCGAGTTCGCCGGTCTCGCGGACGTTCCGGGCCAGCCGGGAGCGCTGGTCGAGGGTGTCGGGGTGGTCGGCTCCCTGGCTGCGGGCCCGGTCAGCGGTCAGGGCTTCCAGATCGGCTGCGGCCTGGAGGAGCATGCCCGCGGACTCGCGGTCGGCGGCGAGGTTGTCGCGAGCGTTGAGGGTGGCGGGGTGGTTCGGGCCTTGGACGCGGATGCGGTCCTGCAGCACGCTTTCGCCGAGCTCGATGGCGCGCAGGCGATCACCGGCTGCCTCGTGGGTCCAGGCCAGCAGGAAGCGGGCGTTGAGGGTACTGGGATGGTCGGGACCGCAGACCCGTCGTGAGTCGGTGACCAGGGCTTGGGCCAGCCGGAGGGCGCGCCGGTGGTTGCCCGCCGCGCGGCACGAGGAGGCCTGCCACCAGCGGGTGTTGAGCGTGTCCGGATGGTCGGGGCCTTGGACCCGCTCCCGGTCGGCGGCCAGAGCGCCGTAGATCTCGGCCGCCCTGCGGTGGTCGCCGAGCTGACTGTGGGCGTTGGCGTGCCACCAGCGGGTGTTGAGCGTGTCCGGGTGGTCGGGGCCTTGGACCCGCTCCCGGTCGGCCAGCAACGCCGGGTACAGGTCGGCAGCGGTTCGGTGGTCGCCTGCGGCGACGACGGACCGCGCGAGGCTGAGCCGGGTTTCGAGGGTGTCGCGATGGTCCGGGCCGAGGACCCGATCGAGGTCGGTGGCCAGGGCCCGGAACAGCTCCACCGCCCGGACGTGGTCGGCAGCCTCCCGGCAGGTGCCGGCCAGGCCCACCCGGGTGTCCAGGGTCGTGGGGTGGTCGGCGCCCAACGCGTGGACCAGATCGTCGATCAGGGTCTCGTAGAGCTCCAGGGCCTGACGGTGCTCACCGGCGTCGCGGTACATGTTGGCCAGCGAGCGCAGGGTGTTGAGCGTGTCCGGGTGGTCGGGGCCCTGGACCCGCTCCCGGTCGGCCGCCAGAGCGACGTACCGTTCCACCGCGTGGTGGTACTGCTCGGCCTGGCCGTACGCCCAGGCGACCATGCCGAAGGTGTCCAGGGTCGTGGGGTGGTGGGCGCCCAGGATGCGGGTGCGGTCGGTGGCCAGCGCCTCGTAGAGGGCGATTGCCCGGCTGTGGTCCTGGGCGGCAGAGGTGGCCCCGGCCAGGCCGCTACGCGCTGCCAGGGTTTCAGGGTGCTCGGGGCCCCGGATCCGGGCCGAGTCGGCAACCAGTGCGGTGTACAGATCCACCGCACGTCGATGCGCTCTTGCCTGTTGGTAGGCGTAGGCCTGCCACCACCGGGCGTCGAGTGTCTGCGGGTGGTCGGCTCCGTGGGAGCGGTTCCAGTCGGCTACGAGCGCGTCGTGCAGCGTCACCGCTCGTCGGTAGTCACCCGCAGCGGCGACGGCACGTGCTGACGCCCAGCGGTCGGAGAGCGTCTCCGGATGATCGGGCCCCTCGACCCGCGAACGATCGGCGACCAGGGCCGCGAGCAGATCGACGGCCCGGCGGCGATCGCCCGCTTCCCGGTAGGCAAACGCCAGCCAGTAGCGGGCGTTGAGGGTGTGGGAGTGCTCGGGGCCTTGGACCCGGCCGTAGTCGGGCACGAGCGCAGCGTGGAGCTCTACGGCCAGTCGGTGATCACCTGCTTGTCGGTGTGCGTTCGCGAGCCAGTGCCGCGTGTTGAGCGTGTCCGGGTGGTCGGGGCCCTGGACCCGGGTGCGGTCGGTCACCAGAGCGGCGTACAGGTCCGCCGCGCGGCGATGCCGGCCCGCGTCCCCGTGTGCCGAAGCGAGCCACCAGCGGGTGTTGAGGGTGTGCGGGTGGTCCGGTCCGAGCAGGCGGACGCGGTCGGCGACCAACTGGGCGGTGAGGTCGATCGCGCGGCGGTGGTCGCCCGCCTCGCCGTGGGCGACCGCGAGGTGCAGGCGGGCGTTGAGGGTCTGTGGGTGGTCGGCGCCGAGCACCCGGGTGTGGTCGGCGACGGCCCGCTCGCGCTCGGCGAGTGCGTCCCGGAGCCGCCCGGCCTGCTGGAGGGCGTAGGCGAGGCCGGTACGCTCGTCGAGCGTGTACGGGTGGTCGGGGCCGTGCGCCCTGGTGCGGTCGGTCAGCAGCTGTTCACGCAGCTCCACCGCCCGTTCGAGGTTGCCTGCCTGGCCGTGCAGCCAGGCCTGCCAGCCACGGGTGTTGAGGGTGTCCGGGTGGTCCGGGCCCAGCACCCGCAGGCGGTCGGCGGCCAGTGCGTCGCACAGCTCCGCCGCACGGCGGTGGTCGCCGGCGTCGCCGGAGGCCCGGGCCAGGCTCAGACGCGCGTCGAAGGTGTCGAAGTGCTCGGGGCCGAAGACCCGCTCGTGGTCGGCGAGCAACCGCTGCCGCTCGGCGAGGGCCTCGCGGGGACGGCCGGCCAGCTGGAGGGTGCGGGCCAGGTTGGACCGTTCGTCGAGGGTGTCGGGGTGGTCCGGGCCCTGGACGCGGATCCGGTCGGCCACCAGCCGTTCGAACTCCACCAGTTCGCGGTTGGTCCAGCCCGCGATGCGCAGCGCGTAGGCGAGTTCGCTGCGCTCCTCCAGGGTGCCGGCGTGGTCCGGTCCCTGGGCGAGGGCACGGTCGCGCACCAGGGCCTGGTGCTGCTCCACCGCCACCGGGTACCGGCCCGCCTCGCGGTGGGCACGGGCGAGGCCGTTGCGGGCGTCGAGGGTGTGCGGGTGGTCGGGGCCCAGGACGCGGGTGTAGTCGGCGACGACACCGGTGAAGTCCGCGACCGCCGCCGCCGGACGCCCGGCCTCACCGCGGGCCATGGCCAGCCGGCCGCGAGCGAACAGCGTCTGCGGGTGGTCCGGTCCCTGCACCCGGGTGTGGTCGGCGGCCACCGCCTCGTACGCGGCCACCGCGGCCTCGTGGTCGCCGGCGGCGGCGTGGGCGGCGGCGAGCCAGCCGCGGCTGGTGAGGGTGTCGGGGTGGTCGGCGCCGAGCACCCGGGCCCGGTCGGACACCGCCTGCTCGTACAGGGTGATGGCCAAGCGGTGCTGACCGGCGGTGAGTTGGGCGTACGCCAGGCCGTTGCGGTTGGCCAGGATGTCCGGGTGGTCCGGGTCCAGTACCCGGGCCGCGTCGGCCAGCAGCCGCTCGAACTCCGCCACCGCCGCCTGGTGCTGCCCGGCGACCTGGAGGGCGTAGGCGAGCCCCGCGCGGCTGGTGAGGGTCCCGGGGTGGTCGGCGCCGAGGACCCTCTCCCGGTCGGTCACCACCGACTGGAACGCGTGGACGGCGCGCGCGTGTTCACCGGCCTTGCGGTAGGCGTGCGCGAGCGTGTGACGCCCGGCGAGGGCGTCCGGGTGCTCGGGGCCCTGGAGACGGGTACGGTCGGCCACCACCGCCCGGCAGAGTGCCACGGCGAGGGCCGGGTCGCCGGCCCGGGCGTGGAGTTCGGCGAGCCGGCCCCGGGTGGCCAGGGTCGCGGGGTGGTCGGCGCCCAGCAGCCGCTGCTGCCCGTCGGCCATCGCGGTGACCAGTGGGATGGCGAACACCCGCTGGGCCCGGTCGGTCAGCTCCCCGGCGGCCAGCCCGTACAGGGCGACGGTCTGCGGGGTGGGCCGCTCCGAGGGGCCGGTGGCGGCCAGCTCCCGGATGTGCGGCAGCAGCGCCCGGCGCAGCCGGGGGCCGGCCTCCGGCCAGAGCCGGGCGGCGGCCTCGGCGAGCTGCTGCTCGGCGCGCTGGCGCAGCCGGCGGGCGCCCTCGGAGCGGCGCAGCACGCCCTGCAGCAGGCGGTGCACGGTGACGGTGTCGCCGAGGGTGATCAGGTTGTAGTCGGCGAGCAGCCGGAGCGCGGAGTCGACCTCGGCCGGGCGGCGCGCGCCGAAGGGCGTGAGGGCCTCGCGCGGCAGCGCCTCGGGGGCGTACCAGGCGAGGGTGCGCAGCAGCTCGACGGCGAAGGGGGCGGTGCCCTGGACGGTGCGCAGGGTGGTCTGCCAGAGCCGGGAGACGGTGGCCACCGGGTCGGTGCCGGCGTCGGGGCCCGAGTCGGGGCCGGTCGGGCTGCTGGTGCGCAGCAGTTCGCGGTAGGCGGCGAAGCTGGTGCCGGTCTGCTGCACGTAGGCGCCGGCCTGGGCGAGGGCCAGTGGGAGGTGGCCGAGGTCGTCGGCGAGGGCGTAGGCCTCGGCCTGGTCGGCCTGCGCCCCGGGGTGGGCGGTGCCGCAGAGCAGCCGGGCGGCCTCGGGGGCGTCGAGGACGTCGATCCGGACCGGGCGGATCCCGGGGTGCCAGCCGCCGGCGCGGCGGCTGGTGACCAACTGGTGGCCGCAGCCGAGCAGGCGTCCGAGGTAGGGGGTGAGGTGGACCGGGTCCTCGGCGTTGTCGTAGACCAGCAGCCAGCGGTCGTGGGCGCGCAGCCAGGCGATCGCCCATTCGACCTGCTGGCCGGGCGGGGCGGTGAGCGCCCAGGAGGGGTGGAGGTGGACGGCGAGATCGGCGAAGGCCTCGGCGAGCTGCTCCTCGGACTCGGCGGTGATCCACCAGATCAGCCGGTAGTGCGCGGCCTCGGCGGCGGCGTACGCGTGGTGCAGCGCGAGGGTGGTCTTGCCGACCCCGCCGAGGCCGTGCAGCGTGGTGGCCTGGGTGACCAGGCCGCTGCCGTCGCCGTCCGACAGCGCCTCGGTGATCGCCCGTAACGCGCCGTCCCGGCCGACGAGCCGGTCCGCGGAGCGGGGCGGCAGGTTGGGCGCGGGGTCGGCCGCCTCGACGGTCAGCGCGGCCCGCGCCGCGTCGGGCGGGAGCACCGCCGCCCGCTGCTCGGCGTGCGGGTTGCCGGCGGCGGGGGAGACCGGGCGGCGCCGCTGGTCGAACGCCTCGTGGTCGGGCAGTACGCCCTCGGGCCGGACGTGCGTCGTCCTGGACATCAACACTTCGGCGTCCTCACCCCCGCGTACGGCTCTGCCCGCCCACCGTAGTCGCGGTCGCGCTCCGTGTCACCGGATTCCGTCGGTCGACCGGGCGGCGGGCGCGCGTCGCTGTCGGTGGCGGGCGACAGCGTGCCCGGATGCGCACCCGTACCGTCCCGACCTGGCAGATCACCGAGACCGATGGCCTGGAGACGTCCTGGATCGAGCTAGACGAGCAGTTCCGAAGTCGGTCAGTGGTCGTAGGCGATCAGTGAGCCGGTGACGGGTTGGCCGGTGGTGCGGTTGCGCCAGATCGCGCAGGTCGTCGCCAGCACCTGGAGCCTGGCCAAGCTCGCCGAGCACCCGGTCGAGCACGCGGTCGTCACCCCGTCAGCCGGGAGACCCTGCGACGGATCCTGCGCGAGGGCAGGGTCTCCCGGCAGGCAACAAGCACATGGAAGGCCTTCACCGACCTGGTCTTCATTGCCGCCACGACGAGCAGAACGCTGTCATCGGTGCCTGCATCCGCCGGCACGACGCACGCGCCGGACCGAAGACCGACTTCGCCCCCGACTCACCCCCCGTCCGCACCTGGACCCATTACCCGGCCACGGCTGCGTGACGATCGTGTTCACCGCGGTACTGACACCCGCCCCCAAGGGCACGACCAGGGCGGTGGGTTACGTGTTCGCGTGCCTCAACGCGGCCGGTTTCGTGCTCGGGGTGACCCTGGGGGCGGGGCCCACCCGCGCGTACGACCTGCCGCTGTTCAACGCGGCGATCTTCCTGAGCATCGCCTCGTACTGCTACCGCGACATCACCACCCGCAGGGCCCGGGCGCCCCGGGCCGCGGGAGGCGTCGCCGCGGGCGGCGTCCGGGCTTGACACGCTCATCGCCCACCCGGACTGATCGGTGATCCGGCCGGGAGCGGAGGCCGCTACGACTTCCCCACGTCCTGATCCGCCGTCACACCTTCGAGCGGACTTCCCGGCCCCGTCGCCGGGCAGGCTTGCCCCCGTGACCGACACCAACCTGTTCCAGCCCGGCACCACCGTGGTGCGCCGCGACGTCCACGCCGGCCGGGTGTGGACGGCGATGCCGCAGCGCGTGGTCGACGACACCGGCCACGTGCTGTCCCTGGCCTACTGGCCGGGGATCGAGAGCTTGGCTCCGACGACCTGGATCACCGCGACACGCACCGGAGACGACACCACCCGCAAGCAGGGCCTGGAAGACCTGGCGGCCGGCACCTGGACCCTCGGCCGCTACCGATGGACCGGCACCGAGCTGCTGAGCCACTTCCTGGCCGGCGAGTGGTTCTCCGTGCACTGCTTCCAGGACGCCGCCACCCACGAGCCGCTGCGCTGGTACGTGAACTTCGAGAAGCCCCATCAGCGTCGCCCCGGCATCGGGATCGACACCCTGGACCTGTGCCTGGACCTGGTCGCCGCGCCCGACCTGTCGGAGCATCACTGGAAGGACCAGGACGAGTACGACCAGATGCGCCGCCTGGGCCTGATCGACGACTACCTCCATCACCAGGTCGATCGGGCCCGGGGGAGGGCGATCGCCATGCTCGACGACCGCACCGGTCTGTTCGCCGGCGGCTGGCCCACCTGGGCACCGGAGGCATCCTGGCCGCTGCCGACACTGCCGACACTGCCCGACGGCGCCGACGACCAGGCCACCGGACGGTGACCGTGCCAGCCCGGGTGCGGGTGTACGCGGTCCTGGTCCACGACCGCCGCCTCTGCCTGATCCGCCGCCGGCGCCCCGCAGGCGTGCAGCACTCGCTGCCCGGCGGCCTGGTCGAGGACGGCGAGGACCCGATCGATGCGCTGCGCCCGGAGCTGCCCGAGGAACTCGCCTCGACCGGCGGTGAACCGCGCGCCGGTGGTGTGGCTGCCGGCGGCCGACGCGGCCGACCTCCACAACCTGTACCTGGCGGAGGAGGGTGGCGATGACGCGCTGGTGGCAGGCGGACAGGTCGTCGTCGTGGAGGCTGCCCAGCCACGGATCGAACCGCAACTGCGCACACTGACGTCCCGTCACTGAGGGTTTCCTGCTGACGGCTCGGGTCCGACGTTCCTCCTTGCCCGCTCGGCAGCTTGGACGGCAGTGACCCGCCTCCGAAACCCCTTCAGCGTCGTAACGGCCATTCTCAGTCCGAGCGCGGGACCGCAGGTGACCGGGCCGGACCGTGCGACGTCGAGCGTGTGAAGGTGCGGCGGTAAGCGGTGGGGGTGGTGTCCAGTGTGCGCCGGAAGTGCAGCCGCAGGTTGGCTGCCGTGCCCAGCCCGCAGTCCCGCGCCACCTGTTCCACCGAACGCTCCGTGGTTTCCAGCATTTCCCGCGCCCTGCCGAGCCGGGCGTTGAGTACCCACTGCAACGGGGTCGTGCCCGTCTCCTCGGTGAACCGGCGCATGAAGGTGCGCTGCGAGAGGCCCGCGTGCCGGGCGAGCACGCGCAGCGTGAGCGGCTCGCCGAGCCGTTGCAGGGCCCATCCCCGGGTACCGGAGAGCGACGCCTCACCGGCCACCGCGACGGGAGCCGGCACGTACTGGGCCTGCCCACCGTCTCGGTGCGGGGCGGCGACCAGACCGCGGGCGAGCTGGTTGGCCACCTCCGCGCCCAGGTCGCGGCGCACGATGTGCAGGCACAGGTCGATGCCGCAGCACACCCCGGCCGAGGTCAGCACGTCGCCCTCGTCGACGTAGAGCACGTCGCGATCGACCGTGACGGCCGGGAAGCCCCGTTCGAACTCGTCGATGTGTCTCCAGTGGGTCGTGGCGTGCAGCCCGTCCAGCACGCCCGCCGCGGCCAGCGCGAAGGCGCCCGTGCAGATCGACACCACACGCTTGCCCCGGTCGCGGGCTTCGGCCAGTGCGACGAGCGCGGCTTCCGGCAACGGGAGGATCGGTTCGAATCCCGGCACGATCACGGTGTCGGCGGTGCGCACCTGCTCCAGGCCCCCGTCAGCGACCAGGGCGAAACCCGCGGTGGTGGTCACCTTCGCGTCCAGCGCGCACAGGGTCATCTCGTAGGGGGTTTCCGGTCGGGTGGTGAAGATCTGCGCCGGGATCGCCAGGTCGAGCGGGGTGACCCCGTCCAGCGCCAGGACCGCGACTCGATGCACTGCCATGGCAAGATTCTATCGAAGTGTGGAAATTTTGCCTCTCACCAGGTCAGGGGGGTAGCGGCCAGGCTGAAGACATGACCGGACCTACCGACGAGGCGACCGCCGACCTGATCACGCTGCCCGGCACACCGCTTGCCGACGCCGTCGTGAACCTCATTCGGCCGGTGGAAACGCCGTCCGTCTTCAACCACAGCATCCGCAGTTACCTGTTCGCCCGGCTGGTGGCCGGCCGCCTCGGCCTTGCCGCCGGCCACGACTACCACGACGACCTGTTGTTCGCCGCGTGCGCGATGCACGACCTAGGCGTGGCGTCGGACGGCCCGCACAGCCAGCGGTTCGAGGTCGAAGGCGCTGACCGGGCCGCCTCCTTCCTGACCGACCGCGGAGTACCCGCGGCCGACGCCGACCAGGTCTGGCAGGCCATCGCCCTGCACACCTCCCCGGGCATCGCGGAACGCCGCGGCACGCTGTGCGCGCTCGTCCGCGAGGGCGTCGCCCTCGATTTCGGCGGCCCACTGGGCGCCAACCACGTCGACGCCGTCACCGACGAGCAGGCCGACGCCGTGCACGCCGCCTATCCGCGGCTGGACATGATCCGCTCACTCACCGACGCGATCGTCGCGCAGGCCGCGAAAGACCCGAAGAACGCACCCCGGTACACGATCCCCGGCGAACTCCTCCGCGAACGCGAGACCTTCGGCCGGACCAGGCTGGAGCACACCTGCCGTTCGTCCCGCTGGGGCAACTGACTCCGCGGAACCCACGACCCCGTCACCAAGGAAAGGGAAGCACCGCAATGACCGTCCACACCGTCGAGATCCCCGAGGACAACGCAGTCTTCGGGCAAACCACCAGCGCCTTCGCAAGCTTCGGCTACTCCGCCGCGGTCCGCGCGCACGGCCTCTTGTTCATCGCCGGAACGATCGGTCGCCGCGCCGACGGAACCATCCCGGACACCATCGAGGAGCAGACCGAGATCGCCCTCCGAAAGATCGAAGAGATCCTCCGGCTGGAGAACCTCGACACGTCCGCCCTCGTCGACGTCACCAGCTACCACGTCGACATCCGGCAGCACCTTCCCGGCTTCATCGAGGCCAAACAGCGCCTCGTCGAACCCCCTTACCCGACCTGGACGATCATCGGGGTCAGCGGCCTCGCCAGCCCGGGACTCCTCGTCGAGATCCGCGCTACCGCCGCGTATCCCGACGCTGCTGCGAGGTCCGGTGTTCCCGCAGCGCGCTGAGTCAGCGGTCGCTGCCGGGCATGAGCATCAGGTGCTCATGCCCGGCGTGCCGCACAGTCCGGTGTGTGGGAAGCAGGGCTTGTTCACAAGCCGCGCAAGGCGAGTTGGAGCGTGGCGGGGTGGTCCGGCCCGGCACCCGTGGCAGCTACCGAAGGGTGCCCCCCGGCGTGCTCGGTTCCAGGGCCAGGCGGGGCGGGTGGTGGTGATACCGCCGTCGACGTAGAGGGTGGTGCCGTGGATCATGCGGGCCTCGTCGGAGGCGAGGAAGGCGACGGTGTGGGCGATGTCCTCGGGGGCGACCGGGACTCCGGCCGGAGTTGTCGCGGTCATTCGTTCGATGACCGGGCGGGCGCTCTCGTTCCCGGGAGTCGGGGTGACGCCGGGAGCGACGGCGTTGACCCGGACACCGCGTGGGCCGAACTCGGCGGCCCAGGTCCGGGTCATCTGCTCGTCGGCGGCCTTGGTGGCGGTGTAGAGAGCGGCGAACGGACTTCCCACGGCGGCCATCCACGAACCGATCGTCACGATCACCCCGGCGCCCCGGGCCACCATGTCGGGCGCCATCTGGGCGACCAGCACGTGCGGTGCGCGGATGTTGACCGCGAGCATCCTGTCCAGGTCGTCGTCGGAGAGCTCCGGCGTGGACGTGGCGGGATAGACACCGGCGTTGTTCACCAGGATGTCCACCCGCCCGCCCGCGGCTGCCGTCGCCCGTGCGGCGAACTCGCGGACCACGTCGGCGTCGCCCGCCGGATCGGCAGGGACGAAGCCGGCCTTGCCGCCCGCGGCGCGAATGCCCGCCACCACCTCCTCGCCGCGCCGTGGGTCACGGCCGCTGGTGATCACATGGGCGCCACGTGCCGCGAGCACGCGAGCGATGGCGGCACCGATACCGCTGGTCGATCCGGTCACGACGGCGCTACGGCCGTGGAAGGGCAGTACGTGCCGGGAGCGCTGGGGCTCGTGCGATGAGGTCATGACGCCATTGCACGGGCCGCACCGGTACGCAACCAGTGCGGGTCCTGCCTGGGCACGGCATGACCAGACAGGGACGGTGCCGGCGGCCGTACCGTGGGGCAATGAGTCACGACCGCTCCGCTTTCGGCACCTTCCTGCGAGCCCGCCGGGACCGCCTCACACCCGCCCAGGTCGGCATCGACGCGTTCCCCGGTCCCCGACGCGTGCCCGGACTGCGCCGGGAGGAGCTGGCCATGCTGGCGGGCCTGAGCACCGACCACTACAGCCGCCTGGAACAGGGCCGGCAGGCGACGGTCTCCGAGATGGAGGCCGGCAGGCGACCAGGCGATCAGCGGCTCATCGCCGCTGTGCACGACCTGCGGCGTACCGACCCGGACGTCGCCCGCTGGTGGGACGACCACACCGTGCGTGACTACGCTTCGGTACCCAAGCGCATCGCCCATCCCGAGGCCGGGCCCCTCGACTTCGACATCGAGATCGTCACCGCATCCCACGCCCTCGACCAGCACCTCATCGTGTACACCGTCGAGCCCGACTCCTCCACGGCCCGGGTACTGCCGATCCTGGCCAGCTGGGCCACCCCGGCGAACGCCCCGACCGGACCACAGGACTGAAAGCCAGGCGATCTCGGACACGGGCGGCATCGGGGCCCTCCGAGCCACCAGAAACCATTGATCCTCCCACCGCAAGGCCTCAAGCGGTGTCATTCCTCGGTGATATCACTCTGTGTCAGCACCGGGCGGCGTCATCGCTGAACGACAAGCGGTGTCAGATCCCACGCGGGTTCGGGACCACCGACACGCTCGTGCGGGCGTTCCGCCGCCAGCTCGGCACGACGCGACGGAGTACCGGCGCCGGCGCCGGTTCCGGACCGTCCGGGGGTGAACGGACGACGGACGCCCGCGACCTGGTGTGCACCCCGACGGGCATGCCGATCATGTGGGCATTGGCCAACCCGAAGATCGGCGACGCGAGGTGCTGGCGGCGATGCTCGAAGTCGACGCCGACCTGGTGGCCGGGCGCGAGGGCATCTTGCTCATCACGGACAAGGGCTTCGCGTCCAAGCCGTTCGAGAAGGACCTCGCCGAGCAGGGCATCGAGCTCCTGCGGCCGTTGCTCAGGCGTGAGAAGAACCGATACGGCGAGCCGATGCTCAAGAAGGTCCGCCAGCTGATCGAGTCGGTCAACGACACCCTCAAGGGACAGCTTGACCTGGAACAACACGGCGGACGACCTTCGAGGGCGTGGCTGTCCGGGTGACGCAGCGGGTGCTCGCGATGGCCGCTGGGATCTGGCACAACAACCTGATCGGCGCGCCGGTCACCCGCTCGCTGATCGCCTCTGACCACTGATCACTTCGGAACCACTCGCCTAGCTTGACTCTGTCGGGGATCTTGGTGTTCGGCTGCCTGTGATCACGGCGGTGCGTCAGTCTTGCGGGTGTACAAGGCCCGTGAGACTGGCGAGGAGT
>NZ_JARXYZ010000018.1 GCF_029894125.1 Kitasatospora sp. MAA19
AATGTCACCCGCTCCCGCCTTGGACGCCTCACCCGCCAGGGCTTCCTCACCCAACCCGGACGAGGCATCTACCAGAAACGGACTTAACGTCCTCTGAGAACTCCCGCCGTGGTGGCGGGCGCCGACGCGCCAACGGGTCCGGTGACGACATCAGGGCGGGCGGGCGCTGAGCCCGCCCAGGCGGCGCGGGTGTGGCGGCGCGCGCAGACTCGCGCGCTTGAGGGCATTGCGGCCGCTGCCGCTTTCCCCTGGCTGGAGCCCTGGGCAGGGCCCAGGCTGTCCGCGCTGACCGGCGCGGTCGAGCAGGCTCGCGGAACGGTTGCCCGCTGTGTTGACCCTCGCGAACTGCTGACGGCTGCCTGCGTGGCGGCCCTGCCCGTGCCGGTCGGGCTGCAGGAAGGGCTGTCGGAGTGTGCGGGGAGTTGGGGGGTCGACGGGGAGTGGCTGCTGCTGGAGGCGTGGACGCGCTGGCAGAGCGCCTGCGCCGAAGGCGAGGCACAGGTGGCGAACTGCGTACGGGCGGCGTCCGCCGTGGTCTACGAGGCGTTCGGCCGGCGGCGCAAAGGCCGTGATGAGGCGCTGGACAGCGTCCAGCGCCTCATCACGGCCTCAATCGACCAGGGACGTCGGCATGCTGCGAAGGAGCATGCCGGGCCCGTCCGCCTGATTCGAATGGCGATCCCACTTCTTGAAGCAGAGCCGTTCACCGGCCGAGAGCACGATCCGCTCACCCCCTGGCAAGCCGGAGTGATCGCGGTTTACCAGAGCGGTGTCGACTGGCCAGCCGGCGAGGTCTCGCTCGCCGCTCCCCGGGCGGTGGCCGATCTGCTCCTGGGCGGCTGACACCCGGGCGGGTCAAGCAACGTGGCGGGGCTGGAAAGCGGGCCAGTTCTCAAGGTCCGTCGCAGCCAGTTCGTACGCCTGGGCGAGTGCGTTGACCGCGTCGTCGGCCGCGTGCTTGAGCAGGTGCCCGTAGATGTTAATGGTCGTCGCGATGGTCGAATGCCGCAGCGCCTTCGACACGATGGCGATGGACACCCCGGAGGTGATCATGATGGTCGCCACCGTGTGCCGCAGGTCGTGAATCGTGATCTGCGGCAGCCCGGCCTCGGCCTGGCGGTGCCGCAACTGGTCCAGGACGTACTGCGGACGCAACGGAGCTCCGTCGGCGCTCGCGAAGACGAGTCCACGCAACGGCGCTCCCGGAGGCAGCAGAGACTGCTGGTAGTCGGCCTGGCGCTGCAGCGCCGCCAGGACCCGTGGATTGACGCTGGCCCAGTTCTTGCTCGCCTTGGTCTTCGGCGCGCACAGGTGTAGTTCGTTGTTGTCGATGGTGGCCAGGGTCCAGCGGACGAAGATCTTGCGCTCCATGAAGTGGACGTCCTCCCAGTGCAGCCCCAGCACCTCCCCGCGTCGCATCCCGGTTCCCAGCATCACCTCGAACACGTCGGCGACCTGGTCGCGGTAGTACAGCTCGTTGTGACGCAGGAACGCCGCCGCCTGCACCGCGGTCCAGCACAGGCGCTCGGCCGCCGCCGGTCGCGCGCCGATGGCACCCTCGGCCGCGTTGTAGCCGATCAGACGCTCCTTGTGGACGGCATGATTCAGGGCGCTGCGCAGCGTTGCCCCGAGCCGGTAGACCGTCGGTGCGCCGCGGCCTTGATCCCGCAGGTCGGTCTGCCAGGCGGCGACGTGCCGGGAGCGCAGGTCCTTCAACCGCATTCGGCCGAACACCGGAAGAAGCTCCTGGCGGACGCACTTGGCGTAGGAGGCCGCGGTGGACGGCTTGAGTGTCCATTCCTTCAACGCCACCCACTCCAGCAGGAACGCACCAACCGTGAGCTTGCGGTCCTCGAACACACCCGTCGCCTCCGCGTTCAGTACGGACTGCAGCGCGTACACGGCATCCGCCCGTGACCCGTAGCCGCTGCGCCGCCGGGTGCTGCGTCCCTCGCCGTTCGTCGGCATGTCCACCGCGTACGCCCAGCTCCCGTGCAGCTCATCCGCCGCCAGCCGCGGGCAGCGCGCCCCGACCGGACGTCGATCCGCAGCCCGACATCCACAGCGCCGGTAGACCCGCCCACGCTCGAACTCGGCCCCACTACCCGCCATCGAACTCTCCCTTCACACACGCAACTTCCTCCACATGACTGCCCACCCAGCAGCCACGAAGTCGCACCGAGCAAAGGGGGTCGAAGCGCACCCACAGCGCGCGAGGGCGCGCTCACCCCAATCCGACCCGGCATCAGGTTTGTCCCAGCTCTGGGCGCTCGCGCGGAACGCGTCGGCGACACGGCCCGGTCCGGGGATCTCATGATGGGGGCCGGCAGCCCGGCGTGGCCGACGGACCCCCTGATCAGGGGGTCCGTCAAAGCGAATCAAGCCCACTCTGCTCCTTGGTGGATGGAGCATGACAGGCGTGACGATCCGTGCAAGTTGGGTGTATGTGGCTATTCACGATCACAAAATGAGGAAACCGCCACAGGGACCCCACGCCCCGGCGTAGTCTGCGGGAGTTACCGCAGGCGGGCCGGGGTGGCCTGTAGTGCGGCGGAGGTGCCATGGGCGGGGACCCGTATATGTCAGCAATGGTCGGCGATAACGGGCGAACGGGGGTGCCCGATCCGTATGGAGAACAGGCTCTGCTGACCCCCGCCATGACGAAAGGCTATGACGCGACGCCCAGCAGGGAACGGCACCTGCTGCTGAGCTATCTCGAAGCAGCGGTTGCCGCCCGCCGGGCACCAGTGCACACCGCCGTCGCCTTCAACGCCGTGTACTTCGGGTACAACCTCGGGGGTGACGGTTACGGTGGAAGCCCGCTCCGCCTCGACGACTTCCCTGTGATTACCCTCGGAGGGTGCGCTCCCCCGCTACCGGTCGGCGCCATGGTGTGCGTGGCCACGGGATCGGACCCGCTCTACGCAGAGATCGTCTACCGCGAGGGCGCACACCCGGAAGTGGGGACCCTTGGGGATGTACCAGCTTGGGTGTCCGGGGCTCCTGTTGGTGCCGCAGGCCCAGGCAGGCCGGCCACCGGCGCGGCTCTCCGGCGAAGAGAACTTCTGGTCCCGGACCTCCATGCTTTTGGCCCGGCCCTGAGCCTTTCACCGGCCCAACTCCACCGCTTACGCACACGTCGGCGCTGGATCAACGAGGATGGGCACGTCGTCGTCGACGTCTCCTACCCGTGCCCGGAAGCGGCCCGGTGCGACGACCTGACAGCCTATGCGGACCATCTCCTGACCACGGCACGGGATCAGCTGCTGAGTCCCTTCGTTCCCGTGTCCCTGGCCGAACTCATGGGCGGCACAAGTGATGGCGAACTGCGAACGGGTCTGCTCGGTCTGCTCGACACGGTACGGGGCGTCCTCGGCTCCTGTGCCGCGCTGCGCACATGGGGCCACTACGCCGTCACCCGTGCCTCTCTCGCGGAGTGCTGGGGCGATACAGGCCCGCTGGGCGGCGGCGACCTCAGGTCCTTCGCAGGTGCGGTGGGACATGCAGCCACCCCGTCGAGACAACGGCGCCATGGCGGTCTCGCCCCGGTTACTGTGTACACGGCGGTCGGACCGCGGCTTCGCCAGTTCCCCGGTGCGACGGAACTGCTCAGGGGAGTGGGGTACGCCGCGGCGGTCTGCCGGGCGAACCTGGCAATCGCCGACGTTGTCCGAGGGGACAGTAACCAGGGTCTGTTCGAGAACGGCTCTCTGATCACGCTCGACGACGCCTTCGAGAGCGGGGGCGTCTGGCGGTCTCATTATCCTGGTGGCACCGGAGCGCCCTGCGACCCCTTGGCCCCAGCAGGACGTGGTTGGACATCGACACTTCCTGCGCCGCCGGATCCGGAAACAGGGAGGGATGCGGAAGCGGACGTCGATCCGGTCGATCTGCCCCTCGCCGACGATGCCTTCCTTGGCCCTAGTGAACTTCTGCGGAACGACGCGAAGGAGATCACCTGGCGGTCGCCCTTGCGGCTGGCCCATCTCGTTGACGGCTGGTTCCCCCTGCACCCGCATGTCGCACGCGAACTCCGCTGGTCCCACGGCCCACGTCTCACGTCACACCTCGAACTTGGTCACGCCGGCCGGATACTGGTCGAACGCGAGGCGGCTCAGGACGTCATGGCCGAACTCGGCGACGAATCCGATCGTTTGACGGGAATCCACTGGCCCCGCGACTTCTTCCCCGGTCTGATGCTTGAGTTGCGCTGGCTCCGCGGTGAAACAGTGATCCGCGTGGCCACGACCCCGCTCCCGGAGCCGTTGTACGTCAGCGACCGGGTGATCGGGCACTGCTACGACCCCCGCGTGCTCACCAGAGAGGATGCTCCCGGTAGCGATCGTCATGGTGACAGCGCGGCAGGACTCGGCCCCCGGCAATTGGTGATGCGCACCGTGCGCCGCTGCGGGCTGCTCACCCTGGACGGCCATGCCCTATTGGACCGTTCGGTTCTGCCGAGCGCGACCTACGGGCGTCGACCGGCGCGCTCCCAGACAGCCGCTCTGGAGTCGGCGGTCGCGGAGCTGATCGCGGAACGACTTCTGGAATCGGCCCTCGGCAGCCGGGATGTCTGGGGCCAACCGCACTACCCGGCGCGCGACGGGCAGCTGACCATCCCGCTCATCGGCTACCGGCCTGTACCACGACGGGTGATACGCCCCTGGGGCGGTACGAAACTGGATGGGTCGGGGCTGCCCGCTTCCCAGCTCGTTGCAGGTCACCTGCGGCGCCTCCGGCCGGGTTGCTTCCCCAGCGAAGCGCAGCGAGCTGCCTTCCGCGAACACTGCCGCAGGCTTGGCAAGGCGGACGGCTGGGAACTGCCCTACGGCTACACGTTCGTAACCGAGCACACACGCGGCCGCTGATCCGTGAACCCAGGCTTCCGATCTCTTCCCGCCGTCTTGTCCCATTTTCCCTGGCTCCTCGGCGTCGAGCGAACCGATCGCGTAGAAGCAGCCGCAGAAACGGAGTAGGCGTACATGCACGACCGTTACCGCGTCATCACGGGGCCGCCGTTGTCCCCGCCGACCGCATCGGCCGAGGACCTCGAAGGCCTGGCCGGTGCGCTCAACGCTTTGAAACACCCGGTCGACGCCATCGTGAGCGAGTTCACGGTCGACATGGTTGAACTCGCCTTCAACTCACTGGCGCCCAGAGAACGGCAGAAGCTGCTCGGCAGCTTGGGCATCCGCATGGCGGCCCCACGGCGGGTGGGCAGGGCCCTGTGTCAGGACGTTCTCTCCCGGCTGCGGCGCGATGTCCGGCAGCACACATGCACCTGCGGTATCAGGGACCTCACGCCCACCGTGTTGGACCAGATCGTCGAGGTCGCCTTCGCCCAGGACGACAAGACCGTCTCCGACCCCGTTTCCCGATGGGGCGGCACGTTGCTCCGGGCCACAGTGTTTGCTTGGTGCAACGCCTCCGTCGCCGACGCCTACGTTCTCGCCTGGGCGGCCAACCAGGACTGGTTCACAGAGATGGCCGACGAGGAGGAGTCTCTACGCCTAGCCTCCGTGGCCGACGAGGCCCGCTCTGTTGTGGCGGCGTACCCGTATTTCAAGGGCATACGGGAAGGCCGCGAGCGGGTGTCCGCGGGTGACGGAAAGGGCGAAGCGCCTGCCGTCATGAGCGGGTCGGGCGGGAAGGCCGCGGCTTCCGAGGACGCCGTGTCGGACTCCAGCGTCCCACGCGACGTGCCGATGGCCGCGTCCGAAGACGCTAGTGCCAACCGGAGGACGGATCCGGAGGAAGCCTGCCGACAGTTGGAGTCGGCTCTCGCGCTGGCTCGGCAAGCCGCGGAGAACGTGACCGGTACGGTGGCAGACGGCCGCCCTCCGCATGACGGGGACCTGGCTGCACTGGGCGCGCTGGGCGCCGTCTTCGACACCGCCGACGCGGTGTTCCGCGGGGCCGGGATGAACGGGGTGCCCCGCCGACTGGAGGACATGACGCAGGCTGCACGCGAGTACCGGACGGTACATGACCATGACCGCCAGGTACGGGAGACGCTGCGGGAACTGCTGGACGTCGCATGTCGGCCGGACAGTCCCGCCGCCTCCGCCGCCGAGGCCGTGCGAGGAGCGACCCGCTCTCTGCTGGACGCAGTGGTGTGGGAGCAGACCCAACGGCAGGAAAGCGCCGTGCTCGCCGACCTCGTACGGCTGATCCGGGAGGGGCGACAGGAATACGGAGCGACGGAGACCCTGGCCCTGCAGGATCAGATGGTGCAGGTACTGCCCGCGTGTGCCATGGCGGTGGTCATGGCCCCGGAGCTGGCGCTGGCGCAGCCGGAGGAGGCCTTCGCAGAGTCGGCCGAGACTGGGGCCACGGTTGAGATCCAGGCGAACGTGAATACCGCCGAAGGTGATGTCGGAGGAGTCGACGAGCCTGCCGCCGCCGACATGACCGCAGAGCATGGGGAGCCGGTCGTCGAGCGGACGGACGAGGGCCTGACGGCCGGGCCTGGTGGCCGCGCCCCCGAGGGATCTCAGCCTCACGCCGTACCTGAGCCGGAAGCCCCCGCCCCGACACCGGTGGCCGGCCCGCTCGGCATTGACGACGTCCAGGCCATGGCGCCCACCGACGGGACGATGGCAGCGGCTACGGACCCGAAGGCGGACTTCCAGGCAGCGCTCGCCCCTGTGCCCGTATTTGTGTCGACCGCGTCGCACGACGAAGAAGCTCAGTCCGCAGAGTCGGTCCCGAAGGAACTCGCCCAGGTCACCATCGAGGAGAACCTTGGTGCGGTCATGGCGGAGAAGGCCCTAACGAGGCTGGTCGTGGAGCGACGCTTCGGACTCGCCCACCACGTCGCAAACGCAGCCGGTCACGCCGAGCCGCAGGTGGTTGCGCTCCGCCTGGCCGGTGCCGCCGGACTGCTGACGCCAGGTGACAGCCAGGGAGCCCGGCTGACTGCGGACCTGCTCCAGCAGTACAGCGGATACGCCGGCCGCGACACGGAAGGCAGCGAGTTCCTTCTGCTGCCCGCCTTGCTACGTACGGCGCTGATCACCGGCGACCATCTGGCGGGTGCCCAGTTGAAGGCCTTGGCGCCCCGGATGTCGGAACGGTTGGCGGAGGCGGCGACCGCGGTTGCCGACCGTACCCTCAGCGGTGCCCTGATGATGGCCTCGCCGCTGGTAGTCAGCGCTGACGTCTCCGGGGCGGAGGTGCGGTTGCGAGAGTTGCTGGAGCAGTGTCGTGTTCTGCTCGTGCCACCGAGGCTTCGGTTCGTGCGGGCGACGGAGATCGCCAAGCACTGGCTGTCCGGCGACGGCCTCCTCGGATCGATGCTCACGACCGTGGTTGGCGACCACCGTGATGGGGCGGCCCAGGTACGCGAGCAGGCCGAGCGCCTGTCGAAGCTGCCCGAGGTCAACAACGAGATCGACCGTATGGACCGCAAACACCGCGCGTCCAGTGGTAAGCCGCTCCAGGGCTTCGGGCGGCAAGACTTGGTGCATCTCGTGGAACGAACCGTCGGCCTGGCCAAGGAGTGGTGTCTGGCGGTCGACACCATCCGTCGTGGTGATCGCTCCGACAGCAACCGGGCGGTCAAGGAGATCTCATCCCTGCGCCGTTCCCTGCTGAACGGCCGGGAGGCGGTACTGGGCGAACTGGAGCAGCTGGCTCGTAGTTACGGCGCCGTCAAGGCCGCTACTGCCTGGGCGGCACTCGCTTCGATGGAGGACCTGTTCGCCCTGCTGGCAGGTGACACCGTGACCATGCGCCCCGGAAGTCCCGTGGATCCCGAACTCGTGCTGGACGCGGAACTGCTGAAGGTGTGCGACCGCCGTGACGAACGTCCGTCGCTCGACGAGCTGCTCACCGCGGTCGACCGGAGCTGGCAGGACGCTCTCGTTGAGCGGCTCGCCCACGATGCCTTTGCCGCAGCTCGTACCCTCGTCGACCTGGCGGGACGAGGGTTGCTGCCCGGCGCACAGACCGGGGAGTTCACCCCGCCCACGGTGGCCGAGATCGAGGCCCGGGCAGTTACCCGGCGCGCGGAATTGTACGGAGAACACGACGACCTCGTTGCGGAACTGCATCGAGCGCAGGCCGACAGCGCCATTACCGACGACCAAGACCTGCGTCTCCAAGAACTCCTTGCCGACGCCAGGGGTCGGCTTGACGACATCGATGCGTACGGCCTGGCCCACGTACGACGGGCGCTCGACACCGTGCGGGACGACTTGCCCGCCTTCCGTCAGCAGGCGGCCGACCGGATCCGAGCCCGGCTCGACGTCCTGGACCCCACAGAGGAGTTGCGCTCACAGGTCCTGCGGCACCTGGACACCGGTGGCCTGGCCACGGCTGCGGATCTGGTCTACTTCCTGGAGATTAGCGAGGACGTCCCGGAGATCGACGGGGGCGAGTCCCACCTGACCGAGTTCTTCCCGGCCGTGCCCGACGGGCTGCCCAAGGGCATTGACCACGCCCTCGTCGACCTCGTCCGGTCCGGCGGAACGCACCCGGACATCCCTATCCTGGACTACAGCGCGCTCTCGACCGACGAGGCGGCCCTGGCGGCGGACGCCGTTGAGGAATGGCGGGAGCTGGGTGCCACCGAGCCGAAGGATCGGCTTGAAGTGTCCGCCCGGCGACAGCTGCTCCCGGCCCTCAAACTCGTCGGCTACGAAGCCAAGAGCGCCAAGCCGCTGGACGAGAAGTCCCATCGGCGACGCGAGTACCGTCTCTTCGAAGCGACGGAAGTGGAGATCAACGGCAGGGCGAAGGCGCCCGCGTTCGGCTCGGAGATTCGGGAGCAGGGCGGCAACCTGCGTGTGCTGATGGTCTGGGGCCGTCCGTCCGCCAAGTACGTGATGAGCCTGGCTGAGAGCGACACCAGCGGTGCGAGCCTCCTCGTCCTCTATTTCGGCACGCTGGGCCGTGAAGCCCGTGTCGAACTTGCTGTCCAATCCGCCCGGTTGCAGCCGATGCTGGTCGTGGATGACGCCGCACTGGCCTATCTCGCGGCACGGGGGAACCGGCAGGTCAGCACGGCCACGCAGACCCTGCTGCCGTTCTCGGGCGTCAACCCCTACATCAGGGAGAAGCGCGGTCGGATCGGTCGGGAGATGTTTTACGGGCGTGACGTCGAGCGCAAGAGCGTTCTCGACCGGAGCGGCACACAGGTCATCTTCGGCGGCCGGGGACTCGGTAAGTCCGCCCTGCTCAGTGACGCCGGGGAGCGGTTTGAGGAGCAGCGCCCCGGCTACCAGCTGGCGGTGTACGTGAACCTCGACCAGGAGAACATCGGCAAGGGCAGCTCGCTGGGGCCCGAGGCCCTGTGGAGCGTCCTTGACCAGAAGCTTAGGGCGGCCGAGGTGCTGGATGGACAGCCGAGCCGTAAATCGGGGAAGGACATCTCCGAACGGGTGCGCGCGGGCATCTGCGCCTGGCTCGACGGGGACTCCCGTCGGCGACTGCTGGTGCTGCTCGACGAGTGCGACCAGTTCTTCGAGGCCGACGCTCCCCGCTTCGATCAGACCAAGAAGCTCAAGGGCCTTGGGTCCGACACCAAGGACCGCGCCAAGGTCGTCTTCGCAGGCTTGCACTCCGTGCAGCGGTTCTCCAAGCTCGCCAGCAACGGGCCATTCGGTCACCTTGCGCAGACCCCGAAGGTGATTGGCCCGCTCGCACCCCAGTCCGCTGCCGAACTGTTGGTCGACCCCATGCGGGCGCTCGGCTTCGAGTTCCAGGACATAGATCTCGTCAACCGGGTACTCGGCTACTGCTCTTACCAGCCCTTCCTGCTCCAGATGTTCGGCCACCGGCTGGTTGAGGTGATGCACCGTAAGCGGACGAGGCGTGGAGTCGAGGGGCCCCCGTACGCGGTAGAGATTGCCGACATCGAGGTCGTGGAGTCGGACACCGGCCTCAGGGACGGAATCTCGGCGGCGTTCAAGGACACCCTGAGTCTCGACCACCGCTACGACGTGATCGCCAACGTGCTGGCCTATCACGCGCGCCACCGCGGTCTGGAAGTGCGGCTGAGCGACGCCGAACTGCGCGAAGAGTGCGAGACATTCTGGCGCAAGGGTTTCGAACAGCTCGACACCGAGGGGTTCCGCGCGTATCTCTCCGAGATGGTGGGCCTCGGTATCCTCGCTCCCAACCACGATGGCCAGGGCTGGCATCTGAGGGGCCCGAACGCCCTTCGCATGATCGGCACCTCTCACGAGGTGGACGCCCGTCTGCTCAGGGCCGAACAGGACTGCGAACTCCAGGAGAGCATCGTGCAGGAGGGGCGTCCCGAGTTGCCCGACGGCCGGCCAGCCCCGCTCACCATTACCCAGCTTGACGACCTCCTCGGTGAGCGAGCCAACCAGACGAGGGTCGTCCTCGGCACCATCGCGACCGGTGTCGGCGACGTCGGCGACACCCTTCGTACGGTTGCCGGACGTATCGCCGACTGGACGCTGCCGCCTGTCGGCAGGCCCAGTGTCTACAAGCAGGAACTCACGGGTGGGCGTCCGCGTGAACGACGTGTAGTCATCAGTGACTTCGCTCGGTACCCGGACGCCCGGCCCGAGGCCCCCCGGCAAGCTGTGGACCTGGCCGATACGCTGTTGCCTGTGACCCCGGGGGTGACCCGCGCGGTGGTCGTGGTCACAGACCCCTCCCAGCTGGGCCTGTGGCGTCCCTTGCTGACGGCCACCGAACCCACCTCGGCTGCTCCTGTGGTGCTGCGCCGGCATGACCGCCGTAGCCTGCGCGGCTGGGCCCAGCGGGTCGAGAAGTTCCATACGGAGGACCGCCTGGACCGTCTCCACGAGCTGACCGGAGGCTGGCCGATCCTGGTTGACCGGGCCCACCGTCTCCACCGCGAACTGGGCGATCCGGACGCGGTGCTGCACAGACTGGCCGATCTGCGCGAGGACCGGGCCGAAGCTCGCGCCTTTGCCGAGGCGACCGGCGTGTACGCGGACCCAATGCTCGTGACCGGCTACCGGTCTCTTACTGAGGAGTTCATGGAGGACCCGTTTGACCTGGAGAGCGCGGTGACCGCCGTGGCAGTCCGGATTGAGGACGAAGACGAGGCCCGCTGGATCGTTACGTGCCTCGATGCCCTTCAGGTGTTCGACCACGAGGGAAGCCAGTTGCGCCTGGAGCCGCTGCTCCGGATGTGCATGGAGCTCCAGGGCTGACACCGAGGCGGGGTGCGCGCTTCTACCGTCTTCTTGGCAGGCCGCGAAATCGCCGAGGGGGGCGCGCCCCTGGGCTTCTCGCCGTGCGGCGTGGGCGCGGTTCAGTGGCGTTGCCGCTGCTTGCGCTGCAGCCTTACTGGCAGGCGGTGGCGACGGATTCAGCCCGGCGCGGCCAGGCCAGGTCGCCCATCAGAGGGGATCTGCGTCGGTTGTACTCCAGGAAACGCGCGCCGCGGCAGCCTGGTCCGCCTCCAACGCGCGCTTGATCTCGGGGTGCTGGGCGTCGAACGCGTCCGGCATCGCGACCGCCCCTCGGTGGGCGGCCTCGTTTTTCGGCATCTGCACCAGGTAGTACTGCCCGGGGTCGGTGCCGTCCTCGTCCTCGTCGGCCCGCTGCAGCCGGGCGCGGCCGCCGAGCAGCGGGGAGCTCCTGTTGCTCGGCTCTGCTCAGAGTCCAGCGCCCGGCTGCTGCCGACTGACGTGATCCTCGGCGGAACACCGGACCGTGTCACGTCCCCGTTTCAACGGCCTTCTGGTCGGTAACTTGACTGCAGGGTAAGCGCCTTGAGATGAAGTTCACTCGATCGAGTGGATGGTCCGGTCGATGCTCGCTGCCCTGCCCTGGGCGCTGGCACAGTCTGTGCCACACGTCGGTGGTTCACCACCGCCGCTTGCCTCGTGCCGCCGTCGGCGGAGCAGGAGACCAGACGCGAGATCCCGGACACCCGACCTGCGGGTGTTGTCAGGTGTGATCCCTCTGCAGGCGGCGGCCGTTGAATCGTACGTAGCGGGTCGCACAGGATGCCTTCCGGTTTCTGGAGCCAACCTCCCGCTGGCGCGAGGCTGAGTCCTCGGGCGCGTGTCGCGCCCCGAGAGACGGAGGCGTGCCTTGCTGCCCGGCTCGGCCGGGAGAAGGACAGACCTCATGGCCGGCAAGCGCCCCACCGGCATCTACCCGTACATCGGCACCCCAGCGTGGGCCGGGCAACTGGCGGACGCCGTCGAGAACACCTGCGAAGACCAGGGGCTGGTGCCCCCGCCCCGCGCCGCGATCACGGAGGGCCTTGCCACGGCCCTCGGTGAGACCGAGACCAAGAAGCTCATCAGCACCTCGCGGAGCAGGAGGATCCTCAACCCCACGGCTTCGCGAGTGGTGCAGTCGGGCAACGACCGCGTCCTCCTGCTCATCTGTGATGTCCACGGCGCGGCCGTGGCTCCCTGGGACCTCAACGACCGCACCGTCGGCATCTGGTCCCCGCCCAGCCCCGAAGCCACCCGGCGCGTCGCCGAGCTGATCGCCGCCGAGACCTCGCTCGACGCCGCCGAGAAGGTCAGGAAGGCCGCGGAGAAGGAGCGCGATGCCTGCCGCCGCGCTCCGAGCGACGACGCCCACTACGCCACCGCCCTCGCCGCCGCGGAGAGCAAATTGGCGGACGCCGCCCGGCAGGCGCGAGAAGCCGAGCACAGCCGGGCCGCCTTGCTCACCTCCCTTGGCAACCGCCTCCCGCGCCCCGTGGTGCGGGCGGCCGAGGAGGACGGCGAGCCGATGGCGGCGCTCTCCCTCGCCGAGCAGACCTACGAGCAGGCCGTCCACGTCCAGCGCTACGCCGCCGACCAGTTGAAGCGCTTCGGCAAGACCCGCGGATACGACCTCGCCGAGTCCCTGGTCGCCGCCGGCCAGCTCTCGCGCGGCATGAGCGTCCTGCAGCAGTGGACCATCAGGAACGCGGACGGAACCCTGTCAGACCTGTGGCGACTGGTCGCGGTGACCGCCAACAACCGCGCCCTGGCGCGCCTCGATGTCTTCGGACTGCGCCCCGAGCACATCGTCACCGGCATGCCGCGGACCCTTGTGTCTCTGCCCTCGGACAAACACGAACCTGGTGTGCGCCTGCTGAATCAGCGAGAGGTCCTCAACCGGCTCTCGCAGCGCCTCAACGAGGCCGACGCCGACGAAGAGACGGAGCAGGAGCACACGGCCCGGCGCGCCGCGAAGATCGCCACGGTGCCGATGGAGATCGTCGTCGGCTGCAGCAAGCCAGCCGCGCTGGAGCACGTGTTGCGGGGCTTGAACGTCAACGATCACCTCCGCGGGATCCAGCCCTACGACGAGGAAGCCCGACTGGTCGCCCTGTTCGCGACCCTCGTCGACGCCTACGTCAAGGACGGCAAGCTCGTCGATCTGCTCGACGAGACGTTCCCCACGGCCCAGGGCGTGGACCTCCTCGACTCGGACGGGGTGCGCAACGCCCTGACGGCGAACGGTTCCCTCGACCCCCTGGCCGCCCTGCTGCCCGCGGACGAGAAGGTCTCGCCGCCCGCTCTCCGGGACATCGCCGTCCGGGCCGTCACCGCGCTGGTCTTCCCGGAGATCCCTCCGGCCGGGCCCGGCAACGGGAAACGGCAGGTGCGCGATACCGGGGCGTTCTGGCCGATCGTCCGGGCGAGTATGCAGGAACCGGCGTGGAGCCAGACCAGGGCCCCAAACGCCGAGACCCGTACGCGGCTGTGGTCGGCGGCCGTCGCCCAGCTCTTCCTCCACCGGGCCAACATCCTCTCGGCGCTCGGCCTGTTCACGGTGACGGACGCCAAGGAGGGTGCCAACCAGGACCCCCGATCGCTCAAGGAACTGCTCCTGCGGGCCGAGGCCGGTGAACCGGCAGCGTGGTCCGCGCTGGTGCGGCGCATGGCGCCCGCATTGATCCACGCGCCCCAGCCCCTCATCACGCCTGGCCAGGGCAGCGAGGCTGGTGCCGGGCGCAAGGGTGTGCGCCGCAGTCCGGCCAACGCCGTCGCGGCGCTCACCATGGCCTACACGGCGGGGGCGCAGAACATCAGCCGAGCCCTTCTACTGGCCTTCGCGCGATCCGTCCTTGAGCACCCCGACTCCGTCCTGGCGCCGAAGACCCCCGACGGCGGCAAGCCGGTCTGCTACGGCGAGCGCGAGGTGAGTGAGGACCAGCGGAGTCCGATCGTTCCTGGCATGATCTTCGTCCCGGACCTCGACGGCGTGCCCACCGGGATCATCGTGGATAAGGCGTGGTTCGACGACACGTTCCCGCCGGACCTTGCCCAGAGCACGAACTCGGGAAGCGGCTCGGCCAGCACGGCCGAGGACACCACGGCCGCCGACAGCAGCACCAGCACCATGTTGGCCGTCGCGAACGGGCAAGCGCCGCAGGATCCCCGCGACCGGCTTGCCGCCCTGCGCCGGGAGATGCCCGCGCGAATCGAGCTGGTCGAAGGCAGCTATCGGATCGCCACCGCTGCCGCTCAGGAACTCATGACCAGGTTCAACGAAGGGATCGACCTGCGGACCAAACTGGGCGAAGACCCGCTCCCGGCCGACCAGCGGATCCAGTGGATGGAGAAGCTGACGGCGCTCCGCGACGCAGCGCAGGCCAGCGCTGCGGAACTGGAGAACGCCGAGACGCTGATCCTGAAGATGTAGCCGCGGTGCTCGGTTGATCCGACAACCTGATCGGGCCGCTTCGGAGAGAGCGCCTCCTGAAGCGGCCCGATCGGGCAAGGCCCGCAAGAACAGTGTGCGCCTGGTAGGTAGGGCAGCTCGATCGCATGGCCTCGGCCCGCACGGATCGCTGCTCGGAGGATTGGTCGCGGGCCGGGAGAAGGTGTCTGCCGGTCGGCCGTGGGTTGTTGGGCTCGTACAACCCGGAGCAGGCGCGGTGCGATGGGGCCGAGCCTCGAACCGGTACTCGGAACGCGCTACGGCGAGTGCCGAGAAATTCCACGAGCCCGCATGGAACGGGTGCGGCTGGGATTTGCGTGGCCGTTCTCTGGCTGGCATTTGGCCTGGATCGGGTTGATTTCGCCCAGCAGTTCACGGCCTCTGTTTGATGAGTTACTGGGAGATCCTCGGGAATCGCTAGATCCTCGCTTGTGCCGACGGTACTCTGGAGACATGAACGCCACTCGGACCCTCCGTCAATCCCCTGACCTGGGGACCAGCTGGGGACCACACGTCATGCGCGCTGCGGCGCGAGGTGCGCGAAACGTGCTCATGTGCACACGCACGACGTGTGCGTGGGCACATTTCAGGCAGGAATAGAGGGGCCCTTCCTGACTGGGGGTCAAGGGGCCGCAGGTTCAAATCCTGTCGTCCCGACTTGCAAAACTGCAGGTCGTAGGCCGTTTCCGCCTGATGGCGGGAGCGGCCTTGACGCGTTTTCGGAGCCTTGTGAGTGCATTGTGATATCGGTGATCTGAGACGGATCGTTTCGACCTCCGAGTGTGAGCGTCAACTCGCCTTATGTATCTGGTTCTTGGCCGTGGCGGTTTGCCTAGGGCTTCGGGGTGTGTGAGTTCCCGGTGTTCTCGGGTGGGGGAGCCGGGTGGGGGAGCCGGGCGGGGGCGGGAACGGGCTGGTCGGCGGTGGTGAGGGCGTGGTCGATGGTGTCGACGGCGTCGCGGGCGGCCTGGGTAGTGAGGTGGCCGTAGATGTTGGCGGTGGTGGACAGGGTGGCGTGCCGGAGGGTCTTGGAAACGACAGTGAGGGGGACGCCGGCGGTGATGGAGATCGTGGCCGCGAGGTGGCGAAGGTTGCCCGCGGACGATACGCCCGCGCGATCACCGGCCGCCGGGAACTGCATCCGGTCGGCCTAAAGAGGCGACGCACCTGGGCGCGCCGGGTGCGGGGGCAGCTGCCGCTTGGGTTCGCTGGCCCCCTCTCCGGCTGCCGTGGTGCTTGCGCCGCGGACCGTGCGGACGCCAGATTCAGGTCCCCGTTCATAACCAACTGGGGATCTTGTAGCGAAGGTCACGGGGGCCAGCGGCCCGGCGTGGCCGCCGAATTCCTCCCGCCTTCAGATCGCCCACGCGGTGTCGCCGAACGGCGGGTCAGGTGGACTCCTCGTGGCGGTGTGCGGCGACACCAGGCCGGGGGGTGCGGGCGCGCCGTTCTCCGAGTGCCCGCGGATCGATGCCATCAACATCAGCGAGCGCCAACTCGACTACCGCGCCGAAGTCCTGGCGGACCACGAGCTGCTGGACCGGGTGAACCTGTATCTGTGTGACGGCCACGACGCCGGCCTCCTCCCCGACCCGCGTCAGCCGTACGACCTGGTCATCGTCCGCGGCGTCTACACCCACTTCTCCAACGAGGTCTTCGAGAACACGATGTGCGCTGGCACGGGGGGCAGAGAGCGTCATCGTCTCGGACACGTTCCACCACAGGGACCTCGGCAGTTACTCCTCCGAAGTGCCCGATCCCGTCGACCGGGTGGCCTGCGCGAACCGCAAGACACTGGAGCCCCCGGCACGACCGCTCGCCGAGCCGTTCGTCTCCGTGTCCCGGCTGCACGAACGGTTCGGCATTCCCGCAGACGTGATGCCCGAACACGATTTTCTGTCCGCAGGCCCGCGCATATTGGATCGCGAACTTGTACCGGGCCCCGCCGATGCCGGCCGCCCGCAACGCCCTGTGCCGCCTGGATCGCCAGGACCCGGTCGCCGGCGCGAGCGCCAACGACGGCCAGGTGATCCGCGCCTGGCTCACGGCCAGCGGCCTCGCGCAGCTCGTCGATGTCGTGGTCGTTCGGGAGGACGACACGGGTTCAAGCCAGATCCTGAGGTCTACCCGCTGGCCGCCTCGGCCGACCGGTGACCGACTTCCTGGCGTTCGAGAACGCCGACGAGGGACCGACGGCGGCGAAGGCGGCCGGGATCGACGTCATCGACCGCGGCATGCGGGTGGGTGGCGTGGGGGAGTGGGTGGAAGACCTGGCGTGAGGCTGTATGTCTATCCGCCCGCGGACCTCGCCATCCCGGCGTACATGGACAGGGACTCCTGCTGACCCTCCGCCTGGAACCGGCTGATCGGGGCGCCGCCTGAAGAGGCGGCGCCCCGGTCGGTTCGTTTTGGCCTCTACGGGCGGGCTCTGGCTGGAAGGTGGTCGCGCAGCGGGCCGACCACCAGTCCTTCTCGGGCGCAGTGCTCCAGGAGCCGGGGCAGCGCGCCGAGGGCGGCCCGCCAGGAGCCGGGAGCGGAGGTGACGTCGGAGTCGTGCAAGAGGACGGTACCGCCATCCATTGGGGATCGGGTGACGGTCCGTAGCACGGTTTCGGGGGTGGCACTGGCAGTCCAGTCGCGACCCCAGTGGCTCCAGAGGACGGGAGACAGCCCCAACCGTCGGGCGGCTGAGAGTGCGGAGAGACTGAACACACCGTACGGCGGGCGGTACCAGCGTGGTGCGGTCCCGGTCAGGTCGGCGACGAGGTCTCGGGCGCGGCGGACGTCGTCCCAGGCGCAGTGCGGGGAGCGGAGCAGCATCGGACGATGCCAGTAGCCGTGGACGGCGACCTCGTGGCCGGCCTCGACGAGGTCGCGACCGAGCGATGGGGCCCGGAGGAGCATCCGGCCGAGTAGGAAGAACGTCGCCTGGACGCCTGCGCGCTCCAGCTCTGCCAGGAAGAGTGGTGTGGAGCGGGGATCCGGGCCGTCGTCGAAGGTGAGGGCCACATGACCTGGCTGGCCCAGGCCGCTGAGGCGGGGGGCGAGGTACGGGCGCAGCGGGCCCACCGCAGTGAGGGCGGGCAGGCTGTGTGCCGCGATGGCGCTGGCGACCACGGTGGCGGAGACGGTCAGGGCACGGCCGGCGGTGGTGGGTGGGCGGTTCACGAGGCGGCGTTCAGGCTGAGTGCCGGCGGCTCCGGTGCGGACGGAACGAGCTGAGCCGGCCGGCCAGGGCCGGGGTGCCCGGGAACGGGGCACGGGTTCACGAGCCGTGCGATGGCGTGGTCGGGTGTCGGCCAGGCGGAGAACGCCTTTAGGGGGCCGGTCGCCCACCGGCCGGGAGCTTCGAGCACGGCCCGCAAGGTGGGGGCGAGCGCGGTCTGGTCGCGGATCCACACCGCGAGCCCGGCCTCGTCGAGCGCGGCCGCGTTGCTGACTCCGTGACCGGGCAGGCATCGGTAACTCACCACGGGGACACCGCTGGCCATAGCCTCCAGGGATGTGAGGCCACCGGCGTTCTGGATGACGACATCGGTGCTGCGCAGCAACGCGGGCATGTCGTTGACCCAGCCGAGCGGCACACCGACACCGTTCTCGAGCAGGTGGTCGCGCAGGGCGGAGTTGCTACCGCAGGCGATGACGGGTATGGCAAGGCGGGTGGCGGCAATCTCCCGAGCCGTCTTCTCCACCTCTCCCACGCCCCATGAACCGGCTACCACCAGGGTCAGTTGAGGGCCTATCGGCAGTCCGAGGCGGGCACGCTCGCTGCGGCGCTCCTCCTCACTCGAGGACGGGCGGAAGGCGGGCGCCACGAGTGGTCCGGAGACAACGACTTCAGCCGCTCCGCGATGGCCGGCCTCGGAGGACGCGACGGGGTGCAGGGCGAGGTGGAGGTCGACTCCGTCGGCGACCCAGAGCGGATGGATGGACATGTCGGTGAGGAAGGTGGCCACCGGGGCGGTCAGTCGCCCGGTGCGGCGCAGTCTTCCGAGCGCCTGGCTGGCCAACGGGTAGGTGGAGACCACTGCCGCAGTGCCCGGACCGGTCACCGCGGTGGTGCGGCGGGCGGCCAGCCGCGCGAACATCCCGCCGACGGCACGTCCGAGGCGGCCGTGCCGTTCCAGGGCGCTCAACATCCGCCCCCATGCCCATGGGGCGGCGTGCAGTTCGAAGGCATAGGCGTTGCGGAGCACTCGGCCGAGGCGCGGTGGCAGCAGATTGAGGAAGTCATGGCGATCGACCTCGTAGCCGGCATCCATCAGGCGGCGGGACAGCTCGTCGGCCGCCCCGTCGTGACCGGCTCCGATCTCGGCCGAGATCACGACGATCCGCCTCGGTGGTGATGCCATCTGAGTCCTTTCGGCGCGGCTGAGCGCGTCAATGTGAAGCGGCGCGGCAATGCGCCAGGGCGCATTGCCGTCCGGCGAGGGGGACGTCTCCCCAGGGCACGTCGTCCTGGCGGGTGGGGCGTCAGTGGATGTGGATGCCGCCGCTGGCGGTGGTGACGGTCAAGGAATGAGCGGCGTTGTGGTCGCTGGGCACATCGACCTGCGGTGTCGTACCCGTGGTGTGGGTGGTGACGTCGTAGCCTGCGCCCGAGGGTGCGGAGAGGTCCACCGCGCCGTCCTTGGCAGTCACGTTCACGGCGGCGGGAGCAACTGCGAAGGTGGCGTCGACCGCGCCGTTCTCGGTGGTGATGTCGGTTTTCCGGGAGGCGGCGTCGCGACGGTGATGCCGACGTATCGACGGTGGAGGACAACTGACGTAGCGATGACGGAACTCCTTGCTGCCGGGACGAGCGTTTTGCCTCCCCAATTCCCTTGGTGACGCCAGGGCTTGGAATATCCGAGCCCACCGCTGAAACCTCTGGATTCACGCTATTCGCCGCTTGGCCGACGCTGCCACGAGGCCAGCCCACGTAATGACGGTAGGGATAACCCACCTACGGCAGCGCCACGACGGCGGCGGCGTACGAGAGGCCGGCGCCGTAGCCCAGGAGGAGCGCCAGCCCGCCCGAGCGGACCGAGCCGGCGTTCAGTAGCGCCTCCATGGCGAGGGGGATCGACGCCCCCGAGGTGTTTCCGGTGGTGACGACGTCTCTGGCGACCACGACGTGGTCCGGCAGGCCGATGCCCCGCGCCAGCCCGTCGATGATCCGCAGGTTGGCCTGGTGCGGGACGAAGGCCTCGAGGTCGGCGGCCCGGACTCCTGCGGCGTCCAGGGCCTGCTGGGCGACCTCGGCCATCTTGTAGACCGCCCAGCGGAAGACCTTCTGGCCGTCCTGCCTGAGCGCGGGCCACCGCAGGTGGGGGTCGTCCCTGAGTGCGTCCCAGGGGACGGTTTGGGAGATTGCGTCGGCCTGGGAGCCGTCCGCGCCCCAGACCACCGGGCCGACGCCGGACATGGTCGCGGGCCCGAGGATCACCACGCCTGCGCCGTCCCCGAAGATGAAGGCGGTGGACCTGTCCTCGTGGTCCAGCAGGTCCGTCATCCGCTCGGCCCCGACCACCAGGACGTGCCCGCCGCGGCCGCGGACCATGTCCGCGGCCAGGGAAAGGGCGTGAACGAAGCCCGCGCACCGTGCGGAGATGTCGAAGGCGGCCGCCCCGGTGGCGCCGATGCGGTGGGCGACCTCGGTCGCGACGGCGGGGGTCTGTTTCAGGTGGGTGAAGGTTGCGACGATGACGCAGTCGAGGGCTGCGGGCCTGATGTCGGCGGACGCGAGGGCCTTGTCCGCCGTGATCTCCGCCATGTCGGCGAGGGATTCGTCGGAGCCGGCCCACCGTCTCGTGGCGATGCCGGAGCGGGACCGGATTGACCACGACCTCCAGGCCGTCGCCCTCCGCGCCCACCAGTGCCGCCGACGGCACCTCCGCCCCGGAGAACGCCACACCGCTGATGTCAGCGCCGTGGATCCCGTGCAGCCGGGCCGCCGGGAGCGTGCGGAACTGCGCCGGGTCGAGCCTGCGCTTGTCGACCAGCAGCACGCTGAAGCCGCGCGCTGCCTTCCGGCGCGGTCCGGGCCAGGACGCACAGGAGGTCGCCCCGGGTGGCATTGTTGATCAGCCGCTTCTCGCCCGACAGCGTGTATCCGTCGCCGCGCGGCTCGGCGAGGACCTCGCCCGCGAGCAGGTCGCCGCTGGTGAAGCCCATCTCCGCACGGACGGCCGAGAACATCCGCCGGACGTTGGCGTGGGTGAGCAGGACGCCTTTGGGCTTGCCGGTGGAGCCGGAGGTGCAGATGACGTACATGAGGTCGTCGGGCGTGCCGACGGGCTCCGGGTCGGTCCCCGGCCGGGCGGCGATCGCGTCGCGGTCGTCGGCTTCCTGGGTGTAGACGTGTTCGACGAGTTGGCGCCAGGTGCCTGTGGGGCGGGATCCCGGGCGCCAGCCTCGCCTGGATCGAGGACGGGCGGACCGTCGCGGTGCGCGGCTTCGGCTCGGTCGACGCGGCGGGCCCCGAACCGGTCACCCCGGAGACAGCCTTCCTGGCCGGCTCGATCAGCAAGCACGTGACCACGGTGGCGGCGCTGCGGCTGGCCTCCGACGGGCTGCTCGACCTGGACCGGGACGTCAACGGCTACCTGTCCGAGTGGCGGATGCCCACCGAGCCCGGCCACCCCGCCACGGCCCGGATGCTGCTGTCGAACCTGGGCGGCCTCGCCGACCGTCCGCAGCTGTCCGACGGCTACCACCGGCACGACGTGGTGCCGAGCCTGCTCGACGTGCTGCACGGCCGGTCTCCGGCCCGGACGCCCGCGGTGGAGCTGGCGCAGCAGCCGGGCACCGAGTTCCGGCAGAACTCGCTAAACTTCTCGGTCCTCCAGCAGGCGATGACCGAGCTGACCGGCGAGTCCTACCCGGAGCTGACCCGCCGGCTGGTGTTCGAGCCGCTGGGCATGACCGGTTCGAGCTTCGACCCGTGCTGGCCCGACACCGAGGGGCGGCCGTTCGCGCACGGCCACGACGCCGACGGTCGGCAGGTCTCGGCCGGCTACTACGCCAACCCGGAGCCGGCCGCCGGCGGCCTCTGGACCACGGCCGCCGACCTGGCCGCCCTGGCCGCCGAGCTGCGGCGGTGCTACCTGGGCCGGGAGCGCGGGCTGGTGGCGACCGAGCTGGTGCGGGAGATGCTCACCCCGCAGTCGGGCCGCGCCTACGGCTGGAGCACCATCCTCGACACCACCGGTGGCGACCTGGAGTTCGGCCACGGCGGCCAGGCGTACGGCTACCAGGCGATGACCTGGATGCGGGTGCACTCCGGGCGCGGCCTGGTGATGCTGAGCAACGCGGTGACCGGCCGGGAGCTGATCAGGCACCTGATCGCCACCGAGCTGTCCGGGCGGATCCGGCTGACCGGTGAGTGGCAGCGGGCTATCGAGGAGGCCGTGGGCCGGGAGCGGGGTGGGACCGCGTAGCCGCCTCCGGTGCCGTCCGTCCGGGGCGGTCGTGACCGAGCACTCGGTCGCGGCGGCCCCGCCGTGCGTCAGGGATACGCGTGGAGGGGCGGCCGCAGCCCGGCCGCCCGCGGCCCGTTACGAGCGGCGCGGGGTCCGGGCGCTCTGTGACAGCGACACGCAGATGACGGAGGTGGCGGCCCACACCGGGGGGACTGTCCACGGGCTCCACCACATGAGCGCCAGCGAGACGGCCGCGGCCGCCAGCAGCGCGACGGTGACCGGCAGCACCACGTCGCGCCGGTACCGCCTCAGCTGCTCGCCGAGGACCTCTTCGACGATCTCGGCGACCCGGTCGTCGATGGTGTCCCCGTAGTGCACGAGGAACTGCTCGATGTCGTCGGTCCTGCCGGCCGGGCAGGGGCGGCCGGCGGCGTTCGAGTGTCGATCGGTCATGTCCCCACGATGTCGCACCGAGCGGCGCCGGGTCGGCAGCGTGAACCCACCGGCCGGACGGGGGGTAAACCCTACCCCCCGCTGGTGGGCTCTCCTCGCTGTCGACGGGTGGTCGGGTTGGGTACCGTCCCCTTGTTGAATCGAGGCGCGGACGGTGACCTGGTCGCCGCCCGCACTGCCCACGAGAGCGGGTCCGAAGCAGTTGACCGAGAACATCGCCGGCCGTGCCACCGGCAAAGCCTGGAGGGACGCTCGGCCACCCCGCGAGGTGGTGCCGGGCAATCCGCTGCGCGCGCTGGCCTCCCCCGTGCTGTTGCGGGCGTCGATCCACCTGGCACTTGACGGTCTGGTGGCGCTGGCGGGACTGGCCGTGCTGGTCGTGCTGGTCGTCGCCGTCTGCCTGGCGCCGGCCGGCCTGATGGGTCTGCCGCTCACGGTGGCGGCGGGGTGGGCGCTGTTCCGGCTGGCCGCCGTCGAGCGCGCCCGGTTCGCCGTGACCTGCGGGCTGGAGCTCGACGAGCTGCCGGCGCCGGTCTGTTCGTGGCGGTTGGCCAAGTCGCTGCAGTCGCTCGTCCACAACCTCTGCACCTGGCGGCTGATCGGCTACTTCGTACTGCTGATGCCGGTGGCGGTGGTGACCGTGGTCGGGGTGGCGCTGATCTGGGCCGTGCCGCTGACCCTGGTGCTGCTTCCGGCCTACTACCGGGGCCTGCCCGGCGGGCAGGCCCAGCTCGGGCCGTTCGTGGTGGATTCCCTGCCCCGGGCGCTGCTGGTCGCGGCGGTGGCGCTGCTGGTCGGCGCGGTCCTCTCCCCGCTGATCGTCAAACTCCTGCTGGCGCTGAACACCGCGCTGGCCGTCGCACTGCTCTCCCGGCCCCGCGGCATGGAACTGGAGCAGCGGGTCATCGATCTGACGGAGAGCCGAGCCCGGGTGGTGGACGCCGCCGAGGCGGAGCGCAAACGGATCGAGCGGGACCTGCACGACGGTGCCCAGCAACGGCTGGTGGCGATGTCGATCACCCTGGGCCGGGCCAGCTCACGCTTGAAGAAGTCCGGAGACCACGAGACCAACAAGCTCGTCGAGGACGCCCGGCAGGAAACCCTCAGCACCATCACCGAGTTGCGCAACCTGGCCCGTGGCCTGCACCCGCCGGTGCTGACCGACCGCGGCCTGGAGGCGTCGCTCTCCGCCGTCGCCGCGCTGGCTCCGGTGCCGGTGCGCCTTGACGTCCTGGTGGAGCCGCGCCCCTCCTCCACCATCGAGGCGGTCGCCTACTTCACGGTGACCGAGGCGCTCACCAATGTGGCCAAACATGCTCATGCCACCCGCGCCTGGGTGGAGATCCGGCGGGAGGGCGCCCGGTTAAACGTTAAGGTCGGCGATGACGGGCATGGCGGAGCCGACCTCGCGGCCGGCACGGGTCTGACTGGTCTGGCGGACCGGGTGTCCGGGGTGGACGGGCGGTTCCGGCTCAGCAGTCCGGTGGGTGGACCGACCGTGATCGAGGTGGAATTGCCATGCGGGTAGTGCTGGCCGAGGACTCCGCGCTGCTGCGCCAGGGCATCGAACTGCTGCTCAGCGAACAGGGGATCGAGGTGGTCGCCGCGGTCGGCGACGGGGAGCAACTCCTGCGCGCGGTGGCCGAACACCGGCCGGACGCCTGTGTGACGGACGTCCGGATGCCGCCCACCTTCCTGGACGAGGGCCTGCGCGCCGCACTGGCGGTACGCGCCCGCTGGCCGGAGACCGGCGTCCTGGTGCTCTCCAACTACGTCGAGGAGCGCTACGCCATCGACCTGGTCAACACCAATGACAACGGGGTCGGTTACCTGCTCAAGGACCGGGTATCGGACGCCGAGGAGTTCGTGGACGCGCTGCGCCGGGTCGCCGCGGGCGAGACGGTCCTCGACCCGGAGGTGGTCAAGCAGTTGCTGGCCGGCAGCCGGCAGCGGGATCCGCTGTCCACCTTGACGCCGCGCGAACGGGAGGTCCTCACGTCCATGGCGGGGGGCCGTTCCAACGCCGGGATCGCGGCCGATCTGGTGATCGGCACGGCGGCGGTGGAGAAGTACATCCGCAGCATCTTCGTGAAATTCGATCTGCAGCAGGAAGCGGGAGACCACCGCCGCGTGCTCGCCGTTTTGCGCTACCTGGGAGCTTGAGATCAGTACCACACCGATGAAGCGCCGCGGATGCCTCCTCATAGGGCTGGCCGTCCTCGCCGCGGTGGTCGCCATGGCCGCCAGTTGGATCGTGATCGACTTGCTTCCGGCGCACCACCGGTACAGCGGCAACTGGCAGCAGGACGCGGCCGGCGCCAGCCAGGTGACGGTCCAGGCCGACGAACTCGGCGTGACGCTGAGTCAGGACGGCTCCTCGCAGGTCACGGTGGCCATGAGCGGCAGCTACACGGGCCATGTCCCGCAGGTCTCCGTCACCCGGTCCGGGTCGGACGTCACGGTCACCGCCGGCTGCTCCAACGACTGCTCGGGGCACCTGCAGATCACGGTGCCGGCCGGCCTGGCCGCGCAGGTGAGCACCGGGGGCGCCGGGATCCAGGCGAAGGGCCTGACCGGCCGGCTGGATCTGACCACCGGGCGGGGCGGGGTCGAGGTGGACCAGTCGTCCGGCCCGCTGACCGTGCGGAGCACGGACGGCGCGGTGACCCTCGCCAACAGCAGCGCCCCCAACGCCGAGGTGACCACCGACGGCGCGGTCAGCGCCTCCTTCACGGCAGCACCCGCCTCCCTGAAGGTCACCACGGGCTGGGGCGGGGTCGACCTCAAGGTGCCTCACGACGCCACCTACCACGTCGACGCGCAGAGCTCCTGGTCGTCGCCGAGCGTCTCGCTGCCGAACACCGCCACGGACGCGCCGCACAGAGTGGTGGTGAAGACCACGCGCGGCGACATCATGGTCCACTGAGCACGCCCGTGCCACTGAGCACGCCCGTGCCGCTGAGCACGCCCGTGCCGCGAACGACGGTGGCGTCCCCGGGAGATCCCGGGGACGCCACCGTCGTTCGGACGATCAGCCGGCGACCAGCGAGGGGTCGACGACGATCTTCGCGTGCCGCTCCGGCTCGCCGAGTTCGGTGATCGCCCCGGCCAGTCCGTCCGGGCCGGTGACGCCGGTGGTGACGGCACCGGCGCCGATCCGGCCCTCGGCGATGTCCCGCAGCGTCTGGCGGTACTCACCCGGGCTGCCGCCGAACGACCCGCGGATGTCCAGCTCCTTGCCGGCCACCCACGGCCTGCAGCACGTCTTCGCCGATCGCCAGGGCGACACCGTGTTCGCCGCCGTCCTCTTCGTCTCCCATGCCCGGCTGCGTGACGCCGAGGCGGCCACACTCGCCGTCGGCACCGCCTACCAGCGCACGGGCGGAGGACGGTTGAGTCATCTCGCCGCCACCCCGGTGCCGGGGTTCGACGACCTCCTGCGCTCCGGCGACCAGCCGGACGACCAGAACTGACCGCCACGCGCCGGCGGCTCGAGGACGCCCCGGGGCTCCGGCACGGCAACACCCTGCCATGGCAACAGCATGGCGCCGGTATTCGCTCACGTGTCCTCAACAGCCTGTCACCACGGAATCGCAGGCCGATCAAGGCCTGGGAACCAGGACCGAGACACTCGCACACCACGGCCCGCGGATCACTCTCGACACACGATCCGGGGGACCAGCGGCATGAACACCCACGCACGACGGGCCAACCTCGCGGCCGCGGCCGCCGCCGCACTGGCGGCGATCACCCTCACCCTCGTCGCGCCCGCCATCGCATCCGGAGTCAGCGCCGCCGCGCAGCCGCGGGCCGCTGCCGCCCCGGCCGACACCACCGGCACCACCACCCCGCCCGACAACAACGGCTGGGACTGACAGGTGGGTTATCCCTACCCCGGTTCGGTGGGCTGGCAACGTGTCCGGCCCGGCCGAACTGCTGTTGGCTGGAGGGCAGATGGTCAGTGCAGGGCGGCGCAGGTGCGCCGCCCCGCAGCGCCACCGCGAACCACCGGTGAAGGCCACTGGCCAACGGCGGCATCCACATCCACTGAGCGGGCACCGCCGCCCCACGCCGACGACCAACGTTGGAGAAGAACCATGCGCCACCCCTCCTCACCCCTGCGCGTCCCGTTCGGCAAGGCCGGCATCTGGGCCCTTGCGGGCGCCTCGGTCGCGGCCGCGGCCACCGCCTGGTGGGTGACCGACTCCGCGCCGTACCCCTACGCGCAGCACCGACTGCTCGACCTGCCACTGCCGTTCCTGTCCTGGGAGCGGCTGGCCGAGCAGCTCCAGCCGCTGCCGGGCGAGCGGATGCTGGAGATCGGTCCCGGCACCGGGCTGCAGTCGCTCCAGGTGGCGCCCCGGCTCGGCGCCGACGGCCGGCTGGACATCGTCGACATCCAGCAGGAGATGCTCGACCACGTGATGCGCCGGGCCGCCGGATCCGGCCTCGACACCATCGTCCCCACCCTGGTCGACGCGCGCGAACTCCCCTTCGATGACGCCACGTTCGACGCCGCCTACCTGGTCACCGCGCTGGGCGAGATCCCGGACGTCCCCGCCGCCCTGAGCGAGCTGCGCCGGGTCCTCAAGCCGACCGGTCGCCTGGTCGTCGGCGAGTTCTTCGACCGCCACCAGATCCGCCCGGCGACCCTGGCCCGGCACGCCAACGCCGTCGGCCTGCACGTCATCCGGCAGTCCGGACCGGCCCTGGCCTACTTCGCGCTGCTGCGGCCGTGCACCTCGGGCTCCGATGGCCGGCCGCACGCCGGTGCCGCGGACCGGCGTGCGGCCACCATCGGCTCCTGATCGGGACCGGAGGACCGTCGTGAACAATCCCGGTATCCGGCGCGCGGCCGAGAGCGAGTGGGGCCTGCTCTACCGCCGGGCGCGCGCCCGGCTGCGGGCCAGGGGCGCCGCCGCACTGACCCTCACCGTGGTCTCCAGCTGCCTGGTGCTGCTGTTCGCGGCGGTCGACGAGTTCCCGAGCGGGGCGGCCTTCGTCTCCCGGATAGGCGTGGTCCGGGCGACCGAGCCGTGGGACGTCGCGCTGCTGCGCTTCCCGGTCTCGATATTCGTGCCGGCCCTGGACCTGCCGGTCTGGGGGGCGCTGGCCCAGGTGTTCGTGGTCTTCGCGATCGCCGAGCTGACCCTCGGCCCGTGGCGCACGCTCGCCGTCGGGTACACCTGCTCGCTGGTGGGCACCTGCTACGCGCGCTTCGGGGTGTCCCGGCCGCCCGGCCACCTGCTCCACCTGCCCGCCGCATTCGCCCACGTCCGGGACACCGGGCCGTCGGCGGCCGTGATCGGACTGGGCCTGCTGGTCGCCTGGCGGTTCGGGGCACGCTGGACCGCGCTGGGCGTGGTGCTGCTGACGGCCGCGATCACGGCGGTGGACCCGGAGTTGGCGGGTTACGAACACATGGCCGCGCTGGTGACCGCCGCCTTGCTGCTGCTCGCGGACGGGGTCGCCCGCAGGCTGGCCGCCCGCGGTGCACACGGCTCCGCCGCCGTGGCACCCCGGCCGCGGTGACCTGACCGGCGACCGGGGCGGCGACGCTCACGCCCGGCCGGCCCGCTCGCCCCGACCGCGCAGGCACCACTCGATCGAGCACCGCCATGGCGCTGTGCAGCTTGTGACCGGCCTGCCAGAACGCGATGCTGGACGGGCCGTCGAGCACATCGGCGGTGACCTCCTCGCCGCGGTGGGCGGGCAGGTCGTGCATGAAAACCGCCGCCGGGTAGCGGGCCATCAGCGCGGCGTCGACCTGGAAGGGCGCGAAGACCTCCCGCCAGTTCGGGTCGGGCTTGCTGGTGCCGGTGGTCTGCCAGCGGGTGGTGTAGACGACGTCGACCTGGTCGGGCAGGTGGGCCAGGTCGTGCCGCTCGGTGACTGACGCACCGTTTCCGGCGGCGAGTTCGCCGGCCCGGTCCAGGTAGTCCGTCGGGAGCCCGTAGCCGGCGGGGGTGCGCAGGTGCAGCTCGGTGCCGGGGAAGCGGCTGAGCGCGAGGGAGAGCGCGGTGGCGGTGTTGTTGCCCTCGCCCAGGTAGAGCACCCGCGCCATTTGCTGACGCTGCGAGGTCGGCAGAGCGTCAGGCTCCCGTTCGACTATCTCGGTGCAGATACGACTGCCGGACCCAACTACACGGGGCAGCCCGCAGTGGTGTCCTACTACGGCTGAGCCAACTCCACTGCCGCGCACATCTCCTCGGCCCAGATACGCCGTGGATCGAGGTGCAGTTCGTTCTGCATGAGGCAGTCCGCCACGAGCGTGCCCACCGGATTGCCGCACGCGCACAGCTGGTTCGGGCCGTACATGCCGCTCGGTCCGCAGCAGCCGATCCATGGCTCCCGTTCGGGGGAGTCGTGGAGTGCGACGGCGTCGTCAGGGTGGAGGACCACCGTGTCCCTCGGGCCTGCCGACTTGAGAAACGCACCATTGCGGACCACGGTCATGTTCGCCATCGCGGCGACCGCTTCCTGTGGGTCGTCGTTCGGGATGAACGGTGCGCCGAACCGTGCGCGGCTGTGGTGCTGGTGCCGCCCAGCCGCCTCGTCCTCCGAGTCGTCTTCGAACTCCGGCTCCTCGTCCTCGTCGTCGAGTTCGGCGTACTCGTCCTGGACGGGCCAGCAGTCGTGGATGCCGGAGCGGAGGTCTTCGAGGAGGTCGCGGGCCGGCCGCCGAGGGTCCAGCGGGGTGAGGCGGATGCCGGTGGGTTCGGCGTCCGCTTCCTCAGAGTCGGCATCGGCGTAGTCGGCGATCATCGCCTCGGCCTCGTCGAGCTGTACGCCGAAGACGGCCGGGTCGGGCAGGATGCCGTCCGCTACCTTCATGGCGTGGCGCACCAGTTCGGTGACGGCGCCGTAGGGGGAAGCACCGTCCTCGAGGAGCTTCAGGACGTGGGCGGGCGGCTGCGCCTTCCAGGGCGGTTCCAGCCGCTACCGTGTCACCGCGGATCGGTCGGACGTGCTGCGCTGAGCAGGGGACGAGCCTCCGCCCGGCCCGTGGGTGGCGGTGCTGCCGGGCGGCTGCCTTGGTGGGGTCTGCGCGGCCGGGCAGCATTGCAGGCGGGCGCGGTCAAGGGATACGAGCGGGGCCCAGGTGTCCGCCGCCCGAGGCTGGGCCGGTAGTTGGCTTCGTCCGGCCTGTCGATGGGCGGCCGGTCGGCCCGGCCAGCGGGTCGGCGAGTAAGTGGAAGGCGGGGCCCGGGAGAACTCCCTGTCCGCGGCTCGGACGGTCTGCGCGGCCATGGCGTACAGCTCACGGCCGACCGGGGTGCCGCGCGGCGGCATCGGGGGGAAGCCCGTTGTTCCGCGCGGCACCCGCCCCTTTCCTCGGGTTCCAGACCCGAGGGCCAAGGTCCGGCCTGGAGTTCGGGGCCTGCGCAGCTGGCGCAGGGATCTTGCGGGGCTTGGCAGTCTCGGCGACCGGGATGGTGAGGGTGAGCACGCCGGCCTCGTAGGCGGCGGTGATGCGGTCGGTGTCGAGGGCATCGCCGAGGAACAGCTGCCGGGAGAAGACCCCGAGCGGGCGTTCGGAGAGCTGGATCTCGGCGTTGTCGCCGCGTTCCGTGGGTCGGCGCTCGGCCTTGACGGTCAGCACGTTCTGCTCGACGTCCAGGTCGATCGCGTCCGGGCTGATGCCCGGCAGGTCGAACTGGACGTAGAACGTGTCGCCGTCGCGCCAGGCGTCCATCGGCATCGCGGACGGGCGCGACCACGTGCCGGTTGTTCCGAACACCTGCTGGGTGATCCGGTCCAGCTCGCGGAAGGGGTCGGTGCGCATCAACATCGTCGAGCATCTCCTCGTCGAATCAACGGGCAACTTCGAGACACATCCGTCTGGGCATGTCACCTTCTCAGAGAGTGCTGGCGCATGTCGCTGAACGGCTGAGAGGACGGATGATCAGGCGTACTGGTGAACAGGTGACCTTCAGAGGTCGGGCCATCGGCACCAGGTGCCCCGCGCGAACGGGCGGTGGGCCCAGCGGCGCGGTTGCGGGTGGCGGTCGGTGCGCCGATCGCCCGGCAGTCCGTGGGTTGGCGGCCGGATCGGGCCCTGCCGACGCCATGGCCTGCGGCCGGTGCGGAACCCTTGGTGGTGGGGTGCCGGCCTCGCCGGGCTCACCCCGCCGCGGGAACGGCCTGGCCGATCGTGTCGGGCGACTGGTCGGCCGCGCCGGTCTGGACGGTGATCTTGCGGCGCCGGGAGGCCGAGGCGATGGGGACGGTGATAGTCAGGACGCCGTCCTGCAGGTGGGCCGCGATGCGGCCCGGGTCGAGGCTGTCGGCCAGCTGGATGCGGCGCTCGAAGACCCCGTGGGCCCGTTCGGCGTGCTGGGTGCGCACGCCCTCGCCGCGCGGGGTGGACCGGCGTTCGGCCTTCACGGTGACCATCCGGCCCAGTGCTTGGACCTCGATCCCCTCCAGCGGGATGCCGGGCAGGTCGAGCGCGATCACGAAGCGGTCGTCCTCGCGCCAGGCGTCCATCGGGATCGGGGCCGGCTGGGACCAGGGCCTGGGGGGCGCCTGGTGGGTCACCGCAGTGCGCACGGACATCGTCGGACACCTCCGGTCCAGAAGGGCTTCGGGTGGTTCGCACCGGTGCGGCGCGACACGACCCGTTGTAGCATGTCATCCAGACGATGACAAACACCCAGTCAGCGAAAGAGTGACGACATGGAGACGCAGGACACCGGCGCAGCCGGGGTGGGGCCGCCCTCGTTCCTGGCCGCCGCCGCCGCGCTGGGCATGATGGACGCCGCCGCCCGCACCGCCCGCCACGCACCCCAGGACGACGCAGGCCAGGCCGATCCGCAACAGGCCCTTTCCGCACTCCTGCTGCTGCGCCACCTGCGCGAGGAACTCGCCGGCTGGGAGACCGGCCTGATCGAGACCGCACGCGATGCCGGCGCCACCTGGGCCGACCTCGCAGAACCGCTGGGAGTCCAGAGCCGCCAGGCCGCCGAGCGCCGCTATCTGCGTCTGCGTCCCAACGCGGACGCAGGCACCGGGGCGGGCAGCACCGGCGAGCAACGCGTCCAGGCCACGCGCGACCAGCGCGCCGCCGACCGCGCGGTGACCACCTGGGCCCGCGACAACGCCGCCGACCTGCGCCGCCTCGCCGGCCAGATCGGCGCCCTGGACGGCCTCAGCACGCAAGCGGCCCCCGCCATAGAACGCCTCCTGGACGCGCTCGGCAACAACGACCCCGCCCGTCTACTCGCCCCGCTCGCCGAGACCCGGCCCCTCCTGGAGTCGGACCACCCGAAGATCGCAGACCGCCTCGATCAGCTCACCGCCCGGGCCGACCAGCTGCGCGCCGACAGCGACCGGCAGCGCCGCACACCCCCAGCCGGCCCGTGACCAACCCGAGTCACGCCCCTGCCGGTCCGCGACCCGCACGCTGTGGACCGGTTTACCGCCGTAAGCCCGCACGAGGCGCCTGCCCCGGCACGCGGGGCGCGAGTTGACGCCTGACGGTTCTCGGCGTGCAGACCGCCCGTATCTTCCGGACCGTGACGGCCGCGCCGTCCCCGACCCCAGCCGACTCCCATGACTCCAGCCGACCTGCAGCAGCTGCTCATCGAGCGTGCCCTGGGCATACCGGGCATTGCCGGTGCCGGCAAGCATGACGACGACAGCCCCTACGGACTGACCGTGGCCCTGGAGGGCGGCGGACAGGTGTGGTGGACCATCACCGGCACCAGCAGCCCCGCCCCCACCATCACCACCGGAGAGGCTGACGGCGCCGAGAGCGTGGAGGCGCCGGACCTGATGGGCTCGTCGGTTCCGGTGGCCCTCGTCGAGCAGGCCCTGGTCGCCGCCGCCATCGCGGCCGACGACCCGGCCGGCGGGATCGTGCGCGTCGACCGGTACAGCACGCTCCCGGACCCGCCCGCCGTCCGCTACGGTGCGACGCTGGAGTGCCGCGACGGCTGGAAGCTCTTCCTGTCCTGCTACGGCACCGCCCGCCCCGGCCACACCCGCCCCGAGCAGCCCTACCAGCCCCTCAGCCACATCTGAACACCCCCGGGGCCGGCCACGCAGCACACCGGCCGGCCCCGGCAGCTTGACCGGATACGAACCCTTTCCACCACTCGAAGGAGACGCCTCCCGTGGCCAGCCCGACCCAGACGCTGGAGTTCCAGGCGGAGACCCGCCAGCTGCTGCAGCTGGTGATCCACTCGATCTACTCGAACAAGGACATCTTCCTGCGCGAGCTGATCTCCAACGCCTCCGACGCCCTCGACAAGCTCCGCCTGGAATCCCTCACCGACACCGACCTCGCGGCCGACACCTCCGACCTGCACATCACCCTGGAAGTCGACCGGCAGGCCCGCACCCTGACGGTGCGGGACAACGGCATCGGCATGACCCGCGAGGACGTCGTCGACCTGATCGGCACCATCGCCAAGTCCGGCACCGCCAGCCTGCTGGCCAAGATCAAGGAGGCCAAGGACGCGGACGCGGCGCAGAGCCTGATCGGTCAGTTCGGGGTCGGCTTCTACTCGGCGTTCATGGTCGCCGACAAGGTCGCCCTGCGCACCCGCCGCGCCGGCACCGAGCAGGGCACCGTGTGGGAGTCCGACGGTGAGGGCACCTACACGATCGCGGAGGCCGGCGATCTGCCGATGGGCACGTCGGTCACGCTGCACCTCAAGCCGGCGGACGGCGAGGACGGGCTCGGCGACTACCTCGCCGGGTGGAAGATCCGCCAGATCGTCAAGCAGTACTCGGACTTCATCCGCTGGCCCATCCGCATGGCCGCCGAACCCGTCAGCGCGGACGCCGAATCCGGTGCCGTGGACGAGGCCGTGGACGGGGCCGCAGGCGCTCCGGAGACGCTGAACTCGATGAAGGCGCTGTGGGCCCGCCCGCGCCGCGAGGTGACCGAGGCCGAGTACAACGAGTTCTACCGGCAGATCAGCCACGACTGGCAGGACCCGGCCGAGACGATCCACATGCGCGCCGAGGGCACCTTCGAGTACGAGGCGCTGCTGTTCATCCCCGCCCACGCCCCGTTCGACCTGTTCTCCCGCGACACCAAGCGGGGCGTGCAGCTGTACGTCAAGCGTGTGTTCATCATGGACGACTGCGACGCGCTGATGCCGAACTACCTGCGGTTCGTCAAGGGTGTCGTGGACGCCCACGACCTGTCGTTGAACGTCTCCCGCGAGATCCTGCAGCACGACCGCCAGATCACCGCGGTACGCCGGCGCCTCGTCAAGAAGGTCCTCGGCGCACTCAAGAGCACGCAGGCCACCAACACCGAGGCCTACCTCAAGCTGTGGGAGCAGTTCGGCCGGGTCCTCAAGGAGGGCCTGATCGAGGACCGCGACAACACCGAGGCGCTGTTGGAACTGGTCAGCGCCGCCTCGACCAACGATGCGGAGAAGCCGACCACGCTGCGCGAGTACGTGGAGCGGATGAAGGACGGCCAGGACACCATCTACTACCTGACCGGCGAGAACCACCAGATGGTGGAGAACTCCCCGCACATGGAGGCCTTCACCGCCAAGGGCTACGAGGTCCTGATCCTCACCGACCCCGTCGACGAGGTCTGGACCGACCAGATCCCCACCTTCGACGGCCACCGCTTCCAGTCCATCGCCAAGGGCCAGGTCGACCTCGACCACGACGCCGACGGCGACGTCAGCGACGAGGCGAAAGCGGAGAAGGCCCGGCGCGAACAGGACTTCGCCGACCTCCTGGCCTGGCTTGAGACCACCCTGGCCGAGCACGTCAAGCAGGTCCGCCTCTCCACCCGCCTGACCACCTCGGCGGCGTGCCTGGTCGGTGACGCCCACGACCTGACCCCCACCCTGGAGAAGATGTACCGGGCCATGGGCCAGGACCTCCCCTCGGTCAAGCGCATCCTCGAACTCAACCCCACCCACCCGCTCATCAGCGCCCTCCACCAGGCCCACCAGGCAAAGCCCGACGACCCGGCCTTGGCCGACATCGCCGAACTCGTCCACGGCAGCGCCCTGCTCGCCGAAGGCGGCGACCTGCCCGACCCGGCCCGCTTCACCCGCCTCCTGACCGACCACCTCACCCACACCCTGTAACCCCCGCCGGGGTGCGGCCCGCCGGACGCCCGACCAGCCCGGCCGGCCGCACCCCGCATCGTGTTCGGCCGTCCCCGCCCGGCGCACGCCGCAGGGAAGGGTCTGAGGCGCTGCACACGAGTCGCATCGAACCGGGCGTCCCGCCAGAGCCGAGCCCGGCCCCGGCTGGACGCGCGTGCAGCGCCCGCCTCGGCATCCACGCCCCTGTTGCACCGCCGCCATCACCCGCTTCGGCCGCCAGACGCGGAAGCCGGCCACCCGAGAGACAGAAGCGTGTACCAGTACACCGACCGCAAGAACCGCACCCTGGCCGACCGCGTCAACGCCGTCGCCGAGCGCCGCCCGGACGAGGGCACCGAGCAGGACCGCGCCGCCGCGACCGCGCTGCTCGCCGACATCCTCCACGCCGCGGCGAAGCACGGCGTCACCCTCGACACCTTCGACTGGGTCACCGACTTGCCCGGAAACCGCTCCGCCGCCGTCGTCTCCCCTCTGCACGCGCGAACCACCCAGTGGGCCACGGCCAGCTGAACTCGACGAGCCGGGCTACGCCTCACCGTCCCCTTTCGCCGACGCTTCGCGCACGATCCTCACCCGGTGCGGACGGTGCGCCCCGGGGGCCCGCCTATCTGCGTGCGCCTCGCCCGCGGCCCAGGCGCACGCCGCCGAGCACCAGGGCTGCGACGAACAGCACGGCACCGATGACGAGCAGCCACAGCAGGCCCTTCACGAGAGCGCCGAGGAAGCCGAACACCACGGCGATGAGCAGGATGAACAGGAACAGGGCCATGCCGCTGCCTCCCTTGGTCAGTCGTTGCGCTTCAGGGCGCCTTTCACCCGGTCCGCGGCGCCTTGTACGGCGTCCCTGACGTCGTCCGCGGCCTGCCTGAGCTTCGACCCGACCTGGTCGGCCTGGCCCTCGCCCTTGAGTTCCTCGTCACCGGTCAGGTCACCGGCCTTCTCCTTCGCCTTGCCGACCAGTTCCTGCGCCGTGTTCGGCAGGTCGCTCATCGGTTCCTCCAGTCGTCCGCCAGGCGGCGCAGCCGCACCGCCCCTTCGCCACCCGTTTTACCGATATTCGCCCTTTCATGCGCGCGGAACGGGATCAGCGGCCGTCCTGGCCGGTGCGGGGTCAGGCGGGGGGCTGTTCAGCCAGCGGTGCGTCCGGGACGTTCGGTACTGCCGGTGGCCAGCCGTTGCGGGCAGGCTCTCAGGCGGGCTCGCGCCGGTTGCGGCGGGATGGCCGGAGGGCCTGCGGGCGCGGGGAAGGCCTGCGGGGCCATGTCGTGGCGGAGGGCGTCGACTCTGGCCAGGCAGGCGTCGATGGTGGCGATGGCGTCGCTGCTGTGCTCGCGGATGCGGCGTTCGATGGCGGCGAGCCGGTCCTCGATGTGCTGCCGGCGCTCCTCGGCGGTGGCGTCAGGTGCGTCGTTGGTCGCTGTCATGGCGGAGGCGGTCGGTGTGGTGGGTGAGGTCGTCGAGGCGGGCGGCGAGCGCGGCGGCGGCGAGGAAGGACGCCGGTCCTGTGGGCGGGCTGCCTCCGGTGGCCAGCGGGTCGGGCCGTCTGCCCATTGGTGTCACTTCTTTGGTGACTCAGGGATTTGTCATCGGATAGATGACATGTTAGAACAGTTTCAGGTGAAGCGCACTGGCTCCCATCGATCAGTGGAGGTGTTTCGCGATGCTGATGCGCACTGACCCGTTCCGCGAACTGGACCGGTTGACCCAGCAGTTCCTGGGCACGAACGGCACCTGGTCCCGGCCGGCCCCGATGCCGCTGGACGCCTGCCGTGTCGGCGACGAGTACGTGATCTGCTTCGACCTGCCCGGGGTGGACCCGCAGGCGATCGACATCGACGTCGAACGGAACATGCTGACCGTCAAGGCCGAACGCCGCCCCCGCCACGAGGGCGACAATGTGAAGTGGGAGCTGTCCGAGCGCCCGCTCGGCGTGTTCTCCCGCCAGGTCATGCTCTCCGACACCCTCGACCCCGCCGGGATCAGCGCCGACTACGACGCCGGCGTACTGACCCTGAAGATCCCGGTCGCCGAAAAGGCCAAGCCCCGCAAGATCGCCATCAGCCACAGCGGCGACCGCAAGCAGATCCAGGCCTGACCGGCCCCACGGACCGCCGTCCCGCACCGCCAACCCCCGGGCCCTGCGGGACGGCCACCCCAGCCGGACGACCCGCCCGGCCCCGCGGTCCCCGGCACACCACGGGCCGACAGCGAGAGACCACCATGCGCGATCAGGTCCAGGTGCCCTTCGTGGTGAGGGCCGGCGGCGAGATCGACCTCGACACCGCCCCCTCACTGCGCCGTGCTCTGCACGCCGCGCTCGAGTCGCACCGGGAGGTGGTGCTCGACCTGTCGGAGGTGACGTTCATGGACTGTGCGGGCCTGAGCGCCCTCGTCCAGGCCCTCAACCAGGCCGACCGCTTCGGCGCCCGTCTGGTCCTGCGCGGGGCGGGGGAGTGCGTGGTCCGGCTGCTCAAACTCACCGGCCTGCACCGGCGCCTGACCGTCGAGCCCTGACCGGGCACCGTTCGCACCGGCTCCTCGGGATGGAGGGAGAACCGCGGTGACTCTTCGATGGGAGGCGTTCCTGGAGGAGGTCCGGGAGCGCGGCGAATACGACACACCCCAGGAGGCCGAGCTGGCGGCGCGGGTCGTCCTGGCCCTGCTCGGCGCCCACCTGGTCGGCGACGTGCGCGCCGAACTGGCCGCCCGCCTGCCCGAGACCCTCGCCCTGATCCTGCTCAACCCGCTGCAGGCCGCCGAGCCGCTCAGCCCCGAGCGGTTCGTGCGCGCGACCGCGGCCTGGATCGAGGGCGCCACCGAGACCACCGCCCTGTGGGACATCGGCGCCGTCCTGTCCACCGTGGCCGACGCGGCCGGCGACGACCTCACCGAGCGCGTCCTGCTCCAGCTGTCGCCCGGCTACGACCTCCTGTTCGGCCGGCCCCAGCCCGGCCGCCGCCCCTGAACCCGTCCGCGCCACCGCCCCCGCCTGGCCGGCCCCGCCCCGGAAGGCCACCGCCATGACCCGGTACCGCCTCCTTCTCCAGCACGTCCGCACCCTCGGCCGCTACACCTGTGACGAGGAAGCCGAACGCGTCCTGCACGCCGTCCTGGCCGTCCTCGGCAGCCAGCTCACCGGCGAGGAACGCTGCGACCTCGCCGCGGCCCTGCCCGAACGCGCCCGCGCCGTCTTCGCCTCGCAGATCCCGCTGCCCCAGCCCGTTGCCGCCCCGGCCTTCGTCGAAGCCGTCGCCCGCGCCCTGAACACCAGCCTCACCAGCGCACGCTGGGACGCCTCCTCCGTCCTGGCCGCCCTCGCCGACCCGGCCGGCGACCGGCTCACCGACCGAATCCTCGCCCACCTGCCCCGCGGCTACGCGCTTCTGTTCGGCCGCGCCGACCTCACCGCCGCGGCTTGACCAGGGCGGCACCACCGTCGTCGGCCTCTGCGCGCAGGCCGACGACGCAGGACCGCTACCGCCCCCTGCCGAGTACCCGGTTCAAGTCCGGCGCCACAGTGGTGCGCTGCGACATCCGCCTCGGCAGGTGCGCTCCGTCCAGCCGTACCGGGCACTGGCGGGCACCGGCACGGTGCTGGAGCTCGCCTACTGGACGGGCATCGGCTCCCCTCGCCCCGACCACTCAGGGCGAGCGCGCTGCGCACCACGACGCCAGGCGCAAGATCGATCTGAACGCCCTGGTCGGGCAGGTCCGCTAGTGCGTTCCGGCAGGAGTCACCTCTACCCGTGGGCACCAGGTGGGCGGGCGGTGTCGAGGGCGTCGCGCAAGGCGTACAGGTCGGTGATGGTGGCTAGTTCGGCGAAGCGGGCCAGCAGCCGGCGGACAGTTCGGTTGTCGCCGTCGCGCACGGCCTCGGTGATCGCTTCGATCAGATCCGCCTGTCCGTTGCGGGCTGTCTCTGGTGCTGTGGGCACCAGGTGTTCCACTGCCGCCTCCATGCGGGGTGTCGCTCGTTTCTTCGGGCGCGCGGCGGCGGCTCGGGGGGTTGCCGCCGCCGCGCAGCGGAAGGCTACCTTACTCGCGGGCGCCGCAAAATCTATGCGCGCTGGAGTAGACATTGCCCGTGGGTGGGTCTAACGTTTCTCTCGTAGACAGCAGTCGGCGATACCGGCCAGACACGAACTGGCCGGGGTTGTTGGACAGAAGTTCGCGGTTCGGTCCGGCAGTGGAGTTCCGAAGCCAGGCAGGTGCAGGACGGCGACGGGGCCGGCTGCCGGACCGGGTGGGCCGTCACGGCCACCGACCAGCAGTACGCAGTTCAGTGAGTGCGGTACCAGCAGTACGCAAGTGACAGTTCAGTACAGAGGATGAACGGAGGGCGCAAGCGCCATCAGGATCGCCCGGCCCGTGAACACTCGTCCGGGCGGACACCGCAGACCCCAAGGCAAGGACGGTGGTTTCCGGTCACGCATACGCGATCCCCGCACACCCCTCCCCCGGGGCAGTGCGGCAGTAACAGGACCGGCCCAGGCCGGTAGATGGTGTTGTTCCCCTTCGGGGCCCCGGGCCGACACGGCCCCGGGGCCCCTCGACGCGTTCTCCTCGAGAACCAGAGAGGTGCAGTGACTACAACGGCCAGCCCCGACACACCCGACAAGCTCGACGACGACGACTACCCCGCCTACACCATGGGCCGCGCCGCCGAGATGACCGGCACCACCCCCGGCTTCCTACGAGCCCTCGGCGAACACCGCCTCATCACCCCGCTACGCTCCGACGGCGGCCACCGCCGCTACTCCCGCTACCAACTACGCATCGCCATGCGCGCCCGCGACCTCGTCAACCAGGGCACCCCCATCGAAGCGGCTTGCCGCATCGTCATCCTCGAAGACCAACTCGAAGAAGCCCTGCGCCTCAACGAACAACTCCGCCGCGCCCAGCACGACCAGGAGCCCGCCGCGGACACCTGACCGGACCGGCAACCTGGCCCACAGCTCCTTCCAGCCGTACGGCCGCCCGCCGCAGAGGCCAGATAGGGGGACGGCCTCGCGCCGCACGCTCTGGCCGTCGCCTCGTACGGCAACACCGCAGCGCGGCACAAGACGTGGCGGCTGGAGGGCGCGGCCGGGCTGGACCCCGCCGGCCAGGTGCTCGGGATGGTCCGCTCAGAGAGGGCGGCACCGCCCGGGGCGCCGGTGCCTTCGGCTCGCCCGCGGTGCCCTTCGTCTCTGCGGCCGGGGCCGTCAGCGGTCGCACCCCGACACCCGGACCAGCCGTCACGGCACCCGCTCAAGGCTCAGCGACTCCTTGGTGCGGGGACGTAGGGCGCCAAGCCGGGCGGCCTCTTGGCCTGCCGTGGTGGTCAGGAATCGGAGTAGCTGAGGTCCCCGGCCGTCCAGCTGCTGACGTCCTCGATGGCGATGCGGTACATGCCGCCGGTGTGGGGAAGCCCGAAGTCGCCCTGAAGGATCTTCGCCCGGTGGAGATGCAGATGGGTGGGCCGTGCCGGCGGGCCGTCGGCGGGCGGAGCGAAGAGAGCCGCGAAGGGCTTCAGGTGCTCCGAGGCCTGGAGGACCTCCGCCACCCGCTCCAACCACAGGGTCACCGGCGCGAGCCTGCCGGTGATCACGGCGCCGGGGACCACCACGGTCAGGGACATCTGATTGCTGTGCTCGGACTCGACCATCGCGGCGATGTCGACGAGCAGCCCGTCAGGGTTCGACATGCCTCCCAGAATAGGACACGGCCTTTGCGGCGCCCACGGGCCCGGGGCAGCGGCCATGGCGGCCACGGGCCTTGCGCCTGCTGCACGGCCGGGCGCTACGCGACGGCGACCTGACACGCCGATCGGCTGCGCCGCGGTGCAGGGCAGGTGGCGGCGGCCGTGAGGGCCGGGGCATCGCCCGGATCGCGCGGGCCGGCGGTGACGAGCAGGTCGGCTCCGAGGGTGGTGACGGTGAAGCCCGCGGAGCCGAGGACCTCCGCCAGGGCCAGCATCAGCGCGCCGCGGATGCCGCGGAACTCGGTGCGACCGGCGGCGTCGGCGGGATGCGGGCAGGCGTGGAGGGTCGGTCCGATCAGGTCCTGGCCCGGGCTCCACCCCAGCACCAGGCCGCCCCCCGGACGCTGCCGGGCGAAGAGCCCGGCCGCCTGCGACGGTGTCGGCTCGAACCCCCGGTGGGAGAGCACCGCACAGACGGACTCAAACAGATGTTTGTCATCCACGCGCAGAGTTTATCGCCTGCCCAGCCCGCACCCGCCCATCGATGACGACTCGTCACATTCCCTTCCGGCCATTGCCGGTGAGGCTACGGGGCCGGAGCGTCGGGTTCCCGTTCGACCCGGTCGGGGTGCGCACTCTCTGGACGGTGCGCCGACGCGACGGGCCGGGGGTCTACCGCAGGGTCCGCACCATGCGCGGCGCACTCGGCGGAGAACCGCGTGCGTCCTGGGTCAGAGTTTGAACATCGCGGTGTAGGGCTGGGTGATGCGTTCCCGCCGCGATCCGAAGTCGACGAGTACCGCGATGTCGCTGTCGCCTTCGACGCCGATGGCCCGGCCGAGGCCGTAGGTGTCGTGGGTGACGCGGTCGCCGACGGCGAAGTGCTTGCGCGGTGCTTCGATCCGGGCCTTGAAGGGGCTGGTGGGCAGGACACGGCGGACTGCTGCAGATTTCGTCATTCCCTGCAGTATGCGCCGAAAATCGCGGGAGCGGGTTTTCTCGGCGCACTCGATTTCGGAGCTGCGACAGGAATTTCGCGCAAGCCGTCCAGTGCGCCCCCGGATGGCGCCGGTGGGCGTGGTGCGTCGCTTTCGCGGGTCTGTCGCGGCGGGGGCGGGTGCTCGGCTCCCGCGCGACTCGCCCTCCTGGGGGAGCGAGTGGTCGGCGCCCAGGAGGCGGGATCCATGCCCAACCGGGCTGCCATGCATGCGTGTTGACGGGCCTGTCGCCCCGCACCCGGCGACCCCGGGGAAGGGACCGGGGCGGGACATCCGCCCGCGGCGGGCCTGGGCCTGCTAGAGTCGTTTTAGTTGCAGTAGTGGTTCCCATGAACTTTGTGTGCGCCTGCTGGTGTTTCGCAGGCGCATTTTTGTTTCCCGGCTCTTCCCCGGGTGGGTGCTCATCGCGGCGACTCGAAGCGCGCGCTGTGTGTGCTTCGGACAGCCCCTTGAAGGAGATTTCTTTATGGCTAATGGCACTGTGAAGTGGTTCAACGCGGAAAAGGGCTTCGGCTTCATCGAGCAGGACGGTGGCGGCGCTGACGTCTTCGCCCACTACTCGAACATCAACGCCAACGGCTTCCGTGAGCTGCTCGAGGGCCAGAAGGTCGAGTTCGACGTCACGCAGGGCCAGAAGGGCCCGCAGGCCGAGAACATTCGTCCGCTGTAGTTTTCTGCCACGGCACCCGCCTGGTAGCGAGGGGCCCGCACCGCGTACACGATGCCCGGTGCGGGCCCCTCGGCATTGCGCCACGACGCGCTTCCCCGGCTGTTTCTGGCCCCCTGGCTCCGCCACCGGCGGCCATCCCCACGCGAGACGCACAGCGCCGCGTCCGGATCGCCGCCCTGCCGTGACAGCTCACGGTTCGAGGTTCTCCGCTCCCGCCCTCCGCGGTGAGCGCCGACCGTAGGTGACGTGCCGCACGGTTCCACCGTCCACGCCCCGCTCCCCACGCTTTCGGCCCGTTCCTTGCGACCTCCTGCCGGCGCCTCGCGCTGCGGAGCTTCCTCGCGACGTGCCACCCCAGGAAGGTCTCACATGAACCGCTCCACTCGCTCCTCGTACCAGAACGCCAACTCCCGCTCCTCGGCCTCCTCCCGCTCCGGCGGCACCCACGGGTCCCGCTCCGGCGGCAGCTCCTTCTACGGCGACCGGCCCGCCCGCGGCCGTAGCGCCCGCCAGAGTTCTTCTCCGCAGGGCGAGTTCGCGATGCCGGTGAGCACCACCCCGGCGCTCCCGGCCGTCGAAGCGTTCGACGAACTGGACATGCCCAAGGCCCTGCTCTCCACCCTGACCCGCCAGGGCGTCACCACGCCGTTCCCGATCCAGGCCGCGACGCTCCCGAACTCGCTGGCCGGCCGGGACGTCCTCGGTCGGGGCCGGACCGGTTCCGGCAAGACCATCGCGTTCGGCCTCGCCGTGCTGGCCCGCACCGCCGGCCGGCGCGCCGAGCCGCGCCGCCCGCTGGCCCTCGTCCTGGTCCCCACCCGCGAGCTCGCGCAGCAGGTGACCGACGCCCTCACCCCGTTCGCCCACGCGGTGCGGCTGCGGATGGCGGCCGTGGTGGGCGGGATGTCGATCGGACGCCAGGCCCAGGCGCTCAACCGCGGGGCGGAGGTCGTGGTGGCCACCCCTGGCCGGCTCAAGGACCTGATCCAGCGCGGCGACTGCCAGCTGGACGGCGTCGGCATCACCGTCCTCGACGAGGCCGACCAGATGGCCGACATGGGCTTCCTGCCGCAGGTCACCGAACTTCTCGACCAGGTCGCCGAGGGCTGCCAGACGATGCTGTTCTCCGCCACCCTGGACCGCAACGTCGACCGCCTGGTGCGGCGCTTCCTCAAGGACCCGGTCACGCACTCCGTGGACCCGTCCGCGGGAGCGGTCAGCACCATGGAGCACCACGTGCTGCACGTGCAGAACTACGACAAGAACGCCACGATCGCCCACATCGCCTCCCGTGACGGCGGGGTGATCATGTTCACCGACACCAAGCACGGCGCGGACCGCCTGGTGGAGGACCTGCTCGCCAACGGGGTGAAGGCCGCCGCCCTGCACGGAGGCAAGTCCCAGCCGCAGCGCACCCGCACCCTGGAGCAGTTCCGCACCGGACAGGTCACCGCGCTGATCGCCACCAACGTCGCCGCCCGGGGCATCCACGTCGACGGGCTCGACCTGGTCGTCAACCTGGACCCGCCGGCAGACCACAAGGACTACCTGCACCGCGGCGGGCGCACCGCCCGGGCCGGCGAGTCCGGCACCGTCGTCACGCTCGTCCTGCCCAACCAGCGCCGCGAGATGGCCCGCCTGATGAACATGGCCGCCATCACCCCCGTCACCACCAGGGTCACTGCCGGCGACGAGGACCTGGCCCGCATCACCGGTGCCCGCGTCCCCACCGGTATCCCCACCGTGATCGCCGCCCCCGCCGTCGAACGCCCCCGCCGCAGCCCGTCCACGAGCCGTAACCGCCGCAGCCGCCCCGCCCACGCGGCCGGTGACACCCGCGCGACCGTCGCAGGCCGCGACAACCAGGGCTCCTCCGGCCGCCGCCGGGCACCGAGGCGCGTCGCCCTCGCCGCCTAGCAGGCAGGTGTGGGCCTGGACCGCCGCTGCGGTCCAGGCCCACACGACTCACCAGCGCGAAGCAGGAGTCCCTGCCCGCTCCGGCGGACCCCGCCGGCCATCCCACCGCCGGTGCCCCGACCACCGCCGGCCCCGGCGGAACCGACACCAAGGAGTCCGCCCATGACCGTCACCCTCGAACACCCCGCGACCACCGCCACGGTCGGCGACCTCATGAGACACCCCGAGCTGCAGATCAGCGACGACGTCATGGTCGACATGGCGATCGACATCCTGCACAGCTCCGGCGCCGACCACCTCCTGGTCCGCGACGACGACGGCCGCTGCGCGGGTCTGCTCACCCGCCTGCACCTCGCCCCGTTCCAGACCCGCACCTGGTCCACCGAGCGCACCCCGGTGCGCGACATCGTCCTCGACCAGGCCCCGTTCGCCACCGCCGACATGCCCGCCACCACCGCAGCCGCCGCCATGCGCGCCCGCGGCCTGGACACGTGGCCGGTGGTCGACCCTGACGGCCACGCCATCGGCCTGCTCAGCTTCTAGGCCAGCTCTGCCGGCGCCGACGCGCCGGCAGTCGCGTGCCCAGGGCGCTGTCCACGGCGGCGTTCAGCATTGGGCCGCTGTCCTGGTCCGGGTCGCCCATCGGGTCGAGCACCAGGTCGCCGGTTCCCGGTCGCAGGCGGATGTCGAGGGCAGGGGGTCGGACTCCGCGGGGACGGCCACCGAGTACTCCTCGCGGCCCCGGTCTCGGGCGGGCCGTAGTGCGCCCGCAAAGCGGGCGACTTGCCTGACGGCCCGCAGGTGGCAGCGCAACCCCACCGTAGCGGCCGGGCGACCGCGCGGACCGCCCGCTCAGGGCAGGCGAACCGCCCGCGGCAGGCGCGGCCAAGGACCGGGCAAGGAAGCACAGTTGTGCACTGAGCGCGGCCTGAACGATCCGGTCCCGAGGGGGCCGGTGCATCCGACGAGCGGGCCGTGCGGAAGTGGCGTCGGCGTCCCTTCCTCGGTCACCACTCGCGCGGCGCGGGCGGTCGCGGAGTGGTCATCGGGGATGCGACCGAGGCGGTGGGAGCGCGGGCTCGGTCCGGTCAACGGGAAGCAGGCCGGGCCCGGGCTCACGCTGCGGGGCACGCGTCATGACCCGGGCAGAACGGTAGTGGACGAACGCCCCGGGTGTGTACTTCAACGGGCGGCGTGCCGTCGTACCGGGCGGCCTGGAACCGGTCCGCGCCAGTGAGGCAGGGTGTCGGGCGGCCTGGCCGGTGGAGAACGGTCGGCCGGCGATCGGGGGCTGAGGGGTAATCGTGTCCGGGGCGGCCTGCGGTGAGCGCCCGTCGCTCACCGCGGACCGGTCTCGTCGGCCTGGCAGGCGGGTCAGGTGTCGGCGGCGGACTCCTGGCCGCGCGGGGAACCGCGGAGCTCTTCGTTGATACGCAGGGCTTCTTCGAGTTGGTCTTCGAGGATGACGATGCGGCAGGCGGCCTCGATGGGGGTGCCCTGGTCGACGAGGTCGCGGGCGCGCATGGCGATGCGTAGTTGGTAGCGGGAGTAGCGGCGGTGGCCGCCGTCGGAACGCAGGGGGGTGATGAGGCGGTGTTCGCCGAGGGAGCGTAGGAAGCCGGGGGTGGTGCCGGTCATCTCGGCGGCGCGGCCCATGGTGTAGGCGGGGTAGTCGTCGTCGTCGAGGGAGTCGGGGGTATGCGGTCGGATGGTTGCCGTGGTCACTGCACCTCTTCTTGATGTGTCCGGGGACGCGCTGAGGGGCCCCGGGGCCATTGCGGCTCCCGGGGCCCCGAAGGGTTTTACACCATCTGCCGGCCTTGTGGCCGGCTTCCTTGTATCCGCACTGCCCCGGGGGAGGGGGCGTGCAGGGATCGCGTATGCGTGACCGGAAACCACCGTCCTTGCCTTGGGGTCTTCGGATTCCGCCCGGGCGACTTCCTCACGGGCCGGGCGATCCTGATGGCGCTCTGTCCCCTCCGTTCATCCTCTGTACTGGCCTGGTACTGCGAACTGCTTGGTACCGCTCACACGGGTACTGCTCGGCACTGCGGAACTGCTTGTACTTCGAACTGCGTGGTAGTGCCAACCACTCGGTACTGCTGTGGCGGTCCTTACGGTCCACCGGGTCCGGCAGCCAGCCCCGTCGCCCGTCCTGCTTAGCCACTCGGCTTGGAACCCCACTGCCGGACTCCCAGCGCGCGCGCCCGCAGTCTGGGCGCCTTCACCGGGATACCGCGTACTTCGACTGCTGGTACTGCCCAACTCAACTTCACACTGCTGGTACTGCGCTTACCGAACTGCGGTACCGCTCGGTGGCGACCCCTGATACCTGCGGGCCGCTCGGCCCGGCCGCCAGTCCCGTCGCCGTCCTGCACCTGCTGTGGCTCCGGGACTCCGCTACCGCGCCGCTGTTGCGCCACTACTTCACGCCCACCTGCCCGGCGTGTCCTGCATCCTGCTCACTTACGGGTACTGCTCCTGCTGAACTGCGGTACCGCTGTGCGACGGCCCCTGATACCTGCGGGCCGCCCGGCCCGGCCGCCGGTCCTGTCGCCTTACTGCTACATCCCTGGCTTCAGGACCCTGCAACCGTACCGACCTGCGAACTCCTGTACTGCTGCCCGCCAGTTCGTGTCTGGCGGGTACCGCTGATCTCGTCTACGAGAGAAACACTAACCACGGTGTGCGGCAATGTCTACTTTGGCGGGAATAGATTTTTCGGTGCCGGTTGGGGAGGTAGTCTTCGCCCAGCACGGGGTGGGGCGGCCGGTCGCCGCAGCCGCACCCAGGGCGGAGGACGCCGCGTCCCGCGGCCAGGACCACGAGTGAACGGCAGGCGAGCGGTGGAAGGGCCGCAGGCCGCGCGGCAGGTGCGCACGCCCGACCCCCATGCCCAGGCGTCGCCGGCGGCGGCCATAGGCGAAGCAGTGCGCGACCAGGACGAGAGGGTCCTCCGCCGGCTTCTGGCCCGCTTCGCCGAACAGGCCGCCATCGCGGACCTGGCCGCCCTGCGCGACGCCATCGACACCCCCCACGACGATGACAGTCCGCCGGGGGCCCGATAGGCCCATCCGGCCCGCCGCGCTCCCGGACCAGAAGGCGCGGGCAGCGGCATCACAGGTCAGGCAGACGTATCCGGCCCAGCGCGGCGGATGCCACCCCTGCCCCGGCCGCTGCGGGCTCGCCCGGTCGACCGGTCGACCACCATGGCCGCGGCGTCCATTCCGCACAAGGTCAGCGCCCCCAGGCCGCCGGGGGCGTCCGGATCCGAGGACGTGGCATGGGCCCGGCGCACCGACAGGGCGTCGACCAGATCACCGCCCACCCCCAGGATGCGCGCGTCCAACGGCTCAATCAGCTCCAGCAGAACCACGATCCCCATGGGTCAACCGTGCGCGCCCACCGCCGCGAACGCGACCGTGCGCCCGGGCGCAGGGCTGCCGGCGGTTAACCTCACCAGCCGCCCCGCTGGTGGCCCGGCGCGCGAACCCGGACCGGAGGAGGTGGGTCCGGGCCTGCGCGGACAGGCCGGGCCGGGCCACGCCCATGGGCACTCGCCGGCGTCGGCCTACGCGCTCGTCGGCCTGCGTGCGGTAATGCGGCGCACCGTCCTCGGCCCACCTGTACGCCGGTTCGTGCAACCCTTGTGGGCCCTGGTCCACACCGGCATCGCCACGAGCCTCACCGTTGCCCGCACCAGGATCTCGACGTACGTCACCGACCGCATCGAGCAGTGGGCCATCGGCCGCTGCGTCAGACCGCACCCGCCGAACCCGTCGCGTCCTATACACGGCGCCCTCTCGACTACACCCTGGAGGCGTTCGAGGCCGCCGCACCGGTCCGGTTCGAGGAGATGCGCCGCGAACTACTGGAGCACGACCGGTTCACCAACGCCGTACGGGTCGGCGGTGCCGGAGACCTCGGTGCCGATGTCGTCGCTGAAGACAGCTTGGGGCGGCGGGTAGTGCTGCAATGCAAGCGGTACTCGACCCCGGTGACCTCGGAGGCCGTGCAGAGGTTCAACGGCACCGCCCGGCCGGTGCATCGGGGCTGCGGTCCCGGTTGTTGTGGCGCTCAACGGCTGCACCGACCCTGCGGCGGCCTTCGCCGTCCAGCAGCGCCTGCACCTCGTCGACTGCGAGCGCCTCGCCCGTTGGGGTGCCGGCTGGCATCTCTACGACGTCCTCGACATCGACCGCGGCCCGGGGTGGCGTACGTGATTGCTTGAGCGGGGCGGAGGAAGCGCGTGGCTCCTCCTCCCCGCTCAGGGCACTACGGTGCGCCGGCCTTCCCGGGCGGGTGGCGCGCGAGGCCGTTATCGGGAAGTTGGTGGCTTCGGCCAATCGGTGCCGTCCGCGGCGGCTTTGAGGATGTCCCCCAGTCGGAGCCAGGCGTTGGGGCCGGAGTTACTGATCGGGCTGTCGGTGAGTCGGTGCCAGGCCTGCTGGTCGTCTCCGAGCATGCCGGCCACGAGAGCGAGCACGGTGGGGTGCGTGCGGTCGTAGTGACTTCCCCGTGATTTGAGCGCCGTCCAGGCGGGCAGCGCGAGGATGGTCTCGCTGCGGCAGCCGGGCAGGGCAAGGATGTGCTGTGCCCAGGCTTCCCGGTTGGCGGGGTTGCCTCCGAGCCTGCTGCGCAGGTCATGGGTGAGGGTGTGGACGACCTGCTGCGGGTCCGAGTGGCGCGCGAGGACATCGGCGAAAGAAGGGTCATGCCGGTAGCTGCTGCGCCAGGCGAAGGACAGCAGGGCGTTCTCCACGAGCTGGTCGTCGCCGGTGTGCCGGTCCAGGTACTCATCGAGGACCTCCGGGGTGACGGCGGACAGGCTCCGGGGCGTCACCTGCGCGGGATCGCCGAGGGCTGCGCGCCGGGTGGCGGGTGTCTGCGAGAGGGGGGCGGCTCATGCTCCAGCGACGGCCGCCGGATGGGAGCGGAGGTCAGCTGTCGCTGCGGTAGTGGTCCAACGAGACCTTCACCGGGCCGTTGCCGGTCACGGAGATGACCCGCACGATCGCTATGGCGTGAGTGCTTCTCGATCGCACGCAGAAGGCTCGGCCGGCCGGCAGGCCACTGAAGTCGAGGGCCGTCGCCGGATGCCGGTCGATGGCCGTCGAGCAATCGGCCGGGGTTGGCCGCCCGCTGGGGGTGATGGCGGCGTCGCTTCCCGTCGGGATCAGGAACTCGTTGGCGTTGTGCCCTACGGACCACTCGGTGGACTGCGCGGGGATCAACTTGCCGGTCTCGATGTCGAAGTCGTAGGAGTCGTCGGGTGCGGTCAGGATTACATCGGTGTACGCCGCGGTGTACGTGGCCGGGCTCGCCGGGTCGGTCGGCCTCGGGCCGTCGGCCGCCGGTGCCGGCGTGTCCGGGCCGGTGTCACCGGCCGTCGGGCTGTCGCCGGCCAATCCCGTGGCTGCGAGGATCCGGTCGAGCTTGTGGGACAGGAGCACGCCGCCGACCGTGCCGCCGAGAGCCACCACCAACGCCGACAGCAGCAGTACCGTCTTCCAGGTCGCGTCCTTGCGGCAGGACTTGCCCACCGCGGGTATCGCGGGAGCGGCGACGGTCGGCAGCGGGGGCGGAAGCAGAGCGGTCGGCACCTCGGGCAGGGGCTGCGCAGCGCCGTAGGAGCCGGGCGGGGCCTGGACGGCAACGACGTCGGGGGAGAACGCGGTGGCCAAGTCCTGCGGCAGGTCGGAGCGGCGGGTGATGTCGGTGCTGACCCGAGTGGGCAGCCAGTCGTCGGCGAAGCGCAGCCCGCCGCCCGCAGCGGGGTGGTTGCGGGCGGCCTCGATGATCTCGGCGGGGGTCGGCCGGTCTTCGGGCTGCTTGGCCAGGCAGCGCAGCAGCAGCGCGTGCAGGTCGCCCGGGACACGGCCGAGATCCGGCTGCTCGTTCACCACCCGGTACAGCACCGTGGTCTCCGGTCCCTCGCCGAACGGCTGGGTGCCGCCGGCGGTGTACGCCGCCAGCGAGCCCAGCGCGAAGACGTCCGTCGCGGGCGTGGTCGGCTGGCCCAGGGCCTGCTCGGGCGCCATGAAGGCGGGCGAGCCGATCCGGAAACCGGTGCCGGTCAGCGCGACGGCGTCGGCCGCGCGGGCGATGCCGAAGTCGATCACGCGCGGACCGTCGGCCGCGAGCAGCACGTTGGCGGGCTTGAGATCCCGGTGCACCACCGCGGCGCCGTGGATCGCCTGCAGCGCCTCCGCGATCCCGCCTACCAACAGCAGGACCGTGCGCACCGGTAGCGCACCGTGTTCCCGGACCACCTGTTTCAGCGACGGGCCCGGAACGTACGCGGTGGCCAGCCAGGGCACGTCGTCGTCCGCGCCGGAGTCGATCACCTGGGCGGTGTACAGCCCATGGATCCGCCGGGCGTTGGTGACCTCCTGTGCGAAGCGCCACCGGAACTCCGTGTCCTGCGCGAACTCCGGCCGGACCGTCTTGAGGGCCACCGGCCGTCCACCGGGTGTGTAGGACAGGTAGACCCGCCCCATGCCGCCTGCTCCGAGCCGGGCGTGCAGCCGGTAGCCGCCTACTTCGGCCGGGTCGTCGGGCTGCAGGGGCTGGAAGAGTGTTGACGCGGGCAAGGAGTCCAGGGACATGTCGATGGGCATGTGGAAGGTCTCCAGTGGTGCGAGCGGTGAGCGGGGGCGGCGCGACGGGAGTCGCGGCCGTTCAGCAGGTCGTCCCGCTCGGAACCGGCTTGAGGTCGATGAGGTAGGCGTCCACGGCATTCGTGACGCAGGCGTTGCCGCGGCCGTAGGCGGTGTGGCCGGGCCCCTTGAAGGTGAGCAGCATGCCGCCGGGCAGTTGGGCGGCGAGGCCCTGCGACCACTGGTAGGGCGTGGCCGGGTCGCCGGTGGTGCCGACGACCAGGGCCGGGGGCAGGCCTTCGGCGTTCACACGGTGCGGCTGCTGCCGCCCGGCGGGCCAGTCCTTGCAGGTGAGTTCGGCGAGCACGGCGGAGGTACCGAAGACTCCGGCCTCCTGGTTGGCGCGCTCCAGCAGGTCCCAGTAGGGCTGCGGGTCCCTCGGGTGTGGCTGGTCGAGGCAGTTGACGGCGGTGATGGCGACGGAGGAGTTGTCGGGGGCCTGCTCCGGGGCGGTGTTCGGGTCGGATCCGGTGTCGGAGCTGTCGCCCTGGGCGGACCGGACGTGCGTGGCGGATTTGCCGGATATACCGGGGCTGGCGATCTCGGCGAGTTTCGTCCCGTCGCCGCCCCGCGCGGCGCGCAGCGCCTCGGACAGGTCCTGCCACTGGGACTCGGGTGAGTACATCGACTTGGTGAGGGCGGTGAGCAGCATGTTTTGGTCGAGCCGCTCGGTGGTGCCCTTGATACGCAGCGGGTGCTTGGCCGTCCGCCGGTGCAGGTCGGTGATCACCTTGTGGATGCCGTCCGGGGTGGTGGCGGGGCAGGCGTCGTGGACCACGGTGACGCACTTCTGAGCGTAGTCGTCCACCGACTTCCGGAAGGCTTTGCCCTGCTGGAGGGCGGCCTCGGACCAGTCGAGTGAGGGGTCGACGGCGCCGTCGAGGACGAGCGCGCGGACCCGGTGCGGGAACAGTTCGCCGTAGACGGTGCCGAGGTAGGTGCCGTAGGACCAGCCGAGGTAGCTGAGCTTCTCGTCGCCGAGGGCCGCGCGCAGCACGTCCATGTCGCGGGCCGCGTCCAGTGTCCCGACGTGCGGCAGGATGGCTCCGCTGCGGGCCTTGCAGGAGGCGACCTGCTTCTCGGCGTCCGCGAGCGCGGCGCTGCGTTCGGCACCGGTCTTCGGATACGCACTCGTCGAGGCGGCGTCGGATTCGGGCTGGTCCTGGTCGGCGGAGTCGGAGGAGCCGCAGTCGATGGCCGGCTTGCTGCCGGCCACGCCCCGCGGGTCGAAGCCGACGATGTCGAAGCGGGCGCGCGCCCGTTCGCCGAAGGAGGAGAGGCCGCCGGACTTCAGTTGCTCGACCCCGGATTCGCCCGGTCCGCCGGGGTTGAAGACCAGGGAGCCCATGCGCTGGGCGGGGTCCGCCGTGACGGACCTGGCCAGCGGCAGGGTGAAGGTCTGGCCGGTCTCCGGGTGCGCGTAGTCCACCGGGACGGTCAACGTGGCGCACTGGAGCTCGCCGCATGTGGTCCAGGTCGGCTTCTGCCGGTAGAAGGTCTGCAAAGCGCTCTGCTGCGCGGAGCCGGTCGGCGCCGTGTCGGCGCCCTCCGCAGCCGTGTCCCCGGTCGCCGGGATGCATCCGGCAAGTGCCGTGACGCCGAGTGCGGCCAGGGCCAGGATCAGGCCGGCGCGCTTGCTCGTCGGGTAATTCATGGGGGTACTCCAGAGGGACTTGGCAGGGTTGTTGCGCACGGCGCCCGCAGTGGTCAGCGGCACTGGCACCACCTCGGCGGCCCGGGGCGGCTGGGCCGAGGGCTCCATCCGGCGGGCCGGTGGTGGTCCCCGGGCGCGTGGGGGATCGCGCCCGGGGGTGTCTCACGGCGCCGCGTGCCGGTCCGCCCACGTGTCTCCCGGGCGAACGGCCGCGCTGCTCGGCTCCTGCCGGTTCGCTCCGCTGTGACCTCGCAGATCATTGCCGAGCGAAGCTGAGGATTTGATGAGGGCGGCCCGGGCCGCACATCGGGCTATCCTGACCGCCGTGCGAGTACTGGTGGCCGAAGACGACGATGACCTGCGGTTTGCCGTGTCCGCAGCACTGCGCAGCGAGGGGCTGGCCGTCGACGAGGTGGCCGATCTTCCGGCCGCCGACGAGGCGCTGTTCGTCACCGAATACGACTGCGCGGTGTTCGACCGGATGCTGCCCTCCGGGGACGCCGTCGAGTACGTGCGCGAGCTGCGCCGAGCCGGGCGGACCGTCCCGGTGCTGTTCCTCACCGCTCGGGACACGGTCGCCGACCGGGTCGAGGGGTTCGCCGTCGGCGGCGACGACTACCTGGTCAAGCCGTTCGCGGTGCCCGAGCTGGCGGCCCGGGTGCACAGCCTGTGCCGACGGGCGGCCACCGTCCGGCCCCCGGTGCAGCGGTTCGCCGACCTGGAGATCGACACCGCCCGCCGCCAGGTGCACCGGGACGGCGTGCTGCTGATGCTGACCCGCAAGGAGTTCGCCGTATTGGAGTTGCTCGCGGCCCGGGCGGACCAGGCCGTACCCCGCGCCGACCTGATCGAGAAATGCTGGGACGAGATGACCGAGCCGAACTCCAACGTCGTCGAGGTGCTGGTCTCCCAGCTGCGCCGCAAGCTCGGCGACCCGCCGCTGATCCACACGGTCCGCGGCGTGGGCTACCGACTGGCGCCGCCCGGCAGCGGCGACGGCGGCCGAGGATGACGGCCGCGGCCCGGATCCGGCGGCTGCGCTGGCGACTCACCGCACTGTTCTCTCTCACCAGCGCGATCGGACTGATCGGCCTGGCGGCGTTCGCCATCCACACCGACGACAACTCCTGGAGCGACCGGCTCGACGACGCGCTCACCCTGCAGACCCGCCAGGCGATCCTGCTCCTGAGCTTCGACGACGACGGCCGGCTCGAAGCGCGGTACCTGCAGGACGGGATGGAGACCGACTGCCCGCCGGTGACCGTGGTGACCGGTACGGCCGACCAGCCCACCGTTGCCTACACCCCGCGCAAGCCCTGCGTCCGAGCCCACACCGAGGACCTGGAAGCGGTGGCCGCGGAAGCAATGCGAGAGGGATCGACCGTCGTGGCCGACGCACGCAGCGACAACGGCCACCGGATCCGGCTACTCGCCGAGCCCTACGCGGGAGCCAATGGCCAGTCGACGGCCGGCGCAGTGGTCGCAGCCGACGACACCACCGGCGACCGGGCCGCGCACCGCAAACTGGCTCTGCTCCTGGTGGCCGGCTGTGCGGTCCTGGTCGCCCTGTCCGCCGTGGCCGGGCACCTGCTCTCCGGGCGGGCGATCCGGCCGGCGCTGACAGCGCTGCAGCAACAGGAGGAGTTCCTCGCCGACGCCGCCCACGACCTGCGCACTCCCACCGCATCGCTACGCGGCCTCGCGGAGACTGCGCTGCGCGACGACGAGCACCGCACCGCCGCGCTCGAACGGACCGTGCGCCTGGCGTCCCGGATGGGCGACCTGATCGACGGCCTGCTCACCCGGGCCCGGCTGATGGCCGGTGTCGGCACCCTGGCCAGCCAGCCGCTACGCCTGGACCAGCTCGTCGAGGTGGTCGTCGACGACATCGAAACCGGCGAGCACCACGTGAGCGTCCACACCGAACCGGTCGTCGTGGTCGCCGATCCCGACCTGCTCCGGCGGGCGGTGGCCAACCTGCTCGGCAACGCGCTCCTCCACGGCCATGCCCCGGGCCTGCCCGCAGAAGTCGACGTCACCGTGGCCGCCGACGGAACGGTGACCATCGACGACGCCGGACCCGGCATCCCCCCGGCTCTCGCCGACTCCCTCTTCCAGCGCTTCCACAGCGGCTCCGGCTCCACCGGCCTCGGGCTGTCCATCGCCTCCTGGGTCGCCCACGCCCACAGCGGCACCCTCGACGTCGGCACCAGCCCGCGCGGCGGCGCCCGCTTCACCCTCCGCCTCCCGCCCCGGACGAAGTAGGCCAACCCCCGGCGATGCGCGCGCCCACGATCGGTGCGCCGCCCCATCGACATGAGTGTGCCGCGCCGCTCGAGAAGCCGGGCCGCAGCGGCAGCCTGCCGCACGGGGCGGTCGATGGACGAACGCGACTGGAACCGCTGCCCTGTTGGACAGTTGTCACGACTGGAGCCCTGTCAGTCCGGGCATACCGCCGATACCGCCGCTGGCGGGTCCGGCTGGGACTCCCCCACGAGCGCAACCGGACCCCTGGCCGGCGGCCGGGCCTGGACGCGACTCCCCCACGGAGCAGCAACCGGGCCCTCATGCTGTCCAACCAGCGACACGCAGCGTACATGCCATCTCCACGGAGCGCTACCGCGCACCCAGAACCCGATCCCCTGGCCTCCGAGAGGCCCACGGGGGTGCACGACGACGTCGTTGGGGTGTACCGGCTCTCACGTCCCTGGCGACGATGCCCTCGACGCCGACGTCCACAAGGCCGTCGTACCAGCGCAGTGCCTGGTCGCGGTCGTAAGTGGCCATCATGGCCTGCACCTGCGAGTCCGCGCCCTGGCCCGCGGCCGGACGGCCCGTTGCCGAGCTCAGCAGCCGGTAGGGCGATCGACTGCGGCACGGCCGCCCGGTCGGCAGGTGCGGGTCGTCCACGACCAGGGGGCTGCGCTGTGACCGACTCGGGCCGGGCTGATGCACCCGCACCGCCGCCCAAGCTGCCGTCGTTGACGGGAGTTCGCAAAACCGGAGTTGGCGCCGCAGGCCATGCCGCCGGGGTTGAAGGCGATCGGGGTGGTGACCGGCATGTCGGTCTCGCCGACCAGGCCGCCGTCGATGTACAGCTGAGCCCGGCCGGGTGCGCCCTTGCCGTGGGCGATGTCGGGGGCGCCGGCTGGCAAGCGCCAGCACCGTGCGGACGGTGATCCGCAGGAAGCGCAGCAGCCTCCGCCTTCACCCACACCCAACTCGCCGCCGGACGCGGCCAGGTCACCGTCCACCGCCGCCTCGCCACGCTCTCCAGCGCCCTCGGCGACGCCGTCCGCCACCGCCGGCTCCCCTGCAACCCGGCCCGCCCCACAGTCATCCCGAGGCCCGCGGCGGCCGAGCGCCCCATCTGGACCGCGCCGGATGCGATCCGCTTCCTCGACTGCGGCCACGCCACAGACCGTGCCTTCGCCGACCTCATCGAGGTCCTCATCGGTACCGGCATCCGCAAAGGCGAAGCCCTCGGCCTGCACTGGAACGACGTCCACCTACCCGAACGCGTCCTCTACATCCGCTACACGCTCTCCGTCATCGACGACAACCGCCTGATCATCACCTCACCGAAGACCCGCTCCAGCAACGCCTGGGTCGCCATATCCCCTCGCGTCGCCATCGCGCCGCACCACCGCGCCGAGGACAAGAGCCCCTCACAATTCCGTGCGGACGATGGCGGTTTCGTCTTCCACCACCCCGACGGACGCCCCCTTCACCCCCGCCTACGTCCTCAACCACGTCCACTACCTCTGCCGCGAGTTCGGCCTCCCGCGCACCACCGTCCACGACCTTCGCCACCTCGCGACCACCATCTCCATCACCGCCGGCGTCCCCCTCACCGTCGTCTCCAAGACCCTGCGGCACGCCGCCCTGTCCACCACCGCGAACATCTACGGCCACCTCACCACCCAGGCCGCCCGCGACGCCGTCGACACCATCGACCACGCCCTCACCTCAGCCGACCCCATCGAGCTCCCAAGCCCGCGCTCACACCACTAGAGTTCGCAACCAGAGGGCGGTCGCCGCCCCGGCCAGGATGGCAAGCAGCGTCGGCGGGGGCGAGTTCCCGCTGCCTTGGGCTCCTTGTCAGCCCGCACCGCTACTGTCTTCGCTCATGACCGCGTTACCCGAACATCAGCTCCGGGACCTCTTGGCGGAACAGCTGGACGTTCTCGAACCAGGACTGACCCTGGTCCGCTGCGAGTTTGCGCTGAGCGACGCGCCGCTCCGTGCGAGGGGTTGGATTGACATCCTCGCTCGCGATCGACACGGCCTGTGGGTAATCATCGAGTTGAAGCGTGCGACGTCCACGTCGCGTGAGGCGTTGCACGAGGTCGCGAAGTACGCTGAGCTGCTCCAGCGTGACAAGCAGGTCGCGCCTGACCGCATCCGTACCCTTATCGTGTCGACCGACTGGCGCGAACTGCTCGTGCCGGTCAGCAACATGGCCCGGGACTGGAACCATGACCTTCGCGGCTACGAACTCCAGGTACATGACGACCGGACACTGAGCGCAGAGCGCGTCGCGCTGCTTCCCTCGTCGCCGGAACAGTACGTCACGCCGGTGCATGGCATGTACCTCTACGCGACCCCCCAAGACCGCGACCGAGGATGGAGGCACATCCGGCAGATCGCTTCCGAGATCGGCGCGCCCAACCTACTTGCTGCCGACTTTGATCGCGTCAGCGCCAAGAACACCGTCATCGCGCACTACGGCCTGTACCTGGGCGTCGGCACCGTGGAGTGGGGGAACGCGTTGTCGGACTCCCCGGAGGCGGACGGGTACGCCGCGGAGCACCCAGCCGAATATGAGGCACTGTGCGAAATCAACGCTCGCGTTCGCTGCGTGGGAGTCGAGTCGGCTTACCCGGGGGTGCTGGGCACTCTCCTGGGCGATCCCAATTGGGACATCACCGGGTATCGGGGCACTGGAGCGTTCGCTCTGGACAACGGGGCGTATGAGGAACGCGACTGGCTGCTGATGCTGGTCGGTCACGATCGCGGGGACGGGCACTTCAAGTTCATAGGCTCCGCTAATCCCCGGATCACCAGCCGCTGGCGCTCCTTTGTGGACCAGGCCATGACCAGCCTCGGCGGCAACCCCGATTGGGAGATGCTCGTCCGAGCGTGGCTGGAGCGAGTTGCTCAGCAGCCAGGCGACATTGACGTCGTCTTGTGGATCCATAACCCGTGTGACCTCATTCAGACCATCATCTACGGATGGCCGGACGATCTGGCCCGGTGGCAGCCACGTATCAAAGCCGTCGCCCGCTTCCCTGACGGCAGCCGCTCCGTCGCCGAGGGCATGCTGTGTGCGAACAGCGCCGGTGGCGCACCAGGCTTCCACCACTACGCCCACGAGGTGTACCGCGATCCGGTCAACTGGATGACAACTCGATACAGCGGCACCACCTGGGTGAGTGACCTGGACCTGGTTCGCCGTCTCGGCCTGCGCTACATGTTCCTTGAGATCACCAGCGACCACACTCAGCCTCCAACCTCAGAAGATGAGCGCGGACTCTGGCTGGTCGAGGACGGGCAGGCGACCCGCTACTCGTCCAATGACCCGGAGTTCTTCCTGACCTGGCAGCTCAACACCCACAACGGGAAACTCGTGACCCTTCGAGAGTTCCTGACGACGTACCGCTACGAGGTCAACACACTCCGCATTGAGTACCGCGACTGCATAGACGTGAGGCGCTGATGCGCGCCCACCGCGATGTCGTCGCCGCCACCTTCCGCTGGAACGCCGCAGGTATGACCTGGCTGACCGCCGATCCTCACACCCAACTGGCGCGCCTGGTCGAACAGCACGAATAGCTCGCCGCGATCGACGCCTTCGCCCAGGCCCGCGAGAGCGCCGGCTCCCTGCTCGATGGGCACGGTCTGCGCATCCCGCCGACTACCCCGAACAGTGGGACGATCTCGTCCGGGCCATCAACGCGCTCGACCACCACTGGGAGGCTGATGCCGCCGATCGCGATCTCGCTGCTCGTGCAGGGAGCTGCGCGCCCACGCGACGCCCGGCCAGGCCGCGCTCGCCCTCGCGGACGCCCTGGGCGACCGTGACACCAACGCCTACGCGGCGGCCCTCCAGAGGTACTGACCGGCGGAAGCCAGCCCTCCGGCGAGAACGGCCGGCTCGCGGTGCACGTATGCGTCCTGGATCCCGTAAGCCGCGGCGGCGTGGAGACCCGCGTCCTCGTGGACGGCATGCCGGTGATCGCCGAAGCCTTCGACTGCGGCGTGGCACACAGCCCGGAACAGCTGCTCGGCACAGGCCAGCTCCAGGCGACCGAGGAGCCGAGGAGCAGAGGGAAGTACAACTCGCCGAAGCCTGGTGCACCGAGGGCTGCTGCGGCGCGCTGCATGTCACCATCATCCGCGACGGCGACACCGCGCTCTGGCACGACTGGCGCCGAGCACCGGCCCCGAAGTCCGAACCACCCCTGTATGAACTGCCCGGCCTCCGCTTCGACGCCGCCCAGTACGACGCTGAGATCACCCGCGCGAAGAACGACCACAGCTGGGAATGGCCAGCCCGCACGCTCGCCGGGCTGATCAGGCAACAACTGCGCCATCAGCCAGGGCGGTTGATCCGGCAGAGCTGCCAGCAGGGATGGATCGGCACGCACTATGCCCAACGCGACCGGGTCGAGCTGAGCTTCACATTTCCGGAGCGGCCGAGCTTCGACTCAGACAGCAGCCCCTGGGTGCAGTTCATCTGGAGCATCCCGGACAACGGAACCCCACCAGAGGAACAAGCGAACGCGGCCCTCAGACAGCTCGCCGTGGCGAGCCCTGCCACCTACGCGCGCCTCGCCGGCGGCAGCCGCGAGGCCGCAGAGACCCTCGGCTTCACGTGGCCACCGGAGCCCGACTGAACCCGACTTCCCGCCGCCGTCGGCTCCCAGCCCAGCTCCGTGGAGCTGGGGCCGACGGTGGGCATGGAATGTCTTATGGCGCACTGCTACGGTCCGACCATCTCCCGGTCGCGATCCGTTCGGCATGGTGATCGTGCGCTCTGGACGGCGTCACCACGGGCACCTGACGCCACGCCAGGAGCGCTGCCCCACCTTCAAACGAAGGCAGCACAGCTACCTCATCGCTGCCCAGCCCAGCTGCCACTTGGGGCTACGGGAACCTGCGGGCGCGCACTTGATCGACAGCAGATGCGTCAAGTGCGAACCCTCTAGCCGGAATCGCCGATCACAGCGAGCAACCATCTAGCCGATTGCAGTGATCAGCAAATCGGACATGCGGGATAATGAGCGCATACAGTCACCAGCGCGCAGCACCGAGCGGTCCCCAGCCCCGCCGTCGAACCGTGAAAACCGTGAGACGAATGTGAGAGGCAGGCCCCAGAACACGCCGAAGGCCGCTTCCTCGCGAACGAGAAAACGGCCTCTGACCTGACCATATGAGGGCCGGGCCCCCCTTCCCTGCTCATCCGGGCGGTGCCTATCGTCTGGGTATGTACACGGGCTCGGAAAGGAGGCCCTCAATGTCTGTCTACGTCGGTATCGACGTGCACCGCAAGAGGTCCCAGATCGCCGTGATCGACGAGGACGGTGCGGTGCGGGTCAACCGCAACGTCCCCGACGGCGTGGAGACGGTGCTCGGGGTCATCGGGGACCTGCCGATCGGCACCCCGGTCGCGTTCGAGGCCACCTACGGCTGGGGCTGGCTGGTCGAACTCCTGGAGGACTACGGATACCAGCCGCACCTGGTCCACCCGCTGCGGTGCAAGGCGATCGCCTCGGCCAGGCTGAAGAACGACAAGGTCGACGCCGCGATCCTGGGCCGGCTGCTGCGGGCCGACCTCCTGCCGGAGGCGTGGATCGCCCCGCTGGAGGTACGCCAGCAGCGGGCCCTGCTCCGCCACCGCTTCCAGCTGGTGCGGTTGCGGACGCTCATGCGCAACCGCGTCCACGCGGTCCTGGCCGACCTTGGCCACGACCGGCCCGGCAGCCCGGGAGGTCAGTAATTCCTCCGACATCACCACCGCGGTGCTGCTGCTGGCGGTCGGGCTCGCGGTCTCCCAGCTGGCGGCGCGCGTCCGGCGGTTGGAGGTCGTCGCCGTGACTGACGCCGGGTACCTCGCCCGGATCCGCGAGGCGGCGGTCGTGGCGCGCTCCAGGCCGGCGCCTGCGGTGGTGGACCACGTGCGCGCCGAGCTGGTCGGCCTGCTCGGTCTGCGCGGCTGCCGCTTCGAGCACGGCTCGCTGCTGGGGCACCCGCCGCGCCTGGAACAGGACGCCTCCATCGTCGTCGGGCGCAGGCAGCGGGCGACTAACGCGCTGGGGATGCCGGACGACGAGTTGGAGCTGAGGGCGTTCGCCGGCGGCCGGTACGTCGGCCGGTTCATGCTCGATGCCGTGCCCGGGAGCAGGCCCGGTCGGCAGGCGCTGGTGGTGGCGGTGACGCTCGCGGGACCAGGCCGGTGCCGCGCTGGAGTCGTCCAGCCGGCCGGTGAAGGCGGCCTGACCCGGGGCAGGGACCGAGCACCTGGAGGATCAGCGGGTGCCGAGGGCGGCTTCCTCGCGGTCGAGGTCGTGCTGCAGGCGGCGGCGGGTGGTGTCGCTGATGCGGTGTTCGTCGTAGAGGCGGTGCAGTTCGGTGTTCTGGACGGCGATGACCTTTGGCCGGTTCCCGGCACGGGACGCGGCTGCCGCGGCGGGCAGGGCCCGGAGGACGGTGCTGCTGTGGCTGGCACGGAAGCGACGGCGGTTGGCAGGGCGCTCGCCGGGGGATCCTGCGGTTCCCTGCACGGCGCGCGGGCGCGGATGGCATGATGTGCCCGCCATGTCTGCCTTCGTCCCCGGGGCGTCGCCCGCCCCGGCACCTCCCGCCTCGACCGGATTCCGCCTCCTGCGGGCCGTGCCGTTCGCGACGCTCTGCGTCGTGCTGGCCGCGGCCGGCCACGTGCTGGCTTCCGGTGCCGCGGTGTCGACCGGGATGGTGTTCCTGGGCTGGGTCCTGGCCCTGGGCGGGGCGGTCCTCGGGGCGCGGCGGGAGCGGTCGCTGGCCGCGATCACCGGTGGGCTGGCCGTCGGCCAGCTGGGCCTGCACCTCCTCTTCCATGCCGCGCAGACACCGTCGCGGGTCCCGGCGATGCCGAAGGCGGCGGGCATGGCCGAGATGATGGACATGCCGGGTATGCCCGGCATGGGGATGGTCGGCGGTGCTCACTCCCGGGCGGCGGCTGCGCAGCTCGCCGCGCCGCTCGTCGGCGGTTCCCACGCCTCCGCGGTGGCCGCGCCGCACGTCGCGTTGTGGTGCCATGCCTGGCTGCTCGGGCTGAGTCCCGCGATGTTCATCGGGCACCTCGCCGCCACGCTGGTGGCGGCATGGTGGTTGCGGCGGGGCGAGGCGGCCGTGTGGCGGTTGGTCCGTACTGCCGCCGAGGCGGTCTCGGCCGTGGCGCAGGCATGTGCCGCGAAGCTGCGTGCGGCCGTCGCACGGCTCGGCGGCGCACTGTCCGGCGGCATAGGAGACGGGCGGCGCCTGCTCTGCGCGTGGTTCGTGGGAGCGGGTGGCCGGTGGCGGCTCCCGGTGCCGGTCCTGCTGCGGCACTGCGTGATCAGGAGAGGTCCACCGGCGGTACGCACTGCCTGACCCGACGATCGAGCGCATTCGGCGCCCTCCGGCCGGGCGGCAGCTTCGCGCCCCTGATCACCTCGGCACACACGCCGTCACCGTCGGCGGACGATGGCTCCTGCCCGCGAGCAGGCCCTTTCGGCCCGGCCGTGCGCGTGCGTGCACGCTCCCACACGGAGAACACACAGCCATGAGACCGTCCTTCAAGAACCGCTTCGCCGCCGCCAGCGCCCTGGGCACCGCCGCCGTGCTGCTGGTCGCCGGACCGGCGTCCGCGCACGTCACCGTGCAGCCGTCCAGCGTGCCGAAGAACGCGACCGACCAGACCTTCGCGTTCCGGGTGCCGAACGAGAACGACAAGGCCAGCACGGTGAAGGTCGAGGTCGACTTCCCCGCCGACCACCCGATCCCCTCCGCCATGGTCGCCGCGGTGCCGGGCTGGACCGACCAGGTGCAGACCACCAAGCTCGCCACCCCGATCCACACCGACGACGGCGACATCACCGACGTGGTCTCGCAGATCGTCTGGACGGGCGGACAGATCGCCCCCGGCCACTACCAGGACTTCACCGTCGACCTCGGTGCGCTGCCCGACGGTACGGACAAGGTCGTCTTCAAGGCCCTCCAGACGTACAGCGACGGGAACACCGTGCGCTGGATCGAGGAGCCCCAGGACGGCCAGAAGGAGCCCGAGCACCCGGCCCCTGTGCTCAAGCTGACCGCCGCCACCGCCGCCACCGCCGCCACCAGCGGCGACGCCCCCGCTGCCGCGCCGAGCGCGAAGGCCGGCCCGGCCGAGCAGAGCACCGCGACGGCGAAGAACGGCGACAGCGACTCCACCGCCCGCGGCCTCGGTATCGCGGGCATCGTCGTCGGCGTCCTCGGCGCCGTCGCGGGCCTGGTGCTCGGCCGCCGCCGGGGTACCGGCAGCACCGGCACGTCGGCGTAGCGGCCAGGGCCGGTGCGGGATGTGCATGCGTCTCGCACCGGCCCCACCCGGCCATGGCACGTGGGCCGTCTCCTGCCATCGGCCCGGAACCGGGCAGCTGATGCTACGTTCGGTCGGAACGGGCTTGGCCTGCGGCCGTGTTCGGCTCGCGACGCCACGACTGCGGTGATGCCGCCGGGCGGTAGCACGATGGCGAGTCCGCGCCGCGACATGGTGCTTGGTGAGGCCGGTGATCGACGGCCTGGCTGCGGCGGCCTGTGCCGTGCCCCGGACTCGGGTCGCCGTGAACGGAGGGCTGTCAGGCAGCCGGGGCGGCCAGGGCGTCCAGAGCACCGCTCTTGGCCTGGGCGACGAGGTCGCGGAACTGCTCCTCGCTCATCTGCACCTGCTGCCCGAAGTCGTCGGTGATCCGCACACGCTTCTCCGCCGGAGCGGCTGGGTCCACAAACAGCTGCGGGCAGCCGCAGTTGCAGTTTCCGCAGAAGGTCGCGATCGGGTCCGTACTGGTGCCGTGCATCTGTGCCACCTCGGTCGCCTCTGGCGTGGGCGTACTTCTCCACCCCGGCGATGCCCGCAAGCGGAGTGTCCAAACCAACTCCCGGGCGCCGCAGGACCTGTGGGGTGGTGAGCCGTCGGTGCCTCTCGTTGGTGATCCGCCCGCGAACCGGGTGGCGTCGGACGCATGCGCCGACGAGGCGATCGCACTGACCCGATGCCTGAAACCGACGGCTGGGATCGTCCCGAGGCCGAGGACCAACCCTGGGATCCCGCCGAGACCGTGAGGGCCATGCCGGCAGAGGAAGCCGTCGGCCGGGATGCGACCGACCTTCGCACCTGACGCGTCCGCGCGGCGTACCTGTCCCGCAGGCCCTCGAGCATGCCGGGGATGCCCGGAATGATGGCGACCGGTGAGGGTTGATAGCGGTCAGGCGGCCGGAATTCCCCAGCGGCGGCCGGTCACGAGTCCCTGCCGGCGGCCACGTGGATCCGCATGGTCACCGTTCCGGTTGCTTTGCGTGGCCGGGCTCATGCGCAGCAGGCGCATCCGGGGGTGCATCTGCAAGTGTCGGTGGCGTCGGTTGGGGTCGCGCAGCAGCCCTTTCCCTGCCAGGTGTCGCGGCCTTCCTTGACCGCCACGGCGGCGATGACCAGGGCGCTGAGGGGGTCGGCCCAGGACCAGCCCAGGGCGGCGTTGGCGAGCAGTCCGGCCAGCAGCACCGCGGACAGGTAGGTGCACAGCAGAGTCTGCTTGGAGTCCGCGACCGCCGAGGCCGAGCCCAGTTCCCGCCCGGCCTTGCGCTGGGCGGCTGACAGAACGGGCATCACGAGCAGGGACATGGCGGCCAGCGCGATGCCGGGGATCGAGCGTTCTGCTTCCCCGGTGCCGGCCATGGTGCGGGCGGCGTCGACGGTGACGAGGCCGCCGAGCACGGTGACGGGCAGCTGGCGCGGCCTGCCCTGCGCGGTCATCTCTCACTCCTCCCGGATGTGCCGATTGAGTTGGTGCGAGGTCAGCTCGCCGTGCCGGGCCTGGTGCCGGCGAGTCCGTAGCGGCGCTGGAAGCGCTCGACTCGGCCGGCGGTGTCCAGGACGCGGGCGGTGCCGGTGTAGAAGGGGTGGCTGGCGGAGGAGATCTCGACGTCGATGACGGGGTAGGTGTTGCCGTCCTCCCAGCCGACGGTGTGGTTGCTGGTGGCGGTGGAGCGGGTGAGGAAGGCGAGGCCGCCGGCCTTGTCGCGGAAGACGACGGGGCGGTACTCGGGGTGGATGCCGGACTTCATGGTGATCTCCGGAGGGGTTGTGGGGAGGGGTCAGCGTTCTTCGCGGAACGGCACGTGCGTGCCGGCGACGGGGTCGTACTTGCGCAGGACCAGCCGGTCGGGGTCGTTGCGGCGGTTCTTGCGGGTGACGTAGGTGTAGCCGGTTCCTGCGGTGGAGCGGAGCTTGATGATCGGGCGCAGTTCGTTGCGGGCCATCGGTGTCCTTTCGGGCGTGTCGTGACGAGGCGGGTCTCACCCTAGCGTAATGGTTTTCGTTTTCATCTACTGTTAGTGTCGGGCCAACGTTCGCGGCGGGTTCGGCATTCCCGTCCGCCGCCGTCCTGACCGACACGGAGTCGCCATGTCCGCCCACTGTCAGCTCACCGGCCGAAAGCCCGGGTTCGGCAACGCCATCTCCCATTCGCACCGCCGTACCAGCCGCCGCTTCGGCCCCAACATCCAGGCCAAGCGCTACTGGCTGCCGAGCGAGAACCGGTTCGTCCGGCTGACGCTCAGCGCCAAGGGCATCAAGACCGTCGACAAGCTCGGCATTGAGAAGGCCGTCACCCGGCTGCGCGCCCGTGGGGAGAAGGTCTGATGGCCAAGCGCAGCAAGATCGCCAAGAACGAGCAGCGCCGCGTGATCGTCGCCCGCCATGCCGAGCGCCGCGCCGAGCTCAAGCGCCTGATCGCCGCCCCGGCGACCTCGCCCGAGGACCGCCTCGCCGCCCAGGCCGAGCTGCAGCGCCAGCCGCGCGACGCCAGCGCCACCCGGGTCCGCAACCGCGACGCGGTCGACGGCCGCCCCCGCGGCTACCTCCGCGCCTTCGGCCTCTCCCGGATCGGTCTGCGCGAGCAGGCACACGCCGGATTCCTCCCCGGAGTCCGCAAGGCCAGCTGGTAACACCCCACCCACAAGCCGGTCGCGTCCCGTGCCGCGCGATCTCTCCCGGGCCGCGTGGCCCGGGGCGTGACCCCCAAACTGTTCCGCCGGCTCACGCCGGTGCGGTGTCCTCAGGAAGGAAGAACCGGTGTCCCAACCCAGCCTGCTGCCAGTGGTGGTGGTCGGAGGGCTCCACGAGGCCGAGCGCCGCCAGGCCGTCCTGGAGCTCCTCGCCGACCACGAGGGCGCCGTGGTCCTGCACCACGACCTCACCCGTGCGGGCGAGGGCCGCGTGTACCGGGGAGTCTGGGACACGTCCGGTCCACTCGGCGGGGCGGACCTTCCGCTCACCAACGACTGCCCGTGCTGCGCGCTGCGCGAGGACCTGCTGCCCGAACTGCTGCGGATCGCCGAAGCCGGACGCCACCGCCTTGCGGTGGTGGAGCTGTGGGGCGGCAGCGACCCGAACCCGCTGGTCGAGGTCATCGCGGGCGGTGAGGTCGGCGACTGCTGCATGCACGAGGTGGTGGAGGTCGTCGGCGTGGTCACCGCCGTGGACCCGCTCAGGGCCGTCCCGGAACTCTCGGTCTCGGACGAACTCTCCGAGCACCACCTGCACACCTGCGCCGACGACGACCGCACGGTCGCCGAGGCGCTCGCCCACCAGATCGAGTACGCCGACGTGTTGGCCGTCTCCCACGCCGACCAGGCCGGCGGGACGCCCGAGTTGCACGCCGGCATCGCGATGCTGCGCCAGCTCCACCCGACCGCCCGCGCCGTACGGCTGGGCACCGGCGCACTCGTCCGCGCGGCGCTCGCGGGCTTCGACGTGGCAGCCGCGCGTGACCGGGTCAACCCGGCGCTGGCCCTGCTGCCGCAGGAGGCCGACGAAGCCGGGGTGGCCACGCTGGTGTGGGAGCGGCGCCGGCCGCTGCATCCGGCCCGGTTGCACGAGGCGCTGGAGCAGCTCGTCCCGGCCGCGCAGCGCAGCCGGGGCAGGTTCTGGCTCGCCAACCGCCCTGACCTGATGCTCGCCTGGGACGCGGCCGGGGCCAACCTCGCGGTGGAGGAATGCGGGCCGTGGCTGGTCTCGCTGCCGGATGCGGTGTGGGAGCTCTACCCGCCCGCGCGCCGGGCCGCCGCCGCCCTCGACTGGGACTCCGTCCACGGCGACCGGATCCAGCAACTGAGCTTCACCGCTGAGGGGTTGGACGTGGACGGGATCACCGGACTGCTCGACTCCTGCCTGCTCACCGATGCCGAACTCGCGGCCGGAGAGCCCGGTTGGAAAGCCATGCCGGACGCCTTCGAGGACCTGCTCGACCCGGTCGCCTGAACCTTCCGACCTGCACTGACCTGAAGGAGAGAACCCGCCGTGGCCAAGATCGCTGCCGCCCGCAAGGACCGCAGGCCTCGCCCCAACCCGCTGCACGAGGCCCGCATCACCTACATCGACTACAAGGACACCAATCTGCTGCGGAAGTTCATCTCCGACCGCGGAAAGATCCGCAGCCGCCGCGTCACCCGCCTCACCGTTCAGCAGCAGCGAGCGATGGCCAGGGCCATCAAGAACGCCCGCGAGATGGCGCTGCTCCCGTACGGCTCCGGCTCGCAGCAGGCCGCACGATGACCGAGCAGCTGCTGTCAGACCCGGCCGAGGTCCCCACCGAGATCCCGACCGACGTCAGGCTCCCCGTCACCGTTCTGTCCGGGTTCCTCGGTGCGGGCAAGACCACCCTGCTCAACCACCTCCTGAACAACCGGGAGGGCCTGCGGGTCGCGGTCATCGTCAACGACATGAGCGAGATCAACATCGACGCCGCGCTGGTTCGGGAGGGCGGAGGGGCCCTCTCCAGGACCGAGGAGCGCCTCGTCGAGATGACCAACGGCTGCATCTGCTGCACCCTGCGCGACGACCTGCTGGAGGAGGTCGACTGTCTGGCCCGGGCCGGACGCTTCGACTACCTGCTGATCGAGTCCAGCGGCATCTCCGAGCCGATGCCGGTCGCGGCCACCTTCGCCTTCTCCCGCGACGACGGCGCCACCCTCGGCGACGTCGCCCGCCTGGACACCATGGTCACCGTCGTCGACGCCGCGGGCTTCCTGCCCGAACTGCGCGGCGGCGACGAACTGACCGCACGCGGCCTGGACCAGTACGAGGACGACGAACGCACCGTCAGCGACCTGCTGATGGACCAGGTGGAGTTCGCCGACGTCCTCGTCCTCAACAAGACCGACCTGGTCGCCCTCGACGAAACCGACCGCCTCGCCGCCGCGCTCAGCCGCCTCAACCCCGCCGCCCGTATCGTGCGCGCGACCGGCGGCCGCGTCCCGCCCGCCGAACTCCTCGGCACCGGCCTCTTCGACCTCGCCAAGGCCCAGGAGGCCCCCGGCTGGGTTGCCGAACTCAACGGCGACCACGTGCCGGAGACCGAGGAGTACGGCATCACCAGCCTGGTCTTCCGCGCCGAACGCCCCTTCCACCCCGGCCGGCTCTGGGAGCTGGTGAGCGAGCGCCTCGACACGGGCGAGTTCGGCACGGTACTGCGCTCCAAGGGCTTCTTCTGGCTCGCCTCCCGGCTGGCCGTCACCGGTCTGTGGTCCCAGGCAGGCTCCGTCGCCCGCTTCGAACCCTCCGGCATGCGCTCAGCCGCGACCGGCCGGACCGGCCTCACCACGCTGACCGGACTGACCGACGAACAGGCGCACAGCGGCCAGGAACTCGTCTTCATCGGCACCGGGCTCCGCAAGGACGAACTGCGCGCCGCGCTCACCCACTGTCTCCTGGACGACGCCGAGCACGCGGCCGGACCGCGCGCCTGGACGGCCTTCGAGGACCCGTTCTCGGAGTGGGACGAGTACGCCCTCCAGGACGATCACGACCACCAGCACCTCAACTAGCCACCACCACAACACAGGAGGAAGCCCTCATGGCCGTACCCAAGCGGAAGATGTCCCGCAGCAACACCCGCCACCGCCGAGCCCAGTGGAAGGCGACCACGCCCCAGCTGGTACCGATCACCGTCGACGGCCGCGAGCACCTGGTACCGCGCAACCTGGTCCGCGCCTACGAGCGCGGTCTGCTGACATTCGAGTCCTGAAGCCCGCTGGGCGGTTGTCGGCCTGCCCCGTGGAAGGCGCGGCGGGCCGGCCGCACGTGGGCTCGGTCCGGCTCCTCGTCCGGGTGTCCGGATCCGGTGGGGCATCCCGGTAGGGGTTCTTCGGCTGGGGGATGACCGTCAGGCCGGTGGCGTCGAGCGCGGGCACCCGTGTTCCGGCGGCGGGCCGCCACACGCCGGTCACCGTGACCCAGGTGTTCGCCTGTGGGGTGCCGACGCCGTGGATCTCCACGTCCACCACCCGGGCGTCGGCGGCACAGCAACTGACGATGACCCGGCTGAGCTGCCACATTCCGCCGGGCTTGGGCGTGACGAATCCTTCGAGCCGGACGGTGCGGCCCTTGAGGGACTCCTTGTCGTCCCAGACGGCGCGGGTGGTGAAGTCGGTCAGCGAGAGGGCGAGGGTGCCCTGCGGGGGAAGCGGGGGGAAGTCGGCCCGCCTGGCGATCGCGCCGGACCCGTCGCGGGCGACGGTGTAGGAGCCGAGCGCCGGAGGGGCCGCGACGAGCAGCAGCACTGCGGGTACCGTCAGCAGCCAGGCGGTCCTCAGGCCCGAGCCGGCGTGCGCGTGTCCGTGTCCGTGGTCGTGGGGGTGGCCGTGGTCGTCGTCCTTGTCGTGTCCTGGGTGTCCGGTGTCGGCCTCGGCGGCGGTGCCGCGCAGACGGAGGAGGGCGTCGGCCACGCCCAGCAGGACGAGGACGGCGCCGCAGATGACGAGGAACGGCCGGAGCCCTTCCTTGACGTACCGGGCGATCAGCTTGAGGTCGACCATCGGCCCGACCACCATGAAGGCGAGCCGGGCGGTGGAGGAGAACCCGGCGAGCGAGGCCGCCACGAACGCGTCCGCCTCGGAGCAGATCGAGAGGATCACCGCCAGTCCGCCGAGCAGTGCCACCGACAGCCACGGGGAGCCCGCGAACGCGTGGAGGACCGAGGGCGGCATCGCGACGTTGAAGGTCGCCGCGGCCGCCGCGCCGAGGACCAGGAACCCGCCGGCGTGCAGGAAGTCGTGCTGCAGTCCGTGCCGGAAGGCGTCCACACGGTTGCCGCCTCCTTCGTGGTCCGCGGTGGCGGGTGGCAGTCGCAGCCACTCGGGGCGGCCCGCCCGGATCCACAGTCAGCCCATCATCATCGACGTGGCGAGGGAGGCGAGCAGCCGCGCGAGCACCATCTCCGGCCGGCCCGGGAAGGCGATCGAGGTCGCGACCAGCACGACCGGGTTGACGGCGGGTGCCGACAGCAGGAATGCCAGTGCTGCCGCGGGCGCCACGCCGCGCCGCATCAGACTGGCGGCGACCGGTACGGAGGCACACTCGCATCCCGGCAGGATCGCCCCCGCCACGCCCGCGACCGGCACGGCGAGCGCGGGGTTGCCCGGCAGCAGCCGGGAGAGGACCCGGGCCGGGACGAAGGCGCCGATCGCAGCCGACACCACCGTTCCGAGCAGCAGGAACGGCATCCCCTGGAGTGCCACGGCGACCAGCACGGTGCGCCAGGCCTGGAAGGCGGGGGCGTCGAGGCGGTCGAGGAGGTCGGGCACCACCACGAGTGCCGCCATGCCGATGATCGGGAGGCAGAAGCCGGCCACGACCAGGCCGACCACGATGCGCGCCAGCAGGCCCAGCCATCGGCCAGGGCCTGTCCGTTCGGGTTCATGGTCGTACCCGGGTGAGGCGGCGGCCGGCCGCTCGGCGGTGGTGGTCTCTTCGGTCACGGCTCTCGGGCTCCGGGGGCCAGTTGCTGCTCGGCGGGGGTGGGGCGGAAGCGTACCGGAGGTGGCTGGTGGCATGGCTCGCTCTTTGTCTGGCCGCGTACGGAGTCAAAGTTCGGTAATGATTTTCATCTCAACGCCGATCGGTCTTGATGTTGAAAATCATTTCCGACTAGCGTTTCTCCTGTCCAGCAGAGCCGGGCCCTTCGCGGGGTCCGCAGGTTGTTGAGGAGTACCCACGCCATGCGCGCCGTCCAGCCCCGCCCCGTCCGCAGACCCTCCGTCCGGCTCGTCCTGAGCGCGGCCGCCGTCGCCGCGCTCGCGGCCACCAGCGCCTGCTCCACCTCCTCGACCGCGAAGACCAGCAGCTCGGACACCTCGGCGGGCGGCGGGAGCAGCAAGGTCATCCAGGTAGTGGCGGCGGAGAACTTCTGGGGCAGCATCGCCACCCAGCTCGGCGGTGACCACGTCAAGGTGACCAGCATCATCACCAACCCGGACACCGACCCGCACTCCTACGAGCCCACCGCTGCCGACGGCCGTACCGTGGCGGGCGCCGACTACGTGGTCACCAACGGGATCGGCTACGACGCCTGGTCGGACAAGCTGCTGGCCGCCAACCCGGCGAGCAGCCGCACCGCGCTCAAGGTTGGCGACCTGCTGGGCAAGAAGGAGGGCGACAATCCGCACCAGTGGTACTCGGCGGAGAGTGTGAACAAGGTGATCGACCAGATCACCGCCGACTACAAGAAGATAGACCCGGCCGACGCGGCCTACTTCGACCAGCAGAAGACGACGTTCACCACGAAGACGCTGGCCCAGTACAACCAGCTGGAAGCCGACATCAAGGCGAAGTACGCGGGCACCCCGATCGGCGCCTCCGAGTCGATCGTCACGCCGCTCTCCGAGAGCCTGGGGCTGAAGATGCTCACCCCGGAGACCTTCCTGGACGCGATGAGCGAGGGCACCGACCCGAGCGCGGCCGACAAGGCGACCATCGACCAGCAGATCAGCGGCAAGCAGATCAAGGTCTACGTCTACAACTCCCAGAACTCCACCCCTGACGTGGCCGCGCAGGTCGACGCGGCCGAGAAGCAGGGCATCCCGGTCGCGACCGTGACCGAGACCCTCGTCCCCGCGAACGCCACCTTCCAGGACTGGCAGACCCAGCAGCTGCAGGGCATCGCGGACGCGCTGAAGGCGGCGACGGGCAAGTGAGCATCCACCCGACCGAGAAGGTCCGATCGGACGCGGGCCACGTGGCCCCGGTCCCCGAGTCGTCACCGGTCGCAGGGCCGGTGCTGTCGCTGCGCGGGGCGGCCGTGCGGGTGGGCGGGCGGACCCTGTGGTCGGGTGTTGATCTGACCGTTGGGGCAGGGGAGTTCACCGCTGTCCTCGGCCCCAACGGGGTCGGTAAGTCGACCCTGGTGAAGGTGCTGCTCGGGGTCCTGCCGGCGGCGGCCGGGGAGGTGCGGGTGCTCGGCGGGGCGCCGGGCGCGCACAACGGGGCCGTGGGGTATCTGCCGCAGCGGCGCAGCTTCGACGCGAGTGTGCGCATCCGCGGGGTCGATGTGGTGCGGCTGGGTCTGGACGGGGATCGGTGGGGGATCCCCGTCCCGGGCCTGGGCCGCGCGAAGCGGCGGGCGGCCCGTGAACGGGTCGCGGAGGTGGTCGAGTTGGTGGGCGCGTCCGGGTACGCGCACCGGCCGATCGGCCAGTGCTCGGGTGGTGAGCAGCAGCGCCTGTTGATCGCCCAAGCGCTGATACGGCGTCCGCAGGTCCTGTTGCTGGACGAGCCCCTGGACAGTCTCGACCTGCCCAACCAGAGCGCGATCACCGCGCTGCTGGGCCGGATCTGTCACCAGGAGGGAGTGTCGGTGGTGATGGTCGCCCACGACGTGAACCCGATACTCCACCACCTCGACCGGGTGGTCTACATCGCCGAGGGCGGCGCCCTTGCCGGGACACCGGCCGAGGTGATCACCTCCGAGACGCTGACCCGCCTGTACCGCACGCCCGTCGAGGTGCTGCGCACCAGCGGCGGTCGGCTGGTCGTGGTCGGCCAGCCCGAGGCTCCCGCGCTGCACAGCGACCGGCACGCCGACCACGGGACGGGAGGCGGCCATGCAGCTGGCCTCTGACGCCGCGTCGCCGGTTTTCTCCTGGAACCTGCTGAACGACTTCCAGGACATGTGGTCCTACCTGTCCATGGTGAACGCCTTCCGGGCCGGGCTGGTCGTGGCGGTGGTCTGCGCGGTCGTGGGCTGGTTCATGGTGCTGCGCCGGCAGACCTTCGCCGGGCACACCCTGTCGGTGGCCGCCTTCCCCGGCGCCTCCCTGGCCACCCTGGCCGGGTTCAGCCTCTCACTGGGGTACTTCGGCTTCTGCGTGGCCGCCGCGCTGGTCATCGCGGGGCTCGGGCGCAAGGGCCGGGAGAGCGGCGCGGAGGAGTCGGCCGTCACGGGGACGGTTCAGGCGTTCGCGCTGGCCTGCGGCTACTTGTTCATCAGCCTGTACAAGGGCCTGCTGGAGGGGCCGACGGCGCTGCTGTTCGGTGACTTCCTGGGCATCACCACCGGCCAGGTGGTGATCCTGGCGATCGTCGGCGCGGCGGTGCTCGCCGTCCTGGCGGTGATCGGACGGCCCCTGCTGTTCGCCTCCGTGGACCCGCAGGTGGCAGCCGGGCGCGGGGTCCCGGTGCGGCTGCTGTCCACGCTGTTCCTGGTGCTGCTGGGGGCGGCGACCGCCGAGGCGAGCCAGATCACCGGCACGCTGCTGGTGTTCGCGCTGATGGTGATACCGGCTGCCACAGCCCAACAGCTCACCGCCCGGCCCGCCCTGAGTCTGGCGCTGTCGGTCCTGCTCGGTCTGGCCGCCTGCTGGGCCGGCCTGATCGCGGCCTACTACCAGCCCTACCCGCTCGGCTTCTTCGTGACCGCCTTCGCCTTCACCGGCTACGTCCTGGCCCACCTGCTGCGCCTGGGACGGGAGTTGCTCGACCGGGCGCGGGTACCTGTTCCGATCGGAGGTGCGGCATGACCGCCGTCCTGTCCCAGCCGTTCTTCCAGCACGCCCTGCTGGCCGGGACGTTCATCGCGCTGGCGTCCGGTCTTGTCGGCTACTTCCTGGTGCTGCGCGCGCAGATCTTCACGGGTGACGCGCTCAGCCACGTCGCCTTCACCGGGGCGATGGCGGCCCTGGCCGGCGGGTACGACCTGCGGCTCGGCCTGTTCGCGGCGACCATCGGCGTCGGCCTGCTGCTCGGTGGACTCGGCTGCCGGGGACGGCCGGACGACGTGGTCATCGGCAGCGTCTTCGCCTGGATCCTCGGGCTCGGCGCATTCTTCCTCACCATCTACACCACCTCCCGCAGCGCCGCCCGGGGCGGCGCGGGCACCAGCGTGCTCTTCGGCTCCATCTTCGGGCTGAGCAGCGGCCAGACCACGCTCGCGGTGCTGATCGCGGCCGGAATCTGCGTCGCGGTGCTGCTGATCGCCCGACCGCTGCTGTTCGCCACCCTGGACGAGGCCGTGGCCGCCGCACGCGGCGTCCCGACCCGGGTGCTCGGCTTCGCCTTCCTGGCCCTGGTCGGCGCCTGCGCCGGAGAGGCGACCCAGGCGGTCGGCTCGCTGCTGCTGCTCGGCCTGCTCGCGGCCCCGGCGGGGGCGGCGATCCGGCTCACCGACCGGCCGTTCCGCGCCCTCGCGCTGTCCGCCGCCCTCGCCGTCGCGGAGATGTGGGGCGGCCTGCTGCTCAGCGCCGAGGCGCCCGAACTGCCCCCGAGCTTCGCCATCATGGCCACCGCGAGCGCCGTCTACGCCGCCACCTTTCTCGTCCGCCCGGGCGCTCACCGGTCTGCTGTGCGCGAGGACATCGCCCTGGTGCCCGTCATCGACATCGATCCTTGCGAGGTCGTGCTCGTCACGCGCGCTGACGACCCCAACCCGCTGCTCGGATCGCTGGAAGACGTCGCACGTACATTGCTCGGCACAGCCTCCCGACAGGAGAACGACGAACTGCCGGTCAACTGAACCCATTGCCTCTGCGAGGTGTTTCAGATGGCTGTCGCCGCGCTGCACAGTCAGCGGGGCTGTCGACCGCTCCCGGTCGGGGTGGGGCCGACTCCACCGATTTCCGACTCGGTCCGTCAGCCGTACATCGCCACGCGGTACGGACGCAAGGGCGCCATCGAGAGGACGGGAATTGCGGCTTACCGGCGGAGTCGAGCGTGTTCCACCTCCGTAGATTCACCGCGACGGACACCTGCCGGTTGCCGTCGGCACGGATCACGGTGAGCGTGCCACCGCCCCAGACGGCGCCACCGTGACCCGGGAAGACGCTCTGGCCAGCGCCCCCTCGGGTGCGGGCCAAAGAGCCGTAGTCGAGGATTTCCCTCCTGGGAGAGGAACGAGACGGTGGGGTGCATCGGCCCGGCGGGAACGCGGTGTGCCAGAGCCTGCCGCGCTCGATGACGTGTCGGGTGACGTACCGGTCGGCCGTCGTGCCGGCCACCTCTGCCAGGAACTGGGCGAGGAGAAGGTGGTTGATGGGCGGGGACGGCCTCCCGCCCACTGATGGTCCAGGCAGGCCAGTCCAATCTCGTTGAACCCGTGGATGCGCGTGACTGTCAGTGACGGTCCGCATTCGTGGAGGCACCGCCGCGTTCCTCGGCCGCGCATTCGGTCGCTGGGCCGTGGCGTAGGGGCTGACAGCACCTCGGCGGCGTCACCGGTGTCAGGCGCGTGGCGGCTCCCTCGGGAACGCTGTCGCGGGAGAGCCGACAGCGATTGACCCTGGAGAGAGGGAGAGCTCGACTATGGAGGGCAGTCCGGTGTCTGCTGTCTTGAACGGGGGAGCATGGCGTCCGCCACCGTTCCTGCCCAGGTGGTCGCGCAGGCTCGCTTTCGCCGGCTACGCATTGGTCACGATGGCTGTGCTGGCCGATGTCGTGACGGGGCCCGATGTCACGTTCTCCCCGATCCTGGCCGCTGTGCCGGTGGTGGCGGGCGCGGGTACTCGCCGGGCCACGGTCCCACTGGCGGCCGGGATGGTCGCCAGTGTCATCGTTGCCGGTCTGGCACTTTACGACAGCGAAGTTCCTCTGGTCGTCCACGTGACCGCTGCGGCCACGGTGATCGTGATCACCTTCTTCAGCTGCGCCAATGTCATCGTGGTGGCGACCCAGGAGCGGGAGCTGGCCAGGGTGCGCACGGTCGCCGAGGCGGCGCAGCGGGCGCTGCTGCGCCTGGTGCCCCGGCGGGTGGGGCCGTTGGTGGTCGCGGTGCGTTATGTGGCGGCGGAGGCGGAGGCGCGGATCGGTGGGGATCTGTACGAGGTGATGCGTACTCCGTACGGGGTGCGGCTGTTGCTGGGTGACGTGTGCGGCAAGGGTCTGGGCGCGGTGGAGACCGCTGCCGACGTGCTCGGGGTGTTCCGTGAGGCTGCCCGGGCCGAGCCGGATCTGGCGGAGGTCGCCAGGCGGCTGGACTCGGCGCTCGCCCGTCGGCCGGCGATCGAGGAGTTCGTCACGGCGGTGCTGGTCGGTGTCCCCGATGGGCCGGGACCGGCGGTCGTGGTCAACTGCGGGCACCCGCCGCCGTTGCTGTGCCACGCCGGTGAGGTCAGCGCGGTGGAGCCGCCCGTTGACGCACCGCCGCTGGCCCTGCTCGATCTGGTCGGCGGGACCTATCACGCCCGGTCGCTCATCTTCGAACGTGGCGACCTCCTGTTGCTCTACACGGATGGCGTGGCCGAGGCCCGGGACGCGGCCGGCCGGTTCTATCCGCTCGCCCAGCGCCTGGCGGCGATGCCGCACGGGGATCCGGACTCCCTGCTGGACGATCTCCTCGTGGACGTGCGGGCCTACGTCGGTTGTGGCCTGACCGACGATGCGGCCCTGCTCGCCGTCCGCCGAGAGCGGTGAACCCGTCCTGGGAAGAGGCCGGAGCAACGGTAGCGGCCACCGGCAGAGTGGCGAAGATGCCCGGAGGAGGGAAGGGGGTGGTGGAATAGCACGATATACAGGTCGGGCCGGGGCGCGCGCAGGAGGCCCGGGACCAGCCAGAGGCTGTAGTCATGCAGCCAGACGGTCGCACCGGGAGCACGCCGCGCACGCGCCTGATGAGCTTCCCCTCTCTCGGACTGGGTGATCCCAGGTCCAAGATTCGCCGGGCGGCCGAGCGCGCCGGCAGAGCGTGCGAGGCGGGGCGCGAAGCACGGAAGTGCTGGCCGGAGACGACACGCTCAAGACGACACGCAGCCTTGAAGATCACACTTCACGGCGCGTGGGTAGGCCAGGTTGATCCGTCCGCAGCGACCAGGGTGGCCAGCGTGGCCGGGATGGGCGGCGACCAGTGACACAGAACCCAGTACAGCAGGGCCTGGGCCACCGTGGAGGCGGCGCCGATCACGACGAACCAGAACACTTCCCTGGTCAGCGCGGTGCGGCCGGGCCGGGTGGAGGCGCTGCGCCGTGGGACGCGCCATGTGCTGAGGCGTCGCACTCCACCATCATGAGGCCACCGTGCGGGGACCCGTCGAGCCGTGCGGAGCGCCGGTTCGACCGTTCGGCTGGCGACGGACACCCGCATGCACGCAAGACGCGGACAGTCGACCCGATCCGTGCCAGTTTGTAGCTGACGACTTGACCAGCACCGCCGACGCGTGGGTTTCGGCCCACTCCGCTGCGAGGCAGCCTGGGCACGAAGGAAGTGGCCGATGGACAGTGGCGGAGGGCCTCCTGGCACCTCAAGTTCCGGCGGCCCGCAACGCCCGAGATCGGACGAGAAGCACGCGCCGCGGCGCCTTGAACGCGTTCGCGCTGCCGCGGCGGCTCGGGCTGCCAAGGCGGCCGCTCGTACCCGGGCCCTCGTGCGGCGGGTCGAGCAGATTCCTCCGCCCCCGGGGCCGTTCCGGCCCGACTTCTGGCGCAGTCCCATCCGCGGGCCCTGGCTGACCTCCGTGTTCGGCCTGGTGCTGCTCGTCGGCATCCCGCTGCTCTTCGTCACCGGCGCACTGTCCTACGCCGCCTACAATCCCGGCCTCGGTGCACTCAACGACCAGACCCCGGACAAGGGCGTACTGGGCTTCTACCTCTTCGACTGGCCCACGCATCCGTACTGGCTGTACCGGCTGACCCAGGGCGTTCACGTGACGCTCGGCGTGGTCCTGGTGCCGGTGGTGCTGGCCAAACTGTGGTCGGTGATCCCGAAGCTCTTCGAGTGGCCGCCCGGCCGCAGCGCCGCCCACGCGCTGGAGCGGCTGTCGCTGCTGGCGCTGGTCGGCGGGGTCGTCTTCGAATTCGTCACCGGGATCCTCAACATCCAGCTCTACTACGTCTTCCCCGGCTCCTTCTACACCCTCCACTTCTACGGTGCCTGGGTGTTCATCGCCGCCTTCGTCGTCCACGTATCCCTCAAACTCGGCCGGATGACCCGCGCCCTGCGCTCCCGCGGCCTGGCCGCCGAACTGCGCACCGACCTCGCCCGTACCCGGACCGAGCCGCCCGACCCCGACGGCCTGGTCCCGACCGCCTCCGCGGCACCGACGATGACCCGCCGCGGAGCGGTGGGCATGGTGGGGGCGGGCTCCCTGCTGCTTCTCGTGGTCACCGCGGGACAGAGCATCGGCGGTCGGCTGCGCGGCACCGCCCTGCTCGCGCCGCACAACCGGGAACCGGGCAGTGGACCGAACGGCTTTCAGATCAACAAGACGGCCGCCGCTGTCGGCATCAACCCGGCGCATGTCGGCCCGGATTGGCGGCTGGAGATCTACGGCCCTGGCCCGACGCTCGTCTTCACCCGCACACAGCTCCTCGCGATGCCCCAGCAAGCCGCCGCCCTGCCGATCGCCTGCGTGGAGGGATGGTCCACCCCCGACCAGCACTGGAGCGGCCTTCGGCTGGCCGACCTGGCCGCCCTGGCGGGCCTGCCGGACGCCGGAAGCGTCCTGGTGGAATCCGTCCAACCACCCGGCCCCTACAGCTCGGTGGTGCTGCGGGGCAACCAGATCCACGACCACCGATCACTGCTCGCCCTGCACGTCAACGGCGCGGACCTCTCACTCGACCACGGATACCCCGCCCGCATCATCGTCCCCGCCAACCCCGGCGTGAACAACACCAAATGGGTGCACCGACTCACCTTCAGGACCTGACCATGGCACGCTTCGTCCGCTGGTACGGCTCCGGGCCCCTGCACCTCCTCGTCCTGATCGCCTCGTTCGCCCTCACCGGCTACGCCCTGGTACGCCTGTTCGCCGAGCGCCCGCTCGGGGTGGCGATCTGGTTCGTCGGCGCGGCCATCGGCCACGACCTGATCCTGCTGCCCCTGTACTCGCTCGCCGACCTGTCGGCCCAGTCCGTGCTGCGCCACCGCCCGGAACGCACTCCTGCGGTGCCGTGGATCAACTATCTGCGCGTGCCCGCCTTCCTGTCCGGGGTCCTGCTGCTCGTGTGGTTTCCCCTGATCCTCAACCTGTCGATCCCCTACCAGGGCGACACGCGGCTGCCGGAGGACGTCTACCTCGGCCGCTGGCTGGCGATCACCGCTGTGCTGTTCGGCGCGGCAGCGATCGCCTTCGCTCTCAAGCTCCGCCGCGTCCGGCGGGCCGCCCGCGCCGACGAGGAACGACCCGCACCAGGTCACGACGCACCGTGACGACCGACGAGGAAGCGCCGTCCCACGCTGGCGCAGACCCCTACGCGCACGTCCTGCGCAGCGGCCACGGACCGGTGTACCTGCGGCTGACGGACGGGCGCCGGATCCGGATGCCGGTGCATCGCTGGTACGCGCAGCCCACCGGGGCCGACGAATCCGTGCTCAACCGCTGCGTCGGCCCCGTTCTCGACGTCGGCTGCGGACCGGGCCGGCTCTGCAGAGCGCTCCTGGGCCACGGAGTCCCCGCGCTCGGCGTCGATGTGGCTCCCCGCGCGGTGGCCCATACCGTTGCTCTCGGCGGGAGAGCACTGTGCCGATCGGTGTTCGACCGGCTACCGGCCGAGGGCGGCTGGCAGACCGTCCTGCTCATCGACGGCAACATCGGTATCGGCGGTGACCCGCATGCCCTGCTGCGCCGATGTGTCCAGCTCGTCAGCCCGACGGGTGTCCTCCTCGTCGAGGTCGGTCCGTACGACGTCGAGGAGCTCTGCACTGCCTGGTTCGAAAACGTCCACGGCCACAGGGGGTCGTTGTTTCCCTGGGCGCGGCTGGGAGCGCAGGCGCTCCGCAGGATCGCCCGGGACTTGGCCCTCGGCGTCACCGACCAGTGGCAGAGCGGCAACCGATGCTTCCTCGCCCTCGGGCACCAGGGCCCATCCTCGGGTTGTCCATGCTGAGGCCGGCTGACGGCGCGGCACAGGATACGACGGGTGGCGCCACCGGGCTGTCCCACCCGGTCAGGGCAACCGCCGGCGGCCGGGACAAGGGCCGTCAACCGGTTGATCGAGGCTGCGTGTGCGTGGGTTTCCCCTCGGCATCGCGGATGGCGCGGGCGGCGTTGATCAGGCCGATGTGGCTGAAGGCTTGCGGGTAGTTACCGAGGGCCTCCCCTGTGGCGGAGTCGGTCTCCTCGGCCAGCAGCCCGACGTCGTTGGCATGCGCGAGGGCGGTCTGGAAGACGTGCCGTGCACGGGTGGTGTCGCCGGTGAGGGCAAGGGCATGGGCGAGCCAGAAGGTGCACAGCAGGAAGGTGCCTTCGTCTTCCGGCAGCTCGTCGCTGAGGTAGCGGCGGACCAGGCCGTCGCGGTCGGTCAGGTGGGTGGCGATGGCCAGCACGGTGGACTGGACGCGGGGGTCGTCAGGCGGCAGGAAGCCGACGATGGGCAGCATCAGCGTCGAGGCGTCGAGTTCCTCACTGCCGAATGCCTGGGTGAACGCGCCCAGGCGGGGACTCCAGCCTCGCTGTTCGATGGCTTGGCGGATCTGGTCGCGCTCGTGCCGCCAGTGGGGTACGCGGGCTTCGGCCTGGAGGGTGGGTGCCATGGCGATGGCACGGTCCAGGGCGACCCAGCACATCAGTTTCGAGTGCAGGAAGTGTCTGCTGGGCCCGCGTCGCTCCCAGATGCCCTGATCCGGTTGGGACCACCGCCGGGCGGCTGTCTCTGCCGCTTGGACCAGGAGGGTGCGGGTGGCTGGGTCCAGACGCTCGCCGGGCGGGAGGGTCTCGTGCGCGGCGTCGAGGAGTTCGCCGTAGACATCGAGCTGACGTTGGCGCCACGCGTCGTTGCCGCTCCGAACGGGGCTGCTGTCGCGCCAGCCGGTCAGGTGGGGCAGGAGCCGCTCGCTCAGATCGCGTTCCCCGCCGATGCCGTACATGATCTGCAGGTCGACGCCGCGGTCGAGCTGATTCACCGCGGCTCGGGCGAGGAAGTCGAAGAACTTCTCCTTCTCCTTGTGGCAGGCGGCCGTGGCCAGCGCCTGAAGGGTGAAGCTCGCGTCGCGGACCCAGGTGTACCGGTAGTCCCAGTTGCGCGTTCCGCCCACTCGCTCGGGCAGGGAGGTGGTGGCCGCCGCGACGATGGCGCCGGTCGGCGCGAAGGTCAGGGCGCGTAGCACGCGTCCGCTGTGGCCCACCTCGGCCTGCCAGGGGCCGACATAGCGGCGGTGGAGCTGCGACCACGAGCGCCAGCCCTTGATGGTGTCGCCAAGGCGGCGTCGGATACGCCCGGCCCGCCAGCACATCGGCTCCCGCTCCCAGGCCGGCCCAACGTGCAGGGCGAATCCCAGGCGCTGCCCTCTTCGCAGCGGGACCAGACCGTGCGCCGTGGAACCGCTCACCCGCAAGTCCACAGGGCTCGACAGGAGCAGAACGTGAGCGCCCCCGTGGGCGGCGAGTCCGCCCCGGACGGGTGCGAGGAACGGGTGGACGAGTCCGAACTCCGGGCGCGGCGCATAGGTCATCTCGATGGTCACCCATCCTTCGGTGCAGGTGATCTGTCGCAGGAGCACTCCCGGGGAGGCGCTGCCGAGTGCGTGGCCGCGTTCGCGCCGTCCCAGGGCGAGGGCGTCGCACAGCACCACCGTGCCGTCGGCCGTGCGGAAGGTCGTCTCCAGGACGAGGGTGTCTTCGAGGTAGCGGCGGCTGATGTCGGCAGGGCCGGTGGGGCGGATGGACCAGTGGCCGGCGCTCTCGTCGAGGAGGCGGGCGAAGATCGCCGGGCTGTCGAATCGGGGAAGGCACAGCCAGTCCACTGAGCCGTCGGAGGTGACCAGGGCGGCCGAACGGCAGTCGGAGAGCAGGGCGTGGTCACCGATCGGTCGCGCGCTCATTCGTCGCATCCCGTCCATCTCGGGCCAGGCGAGGCGGTCCGGCGAGGACGACGTGAGGATCGCTCGCCCGCGCCGCAGGTCGCTTCAGATACCTGAGAAGCATTGACCCCAAAGCCTCCGTGTACGGCGGATTCGCTCAACGTCATACCTTGGCTGTAGGAGGAGCCAAGAGCGGCCGTCCGTGCCCCTGATGGCCGCATGCACGCCGTGGCCGGCCTCGCGGTTTCACGAGCTCGGGAACAGGGGACCGCCCGCCATCAGGCCGCCGTCGACCAGGAGGATGTGCCCGGTGACATAGCTCGCCTTGTCCGACCCCAGGAATTGGACGGCCTGGGCGATCTCCTCCGGGGTGCCCGCCCGGTGCATGGGCAGCACCGAATCGACCGCTTCACGCGCCGTGTCGTCGCCGGTGAACCGCTCGTACATGGCGGTCCGGGTGTAGCCGGGGGCGACCGCGTTGACCCGGATGTCGTGGGCGGCGCCTTCGAGTGCGGCCGCCTTGGTGATGCCGACGACGGCGTGCTTGCTCCCGACGTACAAGGCCGCCCCGGGGTAACCCATGAGGCCGTAGCCGGAGCTGACGTTGACGATGCTGCCTGCGCCCTGTTCCCTCATGACCCGGAACTCGTGCTTCAGGCACAGCAGCGTTCCCTTGACGTTGGTGTCGAAGGTGGCCTGGTAGGCCTCGTCGGTCACCTCCGTGACAGGGCTGGGCGTTCCCTCGGTGCCGGCGTTGTTGACGGCGACGTCGATCCGCCCGAACCGTGCGACCGCGCGGTCGACGAGGTCCTTCACATCGGCGTCGAAACGGACGTCAGCCCGCACGAACCCGACCGGGGCGCCGAGATCGGAAAGTTCCCTGGCAAGCTGCTCACCCACGTCCTCGTGGCGGCCGGAGACCACAAGGTTCGCGCCCTGACGGGCGTAAGCCAAGGCGGTGGCGCGACCGATACCGGTGAGTGCGCCCGTGATGAGGACGACGGGATCAGACACGTCGGGCATCCCTTCCTGTAACCGCACAGGTGAACGACGGGTACGCGGTTGGAACCCGCACAACACCGGTTTCCTCTTCGGGCAGGGGCGTATCCCCCAGTACCCCTGCAAGGAAGGTGTCCCAGCCGGACGACCGGCCGCATCGGACCCGACCGCCGCATCCATCGAACGGCGGCACGTGATGGCCCGTATGGCCCGCGGACGGCGGCCTGGACAGACAATCCGAAGGCGGCCATAGACCCACCGACGGAGAGGAGCTCGAGGGCACTCGTACCGGAGGCCCGGAAGCGGCCGATCAGCAGCCGGGTACGAAGGCCTGAGGTAGCAAGCCGAACCGGCTCACTCACGCTGCCCGCTGGGCGTCGCTACCGGCGGGATCCGCCTGCGTGGCGGTCGCCTTCCAGGGCGGCCGAGGATCGCAACGCCTTGACGTGCTCGGTCATCGAGACCAGCCGGGCGAGTGGCGGTCACCCTCCGGGACGACTGAGGATCGCAACCTGGACCCGACCTGGAACCGATCCGTGCCGATCTGGGTGGCGGTCGCCCACTGGGGCGGCCGAGGATCGCGACCACCACCGCGGGCACGGTGGCGCGCACACCGCGTCGTGGCGGTTGCTCTTCAGGGCGGCCGAGGAGCGCAACACCCTCGCCGAACTCGGCGCCGACGTCGCCGCCGTGTGGCGGCCGCCCTTCCAGGCGGCCGAGGGCCGCAACGGATCCAGCACGGGAATGCGGGCCGTCCGTTCCGATCTCAGGTACCGGCTCGGACTGAACTGACCGGCTCCGGCGCGCGCTCGTCGGGCAGGGGCACCCCGACGTCGAGGCGGCCGATCACCTGGCGGGCCGCTTCGGCGAGTTCGGGCGGGCCTTCGACGGTGAAACGGCAGTTGAAGGTGACGAGGAAGCCGATGAGCGCCGACCAGGACCACGCCCCCATCCGGATCCGGGTGATCCGCTCGTCGATCGCTTCGAAGCTCGCCGCGCCCGGAGCCCACTTCGCCACCAGCGTCGCGGGGCACTCCATCAGGACGGTGCCCCAGCACGGCCAGGTGTCCGCGCTGATACCCCGGCGGTGCTGGCACGAGGTCTTCCCGGTCACCCCCGGCACCCTACTCGCCTGGCACCGCAGGTTCATCGCCGCGAAGTGGGACTACACCACCCACCGACGCACCGGACGCCCGCCCACCCGATCGACTATCAAGACGCTCGTTGTACGGCTTGCCCAGGAGAATCCGCGCTGGGGGCGCTGACGGATCCAGGGGGAGTTGGCTCGGCTCGGGCACCGGATCGCTGCCTCGATGGTGTGGAGATTCTCCACGCGGCCGGCGTCGACCCGGCGCCGCGTCGCTGCGGCCCGACTTGGCGTGAGTTCCTCACCGCCCAGGCCGAGGGCATCATCGGCAGTTCAAGTCGGAGGCCGACTTGAACCGTGCCTGCACGCCACAGCTGCGCGGGGAACTGAAATTGGCATGCCCGTGGCGTGCAGCCGCTGGCGTCGCCGCCCGTTCCGCAACCCGGATGAAGCAGCGTCACGCCCGTCTCTGCCGGCGGTGTGGCCGGAGTCACTCGCCCCACAGAACGCGCTGAGCTGCCGTTATTCGGATAATGGGCACATCCGGCGCGCGTCGTCCGGGCCTGGTCGGCGTCGCTTTCCGGCACCGGCACCGGCACCGGCAGCCGACGCCGAAGGGCGGAGCCACCAGCCGGAGTGGGCTGAGCCCGGCTTCAACCGGTGAGTGCGGGCAGGAAGGGCGCGTGAGTGGCGGGGTCGGGCGGATCGCTGTCCCGTCGTGGTCTGCGTGGCCGGGAGGTGGAGCTCGAACAGCTGCAGGCGCTGATCGCCTCGGTGGCCTGCACCGGAAGCGGGGGATTGGCCCTGATCCGGGGGGAGGCGGGAATCGGCAAGACCACGCTGCTCGCCGAGGCCGTCACCAGGGCCAGGGCAGCGGGATTCTCGGTCGGGCTCGGCAAGGCCGACGAGCTGCATCACATCGTGCCGCTCTCGTCGCTGGCGGCCTGCGTCCTGCACGGCGATCAACCGCTGCTCTCCGGTGATGCCTTCGCCGATCTCGCGCGCAATCACGATCAGCGGATCTGGCTGGTGGAGCGCATAGCGGAGGCGATCGAAGCCAGAGCCGGCAGCGCGCCGGTGTTGATCGCCCTGGACGACGTGCAGTGGGCCGACCCGCTCAGCCGGTTCGCCCTGAAGCAGCTTCCGACCCGCCTGTGGACCTCGCCGGTGCTGTGGATCCTGGCCGGGCGGCCGGAGTCCGCCGGTCCGGCGGCGGAGGTCGTCGCGGCCGCGAAGGGCACGATCCCGACGGTCACCGTGCCCTTGGGGCCGCTGTCCGGCGCCGCCGTCGGCCAACTGGCCGGCGACACCCTGGGCGCAGCCGTCGACGAGCGGGTGCGGGACCTGCTCGACGGCGCCGGCGGGAATCCGTTCCTGGCGGTCGAGATGCTCGCGGGACTGCGGACCGGCGAGGGCTCGGGTGAACCCGTACCCCCAGGGCTCGTGGTGGGTGTGCGCGGCAGACTCGGGTCCCTGCAGCCCGGCACACTGCGCTTGCTTCAGATGGGAGCGGTGCTGGGACGCCGGTTCGGCTTCCATGACGCCACCGCGCTCTGCGGCCAGCCGTCCACCAGCTTGATCACGGCACTTGAGGAGGCGGTGCGCGCCGGACTCCTGGACGACAACGGCGATCATCTGGTCTTCCGGCACGACCTGCTGCGCCAGGCGGTCTACGCCGACATCCCGCCGTCAGCCCGGACGGCACTGCACCGAGCGGCCGCCAACCACCTTGTCTCCGCGGGCCGGCAGCCGATCGACGCGGTGCCGCACATCCTCAGGGGCGCCCGGCCCGGGGACGAGGAAGCCGTTGCGCTGCTGCAGCGAGCCGCTGACGACGTGCTGCCGGTCGCGCCGGGCCTCGCGGCCGACCTGATGGTGCACGCCCTGGAACTGGTGCCGTCAGCACGGCCGTTGGGGTTCGTCGTGGGTGAGCAGGCGATCGTCTGCCTGACCCGGGCCGGCCGGAACCGAGAGGCGCTGTCGACCGGTGACCGGTTGCTGGACCGCCGACCGCCATTGGCGACGTTCGGCCGGTTGCAGGCTGCCCTGGGCGGGACGCTGTGGAACATGGATCTCGCCGGTGAGTTGCGCCGCCGGGCCGAAGCGGCCCTCGCCATCGGGGGCGCAGCCCCGGAGATCGGAGCGAGGCTGGCGGCCCTGCGTGCGCTGGCGCTGTCCCGCGAGGAGGATCTCGTCGTGGCGCGGGAGGCCGGTGAGGCCGCGCTGCGTGCCGCCACCGCGAGCGGTGACCGGGAGGCGCACGTCCTCGCCCTGTGCGGGCTCGGCGAGATCGCGCTCAACGCGGGTGACAACGCCGTCGCGCTGGAGCAGTTCGCCGCGCTCAGTGCCGTCGATTCCGCTTTCCTGCCCGAGGAGATCGTCGCGCACCAGCACGTGGACGACTTCGAGTCCAGCGAACGACTGCTGCTGCGGGCAGCGGATCGTGACGGGTCGTCGCGTCAGGCCATGCTGCTGTGGGGACAGGGACAGCACCATCTGGCGCTCGGCAAGCTCGCCGACGCCGACGCCGACTTCGTGACGATGGAGCGCCTGGAGGACGACGTCCAGGTACCCGTCCAGCAGGTGAACTCCCGTGTGATCCGCTCTCGGATCGCCCTGCTGCGCGGTGATCCGGAAGCGGCGCGGCAGCACCTGGCCGCGGCGCAGGAGAGGCTGGCGGCCAAACCGAACCCGGGCAACACGGCTGCAGTGCGCTTCCTGGAGGCGGTCCACGCCGAGGCCGAGGGGGACGTCGGGCTTGCCCTCGACAGGATTCGGCAGGTGCAGCAGGTGGGTTTCTTCATGCGCTGGCGGCTGTTGCGCAACTGGATCGATTCCGCGATACGCGTGGCCGTGCGTGGCGCGGACCGCGAACTCGCCGAGGACCTGGCCGCGCAGGCCCGGGCCTACGCCGAACGGAACCCGGCCGTGCCCACCGCCACGGGCATCGCGGCGCAGGCCGCCGGGCTCGTGAAGAACGATCTCGCCATGCTGGAGCGCGCCGTCACACTGCTCAGGGCGAGTCCTCGCCCGCTGGTCCGGGCCGCCGCCCAGGCCGATCTCGGACGGGCACTCCTGGCCGCGGGCCGGAAGCCCCAGGCGGTGGCCGCCCTGACGCACGCTCATGGCGCGTTCGCCGCGGCGGGCGCCCACGCGGCAGCGGAACATGTGCGGCGCGAGCTGGCCGGCGCCAGGGCCCGACGCTACCGAGCAGCGACCGTGCAGCGCCCCGTCCAGGGCTGGGAGGCCCTCACGGCCTCGGAGAAGAAGGTCGCGCGCCTCATCGCCGGGGGCTGTACCAACCGGTCGGCGGCCGACCTGCTCGTCGTCTCCCCGCACACGGTCAACACCCACCTGACTTCCGTCTTCCGCAAGCTGTCGATCAACTCCCGGGTCCAGCTCGCCAACCTGGTCATGGCCCTGCCCGACGACTGAGCGGACCTGTCGGTACGTCCGGCGCCCCCGGACGTCCGGCCTCTACCCGCAGGCCTACGCTGATCGGGTCGCCCCGGGGGATCTTGGATCCCCGCTTCACCTCCACCGACACTTCCACCGACACTCCCGCCACCACGACACTCGGAAAGGGCGCCACCATGACCTCACCAGCCAGACCACCGACGCGGCGGATCGCCGCCCGCTGGGGGACCGGAATCGTCGCCCTGGGCCTGGCTGTCACCGGGTGCGGTGGCCCAACCGGTGGCCCAACCGGTGGCGCGGCCGGCGCCGGGTCCGCGAACGGCAGGGTCACCTCCATCACCGCACTCGACTACTACACCGACGGACCCGAGCACACCCAGTGGGGCGAGTTGCTCACCACCTGCGGCAAGAGCGTCGGCGTCACGGTCGAGCAGACCAGCGTTCCCGGGCCGTCGCTCCTCCCGAAGGTCCTTCAGCAGGCGTCGTCGCGGACCCTGCCCGATCTGTTGATGCTGGACAACCCCGACCTGCAGCAGATCGCCCAGACCGGCGCGTTGACCCCGCTGGAGCAGTACGGCATCGACTCCAGCGGCTTCGCCCAGGGCATCCTGTCGGCGAGCACCTATGAGGGGAAGCTGTACGGACTGGCCCCCAACGTCAACACGATCGCCCTCTTCTACAACAAGGACATGCTCTCCGAGGCCGGTGTCGCCGTCCCGAGGACCTGGGACGAGCTGAAGGCGGCGGCGGTCGGGCTGACCCGCCCGGGGCGCTACGGCATGGCGGTCGACGCGAACGCCACCTTCGAGGGCGCCTGGCAGTTCCTGCCGTTCCTGTGGTCCGCCGGCGGGGACGAGAAGCAGCTGGCCACCCCGCAGGCCGCGCAGGCACTCCGGCTCTGGGTCGACCTGGTGAGGAGCGGATCCATGTCGAGGTCGGTGCTGAACTGGAATCAGTCCGACCTCAGGGATCAGTTCGTCGCCGGCCGGACCGCCATGATGATCAACGGTCCCTGGCAGATCTCCGCCCTGAACGCGGCGACGGGCCTGCACTGGGGCGTGGCCACCATCCCGGTCCCGCAGGCGGGGCAGACCGCTGTGACACCGCTCGGCGGTGAGGTGTGGACGGTCCCGCAGAACGCCTCCAGAGCCCGGCAGCAGAAGGCGGCCCAGGTCCTCGCCTGCCTGAACGACTCCACGAACATGCTCGCCCTGGCCAAAGAGCGTTACACCGTTCCCTCCCGCTCCGCGGTGGCCTCCCAGTACGCCGAGCAGGTCCCGTCGATGGCCGCCTTCGTGGCGAGCGTCGAAGCGGCCCGAGCCCGGACCGGCGAACTCGGCGTCAAGTGGCCCAAAGCGGCGACCGGGATATACACCGCGATCCAGTCCGCGCTGACGGGCGAGCAGACGCCGGAGGAAGCACTCAAGCATGCGCAGCAGACCGCGACCAGCCCCTGACGTGACACGGCCCGACAGCGCTCGACGGGGCGTCGCCCGGGCACGCTGCCGGGAGCGGCTCGCCCAGTGGATGTTCATCGTGCCCGCGGCGGCATACCTGCTGCTGTTCTTCGGCTACCCGATCGTCAAGAACATCGTGATGAGCTTCCAGCAGTACTCGATCACGACGTTCTACACCGGTGCCGCACCGTTCGTGGGGCTGCGGAACTACTCGGAGATCCTCTCGTCGGACCTGTTCTCCGAGGCCCTGCTGACCACGGTCCTGTTCACCGCCGGTTCGATATTCGGGCAGTTCGTGCTCGGCCTGGCCTTCGCCCTGTTCTTCCAGCGCAGCTTTCCGCTCGGCCGCGTTCTGCGGTCGCTCCTGCTGCTGCCCTGGCTGCTGCCGCTGGTCGCCTCCGGAACGACGTGGCGCTGGATGCTCGACGCCGACTCAGGGGTCGTCAACGGCGCGCTGCGCGGCCTCCGCCTCCTGCCGTCCGGCGTCCCGTGGCTCACCGGCACCTCGCAGGCACTCGTGTCGGTGACCCTCATCAACGTCTGGGTCGGAATCCCGTTCAACACCACGATCCTGTACGGCGGTCTGCAGGACGTCCCGACGCATCTGTACGAGGCGGCGAAGCTGGACGGCGCAGGCCCGGTGACGACGTTCCGCCATGTCACCTGGCCACTGCTGCGACCCGTGGTAAGCGTGGTGCTGGTGCTGGACGTGGTCTACACGGTCAAGGTGCTGGACATCATCCTCACGGTGACAGGCGGAGGACCGGCCAACGCCACGGAGACCATCGCCACCCTGTCCTACGAACTGTCCTTTCGGCAGTTCGAATTCGGGCGCGGTGCCGCGATGAGCACCGTACTCGTCGTCGTCTCGCTCGTCTTCGCCCTCGTCTACCTGCGCGCCAACCGTCGCGCCCAGAGCGGCTGAGAGGCGATCCCGTGAAGCGCGCGCCCAACCGCGGCTGGCCATCCACGATCGTCGGGATCATCCTGCTCGCGCTGATGCTCCTTCCGGTCTACTGGATGGTGAACGCCTCCCTCCAGCCGACGGGCAACACACTGGGGGGAGGCCGGTTCCCCGCCCATCCGGACTTCAGCGGTTACGCCACCGCACTGCGCGATCAGGGGCGCAACTTCGTCACCAGCCTCGTCGTCGCCCTCGGGAGCGTCACGCTCAGCCTCGGGCTCGCCGCCCCAGCGGCCTACGCGCTGGCCCGGTTCCCCATCCGAGGAACCAGGCTCGTGCTTCTCGGCATCCTGATGACCCAGATGGTGCCGTGCATCGTCGTCGCCAACGCGCTCTACAGCGCCTACGACGACCTGGGACTCCTGAACTCCTACCTCGGGCTGATCCTCGCCGACTCCACCGCAGGTGTGCCCTTCGCGATCATCATCATGCGTTCGTTCATGCAGAGCATTCCCCGGGAGATCATCGAGGCCGCGCGAGTGGACGGCGCCGGGAGACTGCGCGTCTTCCGAGCCGTGGTGCTCCCGATGAGCGCGAACGCATTGATCACGGCCGCCCTCTTCACCTTCCTCTTCGCCTGGAGCGACCTCCTGTTCGCCCTCACACTGACCACCACGGAGACCGTACGGCCGGTCACCGTGGGCATCTTTCAGTACATCGGCGCTCAGACCGACCAGTGGAACGCCGTCATGGCCACCGCCGTTCTGGCATCCGCCCCGGCGGCCGTGCTGCTCGTCGTGGCTCAGCGCTATGTCGCCGCCGGCGCCACCAGCGGGTCCCTCAAGTGAGGGCCGCACCTCTGATCTAGCGGATTCACGCGATGTGCCGACTCAGCCCCGCTGGCACGGTGTTCCGAAGACACACCTGCTCAGGGGGAGTTCCCATGACTGCCGTACTGACCACAGACTGTGCGCCGGACGACGACAAGCTCGACTACTGGAACAAGGCCCTCACCCGCACGCTCGTCCCGCAGGCGGTCACCCCCCGCGTCAGGGCGCCGTTCTCGGGCCGGATCACCTCGCACCGTCTGGGCTACCTCCAGGTCTCCACCATCGAGGCGGACCCGCAGCGCATGAGCCGCACACACCGGCACATCGCCCAGTCCGACGGGGCGTTCGTGTCCGTTGGACTGCAGAGCTCCGGGCGCGGCGCGCTGGCCCAGGACGGGCGCACCGCCCAGCTGGCACCGGGAGGGCTCGTGGTCTACGACACTGCCCGTCCCTATACCCTCGACCAGCCCGAGGCCTTCCGCCTGCACGTCTTCCAGCTGCCCCGCCGTGTCCTGGCCATGCCCGAGGCGGATATCCACCGCGTCAGCGCGACGGCACTTCCCCTGGACGCGGGCGTGGCGGGCGTGCTCACGCCCTTCCTGACCGCGCTGGCCACCACCGCTGGGCAGTGCGGCCCCCGCGTGGGCGAACAGCTGGCGGGCACCGTCGGTGGCCTGGTGGCTGCCCTGATCAGCGAGCAGGCCGCAGGGAGCGAGCCGGCGGACCGGGGGAGTGCCGGTTGCGGCATGGCACTGCGCGTGCGCGGCTACGTCAACGATCACCTGTCGGATCGCGACCTCTCCCCCCGGACGATCGCCGCGTACCACCACATCTCCGTCCGCTACCTGCACAGGCTCTTCGAGGGTGAGGGGACCACGATCAGCCGGTGGATCCAGCAGCGCCGGCTGGAGGAGTGCAGCCGCGAGCTCGCGCGCCGCGGGCGGGTCAGCCCGACCGTGTCCGCGGTCGCTCAACGCTGGGGCTTCGTCAACGTCGGCCACTTCAGCCGCGCCTTCCGCGCGGCGTACGGCATGTCGCCACGGGAATGGCGTAGTGCGACACTCACCGGGCTCACGTAGTCCCTCACCTCACGTGGCTGTGCAGGGCGATGTGGACGGTGTCCACGGCCTGGATGAACGCGGCCCGGGCGGTGCCGGTGTGACAGGCGGCGTCGAGGAGGAGGAAGCCGTGCACGACGCCCTGGTAGCGGGTGGCCACCACCGGGACACCGGCCGTGCGGAGCCTGGCCGCGTACGCTTCGCCCTCGTCCCGTAGGACGTCGGCCTCGGCGGTGAGCACCAGCGCCGGTGGGAGCCCGGCGAGTTGTTCCAGGGTGGCACGCAGGGGCGCCGCGGTGGCCTCCCGTCGGCGGGGCAGGTCGGGCAGGTAGGCATCCCAGAACCGGCGCATGTCGTCGCGGCGCAGCAGGTACCCGTCGGCGAACTGGCGGTAGGAAGGGGTGTCGAAGTCGGCGTCGGTCACCGGACACACCAGCACCTGGTGCACCAGCCGCACGCCGCCCCGCTGCCGGGCGAGCACGGTCAGCGCCGCGACGAGGTTGGCGCCCGCCGAGTCGCCCACGGCGGCGATCCGGCGCCCGTCGAGCCCGATCTCGCGGCCGTGGGCGTGGATCCACTCGGCGACGGCGTAGCACTGCTCGACGGCCACCGGGTAGCGGGTCAGGGGTGCCCGGGCGTAGTCGACGAACACCACGGCGGCGTCGGCCCCCACGGCGAACTCGCGCAGCAGGCGGCCGTAGCCGGCGGCGTCCCCCAGTGCCCAGCCGACGCCGTGCAGGAACAGCACCACCGGGGTCGGTTCGGCTGCGCCCACCGGCCTGACCACCTGGACCCGTACGGGCCCGGTCGGTCCGCCGGGCAGCACGAACCATTCGGCGGTCGTGTCCGGCGGGTCGTCCGGGCCGTCATCCAGGGGAAGGGCGGCGGGGTCCGGGATCTCCTCGCAGAGCCCGCCCGTTTCGGCTGCCGCGGCGGGCCGGTGGGCGCGGGCATCCAGTAGATCCTGGAGCGCGCTCTCGAGCACCGGGGGCCGCGGGTGGGAAGGGGCGGTATCGGACACTCAGGTCTCCTGGCGTAGCGGCCGGTCGGGTCGGACGGCACGGAGGGGTGATCGTCCGCCGTGTGGGGCCGAGCACTCCGCACGCTAGTCACCGATCGCTCGGCCGTGCTGCCGAGGGGGCATCGGCACTTGCTCCACCGCGCACTGTTGTCGTTCTGCAGGTACCGCACGGCTCGGCGCGCTGTCGGTCGCTTCGGCGGTACGGGACGCGCGCCACTCGCGCGGGGACACCCCGTAGGCGGCGCGGAAGGCCCGGCTGAAGTGCGCCGGGTTGACGAACCCCCACCGCTGGGCGACCGCCGAGACCGTCGGTGCGGTACGGCCGCGCCGGGCCAACTCCTGGGCGCACGCCTCCAGTCGGCACTGCTGGACGAGCCGGCCCACCGTGACCCCTTCGCCTTCGAAGAGCCGGTGCAGGTAGCGCACCGAGATGTGGTGCGCCTGGGCGATGGTCTCCGGCGACAGCTCCGGATCGCCCAGGTGGCGGTTGATGTGCTCCCGTACCCGCTGGACGAGATGGCCGCCCGACGTGCGGGAGTCGGTGGCCGTCGACTCGGTGAGCTGGCCGACGAGCATGATGAGCAGATCGGCGACACTGCCGGCCAACCGGTCGCCCACGGAGGCGGGGTAGGAGTGCGCGGAGGCCGCCAGTGTGTCGAGGAAGGGGAGCAGGACGGCCCCGAACCCCTCGGTGGAGGTGATGGCCGTCCCCGCCGCCTGCCGGATGTCGCACTCCGGCACCCCCAGCAGCCTGCGCGGCACCTGGAAGACGTGGGAGCGGAAGTGCTCCGGGTAGTCGAAGGAGTACGGCCGCGCGGTGTCGTACAGCACGAGGCCGCCCTCCGCCACCTCCGCCCGGCGCCCGTCCTGCCGCAACACGGCGCGGCCGGACGCCTGTACACCCACCCCCACCTGCGGCTCCGCCTGCGGGGACCGGGCGATCAGGCCGGCCGTGCGCGACACCCGCGTCGCGTCCGCCTCCATCGTGGACACCCGCAGGTATCCGAGCCGGTGCGACACCAGGCGGCCCTCGAACGGCCGGTCGGCCAGTGGCACCACCTCCACCGGCACCAGCGTCCGCGACACCGCCTCTCCCCAGAACGACGCCTTCTTCTCCTCCGGGACGGAAGCGGTCGTCACCAGCAAGCTCACCTGACTGCCCCTTTCGGCCGATGCCCTGCGCAGTCAGCCTGGTCCGCGGGTCGGCAGCCGCTCTAGGTCATTTGACTGCCGGTCTGCGGAGCGGGGACAGTCGTGCGCTCTCGGAACAGACGGAGTGCACGGGCAGTACAGGAAGCGGCGGAACCTCCGGGTCTCAGTGAGAGTCGAGGGCGTGAGCGAGTGCGGCCCGCGAGGTGATGCCGAGCTTGGGAAAGATCTTGTAGAGGTGCGCCGCGACGGTCCGGGGCGACAGGCGGAGTGCCTGGCCGATCTCCTTGTTGCTCAGGCCGGTCGCGGCGAGCCGGGCGATGCGCAGCTCCTGGCCGGTCAGCTCTGCGGCCGAGGCGGCCGAGGCGACCGAGGCGGCCGAGGCGACCGAGGTTCTCGGCGCCGGTGCCACCAGGTCACCCGCGGCCTGCAGTTCCTCCTCGCAGCGCCGCGCCCAGGGGTCGGCCTGGAGGCTGCGGAAGACGTGGTGTGCCGCACGCAGGAGGTCCCGGGCCTCGGCGCGCCGGCAGCGGCGGAGCCACGAGCCGTGGGCCAGCCGCAGGCGGGCGAGCTCGAAGACCCACTGCTCGGCCCCCGGCACGGTGTACGCCGCGCGGTAGGCGGCGTCGGCCTCGTCGTCGTCCGCGGCCAGCGCGGCGGCTGCGGCCAGCAGGAAGGCGTGCCGACCGGACAGCTGCGCGGACCGCTCGGCCTGCGCGGCGGCGAGGTGCGCACGTGCCTCGCGGCGTCGACCCGTGTGCACGGCGGAGTCCACGAGGTCGAAGACCAGGGTGTGGAACCAGGGCAGGCACCCGGGCGGCCGTCCGGGCGCGGTGAGCTCGGCGAAGTGCGCGTACGCCTGCTCATGGCGTCCGTGGGCCAGGGCGGCCAGGCCCCGCAGATGGGCCAGCCGGTCCAGCACGAACCGCAGGCCGGCGCGCGCGGCGGCCGGTTTGATGAGCTGCTCGATCTCCTGGAACCCCGCCTCGTCGCCCCGGCCGGCGAGGAAGTGGGCGTGGTAGTGGCGGAACATCAGCGCGTTGCAGTGGTAGCCGAGTTCCTCGGCCGCCTCGGCCTCGCGCAGGCAGACGGGTGCCAGATCCCAACGGCCGCGCAGGAAGTCCTGGTAGCACTTGGCCTTCGCCACCGAGCCCTGGGTGGCGTAGCCGTGCAGCCCGGTGAAGCGCCGCCACAGGTCGCCGTCGGTACTGTCGACCGCTGAGGCGGTCCACAGCAGGAGCCAGGCTGCTCCCGCCTCCTGCTCCTCGTTCATCCGGTCGACCACGGTGCGCAGTTCCTCGGCCAGGCCCGGGGACGGATCGGTCCAGGCCCGGTGGCAGAGACGGCCCGGTTCGGAGACGTTCTCCCGGTGCCGGGCCAGCGCGTCCCAGGCTCGGGGATCGTCGGTGTAGGTGGCGGCGAGCAGCAGCTTGAAGTAGACCTGCTCGGCCAGTCCGCCGAAGGGCTCGGCGTCGGGTGCCGTCAGGGCGTCGAGGGCCGCGGGCAACAGAACGGAGGAGGACTCGAAGTCGATCCGGTGACTCTGGTCGACGTACACCACCGCGTACGCGAACAGCGGGGCGATGTCCAGCGGCACCGGGGCGCGCTTCAACTCCTCCACCAGGGCGGCAGTGTGGCGCAGTTGCCCGCCGCGGGCCGCCATCACGGCCGCCCAGGTGAGCCGGCGGGCCCGCTCGGCGGGGTCGGCGCTGAGCACGGCGGCCCGGTCGAGCAGCAGCGCCCCTTCCGCGTCGCCGCCGCGCCGGGCGAGCCGGCTGCCGGCCTCCTGCAGGCGGCCGGCGAGGGCGTCGTCCGGGAGCAGTGCCGCCGATGCCTCGTGGACCAGACGCCGGGGGTCGTCCGGTGCGAGGAACCCGGCGAGGATGCGGTGGGCCTCGCGTCGAGCGGACTCCGATGCGGTCGAGATCACGGCCGTTCGGACCAGCGGGTGGTGGAAGACCAGCCGTCCGGCCGGCTCGAGCCGGGCGAGGCCGCTGGCCTCGATCCGTTCCAGGGCCCCCTCCGTGTCACCGCCCGCCGCGTCGTACAGCCACGCCGCGCCTCCACCGTCCGTGCCCGTGGCGAGCGCCGCCAGCAGGAGAACGCGGTCGGCCGCAGGAGTCAGCGATGCCAGCCGCTCGGCGAACATGCGCTCCAACCGCCGCCCCAGGGGCAGGCGATCAGGCAGCGGGGCGACACCCCGCTGCTGCTCGCCGCGCAGTTGCCGTGGCAGCTCGACGAGCGCCAGCGGGTTGCCCGCCGCCTCATCGAGGAGCCGGTCGGTTGCCGTGGCGGCCAGCTCCGGGTAGCGCCGCCGCAGCAGCGAGGCCGCGTCCGGGCGGGACAGCGCCCCTACCTCGACGGGCTCCGTCGGCCAGGCCTCGGCCGCGGCACCGTCCGGGCGGCTCGCGCCGACGATCACCAGCGGCAGCTCCGCGCAGCGCCGCCGGAGGAAGGCGAACACGGTGGCGCTCGACGAGTCGATCCAGTGCAGGTCGTCGAGGACGAGCAGCAGCGGGCTGCTTCGCGCTGCCTCGTCGAGCAGTGCCAGCGCGGCCGCCCCGACGGCGAAGCCGCTCGGCGGGGTTCCCGCGCGGCCGCCGAAGGCGCTCTCCAGCGCGTCCCGCTGGTGGGACGACAGAGCATGGGAGCGCTGCAGCAGCGGCCAGGTGGCCTGGTGCAGGGCGCCGAAGGCGAACTCCGTCTCCGCTTCGACGCCGGCCACCCGCAGTACGGCGAAGCCGAGCTCGTGCGCCCGGTGTCCGGTCCACTCCAGCAGCGCGGTCTTGCCGATACCGGCCTCGCCGCGCAGCAGGACGGCCGAGCCGCCACCGTCCACGGCCCGCTCCAGAGCCGCCTCCAGCAGGTCCGTCTCCTGCTGCCGCCCGACCAGAGCCGGGCCGTGCGTGTCCCGTCGCATCCTCGTCCCCCGGGTAAGTCAACCTCCCGGAGGCGGTCCGCACTCGCTCTCCGGACGCTGTCACACGGTGCTCGTCGGAGCTCGTTCGTCCAGCAAACGCCCGGCAGCGGGCGCCCTGAAGGTTATCTCCCCGCAGAGTCCGCTGCCACCGCGCCGACTGACGGGCCACCGCGCCGACTGACAGGCCACCGAGCCGACCGACTGACGGGCCGCAACAGCTGGACGGAAGCCGGGCTGTAGTCGGACCGCGGAGCCCTGGTGGCGCCCTGACGGGGAAGCAGCCGCCTGCCGCGCAGTGCACAGAGCCTGTCCCAGGGCGCACGGGCCGGGACGTCGCGGGTTGCCTGCCACGGGCGACGCCTACGCTGCATGCACGGTCACTCCCCGCAACAATGACGAGGCGCAGAGGTGTGTGTTCGTGGAGCAATGGACCAGGCGCGAGGACAGACGGCTGCTGACCGGCCAAGGCCGCTATGTGGCCGATATCGCGGTGCCGGATTGTCTGGACGCGGTCTTCGTCAGAAGCGGGGTGGGCCACGGCACGTTACGTGCGGTGGACTGCACCGCCGCCCGTGCGGTGCCCGGTGTGGTGGGGGCCTGGTCTGCCGCAGACCTGTCGGAGTTGCCCGCGGTGCCGTACACGTTGCTGGCCAGGCTGTCCAACGAGGAGTCGGTGGCCGGTCGGGAGTGGCCGGCACTGGTGAAGGACCGGGTGCGGTACGCGGGCGAGGCGGTGGCGGTGGTCCTGGGGGAGGACCGCTACCGGGCCGAGGACGGGGCGGCCGAGGTCTTCTGCCACGTCGATCCGCTGCCCGCGATGGTGACGCCGTCCGCTGCGGCGGACGACTCGGTGCGGCTGTTCGACGGGCTGAGCAACATCGCGTTCCGAGGCGAGGCCGGGAAGCCGGTCGAGGAGTCGGTGTGGCGGGAGGCGGCAGCCGTGGTGGAGGGCCGGTACCGCCAGCAACTGCTCATGCCCACGCCGATGGAGTGCCGCACGATCCTCGCCGTGCCCGAGGGGGACCGGCTGACGGTGTGGTCGGGGCACCAGATGCCGCATCGGCTGCGTCGTGAACTGGCGGCGTTGCTGGGGTGGTCGGTGGACCGGGTGCGGGTGGTGGTGCCGGACACCGGCGGGGCGTTCGGGTCGAAGAGCGCGACGTTCCCGGAGTTCGTCGTGGTCGCCTTCCTGGCGGTGAAGCTGGGCCGGCCCGTGCGGTGGATCGAGGACCGGTTGGAGTCCATGCTGGTCGCGACCCGGGGTCGGGGGCAGGACCAGCGGGTGCGGCTCGCCGCTGACGCCGATGGGCGGTTGCTCGGCTACGAGTTGACGATCGAGGCCGACGTGGGCGCCTATCCGCACCTCGGGGTGGGGCTGCCGATGCAGACCGCCTGGCTGGCGACGGGCCCGTACACCACTCCCCAGGCGTATGCGACCGTCCGCTCGGTACTGACCAACACGATGCTGACGTATCCCTATCGCGGTGCCGGCCGGCCGGAGGCGACGATCGCGCTGGAGCGGGCGATGGATGTGATGGCACGTCGGCTGGGCCTGGATCCGGCGGAGCTGCGGCGGCGCAACTTCATCCCGCCCGAGAGCTTCCCGTACCGGACGCCCACCGGACGGTGCTACGACAGCGGGAACTACGCCGCCGCGCTGGACCTGGCGCTGGAGACCCTGGAGTACGACGGCTGGCGGGCTGAGCAGGCCCGCCGTCGCACGGATCCGGGCGCCCTGCCGTTGGGCATCGGCCTGTCCTGCTACGTGGAACGCTCCGGGGGTGAGGCGGGCGGGCTGCACGAGTTCGGCAGCGTCGAGGTCGGCGAGGACGGCACGGTCACCGCTCGGTGCGGGGCGGCGCCCAGCGGTCAGGGACACGAGACGGTCTTCGCCGCGCTGGTCGCCGGGACGCTGGGGGTGGCCGAGGAGCGGGTCCGGCTGGTCGAGGGGGACACCGACGAGCAGCCCGAGGGCCTCGGCTCGTTCGCCAGCCGTTCCGCGCAGGTGGTGGGCGCGCTGCTTCAGCATGTCTCACGGCGCCTGATCGACGAGGCCAGGGAGCGGGCAGCGCGACTGTGGGAGCTGCCGGTTGACGAAGTTCAGTGGTCCGGCGGCATCGTGCATGCCGCCGAGGATGGCTCGGCGGCCATCGGCGTGGCGGACCTGGTGAAGGTCACCGGGCCGTTGCGGGTGGAGGACCGGTTCGAGTCGGGGATGGCCTTTCCGTTCGGCTCCCACGCGGTGGTGGCCGAGGTCGATCCGGAGCTGGGCACCGTCCGGCTGCTGCGGGTGGTGACCGTGGACGACTGCGGAGTGGTGCTCAATCCCACGATCGTGCGCGGGCAGGCCTTCGGTTCGGCTGTGCAGGGCATCGGCCAGGCGCTGTACGAGGGAATGACCTACGACGACCAGGGCGTGCCGGTGCTGGCCTCGGGTCTGCTGGACTATCTGCTGCCGACGTTCACCGAGGTCCCGCCCATCGAGGTCAAGGACACCTGCACCCCGAGCCCGGCGACGCCGCTGGGCGCGAAGGGCGCGGGCGAGTCGGGGTGCATCGGCACCCCGGCCGCCATCGTCAACGCGGTGGCCGACGCGCTGCGGATCGCCGACCCCGACCTGTTGCAGATGCCGCTCACCCCGGATGTGGTCTGGCGAGCGGCCCGCGCTCCGAAACATGAGGAGGAGGTCCGGTGAAGCCCGCCGCTTTCGACTATGTCGTGCCGCGCACGGTACCCGAAGCCGTTGCGGCACTCGGCGACGCCGGGCGCAAGGCCCAGGTGCTCGCCGGCGGGCAGAGCCTGATTCTCGAAATGCACCTGCAGCGCATCCGCCCCGAGCTGGTGGTCGACATCAACCGCATCGCCGGGCTCGACCGGCTGAGCGTGGAAGGCGACACACTGCGGGTGGGCGCCCTGGTCCGGCACAGCGTCTTCGAGTCGGCGCAGTCCGCGCCGGGCCCGCTGGGCGCGCTGTTCGCGCGTGCCGTGGTCAACATCGCGCATCCGCCGATCCGCTCCCGCGGCACGATGGTGGGCAGCTTCGCCTGGGCGCACCCCGCCTCGGAGTGGTGCGCCATCGGCACCGCCCTGGACGCCGACATCGAGGTGCACGGCCTGGAGGGCAAGCGGGTGGTCGCGGCCCGCGACTACTTCCACGGTCCGTACCGGACCGCGCGCCGACCGCAGGAACTCATCACCGCCGTGCGGTTCCCGCTGCTCGGCGACGACACCGGGGTCGGCTTCATCGAGCATCGCCGCACGCACTTCTGCTTCGCCCAGGTGGCCGTCGCCGCGGCGTTGACCGTCCGGGACGGTGTGATCGGCGAGGCGCGGATCGGCCTGGTCAACTGCGCCGACCGGCCGCTGCGGGCCGGTGCCGCCGAGCGGGCGCTGATCGGCGTCGAGGTCGGCCCGCCCGTGGACGGCCACCGGCTGCCCGACGGCCATCCGTTCGCCCACGCGGGCCGGATCGCCGCGACGCAGGACGCCGCACCCCTGGCCGAGCCGTTCGCCGATGTCGAGTACAAGCGGCACGCCATCGCGGTCCTGGTCGGCAGGACACTGTGCCAGGCGGCGAACGACCAGCGGTCGCGCCTCGCCCAGCCCAAGGGAGACCACAAGTGAAGATCACTCTCACGGTGAACGGCGAGGCGTATCCGCTCGACGTGGAGCCGCGCCGCATCCTCGCCGACGTGCTGCGGGAGGACTGCCGGCTCACCGGCACTCACCTGGGCTGCGAGCACGGCATCTGCGGGGCGTGCACGGTGCTGGTGGACGGCGAAGCCGTCCGGTCGTGCCTGATGTTCGCGGTGCAGTGCGACGGCAGTTCGGTGCGCACCGTGGAAGGGCTCGCCGGGCCCGACGGTGAGCCCCACCCGCTCCAGCGGGCGTTCTCCGCCGAGCACGCCCTGCAGTGCGGCTTCTGCACGCCGGGATTCCTGATGGTGGCCGCCGGGGCGCTGGAGGCCGATCCCGCCATCGGCGACTCCCCGGAGCGCGTCGACGGCCTGGTCGGCTCCAACATCTGCCGGTGCACCGGCTACGAACCCATCCGCCGCGCGATCCTGCGGGCCGCGCGCGAGCAGACCGAAGGAGAGCGAGATGGCGGTAACCGGTGACATCCGCGCGGGGATCATCGATGTCCACGCGCACTGGCTGCCACGCGACCTGCTCGCCCTGCCGCCCGGCTCTCCGCTGGGAGGGCTGAACGACCGCGACGGTGACCTGTTTCTCGGCGATCTTCCGTTGTCGTTTCCGACGGCGTCGATGACCGACATCGAGACCATCGTCGCCGACACCGTGAAGGCCGGCCTCGGCGCCCGCGTCATCTCGGCGCCGCCGTTCGCCTTCCCCGTGCACGTGCCGGAGCAGGCGGACGACTACATCACCGCCTACAACGAACAGCTCGCACAAGCGGTGTCGAGCGCCGACGGAACGCTCGTCGGACTGGGGTTGGTGCGGCTCGACGACGTGGCTGCCGCCCGGCGGCAGCTGACCCGGCTGGCGGCGCTGGACGGTGTCGCCGGCGTCGCCGTCCCGCCGCTCGCGCACGGCCATTCCTACGGCGCCGGTGTCATGCGCGAAGTGCTCGGTGTCGCAGCCGGGTTGGATCTCGCCGTGCTGGTCCACCCGATGCAGCTGCCGCGACCCGAGTGGGCGGACCACTACCTGGTCAATCTGATCGGCAACCCGGTGGAGAGCACGACCGCCGTCGCGTCGGTGCTGCTGGACGGCGTCATGGAGGAACTGCCCGATCTGCGGATCTGTTTCGTCCACGGCGGCGGCTGCGCACCGTCCCTGATCGGCCGTTGGGAACACGGCTGGCGAGCACGGGCGGACGTCCGCCGGGGGAGCAGCCGCCCACCGGCCGAGTCGTTCACGCGGCTCTACTTCGACACGATCACCCATGACCCCGAGGTGCTGCGGCTGCTGCGCGCCCACGCCGCGCCGGATCGAATCCTGTGCGGAAGCGACTACCCCTTCGACATGGCGCAGCCGGACCCCGTCGGCTTCGCGCTGGCGGGCGGCATCGATGCCGCCACGCTCGAAGCCAACGGCCGCGCGTTCTTGGGGATCGGGTCCTGATGCGACAACTGGCGCCACAACTCCTGGAATGGCAGAAATCCGGAGCCCGCTACGCCGTCGCGAGCATCGTGGCGGTGCGGGGCAGCGCGCCCATGCCGCTGGGGTCGGCCCTGTGCGTGCACCCGGACGGCACCGCGCTGGGCAGTGTCTCGGGCGGCTGCGTCGAGGGGGCGGTGTACGAGTTGGCGCGTGAGGCGCTCTCCTCGGGCGAACCACAGCTCGCCGGCTTCGGGCCCGACGAGGACGACGTGTTCGCCGCCGGACTGACCTGCGGAGGCACGCTCGATGTCTTCGTGCAGCCGGTGCAGGGCGACACCGCTCGTGTCCTGGCGGCAGCGCACCGGGCGGTGGTGGCACGGCGGCCGGTTGTCCTGGCGCGGGTGCTGGACAGCCCGGACGGTCGGGCGGGAGGCACGATCGCGCTGCTGGAGGACCGGCACATCGGCAGCACCGGGCGGCGGGACCTGGACCGGGCGGTCCTGGCCGACGCGCACAGATTGCTGGGAGTGGACGTCACCACCGTGAGCGTCTACGACACGGGCGGTGCGACCCGGGTGTTCCTGGAGTCCTGGGCCCCCAGCCCTCGGCTGCTGGTGTTCGGTGCCAACGACCATGCCGCTGCGGTGGCCGAGATCGGGGCCTTTCTCGGCTTCCACGTCACGGTCTGCGACGCACGCCCCACCTTCACCACGCGCGAGCGATTCCCGGCCGCCCATGATGTGGTGGTCGACTGGCCGCACCGCTACCTGGCGGCTGCCGAGACCGACTGCCGCACGGCGGTGTGCGTGATGACGCACGATCCGAAGTTCGACGTGCCCTTGCTCGTCGAGGCACTGCGCAGACCGCTGGCGTACGTCGGAGCGCTCGGTTCGCGGCGGGTGCGGGCGGCTCGGGCGCGAGAGCTGATCGAGTCCGGCGTCTCACCCGACGCCCTGACCGGGTTGCGCTCGCCGGTAGGGCTCGACCTGGGCGCCGTCACACCACGGGAGACCGCGGTGTCGATCGCGGCGGAACTCATCGCCGTACGCAACGGCCGCAGTGGACAGGCCCTGTCGGCGATCGATGATCCGATCCATCCCAGGCGAGAGCCGTGCGCTGTCGGATAGCTCCTGGTGCGCGTCGAGACCAGGGCACGGGCCGAGTCGAACTACCTTGGGTGCTTTGAGTTGCCATCCGGAGGGAGCGTGACGTGGCCAAGCAGACCGCGGCCGAGCAGTACGTCGACCTGATTGCCCGCGCCGGCGTGAGGCGGCTGTACGGCGTGGTGGGTGACAGCCTCAATCCGGTCGTGGACGCGGTGCGCAGGCACGACGGGGTGGAGTGGATCCAGGTCCGGCACGAGGAGGTCGCCGCCTTCGCGGCAGGCGCCGAGGCCCAGTTGACGGGCCGTTTGGCCGCATGCGCGGGCTCCTGCGGCCCCGGTAACCTGCACCTGATCAACGGCCTGTACGACGCGCACCGTTCGATGGCGCCGGTCCTCGCCCTGGCGGCGCAGATCCCCAGCAGCGAGATCGGCACCGGCTACTTCCAGGAGACCCACCCGGACCGGCTCTTCGGGGAGTGCAGCCACTACTCGGAGCTGATCGCCAACCCCGCGCAGATGCCGCGCGTGGTGCAGACGGCGATCCAGCACGCCGTCGGCCGGCGCGGCGTGTCGGTGGTGGCCCTGCCCGGGGACATCGCGGGCAAGCACGCGCCCGAGGGATCGGCTCAGTTGGCCGTTCCGCTGGACCGCCCGGCCGTGCGTCCCGGGGACGCGGAGCTGGCGCGGCTGGTCGAACTCGTCGACGCCGCGGAGCGCGTGACCCTGTTCTGCGGTCGCGGCGTCGCGGGCGCGCATGCCGACGTGATGGCCTTCGCGGAGCGGGTCAAGGCGCCGGTGGGCCATGCCCTGCGCGGCAAGGAGCACATCCAGTACGACAATCCCTACGACGTGGGGATGTCCGGGCTGCTCGGCTACGGCGCCGCCTACGAGGCGATGCACGAGTGCGACCTGCTGATCCTGCTCGGCACCGACTTCCCCTACACCGACTTCCTGCCCCGGAACGTGCGGACCGTGCAGGTGGACAACCAGCCCGAGCGGCTTGGCCGGCGCACCCGGCTGGACCTGGCGGTGTGGGGTGATGTGCGGGAGACCCTGGCCTGCCTGACGCCCCGGGTCCAGGAGAAGGCCTCCCGCCGCTTCCTGGAGTCCATGCTGCAGCGCCATGCCCGGGCCCTCGACGGGGCGGTCAGTGCCTACACCCGCAACGTCGACACGCACATGCCCGTCCACCCCGAGTACGTGGCCTCGGTGCTGGACGAGGAGGCGGCCGACGACGCGGTGTTCACCGTCGACACCGGCATGTGCTGCGTCTGGGCGGCCCGCTATCTGACGCCCAACGGACGGCGCCGGATGCTCGGCTCCTTCGTCCACGGCTCGATGGCCAACGCGCTGCCGCAGGCGATCGGTGCGCAGTTCCTGGACCGTGGCCGCCAGGTGGTCTCCATGTCCGGTGACGGCGGCTTCTCGATGCTGATGGGTGACTTCCTGACCCTGGTGCAGTACGACCTGCCGGTCAAGGTCGTGGTGTTCAACAACTCCGCGCTCGGCATGGTCGACCTGGAGATGATGGTCGACGGCCTGCCGTCGTACGGGACTTCCTACCCGCACACCGACTACGCGGCGATCGCCAGGGCCGCGGGTGCGCGGGGCATCCGGGTGGAGCAGCCGGCGGAGGTGCGCGAGGCGCTGCGCGAGGCCCTCCGGCACCCGGGCCCGGCCCTGGTCGACGTCGTCACCGACCCCAACGCGCTCTCCATCCCGCCCAGGATCACCTCCGAGCAGCTCACCGGGTTCGCCCTGTCCGCCGGCCGCACCGTCCTGAACGGCGGCGTCGGACGCATGGTGCAGCTGGCCCGCGCCAACCTGCGCAACATTCCCGGAATCTGATGCAGCGTCATGCACGGGCGGCGGGCGGCGGATGAGGTCCGCCGCCCGCCGCCGTACCTGTGCGCTGTCTTGGCGGGTCAGTTGGCGATGGTGGTGTGCATCTCCCAGACCAGGATCTCCGCCGGCTCGACCGCGGTGACCTTCTGCCCGCCGATCGCGGTGAAGCGCACGGCGTCGCCGGCGGCCAGTGGGCCGATGCCTTCTAGGGTGACGTTGCCGCGCGGGACGAAGAGGTGCACGAAGGGGGCGTCGGGCAGTTCGACGCTCTGGCCGGGTTGCAGCCGGGCCACGTGCAGCGCCGCGTAGCGGTTCCTGATGCGGATGGCGGCGGCGCCGTCGTGCTTGTCCATCCCGGAGGCGACCGGGATCAGGCCGCCGGACAGCAGCGCGTCGTCGATTTCGAGCTGCTCGTAGCCGGGTGTGATGCCGCGCTCGTCGGGGACGACCCACATCTGCACGAAGTGGACGGGATCGGTGTGGGCGTCGGCTCCGCTGAGGCGCCAGGAGTCGTTCTTCTCCGAGTGCAGGATGCCGGAGCCGGCGCTCATGCGCTGGGCGAGTCCGGGGTAGATCACGCCGGAGTGGCCGGTGGAGTCCTGGTGGACCAGCGAGCCCTGTAGGACCCAGGTGACGATCTCCATGTCGCGGTGCGGGTGGGTCTCGAAGCCGCTTCCCGGGCGGACGGTGTCGTCGTTGTTGACGAGCAGCAGCCCGTGGTGGGTGTTGGCGGCGTCGTAGTGTCCGCCGAAGGAGAAGGAGTGCTTGGAGTCCAGCCAGTCGATCTTCGTGGCGAGGCGCTCGCCGGCGCGGCGGACGTCGACCCGTGGGTGGTTCGCGGTGGTGTTCACCTTGTTCTCCTTTCGGGCGGTCCGGGAGCTCTCGCGAGGCCCCGGCGGCGCCTTTGCGGCACCCTGCACAACAGAACATAGTTCATCGTTCAACTATTCCGTCCGGGGGCGCCTCGCGGGGCGGTGTCAGAGCCCGTACTGCTCCAGTAGGCGCAGCCAGATCTCACTCATGGCGGGGAACGCCGGGACGGCGTGCCACAGGCGCTCCAGGGGAACCTCGCCGACGATGGCGACGGTCGCCGCGTGGATCAGTTCGCCGACACCGGGGCCGACCAGGGTGCAGCCGACCACGACGGATCGCTGCTCGTCCACGACCAGCTTGGCGTGCCCGCGGTAGCCGTCGACGAGTAGCGAGGCTCCGGCGACGTCGCCGATCGGGTACTCCACCGCCCGGACCGGGAGCCCGGCCCGGCGGGCCTGCTCCTCGGTCAGGCCGACGACGGCGGCCTCCGGCCTGGTGAAGACCACCTGCGGTACGGCGTGGTGGTCGGCGGTGGCCGCCCAGGCGGCCCAGGGGGTGGGGTTCGCGCGGCGTCCGGCGGCGCGTGCCGCGATCGCCGCCGCGCAGGCCCGTGCCTGGTACTTGCCCATGTGGGTGAGCGGCGAGCGCTGGTTGATGTCGCCGGCCGCGTAGAGCCAGCCGGCGGCCACCTCCGTGACCCGGCAGCTGTCGTCCACGGGCAGTCGGCCGCCGGGCGCCAGTCCGACCGTCTCCAGGCCGAGCCCCGCGGTGCGCGGACTGCGGCCGGTGGCCACGAGGAACTCCTCGGACTCCAACGTCGACCCGTCGGTCAGGTGCGCCGTGACCATGCCGGTCGAGTTCTCCCGGGCCACTCGCTCGACCTCGACCCCGGTGCGTATCTCGATGCCCTCGCCGCGCAGCCCGTCGGCGACCCGTGCCGCGGCGAACGGCTCCCAGGAGGGCAGGAGCCCCTTGCCGCGCACCAGCATGGTCACCTGGGAGCCCAATGCGCTCCAGGCGGCGGCCATCTCGCACCCCACCACGCCGCCGCCGAGGACCACGAGCCTGCTCGGAGCAGCGCCGGCCGTGGTCGCCTCCCTGCTGGTCCACGCCCCGATACCGGCCAAGCCCGGCACCGACGGCAGCACGGCGCTCGATCCGGTGCACAGCACCACGGCATGACGGGCCGTCAGCACAGTCGTTCCGCTGTCGGCGCGTACCTCGACGCGTCGTTCTCCGACCAGTCGGCCCCAGCCGCGTACCAGGTCGATGCCGGCCGACTTCAACCATTTCGCCTGGCCGTCATCCCGCAGGTCGGAGACGAACGCGTCCCGCCGGGCCAGGACGGCCGGGACGTCCAGCGAACCGGTCGCCGCTTCGCGTGCGCCGGCGACCGCGCGAGCCTCCGCCAGCGCCGCGGCCGGGCGCAGCAGGGCCTTGCTGGGAATACAGGCGAAGTACGAGCACTCGCCGCCCACCCGTTCACCCTCGACGACGACTGCGCTCAAACCTGCCTTGACCACGCGGTCGGCGACGTTCTCACCGGTGGGGCCAGCACCGATCACCACCACGTCGTACTCGGCCGTTGTCGGCAGGTGCGGCTCGCGGGCCGTGCTCATCGGATTGCGCATCTTTCCTCGATTCGGTGTCGGCGGATGACTTCCGCGATGTCAGCAGGGCGCGGCTGCGGCCGTGGTGGCTGCGGCGCCGACGGCCGGACGACCCAGGCGCAGCGTGGCTTCCACCGGGAAGGGCAGCAGGTCGTGGTGCTGGTCCGGCAGGGCGATGACTAGGGCGCAGCGGGGCAGCGCCGCCCGGATTCCGCTCAGCAGCCGTACGGCCGTGGGCTGGTCGAGCCCGGCGGTGGGTTCGTCGAGCAGGAGCACGGCGGGGTCGCGCAGAACGGCGCGGGCGATGGAGAGCCGGCGCCGCTGTCCTTGCGAGAGTGTGCTGCCCATGGGTCCGGTGGGTGCGTCGAGGTCGAGGTCCGCCAGTGCCGCGGCGGCGAGGGCGGCGTGCAGCGCCGCGTCGTCGGCGTCGGGGGCCGCCTGGCGCAGGTTGTCGGCGATGGTGCTGTCCGCCAGCCAGTCGTCGGCCTCGACGAGGGTGAGCGTGGTGGCCACCGAGGCCGCCGAGAGTGTGTGCAGCGGAGAGCCGCCGAGCAGGACGACGCCGGGGGAGGGGCAGTCGATCCGGCCCGCCAGGGTGTTGAGCAGGGTGCTCTTGCCGCTTCCGTTCGGCCCGGTGACCAGGGTGGCGCTGCCCGGGTCGAGGACGGTCGACCAGCGGCTTCGGGCCGCTCCGAGGCCCACCGGGAGATCGCGCACGACCAGCGGCGCGCCGGGGCGGGGAAGGGCGGCCGGCCCGGAAGGCTGCGGGCGGGCTCGCCCGAGCAGGTCGGTCAGCCGCAGCGCGGAGTGCGTGGCCGAGCCGCGGTCGCGCAGGATCTGCGGCAGCGTCTCGATCAGTTCGTAGCCAGCGGCGACCAGCAGCGTCTCACCGATGGCGTCGGCGGCGGGCTGGATCGCCGAGCGGCCGGAGAGGGCGAGCAGCAGGACCGCGAGTTGTCCGAGTGCGGCGAGCAGGCGCAGCAGCAACCGGCCGTTGCGCAGGGCCGCGAGTGATGCGACGTCAGCTTGCCGCGCGCGCTCGATCCGCCGGGCGACCTGGTCGCGAGCCGGGTCGACGGCGCCGAGGCAGCGCAGCTCGGCGAGCGCGGCGCGTGCGCTGAGCAGTGCGGATCGGGCGGTGGCCCGCTCAAAGGTGGCCTCGGCACGGTGGGCGGCAGCCCGGCGCTTCGTCCGCAGGGCGACGGCGAGTGCCAGCGCGAGCAGCAGCGCCTCGACGGCCCCGGCCGTTGGATTCGCCACACAGATCAGCGCCACCACGACCACCGCGGTCACCCCGACGCCGGTCAGCGGGGCGACGGTCTGGGCCGGCGCCGCGCCCACGGCCGCCACGTCGTCGGTGAGCCGGGCGAGCAGAGCGCCGTCGCGCCGCTCCCGCAACTGGCGTGGCGGGAGCGCGCCGGCGGTCCGCACCATCCGGGCCCTGAGCGCGATGGTCGCGCCGAACAGGGCGCGGTGGCTGGTGAGCCGTTCGGTGTAGCGCAGGCCCGTCCGGCCCAGGGCCAACGCCCGTACGGTTCCCGAGGGATACATCCAGGACCAGGTGGTGTTCGCGTGGAGCGTGACCAGAGCACAGGAGGTGAGGAACCAGCCGGACACGCCGAGCAGCGCGGCGGCGGCCACCTCGGCGCCGGCGGCCAGCAGCGCGCCGAGCAGCAGGTCGCGGCGGCCGCGGCGGTCGGCCGAGGTCCACAGCAGGGTGAGGGGCTTCAAGGTGTCGCTCCGCGGATACGGCCCCGGTCGATGGCGACGACGGCGTCGGCGATCTTGAGGAGTTCGGGGCTGTGGGTGGCGAGCAGGACGGTTCTGTCCCGTGCCAGAGTGCGCATGGCGGCTATGACGCGTTCCTCCGCGTCGGGGTCCAGATGGGCGGTCGGTTCGTCCAGACAGAGCACCGGCGCGTCCCGCAGCAGGGCGCGGACGAAGACCAGTTGCTGGATCTGACCCGAGGAGAGCCCGCTGCCGCGTTCACCGACGACGGTGTCCAGGCCGTGCGGCAGTGCCGCGCGAAGGTCGGCGAAGCCGAGCGTGGCGAAGGCCGCGTCGAGCGCCGCGTCCTGCGCGTCCGGGCGGGCCAGCAGCAGGTTCTCCCGCACCGTGCCCGGGAGGAGGTGGCAGGGCTGGCCGATCCAGGAGACGGCACGGGGGTCGGCGGGCTGCCGCGCATCGCCGACCTCATGGGCACTTGACCCGGACGCAGGGGCGAGCAGCCCGGCGGCGACCGCCAGCAGCGTGGACTTCCCCGCCCCGCTGGCGCCGGTGAGGGCCAGTACCTGACCCGGGTGCGCGGTCAGGGTGACGTCGTCAAGGGCGGGCCGGTCGCGATGGGGGAAGGTGACGCCGACTCCGCGCAGGTGCACGCTGCGGGGAGTGTCGCAGGGCCTTGGCGTCGTCTGCCCTGGTGCGGCCACGTCCAGCAGGCCGTTGACGAGCTCGGCGGCGGCGGACGCTTCGGCGCGGGCGTGGTAGCCGCGCGCCAGTTCCCGCACCGGCGCGAAGTAGGCGGGGGTGAGGACGAGGACGAAGAGCGCCGTGCCCAGGCCCATGGTCGAGGGGATTCCGGGCAGGTGCAGGTAGTCGAGCAGCACCAGGCCGCAGTACGTGGCGACCACGGCGAGGGTTCCGGTGATCAGCAGTTCCACCCAGGCGGTGGACAGGAACGCCACGCGCAGCACCGCCTGGGTGCGGTGGGCCAGTTCCCGGTCGTCCTGTTCCACGGCGAGGGCGGCGCGCTCGTCCGCGCCCAGGCCGACCAGCGTCGGCAGCCCGCGTAGCTGGTCCAGCAGCCGGGCGCCGAGGGTCCGGGCGGCGGCCAGCTGGGCGTGGACGGCGGTGCGGGTGCCCATGCCGATGACCTTGAGGTTGGCCGGCAGCAGCGGGGTCGCCAGCACCAGCAGCAGGGCGACCACCCGGCTTCCCGACGCGATCGCCGCCAGCACGATGCCGCCGGCGATCAGCATGGTCCGGCGCGCCGGGACGTAGCCGGTCAGCCAGTCGGTGAGGCGGTCCATCTCCTCGTCGAGGGCCTGGACGAAGGCGGCGTCGCCACCCTGGGATTGCGCTGCGGTGGTCGGCCCCCGCCAGGCGGGCAGGGCGGTGTCCAGCAGTCGGCCACGCAGCGCGTGCCGGACGGCGGCGGCCGCCTCGTCCGCGGCCCGGTCGCCGGCCGCGAGCAGCCAGGCCCGCAGCGCGAGCCCGGCCGCGATCAGGCAGGCCGCCGGCAGCACCGAGACCGGGGTGACCGCCGCCCGCTGGCCGTGCAGGGCCAGCTGGGCGGCCCAGCCGAGCCCGGCCGCCCACCCGACGGTGCCGAGGGCGCCGAGCCCGCGCAGGGTGCCGGCGCGCCGGAACGCGGGTGCCTGCACCTGCGCCCACTCGCGCAACCGTTGCAGCGCCCGCTGCTGGTCCTGCTGTGCGTCGTCCGCGGCCAGGCGCGCCAGCAGGGCGGCGGTGTCGCTCACCGCCGGGCCGCCTGGTCGAGGTCGAACTCGCCTGCGGCAGCGGCCCGTCGGTCGCCGACCAGCCAGGCGGTCAGTGAGACGGAGCTGAACAGGATGAGCGAGACGGGGGCGATCCATTCGCCCTGACCGCCGAACACGTCCTGCGCGACGGCGACCACCCCGAGGCCGAGCACGGTGAAACCGACCCGCCGGGCCAGGGTCCCCACGCCTGATTCCGCCGCGGATGCCTGACTGTCAGTCAGATCCGCACGGGTGGCAACGGGCTCGGCGGGTACGGCGAGCGCGGCCGGGGCCGGCGGCCGGTACTTCCCGCGGAACACCCACCAGGCGTAGATGTTGTAGGCGAGCACGACGGGCATGCAGCAGCCGACACCGATCAGCAGGAACACCTGCGAGCCGGTGGGGCTGGCGGCGGCGTGCACGCTCAGGTCGGGTGGCACGACGACCGGGGCGGTCGCGGTCACCAGTGCCAGCAGTCCGGCCACCTGGGCGCAGAGCACGGCGACGAACGGCCGGGCGTCGGGCTCTTTGCCGAAGCCGTACCAGGCGAGGGCACCGCAGACGGCGGCGGCCGCCACCAGGAGGCCGAACAGGACGGCGCGCAGCGACTGGTCGAAGCGGAAGTACTGCGGGTCGGCCACCTCCAGGCCGAAGCCCAGCACCAGGCAGGCCGCGACCGTCAGCGCGAGCAGCGGGCGCCCGAGCCGCGCGGCCCGACGGCGGGCGCTGCCCTGCGTCTTGGCCTGCAGCCAGGCGGCGCCGGCCAGTAGGTAGAGCGCGGTCACACCGAGTGCGCACAGCACGCTGTAGGGAGTGAGCCAGCGCAGTGCGCCGCCTTCGAAGACACCCCCGTGCTGCGGCAGGCCGCTGAGCACGGTGCCGACCACCAGTCCCTGGCAGAGGGTCACCACCAGCGAGGAGATGCCGAACAGGCGCCCCCAGCCCCGTCGGTAGTCCGCTGCGGAGCTCTGCATCTCCAGCCCCAGGCCGCGCAGCACGAAGGCCAGCAGCATCACGACCAGCGGGAGGTAGACCCCGGGGAGCACGGTTGCGTAGACACCGGGCAGCGCTGCCCACAGGATGACTGCGGCGAGGATGATCCAGCTCTCGTTGGCGTCCCAGGCCGTCGCGACCAGCTCGGTGTACTCCTTGCGCCGCTCGTCGCTGCGGTCGAAGAGGCCGAGGATCCCGATCCCGAGGTCGTAGCCGTCCAGTGCGACGTACGCGCCGAGCGCGAAGAGGACCAGCGCGTAGGAAGCGTACTCAGCCATGGACGGCCTCCGGCAGGACGGGACGGTCGGCGGACGGCGAGTCGACGGCTTCCGGCCCCGCCCTGACGGTTCGGACGATGTAGCGGATCCAGACCGCGACCAGCACGGCGTAGACCGTGACGAAGCCGGCCAGGCTCAGCGCCGCCTCGGCCGTGGACAGGTGCGAGACGGCGTCCGAGGTGCGGATCTGGCCGTAGACCACCCAGGGCTGGCGTCCGGTCTCCGCGGTGATCCAGCCCCCGGAGATCGCGACCAGGCCGGCGGGTGTCATCCACACCATCAGCCGGTGGAAGCGCCGGGCGGTGAACAGCCGCCCGCGCAGGCGCAGCACCAGTCCGGCGAAGGCCATCGCGAACATCGTGAGCGCGGTGAAGTACATCGCGCGGAAGCCGTAGAAGGCGCTCCACATGTTCGGGCGCTGGTCCGGCGGGGTCTGCAGCAGGCCGGGCACGTGGGCCTGGCCGGTCAGGTCCTTGCCGATCACCGCGCCCAGGTGCGGGATCCCGATGCGCAGGTCGTCCTTGCCCCGCCCGGGGTTGGGGACGACGACCAGGTTGTAGCCGTTGTTGTCGGTCTTCCAGTTGCCCTCGAAGGCCTCCAGCTTGGCGGGCTGGTGCTGCCCCATGAACACCGCGGTCTCGTCGCCCGCGTACAGCTGGACGGGCATCAGGACGGCCAGCACCCCGAGCGTGAGGGAGAGCGTGCGGCGGGCGAAGGCGAGCGAGCGCTGCCTGACCAGGTACCAGGCGGCGATGCCGCCGACGAACCAGGCGGCGCTGATCAGCACCGCGAGCAGCATGTGCGGGAAGCGGTAGGAGAAGGCCGGGTTGAGCAGCACCTGCCACCAGTCGCGGGCCTGGAACTGGCCCGCGACCTCGGTGTAGCCGGCCGGATCCTGCATCCAGCTGTTGGCGGAGAGGATCCAGGTGGTGGACAGCAGGGTGCCGAAGGCGACCATCCACGAGGCGAAGGCCATGGTGCGCGGGCGCACCCGCCCCTCGCCGTAGAGCATGATGCCGATGAAGCCGGCCTCCAGGAAGAAGGCGGTGATCACCTCCATCCCGATGGTGACACCGAGGATGGGGCCGACCGCATGCGCGTAGCTGCCCCAGTTCAGGCCGAACTCGAAGGTCATCACCGTTCCGGCGACCACGCCGAGACCGAACCCCACCGCGAAGATCTTCCGCCAGAAGCGGAACATCTGCAGGTAGAGCGGATTGCGGGTGCGCAGGTAGGCCGTGTAGACGACCGCGAGCAGGATCGACAGTCCGACGGTCAGGGCGGGAAAGGTCATGTGGAAGATGGCGGTGATGGCGAACTGCCAGCGGGACAGTTCCACCGTCGCGGACGACGCCATGGCGACTCCTGTCAGCGCTGTGCGGCGGGGTGCGGGTGGAGCCGGCAGGTCACAGCCGCACCAGCGGGGTGTCCACCAGGTGCTCGGCCAGGAACCACACCTGCGCCTCGCCGGTCCGGACGACCTGGGAGACCAGCAGGTCGTTCGTCCCGTCGTCGCCGAGCGCCGCCACCCGGCCGGCGGCCTCGCGGGCGTCGACGAGGATCGCCTCGTGCGCCGACAGGAGCCGCGACAGCATGGCCGGCACCTCCTCGACGCCGTCCGGCGGACGCGGGATCGAGGTGATCTCCGCGACGTGCCGCGGGTCGCCGACCGCGACCCCGCCAAGGGACTGGACCCGCTCGGCGAGCACGTCCACCAGCGCCAGTTGCTCGTCCGCGTGCTTGTCCAGCAGCAGGTGCAACTGGTAGAAGGTCGCCCCCCGCATCAACCAGTGGTGCTTCTTGTAGAGCGTGTAGAGGATCCGGGTGTCCGCGAGTACCCGGTTGAGCCGTTGGCAGGCGTACAGGCGCGCATCATGGGAGAGGCCGAGCGGAACCTGGTTGACGGTACCGAACTCCTGGATCTCCTTGCCCTTCTGATGCAGCAGCGGCTGGCTGCTGCCGCTGATGTCGGGGTGGTCGGAACTGCTCATGGGAACTCCCTCGGCCTTCGCGGTCCGGTGACTCGGTTGCGGTCCAGTGACTCGGTCAAGCTACGGGCGTGCGAAGTACGGGTTTGTTCCGAAGCGCACTGATCATTGCCCCTCCGCGCCCGGCCTGGGCGCACACCGTCACCGAGCCGGGCTGAGCGGATGATCGGCGCCCCCTGCCCGGGCGCGCCATTCGCGGGGCGTGACGCCGTAGGCGGCGCGGAAGACGCGGCTGAAGTGGGTCGGGCTGACGAATCCCCAGCGCCGGGCCACGGATGACACGGTCGGAGCAGCGAAGGCGCGCCGGGACAGGTCGTGCGCGCACATCTCCAGCCGGCGGCGCTGGATCCAGTGGGCCATCGTGGTCTCCTCGCCCTGGAAGAGCTTGTGGAGGTATCGGACCGAGACGTGGTGTGCGGTGGCGATCCGCTCGGGCGAGAGCGACGGGTCGCCGAGATGGCACATCGCGTAGTCCTTGATCCGCGCGAGCATGGCCGGCGCCGTCTCCGGTGCCGTCGGGTCCAGAGTGCCGCTGCGCTCCTGGATGAGCAGGGCGAGCAGATCGACGGCGGTGTCGGCGAGCCGGCTCCCCGTGCAGGGGTCGAGCTTCGCCGCTCCGGAGGCCAGCGTCCGCAGGTACGTGGTGACCAGCTCGACGCATCCGGACGTGGACTCGAACGGCGAGGCGGTGGCCGCTCTGAGCTCTTGGTCCCGCACGTGCAGAACGTGCCGCGGCAGCCGGAACGCGGTGAACCCGAAGGCGGTCGGGAACTCCTTGGTGAACGGGCGACTGGAGTCGCAGAGCGCCAACTCGCCCGGGCCACAGATGATCTCCCGACCATCCTGGGAGATCCTCGCGTGGCCCTGGTGTTGCATCGTGAGCGCGACCCAGCCCTCGCCGCCGGCCTCGATCGTTCGGCGGCTGCGGGTGACCACCTGCGGTCCGGCTGCCACGCCGGAGATCTGCACGACTCCCAGTTGGTCACTGCTGAGGATTCCGGAGGAGGGCTCCCGTTCGAGGAGCCTGACCTCAAGCGGGATGAACGCCTGTGAGACGGCCTCGTGCCAGAACTCGGCACGCTCCCCAGGGGACAGCGATTCGGTGGATACGGTGGTTGACACAGGGGCTCCCCTCGTCGTCAGCGCTCGAACGCCTCGCGCTGCCCCTGGAGAAGGACCTCCGGAGCGGGAACGGCGTACGACTGGTGGGTGTCGGGCATGGAGTCACCACCGCTGACCTGGCACTATCTTGCAGGCGGTCCGTATGGCGGCGCTTCTGTCAGATGACCGGTCTCGGCGGCGGAACACATCGAGCAGCAGCGAACAAGGACCAACAGCAGGGGTGGGCATGGAGAACGTCCGTGAGTCGGGGCCGGTCCCGGAGATCGTCGGCAGGGAGCGTGAACTGGCGCGGATCGCGGGGGTGCTCGACGCGGTGGACAGCCGTGGTGGTGTCGGCGCCCAGGTGCTCGCGCTGACCGCCGAACCGGGCGCGGGCAAGAGCACGCTGGTCGACTGGGCCGCTGCCCGGGCGGCGAGCCGGGGCTTCCAGGTGCTGCGGGCTCGCGCCGGCGAGGGTGAGGAAGGGTTCGGATTCGCCGGGTTGCACCAGTTGCTGCGGCCGCTGCTGGGGGAGGCCGGTCGGCTGCCCGCCCCGCAGCGGGAAGCGCTGCTGGCCGCCTTCGGCCAGCAGGCGGCGGCCGGCGACCGGCAGCCCGACCCGCTGCTGATCCGCTATGCCGCCCTGAGTCTGCTGTCCGACGCAGCCACCGACCGGCGGCTACTCCTGCTCGTCGACGACGTCCAGTGGCTGGACCAGGGCAGCGTGGACGTACTCGCCTTCGTCGCCCGCCGGCTGGACGGTGAGGCGATAGCCGTCCTGCTGGCCGCGCGCGAGGAGGGCCTTCCCGGGCCCTTCGAGCGGGAGTTCGCCGTCCTGGCCGTCACACCGCTGGACCGCGCGGACGCGGGCCTGCTGCTCGACCGCCAACCGCAGCCGCCGCGCGGGCGGGCCCGGCTGCGGATCTTCGAGCAGGCGGGCGGCAATCCACTGGCGCTGATCGAGCTGGCCCGAGCGGTCGCCCGGGAGCCCGGGGGAGCGCAGGGCGCGGACGCCGCCGAATCGCTTCCGCTCACCGGCCGTCTGGAACGCATCTTCGCGGCAGATCTCGTCGGTCTTCCGCAGCGGACCCGGCAGGTGCTGCTGGTGGCGGCCGCGGCCGGCACCGCGCAGTTCTCCGAGGTGCTGCGGGCCACGCCTGACGCGGGGGACCCGCAGGTGTGGCTGCCCGCCGAACAGGTGGGCCTGGTGCGGCTGGCGGCCGGTCAGGTCCGGCTGCGCCATCCACTGGTGCGCTCCGCCGTCTACCAGGCTGCCTCCTTCGACGAGCGGCGAGCTGCCCATCAGGCGCTCGCCGCCGCCCTGGTGGACCACCCGGACCGCCGCGCCTGGCACCTCGCCGCCGCCACGCTCGGACCGGACGAGGAGGTGGCCCGGACACTGGCCGAGAGTGCGGACCGGGCACGCGGCCGGGGCGGCTACGCGGCTGCGGCGGCCACCCTCGAACGCGCGGCCGCACTGACCCCCGACCGGGACCAGCGGGCGAGGCGGCTGCTCGAAGCCGCCACCATGGCGATGTACGGCGGCTGCCCCCAGTGGGTGGGCGAGCTGGCCGTCAAGGTCTGCGCCATCGCGGACGACCCGGAACTGCTCGCCCAAGCGTCCATGCGGGCCGGCTGGTCCCTGGCCGTGACCACCCGACACGAGGAGGCGCTGGGATTCCTGGTGCCCGTCGCGCAGTCCATGGCCGGGAAGGCGCCAGGACTCGCCATGGACGCCCTGGGCACGGCAGCCACTCCGGCGTACAACTCCGGGTCTCCCTTCTACCGCGCGGAGCTGCGCCGGCTCGCGGACCTGGTGCCGGAACAGCCCGACGAAGTGGACCGGGTCTGGCTGCGGGCCGGCACCGAGCCGTTCGCGGACCGTGCGTGGGCGCTGCGGGCCCTGCCCCGGTCACTGGCCGAGGCGCCCGAGGACTCGCTTCCCCACCTGGCCCAACTCGGCGCCGCCGCCTGGGTCCTCGACGAGACCGAGCTGGCTGTGCGGCTCCTCGGCCAGGCGATGGACCACCTGCGCCGCACGCCCACGGCCGGTGGCAACCCCGTCGTCGGGCAGGCGCTCGCGCTGGCGCTCTTCGAGAGCGGCGCGTGGTCCGTGGCCCGGTCCACCGCGCAGGAGGCGTACCGGATGGCCGTCGAGGTCGGCGCGGACAACTCCGCGGTGGGATCGCCGATCCTGCAGGGCACGCTGCTGGCGCTGCACGGCGACGCGGCCGGGGCGCGCGGGCTCATCGACACGGCCGTCGCCGGGGTGGACGACCTGTCCTGCTCCCCCAGCCTGTTCGTGCGGTCCTGCCACGCGCTCGGCCTGGCGGCATTCGTCGAGGGCGACCACCTGGCGGCGTACCGGCAGCTGCGAGCCGTCTTCTCGCGCGACTTCCAGGCCGCCCCGGTGCACTACCACGCGTCGTACTACTACCTCGGCGACCTCGCCGCCGCAGCTGTCCGCACCGGTTACGAGGACGACGCGCGGGCCGTGCTGCGGGTCGCCGTGCGCTCGCTCGGCGAGCTGCGCTCCGCGCGTCTGGACGTGGTGGTGAACCGGGCCTGCGCGCTGCTGAGCGGGCCGGACGAGGCGGAGCAGCACTTCCGGGCGGCCCTCGCCGACCCGGCCGGTGACCTGTGGCCCTTCGAACGGGCACTGGTGCGGCTGGAGTTCGGGGAGTGGCTGCGCCGCCATCGCCGGGTCACCGAGGCACGCGCCGAGCTGAGCGCCGCCCTCGGCGTCTTCGAGCGGCTCGACGCCCGTCCCTGGACCGAGCGGGCCGCCTCGGAGCTGCGGGCCGCCGGTGTGCCGACCGCCCGTACGGAATCCGCCAGCCGTACGTCCGACCTGACTCCGCAGCAGCTGGAGATCGCGCGCGCGGCCGCCTCCGGTCTGACCAACCGGGAGATCGGCGCCAAGCTGCTGCTCTCGCCGCGCACCGTCGGCTTCCACCTGCACAAGATATTTCCCAAGCTCGGCATCACCACCCGGACCCAGCTGCGCGACGCGCTGGGTGACGCGCAGCCGGCGGACTGACTGCCGGACCCGCGTGGCGGCCCAGCGCGCCGACTGGTCTGCCTGCCCGCCTGCCGGGCACCCTGGTACATGCGCGGACAGAGCAGAGCCGAGGCGCCGTCGGACAACGCGGCCCGGTCGAGCGGTTCTAGGTTGGCGATCGCGCCTCGGGACTCCGGGGCCGGCCGGGCAACGCCGCGGTCGGCGCCGGTCGAGGTGGACCACCCCGCACCACTGAGGAGACGGACATGACGCACGACTTCGAGCCGGTCCAGCCCGTACTGGAGACGGCGGCCGCGGCGTTCGCACAGGCCACGGCGGAGCCGCCGTACCTGTTCCAGCTGGCCCCCGCCGAAGGCCGCAAGGCGGTCGACGAGGTCCAGTCGGGCCCGGTCGAGCTGCCGGAGGTGGACGAGGAGTGGATCACCGTGTCGGGTGGACCGACCGGCAGCGTCCGGGCCCGGATCGTGAAGCCGGCCGGTTCGCGGGAGGTCCTGCCGGTGATCCTCTACATCCACGGCGCCGGCTGGGTCTTCGGCAACGCGCACACCCACGACCGGCTGGTCCGGGAGCTGGCGGTCGGTACGGGGGCGGCCGTGGTGTTCCCCGAGTACGACCTGTCGCCCGAGGCCCGCTACCCGGTGGCCATCGAGCAGAACTACGCGGTCGCGCAGTGGATCGTGCGGGAGGGTGCCACCAAGGGGCTGGACGGCACGCGGCTCGCCGTCGCGGGTGACTCGGTCGGCGGGAACATGAGCGCCGCGCTGACCCTGATGGCCAAGGACCGCGGCGACGTGTCGCTCCGTCACCAGGTGCTCTTCTACCCGGTGACCGACGCCGCCTTCGACACCAACTCGTACCACCAGTTCGCGACCGGCTACTTCCTGCGCCGCGACGGCATGGAGTGGTTCTGGGACCAGTACACGACCGACCCCGCCCAGCGCGCCGAGATCACCGCCTCCCCGCTGCGCGCCACCACCGAGCAACTCGCCGGGCTGCCCGCCGCACTGGTGATCACCGGCGAGGCCGACGTGCTGCGCGACGAGGGCGAGGCGTACGCGAACAAGCTCCGCGCCGCCGGTGTCCCGGTCACCGCCGTGCGCTACCAGGGCATCATCCACGACTTCGTGATGCTCAACGCCCTGCGCGAGACGCGCGCGGCCCAGGCCGCCATCACCCTGGCGATCGAGACCCTGCGTGAGGCGCTGCACGCCGCCTGACGTCCGCTTCGCACCGCTTCGCACCGTCGAGGATCCGGTGCCGCCGTGCTGTGTACCGGCGGTGCCGGGTCCGCGCCCTGGGCCCTTCAGCGGATCCGATCGCGCGTCTTGAGCGGCGTTGTAGGCACCTGCGGAGCGGGGGTAGGTATGCCGTCGTAGCCGTGCACGGTGCCGAAGCGGGTGCCGGTCATCCAGTCCTCCCGCGCCCGTACGATCTCCTCCCCGGATCGTCCGATGAAGTTCCACCACATGACGAGCTTCTCCTCGAAGGGCTCCCCGCCGAGCAGCAGCAGGGAGCCGTCGGCCAGAGCCCGCAGGGGCAACTCCCGCCGCCCACTGCCCAGGTAGAGCATCGAGCCGGGTTCCAGACGGACGCCGTCCACTTCGGTCAGGCCGGACATGGTCAGCACGGCGTACTCGAAGTCGGGCTCCAGGGGGAGCCGGGTGGAGCTGCCTTCGCGCAGGGTGAGGTCGACGCCGACCAGCGGGGTGTGGATGGTGCCGGGTGAGGTGGCGCCGTCCAGGTCGCCGAGGATCACGGTGCCGTGCAGGCCGGCGGCGTTGATCTCGGGGAGTTGGGCGTGGTGTTCGAAGGCGGGGGCGGTGTGGCGGTGGACCTCGGGCAGGGCCACCCAGAGCTGTGCGCCGTGCAGGAAGCGCGCGTGCGGGCGCGGCGATTCCTCGGAGTGTGAGATTCCGCGGCCGGAGGTCATCAGGCCCAGCTCGCGCGGTCGGACGGTCTGCAGGCTGCCGAGGCTGTCGCGGTGCAGGACTTCGCCCTGGTGCAGCCAGCTGACGGTCTGCAGGCCGATGTGGGGGTGGGGCGGGACCTGCATGCCGGGCTCGTCGGCGATGTCGTCGGGGCCGTAGTGGTCGACGAAGCACCAGGCGCCGACCATCCGGCGGCCGAGGTTGGGCAGCAGGCGGCGCACGACGGTGCTGCCGCCCAGTGCGGTCTCACGCGGCGCGAGCAGTTCCCTGACGGGGCCGGCCGGGACGTCCTGGCGCCCGCCGCGTACGGCGGCGGCGGTCTGGTCGGGCTCATTCATGGCGTGCGGACTCCTCCACGATCGGTGTGCCGCCGGACACCGCCCGGGTGACCGGCGTGCGCTCGGCGATGTCCAGCAGCCGGGCGCGCTGTGCCTCGTCCAGCTCGCCGACCAGCTCGATGCGCCGGGTGATGCGGGCCGTCTTGTCGGGGCCCTTCTCGTAGCCGAGGTGCACCCGGACGGTCTCCAGCGGCCACTGCTTGCGCTGCGCGTACATCCGCAGGGTGATCGCGGTGCAGGAGCCGAGCGCCGACAGGAGCATGCCGGTCGGGTTGGTGGCGGTGTCGGCGCCGCCCACCGAGGCCGGCTCGTCGGCGGTCAGACGGTGCCGGCCGGAGCGGATGTCGACGCGGTAGTCCTCGTCGGTACTGGTGGCGACCACGGCCGCCGCCCGGACGAACTCCCGGGCGGCGTCGGCGGTCGGGGCGGTGGTCACAGGCCGAACCGGATCAGCTGGTCCGGAGGCACCAGGTCGACGTAGTCCGGGTGCTTGCCCAGCCAGCCTCGGATGAAGGGGCAGTAGGGCAGTACGGCCAGCCCCCGCTCCCGGGCGGAGTCGAGAGCGGCGCGGGCCAGGACGCCGGCGAGGCCGCGGCCGGCGAAGGCGGGGTCGATCTCGGTGTGGATGAACGCGATCTCGTTCTCGTGCCGGAAGTACTCGGCGAAGCCGGCGAGTTCACCGTCGTCCGTGATCTCGAACCGTGACCGGTCGGGGTTGTCCGCGACGCTGCTGGTCATCGTTCCTCCTGCTGTCGGGCGGCGGGCTGGTGGCCCGGGCTGGGATTTAATTTAGCATTCAACAAGATGGTGATCAAGCACGCTCGACGGCCGGCTCACGGCACTGTCGTCATGCTCTGTTGCTCATGGATCACGGGCCCCGGCTCTTCCGGGGCCCGTCGCTGCTGACCGTAGGGCCGGCCGGGGATGCCGTCGTGCCTGGTCATGCACCCTTGCCTGCCCGCGAACGCCCGAACTCCCGAACGTCCGAACGCCCTGATGAACCGCTGCGTACTCCGTCCGGCCGGTTACGACCGTGAGCCGCCATCATGGATCTCGGCGATGTAGCCGCCGGGGAACTGCACCATCGCGCTGTCGCGCTGAGGGGAGGTGTACGGCCCCCACAGCACGGTTGCGCCGGCGGCCCGGGCCTTGGTCAGGGTCGCGGCGAGGTCGCTCACGGCGTAGCCGGTGCTCTCTCGTCCGAAGGGGTAGGGCAGGTGCCCGTCGGTGACCGCGACGGAGGTGTCGCCGAACGGTGAGCTGATCCGGATCCGCCGGTAGGAGGTGCCGGGCAGGCCGAGTTCGGCGCCCGGGGCGTGGTTGTCGTCGGAGACCACCGTGCCGCCGGTGAAGGCCAGGTACGAGTGCAGGAAGGAGCGGATCGTGCTACTCGGCAGGTACAGCCGGTTCTCCGGCACGGACGCGAGCGCCGGGTACGAGGGCGCCTTGGTGTGCCAGTACAGCTGCGCGTAGATGCCACCGGGGAACTGGACGATCGCGTCGCGGCCGATCGGGTCGGCGAACGGCGTGACGACCGTGTTCGCCCCGTCCGCCTCGGCCTTGCGCACGCCGCGGTCCAGGTCCGTGACGAGCCAGCCGGTGCGCTCGGCGCCGAACGGGTAAGGGACGGGCGTCTGGTAGTCGAAGACGGAGAGCGTGCCGACGGGGGAGAGGACGAGCTCGGACTTGGTCAGGCTCGGGGTCGGTGTGACGTCGGCGAGGACCTGCGGGGTGTTGGTGCCGCCGAAGGTCGACTCCCAGCTGCTGACGAAGGAGTCCATCGCGCCGGGCGTCACGTACACGTGCGTCGTGTCGTACTGGGGGCCGACGGCGAGGCCGGGGCGTCCGGCGGTGGGCGCCGCGGGGGCCGACGGTGCGGTGACGAAGGCCAGCGCGGTGGTGGCGGTGACCGCCGCCAGCAGGCGCAGGGAGAGGCGCATGGGCATGTGAAGTGTCCTTCCGGGAGAGAGGGTTGGCCGAGGGGGTGACGGCGGGCGGATACCTCAGTCGCGTTCGCGGTAGCCGACCGCGATCGCGGCGACCAGGAGCGTGCTGGCCAGCAGCGCCCACCCGAGGTGTCCGTGGATGACGAGAGCGGCTCCGGGAGCGGCGCCCGCGAGCATGGCCAGGACCGCGTAGAGGCGCCGGCCCAGGCGGGGGTTGGTGCCGCCGGCCAGCGAGGAGTCCGCGGCGATGCCGGTCAGGGTGAGGGTGAGCACCGTCGTGGTCAGGTCCGGCACCCCCAACTTGCGGACCGTGCCGTTGCGCAGGCCCATGGCCACGGCCAGCAGCGCGATCAGCGCCTCCTGCTGCGCCCGCCCGCTCGCGGTGAACGCGATCGCGGTCGCCGCCGCTTGCAGCGCCGTTTCGGCCAGCAGGGCGGTGCGCAGCCAGTGCTCCCGGCGGCTGTCGCGGTGTCGCAGCGCGAGGCGGCCGGCCAGCACCGAGCCCAGCAGGAAGGCGGCGAGCGAGGTGAGCGAGCCCGCGATCGAGAAGCCGGGTGTGCCGACCAGGGCGAAGGCGACCACGACGACGTTCCCGGTCATGTTCGCGGTGAACACGTGGCCGAGCCCCAGGTAGCTCACCGCGTCGATCAGGCCGCTCACCGCGGTCAGCGCGAACAGGGCCAGGGCCAGCGGGTGGCGGTCGCGGATCTGCGCGGCGGCCACGGTGCTCTCGGGCTGGGGGGTCGTCATCGGGGCGTCCTTCAAGGCTGTCCAGCGCCGTGCGCCACCGGGAGTGCGGAGTCCGGCGGCGCACGGCGGATGCGGAAGGTGGATCAGAGGAAGCAGGGGTCGTCGAGGGCCGGTCCGCCCTGGCCGGGGACCAGGAGTCCGCGCGCCTGCCGCCACTCGCGCTGCTCGTCGGAGGCGGCTGCCGCCTCGACCACCCGCTCGGCCTGCCGGACGCCGGTGAGGCTGGGCGCGGGGGTGGCCTGGTAGCCGCCGAAGCGCGCCACCGGGCTCCACAGCGGCTCCACGGCCGGCAGCTCGGGGGTGAGGCCCTCGTGCTCCTGGACGCTGTGCACGATGCGGCCGCCGACCACGGTGAGGACGGACTCGATGTGCGGGATGTCGGCCTCGTCCACCGTCAGGTAGTCGGCGCTGAGCACCGCGAGGTCGGCGTAGCAGCCCACCCGGAGCCGGCCCTTGACCTCCTGCTCGCCGGTGAGCCGGGCGCCGCCCAGGGTGTACAGCTCCAGCGCCTCCTCACGGCTGAGCCGGTTGGCCACCGGGCGGAGCGTGCGTCCGCTGACGGCACGCCCGGAGACCAGCCAGTGCAGGGCCACCCACGGGTTGTAGGAGGAGACCCGGGTGGCGTCGGTGCCCGCGCCGACCGTCAGCCCGCGCTCCAGCATCGCCCGCACCGGCGGCGCCTCGGCGGCCGCGGCGGCGCCGTAGCGGCTCACGAACGCCTCACCCTGGAAGGACATCCGGTTCTGCACCGAGACGGCCCCGCCGAGCGCGGCGATCCGGTCCAGGCTCGCGGGGGAGACCGTCTCGGCGTGGTCGAAGAGCCACCGGTTCCCGCCCGGGAAGAGGCCCTCGGCGGCGAGCTTCTCGAAGACCGCCAGGTCACGGCGGATCGTCTCGTCGTAGCTGGCGTGCAGCCGAAAACCCCAGCCGTGTTCCATCAGCAGCCGCACGGCCTGCTCGAACCCGGCCTCGTACGGGCCGAGTTCGGGGCGCGGCTCGGTGAAGTTCTCGAAGTCCGCAGCCGCCCAGGTGAGGTTCTCCCCGGCACCGTTCAGCCGCAGCCACGCGTCCCCGTCACCCGGGCGGACGGTGGTCACCCAGCGCGCCAGGTCGTCCAGTTCCTGTCCGGCGGTCTGCGGGAAGAGGTGGTAGGCGATCCGCAGCGTCAACTCGCCCTGCTGCGCGAGCTGCATGACGGTGCCGTAGTTCTCCGGGAAGCTCTGGAAGCCGCCGGCTGCGTCGATCGCCGAGGTGAGCCCGAAACGGTTGAGCTCGCGCAGGAAGTGCCGCGTGGAGGCGGCCTTCTCGGCCTCGTCCAGCGTCGGCGCCTTGGCGAGCGTGGAGTACAGCAGCAGGGCTCCGGGGGCGGCCAGCAGCAGGCCGGTCGGCTGTCCGTCGTGGCCGCGCACGATCTGGCCGCCCGCCGGGTCCGGGGTGTCGCGGTCGAACCCGGCGGCCCGCAGTGCCGCCCGGTTCATCAGCGCCGACTGGTACAGATGCAGGACGAAGACGGGGGTGTCCGGTGCGGCGGCGTTCAGCTCGGCCACCGTCGGCAGTCGGCGCTCGGCGAACTGGTCCGCGGACCAGCCGCCGACCACCCGTACCCACTGGCCCGGCGGGGTGCGTTCGGCCTGGGCCCGCAGCATGGCCAGCGCCTGGCGCAGCGTAGGCACGCCGTCCCAGCGCAGCTCCAGCACGTAGTTGAGACCGCCCCGGATGACGTGCAGATGCGAGTCGTTCAGGCCCGGGACGGCACGCCGCCCGAGCGCGTCGACGACGCGGGTCCGCAGGCCGATCTGCGGTATGACGTCCGCGTCGTCCCCGACGGCGGTGATCAGGCCGTCGCGGATCGCGACCGCACTGGCCCGCGGGCGCACCGGGTCGCCGGTGTACACCTTGGCGTTGCGCACGACCAGGTCGGCGGCTTGGTCGGGGTGGCCGGGGCGGACCCCGGCAACGGGCATGCTCGACATGATGGTGACCGTCCTCGTCGTTCAGGCCGGACGGCGCGAGCGGCACGGTCCGTTGAGCTCTGGCACGAGTCAACCTAGGGCGGCACAGAGCTGGGACTTTGCTCTGCACGCACCGGCTCTGTCCTGTGCGGGCAGCGACCCCGCGAGCGGCGCCGGGACCGATGGCGCACGGGAGCTCCGTGCAGTGTGGGAACAGTCCTGGGCGCGGTGGGAGAAGAGATGTCCGGGCGCCGCCGGATAGCGTCCTGGCTGTGCCGGAGAGCCTGCGGCACCGCTCGTGTCTCCGAGCCTTCGATGCCTTGCGACGTCCCCGCCGAGGTCTGCGCCGACGTCCCCGCTGATGTCCGCGCCGACGTCCCCGTGACACCCCCTCAGCCGAAAGAGAGAACCGCCATGGTCGACTTCGACTCCGTGCACGCCGCCCCCAGCTCCGATCTGCTGACGCCGGACAACTCGATGATGCTCTTCGTCGACCACCAGCCGCAGATGTTCTTCGGCACGGGTAGCGGCGACCGCACGGCGATCATCAACGCCACCGTCGGCCTGGCCAAGGCCGCCCGGGTCTTCGACGTCCCGGTGGTGCTGTCCACGGTGGCCGCCGAGTCCTTCTCCGGCCCGATCCTGCCCCAGCTGAAGGCGGTCTTCCCGAAGCACGAGGTGGTCGACCGCACCTCGATGAACGCCTGGGAGGACGCGGCCCTGGTCGAGGCGGTCAAGGCCACCGGGCGCAGCAAGATCATCCTTTCCGGCCTGTGGACCGAGGTCTGCCTGGTGCTGCCCGCCCTGTCGGCGCTGGACCAGGGCTACGAGGTCTACGTGGTCACGGACGCTTCCGGCGGCGTCAGCCCGCTGGCCCATGAGCACGCCATCCAGCGGATGACGGCGGCCGGTGCGGTACCGGTGACGTGGGTCCAGGTGCTGCTGGAGCTGCAGCGCGACTGGGCCCGCACCGAGACCTACCTGCCGGTCATGGACGTGGTCAAGGAGCACGCCGGCGCCTACGGCCTGGGTGTGGTCTACGCGCAGGCCATGATCAACGAGCACGCGGCCGGCTGACCGGCAACCAGGTACCACAGAAAGAGAGTTCACCAGTGAACGCAGGTCTCCTGCTGCTCCGGCTGGTCGTCGGCCTGCTGGTCGCGGGGCACGGGATCCAGAAGGTCAGCTTCCACCTCGGCGGCCGGGGGCTGGCCGGCGGCACCGAGGAGTTCCGCGGCGACGGTTTCCGCGGCGGCGTGTTCACCGCGCTCACCGCGGGAGGCACCCAGATCGGGGCCGGACTGCTCCTTGCGGCGGGTCTGCTCACGCCGCTGGCCGCCGCGGGAACGATGGGTGTGATGACGGTGGCGCTGACCGTCAAGCGGCCGCACGGGCTGTGGGTGCAGAACGACGGGTTCGAGTACCCGCTGGTGCTGGTCACGATCGGCGCGGTGCTGTCCGCCACCGGACCCGGCCGCTGGTCACTCGACGCACCGCTCGGGCTGCTGCCCTGGCCCGCCTGGTGGCTGCCGGTGGCCGTGCTGGCCGGCGTGGGCGGCGGCCTCGCCACCCGCCTCGTCCTGCACCGGCGTTGAACCACGCTGTCGGCACGGAGCGACCCGTGCCGACAGCGTTCACGCTCCCTTCGACCGAACGGTGAGGCCGGCATGTCCGTGAGCAATCCCCGCGACACAGGGACCGACGGGACGTCCGACGAGTTGTGGTGCCCCTTCCCCTCCCTGCTGAACCGGCATGCCGAGCAGGCCGACCGGGAGAGCTTCGCCTGGATGGCACAGCACCGGTTGCTCGACGGGCTGCCCGAGCGGGCGGAACGGCTACGGCGTCAGCGAAGCGGTGCCCTCGCCGCGCGGACCAATCCCGAGGTGGGCGCGGAGATGCTGCGGCTGCTGGCGGACTGGTACGTCTGGCTCTTCGCCTTCGACGACGGGTACGGCGAGGACCCTGAGCGCGGCGGGCTGCCGGGCCCGCTGGCCCGGACAACCGCCCTGCTGGCGCGGGTACTCGACGCCGACCTGCCCCCGACCGAGCTGACGGGAACCGCACGCGCCTACGCGGTGGCCCTGCGGGAGATCCGGGACCGGATCCGCGTGCACGCCTCGCCCTCGCAGCTCGTCCGGTGGGAGCGTACGGTCTGCGACTACCTGTCCGCGCAGGTCTGGGAGGCCGCGAACCGGGAGGCGGCGGCCGTCCCCGGGCTCGCCGAGTACGTGGCCATGCGCCGCCATGCGGGGGCGACGTACACCTGCCTGGCACTCATCGACATCGTGGGCGGTTACGAACTCCCGCCCGCGCAGGCGGACGGCCCGGCGTTGCGCAGGCTCGCGGACATCACCGCGAACCTGGTCAGCTGGGACAACGACCTGTACTCCCATGCCAAGGAGAGCGCCGGCGGCCAGGGGCGCCACAACCTCGTCGAGGTCCTCGCCCGTCACCACCGCTGCTCCCCGTCCGCAGCCCGGGACCGGGCCCTCGCCCTGCGCGACCGGGAGATGGACGACTTCATCGAGGCGCGAGAGGCCGTCAGCGCTGACGCCACCGCACCGACCGCGGCATACGCGCGCAGCCTCGGGTTGTGGCTACGGGGGCACATCGACTGGTCCCGTGGAAGTTCGCGATTCGACACACCGTCACCTGCGGGGAGCCGGCCATGACCCGTGACCACGGTGTGGCCGACGGCGAGGCGGCCGGTGGCGAGACGGCCAGCGGCGAGGTGCCCTGCGCCGCGGGCCGGTTGCCCGGGATCGGGCACCTGATTCCGCTGATGACCCGCCCGATGCCCTTCCTGCAGTCGCTGGCGGACCTGGGCCCCGTTGTGCGGATCCAGCTGTGGCGGCGGCCGGTCCACGTGCTCACCGCGCCCGAACTCGTGCACAGGCTACTCGTCCAGGACGCCGCGAAGACCGAGAAGGGCTTCGTCTTCGACAAGGCCCGCGGGCTGCTGGGGAACGGGCTGTTCATCTCCGAGGGCGCCTTCCACCTCCGCCAGCGACGTCTTCTCCAGCCGGCCTTCCACCGCGACAGCATCCGCACGTACACCGCCGTGATGGCCCGCCAGGCAGCCCGGGCGGTGTCCCGCTGGGAGCCGGAGTCGCCGCTGACGATCAGCGAGCGGATGCACGAACTCACCCTGGACGTTCTGCTGGAGGCGCTGTTCGCCACCCGCCTCGGCGCCGGCCACAAAGCCCGGATCCACCAGGCCGTGCCGGTGGTCCTCACGGGGTTCATCCAGCGGGCCCTGTACCCCTCGCCGCTCCTGGAGAAGCTGCCCGTTCCCGCCAACCGGCGCTTCGACGCGGCAGTCGAGGACCTGCGCGCGGTGGTGGACGACATCGTCGCGCAGGCCGACCGGCGCGACGGCAGCGACAGCACGCTGCTGTCGCTGCTGCTGGCCGCCCGGGACGAACAGACGGGCCGGCCGATGGCCCCTCTCCAGGTGCGGGACGAGGTGGTATCGCTACTGCTGGCGGGCACCGAGACGGCTGCCACCGCACTCAGTTGGCTGTGCTACGAGCTCGCCTGCGATCCCGATCTGCAGGACGAACTGGGCGAGGAGGTACGAGCCGTCGCCAGTGACGGCACCGTCGGCTGGAGCGACCTGCCGCGCCTTGAGCGCACCGGGCACGCGCTCAGCGAAACCCTCCGGCTCCACACCCCCAACTGGATCCTGATGCGCCGCGCGGTGGCCCCCCTCCAGTACGCCGGCACCCGGCTCGCCCCGGGCTCGGAGATCCTCTTCAGCCTCACCGCGTTGCACCGTGACCCACTCCGCTACCCCGACCCCCACCGGTTCGACCCCGGCCGGTGGCGCCGGCGCGGGGACCACGCTTCGCGCAAGCTCTTCATGCCCTTCGCCGCGGGCCCGCACAAGTGCGTCGGTGAGACCTTCGCCTGGACCGAGATGCTGATCATCGCCGCGGCCGTCCTGGCCCGCTGGCGGATCGGCCTGGCCACGCCCGGCCGCGTCCACGAGACCGCCACTTCGGCCACCCTCCGTCCCCGGGGTCCGCAACTCAGGATCCACCGCCGGGCAGGTCGCGTACCAGCGCCGGAGAGGACGTGACGCCCCGTCAACCCGACACGAACGGGAACGACTACGGTCAGCGGACCGCATGGCGAGTTGACCAGCAGAAGGAAGGAAGCACCCCGTGGACCACGGCGACCACCACACCTACGACCAGATCTTCACCCTCTCGACAGAGGAAGAACGAGACCGGCTGAGGCACCTCACCTCCGTCTACGACCCCATCACCCAGCACGTCATCGGTTCCCTGACCTCCCCCGCCGGACGCACCTGCCTGGAGATCGGCGCGGGAAGCGGGTCGATCGCCGGGTGGCTCGCGGACCAGGGTGCCCAGGTCACCGCCCTCGACCGTGACGACCGCTTCCTGCCCACCCACCCCCGCCTGACGACCGTCACCGGCGATGCCCTCTCCGAAGACTTCGACCCGGGCCCCGTCTTCGATCTCGTCCACACCCGCTTCGTCCTCATCCACGTTCCCCGACGAGACGAACTCCTCGAACGCCTCGTCTCCTGGCTGCGCCCCGGTGGGTGGCTCGTCATCGAGGAAACCGCCGACACCACCTCCGCGACCTCCCCACGCCCGCACCACCGCAACGCCATGGCCGCCATGTGGCGTGTCATGCACGAAACCGCCGGCACCGACATCACGTGGACACGCCACCTCCCGACCCCGCTCGCGCACCACGGCCTCACTGACATCGGAGCCCATGTCAGCACCCTCCCCTTCCATGGCCAGGACGACATGGCGCGCATGCTGCACCTCAGCATGAAGCCGCTGTCCCGGAAGATGGCGGACACCGGCCTGGTCACCGAGGCGGAACTGGCTGACGTCCACGCGGACTTCCGGAATCCCTGGGTGTGGGACCTGGCGTTCTCCATGGTCTCGGCCTGGGGTCGGCGCGGCAGCTGACCGTTCGGGCGCGCGAGCAACGGGGTCTGCAACCGGTCATCGGGCTTCCGCAGCGCGGTAGGCGAGGTTCAGGTGCATCGAGTCAGCGTCAGTGGCCAACCGTCGACCAGAGCCTTGGTAGCGCACCGTCCGCAGCCGACCCGGCTCCCGGGCCGAAGCGCCGGGCGCTAGGACCGGACGGCGACGGAGTCCCAGCCGGGCATGCACTCCTGGCGGCCGACGCCGAAGCCGAGCCGGCGGATGTCGGCGAGGGCGTCGTTGTCGCGGATGACGGTACAGGCCCCCGACTCGCCGACGGCCGCGCGGTCAGCGACATCTTCGATGAAGGCCGGGCACCGATCCTCGCCTCCATCCACCGCCGGACCGCCAGACCGCCAGATCGACCTCTGGCGGACGGCCGACGAAACCCTCGGCCCGGAAACCGTCAGCCCTTGTACGCAACCGGCTCAAACGCCTCCAGTACCGACCCGACACCCTCGACGGCTTCATAGCCGGCACCGGCCTGACCCTCGACGACCCAGCGTCACCTTGACGAGCCGAAGTCAGTAACGGTCAACGTGACAGTGCCCCCTCGTCGCATCCAGAAACGACTCGGCTATGTCAGCCCCATCGAGTTCGAGGAGAAGTACTACGCCAACCCGGCAACGGCCGAATCAGTGAACCTGAAATCCCGCCAACCCGTCCTGACCAGCTGATCGGCAACTATCGCAGGGCGGGGGAACCTCAACCCAGTCGGGTCGGCGCAACCTGGTGAAGCACACTGGCTCGGGAGCCAATTCCGGATGACGAGGGAGTCTGATCATGACCGCTGTCGACGTACTCGTGGTGGGCGCGGGCCCGGTGGGCCTGACGGCGGCGGCCGAGCTACGGCGGCACGGCGTGGACTGCCGCATCGTCGACCGGCTGGCCGTCCCGGAGCCCTATGCCAAGGCCATCGGCGTCCTGCCCCGCACGCTGGAGGTGTGGGACGCCATGGGCGTGGTCCACGGGGCGCTGGACGACGCGGTGCCGCACCTGGGCCAGCTGGTCTTCACCGACGGCAAGCGGGGCCCCCGGGTCGAGCTGACTCTGCCGCCAGAGATCCCCTACCCCTTCGCCACGCTGCCCCAGTACGCGACCGAGCGGCTGCTCACCGAGCATCTTGCGCGCTTCGGCACGGAGGTGGAGCGGCCGACCGAGCTCCGCTCGGTGGAGATGCGCCCGGAGGAGGTCGAGGCCGTCCTCGCACACGCCGACGGCCGGATCGAGCGTCTGCACGCCCGCTACGTCGTGGGCTGCGACGGCGCGCACAGCCTGGTCCGCAAGGCGGCCGGGCTGACCTTCGAGGGCAACGCCTTCCCCGAGCAGTACATGATCGGCGACGTCGAGCTCGACTGGGAACTGCCCGCCGGCTACAGCATGCGGGCCGTGAAGCTGGACGCGAACGGTGCGGTGGACGACATGCTCGTCTGCATTCCGATGCCGGGCGTTCGGCGGTACTGGCTGTCGATGCTGCGCCCCTGCGCCCAGGCCGGGGGCGAGGACGACTCGAGCGCGCCGGACGGGATGGGGGATGGCCGCGGACCGGACCTCGGCCAGATCCAGGCCGTGCTCGACCGGCTGTCCCCGGAGCCGACGACCGCCTCCACGCTGCGCTGGTCGTCCACCTTCCGGATCAACCACCGCCTGGTGGACCGCTACCGGAACGGCCGCCTCTTCGTCGCCGGGGACGCCGCGCACATCCACCCGCCGATCGGCGGGCAGGGTCTGAACACCGGCGTGCAGGACGCCTACAACCTCGCCTGGAAGCTGGCCCTGACCATCCGCGGTATGGCCACGGACGACGTGCTGGAGAGCTATCACGCCGAACGCCACCCGGTCGCGCAGGAGGTGGTCGACCGCACCGTCCGCCATGCCCGCACCGTCCGCCATGCCCGCACCGGCCTCGGCAACAACGGGGACGACGCCGAGATGATGCTGCGGCGCCAGGCCCAGCTGCTGGTCGCCTACCCGGACAGCCCGTTGATCCAGCCGCCGGCGGCGGACGGCACACCCGCGGCCGGTCCCGCCGCCGGCGACCGGGCACCGGACTGCCGCGGCCTGCTGAGCGACCTCGCCGCCTACCCGCGGCGGCTGTTCGACCTGCTGCGCACCCCGCGGCACGTGCTGCTGCTGTTCGCGGGCTCGGAGTACGCCTCGGGCGACGGCGCCGCCCGGCTCGAGGCCTGCGCCGCCGAGGCGCATCGCGCCGCCCACGGCCTGCTCGACGCCTATCTGGTCACCGCCGCAGAGGTACCGGAGGACGCTCGCCCGGTCGGCCTGCGCCCGCCGCGGGTGCGCGACGCGGCGGGCGAGTTCCGCGACGCCTATGCGCCGCGTGACGGCGAGGCCCTCCTGATCCGCCCGGACGGCTACCTCTCCGGACGCTTCCACCCGGCCGTACCGGAACGCCTGACGGCGCATCTGCGCCGAACCTTCCTTACTTCCGCTGCCGCGGGCGAAGCGCCGCCGGTGACGGTCCTGCAGGCGGCACTGGCACGTTGACCGTTACTGACTTCGGCTCGTCAAGGTGACGCCGGGTCGTCGAGGGTCAGGCAGGTGCCGGCTATGAAGCCGTCGAGGGTGTCGGGTCGGTACGGGAGGCTGTGCCGTTCGGAAACTTGTCGCTGCTGGTCAGGCCGTGTATCGGTACTCGTTGATGACGCCGCTGAGCACTCGCGCGCGGAGGAGCCGGTGAGCGGCCAGGTCGGCTCTTGGCATGGGGTGCTCCTGGGCGAGGGGCGGGAGCTGTCCCCGAGCCTGGTGTGGGCGATGGCGGCTGTAGTACCGGGCGTAGGTGTCGAGGACCTGCCGGGCGTGGGTCTCGTTCCATATCAGCAGGTGGTCGAGGGCCTCGTGCCGCAGCGTTCCGATGACTCGTTCGCAGTGGGCGTTCGCTCGCGGAGCACGAGGTGGCGTCTTGATGACCTCCACTTCCTCAGCCTCGAAGGCAGCGTCGAACGACGAGGTGTACTTCGCGTCCCGGTCGCGGATCAGGAAGCGCAGTGAATCGAGCCGGATGCCCAGCTCGACCGCGAGATTGCTCGCCTGTTGCACCGCCCAGGGGCCCGTCGGGTGGGGCTCGGCCGGGGCCCGTCTGCGGCCCGTGATTGGCTACGTACAGTGACCATCTTCGCGGCGGCGCGAGTGGGAGCTTCAGCCCACTACACTCACCGCGCAGCCCTCTGAACAGGCAAAACGTCGAAGTCCTGCTGGAGTACTAGCCGCTCAGCCGCTCTGGAGGCCGCAACTCACTCGAGCCAGTCGAGGACCCCGTCCACTCCCTGGTACTTCCCCGCCTCCAACTCGGTGGCGAAGTCCTGGAGAGCGGCCAGCCAGCCGGGGTAGTACACCGTCTCGGGGACGATGCCCTGGTCGGCGTAGAGCACCTGGCCGTAGGTGCCGCCTGGGGCGGGGTCCAGGTCGAGCACGTACAGCGAGCCGTCGCCCTCCCGGCCCAACGGGATCCAGCCGGCTCGCCAGAAGTCGTCGAGCCGGATCTGGTCGTGCTCCGCAGCGGCGGCCCACGCGAAGTCCTCGATCTCGGTCTGGCGGAGCCCGGCGAACCTGGTGAGGTCGCTGTGCTCGATCTGGATCGCCGAACCCTGAAGGTCGACCGTACGGTGGATCGCGAGGGAGGCGGCGAACTCGGCGGGCAGCGAACACCCCAGATCGCCTTCGACGACGGCTATCTCCTCCGCCGTAGCCGGCCCGCCCAGTGCCGCCAGGCTCGCGGGCGCGTGCTCGGCCAGCCACTCCTCGATCTGCTTCCACACCTCGGCGACCTGCTGCTCTGCGCTGTTCATCCTGGTCCTCCCCAACTCCGTTGCTGTCGACCGGAGAACCTAGCCGATCCCACTGTCACGGCTGCGCCCCGACGCCCGTGAGGCTGGTCCGACTCGCTCGTCGTCTCAGATGAACTGGTCTGCCTGTCGGCAGGGCGCCAGGCTGCGCCGTGTAAGCGGACCGCCTCCTCGCGGGTAGCCCCCTGACCTTCCGCGAGGAGTACCGAGGCCGCGATGCTCATCCACAAGGGTGAAGGCATACCAGGGCCAAAGCCTTTCCTCGGGCGGTACGGCAGACTTCTACTTCATTCCCTTCAGCACGCCTCGACCGGCGTTACCGGCCGGGGCGAGGGGAGCGCAAGGGAGAGGGGAGTGCGTGGGATGGTTCATGCACGGAACAAGCGGGCGCGGAAGAGCCTGTGGTCGGTACGTCCAGGAAGGCGGACTCCTTGGCCCAAGTAGCGATGACCCCGTTCGATGAGATCTACGACCAGCCCGACCCCCGGGCCTTCTACCGCGAGCTCGGCGCCCTCGAGTACCAGACACCGCATCACGCCCAGGGGATCTTCCACCGCCTGGTCGAAGCCCGCGCGCACCAGACCGGCTCCGCTGGACCGGTCACGGTGCTGGACATCTGCTGCTCCTACGGCATCAACGCCGCGCTCCTCAACCACGACCTGACGCTGAGGGACCTGTACGCCCACTACACCTCCCCGCGCGCAGCCGCACTGACCACCGCCGAGCTGATCGAGTGGGACAAGGCCTACTACGCGGCCCATCGACGCCCCGACGCGGCCCAGGTGATCGGACTCGACATGGCCACGAACGCCATCGCCTACGCCCGGGCCGTCGGCCTGCTGGATGAGGGGTTCGCCGAGAACCTGGAGACAGCGCCTCCCAGCTCGGCCCTCTTTCGTGCCGCCCGCAGCACGCAGCTGATCACGGTCACCGGCGGGGCCAGCTTCCTGTCCCCCCGCACCTTCCAACCACTCCTGGCCGGAGCCCGCGAACCCGTGTGGGTTGCCGCGTTCGTTCTGCGCACTGGCTCCTACCAGGCCATCGCCGACGGTCTGATCCCCTACGGTCTGATCACCGAGAAGACCACCACCCACACGTTCCCCCAACGCCGCTTCACCAGCGCCCACGAGCAGCAGTACGCCGTCGACGCGGTGACCGCGGCGGGTGAGAACCCTCATGGGAAGGAGGCCGACGGCTACTTTCACACCGCGCTCTACCTGTCGCGCCCCTCAGGGCACGCCACCTCACTGCCTCTCACCGCCCTGGTCCCGGCCGTCTCTTGATCCTTCTGACTTCAATGCTCTGGAGCCAGAAGGAAGAGAGGGCGATCCGTGCGGAAGACTGGGCTGAGATTCGAGCACGTCTTCACCCGCATGAAGAACTGGAAGATCCTGCTCGACTGTCGCCTCAAGGGCGACGGCGTCCACGACGCCATGCTCGGCATCGCCCGCCGCCACAACCTGCTCCAGGCTGCGTAGCAGCACCGACCACCGGCCGACCGACCCTGCCCCGACCCCTCAAAGATCAGTTACCGGACAGCCCTTAGCCAGGCGATCCGTCGCGACGTGAGACGGCGGCCCGGATACGGTGGTCGACCCGGACGTTGCCGGCAAGGTTCGAGAAGTGCGCCGCGCAGTCGGGGTATCGACCCAGGGACTGCGCCACCGTGGACGCGATGTCGCCCTGGAGCCATGGCCTGATCTTGTCCTGGGGACGACATTGGTCCCACGGGCGGTCCCACTCGAAGGCGCCAGTGCGGCATTCCTCCAGTAGGTCGAGTTCGCCTGCGTCGGCGTTCGCACTTGACGCATCTGCCGTCGATCACGTGCGCGCCGACCGTGTCGAGCGTGAGGGCGCTGGGGCTTCTCGCAACTGATTCGTGTTCTCCGGGGCCAGGTCTGGAAGCCGCTGCCGAGTTATCGGGGGTGGATTACTCGAGTGGCGGTCAGATGCCGGCGGCGGTGCGGATGGCCCGTACGGTGCTGTCCGGGTCCGGGTCAGTGACAGCCAAGCGGGCGTACGGCGAGGAGTGCCACAGGTCGACGCATACGACGGGCCGGCGGGCTCGGACTCGGACAGCCGAAAAGTCCTTCCCCTGGGGATGCGGACGGACGCCGTAGAACAAGGCGCCGGGAATCCAGGTACCTCGCCCGCGCACGCCGCGCAGAGCACGCCACCAGTCGGGCTCGACGCTCACCTGATGGATCGCGGACACGGGCACGCGGACGTCACGGCGCCGCGCCGCGGCCTTCTCCCACCACGACAGGTCGACAATGAGGTCATCGCCCTTCACCACGAGCCGTGCCATCGCTCCTCCGTACCGCTTTCCGGCGTTACGCCGGTCTTTGCCCTTGGGTCGTCACTCGGGTGCGGGACGGCACCGACGGCAGCCCCACCGTCGCGATCCAGTACGGTCCTCTCCCGCACCAACCACCTCCTTCCCGACCTGGACACCACCATGCTCGCCAGCTGCGCCCACCTTCGCGTCGACCTGGTGGGTCGATCGGACCGGCTGGCCGGTGCGGGGCACCCTCCGCCGCTGCTCCGCACTCCGGACGGCCGGGCAGCCGCCCTCGCGGTGGCCGACGGGCCGACGGGGTGGCGCTCAACGCCGTCCCGAAGGCCCAGTGCCCGGCCTTCGGCGCTGCACTCGCCCGCCTCGGTGCCGAGCCGCGCGATGACGTGGCGACGCTCTGATCGCTCGCGCCGAGCCGGCAAGCAGCGTACCGACGTGGCGCTGTTGCCGGTCCGGTCGGTGCGGACCTGCATGGATCGCGGCGGGAGCCGGGCCGGCCGACCCCTACACGGTCGGACTGGAGACCACGACGACCGGTCGGCGTACGGTGGGGACACCGGGGGCGGTGCGGATGCTGGCAGTCTGCGACGTCGTCCTCGGTGGTGAGTGGGCCGCGCCTGGGAGGGACGACACTCGGTGGGCGCGCCCCAGGCCGGGACCGAGTGGGTCACGTGAGTAGTTTGGACCAGCCACAGCCGGTGGGGCGGGCTCGGCTCACCGGCTGTGGCTGGTCCCTGCACAGGACGGGGCCACGCGGCGGCACAGTTGATGTGGCACACCTCCGCCTCAACCCGATACGAAACGAGTCGGGGCCGGCGGCGAACGGCGCGGTGTTGTTCGTTGGTGGCTGGCGCTATCCGCCTGTCTGCGGCTGGTCTGCTGTCGGAACACCTGCGGCTGTCAGGAGGTCGGTGCCGGTGCGCATGTTGGCCGGGTCGGACGCCGTTGTCATCAGCCACTCGGCGGCGGAGGCCTCGGCGTCGGGGGGAACAACCAGGAGCTCCAGGCGCAGAGGGATGAAGGAGAACACCATCACCTCGTCCGCGTCCTGCTCCTGTTCGAACCACCCGACGTGGATGACGTGGCCTGCGACCGGGACCCGCCGGGGGATGACCGGCCAGTGCGCCGGATTCACGGTGACCCGGGTGATCCGCCCCCACTTGGGGTCCAGCGTTGCCGCCAGCGGGGGAAGTTCACGAAGGAGGTCGTGCGAGCGGGGCCACCAGGCCCCGTCCAGCCGGCCCCGGGTGGCGCCCTCGGGTGTCAGCGAGAGTCGGACCGGCGGTTCCGGCCCCGATGGCTGGCCAGCGGCGTGATCGAAGGTCGCGGTCATGTCGAACACCTACCCCGGGCTCTTTCTGGACGACCAAGTGCGGCAGCCGGGGTACCCCCAGGCTGTCCGCATGCCGTCGACGGTGAGCTCTTCCACCGTACTCCGGCCAGGGCCAGGGCCCACCCGGGCGCACCTGGTCGCCGCGCCGGAGCTGCCGCACGCTGATCTGTGGGGTGTCAGCGCCGAAGCCGACCGGCAGGGTGCCGGGGACTGTCGGTCGCACGGCCGGCGCCTGTCCCGGGAGGCCCGCTCGGACCTGCGGCTGCGGTGGTGAACTGACGCGACGGTATTCGTGCACCTGATCTGCCCGAATTCGTGCTTTACCGGAGTAACCTGGACAGTGCCGGAGGAGTTACCGGTAGGACGATCACGAGGAGGTAAATGTGCAGATCAGAGAAGCAGGAGCCCTGATCTTGCGGCTCGTGATCGCGAAATCCCAACCCGGCCTTTCGGTCGGGAGATAACGGGACCACTTGGGCGCCGGGGGCGCAGGTACAAATCCTGTTGTTAAGATCAGCGTTTATGCAGGGCGTGGGCCGTTTCCGCAGAGATGCGGGGGCGGCCTTTTTGTTGTTTCCGCCAAGTGGCAGTCGCAGCGCGATCCCATCACGCTGCCATAAGCGCTCTGGCCGTTTCCTGCCCCCGCAATCCGGCAGGTGTCCGAGCGGCTCGGGAATACCGTAGAAGCATGTCCGTTTCCTCGCCCGGTGACCGTGCGGGCGTCGCAATCGCCGCGGACCAGCTGATCGGTTCGGACTTGTTGCAGGCGGTGCGGCGGCTGCCCGCGGTGCGGCGCGCAATCGGCGTGCCGGCGGGCCCGCTCCCTGTCGACGGGAGGAGACATGATGAGTCCCCACGGACAGCGTCCCGTAGTGGTCGGCGTCGATCCCGAACGCCCGAGCCGCATGGTGCTCGCCTGGGCCGCCGATGAGGCGAATCGGCGCCACCTGCCGGTGCATGTCGTGCAGGCGTGGAAACCCGTGACCCGCGAGGACATCTGGCCCCGGCTCTGGCCCGAACTCCACGATCGTGCCCACCTGCTCCGTACCGCAGGCGAGCACGCCCTCGACGAGGCGGCCCGCTTCATCGGCGAACGCCACCCCGCCCTGCAGGTGTCGGCCCGGCTCGTCGACGGGGACCCGGCCGAGGTACTGAACAGGCAGGCCGAGCGGGCCGTGGTGCTGGTCCTCGGCTCACGACCGCTCTCCGGCGTCCGGGAGCTGTTCCACTCCGGGGCGGTGACTCTGCCACTCATCGCGCACGCGAGCTGCCCGGTAGCGGTCGTTCGGGACCCGGAGCACATCACCCAGCAGCCGGCGTACATCGTCGTCGGCGTGGACGGCAGCCGGACGTCGCGGGACGCCGTGGACTACGCCTTCGAAGCCGCAGCACTGCGGGGCGCCGAGCTGCGCGCTCTGTACGCCTGGACCCCTTCGCGACTCTCGGTGGCCGAGGAGTACCGGGTGGAGCAGGAGTCCCGTCGGGTGCTCGCGGAGACGGCCGCCGGGCGGCGGGAGCTCTATCCAGGGGTGGAGCTCAGGCACGAGGTGGTGCGTGGACATCCGGTGGCCGTCCTGGCCGAGGCCTCCAAGCATGCCCTGGCCCTGGTCGTCGGCACGCGGGGTGCCGGGGGGTTCACCGGCCAGCTGCTCGGGTCCGTCGGCCAGGGCGTCCTGCAGCACGCTCGGTGTCCCGTCGTCACCGTGCCGGGGCCGGTCGGGCCTGGCGGACTCACGCGAGGGGCCTCAGGCTGAATCGACGCTGGGGTCTTGTCCGCGTCGCGATGCCGCAGGGCGGTGGCGACGCCGGGGGAGGGGACCCAGGTCTTGCTGCTGGGGGTCTTGGTCGTGGTGAGGACGCCGGTGGAAGCTCCGGGTCGAAGCGGCCTCGGTGGAGGAAGACGGGGTCGTGGGCGCGGACGCGTTCGGATGAGGCGTCACGAGGTATCACGGCGCTCACGCGCCTCCCACGGACCGGGTGGCATGAGGTGCTATCAGGCATCATGCAAGACGGACGGGATAGGCCCTGACCTGCGCGATTCGGACCGGTGAATACTGGTCATCGACGTCGCCACGGACCGACGAGGCCACCGCCGCTGAGACCCGACCAGCTCCGGCAGCAGTCCCGATGAACAGCACAGCGAGCACCCGCGATCCGCCCCGAGGAGGCACCAATCCCTGAGCCGACCGCTCGAAGCACGAAGGTGGTCCCCAGACGGCCGGCCGGACCCGGCCGCACCGTGACCGTTTGGACCGCCATGACCAAGCGCGGCTGGAAGGCCGCCGACTGGCACCCGGAAGGCGCCGGCCTGGTCTCTCCGCGAACTACCCGTTCAGTTCGACGGGCTGGTGCGGGATGCGCGAGGCTCCAGCGTTGGAGGTTGTCCCCCGGAGAGCACCGCACGGTGACGGCCTCGCGCCCGGGCCCTCGGACCGCCGGATCAGGCCGTGGGGAATTCGACCCGGACCCGCAGTCCGCCCGCGCTGCCGGGGACGGCGGTGACAGTGGCGTGATGGGCTCGGGCGATGGAGGCGACGATGGACAGGCCCAGGCCCGCGCCCTCACGCGGGCTGTGCCGACGCTCCTGGAGGCGGCGGAAGGGCTCGAAGAGATAGGGGACGGTCTCCGGCGGTACCTGGGGGCCGGTGTTGCCGACCTCCAGGACACCGTCGTGCACGCCGACCTCGACCCGGCCGCCGTCGTGGTTGTAGCGCAGGGCGTTGCCGACCAGGTTGCGTACCAGGTGTGCCAGCAGCACCGGATCACCCTCGACGGACACGGGGGCGGTGTCGGTCCGGACGGTGACGCGGTTCTCGCGGGCTTCCTCCGAGGCGGTGCACTCGGCGGCCACCGAGCGGGCCAGCCGGTCCAGTGCGACCGGTTCGCGACGGTCCAGCCCCTGGTCGGAGACGGACAGCAACAGCAGGCCCTCGATGAGCCGTTCGCTGCTCTCGGAGACCTCGATCAGTTTGCGGCGGACCCGGGCGACGGCGGCCGGATCCTCGGTGGCCAGCCCGATTTCGGCCGCGGCCCGCTGCACCGCGAGCGGAGTCCGCAGTTCGTGTGCGGCGTTGGCGGCGAACCGCTGCTGCGCGCCCACCAGTTGTTCCATGCGGTCGAGCATGGCGTCGAAGGTGTCGGCGAGCTGTTTGAGCTCGCCCGGGGGTGCGTCGAGGGCGATCCGCTCGTGCAGGTTCTCACCCGAGAGTCGCCGTGCCGTGTTGGTGATCACCGTCACCGGGCGCAGCACCCGTCCCGACATCCACCAGGCCAGCGCCACCGAGATGACGGCGAAGGCGGCCAGCGCGATCAGGGAGACGGTCAGCAGCTGGTTCTGGGCGGCCTGCTCGGCGGCCTGGGTGACGACCTTGACGGCCTGGAAGTGGGACTGTCCGCCGTCGGCGGGGGCGGTTCCGGGTGAACTGGTTGCGGGCGAAGCGGTTCCGACCGTGACGGTTTTTGCCGCAGTGGGGTCCGGGGTCGCCAGTGTGGCCAGTCGCGGTTCGACGGCGACGGCCGTGCTGATCGAGGTGTACAGATTCTCCCGGACCAGGAAGTTGACCAGGCAGATGAGCATGGCCCCAGCGAGGACGAGCAGCCCGCCGTAGAGCATGGTCAGCCGGCCCCGCTCCCCGCCCGGCAGTCGCAGGTGTGGCCAGCCGGGCAGCGGAAGACGGTTCAGGCCGGCCGGAGCGAAGCTCCTCATGCCGGGACGCCGATGCGGTAGCCGTGGCCGGGCACGGTGTCGATGACCGAGGGCTCGCCGAGCTTGGCGCGGAGCTTGCTGAGGACGACCCGAACCGCGTTGGTGCGGTATCCCATGCTCCGTTCCCACACCTGCTCGATCAGGTCCTCACCGCTGACCACGGCGCCCTCGGCCCGCATCAGCACCTCCAGCACGCCGAACTCCTTGCGGGACAGGGCGAGGTAGCGGCCCTCCCGGAAGGCCTGGCGGCGAGCCGTGTCGAGGGCGATGCCCGCGCATTCGATGACCGGCGGCAGGGCGGGGTGGGTGCGGCGGCCGAGCGCCAGTACCCGGGCCAGCAGCTCCTCGTAGGCGAACGGCTTGGTGAGGTAGTCGTCCGCGCCCAGGTCCAGGCCGTCGACGCGGTCGCGGACGGCGCCGGCGGCGGTGAGCATCAGCACCCGGGTCAGTAGCCGCTGCTCGACGACGCTCTGGCACACCTCGTCGCCGTGCACCCCGGGCAGGTCGCGGTCGAGCACGAGCACGTCGTAGTCGCTGAGGCTCAGCCGCTTCAGCGCGTCGGCGCCGTTGTACTCGACGTCGACGGCCAGGGCGTCGCGCCGCAATCCCTCGGCGATCATGTCCGCCAGGAATTCCTCGTCCTCCACGATCAGTACACGCATGACATCAGGTGTACCTGAAAGCCACCTTTCGGCGCCGTAAAGGTCTCGGCTGACAGCGGCGAAATGCGGGTGCGTGCCAGCCTCTGCGTGGTCGGCCACTCGTTATCGGACACGGAGGAATTCCATGCGGAACCACATGCGGAACCACAGGTACGGCGCGGCGGCGGCCGCGCTGGTGGCGGGGATGGCGCTGTTCACGACGGCCTGTAGCGGAGGCGTCACGGGCTCCGGTGGGGGCGGCGGCTCGGACTCGTCGGGCAAGGGCGCGGCGGCGGACCAGGCCTACGAGCACCGTAAGTGCCTGCGCGAACACGGCGCCCAGGTGAAGGAGCCCGAGCCGGGCCAGGACCCGCGGGCCATGGTCCTGGAGGGTGGCCAGGACAAGATGGAGGAAGCCCTCAAGGCCTGCGGGGGAGCCGGTGGCTCGGGTGGCGCGAAGATGTCCCAGGCAGACAAGGACAAGGCCCTTGAATTCGCCCAGTGCATGCGCGGTAACGGCGTGGATATGCCGGACCCGAAGTTCGACGGCGATTCGGCGATGTCGGGAACGGCGATGAAGATCCCGGAGGGCGCGGAGAAGGACAGGTTCGACAAGGCGAACAAGGCGTGCAGTGGTCAGAATGCGGAGTGAGCGCGGGCGGAGCCGCCGCACGTACCTGATCGTCGCGCTGGTCATCTCGGTCACGCTGGTAGGCGGGGCCACGGCCCTCTCGCAGACCGGGGGCGGCGGCAAGGGCGGCGTGGACCGCGCGGACGGGCTGCCGCCGAGCACGGACCCGGTGAAGCGACAGGATCTGAGCAGCCGGACCCAGGTGGACGGGACCCTCGGCTACGCCGAGGAGCGCCGGCTCAACGCCGGTGTGCCGGGCACCCTCACCTGGCTCCCGGAGGCCGGCGCGGTGGTGAAACGTGACGGGGTTCTCTACGAGGTCGACGGCCGGAAGGTCCGGCTCATGGACGGCGAGCGCCCCATGTACCGGACGCTGAAGACCGGCGACAAGGGGCCGGACGTCAGACAGCTGAAGGAGAACCTCCGCGACCTGGGTTACGGCAAGGGGCTGGCCGCGGACGAGGAGTTCACCCCCGGCACCGCGGAAGCGGTCAAGCGCTGGCAGAAGGCCCACGGCCTGGCCCTGACCGGCGAGATCGGCCCCGAGCAGATCGCCTTCTCCCCCGGTCCGGTGCGGATCAAGAAGAACGATGCGGCCGTCGGCGACCAGGCCGCTCCCGGCAAGCCGGTCCTCACCACCACCGGCTCCGAACGGCAGGTGCAGATCAAGATCGACGTCTCCCGGGCCGACCTCGCCAAGCCCGGCACCCGGGTCGAGGTCGACCTGCCCGGCGGCGGCAGGGCCAAGGGCAAGGTCGCCTCCGTCGACCGCACCATCGGCGAGGACGGCACGGAGCAGGGCTCCCCGGACAAGCCCGCCAAGATCACCGCCCGGGTGGTCTTCGATGACCCGGGGCAGGCGGAGGGCTTCGACCAGGCGCCGGTCACCGTCGAGCTCGAAGGCGAGGTCCACAAGGACGTGCTGACCGTACCGGTTAACGCACTGCTCGCGCTGTCCGGCGGGGGCTTCGGCGTCCAGGTCGTGGAGAACGGGAAGGTGCGCGAAGTCCCGGTCAAGCTCGGCATGTTCGGACAAGGCCGGGTCGAGGTCAGCGGGACCGAGCTGACCGAGGGCATGAAGGTCGGGGTGCCCAAGTCATGAGCGCGGTGGTCGAGCTGAACCAGGTCACCAAGGAGTATCCGGGCGGGGTCACGGCGCTGCACGGGGTGGACCTGCGCATCGGGCGCGGCGAACTGCTCGCCATCGTCGGCCCTTCGGGGTCGGGCAAGTCCACCCTGCTGCACATCGTCGGCACCCTGGACCGGCCCAGCGCCGGATCCGTCACCCTGGCGGGCCACGACGTCGCCGCCCTCTCCGACCGCCGGCTGTCCGCCCTGCGCGCCCGGCACATCGGCTTCGTCTTCCAGTCCTTCCATCTGGTGGCCGGGGTCAGCGCCCAGGACAACGTCGCCGAGGGCCTGCTCTACTCGGGCCTGCCGCGCGCCCAGCGCCGCAGGCGCGCGGCCCTGGCCCTGGAGCGGGTCGGGCTCGCGGACCGTATGCACCACCGTCCGCACGAGCTGTCGGGCGGCCAGCGGCAGCGGGTGGCCATCGCCCGGGCCGTGGTCGGCGAGCCGGACCTGCTGCTGGCCGACGAGCCGACCGGCGCGCTGGACTCCGCCTCGAGCGGGGCGGTGATGGAGCTGCTGCACGACCTCAACGCCGAGGGGGCCACCATCGCGGTGATCACCCACGACGGCGAGATCGCCGACAGCCTGCCACGCCAGGTCCGCATCCGCGACGGCCGCGTCGTGGCGGATCTGCGCACCGGCGCAGCCGACCCGGCCGATCGGGGTGGGGAGCGATGAGCGGCACACGGCTCTCCCCGGCCCGGCTCGGCCCCCGCGACGTCCTCCACGTCGGCTCGGCCGGCCTGCGCACCCGGCCGCTGCGGGTGGTGCTGTCCGCGCTGGGCATCGCCATCGGCATCGCCACCATGATCGCGGTGGTCGGCATCTCCTCCTCGAGTAAAGCCCAACTTCTGCGGCAGCTCGACCAGTTGGGCACCAACCTCCTGGTTGCCTCCCCCGGCCAGGGGCTGTTCGGCGAGAAGGTGAAGCTGCCCAAGGAGTCGATCGGCATGCTGAGCCGCATCCCCGGGGTCGAGCAGGTCGGCGCGACCGGCGACCTGGCACAGTCCGTCAGACGCAGCGAGAAGATCCCCAAGGACGAAACCGGCGGCATCACCGTGAAGGCCGCCACCGAAGGGCTGCTGGACGTCGTGCGCGGCGCGGTCGGCTCGGGCATCTGGCTCAACGAGGCCAACGGGCGCTACCCGTCGACGGTGCTCGGACACGTCGCCGCCCAGCGCCTGGGCATCACCGCCCCCGGCCAGCAGGTCCACATCGGCGGCCGGTACTTCACCGTCATCGGCATCCTCGACCCGCTGCCGCTGGCTCCCGAGATCGAGCGGGCCGCCCTGGTCGGCTGGGACGGCGCCGGCACACTGCTGGGCTTCGACGGCCACCCGACCCAGATCTACGAACGATCGACGGACCGGACGGTCAGCGCGGTCCGCGAGCTGATCCCACGCACCGTCGATCCGCAGAACCCGCGCAACGTGCAGGTCACCGACCCCTCCTCGGCACTCCAGGCCAAGGCCGCCACCGAGGGTGCGTTCACCGACCTCCTGCTCGGGCTGGGCGGGGTGGCACTCCTGGTCGGCGGCGTCGGGGTCGCCAACACGATGATCATTTCAGTGTTGGAGCGGCGCCACGAGATCGGACTGCGCCGATCCCTGGGCGCCACCAGGGGCCAGATCCGTCTCCAGTTCGTCACCGAGTCCCTCCTGCTCTCCGGACTCGGCGGGCTGGCCGGCGTGGCCCTGGGTGCGGTCGCCACCTACGCCTTCGCCGCCTCGGGAGGCCTGCCCTGGGTGGTCCCCTTGTGGGCCGTCACCGGCGGCTTCGCCGCCACCTTGCTCATCGGTACGGTGGCAGGCCTCTACCCGGCCGTCCGGGCCGCCCGCCTCTCCCCGACCCTCGCCCTCCACACCGGCTAGCAGACATCACCGGGTGGGGCACTCCTCCGAGTGCCCCACCCGCCGGCCCGCAGCCGGCGCGAAAACTCCCGTACCCGGCAGGCTACTTGTCCCTCCGGGGCGGAAAGGCGGCGCACCGTCGGCAGCGGCTACCGCATCGATGCCGAGGATCTGACCTGGCTCCCGGAGAGCTGAGCCGCGAGGCCTCCCGGACGGGCGACCGCCCGGTGGCCGGGCGTCGCGGCCGGCAGGTCGGCCTGTTGTCGTGCATGGACGAGTTTCGGCCCCGCGCTGGCGGAGAAGCACCTTGTCCGCCGGTTACGTCAAGTGAAAGCGTGGACACGTTTCGTGTCGATCGTGCCCGTCCGCTTCCGGCGGGCACCCGCCTACGAGGTGGCAGGTTTGACGGAGATTCAGCACCTGGTGAAGGTCTACAGCGACCGCGCCTACGTGCACACCACGACCGTGCGGCACCAGGGCAGCACGGTGGCGTTCGCGATGGACGACCAGCGGCGCATCTCTCCCAGGGCGAGAACACCGCCCGCACCACCAAGGTCTCCCTCACCGGTCACTGGGAGGACCCGGGCCGCCTCCTCAACCCCGCCACCGGCCGCCGCTACGTCCCGGCCAACACCGGCTTCGCCGTCGTGTAGTCCCAGACCGCCGACGTCTTCGCCCTGCGCCTGGCCCACAGCGGAGCCCTGGTCGCCTACCGCATCCAGCCCAACCCCGACATCCCCAAGGACTGGAACGTCATCCCGTTCCCGATCAACCCCCGCTACACCAAGCAGGGCACCCTCGACGGCACCGTCGGCTTCGACGAGCGCGGCAAGGTCGCCGACCCCGACTACCAGGGCACCCGCGAGCGCGGCGAGTACAGCTACTTCAAGCCCCGTGAGGCGTACGCGCTCAAGCGCCGCATCCAGCGCGACCAGCAGCGCCTGCACAGCTACTACGACAGCGTCTCCACCGAGACCCACGCTCCCGACCCGACCGCCCAACGCGCCGGGCGGGTGCTCGGCGGCGCGATCGGCACCGACGCCGCACCCACGCAGAAACGGGAGACCACCGACAGCGCCACCGGCCAGGGCTTCTCCCGCCGGGACCTGGTCAACACCTACGTGTGGACCGCCGCCGGAGGCTTCTTCGCCGAGACCACCGAGACCACCGACGTGGTCAGCGAGACCACGTCGGGCTCCTACTCGCTCTCCGGCTCGGTCGGCACCTCGGTCGGTACCTCGTTCCAGCTCGCCGGCATCGGCATCAGCGCCCAGCTGGACGCCTCCGTCGGCGGCGGGATGACCGCCACCCGCGCCCGCGGCAAGGAGGCCACCCGCTCCTTCGGACTGAACGTGGAGGTCAACCCCGCCCGCAACCTCCAGCGCTACGACCAGGACCGCAAGCCCGTCTTCGACCAGGACGGCCAACCCGTCAAGGTGCCCGGCAAGGTCGACGCCTACCGCTTCCTCAGCTTCTACCTCGGCGAGGACAGCGAGCACTTCGACAGCTTCTTCCACAAGGTCGTCGACCCCACCTGGCTCGCCAACGGCAACGACCCCAACGCGGCGGCGCTGCGCCAGGCCCGCCAGTCCGACCGCAAGCCCCCGTGCTGGCGGGTGCTGCACCGCGTCACCTTCGTCAGCCGCGTCCTGCCCGCCGTCCCGCCGGCCGGCGCCCCGCCGCTGGAGAAGGCCATGCGGCAGGTCGACGTGGAGAGCAACTACGAGCTCATCCGACGCCTCGACCCGTACGTGAAGGGCGCCACCACCAGCCTGCCCGAACTCGCCGAGGCCACCCGCTCCGCCCTCGCCGCCCAACTGCCCGACCTGCTGCCGCACGCAGCCGACGTGACCGGCTTCCTCGCCCAGTACTACGGCGTGGACGCCTGACCGCCGGGTGGGGCGGCGTTCGGGGCACGTCCCCGCACGCCGCCCCACCGGCAGACCTTGGCCGATCCGCGGCCTCTGGCGGCCACCCCGAACATCGGCGTGGGACGGCCCGGTTCTGCTTCGCGCCGGCTTCGCCGCCTGACCGGGCCGGCCCGCGTCTCACCCGCCGGATGCCCGCAGGCCGGCGCGGTACTCCCGAGGTGACATGCCGACCTCCCGGCTGAACGTACGACTGAAGTGGAACTGGCTGGCGAACCCCGATGCCGTGGCGATCCGGCCGATGCTCAGGTCAGTGGCGGCGAGGAGCTGGGCGGCCTGGCGCATCCTCGCCTCACGTACGGCCTGCATGGGCGTCAGACGGACCTCCAGGGTGAAGAGGTGCGCCAGTCTGGACGGTGACAGGGCGACGGCCCGGGCCAGCGATGCGACGCTGTGCGGAGCACCGGGCTCGGCCGCGATCAGGGCCTGGACCTGCCGGACCCGAGGGTCGCCCAGGACGGGCCGGCGCGCGGCGACCGTCGCCAGCAGCAGCACTTCCTCGACCGCGTTCAGCACGAGCTCACGTGCCTCGGGGGATTCCGCGACCACGGGTCGGACGGGGCGCGACGGCGAGGCCGGCAGGGCGTGCCCACTCCACCGCGCATCGCCGCACGCGCGCAGCAGCGCCTGTTCCATCCGCTCGGAGCCGGCACCGGGGACCACATGGCAGCCCGCCCCGAGGGCGTACGGTGCCAGTCGGCGCAGCCAGGCCGGCCTGGGCTGGAAGTGCACCCACCAGAACCGCCAGCGGTTCTCCCCAGGCGCCGTCCGGTAGTACTGGGCCTGCTCCGGCCCCAGCACCACCAGATGCCCCGGCTCCGCCCTGGCCACCACGCCGGCCTGCTCCACCAGCCCGGCGCCGTCCCGGGTCCACATCAGCAGCCAGCTCGGCGACCCCTGCGAGCGGCGCACCGCGTAGCCGGATGACTGGTCGAAGTGACCCAGGATCACCAACTCGGCAGCAGGAACGGACATGTCATCGGCCGTCATGGCCATACCTGGGCACGGTCGCGCCTCCTATCGTGAGGGCATGAGAGTCGCCGACTTCCACGAGCACGGATACGTCGTTCTACCAGGACTGTTCTCCCCCGGCGAGGTGGCGGAGCTGCGGGAGGAGTTCATGCGGTTGCACGCCGCAGGCCCGATCCCGGGGCACTTCACCCCGTCGCCGCAGGAGCCCGGGCAGCCGTACGACGTCCTGCGCGAGTTCCCGCGGATCATGCACCCCCACCGGGTGAGCCCCCTCGCCCTGCGCCATCTGCTGGACCACCGCGTCGCCGCCGTCCTGCGTGAGCTGCTCGGTGAGGAGCCGCTGGCAGCCCAGAGCATGTTCTACTTCAAGCCGCCGGGGGCCCGGGGCCAGGCGTTGCACCAGGACAACTTCTACCTCCGCGTCGAGCCCGGCACCTGTGTCGCCGCCTGGCTGGCGGTCGACCGGGCCGACCGGGCCAACGGCGGACTGGAAGTCGTACCCGGGACACACCGCATGGACCTGTTCTGCCCCGAGGACGCCGACGGCACCGCCTCCTTCACCCGCGAATACGTGCCGCCACCGCCGGGCCTGTCGCGCCACCCGGTCGACCTGGACCCCGGGGACGTGCTGTTCTTCAACGGCAGCCTGGTGCACGGCTCGCAGCCCAACACCACAGCCGACCGGTTCAGGCGTAGCTTCATCTGCCACTACACCGGACGCTCGACCGAGCGCATCTCGGCGTGGTACCAGACCCTGACGATGGCCGGGGAGCCGGTCGAACTGCCCGCATCGACGGCCGGCGGCCCCTGCGGCACCGAGGACTCGGGCCCGCACTGACGCCGGGCTGCCCTCACCCTTGGCACTTCCCACCGGGGAGACGTCAGGGCGGTCACGGTCAGGGCGGCCACGTCCGGGCCTGAGGCCCCTTGCTGCGGCCACGTTCCATGTCCGACCGGGTCCGGGCACTGACGCCCGAGACCTCGGTCAGCTGCTCCAACGTCAGCCGTGCCGCGCGGCGGTGACCACGCAGCACCTCCCCGGAACCCGGTCGGTCCGTCTCACCCGTGGAGCCGCTCCTGATCAGCGGCGATGACGGGGACCGTCCAGGACGGGTGGGTGTTGACCTGGGGCACGGTGGCCCCGGCCAGCCGCTTGTAGCGGGTCGCGATCTCCTCGGCCTGCCCGAGGGGCAACTCCCCGTCGTGCTCCTCGGCCCGCGCGATGGTCTCTTCCGGTCCCAGGTCCCGGTTGGCCAGCACGATCGCGTTGACGGCCGGCCGGCGCATCCGGTCGTAGCGGCGGAGCGCGGCCTCGGCGTCGTCGTCCCGGGCCAGGCACCAGGCCAGCACACGGCTGTCGACGATGGACTGCGATCCTCCGTTCATGCCCATGGGGAACATCGGGTGCGCGGCGTCACCGAGGAGGGTGACCCGTCCGAAGCTCCAGCGCGGCAGGGGATCACGGTCGAGCATCGGGTACTCGAAGATCGCCGAGGAGCGTTCGGCGATCGCCGTCAGGTCGATCCACGGCAGGTTCCACGACGACAGCCCGGCGCGGGCCTCCGCCGCGGTGACGCGACGGCCGGGGCCACCGGGAGGCGGGGCGGACGGGCCGTGCCGCACCTCCAGCACCCAGTTCACCAGAGCGTCGGCGGCCGGGGTCGCGGGGTCCTCGATCGGGTAGGCGACGAACTTCGCGCCGGGGGTGCCCCCGGCCACCACGATCGAACGGCCGTCGAGGATGTGCGGGTGCCGGGCGACCCCGCGCCACATGTGGACGCCGTTCCCGTTCGGGAGGCTCTCGTCCGGGTACAACCGGCTGCGGACCACGGAGTCGATGCCGTCGGCGCCGACCAGCACGTCGGCGTCGTCGACCACGGGCAGACCGCTCGACCGGTCCAGGAAGTGGGCGCGGACGCCGCCCGCGCTCTGCTCGAACCTCTGGAACAGCAGGCCGGTACGGACCGAGTCCGGCCCCAGCCGCTCGCGTACCGCCGCGAGGAGCAGCATCTGCAGACGGCCGCGGTGCACGGAGTACTGCGGCCAGCGGTACCCGGCCGGGCGTCCCAGCGGCTCCTCCCAGACCGTCTCGCCCGTCCGGTCGCGGTAGCTCAGCCGGTGTGGGGGCAGCGCGACGGAGGCCAGCTCGCCGTCCAGGCCGAGTTCGTCGAGTTCCCGGACGGCGTGCGGCAACAGGTTGATCCCGACGCCGACCGCCTCGACCTTCCGCGCCGCTTCGTACACCCGTGGCGCGAAGCCGGCGGCGTGCAGGCTCAGGGCGCAGGTCAGTCCGGCGATGCCGCCGCCGACGACGGTCACTCTCATCATGGACCTCCATGGATGCCCCCGGCTCCAGCCGGGGGAGGAAGTCAACTGTCTGTCCTCGCTCTTCGCCGGGGCCGCGGGTCTGGCCGACACCCGGCCACCAGCCTCGGGGACGTGGCCGCGCGCGTCCAATACCCAGGGGTGATGGCAGTCGTCACGATCACTGATCGCACCGGGGATCGCCGGACCGGCCCCGGATCGGTCGTCGTACCGGCCCCGGAGCAGTCGGAGCTGTCACAACCAGGCCTCTCAGCTGCGGAGTTGATAGTTTGTCGGTCATGGAGCTCCGTACGCTTGAGTATTTCGTCGCGGTGGCGGAGGAGCGGTCGTTCACCAAGGCGGCGGCCCGCTGTCATGTCGTGCAGCCGGCGATCAGCCAGCAGATCCAGGCCCTGGAGAAGGAGTTGGGAGAGGCCCTGTTCGAACGCCTGCCCCGGCAGGTGGTTCTCACCTCCGGGGGCGCCGCCCTGCTGCCGCACGCCCGCGCCTGTCTGGCGGCGGCCGCGTCGGCCGTCCTGGAGTTCGCCGACCGGTCCGGTCTGTTCAGCGGAGCGTTCGCGCTGGGGACCGTCGGCGGGCTGGAAGGCACCAGCATCCCCCGGCTGCTGGGGGAGTACCACCGCCGGTACCCCCGGGTCGCGGTGAGTCTCATCGGGGCGTCGAGCCCGTCGCTGCTGGCGAAGGTCCGCGACGGGGAGATCGACGCGGCCGTGGTCGCGGGACCGCCGGACGGCGAACCCCCCGCCGTCGCCTCGCGCGTGCTCCTGGAGGACCGGATCGTCGCGGTCCTCCCCGCCGGAAGCCGGCCCGCGAACCGTCCGATGACCCTCGACGAGGCGGTCCGGAGCCCGGTCATCAGCTACGGCCCCGACAGCGGAGTGCACGCGTTCATCCGTGCGGCCTTCGCCGCGGCGGAGCTGCGGCTGGACATCGCCTACGGGACGAACGACGTCGCCCTCCAACTCGCGCTGGTCGCCGAGCGGGTCGGCATCGCCCTGACCTCCCACGCGAGTCCGGTCCTCGCCGCCGACCGGCGTTTCGTCGTCGTGCCGCTGGAGCCCGCCATCCGGTTGCGGAAGGTGTTCGTGTGGCGGGCGGGCACCCGGCCGAGCGCGCCGTTGCGGGCCTTTCTCGACCTGTGGACGGAGCTGTCCGATCGACCGGCGCGTGACGGGGCTGTATCCGGGTCCACCACCGGTGGATGACGTCCGGCGGGCCGTCGGTCGTGCCGACCGCTGCCGGAGCCGCTACGGAGGCGCCCGCGGAGGTCCTCCCCGCCGGCGGCCGTGCCGCCGCGGCGGCACGGCCTGGCCGCCCCAACGTCAGACCGGCGAGCGCAACTGCCCCGGCGAGAGCGAGGGTGGCTTTCACCTTGCGGTTCTTCTCCATGACGTTGCCTCTTTCGGCAGGTTCTGGCGGGTGGTGTCCACAGGTCGGTGAAGCCCCCCGCCCCGCCCGGAAGGCCCGGCGAAAGTCGCGTGACCCTGGCAATGGCACCGGCGACACTGACGCCATGACTGGTTCTGCACTGCCTCAACCGCTTCGACCGCGTGCCCTGAGGCCCGGAGATCTCGTTGTCATCGCCTCGCTGTCCGGCCCGCTGCCGGCCGCTTACGAGCCCAACGTCGAGCAGACGGTGGTGGTGCTCGAACGGATGGGATTCCGTGTGCGTCGGGCTCCGCTACTCGAGGTGGGGCGGCGCCATTGGTGGAGCGCGGCCACGCCGGCGGAGATCGCCGGGGAGCTCAACGGTCTTCTGCGTGATCCCGAGGTGCGCGCGATCGTCGCGAGTGACGGCGGCCAGGCGGCGCTCGGCTACCTCGACCTGATCGACGTCGAGGCGATCAGGGCCGACCCCAAGCCGATCCTCGGCTACAGCGACATCTCGCTGCTGCACCTGGTGCTCTATGCGCGCACGGGTCTGGTCGGGTTCCATGCCGACATGGCCGTCCCCGGCTTCGGCGGGCACTGGCAGGCTGCGCCCGTGGCGCGCCAATCGGAACTCGAGAAGCTCTACTCCAGGTTGCTGACCAGCACCGAGGCGATCGGTGCACTGCCTGCGAGCCCGTCGTGGGAGTGCTGGCGTCCTGGTCGTGTCGAAGGCCGGCTGATCGGCGGGGTGATCAACCGCATCGTGCTGGCGCAGGCGACGCCTTTCGCGCTGCCGCTCGAACAGTTCGACGGTGCGGTGCTGTTCTGGGAGGAGATGGGCGGCCTGGCATCGTACGTGTGGAGCTATCTGCAGGTGATGCGACACTGCGGCATCCTCGATCGGATCTCCGGCATGGTCGTGGGCGTTCCGCGCGAGATCAGTGGACTCGAGCCCGGCACCTCCCCGACCCTGCCCGAGATCGTCCTCGACGTCCTCGGCGACCGCGACATCCCGGTCCTGGGCAACGTCGACTTCGGGCATGCCGGCCCGAATCTGCCGATGCCGGTCGGCATCCGCGTCGGCCTCGACGCGCAGCAGCGGACGTTGTCGCTGCTCGAACCGGCGGTAGGGCCGCACACGATGCCGGGACCGGTCAGCTGAGCACCGCGGATCAGTGAGCCGACGGCCCGGCAGCGCCCCTGGGGCCAACTCACGCTCTGGTGATCGACGCCCTGAGCCGCTTGTTCGGCTTGCAGGAGGGGCCTTGGACACCTGGTGGCTCGTGTTGGTCTAGAAGCTCGGCTCCTGACGTCACGGATCACCAACCCTGTGAACGTCTGCGGTCCTAGGGATTCTCACGGATCCTCATCACCCTGCCCACCGGGTCGTCAGCCGACCGGCCGTGGTGCTCACCACCGGTCCGCGCGCGGGAGAACGGGCAAGGTGACCAGCACCCAGCAACTCCCCGCGGCCTCACCACCCTGATCCCGCAGTCCCGGACCACCACCCCCAGCGCGGGCATCAGTTGATGATGCGCTCGGCGCGGTAGATCTGCCCTGCTGGTCACGGGAACCCTGCGCCGGGTTCCCCGGGCCGGGGACGTCGCTGCGACGGGGGTGGGGAGATCCGCGTCTGATCATGGAGGTGGAGAAAGGATTCGAACCCATGTAAACGGCTCTGCAGGCCGTCGCCTCGCCACTCGGCCACTCCACCAGAGGTGACATCCGGAATATTACGCGAACATGAACAAGGAGAGGGTGGATGTCCCGGGATTCCGTGGAACATCGTCCAGGTGGAGCCTTTGTGTTTCTAATGAAGAATTGGGCCGGCCATGTCCGGTCGAATTTCTTCAAGTCCGGCCGGAAAACCCCATTAGCCTGGTTCGAATACTTCCGAGCGACGGGATTCCCACCGTGACCGCCGAGGACTGCCTGACCACTCCCGCCGACGCGCGGACGGACACGCCTCCGCCGAACCTATGCCAGTACAAGAGCCTGCCGCTGCGCGACTTCCCGCCGCTGGGGCTGGTGCGTCAGGCCCGCATCGCCCGGGAACAGCGCCGCGAGGACCTCGGCGCCGTCCCCGCCCCGGGCCGCCCGTCCCGGTATGCGGAGGGCGACTGGGTCCGCGTCAAGAGCGTGGACCAGGTCCGTGCCACGCTCGACGCCGACGACCGGCACCGGGGGCTGTGGTTCACCGGCAGTCAGTGGTCCTTCTGCGGCGGCGTTCACCAGGTCGAACGCGTCGTACGCCGCATGGTCGACGACCACTACCGCATCCGCCGCCTGTCGGGCACCGTCGCCCTGGCCGGCGCCACCTGCCACGGAGCCGACGGCACCCAGGGCTGCGGACTCGACTGCGCCCTCCTCTTCCGCGACGAGTGGCTCGAACCCGCCCCCGCAGCGGACCCCGCCGCCCGGCCCGCCGCCCTCTGGGCGACCGTCCGTACCCTGCCGGAGATCCAGGCCACCCTCGACCGCGCCGGACGACTCCACGGCGTCCCCTTCCAACCCGGCATGGAACACCACGCCGGCCACCGGCACGGCGCCACCGAACTGCGTCACCGCTCACTCGCCTGGTGGCAGCGCCCCACCGGAGGCCGCTGGTTCATCCTCGACGCACTGCGCTGCAACGGCGAGCCGCTGCTCGCCACCGGCTGCGACCGCCAGTGCGCCCTGCTCTGGCACGAATCCTGGCTGCGCCTCGAACCCGCGGCCGTCACGGTCGCGCAGTAGGCCGGACGGGAGGCCGCGCGGCCACGGAAGGTGGCCGCGGGAAGGTGCGAGTCAGCCCTTCCAGTGATGCAGCAGCCGCTTCGCGGAGAGCCGCAACGGCCCGTCCCGGTCGCCCACGTAGCAGCGCGGTAGTGCGTGCGGCCCGCCGCCGGAGCCCGGCGCGACCGCGCAGGCGTGGTCGTAGCCGGCCTGTGCGACGGCCTCCATCGCGGCCCGGTCGAGGGAACCGTAGGGGTAGCAGAAGCCTTCCACCGGGCCGCCGCTCGCATCCTCCAGGACGGCCCGGCTGTCCACGACCTGGGCCGCCAGCTCGCGTCCGGTCATCCCGGCGAGCCTGCGGTGGGTGAGGCCGTGCGAGCCCACCTCCAGCCCCGCCGCGGCGACCTCACGCACCTGCCGGGCCGTCAGCAGCGCCTTGCGCGGACCCTCGCGGTCCCAGTCGTTGTGGCCGCCGAGCCTGCCCGCCACCACGTACACCGTCGCGCCGAACCCGTACTCCGCCAGCGCCGGCACCACCTGCTCGGCGAAGTCCCGATATCCGTCGTCGAAGCTCAACCCCACCAGACCCTCCGCGCGGCCCGCCGAGTGGGCGCGCATCAGCGTGCCCACGGAGACCCCCCGCAGCCCTCGCGCCGCCAGCCACCGAAGCTGACGTCTGAACCGGTCGGGGCTCACCGTGATCAGATACGGGTCCTGTCTCTCCTCCGCCACCGAGTGGTACATCAGCGTCCACGGAAATGGCTTCGGCCTTTCCCCGGGCTGCTCGTCCGGACATCGCCTCGGGCTGATCAGCGACACGTCTCCACTCCCGCCATTCCGCGTCCGTCGTCCTGTCTGCTATTCACCGGAGACTGCATTCTGGCAGCGGCCATCCAAGATTCTTGACCGCCGGTATCCACTGCGGTGTTTTCACTCGAATGGCGCTCTGGATGATATTCAGGCCATCCTCACGGTTGTTCCCGGTGCCGCCCGCTTTCGCGGCCGGGTCGGCCACACCCGCTCGGGCTCGGCGCTGTCGCCGTCGGACCGGATGCCGTGCCCGCTCCGGGGGGGTGCCGGGTCAGACCTGGATCTTCTGGATGTCGGCGTGGCTGTCGGTCAGGGCTGCGCTCCAACGGGGAGAATGCGGGGGATGGTTATGGTCTGGAGCTCCCAACTTCCTTTCTTCAACTCAGATATGAGGAGTCATCATGCACCGTCGGATCGCTGCGCTCGGCATGCTGGCCGCCACCGGTGTGATTGCGCTGGCTGTTCCCGCTCAGGCGGCAACGGGGCTGTTGGTGGTGAACGGGGTTCCCCATGAGAACCCGGCGCGGGGCTGCTATGCGACCTCGTCTCCGGTCTCCGTCCAGAACCATACGAATTCGATGGTTCTGGTGCATGCGGCGGCGAACTGCCAGGGGCCCGTGACCGCGGAGGTCGAACCGGGCCGGAGCGCGAAGACGTTCGGCGCAAGCTACTTCGTCTTCTGAGCGGGTCCCGTGTCCTGAGGGCGCCCGCCGCTTCCCGCGCTCACCGTCAGCTCCGGCGATCCTGGCGACGTTCGTAGCGGCGGACGTTGGTAGTGGTCCAGGCCGCACTCGTTCTTCGCGGCCAGGAGGCATTCCGCCACCTGCCATCGGGTTGCGGCCACCCGGGCGAGGTCCTCAGCCGGGTGTCGGCCGGGCCGGGGGTGACGTACCGCCGCATGACGGCGTGGGTGTGGGCGGCTCGCCCCGGGTCTGTCGCGGTCCGGCGGATGGCCCATCGTGTTCACCCCCGGTGGGTGCGCCGCCCCGAGTCGGCCGGAGTTTCCGCCTGCGTCCCGGTGGCAGCCTTGCCTGCCCGGTGGTGGGCTGGGGCCCGTCCCCCGTCCCTAGGTCCGGTGCTCGGGGAGGGGCGAAATCCAGGAGGCAGGGAAGTGGTGTCAAGGACGGCGTTGTCCGCACTGGTGGCCGGGATCGTGACGGCGGGAGGCCTGGTGGCCGGCATGCCCGCGGCGCACGCCGGCGGCGTGCAGAAGTTCACCGCGAACGGCACGTTCACGGTCCCGGCCGGGGTCTCCAGCCCGACCGTGGAACTGCGGGGCGGCGGAGACGGCGGCGGCCCCCTCGCCCTCGCCGCTGCCCGTGGCGGAGCCGGGTCCGGCAGCTATGGCAGCGAGGACGACGGCGACGGCGGCAACGGGGGCGAGGACGACGGCGACGGCGGCAACGGGGGCGAGGACGACGGCGACGGCGGCAACGGGGGCGAGGACGGTGGCGCCGGCGGCAACGGGGGTGAGGACGGTGGCGACGGCAGCAACGGCGGTGAGGACGGCGCGCCGATCGACGGCGGTAAGGGCAACGGCGGGGGCGACAACGGGGGCAGTGGCGACAACATCAGCGAATCCGGGTTGAACGGCAGCGACGGACGGGCCACGGTGTCGAGCCGGGACGGACGGCTGGGGTGACGGGCCGCTTGCCGCGTCCCGGTGAGCGGAGGTGCGGGTCATGGGCGCGCCGCTGATTCTTGTCACGGGTGCCGCAGGCAGCGTCGGGGCGGTGGGCCGGTCGGTGGTTCAGGACCTCAGAAGCCGGGAGCTGCCGGTACGGGCCCTGGTCCGGCGTGAGGACGAACGCGCCGCGGCCCTGCGTGCCACGGGTGCCGAGGTGGTGGTCGGGGACCTGACCCGGCCCGTGGACGTCGTGCGCGCGCTGGATGGCTGCGGGCGCCTGTACTTCGGCATGGGCGTGTCGGCCCAGTACCTAGAGGCGGCCCTGGTCACGGCGGCGGCGGCGCGTGCTCACCAGGGCCTGGAGGCGTTCGTCAACATGTCCCAGATGACCGTCTCCCAGATGCGGCTGACCAGCACCGACGAATCGACGCAGCAGCGCCAGCACTGGCTCACGGAGCAGGCCCTGGACTGGTCGGGCCTGCCGGTGGTGCAGGTGCGCCCGACCGTGTTCATGGAGAATCCGCTGTTCCGGCTCGCCTTCGCCTCGGTCGCCCGGGACGGGGTCCTGAGGCTTCCGTTCGGCACCGGCCGTACCTCGCCGGTCGCCGCTCGGGACGTCGCCGCAGTGGTCGCCGAGATCCTGGCGAACCCCGCGCCGCACCTCGGCCGTGTCCACGAACTGACCGGACCGGTCTCCCAGGACCTGACGGCGATGGCGGCCGAGCTCAGCGCGGCCCTGCACCGGCCGGTCGGCTACGACGACCCGCCCTATGAACTGTGGCTGGAGCAGGACCTGAGGCCCCTGGGACTGCCGGACCACGTCTTCGATCACCTGGCGACGATGGCGCGCCTGCACGCGGAGAACCGATACGACCGCGTGACCCGGGAGGTGGAGCTGATCACCGGGCGACCGGCCTGCGGCGTTCGCGAGTTCGCCGAGAGCCATCCCGAGCTGTGCACCGAATGACGCCGCTGCTCGGCGTGGCCGGGGCAACCGCAACGCGCCGCGCCGCCGGCCAGCTGGGGGACCGGGAGGCTCCCGAGGCCGGTCACGGCGTGCCATACGGCCACCAGGGGCACGGATGACCGCTCCTGGTGCCTGCCACGGCCAAGGCATGACGGCCGTGCCCGCACCGAGCGGTTACATGAGCCGGGAAACGGCCCGGCCGCCCCGAAGGAGACGCGAGGAAGCGATGAACGAAGCCCGTGAGCACCAGGAGAGCAGCGCCTACGACGTGGTCGTGCTGGGCGCCGGTCCGGTCGGCCAGAACGTCGCCGATCGTGCCCGCGCCGCCGGCCTCACCGTGGCCGTCGTGGAGCGTGAACTGGTCGGCGGCGAATGCTCCTACTGGGCCTGCGTCCCCAGCAAGGCCCTGCTGCGGCCGGTCATCGCGGTCGCCGACGCCCGCCGCGTGGACGGCGCCCGGCAGGCCGTCACCGGCCGGCTCGACACCGACCGGGTCTTCGCCCGCCGCAACCACTACGTCAGCGACTGGGACGACACCGGACAGGCCGAATGGGTGAAGTCCATCGGCGCCGACCTCTTCCGTGGTCACGGCCGCCTCGACGGCCCCCGCCGCGTCACGGTCACCAGGGACGACGGCGCGCGCCTGACCCTCACCGCCCGGCACGCGGTCGCCATCGCCACCGGCAGCCTGCCGCTGCTGCCCGACATCCCGGGCGCACGGGAGGCCCGGCCCTGGACGAACCGGAACGGCACCGACTCCAGTACGGTCCCCGGCCGGCTCGCCATCGTCGGAGGCGGTGGAGTCGCCATCGAGATGGCCACCCTCTGGCAGGGCCTCGGCTCCCAGGTCACCCTGCTCGTCCGCCACCGCCTGGTGCCCCGCATGGAACCCTTCGCGGGCGAGCTCGTCGCAGGCAGCCTCAGCGAGGCGGGCGTGGACGTGCGGATCGGCACCCGGGTCACCGCCGTGCGCCGCCCGGACCCCACCGGGCCCGTCACCCTCACCCTCGACGACGGCAGCGACCTGCAGGCCGACGAGGTCATGTTCGCCACCGGCCGGACCCCCAGCACCGACGACATCGGCCTGGACACGGTCGGCCTCTCCCCGGGCACATGGCTGGAGGTGGACACCACGTGTCTGGTCCACGGGGTCGACGGCGCATGGCTCTACGCCGTCGGCGACGTCAACCACCGTGCCCTGCTCACCCATCAGGGCAAGTACCAGGCACGGACCGCAGGCGACGCCATCGGCGCTCGCGCCGCCGGCCTTCCCCTGGACGACGGCCCGTGGGGAGACCACGCCACCACCGCAGATCAGCACGCCGTGCCCCAGGTCTTCTTCACCGACCCCGAGGCGGCCGCCGTGGGCCTGACCGCCGAGCAGGCGACCCGGGCCGGCCACCGCATCACGACCGTCGACCTCGACTTCGACACCGCCCAGGGCGCCGACCTCTACGCCGACGACTACCGTGGCCACGCCCGGCTGGTGGTCGACCTGGACCGGGAAGTCCTGCTCGGGGCGACCTTCGTCGGCCCCGGAGTCAGCGAGCTGCTGCACTCCGCCACCGTCGCGGTCGCCGGCGAGGTCCCGCTCAAACGCCTGCGGCACGCGATCGCCTGCTTCCCGACCGTCAGCGAGATCTGGCTCTTCCTCCTCGCCGCCTACCAGCGCGACCGCGCCTGAGCGGACGGGGGAGGGGCCCGCCGCAGCGCGCGGCCGCCGAGGGGCACGCGGCCGTGTCGCGCCGCGTCCCGCTCCCTCCGAGCTGTCGTCCAGGCGACCGATAGCAGCCGCGTCATCCGGCGCGCAGGCTGGGGACATGGACACCATCACGCTTGGGAACGTGGAGATCACCCGCGTGGTCGAGCTGGCCGCCCGAGGCCGCGCCCGCGACTACGTCTTCCCCGACGTGCCCGTCGAGCACTGGCGGGCGCACGAGAGCTGGCTCGCCCCCACCTTCCTGGACCCGGTCACCGACGAGGTCCGCGTCATGATCCAGACCTGGGTGATCAGCAGCGAGGGCCGGACGATCCTGATCGACACCGGCATCGGCAACGACCGGGAACGCCCGGCCATGCCGGCCTTCCACCATCTGAGCACCCACTACCTCGAAGAGCTGGCCGCGGCAGGCGTCCGCCCGCAGGACGTGGACACGGTGATCTGCACCCATGTCCACGGCGACCACGTCGGCTGGAACACCCGCCTGACGGACGACGGAGCGTGGCGACCGACCTTCCCCAACGCCCGGTACGTCATCCCGCGCGCCGACTTCGACTACTGGAACCCGGCCAACGGACACCGGACCCGCTCCGGGCCCCGGATGGCCAACGTCTTCGAGGACAGCGTCGCCCCCGTGCACCAGGCCGGACAGACCGTGCTGTGGGAGGGCGACCACTACGACGTCGACTCCCGGCTCCGCATCGAGCCCGCCCCCGGCCACACCCCCGGCTCCTGCGTCGTATGGCTGCGATCGGGCACGGACCGGGCGGTGTTCGCCGGGGACCTGCTGCACAGCCCACTGCAGATCGTGGAGCCGGACGACTGCCCCAGCTTCGACGAGGACGAGCCCCGCGCCCGGAACAGCCGGCGTCGGGTGCTGGGGGAGGCCGCGGACCGGGGCGCCCTGCTGCTCCCCGCGCACCTGCCCGGACCGGGGGCAGCCGAAGTGCGGCGCGTCGGCGACCGGTTCGCGGTGAAGGAGTGGGCGGCATGGCGGTGAGGGTCTTCCGCCGCCTCCCGCGCCCGGCCGCCCCGGCGGGCTACACCGAGTACCCGGCGCTCCAGCCCACCGCGGCCTGAGAACCCGGCCCCACCACGAGAGTCCGCTGACCGACCGACCGACCGACCGACCGACCGACCAACCGACCGACCGACTGACCGACCGACTGACCGAGGAGACGTCATGCAGCTGACCGGGAACACCATCCTCATCACCGGCGGTGGCTCCGGCATCGGCCGGGGGCTGGCCGAAGCCCTGCACGGGCTCGGCAACACCGTCATCATCGCCGGCCGCCGCCGGGTCCTCCTCGACGAGGTCGCCCGGGCGCACCCGGGCATGGGCACGGTCGAGCTCGACGTCGGTGACCCCGAGAGCATCGCCAGGGCCGCGGAGCGCGTCCTGGCCGATCACCCCGACCTCGATGTCCTCATCAACAACGCCGGGATCATGCTCCGCGACGACGCCGCCGGACCGGTCGACGAGACCGTGCTGACCAGTCAACTGACGACCAACCTGCTCGGCGCCATCCGCACCACCTCAGCCTTCATCGAGCACCTCAAGGGCCGGCCCCGTGCCACGGTCGTCTACAACAGCTCCACCCTCGCCTTCACCCCGCTGGCGCAGTACGCGGCCTACTCCGCGACCAAGGCCGCGCTCCACTCCTACGCCCTGTCCCAGCGGTTCCGGCTCCGGGACACCTCGGTCCGCGTCCAGGAGATCGTGCCGCCCTGGGTCGCCACCGGCTTGGTCGGCGAGCCGGACGACGATCGCGCGATGCCGCTGGCGGACTTCGTGAGCCAGGCGGTCGAGGCCCTGGGCACCGACGTCGAAGAGGTGGTCGTCGACGCGGCCCGGATCTACCGCGACAACGCCGGGCCCGGCGAACACGCCTACGTCACCGAGCTCAACACCGCCATGGCCCGGATCCTCTAGGTCCTGGCCCTGGCCGTGCAGTCCGGTGCACGCGGCCGGCCACCGGTCGACCGGTGCCATCGGCGCGGTGGTCGAGCCGGAGCTGCGCGTGTTCGACCGGTGGGCCTTCGGGCGGTGTGCTCGGGTCTCGGCCCCGTCGATCCTCAAGGGCACGCTCCTCGGCGGGACCGATCACGGTGAGGACCGACGAGCCGTCATCGTGATGGATCCGCCGACAGGTGTTTCGGCAGGCCGGCTCCTACGGGCGGTGGGGGAACGCCCGGCGTGGTACGCCCCGGCGGTGTCGGGGCTCGGGGTAGACATAGGTATGGTCCGAGTCCTGCGCTCCTCCTGGCCGTCATGGCGTCGCTCGGGCGGTCGCGGCGAGAGGCAACGGACGCACTCTGCTCCGCAGGGTCCGTCAGCGCGCCGTCGGCGGTCGTCGGAAAGCGCGCGCAGCCTGGCCGGGCAGGTGTTCCTGCTGCAGGTGCTGGTCGTGCTGCTGCTCGTGGTGGTCGCCGTGACCGCGCTGCTGCTCAAGTCACGGAGCGACCGGCTCCAGGCGGCGCGCGACCGTTCGATCGCCGCGGCGGCGGCCTTCGCCCACGGTCCCGGCCTGGTGGCCGTGCTGCAGGGACCCGATCCGAGCGCGACGCTCCAGCCGCTGACCGAAGCCGCCCGCAAACAGGGCAAGGTCGACTTCATCGTCGTGACGAACCGGGAGGGCATCCGCTACACCAATCCCGTCCCGGAACAGATCGGGGGGAAGATCATCGGCACCATCGGACCGGCGCTGGCAGGTCACGTCGTCCTGGAGAGTGCCGGCGGCGTGCTCGGCGAGGCGGTGCAGGCGATCGTCCCGGTGACGGATGCGAACGGCACGGTCGTGGGCCTGGTAGCGGCCGGGGTGACGGTCAGCCATGTGGGCAGTGCGGTCGGCCGGCAGCTGCCGTTCGTCGGCGGGGCAGGTCTCGTCGCGCTCGGTCTGGCGACGGCGGGCGCGGCCCTGGTCAGCAGGCGGCTGCGGCGCCAGACCCACGGTCTCGGGCCCGCCGAGATGACCCAGCTGTACGAGCACCACGAGGCCGTGTTGCACGCGGTGCGCGAAGGCGTGGTCATCGTCGACGGCGCCGGCGACATCATGCTCGTCAACGACGAGGCGAGGCGGCTTCTCGACCTGCCGCCCGGCGCGGTCGGCCGCGCCGCCACGGACCTCGGTCTCGAACCCCGGATGGCCGAGCTGCTGGCCTCCGGTCGCGTCGCCACCGACGAGGTGATCCGGGTCGGGGACCGGCTGCTGGTCGTGAACAACCGGCTGACCGACCGCGCGGGCGGGCCACCCGGCAGCGTGGCCACCGTGCGGGACTCCACCGAGCTGCAGGCCCTCGCGGGACGGGCGGAGGTCGCGCGCGGCCGTCTGCGGCTGCTGTACGACGCGAGCGTTGCCGTCGGCACGACCCTCGACGTCCGGCGCACCGCCGAGGAGCTCGCGCAGGTGGCCGTTCCGCGGTTCGCCGACTACGTCACGGTCGACCTCTCCGAGCCCGTCCTGAGCGGTGACGAGCCGGCCGCGGCGGTCGGCGGCGAAGCCGTCGAGCTGCGCCGGGTCGCCCTCACCGGTATCCACGACGACCACCCTCTGTACCGGTCGGGCGAGCTGGTCGCGTTCGCCGCGTCGAGCCCGCAGGCCACGGGTTTCGTGAGCGGAACTCCGGTCCTCGTGCCCGACCTGCGGGCCGACGTCGCCTGGCGCTCCCAGGACGCCGAGCGTGTTCGGGCGGTTCTGAACCTCGGGGTCCACTCGCTCATCGCCGTTCCGCTCAGTGCCCGGGGTGTCACGATGGGGGTCGCCGACTTCTGGCGTGGGCAGGGGAGCGAGCCCTTCGAGGAGGACGACCTGTCGCTGGCGGGGGAGCTGGCAGCCCGTGCCGCCGTGTGCATCGACAACGCGCGTCGCTACACGCGTGAGCACGGCCTGGCCGTCGCCCTGCAGCGCAGCCTGCTGCCGCGAGGCGTGCCCGAGCAGAACGCCCTGGACATCGCCTACCGCTACCTGCCCGCGGAGGGCGGGGTGGGCGGCGACTGGTTCGACGTCATCCCGCTGTCCGGTACCCGCGTGGCCCTCGTGGTCGGCGACGTCGTCGGACACGGCCTGCACGCCGCCGCCACCATGGGCCGTCTCCGCACGGCCGTGCAGAACTTCTCGACCCTCGACCTGCCACCGGACGAGCTCCTCGGCCACCTCGACGAACTGGTCGCCCTGATCGATCAGGAGGCGGCCGCATCGGCGGGGGAGCCCACGGTCACGGGCGCCACCTGCCTGTACGCCGTCTACGACCCCACCGCAGGCACCTGCAGTGTCGCCCGTGCCGGGCACCCGCTGCCCGTCGTGGTCCTCCCCGACGGCACCACGGAGTTCCCGGACCTTCCCGCCGGCCCGCCGCTCGGCCTGGGCGGACTGCCCTTCGAAGCCACGGAGCTCCACCTGCCGGAAGGCAGCAGCCTGGTGCTCTACACCGACGGTCTGCTCGAGGACCGCACCCGCGACATCGGTGCCGGGTTGGACATCCTCGGCACCACACTCGCGGTCCCCGCCCGAACGCCCCAGGAGACCTGCGAAGCGGTCCTCGGTGCGCTGCTGCCCACCCGCCAGAGCGACGACATCGCACTCCTCATCGCCCGCACCCGCATCCTGGAACCCGGACGGATCAACGAATGGGAGGTGCCCGCCGACCCTTCGGCCGTGGCCGGGGCCCGGGAGGCCACCACCCGTCAGCTGATGCAGTGGGGGTTGGAGGAGGCGATGTTCACCACCGAGCTGATCCTCAGCGAGCTCATCACCAACGCCATCCGCTACGGCGGCGAACCCATCCGAGTGCGGCTGATCCACGACCGCACCCTGATCTGCGAGGTCTCCGACACCAGCAGCACCTCACCCCACCTGCGCTACGCGGCCGACGAGGACGAGGGCGGCCGCGGCCTGTTCCTCGTCGCCCAGCTCGCCGAGCGCTGGGGCACCCGCTACACCCCCACCGGCAAGATCATCTGGGCCGAACAGATCCTCCTCGGACTTTGACGTCCGCCGCCGGCCGGGGCGGCCGACGGCGGGGATCAGGTCCCGCTCGACCGGGTCCGCATACCTGGCACAGGTGTCAGGAGTCGGCACCTCCACTGATGCGCGGGTCTCCACCGCCCCGGGCACACCCTTGCCGTACCCGGGGCGGCCGACTGTGTGGCGAGCCGGGCAGGGGTGCACCTGCACGGTCCTGGGCTGGGCATTTGTTTCGGGCGCGGAGTAGGGGTACTGTCTCCCAGTCGCCTGGCAGGGAGCACCGGACACGCGTTTGCGCGGACGGTCCCGGGGTGGCCAATCCTTCGAAACACCACTTCCCGGTTCGGGCTGGGTCGCGTCTTGTCGCGTCCCGGTTCTTATTCGGCGTGCTCGTTTTATTGGGTTGCGGTCGGATTCGCTTTTCGGAGCGGGGATCGGCTAGAGTTTGAAACGTCGGACGGGGCGT